>NZ_BMRE01000064.1 GCF_014648475.1 Lentzea flava | reverse complement strand
GATCGGCGCGCAGCATCAGGTCGATCAGTTCGGCCAGGGCGTCGCCCTGGCGCTCGTCGAGCGAGCGCGGGTCCGGGCCCTCGTCGGTGGCCGGGCGGGGCTTGGCCAGCGGATCGAGCAGCGTCGCGAACTTGGCGCCGGTGAGGGCGTCCAGGGTCGCCGCGAGCTTCCAGTCCCCGGCCTTGTTCTGCCGCAGCGTGAGCCGGTTGCCCTCGGGCGCGGGTTCGGGGTCACGGGGTTCGGGGTCGTTCTGGTAGAGGCCGTAGGCCAGGTCTTTGCCGAACGTGCGCACCGCGGCGGGCTCGTGGTCGCGGGCACACTCCACGACCAGGTTCTCGACCTCGGCGGGCAGGGTCTTCATCGCCTCGGCGACCGCGGCGACGTGGTCGAGCGACAGCGCGCCCTCCGCCGCGGCCGCGGCGGTCACCGGAAGGGCTGGGGTGATTTCGCTGCCGGTCGGGGTGATCTCACTGCTGAGCAGGACGGCCTGCTCGACCCAGCGCCTGGCGGTCGTCGGATCCCAGCGGACCGCATGCCGCAGCACCTGCGGCAGAGTTTTGTACCCCAGCTCCGCGGCGGCTCCTCGCTGATTCAGCTCGGCGATTTCCTGCATCACTGCATATTCGCGGCCCGGATTTCCGTCACCTTGCCGACGATGCTGCGCAGCAGCTCGTCAGTGGAGAGGAGGGAAAGACCGGGGTCGCGCACGTGTTCGACTCTACCGCAAGATCACGAGAATATTACGGTCGAAAATGAACACCATCGAGTGAACCGGATTCAAAACCGCGAAGCGGTAATTCCCGGAGGCGGCGATGAAATGACCCCGCTCGGGTTCGCTAGCCCTGGCTCTGGCTCAGCACCGTGTCCACGGTGACGCCCGAGGCCACGATCATGCTCAGCAACGGGTCCGGCACCTGGCGGTGGAACTGCACGACGTAGTTGTCGGCGGTGGAGAACATCGCCTTGGCCATGCCCTGCCAGGTCTTGGTGATGCGGGCGACCTCGGTGTCGGTGTGGTCGCGCAGGGAGAAGTTCCAGGCGCGGAAGTTCTCGGCGTAGATGCCGCCGACCTTCATGCCGTTGCACACGTAGGCGAAGCGGACCTTGCCGAAGACGTTCTCCTGGATGATCTCGCCGATCGGCATGCCGTCGCCGCGTTCGACCATGACCTTGGACTTCCACATCGTCGCCGGGCGCAGCAGGCGGAGCAGCGGGCGGCCGTGCACGTCGCGGATTTCCAGGCGGACGTCGAGCATCGCGTCGAGCTTGGTGAAGGCGCGCAGGGCTTTGGCGGCGCCGGACTGGCCCACCTGTTCGACGGTGCCGATGTGGCGGGCGTGCTGGTCGTAGATGACGTAGGAGTTCGACATCTCGATGAGCTTCGCCTTCTGGTTCACCACCAGGACCGGTTCGGTGAACAGCGTGCCGCCGCCGCCCGCGATCGGTTGCTGGACGCCTGCGCGCTGAACCTGTTGGGCCACGCGGTCCTGGCCCGTGCCGCCCATCTGCATTTCCAGGTGGTGGGCGTCGGTCTGTTGCTGGCGCGGCTGGACGTGGGGAGTCCACTGGGTGCCGTCCCACCAGCGGACGAAGCGCTGGTCGGCGTTGTCGGGGTACCAGCCGGGAGCGAAGTTCACGCGGAAGAGGGTAGTGCGGAAGTCGGTGCCGCGCGCCAGGATGCGAGTATGTTCGCAGGCAAACGGATTTTGGCGGCGTTGTTTGCCGCGACTCTTGTCCTGTTCGGCGCCAATGCCGGAATCGGTGCGGCACAAGCGACTGTCGAGGCGTGCTCCGGCGCCTATCAAGGGGACAGCCGGCTCGGGCCCGAGACGTTGCCCGAGGCGTGGCAGCGGCCCGTCGGGCCGTTGGTGGCCGGGTACAAGCGGTTCGGGCACCTGAGCAAGGAGCAGTTCCTCGCCAAGTACTGGAACGGCGCCGGCTGGAACTACCCGCCGCAGGACGGGTTCTGGCTCAGGCCCGACGGCGAGCCGATCAAGTACCAGCGGACGCTCGGCGTGAACACGAAGCTGGACCGGTTCGGCAGCGAGTACGGCGGGTTCCTGGCGTACAAGGGAGCGCACTACTCGACGCGCGCGATTCCGCCGCAGAGCCTCTACACGTTCGATCCCGCGTACCGGTGCAACTACCACGCATATCGCGTGACCAAGGCGTTTGCCGTGTGGGAAGGACCGATCGCGCCGTGGTTCGAGCAGCCGGGGGGTGGGCTGCAGCAGAAGCTGGACAGGGCGTTGGTGCCAGGCGACGGAGCACTGAATGTCGCCTGGCTGCTCGCCAACGGCTACCTCGTGCGGATCAACTGATCGTGATCGCGCTCGCCGGGCACAGGCTCGCCGCTTCCTTCGCGGTGGCCTCGTGCGCGGCGTCGGGGTGCTCCACCAGCAGCACCACCGTGCCGTCTTCTTCGTTCTGGTCGAAGAGGTCCGGGTCCGTCAGGACGCACATCCCGGAGCCGCAGCACTTCGACTGATCGACGGAAATCTTCATGACGACCACGCTACTGGCAACGAGTGGACTCCGTAGATCCCCATGTCCGTGCGCAGCGGCACCTCCTCCGGTGCGATGTCCAGCCGGAGGTCGGGGAACTCCTGGAACAGCTTGGAGAACCCGATCCGCATCTCGATGCGGGCGAGCTGCTGGCCCAGGCACTGGTGGATGCCGTGCCCGAACGCCACGTGGCCCGACGCGGGGCGGCGCAGGTCGAGCTCATCGGGGTTGCCGGGGAACTTCTCCGGGTCCCGGTTCGCGGCCGGGACGTGCATCAGCACCGTGTCGCCTTCCTTGATGAGGTGCCCGTCGATCTCCACGTCCTCGACCGCGGTGCGCACCGGTCCGAAGTGGATGATCGACAGGTACCGCATGAGCTCCTCGACGGCGTTGTCGATGATCTCCGGCTCGTCCTTGAGGATCTGCAGCTGGTCCGGGTGCTGCAGCAGCGTGAACGTGCCGATGCCCAGCATGTTCGCCGTGGTCTCGTGCCCGGCGAGCAGGAGCAGCATCGCCATGTTCGACGCTTCCTCGTCGGTCGGCTCCCCGGTGGCCAGCAGGTCGCTGATCATGTCGTCGCCGCCGGGGTTGGCCTTCTTGCGGGCGATCAGCTCGCGCATGAACTCCTGGATGCGCTGGAAGGCCGCCATGGCCTCCTTGAACGTCACGTCCAGGCTCAGCATCTTCGCCGTGTCCTCCTGGAACCTGTGCCGCTCGTCGTAGTCGACGCCGAGCAGCGCGCAGATCACCAGTGACGGCACCGGAAGCGCGAACTCCTTCACGAGGTCCGCCCGGTCACCGAGCGACCGCATGTGCTTCAGCTGGTCGTCGACGATCGTGCCGATCCACTCGGACAGCTGGTTCATCCGCCGGACCGTGAACTGGCCCTGCAGCATCTTGCGCAGCCGGGTGTGGTCCGGCGGGTCCTGGCTGAGGAACATGCCCGGCTCGACCTTGCGCAGGTCCTTGTCCTCCGGCATGTCCCCCTGGAACCGCTTGTCGAGCAGGTGGTGCTTCTCGGGGTTGTTGCTGAACTTGGGGCTTCCCAGGATTTCCCGCACCTGGTGGTGACCGGTGACGAGCCAGCCGAGGTGGCCGTCGGCGAACTTCAGCCTGCTGATGCGGGCCTTCTCGCGGATTTCGGTGACCTCGGCGGGCGGGTCGAACGGGGTCTGGCGGTCGATGGGCAGCTCTTCGGAGATCAGTTCGGTCATCTCGCACACCTCCCAGTGCTCAGTAGAGGACCACTTCAGAAGCTACAGAACTTTCACGACTCTGTGAAGCTGGATCCAGCGTCACGGTGCGCCACGAAGCGAAATCTGTCCGCATCTGCCTGTCGTGGGTCGCGACGGCCACGGCGGCCCTGGTCTGGTGCAGCGCCTCCGTCAGTTCGTCGACCAGTGCGATCGACAGGTGGTTGGTCGGTTCGTCGAGCAGGAGCACGTGCGGGCCGCTGCTCAGCAGGATCGCGAGCTCCAGTCGCCTTCTCTGCCCGGTGGACAGGGTCCGGACGGGGCGGGCGAGGTCTTTTTCGCTCAGCAGTCCGAGGTCGTGCGCTCGCGGGCAGAGCCGCCCTGCGATGGCGTCCTCGTCGGCGAACGACGACTCCTGGGCGAGCAGAGCCACCGTGCCGATGTGGTGGACTGTGCCCCGAGCAGGCTTGATGCGGCCGGCGAGGACGCCGAGCAACGTCGACTTGCCGGCTCCGTTGGGGCCGGTGATCACCAGCTTGTCGCCGGCGCCGAGCGAGATCGGCTCGGTGAGATTCAGCCTTCCGGGTACTTCCAGCGGGGTCGCGTGCAGCAGGTCGCCGTCGGCTTCCAGGGCCGGTGGCTGGAAGCGCAACGGTGGCGGGGGAGCGTCGACGCGCTGGTCGTCCAGCTCCTCGAGCCGGCGGGCGACGTTGCGCATCTTGTTCGCCGCGCGCGTGCTGCGCTTGTGCTTGAACGCTCCCTTGGGCGGACGCCAGGCGTCCCTGAGTCGTGACTGCGCCCGTTCGACCCGTTCGGCCAGCTCGTCGTGCTCGGCTTCCTCCTGGGCGAACCGCTGTTCCCAGCGCTGACGTTCGGCGCGTTTCGCCTCTTTGAACGCCCGGTAGCCACCGCCGTGCAGATGAACCTCGCCGTCAGGAGCCGGGTCGAGGTCGAGCAGCTGCGTGCAGACGTCGTCCAGCAACGTGCGGTCGTGGCTCACGAGCACCACGACGCCGTGATGGTGTTGCAGGCGTTCGGTCAGGAAGCCCAGCGCGCTCGCGTCGAGGTGGTTCGTCGGTTCGTCGAGCAGCAGGACGTCCGCGCGCTCGGCGAGCAGGCACGCGAGCCTGACGCGGTAACGCTGGCCGACGCTGAGCTCCGCGAGTTTCCTCGCCCGGTCGTGATCGGCGTCGAGCGCCTTGAGCGCGATGTCGGCGCGGCGTTCGGCGTCCCACGCCTCGATGTCCTCGGCGTGGGCCAATGCCTTCTCGTAGCGCTGCTCGTCGAACGGCTCAGCCGCACTGTCCAGTTCGGACAGTGCGCGACGGCTTTCGCGCAGCGCTTCCGACAACAGGTCCCCCACCGTTTCGCCGTCCTGGAACGGCATTTCCTGTCGTACCAGGCTCAACGAGCCGTGCCGGGTGATGGTTCCCTGATCTGGCAGCAAATCCCCGGCCAGCAGGCGGAGCAACGTGGTCTTGCCGCGGCCGTTCTCACCGATGATGCCGAGACGCTGGCCGGCGGAGACTTTCAGCGAGATGCCGTCGACGACGGGCCCGGCCTCATAGCCCTTGGTGAGATCGCGGGTCGTCAAATGAACATGCGAGCGCATGCGGATCCTCTTTTGGGTACGCGAAAACAGGACGTGGTGCGTGATGGCACACGTCCTGAATCAGAGGTAGAAGACCCCGTACCCGAATCCCATGAAACCCACGGTACCTACGGTCGCAACGCCTTTTCGACGGCCTTCCTGAGGTCCTGGACGCTCTCCTCGGTGCCCGGCGTCGGCCCGGTGGTGCTGCCGCCGCCGACGAGCCGGTAGAAGAGCAGGCCCTCGATGAACGCGGTGATGTGCGCGCCGGCGCGTTCGGGGTTCTCGTGGCCCAACGCCCGCGCGAGCGCCGTGGCCTGTTCCCGCGGCGAGTGCGCGAGGATCGTCCTGAGCTCTGGATGGTGGGTGGCTTCGAGCATCGCCGCGTACCTGGCGAGCGTGCGGTTCCGCTCGACGAGCCAGCTGTCGATCGTCCTCGCGATGCTGCCCGCCACGTCGTCGGTGTCGAGGTCGATCTCCTGCTGCTCCTGGACCGCGAGCCGTTCCACGAGCCCCTCGATCAACGCCTTGCGCGTGCGGAAGTAGGCGCTCGTCGAGCCCTCCGGCAGGCCGGCCTTCCTGTCGACGGCCCGGTGGGTCAGGCCGCGCATGCCGAGTTCGGCCACGAGCGCGATCGCGGCGTCGGTGATCAGGTCTTTGCGCACTGTGTCCCTTGTCTCTCTACAGCTGTAGTCTACAGGTGTAGATTCCTCTACAGATGTAGAGGAGGCGGGGATGAAGGCGATCGTGGTGGGCGGTGGCATCGGCGGGCTGGCCGCGGCGGTGTCGTTGCGGCGCGTGGGCTGGGAGGTTCAGGTCCTCGAACGAGCAGCGGAGTTCGGCGAGGTCGGTGCCGGGCTCGGCGTGATGCCGAACGCGGTGCGGGCGCTGGAGTGGATGGGCGTCGCGGACGAGGCGAGGAAGCTCGGCACCTCGCGTGTGTCGGGTGGCATCAAGGCGTCCGACGGGCGGTGGCTGACGCATTTGCCGGGGGTCGGCCAGGAGAAGATCATCGCGATGCACCGGGCCGATCTGCACGGCGTGCTGCTGCGCGCGTTGCCGCCGGAGATCCTTTTCAACAACGTCGAGGTGACCGGCGTTGAGGAGCTGGACGCAGACCTCGTGGTGGCGGCGGACGGCATCAACAGCCGCCTCCGCGCGGAGCTGCTGCCCGACGCGCCGGGACCGGTGTACGCGGGGGCCACGGCGTGGCGAGGGGTGGCGCCGGGTCCGTTCGATCTGGAGATCTCGCAGACATTCGGTCCCGGCGGCGAGGCGGGGGTCCTGCCGCTCGCGGACGGCCGGGTCTGCTGGTACGTCTCGGCGGTGGCGCCCGCCGGGGCCGACCTGGATCCGGTGGAGCTCTTCGGCGGCTGGCACGAGCCGATCCCGACGCTGATGGCGACGACGCCGGAGATCCTCCGGCACGACATCCACGAGCTGCCGCCGCTGCCGACGTTCGTGTCGGGACGGGTGGCGCTGCTCGGCGACGCGGCGCACGCGATGGTGCCGTACCTGGGACAGGGCGCGTGCATGGCGCTGGAGGACGCGGTGACGCTGGCCGTGTGCGACGGTGATCTCGCCCGGTACGACGCGTTGCGCCGGCCGCGGACGCAGTCGGTGTGGCGGAGTTCGAAGACGGCGGGGAAGTTCGGGATCGAGATGCGGTCGCCGATCGCCCTGGCGTTGCGGAGCTTCGCGCTCCGGGCGTTGCCGCCTTCGGTGGCAGTGCGCGGGATGACGCGTTTCTCCTCGTGGGAGGTGCCGGAGAAGTTCACTCGAACGGGTCGAATCCACCAGTGAACTAGATCACCGGTCAATGTTTGATTTCGGCGTGGTAACAGTCGAAAACCACCCTTTGTCGCGAGGATTGTCACCCGGTTGCGGTATCAAGTACTCGCTCACCGTGTCGGACGCGGTCCAGTGATCCAGATGGCGTAACGCGACAGGCGGTTTCCGGTACACGAAAGCGCAACTACGGTGCCTCGCCATGACCCCCGTCCCGACTGATGTGATGCCCCGTTCCCTCACGGCGCTTCCCCCGGCGCAGGTCGAGAACACCGGCGAGATCGACATCGCCGAGGCAGAGGACTTCGTCCGCCAGCACCACGCCGAGCACCCTGACCTGGGTCCGGTCGAGGCCAGGCTGGCCGAGGTGCACGCGGAGATCGCCGCGACCGGCACCTACCGCCACACGACCGCCGAACTGACCTTCGGCGCCAGGGTGGCCTGGCGCAACAGCTCCCGCTGCATCGGCCGCCTGTACTGGCGGAGCTTGAAAGTGCGCGACCTGCGGGAGGTGTCCGCCCCCGCGGACGTGGCCGCCGAGTGCGTCGAGCACCTCCGGGTGGCGACGAACAAGGGCAAGATCCGGCCCGTCATCACGGTCTTCGCCCCCGCGGAGCCCGGCATGCCCGCCCCGCGGATCCTCAACGAACAGATCGTCCGCTACGCCGCCTACCGCGGCTCCGACGGCGGTGTCCTCGGCGACGCCAGGAACCTGGCGCTGACCGAGCTCGCGTTGAAGCGCGGCTGGAAACCACCGGCGTCGCGCGGCCCGTTCGACGTGCTGCCGCTGATGGTCACGTGCGAGGGCCACGACCCGGCGCTCGTCGAGATCCCCGCGGACGCCGTGCTCGAGGTTCCGCTGTCCCACCCGGAACTCCCGTGGCTCGCGGCACTCGGCGTGAAGTGGCACGCCGTCCCCGCGATCAGCAACATGCGCCTGCGCGTTGGCGGTATCGACTACCCGTCGGCGCCCTTCAACGGCTGGTACATGGGCACCGAGATCGGTGCCCGCAACCTCGCCGACCACGACCGGTACGACCTGCTGCCGTACATCGCCAAACGAATGGGCCTGGACATGTCGTCGGAGGCGACGTTGTGGCGCGACCGAGCGTTGATCGAGCTCAATCGCGCCGTCCTGCACTCGTTCGGCGAGGCCGGGGTCACGATCACCGATCACCACACCGAGTCGAAGAGGTTCCTGACGCACCTGGAGAAGGAGGAGGCGGCCGGTCGTTCGTGTCCCGCCGACTGGTCGTGGATCGTGCCACCCGTGTCGGGCGGGCTCACGCCGGTCTACCACCGCTACTACGACACGAGTGAACTCCTGCCGAACTTCTTCCCGGCCTCGTCCCAGGTGAAGGGATGCCCTGTGTCTCACTGATCCTTGGCGGCACACTGTCCGGGTGCAACTGACCCGAAGTCTGACCCTGACCGATGCCGTCTTCGTCGGGCTCGGCTCGATGATCGGCGCTGGAGTGTTCGCGGTGTTCGCCCCGGCCGCGGCGGCGGCCGGGTCCGCGCTGCTCGTCAGCCTCGTCATCGCGGGCGTGATCGCCTGCTGCAACGCGTTGTCGAGCGCCTGGCTGGCCGCGAAGTACCCGCAGTCCGGCGGCACCTACGTCTACGGGCGCGAACGGCTCGGGCGGATCTGGGGCGACCTGGCCGGCTGGGCGTTCGTGCTGGGCAAGACGGCGTCGTGCGCGGCCATGGCGTTGACGGTCGGCACCTACGTCGGTGCGCCGAAACCCGTTGCGGTGGCGGCAATCGTGGCGTTGACCGTGCTCAACCTGACCGGTGTCCAGAAGTCCGCACTGGCCACCAGGATCATCGTGATCGCAGTTCTGCTCGTGCTGGCCCTGACGACCGTCACGGCTCGGGACGCGGCGGCGCCGGCTGACTTCCTCCCGTCCGGCATCCTCCCCGCCGCCGCGCTCCTGTTCTTCGCGTTCGCGGGCTACGCGCGCATCGCCACCCTCGGAGAGGAGGTCAAGGAGCCGCAGAAGACGATTCCGCGAGCCGTGGTCATCGCGCTGGCGATCACGTTGATCGTCTACGCGATCGTGGCGCTCACCGCGTTGAACGCGCTGGGCAGCGACCTCGCGACGAAGACGCTCGCCGACGTGTCGCCGACGTGGGCTCCCGTCATCCGGGCCGGTGCCTGTCTGGCGGCGCTCGGGTCGTTGCTCTCGCTGCAGCTGGGCGTCAGCCGGACCACGCTGGCCATGGCCCGCGACCGCAGGTTGCCTGCGTTCCTGGCCGATCTGCGCGCCGCCGAGATCGCCACCGGGGTGGCCGCCATCGCGCTGGTGCTCGCCGTGGACGTCACGCGAGCGATCGTGTTCAGCTCGTTCTGCGTGTTGCTCTACTACGCGATCGCCAACGCCAGCGCGTGGACGCTCGGTAAGCGCGTCGTGCCCGCGCTTGGGCTGGTGGGGTGCCTGACGCTCGCCGGTGCGGTGCTCTGGCAACTGTGATGTGGCCCAGGTCACCTTTGATCGCGTAACGTGCGTACGGTGAGAGTGGGAACACCCGCAGAGTCGCGGCCCGCCGAGCGTCGCGTCGCCTGCGTACCGGACACGGTGTCGTCGCTGGTCGACGCCGGACTGACCGTGCACGTCCAGGAAGGCGCCGGCCGTCACGCCCACGCCGTCGACGCCGCCTACCGCGCGGCCGGGGCGACCGTGACCCCGGAGGACCCGACGCCGGAGTCCGACGTCGTGGTGTCCGTGCAGCCGTTGACCCTCGACCAGGCCACGAGACTCAAACCCGGCGCGATCACGATCAGCTTCCTGCAGCCCGCGACCGAGCGGGACCTGCTCGAGGTCTACCGCGACCGCCGCATCACGTCGTTCAGCTTCGACCTGCTGCCTCGCGTCACGCGTGCCCAGAGCGCTGATGCCCTGTCCTCGCAGGCTCTGGTGGCGGGCTACCGGGCCGTTCTGGTCGCCGCCGAACGACTACCGCGCTTCCTGCCCATGTTCACGACGGCCGCGGGCACCGTGCCGCCGGCCAAGGTGCTCGTCCTCGGCGCGGGCGTCGCCGGCCTGCAGGCGATCGCGACCGCGCGCAGGCTCGGCGCCGTCGTCGAGGCCTACGACGTGCGCAGGGCGGCGGGGGAGGAGGTCCGCAGCCTCGGCGCCAAGTTCCTCGAGCTCGACCTGGAGACGCAGTCCGGCGTCTACGCGTCGGTGCAGTCCGAGGAGTTCCTGGAACGCCAACGGGAACTCATCGGCGAGCACGTCGCCGCGTCCGACGTGGTGATCACGACGGCGGCCATCCCCGGCCGCAAGGCCCCGGTGCTCGTCACGACCGACATGCTCAAGGCGATGGCACCGGGCAGCGTTCTGGTCGACCTGGCAGCGGAGTCCGGCGGCAACTGCACTGCTTCCGTTGCGGGACAAGAGACCTGGGTCGGCGAGGTGCTCGTGCACGGCGCGTTGAACCTGCCGTCGTCGATGCCCGTGCACGCGAGCCGCCTGTACGCGCGCAACGTGCTCAACCTGCTCAAGCTGATGATCGTGGACGGCGTGGTGCAGCCGAACCTCGACGACGAGGTGCTCGACGGCTGCTGCCTCACCCACGACGGTCGGATCCGCAAGGAGTTGCCGTGATCGACCTGCTGACGATCTTCGTGCTGGCCGTGTTCGTGGGCTTCGAGGTGGTCTCGAAGGTGTCCACGATCCTGCACACGCCGCTGATGTCCGGCGCGAACGCCATCCACGGCGTCATCCTCGTCGGCGCGATCCTGATCACCGGGTCCGCCGAGAGCACTCTGGAGCTCGTGCTCGGGCTGCTCGCGGTCTTCCTGGCCACGGTCAACGTCGTCGGCGGCTTCGTGGTGACCGACCGGATGCTGGAGATGTTCCGCAAATGATCGTCCAGCTGATGTACCTCGTCGCGGCGCTGTGCTTCATCCTGGCGCTGAAGGGTTTGAGCTCGCCCAAATACGCGCGCTACGGCAACTTCATCGGCGCGTTCGGCATGCTCGTCGCCGTCGTCACCGCGTACGTGCACGGCGTCGTCCACAACGGACTGTTGATCCTGATCGCCGTCGCGCTCGGTGTGGCTGTGGGCATCCCGGCCGCGCGGTCGGTGAAGATGACCGCCATCCCGCAGATGGTCGCTCTGTTCAACGGAGTCGGTGGCGCGGCGGCGGCGCTGGTGGCGTTGGCCGAGTTCTTCGCGGTGCGCGATCCGGGCTTCCTGTTCCTGCTCGCGACCGTGCTCACCGTGCTGATCGGCTCGGTCAGCTTCTCCGGTTCGGTGGTCACGTTCCTGAAGCTGCAGGAGCTGATGACGACCCGGCCGGTGCTGCTGCCGGCGGGACAGCAGCTCGCGATCGCGGCCGGTGTCTCGTCGGTCGCCCTGGGCGCCCTGGTGATGACGACCGAGAACGGCCTGCTGCTGTGGCTGCTCGCGATCGCGGGACTCGCGCTCGGCGTGCTGTTCGTGCTGCCCGTCGGCGGTGCGGACGTGCCGATCGCGATCTCGTTGCTCAACGCGTTCACCGGTCTCGCGGTCGCCGCGTCCGGCTACGTGCTCGCCAACACGCTGCTGATCGTCGCGGGCACGCTCGTCGGCGCGTCCGGCACCATCCTGACCCGGTTGATGGCGCAGGCGATGGGGCGGTCGCTCGCGAACATCCTCTTCGGCGCGTTCAAAGCCACGGCCGTTGCGGCACAAGGAGAAGAACAGCGCACGGTCAAGGCCGGAACGGTGGAGGACGTCGCGATCCTGTTGGGGTACGCGAACAACGTCGTCGTCGTGCCCGGCTACGGGCTCGCGGTCGCCCAGGCGCAGCACGCCGCACGGGAGCTCGTGTCGCAGCTCGAACAGCGCGGAGTCAGCGTGTCGTACGGGATCCACCCGGTCGCGGGACGGATGCCGGGGCACATGAACGTGCTGCTGGCCGAGGCGGACGTGCCGTACGAGCAGCTCAAGGAACTCGACGACATCAACCCCGGCATCACCTCCGTCGACGTCGCGCTGGTGGTCGGTGCGAACGACGTGGTGAACCCCGGCGCGCGCGACGAGCCGTCCAGCCCGATCTACGGCATGCCGATCTTCGACGTCGACCGCGCGAAGTCGGTGGTGTTCATGAAGCGGTCGATGCGGCCGGGCTTCGCCGGTGTGGACAACGAGCTGCTCTACAACCCCAAGACGACGTTGCTGTTCGGTGACGCGAAGGACTCGCTCACGAAGCTGCTGGCGGCGGTGAAGGCGCTGTAGTCAGCAGTTCCGTCACCTCGTCCGCGGACAGGGCCGGCAGCAGCCCGATCACGCCGTCCGCGCCGGCGGAACGCCAGTGCTCGGCGTCGGAGAGGGTGTGCACCTCGTCGACGCCGAACCGCACGCCGAAGCTGTGCACGGTGGCGATGAGGTCGCGCATCGCCTGGCGCAGCGGGGAGTCCGGTGTGGGCGCGGGCGCTCGGGTGATCACCGTGCGCACCGGCACCTCGGTCAGCACGGCCAGTTCGTCGTGCCCGCCGCGGAAGCCGTCCAGCGCCGTCACGATGCCGCTGTCGTGCAGCACCACCGCGTTGTCGTCGCCGGCCAGCACCGACGAGATGTCGAGTGCGATCCGCAGCTGTTCCGGCGGCAGCCCCGTCTCGTCGAGCGCGCGTTTGACGTCGGCGACCAGGTCCTCGTCGCGAGACTGCAAGGCGCCCAACGCGATGTGCAGCGTGGGCGCCCGATCACCGAACTCCGCCACCCATCTCGCGGCCTGTGCGCAGGCCTCACGCAGCAGCCACTTGCCGATCGGCAGGGACAGGCCCGTCGAGTCGGCGAGCGCCATGGTGTCGTTGTGGCTCAGGTCGTCCCAGTGCAGGCGGGCGACGGCACCGAGCACCTCCCGGGTCTCCAGGTCGTGCACCGGCGCGTAGACGATCTCCAGCTCGCCGTGCTCCCACGCTCCCGGCATCGACGCGGCCAGCGCGTACCTGCCGCGGCGGCGGGCGTCGTCGTGCGGGTCGTGCAGGGCCCACTGCCGCTTGCCGCGCGCCTTGGCCTGGCGCAGCGCGGCGTTCGCGCACCGCATGAGCTCGGCCGCCGTGACGAACGCCGCAGGCCGGTCCACCACGCCGATGCTCGCCGACAGCGCGATGCCGTGATCGTCCACAAAGGTCGCTTCGGCGAGCGTCGCCTGGATCTCCTCGATGGTCGAGGTGACGTGATCCGAGATCGTCATCAGCGCGAACTCGTCGCCGCCGATCCGCGCGACCACGGCCTTCTTCTCCTCGGCCAGCTTGCGGAGCCTGGACGCGACGATCTTGAGCAGCTTGTCGCCGGTCTCGTGGCCCAGGCCGTTGTTGACGACCGAGAACGCATCCAAACCCAAGTGGTACAACGTGATCGGGTCGCTGCCGATGCGGCGTTCCACCTGCGTGATGAAGTGCTGGCGGTTCGAGAGGCCCGTCAGCGAGTCGTGCAGCAGCTGGTGGTCCAGGCTGCGCTGCAACAGGTGCAGCTCGCTGATGTCCTCGACCATCGTCACGTGGTGCGTCGGCTCGTCGTCCGCGTCGGCCAGCAACGAGGCCGCGAGGTGCACCCACACCGGTTCGTCGTCCTCGCGGATCAGCTTGCGCTGGTCGCGGAACCGCTCCACGTGCCCGTCGCGCACCTGCCGGTACGAGGCGGCGAGCGCGGCCTTGTCCTCAGGGTGGAAGTAGTCGATCAGCTGCCGTCCGACGAGATCGGCACCCGACTCCAGCCCGACGATCTCGGCGAGCGTGTCGTTGGCCTCGACGCACCTGCCGTCGAAGTCGGTGATCGCGATGCCCAGCGCGCTGGACGCGAACACCTCCTTGAACCGGGCCTCGCTGACCTTCAGCGTGCGCTCGACCCGCTGCTTGGCCCGCACGATCGCGACCTTGATCTGCTCCTGCTGGTCGAACGCGTCCATGCGCATGTAGTGCGCGTACGCGGAGCTCAACCTGGCGAGCAGCGGTAGTTCGAAAGTGGGCGAAAGAACCTCGATCGTGGCACGCAACGAGTCAGGCCCGGTTGCGTGCAGTGACACCAATCGATCGGCTACCGATTCAGGTGACTCCGGCAACTCCACCAGCGCATCGAGCAGAGCCTGCTGGATTTCGGCGTGGGACAGCGGGATGTACGCGGTCGGCGTCAGCGCGTGCATCCAGCGGGCGGCGAGCTCCGGAAGTTCCATCCTGTGCACAGAGCGTACGGACTCGCGGCCCCCTGGCCAACATCGACAGGCGCTCTACACCTTGCGGCCGACGGCAGCGTAAATGCCCGCCTTGTCCGGATCGTCGGTGTTCTGGCCCTCCGGCCGCCACAGGGGCAACGGCACGACGCCCGGCTCGACCACCTCGAACCCGTCGAAGAACCCCTCGATCTCGGACCTGGTGCGCGGGAACATCGGGTTCTGGCTCTTCTTCATCACCTCGACGACCCCGGCCATCTCCTCCGGCTGCAGGTCCTGGGTGAACTGGGAGAACGCGAGGTAGCTGCCCTCGGGCACGGCGTCGCGGTAGGTCGCCACGATCGTGCGGGGGTCGGCCTCCGGCGGCACGAAGTGGAAGACGCCGACGGTCAGCACGCCGACCGGTTGCGAGAAGTCGATGAGACCGCTCTCCTGCGCGGCCTTCAGCACGGCCTCCGGCTTGGTCATGTCCTCCTGGATGATCGTCGCGCGCGGGTCGTCCTCCAGGATGAGCTGGCTGTGCGCGACCGCGACGTCCTCGAAGTCCACGTACACGACGTGGGCCTCCGGGTCGGCCTTCTGCGCGATCTCGTGCACGTTGCCGACCGTCGGGATGCCGGAGCCCAGGTCGAGGAACTGGCGGATGCCGCGGTCCATCATGAACAGCACGGCCCGGCGCAGGAACGCCCTGTTCAGCCGCGCGATCGTGCGGGCGTTCGGCTGGGCCTGCAGGAACTTCTCCGCCAGCGCTCTGTCCGCCGCGAAGTTGTGCCCGCCGCCGAGCAGGTAGTCGTAGAGACGAGCAGCGCTCGGCTTTCCCGTGTCCAGGCCTTCAGGAACCCAGCTCACCCGTTCAGACATGAGCACAGGCTACTGAGGCGCCACACGTGTGCGGCAGGGGTGGAGCCCTTTTGGTCTATCCGGGCCCGTTGCCGTCACTGGAAAGTGTGAATCAGCGCGGTGGCGACCGCAACGCCCAGCGCCGTGCCCAGTCCTCGCGCGACGTTGACCAGCCCGCTCCCGACACCCGCCGACGCCTCCGGCAACGCAGCCATCACGCGTTTCGTGCAGGCGGGCGCGACGATGCCGAGCCCGACGCCCGCGGTGACGAGCTGGAACACTTGCGGCACAGGCAGAATCACCGCGATCGCGGTGATCAGCACTCCTGTCCTGATGCCCGGCTTGCAGAGCAGGGTCGCGGCCACGGCGAACCCGAGCGGAAGGGCCGCCGTCGTGAATCCTATGTGTGCCAACGGTTGCTTCATGGTGAACGGGAGCAACGTCATCGGTGCGAACAACGCGGCGTAGGCGAGCAGCACTCCGACGAGCCCTGGTAGGACCCGCCAGGTCGGCTTCCCCTTCTCCGGCTTGGTCTTCGTGCGAGGCAACAGGTAGTGGCCCGCGATCATGGCGACCAGGCCGATGGGCACGTTGATCGCGAACACGGCCTGCCAGCCGTGGTGCTCGGTGAGGTACCCGCCGAGGAGCGGCCCTGCCGCGAGCCCCGCGGCCTGCGCCGCCGCCTGGACGCCGAGCGCCTTGCGCCGTTGCTCGGGCGCGACCGCGGTGATCACCAGCGCGACGCTGTTGGCCTGCAACATCGCCGCGCCCACCGCCTGGGCGACGCGGGCGGCGATGAGCGCGTCGAAGCCGGGCGCGTACACACAGGCGATCGACGCGCCGGTGAAGACGGCGAACCCGTAGATGTAGACGATCTTGCGGCCCAACCGGTCCGCGATCCTGCCCATTGGGACGAGCAACGCCACGAGCGTGATCAGGTAGCTGAGCGAGATCCACTCGGGATTCGCGTGGAAGTGATCGCTCATCGCGGGGAACGCGAGCGTGACGATCGAGGCGTCCAACTGCCCCATGAACGCCCCGAAGCACACCGTCGCGATGACCAACCACGGCGCATACGACCGACGCGCGATCCACGCCGGCCTCGGTGACTCCGTGACGAACCAGTTCATCGTAGCCAGATTATATCTGACACCGAGCTATTGCCTCGGGTTCAGTAGGATTTCCGCATGTCAGACGAAGCCCGCACGCTCACCGACGTCGTCACTCGCCTGCGCCGGGCGCTGCGGACGAGCATCCGGGCGGACTGGCCGTGGGAATCCCTGCCGATGGCGCAGGTAGAGCTGCTGCAGACCCTCGCGGAACGTCCGCCGATGAAGGTCGGCGACCTCGCCGCGGCACTGCGCCTGGCCCCCAACACCGTCTCCGGCCTGGTGTCCCAGTTGATCGACTCGGGCCTCGTCGTCCGCGGCGGAGACCCCAAGGACAGGCGGGTAGCGCGACTATCCGTCTCACCCCGTGGACACGAACAGCTGCTCGTCTGGCAGCGCGAGCACGAGAAGAGAATCGGGTCGGCCCTGTCGAAGCTGGAGCCCTCGGAGCGCGAGGACGTGGTGCGCGCCCTCAAGGCCCTCGACCACCTGGTGGAGCACCTTGCCGAACCCAACTGACGAGCTTCGCGCCCAGGGCGCCCGGCTGCACCTGCCGTTCGTGGCACTGGTGTCGCTGGGCGGCGGGCTCGGCGGCGTCGCGCGCTACGGGCTGTCGACCTTCGTGCCGGGCCCCTGGGGGCTGTTCGTCATCAACGTGCTGGGGTCGTTTCTCATCGGTGTGTTGATGGGGCTGGTGCCGCGGCCGTTGGTGCGGGCGTTCTTCGGTGTCGGGCTGCTGGGCGGGTTCACGACGTTCTCCTCCTACGCGGCGTCGTGGTCGTGGGCACTGCCGGCCACACCGGTTTGTGCTGTGCTGGCGGCGTTTGTCGGGCTGCGGGTGATGCGATGACCGTGCTCGCGGTGTTTCTCGGCGCGGCGCTCGGGGCGCCCTGCCGGTACCTGCTGGACCGGTTCGTGCAGGCGCGGCACAGGTCCGGCTTCCCCTGGGGCACCTTGACGGTGAACGTCGTCGGGTGCTTCCTCATCGGGTTTGTGGTCGGGACGTCGTGGATGCCGTTGCTCGGGGTCGGGTTCTGCGGTGGGCTCACCACCTACTCGACGTTCAGCTACGAGACGGTGAAGCTGCTGGAGAGCGAGAGGTACCGCCTGGCACTGCTGAACGTCGTGGTCAGTGTGGCGGCAGGTGTCGGCGCCGCGGCTCTGGGTCTGGCGCTAGCACGCTGATCTCGCCGCGCATCCACCGGACGAGGAACTCCCGCACCGGAAGCGGGATGTTCTCCTGGTTGAGCCATTCCGAGGCCCGATCCCGGCTCGTGCCTGTGCCTTCCAGCGCTGGCAACGCCAGCATCATCTGGACAGCGTCTATGGGCATCTCGTCGTCGAGGACCCATCCGGGGAGGTGGTCCGTGATCTCCGTTTCGGTGCCCCACGGCAGCGGCACCATGCTCATCGCGATCGCGACGAGGTCTGGCCGATCCAGCTCAGGATGGCCGAAAAGCAACGCAACGCCGACTCCGTTCACCAACCGGTTGTGGAAGCGGTACTTCCTGAACAGGGGACGCAGTCCGGAACGCTCGAGGATCTCCGTCAAGACTCCTGGCCCACTCAGCACGAGAGAGATCGATGGCGCCCAAGGCGAACTCTTCCACAGTGTCGCGAGCCGTTCGCGGTACCGGTCGACCAGCCTGCCTTCAACGTCCGTCTCCGGACTGCGGAGAAAAGGGTGCAGGAGTGCAGCACCGAGCTCGTCACGCTCCACGTGCTCACCGAGACGATCTACGACAATCCGGCCGATGAGAACCCGGTTCACCCCAGGTGGATTTCCCATGCACTCGTGCAATGGAAGGTCGACTTCGACGAGGTGGTCGCGGGCCTCGAGCCGATCCTCGACATCGCACAGCACAGACCTGTCCACCGCGGCTGTGACGATCGTCCGAACCATGTGCGTGGAGGGGTGTACGTACTGCAGCGCTCGCGCGGCGAACGCCAGGCCGTCGTTGTTGACCGCCTCGCTCAGCAGTTCGTCCACTCCGCCCTCGACGTTGCGGTCGTAGAGCTGGAGGGCGATCTGAGCGACGACGTCCCATTGGCCGATGTTCGGCCGGAGCACCGCCCACAAGTCTGCGGCGTTGCGGTGTGTTCGGACCAGGTGCTCGGCGGCGAAGTACTCCAGGAAAGTGCGGTGCGTGAAGCCGAACTGCGGCTCGGACGTGGTCGCGCCGACATCGCTCAGGATCCACGCGCGGCCGGTGCAGAACGCGAGGAACTCCTGTGCCATCGCCAGTGACTCGTCGTGGTCGTCGAGTTTCGAGTCCAGGTACTGGGTGAGGACGTTGATGATCCTCGTGCGGGACAGCGCCTTGCCGGACTCCTTCGTGTTGAGCATCCGCCACGCGAGGTGTTGCACCGCGCCTCGCAACCGGCCGTGGAACCGCATCGGCAACGGAATGCCGCGCCTGGAGTCCCACTGCTCGAACAGCATCAGCGCACACCGTTCGTACACCTGGGCGAGATTGCGCGGCAGGTACCGGTCGCTGGAGTACATCGCGCACAACAGGGCGAGCAACAAGGGGTTGCTGCGCAGCTCCGGGATCTGCTCGCTGTCCTCCAGGAAGGAGCCCGCCAGCCGTTCGCGTTCGGCAGGAGAGGTGGCTTCGTCCAGCTCGAACCACCGAGTGGCGTAGTCGGAGACCTGGTGTTCGCTGAACTCCGCGATGTGGCTCGTGGTGAAGAGGTCGGTGCTCAGCGGCGCTTCCTCGTAGCCGATCTTCCGTGCGGTGACCAGGATCGGCACCAGCGGATACAGGTGCGCGAACCCCTCCACCAGCGCCACAACCCGCCGTCGCAGCTCGGTCTGCACCAACTCGTCCAAGCCGTCGAGGATTACCACGGCTCGGCCGCTGCGCAGCAGGTACTCGACGCCGTCAGGCACAGGCTTGACGTTGTACGGCGCCTGGCACAGCTTTTCCAGGTAATCCAGCAGATCGCGACCGCCCGCGTCGAACGAGGCGGTGAACTCCCTCAACACCAGGAGGAACGGCACCCTGCGTGAGCCGTCGGACGCGATGTCGTGTGCGAACTTCGCCGCCAGGGTCGACTTGCCTGCGCCGGGGTCGCCGAGCACCACGACCCGCCCGCCGGGAGTGTCGAGCTCGATGTCGGATGACGAGGTCAGCGTGGGTTCGACGTAGAGCTGGTCGTACCGGACGGACCTGCTGACGCCGACGTGCGGCAGGCGGATTCTGTTGTGCAGCGCCACGACCTGATCGCGGAGGCGTGCGGCGAAGGCGTGGATGCGTGCGGTGGACTTGAGCCGCTTGAGCATGGCGCCGTTGCTCACGGCCGCGGAGTACAGGTCCTCTATGATGAACGTGGAGCTCAATGCGTTCAACTGCATGGACACGGGGGTGCTGGCGGCGACCATCACGTCGTACACCACCTCGGTGGCGCGTCCCAGCAGGTCGTCCGACAGCCCGGCGAGCCGAAGCCCGTGGTTCAGCTGGTCTTTCGCGGCATTGCCGCCGATGTGGGCCACGCGGTGCTGTGCGACCACGGTGGCAAAGTCGGGAGAGCCCAAGTAAACCTCCAACGCCTCCACGTCATCGCGGCTGGAATAGTTCAAAAGGTCTTCGGTCGCCGCGGTTTTGGCGGGCGCCTGCCTGAACTCCGCCTTCTCGGCCGACCAGGGTGCCAGTTGTTCGTTCACCTCGGCGACGACCCGGATGACCGCCGACTCGATGCTGTGCAACGAGAGCTCCTATTCGAAGACGTTGAAGTCCCTGGTGGTCCAGGCGATCAGCAGGTCGGCCACGGCCTCCGACATGCCCTCCGGGGGCTTCCAGGGGTGGTTGCCCCGGCTGTGGGCGAAGTCCCGCAGGTGCGGTGGGAGCCTGAAGGGAAGCTCCTGCTCGAAGTCGACGTGCGCTTCGAGATAGGGCAGGCACAACAGGAACACCAGGTCAGGACACAGCTCCTCGCGTGGTGTCAGCTTGATCGAGGGCTTCAGCCGGCGGTTGTCGAACCAGCTCTCGTAGGCGATCCATCGCCGCTTCGAACTGGCGATCTGCGTGGCCAGGCGGCGGGCCGCGTCCCGGTCGATGATCGGGGTTCTCTCCGACGACAACAGAACCCGCGCGGGCGACGACGCGACCACGCCGAGAAAGAGGTAGTCCTCGAACAGCGCCCGAGGACCCAGCTCCACCACCAGCGTGGTGAGTTCGGCGAGACCGTCCACTGTGGGCAGCCAGGGCCTCGGCAGGGGGCGCAGGTCCTTCTCCCAGTAGACGTCGCGCAGCGCCGACTCCAGCTCGGTGTCGAGGGGGACGAATCCGAGCAGGCCCCGCAGGAGACCGGAGATGTTGGGGTTCTGCTCGTCGTAGAGCCGCGCGGCGTCTTCGGCCAACGCGCGGTGGATCGTGGCGCTGTTCGCGGGCAATCTCTCCAGCAGGCACAAGAACAGCGGATCGTCCACCTCGGGGCGGTAGAAGATCCGTTCGTCGAGGGGGATCGCCGCGGCTCGGCGGAGAGCGAGCATCGTGATGCCCCGGACGATTTCCGGGCGCGGTGTCAGGTGGCTGAGGCACCGAGCGGCGAACTCCAGTCTGTTGTCGCGGATCGCCAGCGCGAGGACCTCGTCGGCGCCGTCGTCGACGTTGCGGTCGTGCAGTTGCAGGGCGACGCGTGAGACGACGTCCCAGGCGCCTTCCGAGACGTGGGAGCGCAACGCGTTCCACAGCGCAGTCGAGGTGGTGTGTTTACGGACCAGGTGTTCGGCCGCGAAGTACTCCATGAACGTGCGGTGGGTGAAGCCGAAGAGAGGTTCGCTCGCGGTGGCGCCCACGTCGGTGAGGATCCAGGCGCGGCCCGTGCAGAACTCGGTGAAGCGTTCGGCGGCGCCCTCGGCCTCGTCCGGGTCGAAGGACTTGGTCACCAGGTAGTTGGTGAGCAGCCGCACGATTCGGCTGCGCGGCAGGGCGGCGCCGGGTTCCGGGCCGTCGAAGAGGTACCACGCGAGGTGTTGGACGGCGGCGCGCAGGCGGCCCTGGAACTGCACGGGCAACGCTATGCCGCGCATGGAGTCCCAGCGGTCGAAGAGCATGACGGCGCAACGCTCGTACACCTGGGCGAGGTTGCGCGGCAGGTAGTGCTCGCTGGAGTACATGGCGCACAACAGGGCCAGCAGCAGCGGGTTGCGGCGCAGTTCCTCGATTTCCGTGCTCTCGCTGAGGAACGCGTCGGCGAGCCGGGCGCGTTGGTGGGCGGGAGTGGCGGCGTCCAGGGCGAACCAGCGGGCCGCGTAGTCGGCCACCTGGCCGGGGTTGAAGTCGTCGACCGTGCCGACGGTGAAGAGCGACTCGCTCAGCGGTGCTTCCAGGTAGCCGACCTTGCGGGCCGTCACGACGATGGGAGTCAGCGGGTACTGGTGGGCGAAGCCCTCGACCAGGCGGACGACGCGGCGGCGCAGTTCGGGCTGCACCAGTTCGTCGAGGCCGTCGAGCACCACGACGGCGCGGCCGTTGCGCAGCAGGTATTCCACGGCGTCGCGCGGGGGAGGGAGGTTGTACGGGTCGTTGCAGATGTGCTCGAAGTACTTCAGCAGTTCGCGGCCGCCCTCGCGGAACGAGGCGGTGAAGTCCCGCAGCACCAACAGGAACGGGACGCGCTCCTCGGCGTCGAGCGCGATGTCGTGCGTGAGTTTTCCCGCCAGCGTGGACTTTCCGGCGCCGGGGTCGCCGAGCAGCACGGTGCGGCGGCCGGGGGCGGTCAGCGACGAGACGGCGATGTCCGGCGACAGCGTCGGCCGCACGTACAGCTCGTCGTACGGCACGGAGCGGCTGACCCCGATGTGCGGTAATCGCATCTCGCCGTGCATCGCGGCGATGCGAGAGCGCAGCTGGGCGGCGTAGGAGTGGAAGTCCGCCAGTGACGGCGCGCGGCGCAGGACGAGGGTGTTGTTCTTGACGGCACTGGCCAGATGAGCGACGCCGACCGCCGTCGGGGTGTCGAGATCGCCTGTCCGCAACGGTTCCGGGGACGCCAATGCCTCCAGCACCGCCTTCGGATCAGCCGACGCACCGGACAGGCGCAGGCCCTGCACGATCTGCTCGCGCAGGTCGGCGGACAGGCCGGCGTCGAGCGAGCCCCGCATCGCGCGCCACAGCACGACCTGACGGGCGACCTCGGCGAAGTCCGGCGATTCCAGGTAGGACAGCAACACCGGGTCGACGTCCGGCGGCGGGGGAGGGATCAGCTGGGAGAGCCTGGGGGCGAGCTGGTTGCTGACGGACACGACGATGCGGCCGACCGCCGCGTCCAGGTTCGCCACCCCAGGCCTCCACCGTTCGCTACGAAACGTCCTTCAGCCGGGATAGCACATCGGGCAGCGTTCCGGTGTGCACGACGCCGAGTCGTTGCGTGGCGCGGGTCAGCGCGACGTACAGATCCGACGCGCCGCGCGGCGACTCCTCCAGGATTCCGGCCGGGTCGACGACGACGACCGAGTCGAACTCCAGGCCCTTGGCGTCGGTCACGCCGAGCACCACGACCTGGGCCTCCTCGAGATCGTTGCCCATCGACGACCCCGGCACCTCCGCCACCACGGCGGAACCGACCGGCTCCAGCAGGGCGGCGGGCACGATCACCGCGATCTTGCCGTCACCCACGGCGGCGACCTCACCCGCGATCAGCGCGGGCACCTCCGAGGCAAACGACGACACGGCGGAAACCCACGGCGGCACACCGGTTTCGCGCACCGACGTCGGCGGCACCAGCGAGGAGTCCACGGACGCCAGGACGTCGGCCGCCACCTCCATGATCTCGGCCGGGGTGCGGTAGTTGACGGTGAGCTCGGTGAGGCGCCAGCGGTTCTGCACGTACGGGGACAGCACGGTGTCCCACGAGGTCGCGCCACCGATGTCACCGGTCTGCGCGATGTCGCCCACGACCGTCATGGACTTGCTGGGGCAGCGGCGCATCAACGTGCGCCACGCCATCGCCGACAGCTCCTGCGCCTCGTCGACGATGATGTGGCCGAACGTCCACGTGCGGTCGGCGGCGGCACGTTCCGCCGCGGTCTCGTAGCGGTCGACGCCGTGGCGTTCGGCCAGGCGGTAGGCGTCCATCAGGTCCGTGGCCATCAGGATCTCGGGGTCCGCGTCGTCCTCGAGGTCGAGGATGTCGAGAACGCCCTGGGCGTACTCGATGGCCTGGCGGCGCTGGCGTTCGGCGCGGGCCTTGGCCTCCGTGTCGTCCTCGCCCAGCAGTTCCGCGGCCTCGTCCAGCAACGGCACGTCCGCCGGGGTCCAGTCGTCCGTCGTGCGGTGCAGCAGGTCGCGTTCCTCGCGCGTGAACTTCGACATCGCGCGGTTGCGGCGCTTCGGGTTCGCGTACAGCTCGGAGAGCAGCGAGAACGGCGTCAGCACCGGCCACAGCGACGAGATCGCGGCCTGCACCTCGTCGGACTCGCGGAGCTCGCGGCGGATGTCGTCCATGTCCGCCTTGTCCAGCAGGTGTCCGCCGAGGCGGGAAGCCACCATCGAGGCCAGCGTCGAGATGATCTCGCGGGCGAACGTGCGGCGGGCCTCGTTGTGCGGGCGGCGGGTCCGGCGCGCCCTGCCCCGCGCGTCGGAGATCGCGCGGCGGTCGAGGCGCAGCACGTCGTTGTCGAAGCGGATGTCGACGAACGCGGGCGCTTCCTGCCGGTCCCGCACGGCCGCGGCGATCACGTCGGCCATCTGGATGCGGCCCTTGACGGCCGCGACCTCCGGCGACTCCTTGCCGGTCGCCGTCAGACCTGGGTACAGCTCGCCGACCGTCGACAGCAGGACACCCGTCTCACCCAGCGACGGCAGGACCTGGCTGATGTAGCGCAGGAACGTGGTGTTCGGTCCGACGACCAGCACACCGCGTTTCGCCAGCTGACGACGGTGGGTGTAGAGCAGGTACGCGGCGCGGTGCAGGGCCACCGCGGTCTTGCCGGTGCCGGGTCCGCCCTGCACGACGACGACGCCGTTCAGCTCGGACCGGATGATGACGTCCTGCTCGGCCTGGATCGTCGCGACGATGTCGCTCATCTGGCCGGTGCGCGACTCGTTCAGCGCGGCCAGCAGCGTCGCCTCGCCGGTCAGCGTCTCGCTGCGGGACACGTCGGCCGAGTTGATGTCGAGGACCTCGTCGTCGAGGCCGATGACCTTGCGCGAGCGGGTGCGCAGGTGCCGGCGCCGCCGCACGCCGTCGGGAGAGGCCGCGGTCGCGAGGTAGAACGGCCTGGCGGCGGGCGCCCGCCAGTCCATCAGCAGCGGCTCGTATTCCTTGTCCTCGTCGAAGAGACCGATTCGTCCGATGTAGAAGCGGTCTCCGTTGTGGAAATCGAGCCGGCCGAACGCGAGGCCGTTCTCCACCGCGCTGTACTGAGCCAATTGATCTGTGTACATCGCGACCGAGGTGTCGCGCTCGGACCGCATCTGGTGCGTGCCGCCAGTTTGTCGCAACGATTGTGCGAGTCGTTTCGACGTCTGTTCGCGGAGGTCGTCGAGCCGGCCGTACAACATGGCCACGTATTCCTGCTCCGGCTCCATTTCGGCGAGCCGGAGGTCATCGGAGGGGCTTGACAACTTGCCTCATTTCTCGATACTATGCGACGTCAGGTTTAATCCTGCGTCACTTATTCCTGCCCGCACCCCGGTCGTGCGAGCGCAGACTGTCTAATCTACACGCAAATCGGCGTGATGCAGGTACGCCTTCCGCAGCAGTGTGGTCAACTCGTCGCGTTCGTCCGACGTCAACGGCGCCAGCAGCTCCTCGTCGTGCGCCCGAGCCTTCTCCAGGCGCTCGCGCAACGCCCGTCTGCCCGCCTCGGTGATCGACACGGCGAACCTCCGCCGGTCCCGCTCGTCCCGTCTGCGCAGGGCGAATCCTCGTTTTTCGAGATCGTCGAGCACCGCCACCAGGTCGCTCGCGTCCATCCGCACCCTGTCGCTGATCCGCTTCTGCGCCACCGCCTCCTGCTCGGCCAGGAACGCCAGCACCGTGACGTGCGGCCCCCGCAGGTCGCCCCGTGCGAGCCTGCGGGCTTCCCTGACCAGCCCGAGCATCAGGTAGCTGGGAAGATGCAGAAGCTGATCAATGCTCATGTCCTCAGCATAGAAAAGATCTGTCCCCCGATCGTGGATTGCGCTACGTGATCAACCCACTCGGAGAGGGTCCGTGCGGGTGAGCGTTGGGGTGACGTTTCTCCGCAAACCACCTGGAAGCGGCAAGGTGGGGGTATGACGCGTGCGGAGATCGTCCGGCTCGCCCGTTGCGTGGTGCGCAGGCCTCGGTGGCAACTCGTCCTCGCGGTGCCGCTGTCGGCGTGGACGCTCGCCTGGGTGCTCGGCCAACTCGCCGACACCCCGCTCACTCCGCTCGGCGTACTCGACTGGACCGGTATTCCCCTCGACGCGGCATCCCTGTGGGCGCAGGAGCGCAGAGGCGTGCTCGGGTGGCTCGCCACACTCGGCGGGCTGAGCTGGGCGGCCACGACCGAACAGGGTCAGCTGCCCGCGCTCGCCGGGTGGTTCGCGGTGCTGATCGCGGGAGAAGCAGCCGGATACGAGCACGCGGTGCAACGAGCGATGCTCAGCATGGTCGTGTTCCTGGTCGTCCTCGCGGCCGTGTCGCTGACCGGGCGTCGTGCCTTCGTCGTCGACCGCGTCGCCGTCATGCCCAAGGACGTGATGCGAGCGGGCATCACAGCCGCCGTGCTGACCGCCGTCGTGCCGCTCATCGCGCCTGGTCTGGCCCTGACGCGTCTCATTAGGCCCTATGTGACGAAACCCCCGAGGCCGCTGCGACGGGTTGACGCACCGCTGCTGCGGGAAACCGGATGAGGTGAGCGACTACCTGCCACCCCCGGCGCCTCCGCGAAGTGCTCTGACGCTGCGGTTGTGGCTTGCCGGGTTCGGCCTGGTCTTCAACTCGGTCGCGGGATGGCTGGCACTGAGAGCTGACCTCGTCTGGCTCGCAATCGTGCTTTTACTACTCGCCGTTGTCTGCGTTGTCGACTTCGGTTGGGTTCTTCATCGCAAACGCCGGGGAGATCCGGGCTGAAACCTGTCGGGAACCTGTGCTTGGGCTCAACGGGTCGTATGGATAAAGATGTTCGCGTGCATGAAGACCCGGCCAGGGACAGGTTAGCCAGGGTGATGCGTCGGCAGCCGGTGCAACAGCGTGGCGCGGCCACTGTCGCCGCCATCCTGGATGCCTGTGCGAGCCTGCTGAACGAATACGACTACGACGACATCACCACGGCGCGCATCGTCGATGTGGCCGGTGTGCCCATTGGTTCCTTCTATCAGTACTTCCCGGACAAACGATCTGTTGTCCACGCTCTCGCACTGCGGGGGATGGAGACGTATCTCCACGAGGTCGAGCAGCTGTTCGCCGCCGACCTGATCGCGGACACGTGGCGCGAGGCCATGGCCCAGATCGTCAGCGTCTACATGCGGATGCTGACCGACGTGCCGGGCTTCGGCCGGGTGCGGTTCAGCGACATGCTGGACAGCCACCGGCTCGACTCCAGCGTCGACCAGTACGAGCTGATGGCCGAACGGCTGGCGGAGCTGTTCGTCAACCGGTTCGGCGCGCACGGCGACGCCCCGGTGATGCTGACCTTCCGGATCGCCGTGCAGACCGCGGACGCGCTGTTCAAGCTCGCCGAACGCGTCGATCCCGATGACCGCGCGTACGTGGTCGGCACGGCGAACGAGCTGCTCGCCGGGATGCTCGGTTCCGTCCTGGAACCGCAGCCCGCCCCTCAGAGCCCGTAGGCCTCCAGCAGGCGCAGCCAGACCTCGCTGATCGTCGGGTACGAGGGCACCGCGTGCCACAACCGGTCCACGGTGACCTCCCCGACGATCGCGACGGTGGCCGAGTGCAGCAGCTCGGCGACGTCCTGGCCGACGAACGTGACGCCGACCAGAGTCCGCGTGCGCTCGTCCACGACCATCCGCGTCTTGCCGCGGTAGCCGTCCGCGTGCAGCGACGAGCCGGCGACCGCGATGTCGAGGTCGACCACCTTGACGTCCCGGCCGGCCTTGCGCGCCTCCTCCGCGGTGTGGCCGACGAACGCCACCTCGGGATCGGTGAACACCACCTGCGGCACCGCCACGTGGTCCGCCCACGCCTGGCCCGCCGACCACTGCTTGGGCTCGAACCCGCGCGACCGTTCGAGAATCGCCGTTCCGACCGCCCGCGCCTGGTACTTGCCCTGGTGCGTCAGCAACGCGCGCCCGGTCACGTCGCCGGCCGCGTACAGCCACCGTCCGTCCACACCGGACACGAGGCCGGTGTCGTCGACGGTCAGCGGCTTGCCGTCCTTCGTCGCCGGCACCCGTCCGGTGGCGACGAGGATCTCAGAGCCCTGCACGACCCTGCCGTCCTGCAACGTCAGCGCACCCGGCGCGACGGCCGACGCACGGGCGTTGAGCAGCACCTCGACGCCGTCCTCCTGCAGGCCCTCGACCACGAGCGGCCCGACGAACTCCTCCATGCGCGGCAACGGCCGGTCGCCGGACACCACCAGCGTCACCTTCGACCCCAGCCGCGCCCACGCCTGCGCCATCTCGACGCCGACGACACCGCCACCCAGCACCACCAGCGAGTCCGGAACCTCGCGCGCCGACGTGGCATCGCGCGACGTCCACACCGGAGTGTCCGCGATGCCGTCCAGCGGCGGCATCTTCGGCACGCTGCCGGTGCACACGACGACGGCCTGGCGCGCCCGGTGGACCTCGCCGCCGACCGTGACCTCGCGTTCGCCGGTGACCTCACCATCGCCGCGAATGACCGTGATGTTCTCCGACTCGGCCCACTTGACCTGGCCGGAGTCGTCCCAGTTGGAGGTGAAGCCGGTGCGGCGCGCGAGCACCTCGGCCGGGTCCAGCGACCCCGCCTGCACGCCCTGCACCCGCCGGGCGGCCGCGAGCGCGTGACCGGGCCGGAGCAACGCCTTCGAGGGCATGCACGCCCAGTACGAGCACTCGCCGCCGACCAGCTCCTTCTCGATCATGGCGGTGGACAGGCCTCCCGCGGCCGTCCGCCACGCCACGTTCTCACCTACGGGGCCACCACCGATGACGATGACGTCGAAGTCCATGGCGCCCACAGTAGGCGCGAACTAGGTGAGCCACACGAGGCAGAACGTGTGTCCGACGGGGTCCGCGTAGACGCGGAACGTGTCGTCGTTGTCCTTCTGCACCAGCCGCGCACCGAGCGCCAGGGCCTTGGGCTCGGCCTCCTCGATGTCCTCGACCAGCACGTCGAGGTGGAACTGCTGGGAGCCGTGCGGGTCCGGGAACGTGGGCGGCTGGTACTCGGGCGCGCGCTGGAAGGCGAGGCGCGTGCCGTTCGCGACGATCACCACCCAGGTGTCGTCACCACCGGCGAGGCGCTCGGCGCCGAGCAGCTTCTCGTAGAAGGACGCCAGTTCGGAGGGGTTCGGGCAGTCGAGCACGACAGAACGAAGTTGTCCGACCATGCCCTCCACCCTCTACCGGGTGGCGGGCAGCCGCAACGCCTGCTTGGCGATCGGGTCGAGGGCCGCATCGCCGGCGCCACCGGACCACACCACGAACGCCAGCTGAACGTGGCTTCCCTTGACGCCGGTCGCGAACGCGGCGTTCTCCACGGGTTTGCCGTCCAGCCCGTTGACGCCGCCCGACCCCGGCGCGGCGACGACCTTGTGGAACGCGGTCGCGCTCGGCGAGTCCAGGAGGTTGAGATCGGCGACCATGACCGTCACCGGTTTGCCCTGCACGCTCGTCTCATAGGTGGCGCGCTGCAGCTCGCCGCACTCGTTCGCGATCAGCCACGCCTTCGCGTCGCCGAACGCCTGCGCCTGGCAGTCCTTGTCCTTCCTGACGTCCTTCGGCACGAACGTCGTGCCGTCCACGACGACCGTCGTCGGTGCCGTCGCCGACGGTTCCGGCGTCGCGTCGGCCGGCTTGTCGTCGCCGGAGACGGCCACGACCAGCCACACGAAGAGCAGCACCGCGACCAGCGCGCCGATCGCGAGATAGGGCATCGGCACCTTGTTCTGCAAGCGTTTGCGCGCCAGCACGTGCCCGGCGTGGACCTTCGGGATCAGCATCGTGCTCGCGGCCGCGAGGTCGGGGGAGACGGCGTCGCTGAAGCCTTCGGCGAGCAGGGTCCCCGCGTCCGGCGGCGTGCCGGTGGTCTGCAGGATCGCGAGGAGCTTCATCGCGTGGTCGGCCGTGCACGGCACCGATGACGTCGCGAGCTCACGGGCGGCGCTGAGCAAAGTGGACGGTTTGGGGTGCAGCACCCGCACGCCGCGGTTGAGGTCGGAGGTGGGCTGCACGACCTGGCTCACGAACGGCCCGACCGCCACGACCGTGCTGACCGGCAGCGGCTCCGCGCGCATCGCCTGGATCCGCTGCGCCACCGCGGTCGCCGCCGCCACCGCCTCGGTCGCGGGGTTCGCCGCGCCGTCCTGGCTGATGAGCGGCCACCCGTCGATCTTCCACTGACCGCCGAGCGGCGCCTCGAGCTTCACAGCGGGATCGGGCAGGTCGACGCCGACGATCACCAGAACGCCCTTGGGCAGCACGACGATCGCGTCCAGCGGCACGGGGCAGTCGGGTGGCTGGACGCCCGTCAGCGCCACCCCACCCAGGACCTCGGTACCCGCGCCACACGCCGTGAGGGCGGCACGGACGTCCGCCCCAATGGCTGAAGGTTCAGCGCCCAGACGGATCAGCCGCACGAGTCCCCACCTTTCCGCACGGGGGGACACGGTAGCGGTCCGGGGTCGACCAAACGCACCCAGTCGAGACGTTGCGTGACACCCGTCACCGATAAGTGGATCACTCGTTAGATGGATTGCCTGCCTATGTTCACGGAGGGTCCATGTTCAAACGCGCCGCACTGCTCGCCGTAGTGCTCGTGGCTGCCTCTACCCCTGTCGGGGCCGCCCAGACGTCCTCGACGGTCTACGTCCACGGCACTGATCTCACCTCCGCCGAACAGGCGGTGGAGGCGGCCGGTCTGCAGAAGCTCACGAGCTTCCGCAAGATCGGCGTGGTCGCCGCTCGCGGCACCTCGACGCAGATCTCCTCTGCCCGCGCCAAGCCGGGCGTCGCGCGCGTCGAGGTGACCAGGCCCGCGAAGTTCCTGGGTTCCTCCGGCACCGTCGCGACGCGCAGCCGCGAGGCCCAGCAGGCGTCCGGGCTGACCGGCGCGGGCGTCTCGGTCGCGGTGATCGACTCCGGGGTGGACCCGACGCACCCGGCGTTCGCCGGCGGCAAGATCGTCCGCAACCTGAAGAGCCTGTGCGCGGCCGACGGGTCGACCGACACCAGCTGCATCGTCCCGGTGCCGAACCTCGTCGACACCGACACGACGTCGCTGGGTGGCCACGGCACGCACGTCACCGGCATCGCGATCGGCACGCCGTACCAGCTCTCCGACGGCACGCAGGTCGGCGGTTCCGCGCCGGGCGCGAAGGGCGTCGTCATCTCGACCGGCGCGGCGATCCTCATCCTCGGCGCGGACGCCGCGCTGAACTGGGTGCTGGAGAACCACAAGGCCCCGTGCGGCGCCGGTGTGCCCGCCGCGACCTGCCCGCCGATCAAGGTGATCAACAACTCCTACGGCCCGTCCGGTGGTGGCGCGTTCGACCCGGACTCCGTCACGGTGAAGCTGCAGCGTCAGCTCGTCGCCGAGGGCGTCGTCGTGGTGTGGGCGAACGGCAACGACGGCGGCGACGGTTCGAAGAACCTGTCCAACCCGCCCGGTCAGGACCCGACGCCCGGCGTGATCTCCGCGGCCTCCTACAACGACCAGGGCACCGGCACCCGTGACGGCGCGCTGTCCGACTTCTCGTCGCGCGGTCTGAAGACCGATCCCGCGACCTGGCCGGACATCTCGGCTCCCGGCGAGAACATCGTCTCGGCCTGCCGGCTCTACCTGCCGATCTGCTCGACCGGTCTGCAGCCGCAGAACGGGCCGGGGCTGCTCGACATCGGCACGTACAACACGATCAGCGGCACGTCGATGGCGGCTCCGCAGATCGCCGGCATCGTCGCACAGCTGTTCCAGGCCAAGCCTTCCGCGACGCCCGCCGACATCGAGCGGGCGCTGAAGTCGACGGCCCACAAGTACGGCACCGGCTACACGGCCGTCGGCCCCTACACCTCGTCGTTCGACAAGGGAACGGGTCTGGTGGACGTGGTTGCCGCGGTAAACGCCCTGTAGATCACGATCACGCATCACTCGGCCGGGGAGATCGGGACTAAAGGCCTGTATCTGCCCCGGTCGGGTGATGATCGAGCTGGTTCTTATGGCGGACATGCCTCATGTCGAGGCAGAATGCAGCGAACGGGTTTCACGGTGATCACCTCGCTCGGCAAAGGCGTAGGGGAAGACGTCCCTCGTCGAGTAGCGGAGGTCAGCAGTGAGCACCCGTGGCAGCACCAGTGGCGTGGTCTACGTCCACTCGTCGCCGTCTGCGGTCTGTCCGCACGTCGAGTGGGCGATCTCGGGCACCCTCGGTGAACGAGTGGACCTCAGGTGGGCAGCGCAACCCGCGGCACCAGGCCAGTTGCGCGCTGAATGCGCATGGACGGCGGAGGCCGGCACCGGCGCGAAACTCGTGGCTGCGCTGCGCGCGTGGCCCATGCTCCGGTTCGAGGTGACCGAGGAACCATCACCAGGTCAGGACGGCGAACGCTTCTGCTTCGCACCTGTTCTGGGACTGTGGCACGCCAGAACCTCGGCCAACGGTGACATCGTGGTCAACGAGGACCAGCTGCGTGCTCTGGCCGCACGGTCGCGCGGTGGTGAGTCCTTCGCCCACGGGGTGGACGAGCTGCTCGGCGCGGCGTGGGACGACGCGCTGGAACCGTTCCGCCGCGCCGGCGACGGCGCGCCCGTGACCTGGCTGCACAGGGTCGGATAGTCCTGAGTGGACCCCGCTACCGGTTGGGCAGCGGGGTTTCCTCGTGGCGGGTGGGATCCCAGGCCAGCATGAGCTGTCCGTAGAGCGGGGACGTCTTCAGCAGGTGCTCGTGGGTGCCGAGCAACGGCCTGCCGCCGTCCATGACCAGCACGCGGTTCGCCCGCAACGCCGAGCTCAGCCGGTGCGCGATCACCACGAGAATCCCGTCCCTTCCGGCAAAGGCGCGTTCGACCCTGGCTTCCGCGGCCGGGTCCAGGTGTGAGGTCGCCTCGTCGAGGATCACGACGCTCGCGGACGTGACGTACACCCGCGCGAGTGCGAGGAGTTGCGCCTCACCGGCGGAGAGTCCTTCGCCCGCATGGCCGAGCGAGGCGTCCAGTCCGCCCAGCCGGTCCAGAAGTTGTTTGGCGCCAACCTTGTCCACCGCGTCGAGCAGATCCTCGTCGGTCGCCCACGGCGCGAGCAGCGCGAGATTTTCCCGCACGGTACCCGTGAACAGGTACGTCTCCTGCGGGATCAGCGCGATCGCGTGGTGCCTCACCTCGGGAACCACCCGGTCGACGGGCGCGCCGCCGAACAGGACGCTGCCGTTGTCCGGCGGCATCAGACCGGTCAGCAGACTGGCCATTGTGGACTTGCCGATGCCGGACGGGCCCACCACGGCCAGGTGGTCGCCCGGCTTCAGGCTGAGCGAGACGTCGCGCAGCACCGGTTCCGCGTCCGCGCTCCAGCCGAACGTGACGTCACGCAGCACGAACTCGCCGTTGGACGGGATTTCCTCGCCGTCATCCTTGCCGGTCTGCGGTGCGGCTTCCTGAAGTCGTTTGAGGGCAACCATCAGCCGCATCACGACGGTGCTGGTGGTGCGCGCGAGGCCGTGCAGAGCCGGGTTCACGCTGTTGGTGAGGTAGACGACCGCGGCCAGCACCGCACCGGTGGTCAGCCGGCCCGATGCGACGAGCGGGGGAGCGAACGCCACCAGCAGCACGATCGGGGCGAAGCCGCCCAGCGCGATCACCGTGGCGCGCAACGAGTTCGCCCACGCGACGGTGATCGTGGCCCTGGCCTGCCGGGTGATCTGCGTGGCGATGTCGTCGTAGGCCTCGTCCGACGCGGTGCAGGCAGCGACGTCGCGGAGTCCGGTGAGCACCGCGCCCGATGCCTCCGCGGTGTGTTCGTCGGCCATCACGGCGTCGCGTTGCCGTTTGGCGAGCGATGGCAGCATGAGCGCGAAGAGCAGGAGCGCGGCCACGATCGGCAGGACGACCAGCCAGATCAACGCGGCGGCTGTGGTCGCGAGGCCGACCAGCGCGGCCACCGTCGTGACCAGCAGCGCGCGTGCCTGGACCAGGACACCGGCGGTCGCGTCGCGGACGACCTCGACGTGCCGGGTGATCATGGCGACCGCGCTGGCGTCCGGGGTGCGGCGGTGGGCCGGATCGTTCAGGACACCCTTCACGACCCGCGTGACCAGCGCGTCGCGCATGGGTTCGACGACGTCGCCGAGCCGTGCGAAGACCTGGCGCTGGCCGAGCGCGCCGGCGACCGCGAGTGCCGCGAAGGCGAGCAGCCAGAGGACACCGGCCAGCGGATCACCCGCGGCGAAACCCCTGTCGACGGCGGTGCCGACGAGCTTGCCGCCGAAGAACGCGGGAACGCCTTCGAGTGCGGACCAGCCGAGCAGGATCAGGACGCCGCGGCGGTGCCCGGCCAGAGTGGAGAAGTAGAAACGCATCACTCACCCCCGGTGAACACGGCGCGGTAGTCCTCGTCGTCCCACAGCTCCTGGTGCGTGCCGGTGCCGCGCACCCGGCCGTCCTCCAGCCACACGACCAGGTCCGCACGCGCTGCCGTGGCCGGGCGATGTGTCACCACGACCCGCGTTCTGCCTGGCAGAGCCGTGGTGAGCGCCGCGTCCACTTTGGCCTCGGTCACGGTGTCCAGGCTGGCGGTGGCGTCGTCGAGCACGAGCACCGCTGGATCGCGGACGATCGCGCGCGCCAAGCCGATCCGTTGCGCCTCACCGCCGGACAGCGGGGCGTCGGCCAGAGGCGTTTCGTAGCCCTGCGGCAGGCGAATCAGCACGTCGTGCACCTGGGCGGCGACAGCGGCGTCACGCACCTGGGCCTCGTCCGCGTCGGTCCCGTAGCCGATCGAACGGCCGATCGTCGCGCCGAGCAGTGCCGGGCGTTCGAAGGCGTAGCCGACCTCGCCGTCCCGCACCACCGTGCCGGAGTCCACTGCGGACAGTCCACCGAGCACGGCGGCCAGCGTCGACTTGCCGGCGCCGGAGCTGCCGACGATCGCGGCGAACGCACCCTCGGGGATCGTGATGCTGACGTCGTGCAGAGCGCCGTCGACGCTGACGTTCCTCAGTTCGATGCCGGAGCCGGGAACGACCGCCGGCCGGGCGGGAGGCGGGGTGTCGAGGACCTCGGCGATGCGGGTGGCCGACGCCCTGGTGCGTTCCAGCGCCGTGAGCTGCGGGATCTGCCCGACCACGCCCATGCCGAGTGCCGCGTAGCCGAGCGCGGCGAGCACGTCGCCGGGGCTCAGCCTGCCTTCCAGCACACCGAAACCCGCGGCGGTCAGCACCGCCACCTCGACCGCGGGCAGCAGCAGACCGGCCCGCCACATCATCTTCGCCTGGGTGCGCCACATCCCCGCGCCGGCCGCGGCGAGCCGGGGGAGCGGCTGCAGCACGCGGTTGGTCTCGCGGTCCGCGATGCCCGCGGCGGCGATCGTCCGCAGACCCGACACCGAGTCGAGCAGGCGGGCCGAGACCTCACCGGACACTTCCTGGTACGTCAGCACGTCGTCGGCCGTCAGCTGCATGTGGGTGCGGACCAGCAGCATCGCCAGTGGAACGCTCACCGCGAACACGGCCGCCAACCGCCAGTCCAGCAACGCCAGCGCCACGACGGCGCCGACCGACGACACCGCGGTGACGAGCAGCGTGATCAGCGTGACCGCGATCCCGCCCGCGTTGCCGCAGTCGCCGGTCATCCTGCTCACCGCGTCACCGGCCGCGAACGGCGACGGGTGCCCGACCGCGAGCAGGTGCCTGGCGAGCCTGCGCCGCAACCACGCGGTGGCGCGGGAGGTGATGGTGGCGGCGAGCACGATGCCGATCGCGTCGCCGACGATCTCGGTACCCGCCAGCAGAAGCAGCCACAGCACGGTGACCAGCACGAACGTGCCGCCCAGCGCCATGTCGACGGCATCGGCCAGCGCGGCGGGGAGCAGCAGGCCGCCGGTGGTGGCGATCGCCGCGTTGAGCAGCAGCAGCCACGGACGGTGGTCTCTGCGGACCACGGAGAACAGCAGGGCGTCACCCGGTTTTGCCATCGGCCGTTCCTCCGGAAGTCATGAGGGCGCATCATGAGCGAGGGCCCGACAGCTGGCCGGCTGCCGGGCCCTGCAGAGGTGGGTGAGCGGCATACTTCGCCTATGCCGCTCATCTACCGCGGTGAATCAGTTGTGGAGCAGCTCAGCAGGCCAGCAGGCTGACGGTGCTGTGCGAGCAGGGCAGGAGCAGCGAGGCGTTCGACGCGGTCGTGGAGCCGCCGCCGCCACCGCCGCCGTGGCCCGACGCCATCGCGTTGCTCGGGGCCTCGGGGGTCTCCAGGTCCTGCATGTCAAGGATGAAACCCATGACACTCTCCTTTTCGAGGGATCTTTCGGGGGTTACTGCTACCGGCCCGAGTGGACCGGGGTCTGTGCCCTTCCGAGGAAGGGAAGCGGTGGACGTCCGTCCACTGTGGAGGCGATGGCGAGCAGCACGCCCGCACCGCCGGTGTTGAGGTCCATCGACAGCCTGCGCAGCTGCACACCGGGGAACGCGAGCCCACCGCCGTAGTGCACGGCGTGCCAACCCAGCGCCCGCAGGTGCTGCCGCACCGACCGCTCGAGCCGCTCGTCCGGCCGCTGCCGGGTCGCGTGGGCGAGTGTGGCCATCAGTCCGGCCCGGCCCAGCGTCAACGCCGGTTGGATCACGAACTCGCCGGTGCACCCGCTCAGCAGCTCCGGCAGCTTCTCGACGCACGGACGGTCCGGCGCGACCGCGGCGAACTCGGTGAGCACCAACGCGATGCCCGCGCCGCCGATGCCGACGTACGGCAGGCTCCTGAACGTGCCGTCCCGCACCTGCAGCGAGCCGTCCAGCGCGACCATCGTCTCGGCCAGGTCGCGTTCGAGCGCCCGTTCCGCCAGGTCGAGCCAGCGCTGGTCGGTCGTGTGCTCGAACATCCGCAGGAAGAACAACGCAGGCCCCGACCAGCCGTGCAGCAGACCGGCCTTCGCCTTGTCGCCAGGTCCTGGCGCGTCGGCCAGCTGCGCGGCGAGCCGTTCGGCCAGCTCCTCGGCCCTGGTGGTGAAGCTGTCGTCGTGGCGGGTGGTCGCGAAGTGCAGCAGGTTGAGCCCGATGCCGGAGAGCCCCGCGCTCAGCCCGTGGTCCTTCGTGGCGGGAAGGAGCTCGGCGTAGCCCTCGACGAGCTCGGTCGCGACGTCGTGGTGGCCGAAGTTCTCCAGCACGTGCGCGATGCCGTGCGCGCCGACGAAGAAACCGGGCTGCTTCGGCGGGTCCTGGCGAACCCTCCTGATCAGCCAGTCCTCGTGCTCGGGGTAGCGGCCCTCGCCACTGACGTCGAGGGCGTGCAGCACACCCGCCGCGCCGTAGGCGAAGCACGTGCCGCCGACCTCGAACTGCTCGATGTCGCCGGGGAACAGCCGGTCCGACCGCTCGGGCGTCGCGCTGTGCAGGATCGCCGTGGCGATGGACTTCCTGATGACGCTCCAGTCCGGCTCCGGGTCGTCGAACTCGGTGAACGACGGACCGGTCGGCGGGTCGACGCGCGGCGTGAGCACGTCGATGATCGACTGGCCGTACTCGTCGGAGAGCCCGAAGCGCTCCTTGACCACCTGCACGTGCTGCGGCAGCTTCGCGGGTGCGAGCTCCAGCACCGTGTTGAGCGGCAGGAAGATCCACAGCTTGAGCGCGGCGAGCGGGTGCTCGTCGATCTCGAAACCCTCGCGGTCCGGCGGAGCCTGGAAGCCGGGCGCGCCGAGCGTGGGCCGGTGCACGTCCTCGATCGTCGACGACAGCTCGAAGTCGATCAGCGAGACCTCGTCGTTCTCGTCGACCAGGACGTTGAGCGTGTGCAGGTCGCCGAACACGACGCCGCGCTCGTGCACCCTCGTCATCAGGTCCTCGACCTTGGCGACGAGAGCGAGCGCGCGGGTTTTGTACTCCGCGAGCTGCTCGGGCGTCGGGTCGCGGTGCGTCAGCGGGTAGTTCATCCCGAGCCACTGCCCGAGCGAACGCCCCGGCATGAACTCCATGGCGACGAACAGGTGCTCCCACTCGACGAAGCGGTCGTACACCTCGGGAACACCCTTGACGCCACGCAGCCTCGAGAGGATCTCGTACTCGCGCTCCAGCCGCGCCACGGCGTCCCGGCCCTCGCGGTCGAGGCCGGCGTGCGGCCGCGCCTCCTTGAGCACGACCTCCTTGCCGTCGCTCTTGCGCGCCGCCAGGTAGACGCCGCCGCCGTTGGAGAAGTGCAGTGAGCTCTTGATCCGGTAAGGGAACTGCTCCGGATCACCCGCGTTGCGCTCGGCGAGGTGCGGCGCCAGGAACTCCGGCAGCTGCACCCACTCCGGCACGCTGAAGACGGGCTTGCGCTTGTCCGGGATGAGGGTGCCGTCCGGCCCCTCGATCGCGAGCACCTGCTGGCCGTCCTGCTCGAGCCACTGCTCGGAGAACCCGCCGTAGCGCACGTAGAGCGGGCCCTTGCCGTAGCGCAGGTCGCTCAGGATGTACGCGCCGTGCTCGCCCTCCAGCGTGGCCGAGAGCTCGGTGAGGATCTGTTCGAGCTGCTCGGTGCCCGTGGGGTAGATCGTGATCAGCTTGCCGCTGCCCTCGCGGGGCGCGTACTTCGAGTTGCGGGCGAGCACGACCGAGATCGTGGGCAGGTACTTGAACGGAATTCGCCGTTCGACGCAGTAGTCGAAAGTGGCCTTCAGAACCTTGCTCGCGTTGTCGAGACCAGCGGAGACGTGGATCTTCCAGCCCTGCTTGGGCAGCTGCACTCCGGCCGGGTGCAGGTGCCGCCACACGTTGCGTTCGACCTGTACCCAGTCGGCCGGCAGTTCGGGCAGCTCACGCGAAAAGTCGTCGCCTGGGAGGTCGCTTTCGGTGCTGCTCTGCAGATCGTAGAACCGCCGATCCGCGAAGCAGAACGCCTCGTATCTGAGGTCCACCGAATTCCCTCCTCGACGGTTTTGCGATTTCGTTTACGCGGCATATTCCCGCACAATTCACCGGCTATGGCCAATCCGCCATTCGAGGCATATGGGTCCGCCGTTCGTGTCCGAAAGAGGGCTGGTTACCGGCGCGTATGTGACTGATGGTGATGAGGTTTGGATCCGTCTCACCCGGCTGCGAGGTTTGCTGATTGGCGAGTCAGCGTACTCGTCCTGGGGTTTTGCTAAACGGTCCTGTATCGTTCTGGATTTGTGTGGCGCTGTGAGCTGCGGTATTCCAGGTCGATCTCCACGTATAGTTGGGTGTGTACAACCGTCGTGCACGCGCTGTGTTCCGTAGTCTTTTCGGGTGAAGCTGTAAATGGGTTCCAATGCGTGTTTAGTACGGCTGACCGGGCGTATTGGTTAGCCCGGAAGCACCCATTCGGAGGAGGATATTGAGGGTTCGGGTTTATGTAGCAAACGTTGTCTTGCTACATGCAAGTTGCATCTGGGGAGAATGTAATCTTTTGGGTGAAGTTTATGTTTTGATGTAACGGATGAGTGTTTGTGAGTGGGGCTCTGCTGTGTGGGGCGGGGGTGTGGGCGGGTACGCGCGCGTGAGGCCTGGGGTGGGTGCGCTGGCTGGGGAGCGCCGGGCCCGGTAAGGGAGTGCCGGGGGCTCGGTAAGGGAGTGTGGGGGCTCGGCGGAGGAGTGCCGGGGGGCTCGGCGGAGGAGTGCCGGGGGCTCGGCAGGAGAGTGCGGCGGCTCGGCGGAGGAGCGTTGGGGCTCGGCGGAGGAGCGTGGGGCTCGGCGGGGAAGTAAGGGGCTCGACGGGCACGGCTAGGCTGGTCGTGTGGGGAGTTTGGCTAGCCGATGGCTGGTGCCGGCCGTGGTGGTGATCACCGGGGCCGCGGTGGCGGCTGGGATGGTGGGGCGGACCGTTTACTCGCGTCCCGCTGAGGCCAAAGGTGAGCCTGTGGTGCCGGTGTCGTCGGTGTCCGGGGCGGCGGTGCCTGGGACCACCGAGGTTCGGTTGAGTCCCGACTCGTTCTCGCATCCTGATCGGACTGACGTTCAGGCTGTGCTGCAGAAGTACTTCGACTCGATCAACCGGCGGGACTTCGGGTTGTGGCGGTCTGTGGTGTCTGCTCGGCGGGTTTCGCAGACCGTGCAGAAGACCTGGCTGGCTGACTACGAGACCACCCTGGACCGGGGGATGGTGGTGCAGCGGGTCGAGTCCGATGTGGTCTTGCGGCGGTTGCGGGTGTTGATCAGCTTTGTGTCCACTCAGGACGTTGCCAAGGCACCGGTTGCTTTGCCTGAGTCGTGTATCCGGTGGAGAGTTGTTTATGTGATGGTCTGGGAGGGTGGGGAGCTCAAGGTTGATGAGGCTCCTGAGAACCGGACTCCTCAGATGGAGAAGTGTTGAGGTTGTTGGGGGCGCGTGGGTTTTGTGGGTCGTCCCCCTGGTGCGTTGGCGGGTTCCTGTTTCGTGTCCGTAGGTGGTTGCGTGCCGTAGTCATGTGCCGGTTGCTTTCTGGGGCTCCGCCCCAGACCCCGCCAATCTGATCAAAGACCCGCCAGCGCCGCGGGCGGGTTGATGGCACGCCGGTTGCGTTGGGCGGCTTGCTGTTGCGTGGGTGGTTGCGTTCCGGGTGGGGCGTGTCCCGTCACAAGTCGTACCGGAGCGAGCCACACCCAGGGAGGGGTGTCAACTCGGACGAAAAGCGTGTCTGTCGTGTCTCGGGTGATCTGTCGCAGGTTTGTCTCGGTTGTTGTGACACAAGGTTAGGCGGCGAGGGTGAGTTTGCCTTGGTAGTGCTTGGTGTAGTCGAGGTGGATGTGGCCGATGGGGTGG
>NZ_BMRE01000063.1 GCF_014648475.1 Lentzea flava | reverse complement strand
ATGTGTTAAGCACGCCGCCAGCGTTCGTCCTGAGCCAGGATCAAACTCTCCAATAAGGACTTAGTTTGATCGGCCAGACGGAATAGGTCTGGCAATCTGGTAAAACATTCTCAAAGGAAACCCCTGACGAGGGGTTTCATATTACTGGCTGTGTTTCGGCACGCTGTTGAGTTCTCAAAGAACACGCGCTCACCGGATCCAATCTCCGTTTCCGGAGAGTTTCACTCGGGGCTGGTGTGTCTGAAGCTTATTTGGTGTTTCGCGCCGGTGTCAAATCGGCCTCTCAGAGGCTCTTTGTCTCCGGCTTGTGCCCCGCTCGTTCCGGTTTTGATTTCCGGCCCGTTCCGCGCTGGCAGAGAGAACATTACACCGGGGTGATCGGCTCTCCAAATCGGGGGGTCACCTATGCACCCGCACCACCGCTGACCTGCATGTTCTCGACGCGGAACACCGGGTGGCGGTCGGCCTCCGCCTCGAACGCCGAGACCGGGTCGCCGACGCGTGCGTCGAAGAAAGGCCTCGTCACGGGCTCCTTCTTCACGTACGCGGCCAGCACCGGCGCCGCGACAGCCGCGGAAACCTCGGTCAAACGAACTCGACGTGACCTACGTCCCCTTCGCACGACCGCTTCGCCGGCAGCCCGTGCGTTGTGCACCCAGTCGCGGACTCCGTACGGCGCGACGAACCACTCCTGGCCGTCGTGGCGCATCAGGCGGATGGGGATCGTGCGCTCCGCACCGCTGCGCCGTCCGCGGATGGACAGCAGCACGTAGTGGGAGGGCGCGATGCCGAGGGCGACGGCACGGCTGATGACGACGTTGCCGACGCGCCGGAGGAGGGTCGAGCGGAAGGTCTTGGCCACGGCGTCAATCATGGACCTCGTGTTCGACGTGCTCGTGATCGGTGGTGGCCCGGCCGGCCGCGCGCTGGCCCGCGCGTGCGCGCGGGAAGGTCTCGACACCGCGATCGTCGACCGTCACCCGCATCGTCCCTGGACGGCGACCTACGGCGCGTGGGCCGACGAACTCCCACCTGACACGCCCACCAAGGCCATCAGCACGACTGTTCGCGCGTACGCGCGCGAGGAGCACCTGATCCAACGCACCTATGTCGTGCTCGACAACGCACGCCTCCACGAGCTGCCACCGGACGTGCAGGTCCTCAAAGAACCAGCGGAAGCGCGCTACACGTTCAACGCCACAGGCGCGCGCAAGGGCCGTGCCGAACAGACGGCCGTGGGCACGATCATCGAGTCCGACTGCACCGAGACCACGCTGATGGACTGGCGCAACGGCGACACGTTCCTCTACCGAGTCCCGCTCGGTGGCAACAAGCTGCTGGTCGAGGAGACCTGTCTGGCCCGTCGCCCAGGCATGCCGCTCAGCGAACTCCGCCGCAGACTCCACACACGGCTGGAACCGGGCCCACAGGAAGAACGCGTCCGCTTCCCCCTCGACGCACCACGGGCCGATGGCCTGGCGTTCGGCGCGTCAGCGGGCTTCATCCACCCCGCGACCGGCTACAGCGTCGCGACGTCACTCGACCTCGCCCCGAAGGTCGCCCAGGCCGTCAAGGCAGGCGAGGACCCGAAGCACGTCATCTGGTCCCGCAGCGCGCGCATCGTCCACAAACTCAGGCGGTTCGGCCTGGAAGTGCTGCTGCGCATGGACGCCGACGAGACGAGGGACTTCTTCGAGCTGTTCTTCCAGCTCCCGGCCGAACTGCAGCGTGCGTATCTGTCCGGCCGTGAGGACGTACGCGGTACGTCGGCCGCGATGGCGAAACTGTTCAGCGCCGCACCATGGCGCCTTCGCGCCAAGATGATGAACTCCTGGTGAACCCTCTTGGAGCTGGTCACGCACCCCTGCACGATCTGAGACGTGCCCGCCTTACTGGATGACGTCAGGTTCGCCTTCCAGCCGCTGTTCAACCTGAACACCGGGGGCGTCGTAGCGGTGGAGGCTCTGGCCCGGCCGCACGACGGCAGCGTGCAGGATCTGCTCCAGGCCGCCTTCCAGGCGGGACTGCTGACCAACGCCGACGTCGGACTCGCCTGCCGGGCGGTCCGCGCCGCGGCCGACTTCGACCTGCTGCTGCCGCTGCACATCAACCTGCTCGCGATCACGGTCGCGGACAAGCCCGAGGTCATGAGCCCGCTCTACGGCGCGCTCAGGGACGCCCGGCGCTCCCCCGACAGCATCGTCATCGAGGTCGGCGAGCCGTACTCGCGCGCCAACCGCGCCCGGCTCGCCCGTGGTCTGAAGACGTTGCGCAACAACGGCTTTCGCATCGCGCTCGACTGCGTGGGCGAAGGGGACGTGCCGCTCGGCCTGCTCACGAGCGCCGCGCCGGACTTCATCAAGCTCGACCGCGAGATCGTGCGCACCCTGCCCGACGACGCGGCGCGGTGTGCGCTGGTGCGGTCGTTGGTGCACCTCGGCGAGTACACGGGCGGTCAGGTCGTGGCGGAGGGTGTGGAGACCGAGGCGCAGCTGACGTTCCTCCGCAAGCTGGGAGTGGGGCACGCGCAGGGCAACATGCTCGCGCCTCCGCAGCGAAGACCGGCGGTGAACGCCCGCATCGCGCCAGAGGCGGTCACGGAGACCGGGGAGATCCGCCGCAACGCCGGCCCCAGGGTCACGGACTTCCTGCACCCCGCCACGACGTTGCCCGAACACGCCACGAGCGAGGAAGTCCGCGAGGTGCTGGCGAGCCAGCCGACCGTCACGGGCGTGGTGCTCGTGGACGACGAGGGCCGGCCGAAGTGGTCGGTGGACCGCAACCGGTTCCTGCTCGCGGTCACCGGGCCGTACGGGCACGCGCTGCACGCGAAACGAGAAGCCGCACGGCTGGCGGACAAGCCGCACATCATCGGCACTGAGTCCTCCGCGCTCGACCTTCTTGACGTGGTCGCGCATGCGAACCGTGAGCGCACCAACGACGACCTCATCGTCGTGGACCACAACGAGCGATGCATGGGTGTTGTGCGCGTTGCGGACGTCGTCAGGGGCGTCGCCGAGCTGAAGGTGGAGCAGGCGGCCGCGCTGAGCCCGCTCACCCGCCTGCCCGGCAGCGACGCGCTCTCGAAGGAGGTCGAGCGGCGCATCGAGATCGGCGAGATCTTCGCGGTGTCGTGGCTGGACGTCGACAGCTTCAAGCAGGTCAACGACACGGTCGGGTTCGCGGCGGGCGACGACCTGATCCGCGAGATCGGGCACGACCTCGCCGAGCTCGCGAACGCGTTCCCCGGCGTGCAGGTCGGGCACGTCGGCGGGGACGACTTCCTGATCCTCGCCGGGCTCGACGAAACGGTGCCGTTGTCCGCCCGTTTGCTCGACAAGCCGTACACGGCGGAGGGACGACACATCACCCTCTCTCTTGCGACCCTTATCTGTGCCGCGGGGTCAGTGGGGTCGTACCGCGAGGTGTCGCGGTTGCTGGCACCAGTCAAGGAGCACGCGAAGTCGCTCGCCGGATCCAGCTGGGTGATGGGCCGGCCTGGCAGCGAACGACGTGATGTGCTGCGAGGTGTCGCGCAACGCGCGGTGAGTTGAAAGTACAACCGAACGCCTCCTGTGCGACGACCTGATCACTCATAGCATCGAGGTCGCTACTCAGCGCACAGGAGGTTCGGCGTGCAGGTCGGCAGCAGAACTCAATCGGTACCCGCGCAACGCACGAGCATCGAAGGCCTCCTCACCGTTGGCGTGGAAGAGGAATTCGTTCTGGTCGAGGCATCCACCGGCCATCTGGCCAACCGTGCCAGGGAGGTGCTCACCGGCGCCGACCGCTACGAGGTGGACCTGCAGCCGGAAATCGCGCAGTACCAGGTGGAATCGGCCAGCGGGATCTGCACGGACATGACGACGCTGCGCGACGAGCTCGCCGTTGCGCGCAGGGCGTTGATCGAACGGGCGGCGCGCCACGACGCGAGGCTCGCCGCGACCGGAACTCCCGTGCTGGGCCTGACGATGCCGACGCCGTTGACGGACTCCCCGCGCTACCACCGGATGGCGCAGGAGATGGGCGCTCTCACCAACGATCTCGCGATCTGCGGCTGTCACGTGCACATCGGGCTGCCCGACGACGAGTCGAAGATCTTCGTGAGCAACCACCTGCGGCCGTGGTTGCCGACCTTGCTGGCGCTGGGGGCGAATTCGCCGTACTGGCTCGACGGCGACACGGGGTACGCGAGCTGGCGTTACGTGGTCTGGAACCGTTGGCCCACTTCGGGTCCGCCACCGCACTTCGACTCCGCGGCCGAGTATCACGCGGCACGCGAGGAGATCGTCGCGAGCGGCGCGGCGATGGACGCCGGGATGCTCTACTGGGACGTGCGGTTGTCCGCTCGCCACCCCACGCTGGAGCTCAGGGTGTCGGACGTCGCGCCGACGGTGGAGGAAGCGGTCCTGATGGCCGCTCTCGTGCGCGCAATCGCCTCCACCGCGCTGAGTTCCGGGGTGGCGCCCGCGCCGATCCCGCCGCACCTGCTGAAGGTCGCGATGTGGCGTGCCGCGCGCGACGGTCTGGAGGGCTTCGGCATCGACCCCGTGACGGGTGCGCCGACTCCCGCGCCGACGATCGCCGCGTCGTTGCTGCGGTGGGTGCGTCCGGCGCTGGAGTTCGCCGGTGACTACGAGATGGTGAGCGAGGGCCTCGACAGGTTGCTGCTCGACGGCACGGGTGCGGCACGGCAGCGGAGGGCGTTCGCGCGCCGCGGAAGGCTGGACGACGTCGTGGGATTCCTCGTCGCCCAGACCACACCGGCCTGATGTTCACTCGATCGGGTACATCTTGGGGCGGCTTGGTGCTCCTCCAAGCCGGGATCCGGTAGTTAGTCCCCGTGGCCACCCCCATCTGGGCACCGGGAGTGAACGGTCCGGAGAAACCCAACACCGCACGCGTCAGGGACTACTGGCTCGGCGGCACCCACAACACGGAGGCCGACCAGGAGCTGGCGGCCCACCTCGTGTCCGCGGCACCGCATCTGCCTTACCTGTGCCGCACGCACCGCGCGTTCCTCGGCCGGATCGTCAGCAGACTCACCGCGCTGGGGGTCCGGCAGTTCCTCGACCTGGGCTCCGGGTTGCCCACCGCCGACAACGTGCACCTCGTCGCGCCCGACGCGCGCGTGGTGTACGTGGAGATCGATCCGGCCGTGGCGAGCGAGGGCCGCGAGATCGTCGCGAACAACCCTCAGGTCTCGTACCTCTGCGCGGATCTGTGCCGCCCGGAGCAGGTGCTGGAGTCGCGGGAGGTCCGCACGACGCTGGACCTGTCCGAGCCGGTCGCCGTGCTGGTGCTGGACGTGCTGCACTTCGTCCCGGACAGCGCCGAGCCGCACAAGGTGCTGGCCCAGTACATGGACGCGTTGGCGCCCGGAAGCTACCTCGGGCTCTCCCACACGTGCCGCGACCCGTTCATGCTGGCCGCCGTGGGGCTTTTCGGTGCCATGTACGAGGATCAGCCGTTGCCCACGTTCACGTTCCGGTACCCGGAGCAGGTGGTGCAGTTCTTCGACGGCATGGAGATCCTCTCGCCGGGCGTGGTGCCGATCCCGTTGTGGGAACCGGATCCCGACGAGATCCAGGACCGCAATCCCGAGAACTTCCAGGGCTGCGGCGGCCTGGCGCGCAAGATCTAGGCCAGCAACGGGATCGCGGCCAGCACGACCGTCGACACGACGGCCATCGACATGCCGTACCGCAACTGCTGTCTGGCGGTGGGCAGGTCGCGCGCGAGCAGGAACGCCGAGCACGCCGCGACGCCCACCGCCGCCCACATCCACCCGAACCTGAACCACAAACCGCCGCCCACCAACAACAACCCGCCCGCGGTCAGCTGTGTCGTCGCGTTGACCGCGTGTCTCGTGCCGTACACGACAGCGGGTGTTCTCGACCCGACGTGGGCGTCGCCCGCGCGGTCCGGAACGGCCCACCACAGCGCCCTGCCGGTCGCGAGCGCCGCGACACCGGAGAAGACGAGCCACACCGCAGGGTCCGCCCGTCCCCCGGCCGCCGCGTAGGCCGTGATGCTCGGCAGCAGCCCCGCGGCGATCGCCAGCACCACCGGACCGGAATAACCACGCCGTTTCAACCTGATCGGTTCGAGGTTGTACGCCAGGTACAGCACCAGGATCAGCCCGACGCCGACCGCGACCCGCCACGACACGGCGATCGCCAGCGCCTGGGCGAAGATCATCTCGAAGATCGCCAGCGCGAGGACCTTGTCCGCGCCGATCTCCTGCACCGCCTGGGCCAGATGGCGTTTCTCCGCGGTGTGGATGTCGTTGCGGAGGTCGGCGTAGGCGTTGAGCGGGTTGCCGGAGATGATCGCGACGAAGTTGGCGAGCACGGCGATCACCACGGCGAGGTCGAATCTCGTCGCGTAGCAGGCACCCCACGCGGCGCAGCACGCGTAGTGCACGCCGAAGGGGTGTTCCAGACGGTGGAGGTGGGTCAGCGCCGGCACGTGGCCACCATCGCGAGGCTCGGCGGTGGCGCCATCGCGGCGCCCCGCAGCTGGGGTGTGCAGGAGCGGGGTGCGGTCAGGCTGATCCGCCGGTGCCGCAGCAGGGCGGTGACGATCGTCCGGATTTCCAGCAGCGCCAGCTCCTTGCCGGGACAGTGGCGCACTCCCCCGCCGAACGGGAAGAAGCCACCTGGAGGTGGTGGTTTTCTGGTGGGGTCGAAGACGTGCGGGTTGTCGTAGGTCGCGGCGCGGCGGTGTGCCAGGTAGATGCTCGGGGTGATCACCATGCCGTCGTCGCTCATCCGGTTTCCGGCGAGCGCGGCCGGTGGGGACAACCGCAGCGACTCCGCGATCGTGGCGTCGAGCAGCCTGTCGTCGGTGAGGAGCTGCTCGGCGAGGCCGGGGGTGCGGTCGATCCAGTACACCGTCCACGCGGTGGCGGACGCCGTCGTCTCGTGGCCGGCGAAGAGGAGTGAGACGACCTGGTCGCGCAGGTCTTCCGGCGGCAGGCACGCGGCGAGGGCCGGTGGTTCTGCGGTTTTCGCGCGGTGCAGGAGCATTTGGTCGAGGTGCGGGTCGAATCTAGTCGTGCCTGGCGTGAGGTAGCGGTGGGCGAGGGTGCGGACGCGGCTGCCGAGGCGGCGGTCGAGCCAGCGGCTGAACGCGGTGAGCAGCTCGTCGTCGGCCACGCCGAAGACGATGCGGCCGATGATCCTGAGCGTCAGCTTTCTGGTCCAGGTGGCGAGACCCACCGGGTCACCGCTCGGCAGTTCGGCGATGGAGCGTTCGACCATCTCGTCGATCAGGGCCTGGTACCTGTTGGCACGCAACATGGGCGCGAGCGTGCGGCGGTACGCGGTGTGCTCCTCGCCGTCGAGCCACAGCACGGAACGGTTGCCCAGCAACGGGCTCAGCGTGCGGCTCGGCGGGTGGTGCAGCTCGCGGTCGTGGCGGAACAGCGCGGCCATCACGTCCGGGTGCCAGACGAGCCAGCGCCGTTCCCTGAGCTTGACCAGGCCGTCCTCGAAGTCCTCCACCGAGTCCAGGAACCCGATCAGCTGCAGCGCGAACCTCAGCTCGGTGCGGTTCATCGGCACACCGCGCACGCGAGGTGGAGCGCCGCCATGCCCTCTGCCCGGATGATTCTCGTGGGGGCGTACAGGTCTTTGTCGTGCCACAGCGGCGGGTGCGGGCGATCTTGCCAGTCCTGCAGGAACTTCGCGCCGCGGGTCATCGCTTCCGTGACGTCCCTGCGGGAGTGCGACAGGATCCTGATGGCGTAGGCGGTTTCCTCGTAGGTGCCCTCCCATCGGCCCCACGAGCCGTCGTCCCGCTGCGTCCGCAGGACCCAGTCGACGGCCTTTTCGTTGCCTCGCAGGGCGTTCGTGACACAGGCGGTCGCGTAGTAGGGCGAGGCGTGCCACTTGTCCCGCCAGAAGCCTTCCGGCTGCTGCATGTCGCGCAGCCACTCCTCCAGCTGCCGGTCGTGGCCGAGTGCCTGGAGCGCGTGGGCGTTCGTGCTGGTCGACGGCGTGCGCTCGTTCGGGAAACAGGCGAAGTGGCGGGCTTCCCGGTAACGGTGGAGGGCTTCGGCGGGGCGAGGGCTGTCGCACAACGCGAGCGCGTGCAGTGCGGTGGCGGTGTCGTCGGCGTCGGCGGGAAGTCCCGGTCCGCCGGCCGCGCCTTCGCGGGTGAACGCGGCTTTGATCTGGCCGGCCATGGGCTCGGGGACGTCGAGCCCCGCGGACTTCAGGGCGACGATGATCCAGGAACGTTCGAACAGCTGGACCGGAACGCCTGCGGGGACAGGACCTCTGTGCCGTCGCTGGACGGTGTCGAGGTAGTCGAGGCTCGGACCGGGTCTGGGACCCTGGAGTTGAACGGCGGTGGCGGCGGGGCTGGCGGCGACGATGCCGTCGACGGTTCTGACCTCGGGACGGGGACCGAAGATTTCCAGTGTGTGCCAGAGCTTTTCCGGCAGCGGGCGTTTTCTGAGCGCGTGCAGCGGACGCGGGTCGAGCGGCGTGCGCAGGCCGAGTCTTTCGGCGAGCGCGGGCACGATGAGCTCGACCGCGACCGTGTCCGGCAGCTTCAGCGGACGGCTGAGCAGCTTGCGCAACGCCTCGAGGCCTCTGCGCGCCGCCGGGTGCCCCTGAAGCGCGTCGACGGCACTGAGGGTCGGGACCAGCGCGTATTCACCGGGTCCGCCCCACGTGCCGTCGGGGTGCTGGGTGTCGACGAGATACCGGAGTCTGGCTTCGTGCCCGTTCAGCCACGGTGCCAGCGCGACGAGCCTGCCCGTCTCGTACACGGACGGTGTGATGCCGCTCCAGGGATCGTCGGTCAGTTCCGCTAACAGGTTCATCGCGGCCCCCGGAGATAGCAACTGCGTAACCGTAGGACCACAGAGAGTAGCACTCTGGACCATCTGGCCCGCAAGGTTCTAGGCCGTTCAGAGGACCACACTGCAGGGTGGTTTAACCGGGCGGATCCTGGGAGTCATGACAACAGCTCGCGAAATCATGCACCCCGGCGTCCGGTGCGTCGACTCGGACGCGAGCCTCGTCGAGGCCGCCCGCATGATGCGGGACCTCGACGTCGGATCCCTGCCGATCTGCGACTCGGACGACCGGTTGCGCGGCATCATCACCGACCGCGACATCGTGATCAGGGCCGTGGCGGGCGGACTCGATCTCGGCACCACCCGGTGCGGCGAGTTCGGCGGCCACGTCCACTGGGTCGACGTCGAGGACTCGCTGGAGCACGTGCTGGCGACGATGGAGGAGAACCAGATCCGGCGGGTGCCGGTGATCGAGAACGACCAGTTGGTCGGAATGGTGTCGGAGGCCGACCTGGCGCGGCACCTGCCGGAAGAGCAGCTGGCGACGTTCGTCGAACGGGTCTACGCCTGAGCCTCGGACCGGCTGTCAGCACAGCCGGCTGACGCCGTGCTCCAGGTAGCGGATCTCGCCTGATTCCCTGGCCCGCAGCGCTTCGGCGACCCGGCGCGCCAGCCTGGGGATCAGGCGTTCCACTGCTCGTTCCGGTGTCACGAACTCGTACGACTTGAGCTCTGCCGCCTGGAGGCGGATCTCGCGCGGGTTGGTGATCATGCCACCGTCGAACACGAACAGGATGCGGTCGTCGTTGTTGTGCGGGGCCCAGTCGACGACGAGGAGCCTGCCCGGTTCGCGTTGCAGGCCGAGCTCTTCCTCGACCTCGCGCCGGCAGGCTTCGGTCGGGGTTTCACCGTGCTCGACAACACCGCCCGGGATCTCCCAGCGCGGCTTGTAGGTGGGTTCCACGAGGAGGATGCGGCCCGCCTCGTCGAAGAACAGGGCGCCGGCGGCGGAGATCGCTCTGCTGGGGTGATCCACGAGTCCCTTTGTACGCCGCAGCCCGCCGGGGTCACGGCGGGCTGCGGCTTCGTGCGGGAAGGGTGGTCGTCCGACCAGGTTTCGAACCTGGGACCCTCTGTTTGTAAGACAGATGCTCTTCCCCTGAGCTACCGGACGGTGGTCGTCCCGCCAGGACTTGAACCTGGGACCTACCGCGTATCAGACGGACGCTCTCACCAGCTGAGCTACGGGACGACAGTGGAAGACGAGGGTGTCGAACCCTCCAGGGCGATCTTGCAAGGATCACCTGCGCGCCGGCGCGTCCCCCGATGTGGTTGTGGTTGGTGCAGTGCCCTCACCAGGATTCGAACCTGGACTGGACGCGTTCTGAGCGCGTTGCCTCTGCCGTTGGGCTACGAGGGCGTGCGGATCCAGGGAGTCGAACCCCGACTGTCATGGCCCTCAACCATGTGCCTCTGCCAGTTGGGCTAGATCCACTTTCGTGTGCTGCGAGCGGCCGGAGGGCATCGAACCCTCTGCTTCGGTTTGGAAGACCGACGTGTCCGCCGAGTTCACCACGACCGCGTGCGTTATTCAGTTGTGCGGCACCGACGGAAGGAGTCGAACCCTCGGGAAACGGGTTTGGAATCCGTTCCGCTTCCGAAGCTCGTCGGCATTTGTGGGTAGGGCAAAAGAAAAGCCGCCGGGGGTTTCCCCTGGCGGCTCCGCGGTCTTGACCTGCTACGAGGTCACGGCCTGGAGCCCCACGCCAGCACCAGAAGGCAACCGGCGACGAAGGCGAGAATTCGCCATCCCGCGAGCTGAGCCTTGGTGAGCATGTCTTCCTCCGGTTTGATCTCTGTCCGTCTTGCAGGAACCAAGTTAGGCGACGGCCGGGTGGCCGTGCAACGCATTTATTGAACCAAAGAAAACGGCGCGCACCCCAGCGGATGCGCGCCGTTCCACAACTTGAGAACTCACACGGTGAAGCCCAACGCGCGCAGCTGCTCGCGACCGTCGTCGGTGATCTTCTCCGGGCCCCACGGCGGCATCCACACCCAGTTGATGCGGAAGTCCTTCACCAGGCCGCCGCCCGCGCCACCCGTGAGCGCCGCCTTCGTCTGGTCCTCGATGACGTCGGTCAGCGGGCAGGCCGCCGAGGTGAGCGTCATGTCGATGGTGGCGACGTTCTCCTCGTCGATGCGGATGTCGTAGACGAGACCCAGGTCGACGACGTTGATGCCGAGTTCCGGGTCGACGACGTCGCGCATCGCCTCTTCCACGTCGTCCAGTGCGGCGACGTCAGCCTTGGGCTCGAAGACCGGCATGCCTTCGGCTCCCCGGACGACTTCTTCGGTGCTCATGCTGCTCCCTGGCTTCGTGCGACTGCGTCCTTGAACGCCATCCAGCCCAGCAGCGCGCACTTCACGCGCGCCGGGTACTTTGCGACACCGGCGAAGGCGATGCCGTCTTCCAGGACGTCCTCGTCGGGCTCCACCTGGCCGCGGCCCTGCATGAGCTCGACGAACGCGTCCATCTTCTTGAACGCCTCACCCACGGGCTTACCCACGACGAGGTCGGTCAACACGGACGTCGAGGCCTGGCTGATCGAGCAGCCCTGGCCGTCGTAGGAAACGTCCTGCACGACGTCGTCGACGACGTGGACGCGCAGCGTCACCTCGTCACCGCAGGTCGGGTTGACCTGGAACGACTCGGCGTCGTACGGGTCGCGCAGGCCTCGGCCGTGGGGGTTCTTGTAGTGGTCCAGGATGATCTCCTGGTACATCTGCTGGAGCTGCATCAGGCCACCCCGAAGAACTTCTGCGCCTCGCGGACGCCGTCGACCAGCGCGTCGACCTCGTCCAGCGTGTTGTACAGGTAGAACGTCGCGCGCACCGACGACTGGGCGTTCAGGCAGCGGTGCAGCGGCCACGCGCAGTGGTGGCCGACGCGCACGGCGATGCCCAGGCTGTCGAGCACCTGGCCGGCGTCGTGCGGGTGGACGCCCTCGATCTCGAACGGCACGGCGCCGCCGCGGTCGACCGCGTCCTGCGGGCCGATCAGGCGAACACCGGGAATCGAGCCGAGACCTTCCAGCGCGGCAACGGTCAGCGCGTGCTCGTGCGCGTGGATCCGTTCCATGCCGACGACGCTCAGGTAGTCCACGGCGGCGCCCAGGCCGACGGCCTGGGACGTCATCGGCGAACCGGCCTCGAAACGCTGCGGCGGCGGCGCGAACGTCGAGCCCTCCATCTTCACCAGCTCGATCATCGAGCCGCCGGTGATGAAAGGAGGCAACGCCTCCAGCAGCTCACGACGTCCATAAAGGACACCGATGCCGGACGGGCCGAGCATCTTGTGGCCGGAGAACGACGCGAAGTCGACACCCAGCGCGTGGAAGTCGACCGGGCCGTGCGGCACGGACTGGCACGCGTCCAGCACCGTGATCGCGCCGACCTTCTGCGCGGCCGCGACGAGCACGGACACCGGGTTGATCACGCCGGTCACGTTCGACTGGTGCGTGAACGCGACGACCTTGGTGCGCGGCGTGATCACGCTGTCCACATCGGACAGGTCGAGACGGCCGTCGGGGTTCAGCTTGAACCACTTGAGCACGGCGCCGGTGCGCTGGGCGACCTGCTGCCACGGCACGAGGTTCGCGTGGTGCTCCATCTCGGTCACGACGATCTCGTCACCGGGATTCAGCACGAACCGCGCGGCCTCGGGGCCGGACGTGGCGGCGTTGCCCATCGCGTACGCCACGAGGTTGAAGCCCTCGGTGGCGTTCTTGGTGAACACCAGCTCGCCGAAGTCGGCGCCGACGAAGTCCGCGATGCGCTGACGCGCACCCTCGTACGCGTCGGTCGCTTCCTCCGCGAGCTGGTGGGCGCCCCTGTGCACAGCAGCGTTGTGCTGCTCCAGGAACGCCTTTTCCGCGTCCAAAACCTGCGTCGGGCGTTGCGAGGTGGCGCCGGAGTCCAGGTAGACCAGGCGCTTCCCGTCACGAACGGTGCGAGACAGGATGGGGAAGTCCGCCCGCAGGGCGGTTACATCCAGTGGTGCTGCGGTGGTGGTCACAGCGCCTCCTCTCCAACACCTGCAACGTCAGGACAGGCTGGCGGCTTCCGCCTTGCCGGTGTACTTCACGTAACCCTCGTTCTCGAGCTGGTCGGCGAGCTCGCGGCCACCGGACTCGACGATGCGGCCGTTCGCGAACACGTGCACGAAGTCCGGCTCGATGTACTTGAGGATCCGGGTGTAGTGCGTGATCAGCATGACGCCGACGTCGCCGGAGGCCTTGTAGCGGTTCACGCCCTCGGACACGACGCGCAGCGCGTCGACGTCCAGGCCGGAGTCGGTCTCGTCGAGGATCGCGACCTTCGGCTTGAGCAGGCCCAGCTGCAGGATCTCGTGGCGCTTCTTCTCACCGCCGGAGAAGCCCTCGTTCACCGAACGCTCGGCGAACGCCGGGTCGATGTCGAGGTCGGCCATCGCACCCTTGACCTCCTTCACCCAGTGGCGGAGGTTCGGGGCCTCGCCGCGCACAGCGGTGGCGGCGGTGCGCAGGAAGTTCGACATCGAGACGCCGGGGACCTCGACCGGGTACTGCATGGCGAGGAAGAGGCCGGCGCGGGCGCGCTCGTCGACGGACATCTCCAGGACGTCCTCGCCGTCGAGGGTGACGGAGCCCGAGGTGATCTCGTACTTCGGGTGACCGGCGATCGCGTACGACAGCGTGGACTTGCCGGAGCCGTTGGGGCCCATGATGGCGTGGGTCTCGCCCGCCTTGATCGTCAGGTCGACGCCCTTGAGGATCTCCTTGGGGGCGTCCTCGCTGACGACCGAGACGTGCAGGTCCTTGATCTCAAGCGTGGCCATGACTACCTAAATCTCCTGGTGCTGAAGTCAGTTCGTGGTGACGGTGACATCGACGAAGACGTCTCCGTCACGGATGTCGACGGCGTAGACGTCAACCGGTTCGGTGGCGGGCAGCGAGTTGGGCTTGCCGGTCTCCAGGTCGAAGCACGACCCGTGCAACCAGCACTCGATCCCCTTGCGGGAGACCTCGCCCTCGCTCAGCGACACCGCCGCGTGCGAGCACTCGTCGGCGAGCGCGTGCACCCGCTCGCCGTTGCGCACCAGGACGACGGCAACGTCGTCGACCTCGGTGGCGAACGGCTTGCGGTCGTCCAGTTCGGACAGTGCACACACGCGGATCACGCCCCGACCGCCTCGAGCTCTGCCTCGATGGCGGCCTCGAGGCGCTCGCGCACCTCGGGAACGGCGATCTTCGCGATCAGCTCCTGGAAGAAGCCGCGCACGACGAGACGACGTGCCTGCTCCTCCGGGATGCCGCGCGCCTGCAGGTAGAACAGCTGCTCGTCGTCGAACCGGCCGGTGGCGCTGGCGTGGCCCGCACCCTCGATCTCGCCGGTCTCGATCTCCAGGTTCGGCACCGAGTCGGCGCGCGCGCCGTCGGTGAGCACCAGGTTGCGGTTGAGCTCGAAGGTCTCGGTGCCCTCGGCCGCCACGCGGATCAGCACGTCACCGATCCACACGGTGTGCGCGCCCTCGCCCTGCAGCGCGCCCTTGTAGACCACGTTGCTGCGGCAGTTGGGCTGCGAGTGGTCGATGAACGGGCGGTGCTCCTGGTGCTGACCCGCGTCCGCGAAGTACAGACCGAAGAGCTCGGCGTCGCCGCCCTTGCCCGCGTACTGCACGACCGGAGTGATGCGGACGGCGTCGCCGCCCAGCGTCACGACCGTGTGCTTGATCGACGCGTCGCGACCGAGCTTCACGTGGTGCTGCGAGACGTGCACCGCGTCGTCGGCCCAGTCGTGGATGGCGATCACCTGGAGGTGCGCGCCGTCCGCGACGAGGAACTCGACGTTCTCGGCGTACGCGCCGGAACCGCGGTAGTCCAGGACGACCGTGCCCTCGGCGAACTGCGACGCCTTGACCAGGACGTGGCCGTAGGCGACAGCGCCTTCCCCGGCGCCGGTCACCGTGACGGTGGTCGGCTCGGACTTCGCGTCGCCGGGCAGCGTCACGACGGTGGCGTTCTCGAAGGAGGAGTACGCCTGCGCCGCGATGCGGTCACCGGGCACACCGGCCTTGCCGAGACGCTCGTCGTCGCGACCGACCGTCTCGACGGTGACACCGGCTGCGGCGTTCACCTCAACGGCAACCGAACCCGTTGCCGCAGCGCCGGAGTGCAGACCGGCAAGACGCTTGAGAGGCGTGAAACGCCAGATTTCCTCACGGCCGCCCGGCACCTCGAACGCCTCGACGTCGTAGGACGTGAAGTGCTCGGCGCGCGAAGCGACCGGAACCAGGCCGTGGGAGTGAGGTTGAGTCGACAGGGCGGCCATGTCAGCCGACGGCCCCTTCCATCTGCAGTTCGATCAGGCGGTTCAGTTCGAGGGCGTACTCCATGGGGAGCTCGCGCGCGATGGGCTCGACGAACCCGCGCACGATCATCGCCATGGCCTCGTCCTCGTTGAGGCCGCGCGACATCAGGTAGAACAGCTGGTCCTCGGAGACCTTCGAGACCGTGGCCTCGTGGCCCATCGCGACGTCGTCCTCGCGGACGTCGACGTACGGGTAGGTGTCCGACCGGCTGATGGTGTCGACCAGCAGCGCGTCGCACTTCACCGTCGACTTCGAGTGGTGCGCCCGCTTGTTGACCTGGACCAGGCCGCGGTACGACGTGCGGCCACCGCCGCGCGCCACCGACTTCGACACGATGGTCGAGGAGGTGTGCGGCGCCAGGTGGACCATCTTCGCGCCGGCGTCCTGGTGCTGGCCCTCGCCCGCGAACGCGATCGAGAGGACCTCGCCCTTGGCGTGCTCGCCCATCAGGAAGACGGCCGGGTACTTCATGGTCACCTTGGAACCGATGTTGCCGTCGATCCACTCCATGGTCGCGCCCTCTTCGGCCTTGGCGCGCTTGGTGACCAGGTTGTAGACGTTGTTCGACCAGTTCTGGATCGTCGTGTAGCGGCAGCGGCCGCCCTTCTTCACGATGATCTCGACGACGGCCGAGTGCAGCGAGTCGGACGAGTAGATCGGTGCGGTGCAGCCCTCGACGTAGTGCACGTAGGCACCCTCGTCGACGATGATCAGCGTGCGCTCGAACTGGCCCATGTTCTCGGTGTTGATCCGGAAGTAGGCCTGCAGCGGGATCTCGACGTGCACGCCCTTCGGCACGTAGATGAACGAGCCGCCGGACCACACCGCGGAGTTCAGCGCGGAGAACTTGTTGTCACCGGCGGGGATGACGGAGCCGAAGTACTCCTTGAACAGCTCCGGGTGCTCCCGCAGACCCGAGTCGGTGTCGAGGAAGATGACGCCCTGCTCCTCGAGGTCCTCGCGGATCTTGTGGTAGACGACCTCCGACTCGTACTGGGCGGCGACACCGGCGACGAGGCGCTGCTTCTCGGCCTCCGGGATGCCCAGGCGGTCGTAGGTGTTCTTGATGTCCTCCGGCAGGTCCTCCCAGCTGGTGGCCTGCTTCTCGGTCGAACGCACGAAGTACTTGATCGAGTCGAAGTCGATCCCAGAGAGGTCGGCGCCCCAGTTCGGCATCGGCTTGAGGTCGAAGAGCTTCAGCGCCTTCAACCGGTACTCGAGCATCCACTCGGGCTCGTCCTTCTTCGCCGAGATGTCGCGGACGACGTCCTCGTTGAGGCCTCGGCGGGCGCTCGCGCCGGCAGTGTCCGAGTCGGCCCAGCCGAACTCGTAGTTGCCGAGAGACGCGATGGTCTCTTCCTGCGTGAGCGGAGACTGCACCGTGGTGGGCGTGCGCTGCTCGGCAGCGGCAGTCATGCGGGCTCCCCTCCATCATCTGGGATCCGTGAGGTGTTCGGGATGTGCGTCGTGCACACGGCGTGGCCGCGGGCGATCGTCGCGAGGCGCTGAACATGAGAACCGAGGAGGTTCGCGAAAGCTTCCGTCTCGGTCTCGCACAGCTGGGGGAACTCAGCCGCCACGTGGGCAACCGGGCAGTGGTGCTGGCACAACTGCTCGCCCACGCCTACGTGACGTGCCGACGCAGCGTAGCCCTCCCTGGTCAACGCGGCCGCAAGGGCCTTGGCCCGTTCAGCGGGTGTGGCCTGGGCCACGATCGCCGAACGGTGCCGGTCCACGAGCGCGTCGACGCGACTCTGCGCGAACGCCTTGACCGCTTCCTCGCCACCTGTCTGCGCGAGGAACCTGATCGCGGCGACCGCCAGGTCGTCGTAGGCGTGGCCGAACCGGGCGCGTCCGGCATCCGTCAACAGGAAGAGCTTCGCGGGACGGCCACGACCGCGTTGGGTCTGGCGCGGAGCGTCCCTCGTGATCGCCTCGCCGTCCGCGAGCAGTGCGTCGATGTGACGGCGCACGGCCGTGGGGCTGATGCCCAGTTCCTCGGCAACAGCTGCCGCGGTGACCGGACCCTGCTCCAACAGGAGCCTGGCGACAGCGCGCCGAGTCTTGCCGTCGTGCTGTTGCACGGCGTCAAGGTGGGTCTCGGCGTTTTTCACAACACCAGTGTTGCGTATTTAGCCTGAGGTCGCAAAGATCGCGGTCACAGGGTGACCTGACTCACGGCTGAACGTGGCTGGATACCCTGCTCGCATGCCCACTTCCGGCGGAGCAGTGACTCCGGAGAGCGACCTCTTGAACGGTCGAGAGCGTCGTCAGCTGGACATCGTCCGCCGCTGGGGCACCATCGGCGCCTTGTTGCTGACCGTCGGATCACTCGGCGGCGGTGCCGCACCGATCTACTCGCCGCTCTACGGCGTGCCTGTTCTCGGGCTTTTCTCGAGGATGCCCTCAGTCGCGATGGGGGTCGTCTGGACCGGCATCTTCATGATCGTCTCGGCCTGGCTGGCGCTGGGCCGGTTCGTGCGTCCCGGCCGCGCGCGCCTGGTCTCGCGCAGCCAGATGGACCGCACGCTGCTGATGTGGACCGTGCCGCTGGTCTTCTGCGTGCCGATGTTCTCCCGCGACGTGTACTCGTACCTGGCGCAGAGCGAGATCGCGGCGCGCGGCCTCGACCCGTACGTCCTGGGCCCGGCCAACGCGCTGGGCGTCGACCACATCCTCACGCGCGGTGTGCCGAACATCTGGCGCGAGACGCCGGCCCCGTACGGCCCGCTGTTCCTGGCGTTCGGCCGGGTCACCGCGATGATCACCGGCGACCACGTCGTGTCCGGCGTGTTCGTGCACCGGCTGCTGGTGCTGTGCGGCCTGGCGATGATCGTGTGGGCGCTGCCCCGCCTGGCCGCCCGCTTCGGCGTGCCACCGGTGGGCGCGCTGTGGCTGGGCGCGCTGAACCCGCTGGTGCTGTTCCACATCGTCATCGGCGTGCACAACGACGGCCTGGCGCTCGGCCTGATGCTGGTCGGGCTCGAGCTCGCGATGCGCGGGCTGGAACCGCTGCGGTGGTCGTGGATCACCCTGGGCTCCGCGATCATCGTGTGCGGCGCGATGGTGAAGATCCCCGCGATGGCCGCGCTCGGGTTCCTGGGCGTTCTGGTGGCGCGCAAACTCGGCGGCCAGGTCAAACACCTGGTACTGGTGGCCGGGGTGATGGCCGTCATCGCCGGGGTCGGTGTGGTGGCGATCTGCCTGGGCACCGGGTTCGGGTTCGGGTGGATCGAGACCCTGAACGTCGCGTCGACCGTGAAGTCGTGGATGTCGCCGCCGACCGCGCTCGGGTTCCTCGGGGCGGGAACCGGGATCATGCTGGGCCTCGGCAACCACACCGAGGCGATGATCTCGCTGACCCGGCTGCTGGGGCAGGGCGTGTCGGTCGTGATCACGGTGATTTTGCTGTGGCGCAGCTTCAAGGGGCGGATCAAGGCCATGAACGGGCTGGGGGCGGCGCTCGGGGCGATCCTGGTGCTCGGGCCCGTGTTGCAGCCCTGGTACGTGTTGTGGGCGGCGCTTCCGCTGGCCACTGCGGTGGTCGGGCCCAAGTTCCGTACGTTCGCGATGGTGACGTCGGCTGTGATCGCCGTGATTTTGCCGCCTACCGGGTCGGCGTTCGACGGGCGGGCTTACACGGTGCCGCAGGCCGTTGCCGGGGCGGTCATCACGTTTGCGGTTTGTGTGTTGATCGCTCGGAAGCGGGTTGGGCCGTTTCTGAAGTCTGATCCGGCCTGAGTCGTTTCGTCGGCGCATGGACGTGCTGGGTCATTTCATCGCCGCTTCGCGACGATTGCGATTGGGGCTTGACTTCGGGGCCCTTGCGAGGCGCAGATCGGTCTTCAAAAGCCGGGCAGGTAAAGCAGCAAGCCCCAATCTCTTTCGTACGTGGTTGCGTTTTGGTGGTCGGGTTCCGGAAATTACCGCTTGGACGGGCGTGCATCGGGTGCTGTCCGGCTCGGCTTCGCCTTCGCGGTTTCCGGGGTGCACCTCGGCTTTACCGTTGACAATGCGCGGTAGCGGGAGCTTTGCCGTTGGAGATGCGTGGCGGCCGGGGCTTTGCGGTTGGTGTCGTATAGCCGGGCCTGGCCGGATCGTGGGCATGGCTGTGCCACGGCCGTGGTCAAGCTGCACGGCCGTGGCGGTTGGCGTGGTGGGCCGCTCGCGTTCCCCTGGTCGGGGTCAGGCGGCGGTGTGGAGCAGGTTGCGTCTGGGTTTTCGCAGCGGGTCGAGCCAGGCGGGCGGGTAGAAGACCGGCGCGCCCTGCTCGATCGTGACTTCCCAGCCGCTGCGGTGGATCAGGGTGTGGTGGTGGCGGCAGAGCAGGACGCCGTTGTCGATGCGGGTGTCGCCGCCGTCGGCCCAGTGGTGGATGTGGTGGGCATCGCAGTGCTTGGGCGGCCGGTGGCAGCCGGGGAACGCGCAGCCGTGGTCACGGGCGACCAGGGCGCGGCGGATGCCGGCGGTGAACAGCCGCGACCGGCGACCCACATCGAGCGGCTGCGACCGGCCGCCCATCACCATCGGGATGATCCCCGCGGTGCAAGCGAGCTGACGGACCTGGTCAGCGGGGACGCGCTCGCCGTTGTCCAGCACCGCGTGACCGACCTGCTCGGCCAGATCCTGATAAGCCATGGTCAGGGTGAGCGTGACCGGCTCGCCGCCGTGCTCGGGCAGCTGATCCGCGCGCAGCATCAGGTCGATCAGTTCGGCCAGGGCGTCGCCCTGGCGTTCGTCGAGCGAGCGCGGGTCCGGGCCTTCCTCGGTGGCCGGGCGGGGCTTGGCCAGCGGGTCGAGCAGCGTCGCGAACTTGGCGCCGGTGAGGGCGTCCAGGGTTGCCGCGAGCTTCCAGTCCCCGGTCTTGTTCTGGCGCAGGGTGAGCCGGTTGCCTTCGGGCGCGGGTTCGGGGTCGCGGGGTTCGGGGTCGTTCTGGTAGAGGCCGTAGGCCAGGTCTTTGCCGAAGGCGCGCACCGCGGCGGGCTCGTGGTCGCGGGCACACTCCACGACCAGGTTCTCGACCTCGGCGGGCAGGTTCTTCATCGCCTCCGCGACCGCGGCGACGTGATCGAGCGACAACGCGCCCTCGGCCGCCGCCGCGGCGGTCACCGGAAGGGCTGGGGTGATTTCGCTGCCGGTCGGGGTGATCTCACTGCTGAGCAGGACGGCCTGATCAACCCAGCGCTTGGCGGTCTGGTTGTCCCAGCGGAGGGCGTGCCGCAACACCTGCGGCAGAGTTTTGTACCCCAGCTCGGCGGCGGCTCCGCGCCGATTCAGCTCGGCGATGTCCTGCATCACTGCATATTCGCGGGCCCGGATTTCCGTCACCTTGCCGACGATGCTGCGCAGTAGCTCGTCAGTGGAGAGGAGGGAAAGCCGGGGGTCGCTCACGTGTTCGACCCTACCGCAAGATCACGAGAATATTACGGTCGAAAATGAACACCATCGAGTGAACTGGGAAGCGGTAATTCCCGGAATCCGACCGCCTAACGCAACCACACGCACTCGCGATTGGAGCTTGACTTTGGGTGTGAGGTGCTGCCCTGCCCGGCTTTTGAAGGCCGACCTGCGCCTCGCAAGGGCCCCGAAGTCAAGCCCCAATCGCAATCGTCGCGAAGCGACGATGAAATGACCCGGCTCGTCACCCGCACCACCAGACCGGACGACGCCACCACTGGTGCAACCGGGTCAGTAACCACATCCCTTCGGCGGACGAGTACTCACTAGGGGGAAGATCGAAGCCGGAGGGGGTGGTGCGGCATGACCGAGCAACCCATGTCGCGGGAAGAGGTCCGCTTCGCCGTCGTGCTCAACGGTGGCGTGAGCCTCGCCGTCTGGATGGGCGGCGTCGTGCTGGAGCTGGACCGGCTGACCAGGGCCGGAACGACGTATCAGCCGTTGCTCGACCTCGTGGGCTGCACTGCGCGGGCCGATGTCATCGCCGGCACGTCGGCTGGGGGCATCAACGGGGCCGCGTTGGCGTTGTCGCAGGTCAACAAGCAGGCCGACTTGAGCAGACTGCGGGATCTGTGGGCCGAGCAAGGGCGGATGGAGCAGCTGCTCAGGACGCCGTTCCGGGGTGAGCCGGCGAGCTTGCTCAAGGGGGACGAGTTCTTCCTGCCGAGGCTCCAGGAGGCGCTGGCCAGGCTCACGACGGACTTCGAGCCCACCGAGCCTCACGAGCGGCCGATCGACCTCAGGATCACCACCACGCTGCTCGGGGGCGTGCCGACCGTCACCTACGACGATCTGGGGCAGCCGCTGACGCAGTCGGTGCACCAGGGGTCGTTCTCGTTCCGGCGCGATCCCTACGACTGGGTGGCGGAGGAGACGCGGGACGACTTCGCCGCCGACACGCTCAACGATCGCGTGCTCCAGCTGGCGCTGGCTGCGCGGAGTTCCGCGAGCTTCCCGTTCGCGTTCGAGCCCAGCTTCATCCCCGTCGGTGGGCAGGCCACGCCCGACCGGCCGGACATGGCGGATGTGGCGAGCTGGGCCAACGGTGGTGACCGGAGCAGGTTCGCGGTGGACGGCGGGGTGCTGGTCAACACGCCGACCAAGGAGGCGCTCGAGGCCATCGACCGGATGCCCGCGGACGGGCCGGTGCGGCGGGTGATGTTGCTGGTGTTCCCGCACGCAGAGCCGCTCGGGTCGGAGCCCGTGGCGGACACGATCGACAAGGCGATGACCACGGTCAGTTCCGGGGCCAAGTTGTTGAGCGCCATGTCGAGCCAGGCCGGGCGGACGTACGTCGAGAAGATCGAGGAGCACAACCGGCGGGCCGCGAGCAGTCGCGGTGGTCGGATGGCGTTGCTGGAGCGGTTGCACGCCGGTGGGGAGAACGTCGTCGACGAGGTGTACTCGTTGGCGGACAAGCTCTTCGGGCACTACGAGGACGTCGAGATCCGGCTCGCGGCGCGGCAGCTCGCCGCGCAGCAGTTCGCGTTGCCCAAGGGGAATCCGGCCAACTGGTCGTTCGAACGGGCGCGCAGGGCGGCGGAGACGGCTCAGCGCAAGTGGAAGAAGAAGCACGGCGTGCTGCCGTACGTGCCGGGGGTGAAGCTGCCGAGCACGGTGTGCCGTGAGGACCTGGGCTGGGAGTGGGGCATCACGATGGCCGAGCGGCTCGGCGCGTCGGCGCTCGACCTGCTCAAGCGGATCGTGTGGGTGGCGCCGGACGGGCAGGCCGACGAGATCGCCACGACGCGGCGTGAGCTGCACCAGGTTCGGGCGGAGCTGCGCCGGTTGCGCACCGAGCTGTTCGCGTGGGAGCCGTCGGACTCACTCGGCGAGGAGTACTGGACCGGGCGGCTCGCGAGCTACCACGAGCACATGATCGACGGGCATCTCGGGCTGGAGGTCAAGGCGCAGGTCGCCGAGATCGGCCGGATCGTCGGCGCGGCCCAGCAGGTGATGAACGGCCTCGACGAGCGCAGGCTCGGGCTGGGCGGGCTCGGCTGCTGGCACGCGCTGCTCAACTCCGAGGCCACGGACTCCGAAGCCGGGCTGAGCGACGGTGAACGCTGGCTGAGTCGCTTGCTGGCCCTGGAGATCGCGGGCACCTGCCTGTCCGACGACGCGTCGACGGGCCTGGACACGCCGGTCGAGCTGGTCCAGGTGTCGCTGCAGACGCGCAACGCGTTCGCCCAGCAGTCGATCACGGCCGACGACAAGGCTGGCGGGGCGTCGCTGTCGCGGTTCTCCGGGTTCCTCAAGCGGTCGTGGCGGGTCAACGACTGGATCTGGGGCCGGCTCGACGGCGCCACGATGCTGTGCCGGGTGCTGTTCGACCCGCGCCGGCTGCGTCGCATGGACATGCTCGGGCGGCCGGAGGGCGACCAGCGCACGGCGGAGCAGCGCGCGGCGGCCGTCGTCGACACGGTGATCAAGGCGATGTTCGGGCCCGAGCTGCCGATGCAGGTGGCGGTGTGCGCCGAGGAGGCCAAGAAGGAGCTGCAGGGCATCTACGAGGCGGAGCACGAGCTGTCGCCGTCGTCGATGAAGCTCGCCGAACTGGCCGCGTGGGGTCTGCACTGGCGGATCATCTGCGAGGAGCTCCCCCGGCTGAGGGCCGCGATCATCGCCGACCGGGGCGACGGCGCGGACAAGCGCTCACGCGGCGAACTCTTCCTGGAAGAACACGCGGACCTGCTGCGGCGCCTGGAATACCCGCAGGAGCACACGGTCACGCTGGGCATGGCGGCGCTCACCGCGTTCGACCGCGCCGGGATCGGCCGCGAGCCGCTGACGCAGGAAGCCGCGTCGGACCAGATGATCCGCACGGCCGCGACGGCTGCTGCCGTCGCGGTCACGGTCGCCGACTCCGAACGGGCGGGGCTGCGGGCGGTCCGGCCGATCACCCGCACGCTGCGGGGCGCGGCGCTGCTTCCGTACTGGACGATCACCGGGCTCACCAGAGGCGGCAACCTGGCGCAGTTCCTGGGGTTGCTCGGGCTCGCGGTCGGTGGCGCGCTGGTCGTGATGGCGTTGTTCGGGTTGCTGCCCACGTGGGCGGCGGGGCCGGGCGCGGCGATCGGTGCGGCCAGTCTTCTCGCCGCTTTCGGTTACGCGGCACTGAGAAGCGGCACCATGCTGCACGGGCTGGTGCTGCTGTCACCCGTGATCCCGTTGGCGGCCATAGCCGTCGACCGGCTGCCGGACGACCGGGCGCAGATCACGACCGGCACGGTCACCGTGGCGGGCGTGGCGGTGGTGGTCACCGCGCTGCTCGTGCTGGGCTCGCTCCCGGCGCCGATCCGCACACCGCTGGCGGTGCTGGCCGACTTCAAGCCGATCGACATCATCAGGCGCCGGTGGAAGCAGGCCCTGATCGCGCTGGTGGCGGCAGGGCTGGTCTGGGGCATCTGGCAGTTCGAGCTGCACACCAAGCCCTGGCTCGTGATCCCGACGTCCGTCCTCTGTGGAGCGTTCGGGATCTGGATGGCGCTGAGCGGCGGCAAGTCGTTGCAGCGCTGGCGCCGGGTCGAAGGTGTCTGGGGCACCGAACGAGCGGAGCCGCCTGCCGCGGCGACGGCGGGCTGGGCCGCCGTCTACGGCATCGGCTACCTCGCGATCGCCGACGTCCTGCTGATCATCGGGCCGAGCGGGTGGGGCTGGCAGGCGGTGATCGGCACGGCGCTGGCGTTCGGCCTGACGCTGCTGCTGATCACGTCCTGGTACGTGCCGCGGGCGGAACGCCGCAGGATCCGCAGGCAGCTCGTCGGTGAGGCGATTCCGGCGATCTACCCGGACGGCTGCGACATCGCGGAGACGTTGCGCGAACGGCTGGAAGGTCACGCCTCGCTCTACCGGTTCCTCATCAGGGGAGAGGGTGAGCCCCCCTCGAAGCTCACCCTCTCCCCCACCGGACTGGTGGTGGCGCAACGGATCGAGCAGAAGCTCAGGCCGCCAGCGCGATGACCGGCGCCGGGCGGCCCATCGCCCGCGCGTAGAGGGCCTCGAAGCGCTCCAGGGTCGCCGCCAGCGCGTGGTGCGAGATGATCTCGCTGCTGGCGGCGCCGATGCGGGCCCGCATCGGCGCGTCGTGGACCAGCGTGTGCAGGCGCTGCGCCAGCTGGTTCACGTCACCGGGCTCGAACAGCCAGCCGTTGCGGCCGGTGTGCACGAGGTGCGGCAGTGCCATGGCGTTCGCGGCGATCACCGGCTTGCCCGCGGCCATCGCCTCCATCGTGGCGAGGCTCTGCAGCTCGGCGACACCCGGCATGACGAAGAGGTCGCAGCGGGCGTACGCGTCGAGCAGGTCGTCCTCGGACACGAAGCCGTGGAACTTCACGCGGTCCGTGATCTCCAGGTCGCGGGCCAGCAGCTCCCACTCGGCGCGGCACGTGCCGTCGCCGACGATCTCGCCGTACGCGCCGGGCACGCGGGCCAGGGCGCGCAGGAACTCGTCGACGCGCTTCTCCTCGTCCAGCCGGCCGACGAACAACGCGGTCGGGCGGTCGTTGCGGGTCACGGAACGCTGGTAGCGGGAGATGTCGATGCCGCACGACACCGGCACCGCGCGCTCGGGGAAACCGCTGTCGTGCAACAACTGCACGGCACGCGGCGTCGGCGCGGTGACGATGTCGGCCCGGCCGAACACCCGCGCCAGGTCGCGGTAGGCCCACTTGCGGGACAGGCCCTGCAGGAACGCGGGCACGTGCGCGTGGCTGAACAGGTTCTCCGGCATGAAGTGGTTCGTGGCGAGCGTCGGAATGCCCTGGGCGACGGCGGAGTTCAGGACGAACCGGCCCACCACGAAGTGTGCTTGGACGTGCACGACGTCCGGCTTGAGCGACTTGATCAGCTCGTCGGCCTCCTTCGACGCCTGCCACGGCAGGCAGAACCGGAAGTCGGGGTAGAACGGCAGCCGGTGCGATCGGAGCCGGTGCACGGTCACGCCGTCGATCTCGGTGGCCCTGGGCGAGTCCGGGGCGATGACGTGGACGTCGTGTCCGCGGGACGCGAGGCCGATGGCGAGGCGCTGGGCGAACCGCGCGGCTCCGTTGACGTCCGGCGGGAACGTGTCGGCGGCGATGACGACGCGCAGCGCGCTGGAGGTGTTCACGGGAAGCTCCGATCGAGTGTTCGGCACGAGTTGTGGTTGACGAGCGAGGGCGAACACACCGCTGGCTGCGGCGAGCGCGCAGGCGATCAGCGCGGCACCGGTCCACGGGGACAGGTGCGCGGCCTCGCCGAGCAGGAAGGCGCCGATGCCGACCGCGACCAGCGGATCCACCACGGTCAGGCAGGCGACGGCGAGATGAGGGGGCCCGCCGGCGTAGGCGTGCTGGACCAGCCAGCCACCGACGGCGAGCGAGAGGGCGATGCCGAGCACGGACGCGACGTGCGAGAGCCCGAACCCGCCTTGCTGCACCGACTGCGAGACGGCGCGCATGAGCACGGAGACGTACCCGTACGCGACACCACCGGCCGATGCGAACGCCACGGCCCTGATGCGGGCGTTCGTCGTGAGCGCGGCGATCACTCCAGGCACCGCGATCGCGCCGAGGACCACGAAACCGGCCGTGAGTTCGGCATCAGGCGCGACCTGAGTGGCGGTGGCACTGCCGGACGCGAGGAACACGAACGCACCGACGCCCACGGTTGTGATGAGGATCGCCGGCAGCTCGCGGAAACGGCGGTCCAGCAACGCGGTCATCCCGATCGCGAGCACGCCGATCGGCTGGACGACGGTGAGCGGCGCCATGCCGAGCGCGACCGCGTGCACCCCGGCACCGGCGATGAGCAGGGCGAGCCCGCCGAGCCACCGCGGCTGGCGCAGGACGCCGACCCGTGCCCCGGTCTCGGCGACCGCGTCGTGCTGCAGGCGGGCCGCGAGCGCGAAGCACACGGCGCCGAGCACGGCGAGCGCAATGGCGAGCAGGGTCATGTCGTGCGCCTCACCTGTAGGGCCGCTATGGCGAAGAGAAGTCCGTAAAGGGATGCGAACAAAACGCGTTCGGTCAGGCCGCGCGCCTCGAATCCGGCGAACGAAACGTGACTGACCAGAAATGCCGCACTCGACACGCTGGCCGTTATTGCGATACCGAGCAGAGCCGGAAATTTGCGGGCGATGAGCACTCCGGCCGCCGGCAACGCCACGAACATCACCGCGCCGGCGTACCGGTGGATGTAGCCCGACATGGACGTCGGCGCCCCCGTCGGATCGGTCGGGAAGATCGTCGACACGGTCAGGCCTGCCGACCAGATGCCGATCAGCCACTGCGCTGACCTGCCTACACCTCGCAGGTTGACGGCGAGCAACATCGAAACGGCGGCGAGACAAAGCGACGTCGCCGCCAGCCAGCCCGTGCCGTTGTGAACGAACACGTAGTCGCTGATCACATCCGTGATCGGGTTCAGCTGCCCTGCCGACACGACATGCAGGTAAAAAATCGGAACCAGTGACAACACCAGTCCCCCGACCACCAGTCCTCGTCTGTTCGCCCCCGTTTCGAGCACGTCAAAAGTCTCTTGCGACGGCGTTGATCAACCAATGGGGAACTCCCCCGAGCAAACCCTGAGGTGTCCCTGACTCCTGGGGGTAGGGCCAGCCCCACCCTCTTCAGCCGTGCTTCAGGAAACGCGGGGGCCTTGCGTTTCCTTCTGGGGAACGCAAGGCCCCCGCGTTCCCAGGCGGGCGGGACCGCCTAGGCTTGCCGTTCGTGAGCCCGAATCCCCAGCCTGCGGTGGAAGTGTCGGGGCTGGTCAAGAGGTACGGCTCGAAGACCGCCGTCGACGGCCTCGACCTCGTCCAGCAGCCCGGCACCGTGCTGGCCCTCCTCGGGCCCAACGGCGCGGGCAAGACGACGACGGTCGAGATCTGCGAGGGCTTCCGCTCGGCCGACGACGGCACCGTGCGCGTGCTCGGCCTCTCTCCGGCCGACGAGTCGTTGCGGCCGCGCATCGGCGTGATGCCGCAGGGCGGTGGCGGATATCCCGGCATTCGCGCCGAGGAGATGCTGAACCTCGTGGCGGCGTGCGCGGCGAACCCGCTCGATCCGAAGTGGCTGATCGAGGTGCTCGGGCTCTCCGGTGCCGTCCGCACTCCCTACAAGAGGCTCTCCGGCGGCCAGCAGCAGCGGTTGTCGCTCGCGTGCGCGTTGATCGGACGCCCCGAGCTCGTGTTCCTCGACGAGCCGACCGCGGGCATGGACCCGCAGGCGCGCCGGCTGGTGTGGGACCTCGTGGGCGCGTTGAAGGACGACGGCGTGTCCGTGCTGCTGACGACGCACCTCATGGACGAGGCCGAGGCGCTGGCCGACGACGTCGTGATCATCGATCAGGGTCGCGTCGTGGCGCAGGGCTCGCCCTCCGAGCTCACCGCGAACCGCGCGGACGACCAGCAGCTGCGGTTCCGCGCCCGGCCGGGGCTCGACACGTCGTTGCTGTCCGCCGCACTGCCGGAGGGGCTGAAGGTGCGCGAGGCGACGCGGGGCGCGTACGTCGTGGAGGGGCTGATCGACCCGCAGGTCGTGTCGACCGTCACGTCGTGGTGCGCGCAGCAGGGTGTGCTGGCCGAGGAGCTGACGGTGGCCAAGCGCAGCCTCGAAGACGTTTTCCTGGAGCTGACCGGCAGGGAGCTGCGTTCGTGACCACCTTCGCTCCCGGCACGTTCAAGCCCGCGCCCGGCCGCGGGTCGCTGCCGAAGATGCTGTTCGTGCACGCCCGCACGGAAGCGTTGCTGACGTTGCGCAACGGCGAGCAGATCCTGCTCACCGTCATCATCCCGCTGGCGCTCCTCGTCGCTCTCAGCCTGATGACGGTGATCCCGATGCCGGAGCCGCGCGTGGGCTCGGCCACCGCCCGGATCTTCGCGCTCGCGATCATCTCGTCGGCGTTCACCGGGCAGGCCATCGCGCTCGGGTTCGACCGGCGCTACGGCGTGCTGAAGCGGCTGGCGGCTTCGGCGTTGCCGCGGTGGTTGCTCGTGGCCGGGCGGGTGAGCGGCGCGCTGGCCGTGGTGGCGATCCAGATCCTGCTGCTCGGCATCACCGCGTTGATCCTCGGGTGGCGTTTCCCGCTGTCCGGCCTGCCGTGGGTGATCCTGCTGATCATCCTGGGCACGTTGTCGTTCGGTGCGCTGGGCGTGCTGCTGGGTGGCGCGCTGCGAGCCGAGATCGTGCTGGCGCTCGCGAACATCGTGTGGTTCGTGCTGCTGATGGTCGGCGGTGTGGCGTTGTCGGTGCCGGTCGGCTTCGTGCACCTGCTGCCGTCGGCCGCTCTCGCGCAGGCCCTGGAAACCTCTGTGGTGTACGGCACTGCACCGGGTGTGGGCCCCGTCGCAGTGCTCGTGGCCTGGGGAGTTGTGGCCGGGGCACTGGCCACCCGGACGACGAAGCTCACCTGACCACACCTACCATCAAGGCGTGTCGAAGCTGACCGCCCTCCTCGTTTCCTGGCAGCGCGCGCTCGCGATTGCCGTCGTCATCGCGCAGGCAGGAATCGCGGTGACCGGCTCGATCGTCCGCGTGACCGGCTCCGGACTGGGCTGCCCGACGTGGCCCCAGTGCGTCGAGGGCAGCGTCGTGCCGGTGCAGCACCCCGAGGTCGCCGCCCTGCACCAGTGGGTCGAGTTCGGCAACCGCACGCTGACGGGTGTCGTCGGCGTCATCGCGGGTCTCTGCGTGCTGGCGGCCTGGTTCCACCTGCCGCGCCGCAAGAGGGTGCTGACGCTCGCGCTCATCCAGCTCGGTGGCGTTGCGCTGCAGGCGGTCGTCGGCGGCATCACGGTGCTGGCCGGACTGGCCTGGTACACCGTGTCGATCCATTTCATGATCTCGATGGTCCTGGTGTGGCTCGCCGTGCTGCTCGTCCGTTCGCTGTCCGAGGGCGACGGCCCCGCCCGGCTGCTCGTGCCGGCCCCGCTGATGAAGCTCCAGGTGGTAATGGCCGCCGTGCTCGGCGCGCTGCTGCTCGCGGGCACCTGGGTGACGGCCGCCGGGCCACACGCCGGTGACGCCTCGACGCCGCGCCTGGATATCGAGGTCGCGACGCTCGCGCAGATCCACGCGGACCTGCTGTTCCTGTTCCTCGGCCTGCTGATCGCGGTCGGGTTCTTCACGCGGACCCGCACCTACTGGACGCTCGTCGGCGTCGTCCTCGCTCAGGGCGCGCTCGGCATGGTCCAGTACTGGACGGGTGTCCCCGAGGTGCTCGTGTCGCTCCACGTGCTCGGCGCCGGCGCGGTCGTCGTTGCCACGGCGGCGTTGTGGACGTCGTCGCGCGAGCGCACGCACGAGGTCGAGCTGCCCGCTTCCGGCGATCAGGCGCTGAGCAAGGCCTGAGCCTCCCGCTGGTCGTTGTGCCCGGCCCAGTTCGCGGGCGTCGCCTCGAAGTTCACGTCCCTGATGGACCTGTCGGCGCCCGCGTCGAGCAGCATCCGGATGATCGGCAGGTGGCCGCGTTCGGCAGCGAGGTGCAGCGCCGTGACGCCCTCGCCGTGCATCGGGCCGCCGAAACCCGTGCGCTGGTTGGGGTTCGCGCCCAGGTCCAGCAGCGCGCGGGTCGCGTTCTCCAGGCCGCGCCACGCCGCCCACGCCAGCGCCGTGCCGCGGTAGACGTCCGCGTCGATCCTGGCGCCGCGCTTGAGCAGATCGCCGAACACCTCGGCGCGGTCGTTGCGGGCGGCCCACGACAACGCCTCGTCGAGGACTTCCTGCGGGTCGTTCGTCGGCCACCAGCGCGGAAAACCGCTGTGCGGGCGGTAATAGCCGCGCTTCGCCTCCGGTTCGGTGGCGAGGTCGAGGTTGCCGAGGCCCGCCGCCGTGCGCAGGTTCGGCGGGTGAACTCCGTGCTGTGTCAGCAGTTCCGCGGTTTGCCTGTTGCCCCAGAACAACGCGATGGTGAGCGGGGTGCCGCCCTCGCCGCGGGCTTCGAGGTCGGTGCGCGCGCCGCGGTCGAGCAGCAGCTGGGCCAGCTGCGGGAGATCCTTGTAGGCCGCCTGGTGCAACGCCGTCCAGCCGTGGACGTTCTGGTGGTTGACGTCCGCGCCGTCGTCGAGCAGCACCCTGACGAGGCGCTCGTCGCACTTGGCCGCGGACAGCCCGAGCAGGTCGTTCCCGTTGGTACCACTGGCTTTCACCAGCCACGGGTCGCGCGTGATGATCGCCTTCAGCTCATCGGGGTGTTGCAGCTCGATGGCCTGGTAGGCGCGGGCGAACGGGCGCGGCTTGCGGATGTGGGCCCTGAACGCCTTCCAGTCCGCACACCCGTGCGCCTGGGCGAGAACGGTGTGCGCGCCCTCGTCGGTCAGCGGCACGTCGTCGAAGACCTCGAGCGCACCGGGCACACCGTCCCACGCCGAGGCGAGCAGCCCTCTGGCCCGCTCCTCGTAGTACTCGATGTCGTCGCGAAACGGGTGCCACATGCATCCCAAGCTACTTGGGTGCGGCGGGCCTGCGCTCCCACAAAGCCGGAAGTTCCGCTGAGAGCCAACCGTAGAGGTGGTCGACGGTCCGCAGCCGCATCGCGCGCTCCGGGTCACCGCTGAGCAGCCGCATGCCGTCGTCGGTCAGCGTCTGGACGCTCGCGATCGCGTTGAGCTTGCGCTGCACGAACTCCGACCAGGCCTTCTCGTTGATCCGGTACTCCGCGGCCTGCCTGCCGCGCCGGGTCCGCTTGGTCACCAGGCCGACGTTGACGAGGTACTTCAGGTTCGTGCTGATCGACCCGCTGCTCGCCTCCAGCTCCTGGGAGAGCTCGGCGGCGGTGCGCTCCACCGGCTGGCAGACCAGGAGGTAGCCGAGGATGCGGCCGCCGATCAGCGGGATGCCCTCCTCGGCGAAGTGGGCCGCGAACCGTTCGATCCAGGCGGACAGCCGGGTTTCCCTGCCCAGGCTCATGACGGTGCCCTTTCTCCAGGGGCGTTTCTTTCGGTCAACACTGAAGTCATCGTAGCGATCTTGTCAATGCTTGTGCAACCGGAAGGTTGCAAGTGATCACCCAGACGTGCAACCATCGGTTGCGCATCACTCCCCACGTCGACAAGGAAGCACCGATGGACACGACCGCACTTCGCCTCGCCTACGAGAAGTTCTTCGAAGTGGCGGCGGCACCCGACCTCGGCGAAGCCCTCGACGGCGGGTGGAACGCCGACCAGGTGCTGGCCCACATGCTCAGCGTCGACGCCGCGACGGCCGCCGTCGTGCTCGGGGTGGTGTCCGGTGCACGTCCCACGTTCGACAACCGGATCTGCCTCGACCGCTGGAACCTCGACCGGATCATCGCCGAACACCCCGGCAGGACCGCGCTCATCGCACGCGTCCGCGACCAGGCCGCCATCCTCTGCGACATCGCCGACCGGCTCACCGAGCAGGCCGCCGCGGTGCTCGTGCCGTCGTTCCTCATGTCGAACGACGAACTCCTGCTGGACCAGCCCGTCCCGCTCGCCGATCTCGTCAACGGGCTCGCGTCAGGTCACGTGCCCCTGCACACCCAGCAGCTGCTAGACCTTCGCAGGCCAGTCCGCGCCTGACTCCCACAGCCGCTCGGCCTCCGCGGCGAAACGCTGGTACCAGGGAGCGTCGTCCTTCGACAACACCATGATCGGAGCCGCTTCGCCCTCGGGGTGGAACTCGTAGTGCTGCACGCACACGACGCCGTTCGGCTTGCGCACGTCCAGGCAGTTGAAGCCCGCCGACGGGATGGTGGACAGCACCCGGATCTCCAGCCGGCCGCCGTGCCGCTCCCGCACCGAGGTGAGGTCGTCCAGCGTCGCCCGGATCCTGGCGCGCAGGTGCTCGACGCCCTGGGAGTGCGCCCGGTGCCGGTCCGCGATCACCATCAGGCGCTCGTCGGTGGGATCGAGCACCAGCACGCGCACCCGTCCGCCGGTCTTCAGCACCGTGGGCAGGTCCGTGCGCATGCCCTGCACGGTCCTGGTCATGGTGAGACCGATCAGGAGGATGTCCGAGGCGCTCGCGCGGCGGTCGATCAGGTCCGGCGGGAACTCACCGCGCAGCGCGACGGCACCGCTGCGGGCCCCGTTGATCCGCTGGGTCAGCTTTCTCGACTTGATCTGCGAGAAGGCGAGGATCGCGAGGAGTGCCAGCACGGCGGAGGCCAGCGTCGTGACGTCGGACAGGCCGGTGATGCCGAGGACGGTGAAGACCAGGCCTACCAGGGCGAGGAGGTAGAGGTCGAGGTTGTCGTCGGTGACGAACGCCCGTGCTCTGCCGATCCAGCCGCTCAACCATTCCTCCGCTCATCGCCGTTTCGGTGGAAGGTTACGGCGCACGTGCGGTGTGGCGGCTGGAAATTCAGCGACGCGGGCGATGCAGATCCGCCGGATCGAAGGACACCGAGATGGTGCCGGTGACGGCCACAGCTCCCGCGTTGCCCGAGATCAACGTGGCGACTTCGGTGTAGGTGCCGTTGTCCAGGCGGTAGCAGTAGATGGTCGGGTCGTCTGCACCGTCGAGCTCAACACGCCAGTAAGCGGGCACACCGGCGGCGGCCAGGGCTGCGGGCTTTTCCAGGCGGTCGCTCTTCTTCGTGGACGGGCTGACGATCTCCACCACCAGTGCGACGTTCGCGACGTCGACGGACACGGTCTCGACGCGCTCGGTCGCCACGACCACGTCCGGGATGTAGCCGAAGTGCTTGCTGACCCGGACGCCAATGGCGGTCAGAGCCTCCATACCCTCCGCGGCAACCGCATCGTCGAGGATTCGCGCCAGCCTGTCGCCGACCCTCTGGTGCTTGGCAGCAGGAGTGGGAGTCACCACGAACCGCCCGCCGACCAGCTCGATGCGACGGCCCTCTTGGGGATCAAGGCTCTCCCAGTCGTCCAGGGTGTAGCCGTCCAGACGCCGCGCGGTGGTCATCGCGTCACCCCTTGCCTGGCACTCTGATTCCGGTCGGCCCACGATTCAGTGCTGCACGTGCCGCCACGGCTGCCACAGAAGCGACGGCCATCAGCAGAGACGCTATGGCGCCGACACCCCTGGCACCACTTTCTCGGGGCCAAACAACCGGAAGGAGTTACCGCTTGGAATCGCTCCACGTGGAGCGATTCCAAGTCAGCAGACAGGCGCGAGAGGTGTGGTCTCGTCGGGTCCGGGGCGACGCCGCCAGCGGTCCAGCTTCGCGTGTTCCGCCAGCGAGATCAGGGTCTCGCGCACCGACAACCGCACCCGCGGATCGCAGTTCACCACGGGAACCTCGGGAGCGATGCCCATCCCGCGGATGATGGCCTTCACGTCCGACCGGACAGACGCGTGCACGTTGTTCAGCGCCAGCACGTACGGGATCTTGTGATCCTCGAAGTACCGCATGGCGTCCACGGAGTCCGCGGGACGCATCACGTCGAACAGCACCACCGCGCCGACGGCACCGCGCACCACGTCGTTCCAGCCCGCGCGCGGGTCCTGCCACTGCGGGGCCACGAAGAGGTGCAGGGCGAGGCCCGGATCGAGCCACACGCGGCCGAACTGGATGCGCACCAGCTCGGTGACCAGACCTGCGCGTTCCGGTGGGAGCGCTGTCATGGTCAGCAGATCGTTCTCCACGATCGACCTGATGAAAGTGCTCTTGCCGACGCCGAAGCCACCGGCGACGACGACCTTGGCCGAAGTCAGCTCCCGACCAGGCGGCCCAGGGGGCCCGAAATCGGGAAATCTAGAGCCGACGTAGTCCACTCAGCACTCTCTCCATCAACCCGAGGTCCGGCGTCACACCGCCCGCGGAAGCGGTCTGGTGCACGTCCACCAGACCTCGTTCCGCCATGTCGCCGAGCAGCACCTTGACGACTCCCAGCGGGAGCCGCATCAGTGCGGCCACCTCCGCGACGGATCGCGGCGAGCGGCACAACTCGACGACGTGTTGGTGCTCAGCCTGCAAGATACCTGCAGACTGCCGACTCTGATCATTGGCGGAGACAAGTGTCTCGATCTCGAGGTTGATGTTCGACCGTGTGCGCCCGCCCGTCCAGGCATATGCACGCACGATCGAGGCGTCGGGCGGCTCCGGGACCACAGTCTCGAAGACCGGTGTTTCCTGCGGCTCTGCAACCGGAGTCGCTTCCCGCGCGGGCACAGAGGACGCGGAGCGCGTTCGCTTTCGGCCTGAGTCCAGGGAAAACCCATTCATCAGGTCGGCGAACGTCTGCTCGGCTGGCGTTTCCGCCCGCCTGCGTCGTCGGTGCGCGTCAGCGGCCGAACTCATGATCACCTCACGCTGTGCAGCTGCGCTCGCAGTTCGGGAGTGAGGATCTGGCCCACCTGGTCGACGACCACGGTCATCTCGTAGGCCACTTGGCCGACGTCGCTGTCGGGCGCGGCGAGAACCGCCAGACAAGATCCGTCTCGAATGGACATGAGGAGCATGATCCCGTAGTCCATCTCGATCACGGTGCGCAACACTCCGCCACCTTCGAAGCATCGTGACGCGCTCATCGTGAGCGCCGCGACGCCCGACGCGATGGCGGACAGCTGCTCCGCGCGATCCGGTGGCAGACCGGCGGACTTCGTGAGCAGCAGCCCGTCCACCGAGATGACGATCGCGTGCGCGACACCGGGCACGCGATCGGTGAAGTTCGTGATGAGCCAGCCGAACTGGTCCACTTGGCGCGACTGAGGCGTGCTCATGCCTTTTCCCCGTTCCCCAGGCCGTTCTTCCCCTGGCCGTTTCCGTTCCCGTTGCTGCCCAGCGGCATCTGGCGGATGCCTGTCTGGTAGCTCGCGAGAAAGCCTCGTGCTCGCTCCGGATCGCGCTTCGGCGGTGCCGGCGGACGTGTGCCGCCCTCGGGACGTGCCGCGAGGTCGGGGAGCAGATTCTTGCGCGGAGCCCGTTTCGGCAAGCCGGCGTCTGTCTCACCGGCGTCCGTCGCGGGGTCGCCCGGCTGTTCCCAGACCCCGCCCGCGGGCTTCTTGCCGAACCAGGAAGCCGCTGCGGAGGGTGACGGTCCGGGTCGGGAGGCTGGCGACGAATGATCACCGTTGATCGATTCGTCCGAGACGCCGCTCCCGGCGAACCAGGAAGACGTCGTCTCAACAGGGGTGGGCCGCGTCTCGTTCGGCGACCCGTTCGGCGCCGGGCGGGACTGCCGCTGTGGCAACGGCTCCTCGATCGCGGCGCCGCGGAACGAGGTCCACTCGGCCGACTCGCGCGGGTGGTCGATGGCGGGAGCGACCGGAGCCGGCGCGGGCGGCGGGGCCAGGTTCGGGGTCTTCACGACCACGTGCGGCTTCGCCGCGACCTGCTTCGGCTGCGGCAGCGCGGCGTGGCGCGGCTGGGCGGGCTCGGCCGGCATCTCGTGCGAGCGGACGAGCTCCGACGGCACGAGGACGAACGCGCGCAGACCCTCACGACCCTCTCCCGGCGCGCGCAGGCGGACGGTGATGCCGTGGCGGGCCGCGAGACGACCGACGACGAAAAGACCCATCTGGCGCGAAACCGGCACATCGTCCTCTGTACCAGAGGAAAGCCGCTCGTTCGCCTCGGTCAGCTCCGCGGGGCCCATGCCGATGCCCTGGTCGGCGACCTCGACGAGCACCGAACCCTGCTGGTCGATCCGCGAACCGATCATGACCTGGGTGGTGGGCGCGGAGAACGCGGTGGCGTTGTCCAGCAGCTCGGCGACGAGGCGCACGAGGTCGCTGGCCGCGTAGCCGACGATCTCCACCGACGGCGTCGACTTCACGACGACGCGCTGGTAGTGCTCGATCTCCGACGCGGCCGCGCGCAGCACGTCGGCCAGCGGCACCGGCTGGTGGAACCGGCGGGCGACGTCGGTGCCGGACAGCACCATCAGGTTCTCGTTGTTGCGGCGCATGCGCGTCGCGAGGTGGTCGAGCTTGAAGAGGTTGGCGAGCTGCTCGGGGTTCTCCTCGTGCCGCTCGAGCTCCTCCATGAGCTTGAGCTGGCGTTCGACGAGACCCTGCGAGCGGCGCGACAGGTTGACGAAGATGTTCTTCATGCCCGACCGCAGCGTCGACTGCTCGACCGCGGACCGGATGGCCTGCTCGTGCACGGCGTCGAACGCGCGCGCCAGCTGGCCGAACTCCTCGGTGGTGTGCACGGGCACCGGCTCGATCTCGGTGTCCGGCTTGCGGTCGGCGCGGATCGCGGCGACGACCTCCGGCAGGTGGTGGTGCGCCACGTCGAGCGCGGAGCGCCGCAGTTCGGACAGCGAGCGCAGCAGGTAGCGGCCGATGACGAAGCCGAGCGCACCCGCGATGATCAGCATCGCGAGCAGGATGACCGCGGCCGCGCCCGCCTTGTTGGACGTGTCGTCCTGCAGCGCGGCTGCCGAGTTGCCGAGCTCGTCCTGCAGCGCGCGGGTGACCTTCTCCATCAGGCGCGTGGTCGTGCTGGACGCGGTGTTCCACTCGTCGACCGCGATGCCGAACGACGGCGGCGGCTTCGGCTGACCGGCCCGCGTGGTGGGCGCCGGAACGCCGTCGGGCTGGGTGAGCGCGCGTTCGACGAGCGTGTTGCGGGTCGCCACGGCGATGCCGGTGACGGTCTGCTCGTAGTCGCGGCGCTGTTCGGTCGTGGCGATGGCCTGGAAGTCGCCCAGGCGGTCCTGCAGCCGGATGTCGGACTGCTCCAGCGAGCGCACCTCGGCGCCGAGCAGCTTGGTCCGGCCGATCCCGGCCAAGACGATCGCGTGCTGCAGGGAGACCTGCTCCTGCGCGATGACCATGTTGTGCAGCGCGAGTGCCGTACCCGCGATGGCCTCGTCACCGAGCTGGCTGATGAGGGCCTGCTCGAAGTCCAGCATCGACTTCACGACGCTCGTGTAGCCGATGGTGCCGCCGCTCGGGTCGCCGCCGTCGCCGCCCTGCACGACCTTCTCCCGCACGCTCTTCAACGTGTCGAGCTGGCTGCGCATCTCGGTGAAGCGGTTGCGGGCGACCTCGCTCAGACCATCGGTGCGGTCGACGCGGCGGCGCACGGTCGCGGCGGCGTTGTCGGTGGCGCTGATCTGGTTCTGGTACGCGCCGACGCCCGAACCGCTCGTCGCGCTCTGGGCGGCGAGCGTGCGTTCCTGCTGGACGCTGGAGATCAATGGCGCGAGATCTGCCCGCAGCCGGACCAGGCCCTGCATCTGCACGTAGTTGTTGGACCGGTCGACGTAACCGGAGATCTGCAGTGTGCCCGCACCGATCGCCACGGCGACCGGCACCAGCAGCACGACGCCGAGCTTGACCGGCAGGCGCCAGTTGCGCCAGTCGCTGATCTTTCTCCACTCGACATTCACGAAATGATCCCCAAGGCGCGCTCGAAGTGCCCCACTATCGGCTACCTCCTGGCCTGGTGAATCCCCGCGACTTGAGTCACCCGCAGCTCGATATCGCCGATCAGCCGTATCGGGTGTTAGCGGATAGTAGGCCAGAGAGCGTGACGCGACAACGACCTGGGGCGTGGCCAACCGATCACGCACCGTGACAGCCCACCTCATGGGGTGGTCCTGCGGGTTCGGGGGATTGACTCACCGCCACGCGTGGTTACGCTTGCGCCCTCCACCCCCGGTCCGGCCGAAGCCGCCTCCACGGCGGTCGCCGGGTACTCCCCGTAACGAATGCGAGCGGTTGATGACGAAGGCGCTGCCCTCCGTGTCACGCCCGGCCACCCCCGGTTTCGCGACCTTTGACGAGCGTCATCACTCATTGCTTATCGATGGTGACGGTGAGCCTGATTTCGGTGCCATCCAAACGAGTGAGGATTTCCTCGCGCTGAAGCGGCGCGTGACGCGTTTTATTCTCCCCGCAACACTGCTGTTCCTCGCTTGGTACGTAACGTTCGTATTGCTTTCCGCTTACGCCGCCGACTTCATGAGCACGCCGCTCTTCGGAACGGTGAACGTCGGGCTCACGATGGGATTCCTCCAGTTCGTGACGACCATCATCATCACGATGGCGTACGCGCGTTACTCCAAGAAGAGGCTCGACCCGCAGGTCGAAAAGGTCCGCGCACTCGCGGAAACCGATGAGGAGCTCGCGTGACCGGGGCGAACACCGCGATCAACCTGTCCGTCTTCGGCATCTTCGTTCTGCTGACGCTGTACATCGTGTACCGGGCGTCGACGCGGAACGTCAGCGCCTCGGATTACTACGCGGCGGGCAGCAGCTTCACCGGCACCCAGAACGGCATCGCGCTCTCGGGTGACTTCCTCTCCGCGGCGTCGTTCCTGGGCATCTCCGGTGCCATCGCGGTGAACGGCTACGACGGATTCCTCTACTCGATCGGGTGGGTCGTCGCCTGGCTGATCGGCCTGATGCTGATCGCGGAACGGCTGCGCAACACCGGCCGCTACACGATGGGCGACGTCATGGCGTTCCGCATGCGCCAGCGCCCGGTCCGCGCCGCCGCGGCCAACGCGACGCTCGTGATCTCGCTGTTCTACATGATCGCGCAGATGGCGGGCGCCGGCGGCCTGATGGCGTTGCTGCTGGACGTGCACAGCAAGGTGGGCCAGGCGATCATCATCGCCGTCGTGGGCATCGTGATGGTGCTGTACGTGCTGGTCGGCGGCATGAAGGGCACGACGTGGGTGCAGATCATCAAGGCCGTCCTGCTCATCCTCTCCGTCACGTTGCTGACCATCTTCCTGATCGGCAAGTTCGGCTTCGACATGTCCGCGATGCTCGACCGCGCGACGCAGAAGTCGCCGCTCGGTGAGGCGGTGCTGGCGCCGGGCGTGAAGTACGGCGGGAGCGACCTGTCGAAGCTCGACTTCCTGTCGCTGGCCCTGGCCCTGGTGCTGGGCACCGCATCTCTCCCCCACGTGCTGATGCGCTTCTACACCGTGCCGAACGCGCGTGAAGCGCGCAGGTCGGTCGTGTGGGCCACGTGGATGATGGCGATCTTCTACTCGTGCACGCTGGTCATCGGTTTCGGCGCGATGGCCCTGGTCGGCACGGACAAGATCACCGGCGCTCCCGGCGGCGAGAACTCGGCCGCGCCGCTGCTCGCGTTCCAGGTCGGCGGCACGGTGCTGCTCGGCATCGTCTGCGCGGTGGCGTTCGCCACGATCCTCGCCGTGGTCGCCGGTCTGACGCTGACGGCGTCCGCGTCCTTCGCGCACGACGTCTACGCAAACGTCATCAAGCACGGTGAGGCCGACCCGCGCGACGAGGTCAGGGTCGCCAGGATCACCGCGGTGTGCGTCGGTGTGCTCGCGATTGCCGGCGGTATCGCGGCGAACGGTCAGAACGTCGCCTTCCTGGTCGCTCTCGCGTTCGCGCTGGCCGCGTCGGCGAACCTGCCGACGTTGCTCTACTCGCTGTTCTGGAAGCGTTTCAACACGCGCGGCACTTTGTGGAGCATCTACGGCGGACTCACGTCGTGCGTGCTGCTCATCGTGTTCTCCCCCGCCATCTCGGGGTCGAAGTCGTCGGTGTTCCCCGACGCCGACTTCGCGTACTTCCCGCTGTCCAACCCCGGCATCGTGTCGATCCCGCTGTCGTTCCTGGCCGGGTTCCTCGGCACGATCCTCAGCAAGGAACCCGCGGACCCGGCCAAGCAGTCGGAGATGGAGGTCCGCGGGCTCACCGGCATCGGCTCAGGCCTGCGCTAGGAGTTCGCTCACCGCTTTGTTGAACACCTCGGGGCGTTCCAGGTTCGGCATGTGGGCGGCACCGTCGACCACGACCAGTGCCGAACCGGGGACGCGCTCGTGCATGTACTCCGCGTCCGGCACCGGGGTGTATTCATCGTCACTTCCGACGACGACCAGGGTCGGCACGGTGATCGTGCCGAGCAACTCGGTGTAGTCGGGCCGTTCCGCGCGGCCCCGCAACGCCGCCGCGGCCCCTTCCGCCGGGGCGTTGTGCATCATCCGCGACACGTGCTCGGAGACGGGGCCTGCGTTGTGCCGGGCCACCATCTTCCACAGCACCTCGTCCGCGTACCCGGACATGCCCTCGCGCAGCAGGCGGTCGGCCATGTCGTTGCGGTTCCGCCTGCCCTGCGGGGTCTCCGCCTGCGCGAAGGTGTCGGCTGTCGTGTCTCGGGTGATCTGTCGCAGGTTTGTCTCGGTTGTTGTGACACAAGGT
>NZ_BMRE01000062.1 GCF_014648475.1 Lentzea flava | reverse complement strand
TGCTCCTGACCCAAGCCAGTTGATCACCTGTGTTGCGACGACCCCTCGAATCCACCCCTGACGTGGATGAAGGAGCCCTTCATCCCACCCCCCAGCACGCGCGCAAGCCGGGCAAAGCAGGCGTAGTCCTTCGCGGGGCGGCGTGGATCCGAGTGCGTGAGTCAGGGCCTGCGGCCGCGGAACGTGCGGCGCAGGTCGTTCACCCAGGCGTCCGGGTTCTCCCAGGGGATGAAGTGACCGCCGTGGTCGTGGGCGTTCACGTTGACGTGGTTGAACCAGGCAGCCTGCGGGCCGTTCTCGAACGCACGGACGCGCTCGTCGGCGGTGTGGATGCCGGGCGGGTTCTCGTAGGTGACGAAGGTGAGGCCGGTCGGGGCCTGCACGACCGGGGTGCGGTCGTGGGAGGGGGTCCACGGGTAGCGGTTGGCGTTGGCGTAGTAGCGCATCGAGGTGGCGATGGAGTTGGTGGCCCAGTAGATCGTGGCGTGGGTGAGCAGGTCGTCCCTGGTGAAGACCGACTCGACGTCGCCGCCGTTGTCGCTCCAGGCGGTCCAGCGTTCGAGCAGCCAGGCGAGCAGTCCGGCCGGGGAGTCGCTCAGGCCGTGGGCCAGGGTGGCGCCGTCGATCATGTGCACGGCGAGGTGGGACGCCCAGCGGCGGTCCTGCTCGACGATGCGGGCCCTGACGTCGGCCGGCTGGTCGTCGGTGAGCGGGCGGTTGCGGGCGAAGTCCCAGGCGCGGGGGCCGGTGAAGAAGTCGAGCGGCAGTCCGGAACCGATGTGGATGCCGTACAGCGCGTCGGCGTACTTGTGGCCGAGCTGGCTGGAGACGATCCCGCCGATGTCGCAGCCCCCGGCGGCGTACTTCTCGTAGCCCAGGGTCTCGGTCATCAGGACGTGCCAGAGGTCGGCGACCTTCCAGAAGTTGACGTCGGGAAAGCCGGTGAGCGGGCCGGGGAAACCGAAGCCGGGCAGGGACGGCACGATGACGTCGAACGCGTCGGCGGGGTCACCGCCGGACGCGGCGGGGTCGGCGAGCGGGTCGATCACCTTCGACCAGTGCCAGAACGTCCACGGCCAGCCGTGGGTGAGGATCAGCGGGATCGGGCGGGGTCCGCGGCCGGGTTTGCGCAGGAAGTGCAGCGGGATGTTCCTCACGGTCACCTGGTGGTGGTCGTAGGCGTTGATCGCGGCCTCGGCCTTGCGCCAGTCGAAGTCGGTGCGCCAGTAGTCGACCAGTTCGCTCAGGTAGCTCGCCGGGACGCCGTACGACCAGTCGTCGTTGCCCTCGTCCAGCGGCGCGCGCGTGCGAGCGAGGCGGGCTTTGAGGTCGTCGAGAACCTCGTCGGACACGTGGATCGGCGTGGGCTCCAGCACGCCACCCGATGCTACCGAGTCGTTTGCCCTGTAACGCTCCGCGCGGCCGGTCGGATTAACCCGCCGTGGCAGACGAGTTGATCCGCGTGACCGGCGACAACGTCGTGTTCGGCGAATCGGTGAAGCGCATCGCGGAGTCGTTGAAGCCGTTGGGCCCGGCGGGCAGGCACGTCGCCGAGTCGTACGCCCTGGACGCGGAGATGCGCCGGATCCGCCTGGAGGAGACCCAGGCCGCCGACGCCAAGGAGATCAAGCTCAAACTGCTGGACCAGCGCAGGCAGGAGTCCTCGGCGTCGCTGCGGCAGATGCGCAAGGAGCTGGGCCGCGCCGACAACAGCGCGCAGGCGCTGCGCGAGTGCATGGTCAACATGCAGCGCGCGACCGTCGAACCGGGGCTGCCGCTGGCCGAACGCCGTGCGTACATCGAGCTGACCCAGCACTTCACCACCGCGCTCGTGCGGCACCACTCCGACCTCACCGGCGGAGTCGCCGACGTCATCGACAAGGTGCTCAACGGATCCGGCGCGACCGCTCTGGCGCCCGCCCGCCGCCGGTCCGGCAGGCGTCGTTGACGCCCGCCAGACGCGGCGGGTGCGGGTGTGCCGTCCCGCTGCTCGGCCTGTTCCTGCTGTTCTTCGGTCTGCCGCTGACCATGCTGCTGGTGGCACCGGCGATCGCGGCGCACATCGTGGCCGGTGCGTCGCAGGCTCAGGCGGTCTACCTCCAGGAGTGGCTGTGGGCCTCGACCGGGTCGCTGCCGCTGGCCCTGGTGCTGGTCCGGTCGGTGCTGAACAGGAACGGGCGGCTGCGGCGTCAGCGGCTGGTCAAGCGCTGGCCGGGGATGCTCGCGCGGGCTCTGGCATTGCTCGGCGTGATGAACGCGACCGCCTTCCTGACGTTGAACCCCGGCGAGCACGTCATCGAGGACGGCATGGGCCCGCTCCTCGGTGCGGCGGCCGCGGGCATCGGCGCGCTCATCGCCGTGTCGCTCTGGGACCGGCGCCCGCGGCGAGTCACGCTTGGCGAGGTCCGCACGGCGGCCGCGGAGGCGGACCGCGTGTTGCGCCGCGTCCGCGCCCAGAACGACCGCGTGCGCCGGCAGGCCGACCAGGTGCAGGCACGCCTGGTGCAGCTGCGCACCCGTCCGCCAGGCCGGCCGGACGTCGAGTTCCACGCGCTGCGCACCTTCCACCGCGAGTCCTACCAGTGCGCCGACACCGCGCACCTGGCCTACCAGTCGGCCCAGACGTCGATGCGCACGATGTCGCAGCTGGTGCGGCGAGCGCGGTTCGCCCCGCATCGCCTGGGCCTGCCGGGCCGGGCTCGCGCCGAGATGCACGCCGCCGCAACGCACCTCGCCCAGTCGCACCTCGAGCTCCGCGCCCAGGTCGACCAGGGACTGGGCATGGTGCGCACCCTGAACGCCAACACCTCGGAGCTCAAGTTCGAGATCCGCGACAGCTGCGGTCCGCAGGGCGAGGAGTGGTTCGAGGCGCTGGAGCTGCGGATCGAGAAGGCACGCGAGGAGCGCGCCGGCGGCCTGCGCTGACCGAGGTTTGGACCGTCGGAAGACGGGTAAGCGTTCGGTGTGCGAACGCGTCGGTGGGCAGTGTTGATCAGCCTGGGTGCGGTGCTGCTCGCGCTCGTGTTGCTGGGTGTCTGGCCCACGACGTCCGGCCAGTTTCGGTCCACAGTGGAATCCAGCGTGCAGGACGCGGTCTCCTCCGTGGGCACCGCGCGCACAACCGGGCAAACCGCGTTGCGGGGCAACACCTTCGGCGCGTACGAGTCCACTGTGCTCGACGACACCCGCAAGAGCGTGGCGACGGCGATCACGGACGTCGTCGAGTCCGAAGTGCCTGATCAGGACTCCCGGCGGCTCCGCGACGAAGTGCTGCCGTTGTTGCAGGAGTCCGCGCGGCTCATCGGTGATCTGGGCACCGGCCTCGACTCGGACGACCGGGGCCTGGCGTCGAGCGCGACGGACGGGCTCGCCGAGGTGGGGGAGCGGCTGACTGCGGCGCTGGAGGGGTTGCGGTGAAGCGGTTCCTGGCCGTCACGCTCGGCATCCTCACCGCGATCGGCGGCTTCGTCGACATCGGCGACCTCGTGGCGAACTCCGAGACCGGCGCCCGGTTCGGCATGCGGCTCGCCTGGGTCGTCGTGGTCGGTGTCATCGGCATCTGCCTCTACGCCGAGATGTCGGGCCGGGTCGCCGCCGTCAGCGGCCGGCCCGTGTTCGACCTCGTGCGGGAACGGCTCGGCGCCCGCGTCGCCCTGGCCAACCTGGCCGGGTCCTACCTCGTCACCCTGCTCACCCTGAGCGCGGAGATCGGTGGTGTCGCGCTCGCGATCGAGCTGGCCACGAGCGTGCACTACCTGCTGTGGGTGCCGATCGCGGCTTTCGTGCTGTGGGTCGTGCTGTGGAAGGTGAAGTTCGAGCCCATGGAACGGGTGTTCGGGCTCGCCGGGCTGGCACTCGTCGTGTTCGTCGTCGCCCTCATCGCGCTCGACCCGCCGTGGGCGCAGCTCGGGCAGCAGGTCACGAGCCCCGTCCCACCGGCCACTGAGGACTGGGGGACCTACGGGTTCTTCGCCGTCGCGCTGTTCGCCGCGGCCATGACGCCGTACGAGGTGTTCTTCTTCTCCTCTGGCGGGGTCGAGGAGAAGTGGACGTCGCGCGACCTCGCGATCTCGCGGGTCAACGTCTTCGTCGGCTTTCCCCTCGGCGGGGTGCTCTCGCTGGCGGTCATGGGCTGTGCGGCGGTCGTCTACGAGCCGCTCCAGGCCCAGGTCGACACCCTCGGGCAGACCGCGCTGCCGGTGGCGATGGCGCTCGGCAAGCTCGGGCTGGTCGTGGTGATCCTCGGGTTCTTCGCGGCGACGTTCGGCGCGGCGCTCGAGACCGGTCTGTCCGCCGGGTACACGGTGGCGCAGTACTTCGGCTGGCAGTGGGGCAAGCTCGTCCGGCCCAGGCAGGCCGCGCGCTTCCACACCGTCGTGCTCATCAGCGTGCTGCTCGGGGTCGCGCTGTTGCTCACGACGGCCGACCCGATCGCGATCACGGAGTACTCGCTGGTGTTCAGCGCGGTCGCGTTGCCGTTGACCTACCTGCCGATCCTGATCGTCGCGAACGACCGCGACTACCTGGGCGACGAGGTGAACAGCCCGCTCACCAACGTGCTGGGCGTGACGTACCTGGTGATCATTCTCGTCGCGGCGATCGCCGCGGTGCCGCTGATGATCCTGACGGGGATGGGATCGTGACGAACGAAGTGCTGCGGGTCGACTTCGACCTGCTGGACCGCCAGATCGTCGATCTGGACGGCCATCCCGTCGGCAAGGTCGACGACGTCGAGTTCGGCACGACCGCGGACGGCCGGCCGTTCGTGGCCGCGATCCTCGTCGGTCACCACGCGCTGGGCGAGCGGATCGGGGGAAGGCTCGGCCGGTGGATGGCCGCCGTGGCACGGCGGTTGCACACGACCGGCGACCCGCAGCCGCTGCGCATCCCGTTCGAGCGGGTCGCGGAGATCGGCAGCGCGATCCGGCTCGACGTCCGGCACGAGCTGCTGAACACGCCCGCGTTGGAGCTGTGGTTGCGCGACAACGTGATCGGACGCATTCCGGGAGCCTCTGATGCTGGCCAGTGACCTGCTGGGACGCCCGGTCCGCGACCGCGACGGCAAGCCGCTCGGCCGGGTGGCCGACCTGCTGACCGAACCGGACGAGCACGGCAGGCAGCGGGTGGTCCGGGTGCTCGTGACGCCACGCCGGCGCGGCCGTCTGCTCGGGTTCGAACGGCCCGGCATCCAACGGCCCTGGCTGCTCGAACGGATCTCCTCCCTGCTGCACCGCGGGACGCGCGAGGTGCCGTGGGAGGACATCGACTGGTCAGCGGAATGAGGGTCACCGGGTGGCGACCAGGCGCATCGTCTCCAGCGCGGAATCCGCGAGGTCGGGCAGGTACATGCCCGCTTCGTCGCCGCTGCGCAGGTAGTCGGCGACAGGCCGGATGATCAGCTCGTCGGTGGTGCGGAGGTGGTCGACGGGGCAGGACCGGCGTCCACCGGTGCCCGCATCCGCGCGTCCCCGTGCCGATAGCGGTCCTCGACCTGCGGCAACGGCTTCTCCGGCAGGTCGGCGTGCACCTTCGTCATCGTGTCGAACCACGTGGCCGCGGGCACGGTGCCGCCGTAGATGTTGCCCTCGGCGCACAGCCGGGGCGGCCCCGCGCCGACGCAGATGCCCTTCGGCGAGGTGCTGTCGTTGAACACCTGCACGGCACCGGCGTAGTCGGGCGTGGCGCCCAGGTACGCGGCCGACTTGTACTCCTCGGTCGTGCCGGTCTTGCCCATCATCGGGCGCTTCCAGCCGGCCTTGCGGGCGGTGAACGCCGCGGTGCCCATGCCCTTGCTGTCCTCGCTCAGGCCGACGGCGAGAGCGTTGGCGAGAGGCTCCGGTACGGCCTGTTCGCACGGCGGCCGCTTCAGCTCCACCGCTTTGCCGTCCCTGTCGACGATCCGCCGCACCGGGGTGGGCTTGCACCAGACACCACCGCTGATGATCGTCGCGGCGACGTTCGCGAGTTCGAGCGTGCTCGACGGGGCGGGTCCCAGGGTGAACGACGCGTTGCGGTTGGCCTTGTAGAACTCGGCCTGCGAGACGCGCAGTTCCTTGGCTGCCTTCGGATCCGGCGCCACCCCGGCGATGTTCGTCGCCATCGTCCTGCGCATGCCGAGCCGGGAGGCCATGTCCACCACGGCATCCAGTCCCGTCTGCTCCTCCAGGATGACGAACGCCGTGTTGGGCGAGGTCGCGAGTGCCTGCCGCAACGGCATCCGCGGCGGGTAGCGGTCGTTGTGGTTGGCCAGGCAGTACCAGTACGTGTTCGGTTCACCCGTGGGAGGGCAGGACGCCGCACCGCCCTTGAACACCTTCGAGGTGTGGGTGTTGGGAGCGGCGACCACCGTGTCGATGCCGAAGCCCTTCTCCAGCGCGGCGGCCGCGGTGAAGACCTTGTAGACCGATCCCGTGCCGAACTTGTTCTCCACCCCGCTCGGCAGGTCGAACTGGGTCTCGAACTCCTCCTTCTTCAGGCCGAAGTCGCGGTTGGCCACCAGTGCGACGACCTCGTGCGCGTCCTTGCCCGGCCGCACGACCGCCATGGTGTTGGCGACGCCGGGCGTGGTCTTCGGTGCCTGTGCCTCGACAGCCTTCTTCGCGTGCTCGGTGATCTTCGGGTCGAGCGTGGTCTCCACCCGGTAGCCGCCGATCTTCAGCTCGTCGAGGTCGAAGCCCGCCTCCGTCAGGTACTCGAGGAGGAACGAGCAGAAGAACCCGTACGACGGCCCGGCGCCGACGCAGCCGGTCTGCAGTGGACGGACGGGTTCGCTCAGGCCGAGGGGAGCGGACTTGTGACGTTCCGCTTCGTCTTTCGGCAGCTTCTCGTCCGCCACCATCGCGTCGATCACGAGGTTCCTGCGTTCGACGGCCTTGTCGGGACGCGCCTCCGGATCCAGCGCCGTCGGGCTGTTGACCATGCCGGCGAGCGTCGCGGCCTGGGTGAGCGTCAGCTTGTCCGGGGTCGTGTCGAAGTAGGCCTGGGCCGCGGCGGCGACACCGAAGATCGTCGACCCGAACGGGACGAGGTCGAGATAACGCGCGAGGATCTCGTCCTTGCTCAGCGCGGTTTCCAGGCCCACCGCGATGCGTGCCTCGCGGAGCTTGCGCGTGATGCTCTGCTCCTGGGCCGCGCGCTGGGCGTTCTTGTCGGTGCGGGCGAGCACGTGCACGAGGTAGTTCTTCACGTACTGCTGGGTCAGGGTGGACGCGCCCTGCTGCACCGAACCGCTCGAGTTGTTGCGGGCGGCGGCACGCAGGGTCGCGAGCCAGTCGACGCCGTGATGGTCGTAGAACCGGCGGTCCTCGATCGCGAGCAATGCGGTCTTCATGTGCGGGGAGATCCGGTCCGGTGGCGTCCGCACCCGGTACTGGTCGTACAGGTGGGCGATCGGCGCGCCGCCGGAATCCGTCACCGTCGTCATCAGCGGTGGATCCGTGTTCAGCATGAGGGCGAGGGTGTCCTTCACCTGATCGCTGATCTTGTTGGACAACGCGCCGAGCGTCGCCGTGGCGGGAAAGAGAAGTCCGGCCACGAGAACGCCGGCGAGCACGCAGCACCCGGCGAGCTTGCCGGCGCAGCGCGCGATCGGTGTGCGAACCACGATGAGACTCCCCTCGCCGAGTGCGGTTTCCGGCGGTTACCCGGCGAATCGGCGATCAGGCGTCCACCCCGGCTGGCTCACTCTCTCGTGTCAACAAGGCGTGAGGCCGGTTTTTCCGTTTCCGGCAGGGGTAGCTGGCCTGGCAGGACCATTCATGAGCGGGGAGGAAAACCAATGCCGTCGCAACCACGTGCTGGTTATCGTCTTGTTCGCACTGCTGCGATCGCGTTGGTCGTCAGCGTGCTGAGTCCCGCGCCCGCGCACGCGGACGAGGGGCAGGAAGATCACCCGGCGGGCTCGCAGATCGCCAAGCACGAAGGCACCGGTGAGATGCCGTTGACACCACCGGAGCTCGGCGTGGGCCGGGTGGACGGCATGGACGTCAGCAGCCATCAGGGGAAAGTCGACTGGGGTCACCACTGGCGTTCGGGCAAGCGGTTCGCCTACGTCAAGGCCACCGAGGGAACCGGCTACCGCAACCCGAACTTCACCCAGCAGTACAACGGATCCGCGGCCGTCGGGATGATCAGGGGCTCCTACCACTTCGCTCTGCCCAACCGTTCCGACGGCGCGACGCAGGCCCGGTTCTTCGTGCAGAACGGCGGAGGCTGGTCGCGCGACGGCAAGACGCTCCCGGGAACGCTCGACATCGAGTACAACCCGTACGGCGGCGACATCTGCTACGGCCTGAACCACGCCGCGATGGTGGGCTGGATCCGCAGCTTCAGCGACACCTACCACGCGCTCACGAAGCGCTGGCCGGTGATCTACACGTCGACCCTGTGGTGGGACAGGTGCACCGGCCGCACCGGCGACTTCACCTCCACCAACGCGTTGTGGGTGGCGAGGTACGCGCCCGCCGTCGGTCCGATGCCGTTCAAGTGGCCGTTCCACACCATCTGGCAGTACACGTCGTCGCCGATCGACCAGAACGTGTTCAACGGTGGCGCCGACCGGCTCGCGGCACTGGCCACAGGATGAGTGATGCGCGGCCCGGTCCGCAGGTCGGAACTCGTCCTGCTCGTCTTCCTCGCCGTGGTCTTCGCGGTGTCGTCGACGGTCGTGGTGGGTTCCGTCGTGCACATCGAGCGGGCCGGTCTCGCCGTCGACGGGCTGGAGGACGGCGCGGTGCTTGCGGCCGCGGCCGTGCAGGACGTCAGCGTCACTGCGGGTGACCCGAAGACGTTGGATCGGGTGGAAGTTCTCGTCGACGACTCGGCTGTCGCCACGCACCGCGACGGAAACCGGTTGACACTGCGCGGTTTCGCACCGTCCGAAGGGGACCACACGCTGCTCGTCCGTGTTCGCAACGCCACTCCGTTGCTGCTGGACGCCAAGGTCGAGCACGCGTTCACCGTCACTCGATGCGGTTGAACCGGGCGTGCCCGCGTGCTTTTCGTGATCACGTGGGTACCAGCCGACTGACCGATCGACTCTGCGAGAGTCCCAGGAGGACAGATGAAGACGAGGACAACCGCCCTGGCCGCGTTGTGCGCGGCGATTCCGCTGGTGCTCGCCCCCGCGGCCGCGAACGCGGTCGCGTGCCTCGGCAACTTCAGCGACACAGTCGGCACCCTCACGAAGATCACGCGCGAGGAGTTCGTGTCGCGGGTCTGCGCCGCGCACCTCCAACCAGGAACAGACCGCAGGGACGTCCAGGAGCTCAAGGACGTCGTGCTGCCCAAGGCCGTGTCCGGCCTCGGCGGTCTGGAGCAGATCTACGCACGGGCCAAGCCGGTCCTCGACGGCGCCGTGGAGAAGTGCTACTCGCCGCAGGACTACTGCAGCCCGGACGCCGTCGGGCGGGCCACCCGCTGCCTGAAGGACGAACTGCCGGACCTGGCCATGACCACGCTCGGCCCGGAAGCGCTCGCCGCCGGCTGTGAAGGGCTCAAGGCCGCGGCCGCGACCGACCCGCAGGCTCTGCGCGAGAGGGCCAGGACGGCTGCCGAGTCCTACCTCGGTCACCTGCGCACCAGGCAGGGCTGATCCCGGTACGGGACCGAAGGCGCGCCGGAGCACGGCGCGCCTTTCGACTGCACTCGGGCGGGTCGTTCCCGGTGACACTCCGTGAGGAATTCACCGATGAGGGTGCTTACCTCGTCAAGAATGTCTGGCAGGTCCGTCCACGGGTATTTACCAGCACCAAGGCCCACGTTCAGGAAAGGACAAAGGCAATGGCCATCGAAGACCTCCTGAACGAGGGACCCAGGACATTTCGCACCCGGTGGTTCGGCTACGACCGCGCCCAGGTGGACGAGGAGTACGCCCGGCTCGAAGGACAGCTCGACGTCGCCCGCACCGATCGGGACGCGGCCCTCGCCACCGCCGAGGACCTCGCCCGGCACCTGGAGGAAGCCCGCTCCGAGCTCGCCGAGTACCGGATGATCCACGCGGGCCACAGCAAGGACGACGCCGTGTCCGGGTGCATCCGCTACCTCCTGCACGTCGCGAAGCGGAAGGCGGAGGAGATCGAGACCGCTGCCCGCGTCCGCGCGGACCAGGCGGTGCGGCAGGCGGAGGAAGCCGCGGGACGGCACGCCCGCCTGCTCGACGAGACCGAGCAGGAGACCCAGCGCAGGCTCGCCGAGGCCAGCCGCCGCGCCCGCGAGATCGTCGGCGAGGCGCTGGAGCAGTCCCGCGCCATGCTCGCCGGCCTGACCGAGCGGCAACGGTTGCTGGAGCAGTGGCACGCCGAGGTCGCCTCGACACCGGACCTGCCGTTGCCGAGGCGGTCGGAAGCGGCGAGCGTGACGTCGTGACCGCCCTCGCCCCCGAACCGCGGCAGGTCACGGCCACCTGCGTGCTGGTCGACCTCCGGGACTGCGGGGTCGCCGGCGTCCGGTGGGCTGCCGCGTGCGCGGACGCGCTCGGTGTCGGGCTGGTCGTGCACGCGGCACCGGAGAACGACCCGGCGCACGCCGATGTGGCCGCTTTCCTGGCGGAGCACCCGGACCTGACCGTCCACATCGAACACCACGACTCGCCGCCCGCCCGGTGGGAAGGCGGGCTCGTGGTCATCTCCCGCTCCCGTGCGCTCGCCGCACCGCCCCTCGCCGGCCGTGACCTGCGTGACGTCGTGGTCCTGGGCGGCACGCCCGCCGCGGTCGCCGGTCGCTTCGGCGTGGTGACCGCGGTCGTCGAGTGCGTCGGCGGTGAAGGCGTGGTGCGGCGCGCGATCGCGTTCTGCCGTGCGCGACAGGCCACCCGGCTCCGCGTGCTGATGCTGCCGTTCGCGGGAACCTGCGACCCGCTCGACGCCATCGCGGACGCCGTCCACGCCGCCTGCCCCGGCGTGATCGTCGAACTGGTGCGGGAAGCGAGGTCCGTGACCGAGGAGACGGCGACGCACCCGAGCGACCTGCTCGTGGTGTCCGGCCGGGAGCGAGGCCCTGCGGAGGGCCTCCAACCGGCCGCGAGGGCGGCGTTGCACCACGCGGCCTGCCCCGTGCTGTTCAGCTGTTCGTGACAGGGGGAGTGACCTCATGACCACCGGCAGAATCGTCGTGTACGTCTTCGCCGCCATGCTGGCAGGGGTGACGATCGGCCTGCTGAAGAGCTGGCCGGCGCCGACCCGCCAGGACGTGGCGCAGCCCGAGGTTCCCGTTGTGGTGGCGAGCATCTCGGTGAAGCCGCGGCCCTCGTCACCACCGTCGTCGCCGCCGCCGTCGTCGTCCAGCTCGCCGGCACCGGCCGCGCTGGCGGCGCCCCGGCCGGGACCGGAGCTGCCGCCGGGTGAACCGGTGCTCGCTCAGGGCGAAGGCTGGTGGCGCACGGTGGCGGGCACGACCGCCCAGGTCGGCCGTGGCCGGGTGCGGACCTACTCCGTCGAGGTCGAGCAGGGTGTCGTGCCGCCGCAGGCGCAGAACGCCTTCGGTGCCGCGGTCGACGCGGCCATCGCGGATCCGCGCGGCTGGACCGCGTCCGGCGACGTCGCGTTCCGCCGGGTCGACGTGGCGGAGCCCGACGTCCGAATCCGGCTCACCGCACCGGAAACGGCGCGGGCGACCTGCGGGTTCGACCTGCCCTACGACACCTCGTGCTACGTCCGCGGTGTGGTGTACGTGAGCGCGGCGCGGTGGTTCCGCGGCGCCCAGTCGTTCGCGGGCGACCTGGAGGGGTACCGCAAGTACCTGATCAACCACGAGATCGGGCACTTCCTCGGCCGCGGCCACGAACCGTGCCCCGCCAACGGTGCTCCCGCGCCCGTGATGATGCAGCAGACCCTGTCGATCTCGAACGACAGGCTCGCCGACATCGTCGCCGGTGCGCCCCAGGGGACGGCGGTCCCGCGGGACGGCAGGACGTGCGTGCCGAACCCGTGGCCGAACCCGGAGGTGGCGAGATGAAGATCGCGATGATCTCGCTGCGGGCGAACCCGTTGACCGCGCTGCGCGACCCCGACGTGACCGGGCAACGCCTGCACGTGGCGAAGCTCGCGGAGGCACTGCACCGGCGAGGGCACGACCTGACCGTCTACACGCGACAGACGGACCGGCGCGTTCCCGCCCGCCGGCGGATCGGCGAGGGCTTCGAGGTCGTGCACGGTCCGGCAGGGCCCGTGCGGGAGCTCGGCCAGAACGACGTCGTCCCGCACATCGGGGAGTTCGCGCGGTTCCTGAACGAACGATGGGCCGGTGATCCGCCGGACGTCATCCACGCGCACCACTGGACCTCCGGCCTCGCCGCGGTCCTCAGCGCCCGGCGCACCGCAATCCCGATCGTGCAGAGCTTCCACGGACTCGAAGGCGGCGACTCCACCGGCATCGAGCGGCTGGTCGGCCGCGGAGCCTCCGGTGTGATCGCCACGTCGGCCCACGAGGCGCGGGAGCTCGGCCGGCTGGGCGTGCGCCGGTCCAGGATCTCGATCGTGCCGTGGGGCGTGGACACGAGGATCTTCACGGTGAACGGCCCAACTGCGCCGCGCAACGGGATGCCGCGCATCCTCGCGGTGGGCGCTGACGGAGCCGACGACCTGATCGTCGCGCTCACCATGGTCACCTGGACCGAGCTGGTGGTGGCCGGAAACCTGGACGACGTGGAGCTCCAGCGCCTGCGTGCGTTGGCGGCGCGGCATTGCGTCTCCGACCGGGTCGGCTTCCTCGGCCGCGTGCCGCACTCGGACATGCCCGCGTTGATCCGATCCGCGGACGTCGTGGCGTGCGCCCAGCGGCACGAACCGTTCGGGGTGGTGCCGCTGGAGGCGATGGCGTGCGGCGTGCCGGTGGTGGCGTCGGCGGTCGGTGGCCTGGCCGAGTCCGTGGTGCACGAGGTGACAGGTGTGCACGTCCCGCCGCGCAAGCCCGCGGTGCTGGCGCGGGCGCTGCGATCCCTGGTGGGAGACGACATCCGGCGCCAGGAGCTGGGGGCAGCGGGTCAGGACCGCACGCGGGTCCGCTACGCGTGGGACCGCGTGGCCCTCGACGTGGTCCGCGCCTACCAGCAGGCGACCGGCCCGGAGGTGCTCGCCGCGCAGGAACGGCGTTGCGCGACGAGCGCGGCGACCTCCCGCTGAGCTCGCACGCTCGCACGTTGTGGATGAACGGAACCTTCATCCACCCCAGGTGGACGAAGGTTCCGTTCATCCCACTCAGCACGCGCACCGGACCGGGCAAAAGACGGGCAGCTGTTGTGCCGCAAGGCTCAGAGCCGCACCCCGGCGGTTTCTCAGGCGACGTCGAGGATCCAGGTCACGCCGAACCGGTCGGTGAGCATGCCGAAGCCGGCTGCCCACGGCGCGGGACCGAAGGCCTCGATCACCACGGCCCCGTCGGCGAGGCGGTTCCAGTGCTCGGTGACCTCCTCGACGGTCTCGCCGCGCACGGAGAGGAAGAACGGCTCGTCGGTGATCGTGACGCCGTTCTCCCTGCGCGTGGTGCCCCTGGGCAGCGGTGCGTTCTCGCCCGGCACGTCGTAGGCCATGACCCGGAAGCCGTTGTCGGCGACGACCTGGCCGAACACCACGTTGCCAGCGCCTGGCAGGTCGGCGGGCATGCCGAAGTCGCCGTAGGTGGCGATGGTGGCCTTTCCACCGAACACCGACTGGTAGAACTCCAGGGCTTCCCTGGCCTCGCCGCGGAAGTTCAGGTGGGCGACTGCGTTGAGCGACATGGTGGTCCTTCGGAAGTCGTTCTGGCCGCGGGAGGTTTCCGGCGACGAGAACCACGATGTCAGCAGTAGCGGACAGGGAACGTCCGCTACTCGTGCGAGGCTTCGACCATGCCGATCGCCTCCTCCGCGACCACCTCCGGCCGCCTGCTCGCGCTGCTGTCGATGCTGCAGATCCGCCGCGACTGGCCGGGAAGCCTGCTCGCCCAGCGGCTCGGCGTCAGCGAACGCACCGTGCGCCGGGACGTCGACCGGCTGCGCGAGCTCGGCTACGCCGTCCACGCGATCAAGGGACCGGACGGCGGTTACCGGCTGGAGGCGGGCAGCGAGGTGCCGCCGTTGTTGTTCGACGAGGAGCAGGCGGTCGCGCTGGCCGTGGCGCTGCGGATCGCGGTGGGCACCGGGGCGGGCATCGAGGAGGCCGCCGCCCGCGCCCTGGTCACCGTGCGCCAGGTGCTGCCCGCCCGGTTGCGCCGCCGCGTCGACGCCCTGGAGGTCACCACCGCCGAATCGGCGCGACGTCAGGTGGACACGGAGGTTCTGCTCGCGCTGAGCAGTGCGATCCGGGCGGGTGAGGAGGTGCGGTTCGACTACCGCTCACCCGGCCGGGGCGAGGACGCCGGACCGGCCCGCCGGGTGCAGCCGCACCACCTCGTGGTCTCCGCCGGTCGCTGGTATCTCGTCGGCTGGAGCCCGGAACGTGAGGACTGGCGGACCTACCGGGCGGACCGGATGACGCTCCGCATCCCCACCGGGCCCCGGTTCACGCCGCGGGAGGTGCCAGGCGGGGACGTCGCGGCCTTTCTCTCGGCCCGCTTCAAGGGATCCGGCACCACGAACGCCTGGCCGTGCGAAGGGGAGGTGGTGCTCCACCGTCCCGTAGCGGAGGTGGCGCCGTTCGTGGGCGACGGCGTCGCCGAGGAGATCGGCGCGACCACGACCCGGCTGGTGGTCGGGTCGTGGTCGTGGGCCGCGCTCGCCGCGCGGCTGGCGCGGTTCGACACCGACGTCGACGTCGTCGCCCCGCAGGCGTTGCGCGACGCCTTCGCCGGGCTGGCGCGGCGGGCCGCCCGTGCGGCGGGAGCACCGGGCTAGTGGTGCTGGCGGCCGTAGATCCCGGCCACCAGGCTCACTCCTCCCGCGGCGAGAGCGATCTGGATGATCAGCTCGATCCAGTCGATGCCGCGCGTGTCGCCGACACCGAGCGCGTTGGCGACGAAGGTGCCGATCACCGCGGCGACGACGCCGATGAGGATGGTCATCCAGATGGGGATCCGCTGCTTCCCCGGCACGACGAGTCTGCCGAGGGCGCCGATGACCAGTCCGACGATCAGGGCGCTGAAGAGTCCGGAGATCGCCACGGGATCAGTCCTCGTCGTCGAAGAACTCGCCGGCGACCCCGCCGAGGACCATGCCGCCGACGACACCGGCCGCACCCGCGGCCATCATGCCGCCCATGCCCGGTCCACGCCTCTGGCCGTGGCCGTCGTGGTCGTAGCCCTGGTTGCCGAATCCCGCCGGCTGGTGGCCGAAGGCCGGGTTCAACTGGCCGCGCCCGGCGACCTGGGTCAGCCAGCCGGTGATCGCCGACGCCCAGTCGGTGACCTGCGCTTCCTGGTGGGAGATCCGCATCTGCCCGGTGGTGTCCCCTGAGGAGAACCCGCCGCCGCGCTTGTCGGCCTCCAGCACGACGTACAGCTCGTCCGCGCTCGCGACGAAGGTCAGCTCGACCTCGCTGACCCCGCCCGCGTACTGCGCGGGAGGGAAGAACGCGAGCTCCTGGCGGCCCGCCTCGATCTCGGTGCCGCGGAAGGTGAAACCGAGCTGCCCGAAGGCGTCCAGCACCTTGTTCTGCGACGGCAGCGGCCCGACCAGGATCGGGTCGAGGTCGCCCTTGTCCGGCGCGCCCGCGATCGTGAGCTCGGTCCGCACGCCCACGTTCACGCCCGGCAGCTGCATGCCGCCGACCGCGGTGATCGGGGTTTCCCACGGCAGCGTGAGCTGGAACGGGATCGACACGAGCTGGTTGGCGGGAACCCGCACACCCTCCTGCACGACGAGCCGGAAGAACTCGGCCTGGTGCCCCACGACGAGCGAGAGGGCGACCTGACCGATCTCGGTGTCCGAACTGCCGCCCTGGACGCGGACCTGGCCGGTGATCGCCTGGCCAGGCACGGCGTGCGGCGAGTCGAGGACCGTGTCGACGGACGGACCGCCGATTCCCAGGGCGCTCAGCATCCGGTTGAACATGATCTATCTCCTCCTGCACACCACAATGGACTGAAGCCGTGCCACCAGCTTCGTGGCGCCGGCCGGTCCGCGGCCATCTGCCGGGCGTCCGGAACACCCCGTCGGTCGGCTGGACGTGCCCCACCGGGTGGCGGGCGCCGACGCCGGACACGACCGGCCGACCGCAGGCCGCCGCTAGGGCTCCAGCCGCCTGGCTGGACCGACCGGCCGGTGCACGGATACCGCGGCCACACCGCCTCGTCGAAGATCGGAACGTACCGATCACCGACGATGGAGAAGTTTCACCGTGCGCGCCAAGTTCGACCGCCCGGCCTGGCGGATGCTCATGTCGTACGCCAGGCCGCAGCGGCGCACCGTCCTCTTCGGAGGGACGCTCGTCCTGCTGGCCGGTCTTGCGGCGGCGGCCCAGCCGCTCGCGGCGAAGGCACTGGTCGACCGGCTGGGAACGGGCGACGAGATCACCGGCTTCCTCGTGCTGCTGGTCGGCCTCGCGCTCGCCGGTGCCGCGATCGCGATGGCGGGGCAGTACCTGCTCGAACGCGCGGGCGAGTCGGTCGTCCTGGTCGCGCGGAAGCGGCTGGCCAGGCGGCTGGTCTCGCTGCGGGTGCCCGCCGTGCACCGGGCCGAGCCCGGCGACCTGCTGTCCCGGTTCACCAGCGACACGACGCTGCTGCGCGAGGTGTGCACCAACGCGCTCGTCGGGCTGGTCACCGGTGCCGTCACGACGGTCGTGATGATCGTGATGATGGGCGTGATGGACCTCGTCCTGCTCGGGGTGACCGCCGCCGTGCTGGTGGTCGTCGGCGTGCTGGCCGGTGCCGGGATGCCGATGATCGAGAAGGCGTCCCGCGCCGCCCAGGAGGCCGTCGGCGAGACCGGGGCACGGCTGGAGCGCGCGCTCGGCGCCGTCCGCACGGTCAAGGCGGCCGGTGCCGAGGCCAGGGAGATCGCCGCGATCGAGGACAGCGCAGGACGCGCGTGGCTGGCCGGAATCCGGTCGGCGCGCTGGGAGTCGATCGTCCACGGTTCCAACGGACTCGCGATCCAGGCGGCGTTCCTCGCCGTGCTCGCCGTCGGCGGCGGGCGGGTGGCGACCGGCGCCATGTCACTGTCCACTTTGGTCGCGTTCCTGCTGTTCCTCTTCTACCTGACCGAACCGATCGGGGAGCTGCTGCACGCGAGCAGCAGGCTGCAGATCGGGCTGGCCGCGGTGCGCCGCCTGGCCGAGGTGGACGGGATGCCCGCCGAGCCGGCCCCGCAGGGGACCGCGCAGCCCGGCACCGGCGCGGCACCGCTGGCGTTCGAGGACGTCCGCTTCCGGTACGGGCCGGAGCGGCCGGAGGTGCTGCGCGGCGTGAGCTTCGAGATCCCCGCGGGTGGCATGACCGCGTTCGTCGGTGCGTCCGGTGCGGGCAAGTCCACGATGTTCGGGCTGATCGAGCGCTTCTACGAGCCGGACGCCGGGCGGATCCTGCTCGACGGCCGGGCTCTCGCGGACTGGGACCTGGCGGAGCTGCGGGCGTCGATCGGGTACGTCGAACAGGACGCACCCGTGCTGTCCGGGACGTTGCGCGACAACCTCGTCTACGGCCGTCCGGAGGCCACCGACGAGGAGATCTGGGACGCCGTGGTGCAGACCCGGCTGGACACGCTGGTCGAACGGCTGCCGGACGGGCTGGACACCGCGGTCGGCCACCGCGGCAACCACCTGTCCGGTGGTGAGCGGCAACGGATCGCGCTCGCCCGCGCCCTGGTCCGGCGTCCTCGCGTGCTGCTGCTCGACGAGGTCACCTCGCAGCTCGACGCCGTCAACGAGATGGCGATCAGGGAGGTGGTCACGGCGGTGGCGAAGACGGCGACCGTGCTGGTGGTGGCGCACCGGCTGTCGACGGTCACCAGCGCCGACCGGATCGTGGTGCTGGACAACGGGATCGTGCGCGCGGTGGGCACGCACGACGAGCTGGTCGCGAACGATCCGCTCTACGCGGAGTTCGCCGCGACTCAGCTGCTGACCGGGTGAAGCGGGAGCTGCAGCCGCAGCTGGAAACCGCCGTCCGGCGTCGGTCCGGTGTGGACCTTCCCGTCGAGCAGCGCGGCCCGCTCGTGCAGACCGACGAGACCGTGGCGGGCGCTGGGCAACGCCAGCGCCGGCCTGGTCGGCGGCGTGTTGGTCACGGTGACCGTCAGGTCGGTGTCGTCGTGGCTGATGTCGACGACCGCGCTCGCTCCCGGCGCGTGCTTGCGGACGTTGGTCAGCGCTTCCTGGACCGTGCGGTAGATGGCGCGTTGCGCGGCGGGTTCCACAGTGGACGGTGCGCTGCCGACGAGCCGGGCGTCGATCGCGCTGCCCTCGACGAGCCGCTCCAGGTCGGTCAGCGTCGGCTGCGGAGCGAGCTCGGTCGCCGGGGTGCCGGAGGCGCGCAGCAGGTTCACCATGTGCCGCAGCTCGTCGAGCGTGTTCACCGACAGCTTGCGGATGTTCTCGGAGGCGTCCTTCGCGGCCGGGTCCCGCGTGCTGACCTGGAGCGCTCCCGCCTGCACCGCGATGAGGCTCACCTGGTGGGACACGACGTCGTGCATCTCGCGGGCCAGCTGGTTGCGCTCCTGGGTGAGGATCGCCTGGGCGTCCATCCGCCGCTCGTGCTCGCGGGCCTGCTTGACCTCCTCGAGCCGCAGCGCCAGCTCGCGCTGGGTGTGCAGGAACTGGCCGAGCAGGATCGGAGCGAGCGCGGTCATCGTCATGTAGATGAGGCCGAGCAGCACGTCGGTCGTCCAGAACGTCTCGCTGACGTCGGACAGCGGGAACGCGAGGCTGCCCGCGGCGAGCAGGCCGCAGCCGGTGAGCAGCCACCAGCTGCGGTACCGGGCGGACACCGAGTACAGCGCGACGATCGCGGGGACGATCGCGCCGGGCAGCACGGCGGCGGGCAGCGTCGCCGCGAAGGCCGGCAGCGGCCACCGGTCGCGCACCACGAGCGCCAGCACGGCGAGCACCGTCACGGCGACGTCGACCGGCGTCGTCTCGGAGATCTCGGTGAGCGCGGTGAGCGCTCCCTCGGCCGCGGCGACCGCGATCAGCGCGGCGGGAGCGACCCACGCCGGCATCCGGCGCGTCACGACCGGCCGTCCGCGAGGAGACCGGCCCGCTCGGCCACCAGCGCGGCCTGCACCCTGCTGCCGACCCGCAGCTTGGTGAGGATCGCGCTGACGTGGTCCTTCACCGTGCCGACGCTCACGTGGATCCGGGCGCCGATGTCCGAGTTGGACAGTCCCTCGGCGATCAGCACGAGCACCGCGCGTTCCCGCTCGCTCAGCTGCTCGACCTGCGCGGCGGCGCGCGAGTCCGCCGCAGAGCCGAGATAGCCGTCCACGACGGTCCTGGTGACCTTCGACGACAGCACCACCCCGCCCGCGGCGAGCGTGCGCACCATCTGGGCGAGCTGCTCCGGCCCGGTGTCCTTGAGGATGAAACCCGCCGCACCCGACCGCAGCGCCGTGGAGATGTACTCGTCGGAGTCGAACGTCGTCAGCATCGCGACGGTCGGCGGCGGCGTGAGCCCCTGCAGCTCGCGGAGGATCGTGAGCCCGTCCACGTCCGGCATCCGGATGTCGAGCAGCACGACGTCGGGCCGGTGCATGGCCACCTCGCGCACGGCCTGCGCCCCCGTCGCGGTGGCGACGACGTCGATGTCCCCCGCGGCCTGCAGGATCAGGCGGAAGCCCGACCGCACCAGCTCCTCGTCGTCGACGACGACCACCCGGATCATGCCTTTTCCTGGAACCCGCACACGCTCAGTGTCACCGATTCCGGCACCCGCGCACCATCCGGGTCCTGGCAGGCGCAACCAGCCGACTGGCTGGAATTCACCATCCGACCGGCGGGGGAGCCGTGCCCTCAGGCGTCCGATGTGGACGTTAGGCTTGCGCGCACGCCAGCGGCCAGTCGACGAGGAACTCCACGAATGAACTCCTTCCTGCTCGCCATCGCCATCGCGATCGCGGTGCGATCGCTGGCCGCCGGCCGGCTCGACCGGTGGAACCTCGGCGCGCCGATCATCATGGTCGTCGCCGGTGTCGTCGTGGGCCTGCTCAACGACAACTCGATCAACGCCGTGCTGAACACCGAGACCGTGCAGTACGTGGCCGAGATCATCCTGGCGGTGCTGCTGTTCGTCGACGCCACGGAGGTCCGCGCGGGCCGGTTCTGGGGCAACTGGCCCGGCGTGGTGGCCCGCCTGCTGTTCCTCGCGCTCCCGCTGAGCCTCGGCGCGGCGATGCTGGTGGGCTGGGCGCTGTTCCCCGGCCTGCCCTGGCCGGTGCTCCTGCTGATCGCCGGAGTGGTCGTCCCGATCGACTTCGCCCCCGCCGAACGCGTGGTGCGCGACCGCGGCCTGTCCGCCAGGGTGCGCAGCGTGCTGAACGTGGAGGGCGGCTACAACGACGGCATCGTCTCGCCGCTGTTCCTGTTCGCGCTGCTCATGGCGGGCGACGTGACCCAGGAGCGCACCCCGCTCGAGGCGCTCGCGACGGTGGTCCCGTTCGCGCTCAAGGCCCTGGTCGTCGGCATCGTCGTCGGTTCACTGCTGGCGTGGCTGATGGATCGCGCCCAGCGTGCCGGTTGGCTCACCGACCAGTCCGGCCGCATCGTCGTGCTGCTGGCACCTTTGACGACCTACGCGTTGACGGCTCTCATCGACGGCAACGGCTTCGTCGCGTCCTTCGTCTGCGGCATCGCGTTCCGCTACGTCCACCGCACGGCCACGGCCCGGCGGATCCGGCAGACCGCGACCGAGCACAACGGCGCGCACTCGATGCACGAGAACTTCCGCCTGCTGGAGGACGTCACGTCCGTGCTGATGATGCTGATGTGGTTCGTCGTGGGCATCGCCGCCGTGCTCGTCTACTCCACCGGTGTCTCCTGGCAGGTCCTGCTGTTCTGCGCGGCGGTGCTCACCGTCGTGCGGATGGTGCCGGTCCACGTCTCCCTGCTGGGCTCGACCCTGTCGCAACGCGAACGTCTGCTCGTCGGAGCCCTCGGCCCGCGCGGCACGACGTCGATCGTGTTCGGTCTGCTGGCGTTCAACAAACTGCCGAGCAGCGACGCGGCCGACACCATCCTGCTGATCACGGTGACCTGCGTCCTGGGCAGCGTGTTGCTGCACGGCCTGGGCGCGGGCCCGCTCGTGCGCCGCGTGAAGACCACCGGCGCCGTCCACAAAGGATGATCAGCTCCGCTTGGCGTAGTCGTTGTAGCCCGCCCAGTCGACCAGCACGCACGGCTCGTCGCCCAGCACCCACGCGTCGTGTCCCGGCGCGGCGACCATGAGGTCGCCGGGACCGATTTCCTGCTCGTCGCCGTCGTCCATGACGATCTTCATCCGGCCCGACACGCAGTAGCCCCGGTGGGCCACCTGGCAGCTGTCGGTCCCCGCGATCGGCTTGACGTGCTCCGACCAGCGCCAGCCCGGCTGGAAGACGGCGCGCCCGACGGGGCCGGAGTCGAGGTTGAGCAGGTCGAGCTGACCCATGCCCTGCTCGAAGGGGCGGGTTTCCTCTGGGGTGTCGAAGTGCTTGACGAGCAGACCGGACATGGCCGCCTCCTGCGGGTTGGAACTGGTTCCCCAGGAGAGCACCCGGCAGGCCCTGCCCGCCCGTGGCACACGGCCCGTTCGGTAGGGCCGAAAGGAGGAAGCCGTTGGGCCGTGGAGACGTGGCGTGGCTGGCCGGTTCCGGAAGGTGACTCAGGCCGGAGCGCGGTACCAGCGGCGGTGCACGACCGGTTCGACGGCCAGCACGCAGGCCGAGGCCGCGATCAGCTACCCGAGCCCGTGGATCACGGCCAGCGCGTGCTCGCGGGCCGGTGCGCTGAGCCTGGTGTTGAGCTCCTCGAACAACGTCTCCGCCGTCACGCCGTTCCACCCCGGCGGGAGCAGGGACAGGGGCAGGCCGGGATCGCTGTAGGGCAGGCGCCGCCACTGGGTCAGCATCGGCACGTACGTCTGGAACGCCTGCTCCGGCGCGATGCTGCCGGACGGCAGGGCGTCGAGGACCGGGCGGTGGCGGCGCACGAAGTCCGCGTAGAGGTCGGCCAGCTCGTCGAGATCCCACCAGGCGCGGACCTTCGAGCGCAGGTCGCCGAACGCGAAGTGGTCGCCGGTGAAGATGTCGACGTACTCGGCGAGGCCGCGGCGTTCCAGGGTGCGCCTGGTCTCCGTGGCCAGGTTGCCCGGTGCCACCCACACGCCGGGGGCGGCGGTGCCGAAGCCCAGCTGGGTCAGGGTGGTGCGCAGGGCGTGGCGCTTCTCGCGTTCGGACTCGGGGACGGAGAACACGACGACGAGCCAGCCGTCGTCGAGTGTCGCCCGCCTGCGTTCGAAGATGCGGGCGTCGCCCTCCGCGAGGGTTTCCAGGGTGGACTCGGCGAGGGCGTAGCCCGCGGCGCCGTCGCGGCGGTCGCTGCGGACCACGCCTCGGCGCTTCAACCGGGAGATCGAGGAGCGGACGGCCTGGCCTTCCACGCCGAGGTCGGCCATCAGCTGCACGACGGAGGCCACGGACAGCCAGTTGTCCTCGCCGCGCGCGTACAGCCCGAAGATCGTGACGATCAGCGGGCCGAGGCGGTCGCGGCCGGCCGGGGCCGCCTGGCCGGGCTCGGTGGTCACCGCGACGTTCAGCGCCCTCTCCTCACGTTGATCAGCTGCCGGTGAGCTTATCGGTCGCCGTGACGGTGTTGCGCAGCTCGCCCAGGCCGCTGACCCGCGTCACCACGACGTCGCCGTCGCGCAGGAAGAGCTGCGGCTCGCGGGCGCTGCCGATGCCGCTGGGCGTGCCGGTCAGGATGACGTCGCCGGCGCGCAGGGTCATGCCGTGGCTGAGCTCGGCGATGATGCGGGCGAACGAGAAGGCCATCTGGCCGCTGGAGGCGTTCTGCAGCAGCCGGTCGTTGACCTCGCACTGCACCTGGAACGCGCTGAGGTCGTCGATCTCGTCGATGGTGGTCAGCCACGGGCCGAGCGGCATCGTGGCGTCGAGGCTCTTGCCCTTGAGCCACTGTCCTCCGTGGGCGCGTTGGAGATCGCGCTGCGACACGTCGTTGGCGACGAGGAAGCCGAAGACGTGGCCGAGGGCCTTCTCCTCCGGGATCGAACGGCCGTCCAGACCGATGACCATGGCGATTTCGGCTTCGTAGTCCCATTTCTGGGAGATGTCCGGGTCGTAGGCGATGGCGTCGGACGGGCCGATCACCGTGTCCGGGCCTTTGGTGAAGAACGTGGGGCGCTCGGGCGGGGAGACGGGGTCCTGCCCTTCGCGCTTGCCCCTCGACTCCTCGAAGTGGTCGAGGTAGTTCCAGCCGGTGCACAGGATGTCGCGGTTGAAGCGGTGCAGCGGCGACTCCAGGCGGACCGACGACAGCGGCAGCACGTCGCCGCGCTCACCCGGCGGGCCGCCGCGCACGATGTCGTCCACGGTGGTGGACAGCAGCGCGATCGACTGCGCGGCCACGTCCACGACACCGGCCCGGCGGACGCCGTCGACGGTCACGGAAGCGAGCTTCACTATCGCGTCCCCATTTCGGTGATCATGAAACCGCTATGGCTTGATCAGGCGGTGCTCGGGGATCACGGCGACCCCGAGGATCTCGATCAGGGCCTCGGGCTGCCACAGCGCCGTGCAGCCGATGCCCGCCATTGCCGGGTAGACGGGGCCGGCGAGCTCGCGCCACACCTTGCCGATCTCCTTGCCGTGCGCCTGGTAGTCCGGGATGTCGGTGAGGTAGATCGTGATGCTGACCAGGTCTTCCGGTTCACCGCCCGCCGCGCGCAGCGTGGTCAGCACGTTGCTGAACGCCTGGCGGAACTGCTCGACGATGCCGCCGGGAACGATCTTCATGTCGGCGTCCAGCGCCGTCTGTCCGCCCAGGTGGAGGGTGTTGCCTGCGAGCGTGCCGTGCGAGTAACCGCTCGGTGCGGGAAGGCTGGCCGGGTTCACTGCTACGGGCCTCATGCGTATTGACAATATCTGACGGCAGTGAAGAATGCGATATATGGAGCCCGACCTGAGCAAGTACCAGCTCGAAGGCGACAACTCGATGTACCGGCTGCCCAGCGGCCTGGTCGCCCCGGTGGTGACGCGCGGCGGCATGGAGAACCCGGACACCGCGAACTCCGGTGGCGCGATCCGGATCTCCGGCGTGAGCATCCAGCACACCCCGGCGACGAAGCTGTGGTTCGGCAAGGTCACCAACGAACCCGGCTACCGCTCGGTGACCCACCACCACGGTGAGGCCGAGACCGGCGGTTACGTGCTCTCCGGCCGCGCGCGGATCTACTTCGGTGAGAAGTTCGAGGACTACGTCGACATGGAGGAGGGCGACTGGGTGTTCGTGCCGCCGTTCCTGCCGCACATCGAGTGCAACCTCTCCCGCAGCAAGCCGCTCACGTGGATGACGACACGCACGCCGGAGAACATCGTGGTCAACCTCGACGACGTCCCGGACGAGGACCTGCGCGACTGGCTGACCCGATGACGGCGGGCACCTCCGCGATCTTCACCTCGGCCATCACGCTGGAGAAGGCCGATCCTGAGCACTTCGACCTGGCCTTCACCGCCGTCACGCAGCCCTGCCCGTGGCCCAAGGCGTACGGGGGAGACCTGGTCGCCGCCGCGGCCGCCGCGGCCATGCGTTCGGTGACCGACGGCAAGACGATGCACTCGATGCACAGCTACTTCCTGCGCCCGGCCGACATCGGCGCGCAGGTGCGCTACGAGGTGGAATTGCTGCGCGACGGCCGGGGCTACAGCACCCGGCAGGTGCGCGGCTACCAGAACGGCAAGCCCCTCTACGTCTGCCTGGCGAACTTCGCCGCCGGTGAGCCCGGTGGCAGCTTCCAGGCCTCGTTCACCGGCGCCCTGCCCGGCCCGGAGGACCTGCCCAGTTCGGCGGAGTACCTCGCCGGGCGCAGCGGCGGCTCGATGACCGAGGTGTCGAAGGCGTACTGGTCCGGTGGCCGCAGTTTCGACATGCGGCACGTGCCCGGCCCCGTCTACCTCGCGGTGGAGGGCGAGCGGGTGCCGCACCAGGCCGTGTGGATCAAGCCGTTCGACGCGCTGCGCCCGGTCGAGGGACTGACCGACGCCCAGCGGGACCTCGCCGCGCTGGCCTACGTCTGCGACTACACGATCCTGGAGCCCGTGCTGCGGGTGCTCGACCTGCCGTGGGCCCAGCCGGGACTCGTCACCGCGAGCCTCGACCACGCGATGTGGTTCCACCGCGGGGGACCGGTCGGCGACTGGCTGCTCTACCTGCAGGACGCCGTCGCCGCCGACTCCGGCCGCGGCCTCGGGTACGGCCGCTTCTTCACGCGCGACGGCCGGCACCTCGCCACCGTCGCCCAGGAAGGCATGATCCGCGCCTCGTGACCCGCCGCCACGGGTCCAGGAAGGACTCACCATGGACACCTTCGCCCGCGACCACTTACCGCCCGCGGCGCTGTGGCCGACGATCGAGTTCACGACGCCGGACCTGCAATACCCGGACCGCCTCAACGCCGCTACCGAACTGATCGACGTCCCGGTGGCGAGGTTCGGGCCCGACCGCCCGGCGCTGCGCACCCCGGCAGGCGAGGTGTGGTCCTACGGCGAACTGCTGACCCGCGCCAACCAGGTGGCGCGGGTGCTCACCGAGGACTTCGATCTCGTTGCGGGGCAACGGGTTCTGCTGCGTTCGCCGAACAACCCGTGGACGGTGGCGGCGTGGCTCGGCGTGCTCAAGGCCGGTGGCGTCGTCGTGACCACGATGGCGGCGTTGCGCACCCGTGAGCTCACACCGATCGTGGAGCGGACTCGTCCGTCGATCGCCTTGGCGGACGACCGGTTCGCCGAGGACGTGCGCGCTCTGCCGTCGCTGACTGTCGTGACGTACGACGACCTCGCGGCACGCTGCGGGACGAAGCCGGGGGAGTTCACCGCCGTGGACACCGCCGCCGACGACGTGGCGCTGCTGGCACCGACGTCCGGCAGCACCGGCACACCCAAGATCACCATGCACTTCCACCGCGACGTGCTGTCGATCGACAACACCTTCGGCCGGCACGTGTTGCGGCTGAACGAGAACGACCTCGTCGCGTGCACGGCGCCGTTCGCGTTCACGTTCGGCCTGGGCATGCTCGTGGTGTTCCCGTTGCGGGCCGGTGCCTGCGCGCTGCTGACCGAGGCCGCCACGCCCGCCCAGGTCGCGGATCTGGTGGAGCAGCACGGGGTCACGGTGCTCGCGACCGCGCCGACGGCGTACAAGGCGATCCTGCGCGACGGCGTCGACGGGAAGCTCCGCGGGTTGCGGACCGCGGTGTCGGCCGGTGAGCACATCCCCAGGGAGACGTGGGAACGGTTGCGGGACCGGTTGGGGCTCAAGGTGATCGACGGCATCGGCGCCACGGAGTTGTTGCACATCTTCATCTCCGCCGCCGGTGACGACATCCGGCCGGGTGCCACCGGGAAGCCGGTGCCGGGCTACCGCGCCGCGATCCTCGACCCCGACGGTCTCGAACTGGGCGTCGGCGAACCGGGGCGGCTGGGCGTGATCGGCCCGGTCGGCTGCCGCTACCTCGACGACGCGCGGCAGAAGGACTACGTGGTGAACGGCTGGAACGTCACCGGCGACGTCTTCCACCGCGACGCCGACGGCTACTTCCACTACCACGCCCGCAGCGACCACATGATCGTCTCGTCCGGCTACAACATCGGCGGGCCCGAGGTGGAGGAGGCCATCGACACCCACCCGGACGTGGTGGAGTCCGCGGTCGTCGCCAAACCCGACGAGGAACGGGGTTCGGTCGTGTGCGCCTTCGTGGTGCTGCGCGAGGGCGTGGAGGGCGACGCGGCGAAGGTCAAGGAGATCCAGGACCACGTCAAGCAGACGATCGCCCCCTACAAGTACCCGCGCGACGTGCGGTTCCGCACCTCGCTGCCGCGCAACGCGAGCGGCAAGCTGCAGCGGTTCGCGCTCCGCAAGATCGTCGAGGACGAGGTGCTGACGTGAAGATCGCTGTCGTCGGCGGCGGCCCCGGTGGCCTGTACTTCGCCGCGCTGATGAAACAGCTCGACCCGAGCCACGACATCACCGTCTGGGAACGCAACGCGCCGGACGACACCTTCGGCTTCGGCGTGGTGTTCTCCGACGAGACGCTGGGCGGGATCGAGAACGCCGACCCGGAGTTCGCCGACGCGATGGCGCGCAGGTTCGCCCGGTGGACCGACATCGACATCCACTACCGCGGTGAGAGCCACACCGTCGGCGGGCAGGGGTTCGCCGCGATGAGCCGCAAGGAGCTGCTGCGGCTGTTGCAGGAGCGGTGCCGCGATCTCGGCGTCGTCGTGCACTTCTCGACGCCCGCGCCCGACGCTCGTCTCCTGCGCGAGTCGCACGACCTCGTGGTCGCGGCCGACGGCCTCAACTCTGCCGTGCGACAGTCCTTTTCGGACTCGTTCCGGCCGGTGCTGGACCGCAGGCACAACAAGTACATGTGGCTCGGCACGGATCTCGTCTTCGAGGCGTTCCAGTTCTTCGTCAAGGACACCGAGTGGGGGACCATGCAGGTCCACGGGTATCCCTACTCCGACAGCGGTTCGACGTTCATCGTCGAGATGCACTCCGACGTGTGGCGCCGGGCCGGTTTCGACACCGGCGAGGAGTTTCCGCCGGGCGCCTCGGACGACCGCGCCGTGGAACGGATCCGCGAGCTGTTCGCCGAGGAGCTGGCCGGGCACCAGGTGTTCGCCAACAACTCGAAGTGGCTGAGCTTCACGACCGTGCGCAGCGAGCGGTGGCATCACGGCAATCTCGTCCTCGTCGGCGACGCCGCGCACACCGCGCACTTCTCGATCGGGTCCGGCACCAAGCTCGCGATGGAGGACTCGCTCGCCCTCGCCGCCTGCCTGCACGAGCACCGCGACGTCGAAGCGGCGCTGACCGCCTACGAGGCCGAGCGGCGTCCCGTCGTGGAGTCGACGCAGCGCGCCGCCCAGGCGTCGCTGGAATGGTTCGAGAACATCGGCATGTACACCGGCCAGGAGCCGACCCGGTTCTGCTTCAACCTGCTGACGCGGTCCCGCCGCATCACCTACGACAACCTCCGCACCCGCGACGCAGAGTTCGCCGACCGGGTCGACGCCGCCTTCGCCGCGTCCCAGGGCCTCGAGACGGTCGCCCCGGCGATGTTCCAGCCGTTCCGCCTGGGACAGCTGGAACTGAAGAACCGCGTGATCGTCTCGCCGATGGACATGTACTCCGCCGTCGACGGCGTGCCGGGCGACTTCCACCTCGTGCACCTGGGATCCAAGGCCATGGGCGGGGCGGGCCTGGTCATGACCGAGATGGTGTGCGTCTCGCCTTCCGGCCGGATCACGCCCGGCTGCACGGGGTTGTGGACCGACGAGCAGCGCGACTCGTGGGCGCGGATCGTGTCGTTCGTCCACTCGCAGAGCACCGCCCGCATCGGTCTGCAGCTCGGCCACTCCGGGCGCAAGGGCTCGACCCGCCTGATGTGGGAGGGCATGGACGAACCGCTGCCCGACGGCAACTGGGAGGTCGTCGGCCCGTCGCCCCTGCCGTACGGCCCCGGATCGCCCGTGCCGCGCGAGCTCGGCCGCGACGAGATGGACCGGATCACCGCCGAGTTCGCCGCCGCCGCCCGCCGCGGTGCCGACGCGGGGTTCGACCTGCTCGAACTGCACTGCGCGCACGGCTACCTGCTGTCGTCGTTCCTGTCGCCGATCGCGAACCGCCGCACCGACTCCTACGGCGGCTCGCTCGCCAACCGGCTGCGCTACCCGCTGGAGGTGTTCGACGCCGTCCGCGCGGCGTGGCCGGCCGAGCGCCCGATGATCGTGCGCATCTCCGCGACCGACTGGATGCCCGACGGCAACACCGAACACGACGCCGTGGAGATCGCCCGCGCCTTCATCGCCCACGGCGCGGACGCGATCGACGTCTCCTCCGGCCAGGTCGGCGCGGACGAGCGCCCGGCGTTCGGCCGCTCCTACCAGACCCCGTTCGCCGACCGGATCCGCCACGAAGCCCCCGGCGCGGCCGTCATCGCGGTGGGGGCCATCGCCTCCTACGACGACGTCAACTCCATCCTGCTGGCGGGCCGCGCCGACCTGTGCGCGATCGGCCGCACGCATCTGTACGACCCGCACTGGACCCTGCACGCGGCGGCCGAGCAGGGGTATCGCGTTGAGTGGCCCGTGCAGTACCGGGCAGGGAGCCGGAAGCCGCCGTCGGCGCGCACCGATGCGGTGCGGCCACGTCTGTCGTTGTTGCGGGCGGAGTCACCGGACCGGAACGTGCACCTGCGCTGGAGGCCGCACCGCGAACCGGTGGGTATGCCGTGAGCCGACGGCGCTCCCGGTGATGGCGGGCGCGGTCACCACAACCGTCAGGGAGCGATGAGGACCTTCCCCCTGGCGTGACCACTCTGGACGGCCAGGTGTGCTTCGCCGGCCTCCTCCAGCGGATAGGTGGCCTGCACGCGCGGCGCGTAGGCGCCGTCCTCCGCGAGCCGGGCCGCGGCGGCGAGGTGCGCGGTGGCGTTGACGTTGCCCGCGACGAGCGCGACGCCGAGAGCGGTGGCGTTGAAGTCGGCGATCGACGCGACGCGCGCGGGATCGCCGACGATGGCCACGAGTTCGGCCAGCGAACCGGACCCGGCGGTGTCCAGCGCCGCGTCGACGCCGTCCGGGGCGACCGCCGCGACCCGGTCGGCCAGGCCCTCGCCGTAGGTGACGGGGATGACGCCGATCTCGCGCAGGTAGTCGTGGTTGGCCTCGCTCGCGGTGCCGATCACCGTGGTGCCGCCGGCGATGGCCATCTGCGCGGCGGCGGACCCGACGCCACCCGCGGCACCCTCGACGAGCAACGTCCTGCCGGCGAGGTCACCGAGGACGTCCAGGCTCGCCAGCGCCGTGGCGGACACGAGGCCCGCCCCCGCGGCCTGCTCGGGCGTCCACGTGCTGGGCACGGGTGCCCAGTCGGTGAGGACCGCGTACTCGGCCGTGGTGCCCTGGCCCAGGCCGAACACGTGGTCACCTGGCCGCACGTCCTCGACGCCCTCGCCGACCTCGTCGACGACACCGGCCGCGTCGTAGCCGATGATCGCGGGGAACGTCACCGGCAGGTGCTCGGCCAGGTAGCCGGCACGGGTCTTCCAGTCGACCGGGTTCACGCTCGCGGCATGGACCCGGATCCGGACCTCGCCCGGTCCCGCGTGGGGTTCCGGGGCCTCCTCGACGGTGAGGACCTGCGGGTCGCCGTACTGGTGGAAGCGGACTGCGCGCATGGCCGGCCTGCCCTTCTCCAGGGGTGTCCTACTGCTATCGGAGCAGTCAGAGGGGCTGTTACGCAGCGTGATCAGTACGCCGGGTGGCCCAGGTCCAGCTCGCGCAGCTGCGACCTGGTGGCGATGCCCAGCTTGGGGAAGATCTTGTACAGGTGGTGGCCGACGGTGCGGGGGCTGAGGAACAGGCGGGCGCCGATCTCCTTGTTGGTGAGGCCCTGCGCGGCGAGGCGCGCGACGCTGAGCTCCTGGGGCGTCAGTCCGGAGGCCGTGCCGGTCGCGGGGCGCAGCTGGAGAGCCGCCGCGCGGGTCCAGTGGGTCGCGCCCAGGTGGGTGAACGTGTCGTGGGCCAGCCTCAGCTGCGAGCGGGACCGGTGTTTGGTGCGGCGCAACCATTCGCCGTGCAGCAGGGCTGCTCTGGCCTGCTCGTGGGGGTGGTCGGGGAACGCCTCGGCGGCGGCCTCGGCGAACAGGCCGGGTGTGTCGGTGAGCAACGCCAGGGCGCGGCAACGCCTGCTGCGCATCAGCGGTGTCGTGGCGGGCGGGAGAGGCACGTGGCCGGCCGGAGTTCCGGTGCGCACGAGGGCTTCGACGAGGTCGGCGGCCGCCCACCGGCTGACCACGGTGTGTCCGGTGGGGGACGTCGGTTCGGCGATGGCGGACAGGTGGCCCACGGCGGCCTCGTTGTCCCCTGTGGACAGCGCGAGCTGGCCCAGCGCCCACGTCGCCTTGGCGGCGGCCAGCCGGTTGTGCAGCGGCACGGCCAGGGCGAGCGCCGCGGCGGCGTGCTCGCGGCAGAGCTCCGGGTTCGGTGCGGCGAGTGCGAGCACGGCGTGGAAGTCGGCGGCACGGGCGCGCTGGCCGGTCTCGCGGGCCGAGCGGAGTCCTTCCTCGGCACGGGCGAACGCCGCACTCCAGTGGCCCAGCTCGTGTTCCAGTTCGGCCAGCCACAGCTCGGGGAACGCGAGCACCGCCTGCATCCCGTTCACCGAGAACGACGTCCTGGCCTCGATGCCGAACCGCAGCGCGGCCCGCGGGTCGGCGCCGTGGCGGGCGATCACGAGGGGCCACAGCCACTGGTGGACGTCGCTGCGCAGCAACGAGGGTGGCGCGGTGGCGCGCAACTGCCACGGGTCGGCCGTCGTGCCGGCCCGCAGCCGGGCGAGCTGCTCGACGAACGTCGTGAAACCCAGCTCCGCGCCGGCTTCGGACAGGTGGGCCAGCGCCGGGGAGGGGTTGATGTCGGCGTGCATCGCGGCCGCGACCGCCATGAAGAGCAGGCCGACGGCTTCCTCCGGTGGCCTGCGCAGGGCCGCGCGCACGAGGTGGTCGTGGGCTGAGCGCTGGTCGTCGTCGCTCAGCGCGATGAGCCCGTGCAGGCGGTCCAGAGCGGCGGCGTCGGACACCGACGCGGTCAGCGCGCGGGCGAGCGCCGGGTGACCGGACTTCCACGCCGCGTACCCCGCGGCCGCCAGCCTGCGTTCGCGCTCGGACGGCGCTGACAGGTCCGCCGCACGCCGGAGCAGATCGGCCGCGGTGGCCAGGCCACCGCACCTGGAGGCGGTGGCGGCCTCGGCTTCCAGCGCGGCCGCCAGGTCCTCGTCCGGCCAGGACGCGGCCGGCGCGCGGTGCGCGACGGACCGATCCGCGGTCTCGGTGCCCGGCAGTACCAGCTCCGGCAGGTCGAGAGCAGGCCCGTCGGTGGCCAGCACGAACGCGACGGGTGCGTCGGCGACCCGGCGCGCGCAGAACCCCAGCGCGGTGGCCGAGGAACGGTCCCACCACTGCAGGTCGTCGACGATCACCAGCACCGGCCCTGCCGAACGCAGCAACCGCAGCACGGCCGTGTACACGACGAGGTCGGTGCACGCGGCGGTGGAGCGGCCGAGCGCCACCTCGATCGCGGACCGGTGCGGCTCTGGCAGAGCAGAGCCGTCCAACGGGGTGAGCAGTTGCTGCAGCCCGGCGAACAACAGCTCCGACTCGGCTCGGACGCCCGTCGCGGACAGCACCGTCATCCCCGACGCGCGCTCGGCGGCCCAGCGCACAAGCGTGGTCTTGCCGCTGCCCGGTTCGCCGCGCAGGACGAGCGCACCGCCGTGTCCTGCGCGTGCTTCGGCCAGCAGCTCGTCCAGAGCCTCCTGCTCGCAGATCACACCACCACTACACCAGTCATTTCGACAGATGTCCCGGTCGTGGCGGCCCACCGAGGATCAACGCCATGAACAACATCAGCCGTCGCACGGTTCTGGCCGCAGGGACAGCAGCAGGGCTCTCCGCCGTGGTTCCGGCGCGGGCGAACCCGCACAGCAAGGTCGTCATCATCACCGGGGGCACGTCCGGAATCGACAAGGCCGCCGCGAAGCAGTTCGCCGCCAGGGGGGCCAAGGTCGGCTTCTGCGGCCGGCGCGAGCAGCTCGGCCGGCAGGTCGAGCGGGAGATCCGCGCGGCAGGGGGCGAGGCCTGCTACATCAAGGCCGACGTGCGTGAACCTGACCAGGTCAAAGCTTTCGTCGACGCCGTCGCCGCCCGTTACGGAGGACTCGACATCGCCTTCAACAACGCGGGGATCGGCGTCGCGGCCACGCCGCACGACATCACCCTCGAACAGTGGGACGACGTCATGAACACCAACGCGCGCGGGGTGTTCCTGGCGATCAAGCACGAGATCCCGCACATGCTGAAGGCAGGACACGGCGTCATCATCTGCACCTCGTCGTCGGCGACGGAGCAGGCCAGGCCGACCGGCGCCGCCTACACCGCCAGCAAACGCGCTGTCCAGGGCATCGTGAAGGCGGCGGCGCTCGCGTACGGGAACAAGGGCATCCGGGTCAACGCGATCCTGCCCGGCATCACCGACACGCCGTTCGTCCGGCCGCCGGGGATCCCTGACGACGTCTGGGAGAAGTTCAAGGCCGCGTTCGGACCGCTCAACATCGAGGGCATCGAACGGATGGCGGCACCGGAGGAGATCGCGAGTGCCGTCGTCGGGCTCGCCGCGGACGGGTTCGGCTACCTCAACGGCGCCTCCGTGATGGTGGACGGCGGTGCGACGGCGGGCCGCAAGATGATCATCCCGCCCGGGTTCCCCGGTCCGGCCCAGTAATCACGATTACTTCAGTGTTGACTAAAAGCAATTACCAGGGGTGCCTCAGCGTCGTCAGCCGCCATTTAGGAGAATCTCTTCCGACGCCCGAGCACAGCTCCAGGAGGATTGTTGATCCACAAGTTCTCGGTTCGCTCCGCGGGCATCGCGGAGCCCGACATCCGTGAGCTAGGCCGATCGTGGGAGCTCGACGACCTCGAGGTGTGGCGCGACTACTACGTCGAGTTCGAGGGCGAGCCAGCCCCGGCGGCGCTGGACGAGGTGGCCGGGGTGCTCGGCGACCAGCTCGACGTCGTCGTCTCCGTGGACCAGCCGCTGGAACCGGGCGACGTGCAGGTCGCGTACAAGCGCGGCGTGGTCGACAACGAGAGCGACTCGATCGTCACCGTGTGCGGGCTGCTCGGCGTGCGGGCGCGCGCGGGCAAGGTCGCGACCACCTACCGATCGGCGTCGCCGCGGCTGCGCGACCTGGTGGCCTCCACGCGGTTCAACGCGACGATCGAAGAGCTGCACGACTCCGAACCGCACTACGACACCCTCCTGCCGCAGGGGCACTACGAGCCGACCGTGCACTTCGACCTGCGCGGGCTCGACGACGCGGCGCTCGCCGAGCTGGGTCTCGCCGGCGGCCGCAACCTCTCGCTCGCCCAGATGAAGCACGTGCGGCACATCCAGGAGAGCCTCGGTGACGAGTACGTCACCGAGGTCCTGCTGGAGGCGCTGGACGCGCGGTGGAGCGACCACTGCGCGCACACCACGTGGAAGTCGCTGGGCGGCCTGCTCGGCAAGCTGATCGACGCCGCCAAGGACGTCGCGAACCCGAACGTGCTGAGCATGTTCCACGACAACGCGGGCGTCTGGGACTTCTACGACGGCCACGCGATCGCGATCAAGGCGGAGACGCACAACGGGCCGTCGGCGATCTCCGGCTACTTCGGACAGCTGACCAAGCTCGGCGGTGTGCTGCGCGACATCCTCGGCACCGGGCTGAGCGCCGACCCGATCGGCAGCTTCGAGTACACGGCGGTCGGCGAGCCGGAGGCGCCCGCGCCGATCAAGGGCCGTCCGGACGCGCGCAGGCTCGCCGGGGAGACGATCCGGGCGATCAAGGAGTACGGCAACACGTTCGGCGTGCCGATGATGTCGTCGCGCATGACGTTCCACCCGGCCTATCGCGCCAAGCCGTTCGCGCTCGGCGGCAGCATCGGCCTGCTGCCGGTGTCGGCGGCGCAGCGCGGCACCCCGCGGCCGGGCGACTTCGTCGTGCTGATCGGCGGTCTGACCGGCAACGAGGGCATCCACGGCGCGTCCGCCAGCTCGGCGGGCGCCACGATGGACACCACGGCGGTGCAGATCGGCGCGCCGCTGGAACAGGTGAAGTTCCGCAAGGCGCTGATCGAGCTGCGCGAGGAGGGCTGCCTGAGCGCGCTGACCGACGTCGGTGGCGCTGGCCTGAACAGCGCCGTCGGTGAGATCGGTGAGGCGTGCGGGGTGTGGATCAACACCGCGCTGGTGCCGTTGAAGACGGCGGCGCTGCCGATGTGGCGCATCCTGCTGTCGGAGTCGCAGGAACGCATGCTGCTCGCCGTGCCGCCGGAGCACCAGGAGCGGGCGAAGAAGATCCTCGACCGGCACATGGTCCGCTCGACGGTCATCGGCCGGTTCGCCGACACGGGCCGCTACCACGTGTTCCACGCGCCGGACCTGACCGAGGACGCCCTGATCGCGGCCGCGCCGGACGCGGTGCCCGCGCACCAGGGCGAGACCGGCTTCGACGTGCCGTACGAGCTGCTGGACATCGAGGTCGAACGGCAGGAGGTCGGCCCGCCGCCGCGTCCGTCCGGTGTTCCCGCGTGGCCGTCGCTGGCGCCCGCCGAGCTCGCCGGGCTGCTGGAGCAGGTCGTCTCCGACGCGGAGGTGGCGTCGCAGCACTACGCGGACTCGCAGTACGACTCCACGGTCCAGGGCCACACCTGGTACGGCCCGCACTACGGCACCGAGCAGTCGGTGCGCACGGCCTACTGGGCCGGCACGCCGGTCGCGGGCTCGCCCGCCGCGGCGGTGCTGAACACCGCGTTCAACCCGTGGCTGTTCGAGGCCGATCCGGTCGCGGCGACCCGTCAGATGTTCTGCGCGGCGATCGCGGGGCAGGTGCTCGCCGGTGTCGCGGTGCGCGACATCTGCATGTGCGACAACTTCTACACCCCGCACCTGTCGGAGAACTGGCGTGAGTGGCTGGTCGGCATGGTCGACGAGCTGGCCGGGCTGGTCCGCCACTTCGGCGTGCCGCTGATCTCGGGCAAGGACTCCTCGGCCGGTTCGGTGCACACCGACGAGGGCCTGGTCAGCGTGCCGCCCGCGGTGTTCCTGAGCGCGCTGGGCAAGGTGCCGCACCGCGACGGCCTGCTGCGCGAGCAGTGGACCGCGCAGGACAACGTGCTGGTCCACATCGGACTGTCGACGGCGTCGCCGGTCGGCACGGTCGCCGGGCGCAAGCTCGGTCTGACGTCCGGTGCGCTGGACGACCTGGATCTGTCCGATGTGGACAGCTACCTGGCGGCGCTGGCGAGCAGCAGGAACCTGCTGCGCAGCGGTGCCCGCATCGGCGCCGGTGGTGTCGCGGCCGCGCTCGCCCAGGGCGTGCTGGCGAGCGGCATCGGCGTGCGGCTGGAGTCCGCGACCACCGAGTCGCTCTTCGCCGAGCACCGCGTGGGCGCGGTCGTCGAGGTGGCCCAGGCCGACGTCGACCGCCTGCCGGCCGAGCTCAACCCGGTCGTGCTCGGCGCGCTCGTGCCGGGCGCGGGGATCCTGCTCGACGGCACCGACCTGTTCACCCCGGCCGCGCGCGACGGCTGGCTCAACTCGTTCACGGCGAGGATCGCATGAAGCCGACCGTCAACGTCCTGTACCTCCCCGGCACGAACTGCCAGGAGGAGACCGTCGCGGCCTTCGCCGCGGTCGGTGCGACCCCGCGGCTGAGGTTCGCCGCCGACCTGCTGGCCGGTGCCGAGCGGCTCGACGACGCCGACATCCTCTGCATCCCCGGCGGGTTCTCGTTCGGCGACCACCTCGGCGCGGGTGCGGTGGCGGGCGCGTTGCTGCGCAGTCACCTGGCCGACCAGTTCGAGACGTGCCGGACGCGGCCGCTGATCGGCATCTGCAACGGGTTCCAGATCGCGGTGCGCGGTGGCTGCTTCGGCAAGGTGGGGCTGAAGGTGAACAGCTCCGGCACGTTCCGCAACGAGGAGAACCAGCGTCACGTCGTGGACGAGGAGAACGACAGCCCGTGGCTCACCGGCCTGGGCGGTCAGACCCTCGTCTTCCCGTGTGCGCACGGTGAGGGCCGCTTCCACCCGGACAGCACCGGTGCGGAGTACCGCGTGGCGCTGCGCTACGAGAAGGAGTCCAACCCGGACGGTTCGTTCGACAACATCGCGGGCATCACGAGCCTGGACGGGTTGTCGTTCGGGCTGATGGACCACCCGGAGCGGGCGGTGGACCGCGAGGTGCGGCTCGCGTTCTTCGAGAACGGTGTGCGCGCGGTGCGCTGACGTCGGCTGAACGGTGTGCGGGGCAGGGAGTTCTTTCCCTGCCCCGTTTCCTTTCTCAGCGCTCGACCAGGCGGGTGAGGGCGAAGCCGGTGACGGCGGCCATGGTCGCGGCCATCACGAGGCCGCCCAGCGCGCCGATGAGGGTGATCACGACGGTGGGCTGGCCGGGTTGCCACAGGGGAGTGGTGACGGCGGCGAACGCGACGAGTCCCGCGCCCCACGCCAGGGCGTTGGCCCAGATCCAGCCGGAGGCGTTGCGGACGTGGTGCCGCAGCACGAGCCACTGACCGGTGCCCAGTGACAGCAGGACGCCGCTGCCCGAGATCGCCGCCAGCACGACCACCGCGGGCAGCGGCAGGGTGTTGAGGCGGTCGGCGTTGTCGACGGCGAGCATCGCGACCGCCCAGGCGAACCCCGCGGCGAGGGCTGTGACGCCGATCCAGCGCGGTGCGTCGAAGGAGTGGAAGGTGCGGCGCAGGACGAGGCACTGCGCCGCACCGAGGATCACGCCCTCCACGATGCCCGCGAGGACGAGCAGCGGGGCCGACGACGTCAGCGCGCCGGCGAGGGCCGGGGCGAGGAAGCCGGTGAACTCACCGGCCGTCACCCAGGCGAACCAGCTCTTGCGGACGGTCGTCAGCGTGGTGCTCATGGTTCAACGATCGGCCATCGGCGGTGGCGAGCGCAGGGACGAAGGTCCCCATCTGCGCGGTCCGCAGTGCCGTGTCGGCCAGGGGACTCGGGGACGACAGTGGGCGCATGACGCGGATCGTGATCGCCGGCGGAGGGCTGAGCGGGCTGAGTCTCGCGGCGCATCTCGCCGTCGCGGACCACCGGCATCCCGTCGTCGTGGTCGACGACGGCAGCCGTCCGCTCGCGGAGAGGACCTGGGCGTCCTGGAGTGATCGGCCCGGCCTGCTCGACGCCGCGGCCTGCCGGTGGTTCGACCGGATCCGGGTGCACGTGTCCGGCGAGACGAGGGTCCTGCGGCTGGGGCGCTACCGGTACCGGGTGGTGCGGGGTGGTGATCTGGCGGCGGTGGCCGGGCGGTTCACCGCGCCGTTGCGGCACTTCACCACCCTGCGGGGCCACGTGGACGGCGTCGAGCAGGACGGGGTGGTCGTCGACGGGCAGCACCTGCGGGCGACGTGGGTCTTCGACAGCGTGATCGGCCCGGCGGTGGTGCCGCCGGTCGACGCCTGTCTCGCCTTCCGCGGCTGGTACGTGCGCAGCGAGCGCGCGGCGTTCGACGCGGAGATACCGACTCTGTTCGACTTCCGCACGGCGCAGGTCGGTGGTGCGAGCTTCGTCTACGTGTTGCCGTTCGACGCGCATCACGCCCTGGTGGAGCACACGTCGTTCACCGCTCCCGGTGTGGTCGAAAACGGGGTGGCGCAAGGAGAAGCGCTCGGCGAGTACCTCACCGAGGTGGTGCGCACGGGTGGCCACGAGGTCGAGCGGGCCGAGCACGCCGTGCTGCCGTTGCGGTCGCGGCCGGTGTCGCGCTGGAACGGCTCAGTGGTCGCGATCGGTGCCGAGGCGGGCCTGCTCAAGGCGTCGACCGGGTTCGCCTACCAGCGGATCCAGCGCGACAGCGCGGCGATCGCCGAGTCGCTGCACCGGCACGGCCATCCGTTCGACGTGCCGGTGCCGCCCGCGCGGTTCCGGATGTTCGACGGCGTGCTGCTCGACGTCGTGAGGCGGGAGCCGGCGCAGCTGGAGCGGGCGTTCGGGGCGTTGTTCCGCCACCGCACCGCGGAGCCGGCTTTGCGGTTCCTCGACGAGGCGAGCTCGATGCCGCAGGAGTGGCAGCTGTTCGCCGGCATGCCCGCGGCGACCTACCTCGCGGCGGCGCGTGATCGCCTCGCCGCGCAGGGCCGAAGGACCTGAGCACGGTGAGCCGGTCCGCACTGCCCAGGTGGTGGTGTGCGGCGGAATCGTCGGTGGCATGAGCGACCAGAGGATGAAAGCCCCGGACGCGCCGGTCGTCGTGGGGATCGACGGATCGGCGTCGGCGCTCGCCGCCGCGAGCTGGGCGGCGGCCGAGTGCGCACGGCACCAGGTGCCGTTGCGGCTCGTGCACGGCTTCATGTTGCCCGTCAACGGCTATCCGGACCTGGTGATCACGGCGGTCGAGGCCAGGCACGCGATCGAGACGCAGGCCCGCGACTGGCTGACCGAGGCGGCCGCGGCCGCCCGTGCCACGGCGCCGGACGTGGAGATCACGACCGAGGTGGTGTGCTGCGGTGGCACGGCGTTGCTCGTGGAGGAGTCGGAGAAGGCGCGGCTCGTGGTGATCGGGTCCCAGGGGCTCGGCACCGTCACCGGCCTGCTGGTCGGGTCGACGGCGCTCGCGCTCGCCGCCCACGGCCGTAGCCCGGTGGTCGTGGTGCGCGGCACGGAGGTGCCCGGTGGGCCGGTCGTCGTGGGCGTGGACGGGTCGCCGACGAGCGAGGCCGCGGTGGCGTTCGCGTTCGAGGAGGCCTCGTTGCGCGGCGCGCCGTTGACCGCCGTGATGACGTCGCAGGACTTCACCGTCGACAGCGCCTACAACGTCTCGCGCATCGCGATCGACTGGGCGCAGGTGGAGGAGGACGAACGCAGGCTCCTCGCGCAGCGCCTCGCCGGGTGGCAGGAGAAGTACCCGGACGTCGAGGTGCGGCGGGTCGTGCTGCGGGACAGGCCGGCGCGGGCGTTGATGCGCTACGGCGCCGAGGCCCAGCTGCTGGTGGTCGGAAGCCACGACCACGGGGGATTCGTGGGCATGCTGCTGGGGTCCACGAGCCAGGCGCTCGTGTACCACGCGCCGTGTCCGCTGGCGATCGTCCGCAAATCCGAGTGACGGACGGGGACCTACGTCCCCGCACGGGCGTGCCCAACCGCTCTGCCGCGGCACGCGAGAGAGACAGAGGCTCAACGACATGAACGCAGCAGATGTGATGACCGGTCCGGCGGTCGTGGTGAACCCGGACACCCCCGTCCGCACGGCGAGTGCGGTGCTGGGCGAGCACGGCTTCTCCGCGCTGCCGGTGGTGGACGACGAAGGCAGGCTGGTCGGCATCGTGTCGGGCGCCGACCTCCTGCTGGCCGGCATGACGCCGGCGGCGGCGAAGGGCCCGGTCGCACGGGTGATGCGCCATCCGGTGATCAGCGCGCCGATGACGGCCACGCCCGCGGAGCTGACCGCGACCATGCTCTCGGAACGGTTGCGGTGCCTGCCGATCGTGGCGAACGACGAGCTGCTCGTGGGCGTGGTGAGCCGCAGCGACCTGTTGCGCATCCTCACACCGGCCGACGCCGTGCTCGCGGCGCGGGTCGAGGGCGCGCTGCGGGCCTACAGCGGCGGTCCACGATGGACGGTGGCGGTCGACGACGGCGAGGTGAGCGTGCGCGGTCCGTTCGCCGACGAGGCCGAGCGCAGGGTCGTCGAGGCACTGGTGCGGACCGTGCCGGGTGTGCGGAGAACCGCTGTCGCGTCCTGACCGGGACGAAGGTCCTGTGCCGTGCGGGCCACGGGCCACTGACCCCGGAGCGTGCCGGGCACGACGCTGAAGTGCATGAGCGACGACGAACTCAGCCCGATCGTGGTGGGTGTGGACGGCTCGGCGGCCGCGGCGGCGGCGTTGCGCTGGGCCGTCGAGCAGGCCCGTGCGCTGGCGTGCCCGCTCGACGTGATCTCCGTGTGGCACCTGGAGTACGGCCTGATGACGGAGGCGTTCCCCGACCCGGACGGCCTGAGCGAGGCAGCCGCGGAGAGGGCGCAGCGCAAGATCATGGACGAGGCGGCGGTGAACGTGACGGGAGTGCAGCTGCGCGAGATCCTCGTCGAGGGCGAAGCGAGGAAGCTGCTGGTCGAGATGTCCCACGACGCGAGGTTTCTCGTGGTGGGCAACCGGGGGCACGGCCCGCTGGCCGAACTGCTGCTCGGCTCGGTGAGCTCCTACTGCGTGCACCACGCGAGCTGTCCCGTCGTGGTCGTGAAGGCGGGCGACGCGCGAGGGGCCGTGAGTCCCGCATGACCATCACGTCGGCAAGACCGATCTTCCACCGGCTCTCCGTCCGGCAGCCGCCGGAGGTCGAGATCCGCGTGCAGCGAGCAAACAGCTGATCGCTTTCGGGAGGATTTCATGACCACCGCTACCGCCGGTTATCCGGTGCACGTGCACGCCCACCTGGAACCGGGCCTGAGCCGCTGGCTGTGGCTGGTGAAGTGGTTCCTCGCGATCCCGCACTACCTGCTGCTCGCGTTGCTGTGGCTGGGGTTCGCGGTCTTCAGCGTGGTGGCGTTCTTCGCGATCCTGATCACCGGCCGCTACCCGCGCGTCCTGTTCGACTTCAACGTCGGCGTGCTGCGCTGGTCGTGGCGCGTCGCCTACTACACCTACGGCGCCCTGGCGACCGACCGCTATCCGCCGTTCAGCCTCGGCGCGGAGCCGGACTACCCGGCCACCCTCGACATCGCCTACCCCGAGCACCTCTCGCGCGGCCTGGTGCTGGTGAAGTGGTGGCTGCTCGCGATTCCGCACTACCTCATCGTCGGGTTCTTCGTCGGCGGCGGCAGCTACGTCGCCTATCAGACGGGGGAGACCGTCTACAACTCCGGCGGGCTGGTCGGCCTGATGGCGTTGTTCGCGGGCGTGGCGTTGCTCTTCACCGGCCGCTATCCCAAGGGGCTCTTCGACTTCGTGCTCGGCATGGACCGCTGGGCGCTGCGCGTGGCGGCCTACGCCGGGCTGATGACCGACACCTACCCGCCGTTCCGGTTCGACTCGGGCGGCGAGGAGCCCGGCGTCACGACGATCGAGCAGCCATCGCCGCCACCGGCGTCCGGTCACGGCGGCTGGACGCCGGGACGGGTCATCGCCGTCGTCATCGGCGCACTGCTGTTCGTCACCGGTGGCGCGCTGGGCGGCACCGGCGGCTTCGGGCTCTGGGCCGACTCGACGCAGCGCGACGCAGAGGGGTTCCTCAGCACGAGCGCGCAGTCGTTCCACGGCAACGGATACGCGCTCGAGTTCGGCACGGTGGAACTGCGCTGGACCGACGCGGACTGGGTGCTCGCCGACAACTGGCTGGGCGAGGTGCGGCTGAAGACCGGCCAGAACGTGTTCGTCGGCATCGGCAGGACCGAGGACGTGACCCGGTACCTGTCCGGTGTGGAACACGACGAGGTCAGCCTGTCCGGGTCGGAGGTGACCTACTGGCACCGCGACGGCGGCGTCTTCAGTCTCAGCTGAGTTGACACAGTTCGTGTCGCGGAGCAAGTGACACACCCTG
>NZ_BMRE01000061.1 GCF_014648475.1 Lentzea flava | reverse complement strand
CTACCAAGACATGATCGACCTGGCCGCCCTCACGCTCTGGCTTTGAGGACAGGCCCTAGGCGGACCGCCACAATGTTGACGCGGAGATGTCGGTGCCGACGCCTTCGGAGTCTGATCAGGCACGCACCAAACGCGGGTCTCCGAACTTGCGGGTGGGGACTGCCACATCAGGCTGTCTGCCGCCGGGAGGGCACCGGTTGTTCGCCTGGGCAGTCGTCCTTGGGCGCACGGGCAAGCTCGCGGATCTGAGGACGCCTTCGGCGGCTGATGGTGTGAGATCGTCATCTGACACACTTTTGGAGCCGTCGTCACCATCTGGCTCTCTGCGGTCTCGGTAGGTGGGTTCCATTTCACAAAGCAGGTCGTCTGGCCGGTTCAGATTCCTGCGGCCGCTTCATGTCCCACTCGCACTGTCTCGGCAGGTTCACGTGAACACCTCTGCGTTCGACCCTGATAGGCCGTCGGCCAACAGCGAGCCGGAACAGCCGGCTCGACTGCCACCGTGCCGGGTACGTGGGTGCGCGTGGAGGGGGCCTTGCCCTGACCACGACTTCTCGGACCACGTCGATCCAGGCATCGCACGTCTGCTCCGGCAACGACCCATGGGCGGCGGTAGGAAAGTCAACCGGCAGGCAGTGCACCATCCGCAGTCGCGTTATCGAATGTCGAAGGTGGTGGTGCGGTCTGCCGGTGACGTCCAATCCGTGCCCATGCCCCTTCCGAAACGGCTCAGGAAGCCCGCAACGGCGCAACCCGCGTCGAGCCGTGCGGACAAGTCTGTCACGGAAGCACAGCCGCCGGAGACGCCGGGTACGGCCACGGCCGACATGCAGTCCGCAACGGACTTGCTCGCGCCACGCACCGCATCGGAGGCAACACGTCCGGTCCCGGCGCCTCCCGCTCTGCCACGCCCTGTGCCACGCCCGCCCGCAGGCGCCCGCCCGGTGCCCCGGCCGCCGATCACGCAACGGGAATCACCCGAACCCGCCACCGTTTCCTCGAAACCGCGGGAGGAGGCGTCGCAGCAGGAGATCCGCGTTGTCCGTCGGCGGGAGAGGCGCCTTTCCGCAGGGGCCCGTGCCTCCGTCCGGACTGACGGCGGCTCCACGGACTCGACTGCTCTGGTCACCAAGACGACGGTCCGTCGAGTCATCGGCCGACGCATGTCCTGATGAGACCGGAAGCGGCCTGCTGAGGCACTTGCGGCCTCAGCAGGCCGCTTCCGGTCTGCCGGGGAGCGCACCAGCGTCGAGTTCGGAGTGCACGGTCAGGCCAGCGACCTTTTCACAGGCCCGTCCTGACCGCAGGTTCCTCAGTCGATCAACCAGTCATGCCCGTCAGCGAGTCGCAGGACAACCTCGCGCACCTGCAGAACCTGCGCGGCCGTCAGCGACTGGACCTCCTTCAGGAGTGCTTCCGTCACTTCCGTTGTCAGTTCGGCACGGGTGAGAACCTCGCAACTCTCACTGAAGTCGGCGATCCAACTCGGCGCTTGTTCGGCGCGCGCCGCGCCCTGCTCGCTTTCGGGGGTGGAGTCGCCTGGATCCACGACTCGCACGTCGTAGGCCTTGAGACCACGCTTTCCGCCGACCACCTGGAAGGAGACCCTCGTACCGACCCGGAGGTCCTGTTTGCCTTCGACAAGACCGTTCACATGAACGAAAACGTCTTCCTCGCCGCCCTTGTCGGGCGCGATGAACCCGAACCCTCTGCCCGCGTCAAACCGCACGACGCGGCCCGTCAACACATCCGACATGCTCACCTGACCGCCAAATCCACTCTGCTGAAAGAGATACCCACTAGAACAACCAGAGGCGATGTCGCGGGGTGCTCCAGCCCGCGACATCGTCCGTCCACATCCTCCACCCCACGCAAACCGCGAGCAGTCCGAACCGGTTGACGTGGTCAGGACCGATGACTCAATCCTTGATCATGAAGCGCAACGGGCTGGCTTCAGCCGTGCTTCGGACGAGCAACTCGTGGTGGAAGCTCATGGCCTCACCGTCTCCACGCCGGATTGCCGCGACCAGCTCATCAGCGGCCACCGTTGCCGTTATCAGCGACGTGCACTGTTCCGCACCTTCCTCATCGCCGTGGGAAAGCATCAGATCTCTCAGCCCACAGAGTACTTCTTCGAACGACGCGGACATGATCGAGCCTCCTCCTGGGTCCGGCCTCAACCCTGGACTCGGTTCGGGCCAATCGCCATGAGGAGCCAGGAAGCAGGGCCATGAGGGCAGACAGATCTACCCCTTGTTACCGGTGCGCCGTCTCGGAGCCGGCGAAGGTCAACTACGTCTGAGCGGAGAAGGTGTTCCACTCGGTGGAACGTTCGATCAAGGCTCACCGTGCACGGCTACACGATATGAGGTGATTCCGCACAGGCTCGAAAGACTTCCGATAATGCCGAACGATCATGGATGGGGATGATTCGATGACTACCGCGGAGAAGCAGGAACGGATCCCGGAAAAACTGGGAAAGCTTCCGATCGCGGAATTTACGTCCTGTCCGCACGAAGCTTTCGCAAGACTCCGTGAAGCCTCTCCAGCGATCCCGGTCGACAGCACCGGCTACCGCTACTGGGTCATCACCCGATATGAGGACGTGAGGAGGGTGCTGGCGGATCCGAGTGTTGAAATCGATCTTGTCAAGCACGGTGAGATCATCACCTCGAGCTGTGTGGTGAGAAACGATGCCTTACGTCCTCGCATCCCGCGTGCGGCAAGTCGAAGCCCGTTCTACCAGGACGGGGAACTTCACAACCTGGTGCGCGCGGCCTCGAGAAACTTCTTCACCGCCGAAAGAGTTGAAGGGCTGGTAGATAAAGCTCGCGATGCCGCCCAGGGGCTGCTGGACAAATTTTCGGCAGGTCAGCCGATCGATTTCATGGCGGACTACGCCAACCCGATTGCCGGGAAAACGCTCTGCGCGATTGCCGGTATCCCGGACAACGAGCGGAACATGTTGGCGACCGTTGCGGGCGAGTCGATGATGACCCCGGTGATCAGCAGGGTAGAACGATCCGCGAGGCTGCTCGTCGAGTGGGCGAACGAGCTCATCGAAATCAAACGCGGAGAGCCGGGTGACGATGTGTTCACGAGCCTGCTGAGGCTTCACGATGAAGGGAAGATGACCAGAGAAGAACTAACCTCGACCTACATCGTGTTCCTCGTCGGTGGTATGGAAGTGGCCATTGCGATCGGCAACGGCGCTTTCAGCTTCCTCACGCATCACGACCAGCTCGCCAAAGCGCTGGCGCACCCGGACCTGTTCACCAGCGGTGTGGATGAGATCGTGCGTTATGAGTCGAACTTCCGGTTCGTCGCACCCCACATCACCACGCAGCCGTTGCATCTTGACGGCGTGACGGTTCCGGCGGGTGAGCTGGTTCTGCTCTGCCTCGGTGCGGCGAACCGCGATCCGAGCCAGTTCGATGATCCGGACACCTTCGACATCACTCGGGTGACGACGGGGCATCTCGGTTTCGGGCACGGCAGGCACCGGTGCCTGGGTGTGCAGCTGGGCAAGGCGGAAACCGCCGCCGCGCTGCGGCTGTTCTTCGAGCGTTTCCCCAGGACCACGCTTGTCGATCCGCCTGACCAGGCCCAGTGGCAGCCGGGAAAGTTTCAGCGCAGGTTGGAGTCGCTGCCGGTCATTCCGTTCTGACGCCTGTACTCCAGCCGTAGATCGTCATGCCCGTGCTTGGGCTGCTTCTCGTCGCTGGTAGCAGCTGGTGCGGGCGCGGTGTTGGTGGCGTCGTCGCCAATGTGACCAGGTCAGCGGGGCAGGCGGCGGATCTCGTTGCAGCTCAGGGCGACGAGATCGTCGGGCGTGGGCTGCTGTCGGTGTTCTCCGGCGGCGATGACGGCGAGCAAACCGTGAGTCACGCGGTTCAGCGCGCAAGACTCGTTTTAGTCCATACGGACGACTGCGTGCAGTTTCTCCGCGCCTACTTCTAGGGGTGGTGGTCCTCAACGCCACCTGTTGTCCCTTGTGGACGGTTGTATCCAGGAGATCGGGATGGCCGAACGGGATGACGACGACCTGGCGGGTACCTCGGGGTCGCGGCGGCGAAGCACAGCGCGCTGACGGCGGTGGCGTGCGGGTCCGGCGCACTCGCCGCGGGTGCGAGCTGCGCGTTCTCGATTCGGCCGGCGGTTCCGTGCACTGGCGTTGCACCCCGACCGTGGCGATGTCCTTCTTCAGATCACCGGCCTCGTTGAGCACCAGCCGCCTCGGCGACGCCGAGGCGGCTGGTGACGTCATCGCGCAGGTCGTCACGGACGCCGTCGGTGTCTCACACGGTCACGGCGAGCAGGTGCTGCGTTTCGTGCGGATCACGGTCACCGGCCTGCTCGGCGATGGTCCAACAGTTCTTCCGCGGCAGGTCCGCGAACAGTGCCAACAGGAACGTCCCGGCTCGGCGCCGGGACTCGGCAACCTCAGCACGATCGTTCCCTCCTCCAGGCTCGGCGCCATCACGGTCGCGAAGTTCTCCATGAAGGCGGTCGCGGAACCATCGTGACCCTCGGGCGGGAAAGCTTCAGGTGTTCCTCGATCCGGCGCTTCGAGTCGCGGTGCGGCACGCCCGTTGCACGAACGCAGTCGTTTGCTGGTCACCTCAGCTACCGCCAGTTCATGATCACATCGCCGAATGAGTGAGTTGTCAACTGTTAAAGGAGATGTTCGAACGAACACGCGCATCTGGCCTGATGGTCGTCCTTTTCTGTGCCGGTGGAGTGGGGCGGTCCCGGTGTGAAGCGGTGCCGGACCACGATGTCGCCTGGTCAGGCGGGCTAGCGCCGGACGCCGACGTGAGCTGGCCGCCTCATGACGTTGAGCCCGGCAGGTTTCCCTTCGGTAAAACTGCCGGTTGAATGTTCAGCTGTGATCGTTGTGGACGAGACGATGGCGGCGTTCGTCCTGGCGCTGTCGGGACCGCATCGCCTTCACGCCAGCTGCTCAGAGGGCGGTGCACGATGACTTCACCTGATCGGCCTGGTGCGGCTGCTCCGTGCCGACCCGCCGGCCGTGTCGACGTTGTGGATGACGGGAACGACAAGCCGTCCCTCTTCGGCGAACTGTTGCTTCAGCACCGGCGTGCCGCTGGTCTCAGTCAGCAGTCGCTCGCCCGCCTGTCCGGGATCAGCGTCCGTGCTCTGCGCGAGCTCGAACGGGGCCGGGCTCGCGCGGCCCAGCGCCGCTCGGCGGAGGTGCTCGCCGAAGCGCTCGGCCTCGCCGCAGACGCTCGTGCCGAGTTTCTCGAGGTCGCGCGTGAAGGCCGTCGGCGTGGGGTGAAGGACCCCGTTCCCAGTGCTGCGGCGTTGCCCCTGCTTCCGCCTGATCTCGTCGGAAGGGAGTGCGAGCTGCTGCGGCTGCGCGAACTCGTCCACGCCACCCCCAGCGTCGCGATCGTCGGGCAGCCCGGGGTCGGCAAGACGGTGATGGCCACGTTCACCGCCCAGCAGATGCGCGACGAGTTCCCGGACGGCTGCTTCGCCATCGACTTGCGTGGCGTCGACGAGCAGCCGCTTGCGGTGCATGTGGTGTTCGAGCGGCTGCTGCGTGCGCTGGGCGTCCCGCAGAGCGACATTCCGGCGAACGAGGTCGAGCAGGCCGGGGCGTACCGGGCGGTGCTGAGCAGCCGCCGAGTGCTGGTGTTGCTGGACAACGCCGCCGATGAGGCGCAGATCCGCCCGTTCCTCGTCTCCGCGCCGGGCTGCCGCACTCTGATCACCTGTCGCCGTATGTTGATGGGACTGGAAGGTGTGCGCTGGCTGCAGCTGGGGCCGCTGGAGGACCCCGACGCCGTCGCGTTGCTGCGCTCCATCGTGGGGGACAGGGTGCGCGAGGCGCCTGGTGAGGCGGCGGAACTGGCGGCGTTGTGCGGAAACCTGCCGCTCGCGTTGCGGATCGCCGGCAACCGGCTGGCGAGCAGGCCGTCCTGGTCGCTGTGTTACCTGATCGGTCAGCTGCGCGATGAGCGGACTCGGCTCACGTCGTTGTCGGCGGGGGATCTGCAGGTGCGTTCGGCGTTGGAGGTGTCGTATCGCCGTCTGTCGCCGCGTGGGCGCACGGTGTTCCGTCGACTCGCGGCAGTGCCCGGCTCGGACTTCGGCGTTGAACTGGTCCGGGTAGCGGCGGAGATGACCGAACGAGACGCTTTGACCTGCCTCGACGAGCTCCTGGACGCCAGCATGGTGCTGGTCTCGCCGGTTCAGGGCAGGTTTCGCTTCCACGACCTGATCCGAATCTTCGCGCGCGAGCGGTGGGAGGCCGAGGACGCCGCAGCCGAGCGTGACCGAGTCACCCAGGTCGTACTCCGTCACCTGCTGCGCGTCGCCTCCGCGGCGGGCACGCAGTTCTTCGCCAGTGGTCCGCGCAGTGACATCTTCGCCTCGGTTGAGGAGGCGCTCGTCTGGCTGAACCACGAGGCTTCCAACTGGTTCGCGGCGGTGCGCGCCGCGGCGCGCCGCGGCTGGCACCGGGAGGCGCTGGGCCTGGCCAAGTCCATGCACTGGTATTCCGACGACCACTGGTTCGTCGTGCCGTGGGAGGAAGTCTTTCGCATCGGTGTGGACGCCGCACGCGCTCTGGGCGACAAGTCGTCCGAGGCGCAGCAGCTCAACTTCGTCGGGTGGGCGCTGCGGTTTGAGTCGGCCGCGCTCGGGTTCCACGAGCAGGCCTTGCGGGTTGCCGTCGAGGTCGGGGACGCGCTGGAGCAGGTCTGGGCTCTGGCCTACATCGGTGCCATCCACGTCCGGGATGGTGACGCCGACCGCGCGCGCGAGATTCTCCGGCGGTCCGTGGAGTTGTCTGCCCCGTTCGACTTCTGGGATGTCCATGGCGTTGTGCGGTACCGGTACGGGAGGATGCTACTCCGGCTCGGTGACACGGAGGAGGCGTTCGCCGTGCTGCAGGCCGTGCTGGCGGATGTGGAAGCACACGGCACGGCTGGGCTGTCCCTGCGGCGCCAGTCATTGGTGGCGATGGTGAACATAGGGGTCGGGTTGTGCCTGCACGAACTGGGGAAGTGCGGTGCGGCGGTGACCATGTTCGCTCAAGCCAGGAAGATCCACGCCGAGAACGGGGCCAGGCTGATGGAGTCCGGGGCGGCGATTTGGGAAGGCCGGTGCCGGCTCGACGCAGGTGACACGGCAGGGGCAGCTGTCGTTCTGGAAGAGGCTCTCGCCGCGTGCGAGGAGTTTCCGATGACAGAGCTGTACGCCCAGGCGAAAGCCGAGCTGGCCAGGCTCCCCGGGAAGCGAGTCCCGCTGGGCGGCGTGTTGCCTGAAAGGTCATGAAAAGTTGTTCGGCCGAACAACGTCGTCGGCCTGATCGGTGAACGATTGTTAGCGTGGTCACCACTGGATGGCCCAGTGCGGCCCAGTCCTGACGCCCGCGTCGGCTGGTGTTCTGTTCGAACAGTGCGGAGAGCGCACTTTCTGCCCTGTTCGTCGTTCCGGCTGGCCCGGTTCGGGGTGGATGAGGCTCCAGGTCGACTTTTTGTGCCAAACCTTTTGTCTCAACTGGTTCCGAGGCGGCCTGTCGTTTCCATCGGCGGGGCGGACGTGCCGCCGGTGGGGTTCGAAAGGGAAGAAGTCGGCTCTTCTTGCTGCTCGTACCGGGCCGTTCGTAGCAGTCTGGTGCTCTGACGGGATCTTGCTTTCGCGAGTTCCGTTCGCCCGGCAACCAGTAGCCGTTCACAAGGGAGTCTTCAATGGCAGAGCCCACCACCGTTAACCCTGGGGCAGTGTCAACCACTGCTGAAGGAATGCACAAGGCTGCAGGTTTCCTCACCGAGACGGCGAGCACGGCCAAGGGTGCCCTTCAGTCTGTCGGCGACGGTCTCGCGGCGCTGAAGGCCACGTGGACCGGTCAAGCGTCCATGGCCTTCGACGCCGCGGTGCAGGACTGGATGAGCGAGTGCAAGGTCATCATGGACAAGCTCACCGAGATGATCGTCATCATGCAGGGCAACCAGAAGGTCATCGTCTCCGGGGAAGAGTCCAACAACCAGATTGCTGCCAGCATCGCGACCGGCCCGGGTCTGAGCGGTCTCTGAGTCAAACCATTTCCGCCCTGAATGAGCTGTTGAGAGGAAAACGCGTGCCTACTTATACGTTCGACCCCAGGATGGCCGATTCGGTTCGCGACCAGATGGCGTTGGTCACCAAGAAGCTGCACAGCGAGCTGGAAGCGATGCACCAGAAGGTCATGGCCACCCTGCAGGACTGGCAGGGTGCCGCCAAAGACCAGTACATGCAGGCCAAGAAGGAGTGGGATGCCGCCGCGCAGCGCATGCCGGAGAAACTCCACAGGACCGAGGTTGCTCTGCAGCAGATCACGAACGGCTACCTGCAGGTCGAGCACACCGGCATCAACGCCTGGGGTGGGTACGGCGTGAAGTGACGAGCCGGTGTCGCCGGGGGGGCGCGGTCGATCTCGGCGACACCGTTCCTCGATCCCATTTCTGGAGATGAAAGGACGCGACAATGGGGAATAGGGCGAAAGAAGAAAGTGGAGACCCAATCCCGGATCCGAACCGGATGGAAAAATACGATTATGCCAAGAGTAATCCCGAAGAATGGGGTGGTGGTTCGCCTGAGGGGCTCGACAAGGTGGAGTTCCCTGCTCCTGGTGTGTTGACCAGGGGCTTTCCGCCGCCTGATGTGCCGGCCAACGGTCAACAGTCCGGTGGCAGGGTGCGGGTCAGCACGGAGGCGTTGAAGGTTTTTGCGGAGAATCTCCGTTGGTGGCTTCCGGCGCTGAAGCATGCGAAAGAGCAGGTTGATTCGGTCGAGATCCATCCTGGTGTCTTCTTCGATGCTTGGGACCTGAGGGTTTCGAAAGTCGAAGGTGGCGACAAGACGCAGACGATCAAACAGACCACTTCCAAGTTCCTCGACGATGCCATCAAAGCGATCACGGCGGTGACGACGGAGACGGAGAGTCTCGCTGCGGCGTATACCACCGCAGAGGAGTTGAACGCCGTGACGGGGCAGAAGCTCGGTGAGTATCTCGAGAACGGCAAAGTGTACCTCGGCAAGGCCGTCGGCCGGGCAACCATCTGACCTCAGCACGACAACCTCTGTCGTCGCTGCTCATCACCGGTTTTCGCGGGCAGTGGTCCCGCGCGTCACGTGAAGGCGTCTCACCATGACCACGCCAGCGTCCTCGTCGGACAAAGGGGACATCGTCGCTCGGGACGACGGGGTTCACGTCGCCAAAGGTGACGGATCAGGGACGAGTAGGGATGACTACGACAACTGGAACTGGAAATACATCATGACCGCCATCACCGGCGTGGGCGCGGCTGGTGGTCTGGAGCGTCAGCACGTTTTTGACGGCAAGCAGAAGCCATCGGATCCATCGACGCTGTGGAACGCCGCGTTGTCCTTCCGTCAGGCTCAGGAAATCCTGGAGAAGGTGAACCAGAGCATCACCAACCAGATCGAGGCCCTGGCCGGAGAGCACGGACCTTGGCAGGGTGAGGCTGCCACAGCGTACCGCGAGTGGATGAAGCAGTTCGCCAAGGCCTTCCACAACCACGCCGAGCAGATCGGTGGCGGCATTGCCGCCCAGAATCCCGTGCCTGAGCAGTTGTGGACTGCGGGCAACTACCTCGCCTGGGCGATCAAAGCTGTTCATGACATCGACGCCTTTTACGCGAACGAAGCGCTTCGCATCGCAGCCATCAAAGGCGAAGACATCGTCATCGAGAACGAAACCCAAGGCAACACCATTCACGTAAGCAAGTACCCGGAGATCGTCAAGCTGCTTGACCGCGACATGCGGACGGTGCTGAAGACGCTGGCTACCGAGTACAAGTCGCAGCAGTACAGCACCGACCTGACGCCGGTGCCGACCCCGGACCCGTTCACTTCCCAAGGGGGCCCGAATGTCGACCCGAGCAACTACATTCCGCCGCCCGGCCCCGGTAGCTCTGTGCCGCCTCCTCCTCCCTACACTCCGCCTCCGCCGATCGAGATCCCTCCGCCGCCTCCCGGTGGCTCTGTGCCGCCTCCTGGCGGCCAGGGAAGCAACTACATCCCCCCAAGCTTCGATCCGGGCAAGTTCGATCCCGGCAAGTTCGACGCCGGGAATCCTGGTCCTCGTCAGTTCGACGGTGGCGGAAGCGGCCCCGGTGCGTTCGACCCTGGCGCGTTCACGCCGGGAAATGCTTCGATCCAGCCCCCGCCGGGCACCTCTTTCGATCCTGGCGGCGGCTCCGGTCAGTCAGCGTTCAACCCCAATGACTTCACTGGGGGCACTGATCCAGGCGGCTCCAGGTTGCCCGACGGCGGTGGGACTGCTTTCGTGCCGCCTCCCGCTTCCTTCGGGCCGATCACGCCGCCGCCCACGACGGGCAGGAGCAATTCCAACGGGGCCGGTGGGTCGAGTTCGCCTGGCGAGTTCACTCCTGGCGAGTTCACTCCAGGGGCGCCGGACCTGTCGACGCCGTTCAAACCCGGACAGTTTACGGGTGTCAGCGTCCCCGATCCGAACAACTGGGCGGCCGGGCAGGGCGCGGGCAATGCCGGCAACAGCGACCGGAACGGGATCGGCATGCCCGGCGGCATGCCGCCGGGCATGCCGTTCGCACCTGGCGCGGGCAACGGCGCGAACGCCGCTGAGCGATCGGACGCTTCGGGTCTGGTGAGCGGCGGTACTGGGGCATGGGAAGGCGCGGACATTCCAGGACTGGGCGATCCATCGCAGAAGCCCGGCGAGGGGACGGCGCCCTCGCAGAAGCCGAACGAGTGGGCGGCTTCTGGTCCGGGTGGGGTCGGTGTGCCTGGTATGGGTGGTATGCCGATGGTTCCTCCTGGGGCGCCGCCGTTTTCTCCGGCCGCGGGTAATGGTGCTGGTGGGTCGGAGCGGTCGGATGCGTCCGGGTTGATCGGTGGTGAGACCGAGCCGTGGGAGGGTGTGGACGCTCCGGGGCTTGGCGAGCCCAGCGGCGGCACCGTTCCTCAACAGTCCGCCGAGACGTGGGCGGCTTCTGGTCCGGGTGGGGTCGGTGTGCCTGGTATGGGTGGTATGCCGATGGTTCCTCCTGGGGCGCCGCCGTTTTCTCCGGCCGCGGGTAATGGTGCTGGTGGGTCGGAGCGGTCGGATGCGTCCGGGTTGATCGGTGGTGAGACCGAGCCGTGGGAGGGTGTGGACGCTCCGGGGCTTGGCGACCCCAGCGGTGGCACCGTTCCCGGGCTGGCGGCTCAGGACTGGGAGCCTTCGAGCGGCGATCAGGTGGCGACGTCCGGCGTGCCGATGATGCCGGGTGTGCCGTTTGCCCCGGCCGCGGGTAACGGCGCCAACGCACCTGAGCGCTCGGACGCTTCTGGCCTGGTGGCCGGTGGAGCCGAGGCGTGGGAAGGCGTGGAGGTCGCCGGGCTCGGTGATCCAGGCGGCGTCGAAGCTCCGCCTGCCACTCGCGAAGAACGGGTCCAGGCCACCGGCGCGCAGCCGGTGCCCTCCATCCCGGTGGTCCACCCGGCTCCGAGCGGGCCGGGCGAGAAGCGGCGCGAGGGAGCGGCTGGTGCGCCGTCCGGTCTCGGCGCGCAGGCGCCGGCCACGAGCGGTGGCAACCTTCCCGGCGCCGTGGCGGACGTGGTTCCCCTGGTGGCCGAGGACGACCGCGTCGCCGTGGTGACGCCTGACGACGGCAACGAGGACTTCAGCGCGTGGGACGCCGGTGCCTCGGCAGGGCTTCCCTGGCTGCTCACATCGTCCCGGTCGGAGGATGACCGGGACGAGGAGCCGGAGACTCCGGACTACACGCTTCGCGAGACGACCGGCTGGGGCCACACCGCTGGCAGGACTGGTGTCGTCCGGCCCGACGGCGCGTCGGCGGTCGCGGCCGTGGACATCTCGGACTTCGTACCGCGGTTCCAGCCACCAGTGACGGAGCTGTCCAGCTCGGGTCTGGACGCACCGGAGGAGACCGAGCCGGCTGAGGAGACCGACGAGTCCGAGGAGGAGCAGGACGAGCGCACGTCGGCTGATCTGCTCAAGCAGGACGAGAAGGCCTGGGGTGGCGACTCGATGCCGAAGGCGTCACCAGGAGTGATCGAATGAGCACCATCACCGTCAAGCGCGGGCCTCGCATCGAGGGGCCCGCGCTGCCGGAGGGTGAGGAAGAACTGCAGGAACCGCCGGTCATGCCGGAACCGGCGGTCCACGACTTCAGCTCCGTGCTGATGTTCCTGCCGATGGCGATCGGGCCGGTCGCCATGATCCTCATCTTCTCGTCGATGGGCTCGGCCGGCGCGTCGCCGTTCGTGTTCATCATGGCCGGCACCATGGCGATCGGCATGATGGCGATGGCCATCAACCAGCTGTTCCGCAACGCGGGCGAGCGCAAGCGCAAGCTCAACGCGGAGCGCCGCGACTACCTTCGCTACATCGGGCAGTTGCGGCGCCGGGCGAGGGAGACGAACAACGCGCAACGCGCGGCCGTGGTGTGGAACAACCCTGACCCGTCGTGGCTGTGGTCGATCGCGTCCGGTCCACGGCTGTGGGAGCGACGCGGCAGCCACGACGACTTCGCCCGTGTCCGGATCGGGCTGGGCACCCAGCAGGCGGTGATGGACTTCCTCCCGCCCTCGACCAAGCCGATCGAGGATCTGGAACCGCTGTCGGCCATCTCGCTGCGCCGGTTCAGCGAGACCTACCGGACAGTGAGCGGCATCCCGATCTCCGTGGGCCTGCGCAGCTTCACCAGTGTCGAGTTCGCGGGCGACCAGGAGGCCGCGGCCGGGCTCCTGCGCGCGCTGATCGGCCAGCTCGTCACGTTCCACGCGCCGGACGAGCTGCGGATCGCCGTGCTCACGGCGCCGCAGAATCAGGCTGACTGGGACTGGGTGAAGTGGTTGCCGCACACCGCACATCCCGAGCTGCGGGACGGTGCGGGCCCGCTGCGCATGCTGACCTGCGACCACGACGAGCTGATCGACCTGCTCGGTCGGGAGGTGCTCGATCGGGGCGACCACGACAAAGCGGTGCTGCCCGGTGTCGCCGAGCCCTTCATCGTGGTCGTCGCCCACCTCGCGACGATTCCCGAGTACTCCCCGCTGTACGGATCCGGTCTGCGCAACACGGTGCTGCTCGACGCCACCGGCGTGCTGGCCGGTGGCGTGAAGGTGCTCCGGCTCACCTGCCGAGACGGCGAAGTGAGCTACCCGGTCGGCGACGAGACCGGCACCGCCACGCAGGACACGTTCAGCGTTGCCCAGGCGGACACACTCGCCCGGCTGATCGCGCCGAAACGCACGAGCGGCACCGTCGACGTCGCCGACCGCCCGTTCGAGAGCGACTTCGAACTGACCACGTTGCTCGGCATCCGCGACGTCCACACCTTTGACGTCAACGCCCAGTGGCGGCAGAAGACAGCACAGCGGTCCCGCCTCCAGGTGCCGATCGGTGTCACCGAGGACGGTGAGGTCGTCGAGATCGACCTGAAGGAGTCCGCCCAGGGCGGTATGGGCCCGCACGGCATGCTGATCGGCGCGACGGGCTCCGGCAAGAGCGAGCTGCTTCGCACACTGGTGTGCAGCCTCGCGGCCACCCACTCGTCGGAGATCCTCAACTTCGTTCTCGTCGACTTCAAGGGCGGCGCGACCTTCATCGGAATGGACAAGTTGCCGCACACGTCGGCGGTGATCACGAACTTGGCCGACGAGCTGCCGCTGGTCGACCGGATGCAGGACTCGATCACCGGTGAGATGACGCGGCGTCAGGAGATCCTGCGCGAAGCCGGCTACTCCTCGCTGTTCGACTACGAGAAGGCACGCAACACCGGTGGCCAGCTGGCACCCCTGCCGACGTTGCTGGTGATCGTCGACGAGTTCTCCGAGCTGCTGAGCGCCAAGCCCGAGTTCATGGAGCTGTTCGTCAGCATCGGCAGGCTCGGTCGCAGCCTCGGTGTGCACCTGCTGCTGGCGTCACAGCGACTTGACGAGGGGCGTATTCACCGCGTCGAGGGACATCTGTCCTACCGCATCGCGTTGCGAACGTTCTCCTCGATGGAGTCCCGCAGCGTCATCGGCGTGGCGGACGCGTACGAGCTGCCTTCCGGACCGGGCAACGGTTATCTGAAGTTCGACACCAGCACGCTGGTCCGGTTCAAGGGCGCCTACGTCTCCGGCCCCTGTCTCACCACCGCTCCCGAAGCCGGTGCGAGAGCCGACGAGGACACCACCGCCGGTGAGGTCGTGCCCTTCTACACCCAGCCGAGCCCCCGGATGTACGAGATCCGCGCGGCCGAGGCCGCGGAGGCGGAGGAGGTGCCGGAGGAGAACACAGGCGAGACAGAGGAGGACGCACCAAGCCTCGCTGAGGTCCTGATCAATCGGCTGGCCGGCGCCGGACCCGCCGCGCGACAGGTGTGGCTGCCCCCGCTGGCGGAGTCCCCGAGCCTCGACTCGCTGCTGCCGAGCGTCGTACCGCATCAGCAGCTCGGCATGTGTGTCGACGATCTGGCGGTGCGTGGGCGTCTGCGAGTGCCGGTCGGAGTGGTCGACCTGCCGTACGAGCAGAAACGTGAACTGCTGGTCGCCGACCTCGCTGGTGCGGACGGCCACATCGGTGTCGTAGGGGCTCCGATGAGCGGCAAGTCGACGCTGCTGCGCACGCTCGTGCTGGGTCTCGCACTGACGCACACCCCGGAGGAGGTCCAGTTTTACGGCCTCGACTTCGGCGGTGGCGGCATCATGTCGATCAGCGGTCTCCCGCACGTCGGTTCGGTCGCGACCCGGATGGAGCGCGATCGGGTGGTGCGCACGCTCGAAGAAGTCGTCCAGGTCATGGAGATGCGTGAGGCGCTGTTCGCGGAGCGTGGCTTCGAGTCCATGGCCGGCTACCGCGCCGCGCGCAGCGCGGGACACGTCGAGGATCCCCACGGCGAGGTGTTCCTGATCATCGATGGCTGGTTCACGCTGCGCCAGGACTTCGGCGACCTGGAAACGAAGCTGACCGAGATCGCCGCTCGTGGCCTGTCGTTCGGCATTCACCTCGTCGTGTCGTCCACCCGGTGGTCGGAGATTCGGCCGTGGCTTCGTGACGTGCTCGGCACCAGGTTCGAGTTGCGGCTCGGTGACGCGATGGAGTCGGAGGTCGGGAGCCGCAAGGCCGCGACCGTGCCGAACCAGCCCGGCCGCGGTCTCACCACCTCCGGATTCCACTTCCTCGCCGCACTTCCGCGCCTGGACGGGTCCTCCGCCACGGAGGACCTCGCGAGCGCGACCAAGTCGATCGTCGAGGAGGTGCGGGCGTTCTGGCCCGGCCGCAGCGCACCGGGTGTCCGGCTGCTGCCGATCAGGCTGCCTGTCGTCGACCTGCCCAAGCCTCAGGACGGTGGTTCACGGATCTGCCTCGGGCTCGACGAGCAGCGGCTCCACCCGGTGTGGCACGACTTCAACGCTATTCCGCACCTCTTCGTGATGGGCGATGCCGAGACCGGCAAGACCAACGCGCTGCGGCTCGTGATCCGTTCGATCGTGACCGGCTTCCGGCCGGGGGAGGCGAAGATCCTCATCGCCGATTCGCGCCGCGACCTCGACGGCATGGTCCCGGAGGAGTACAGGATCGGTCACGTGGTCAGCGCCGAGGCGTTGACCGACCTCGCCACCAAAGCGGCCGTGTCCTTGCACAAGCGCGTGCCCGGCCCGGACATCTCGTCCGAGCAGCTGCGCCGCCGCGACTGGTGGGAGGGCCCGCAGCTTTTCGTCGTCGTCGACGACTACGAGCTCCTGTCCACGGGTATGGCGATCGGATCGCCGTTGGACGCGTTGCTTCCCCTGCTGGCTCAGGGGGTCCACATCGGATTCCACCTCATCGTCGCCCGCAGCAGTGCGAACGCCATGCGCGGCATGATGGATCCGGTGATGCGGCGGCTCTGGGAGCTCGGTTCACCGGCCCTCTTGTTCTCGTATCCCAAGGAGGAGGGCAAGTTCCTCGGTGAAGCCCCTCCGCGCACGCTGCCGCCCGGCCGCGCCCAGCTCGTGACCCGCCGCGGTGTGAAGCTGGTCCAAACCGGACTCGTTCCGGTGGAAAGTCCGCACAACGACGCTCCGATGACGGTCGGCGCGTCCTCCAGGATCGAGGAAGTGTGACGGCCCCGGAACTCTGCCGCATCACTGTGCTCGGCCCCAGTGGCCGCGCGGATCTCGCCGTGCCGAACTCCACCACGGTCGCGGCCCTGCTGCCGACCCTGGTGCGGCACGTAGTGCGTGACCAGGATCGTCAGGAGGACGAAGAGTACAGGTCGTGGGTGCTTCAGCGACTCGGCGAGCCACCGTTCGACCCGGACGGCACACCCGAGACGCTCGACTGGCTCGACGGAGAGCAGCTGCACCTCCGTCGCGCCGAGGACCCGTTGCCGGAACTCGCCTTCGATGACGTGGCCGATGGCATGGCCACTGCGGTCAACCGGCAGAACAACAGGTGGAACGACGCGGTCAACCGCATCTTGTTCCTCGGCCTCGCCGGGTTCGTGCTCGCCGCGATCGCGGTGTCGTTCTTCGAGAACTCGAGCAAGGTGGCCGCCACCGTCACGGCGGGCGTGCTGGCGCTGGTCCTGTGCGTCGTGTCCGTGCTGATCTCCCGCTCGTTGCAGGACAAGGTTCTCTCGGGAATCGCCGGAACGGCGGGGTGCGGGTACGCAGGGCTGAGCGGTCTCATCGGGTACTCGGGTGTGGCCGGCGCGCTCGACCTCGAACCGGCCGGGGTGCTGGTCGGTGGTATCGCGCTGGGTGCGACATCGGCGATTTTGCTCGGGGTGCAACGGCTCTTCGCACGCGCACTGCCCATCGTGCCGTTCGGTGTCACGGCGGTCATGGGGATCGCGCTCCTCCTGACGGAGTGGTTGCACCTCGGGGTGGACCTGGCCCGCCAGCAGACCGCCGCGGTGCTGATGTCGGCGTTCTACGTCCTGTTGTTGTTCGCCCCCAAGCTCGCGACGCGAGCCGCCCGCCTGCGCGGGCCTCAGCTTCCGCGCACGGCCGACGAGATGACGATCGACATCGAACCGATGCCCGCGGCTCAACTGGCCGAGCAGACCGGACACGCCGACCGCTACTTGAGCATGCTCACCATCGGCGCGTCGTTCGTCGCGTCCGCAGGGTTCGTGTATCTCATGGTCGAGCCGGGCTGGCTCGACTTCACGCTCGGTGGCCTGTTCGCTGCGCTGATCCTGTTGCGCTCGCGGGAGTTCCTCAACATCGCCCAGCGCACGTCACTCGCGTTGGCCGGCACGTGGGGATCGCTGCTGGCCGCGCTCGCCCTGATCCGCGAGCTGGACGACCTCTACCGGGCAACGGGCGTGCTGGTCCTGCTCGGTGCGGCGTTGTTGCTGGTACTGGCCGCGTTGCGCCCCACGTACCGCAGGCTGCTGCCGATCTGGCCGCACCTCAGTGATGTGACGGAGAACCTGGTCAGCCTCGCCGTGGTGCCCTTCGTGCTGCATTCGCTGGGCGTCTTCGCATGGGCACGCGGACTGGCGGGGTGAGGTCAGGTGCAGACGAAGAGAGACCACGTCCACGCCTACCAGGCGCTCGTCGGCCGGATGAGCGCGGCGTTGATGCTCGGTGACACCAACTACAGCGAGCCGCCCGCACGGCGTGCTCTGCTCGGACTGGTGTTCGGCGTGGTGCTCGCACTGCTGATCGGCGTGGCGTGCTGGGTCTACGGCCTGATCACCCCTGGTGGCAGCACCGTGTGGAAGAAGCCGAACGTCATCCTAGTGGAGAAGGAGAGCGGCGCGCGCTTCGTCTACCAGCACGGAGTGCTCTTCCCGGTGCTCAACCACGCCTCGGCTCTGCTGGTGCAGGGTGTGGACGCGAAAGTCGAGTCCGTCTCGCGGGCCTCCTTGCGCGACCTGGAACGCGGCCAGCCCATCGGTATCGCCGACGCACCGGATCCGGTGCCGGCGCGCGGATCGCTGACCGGCGCGCGCTGGTTGCTCTGCCTGCCGCGTACTGGCGGTACCGACGTGCCGGGTGCTGGCCCGATGAGCATGAACCTCAACCCCGACGCACCCTCGACGCCGATCGGCGAGCAGGAGTATCTGTGGGTGGCCGCGCCCGACGGACAGCAGTACGTCGTCTTGGCCGGTCAGAAACTGAGGCTCACCGCCGCGTTCGTGGCCGTCGCGCTCGGTCTCGGCACCGGAGCGCCCCCGGTCGCGCCGCTGGAGTGGCTCGCCGCACTGCCGGACGGTCCGGAGGTGGGCGCCGCCACCATCGCGGACGAGGGCAGGAGGAACGTGCGGATCGGCGACACCGACCGTCCGGTCGGGACGGTGTTCCGGCAGGTGGCGGGCAACGGCAAGGAGACCTTCTCGGTGCTTCGCGCGGATGGCCTGGCGCCGTTGTCGGCCACCGAGGCGGCGTTGCTGCAGGCCCGGAGCGGCAGTCCGGTCGTTGAGATCAGCGCGGCGGTCATCGCCGCCTCCCCGCGCTCGTCTGACGACTCGCTCACCAAACGCATCCCGGACCTTCTGACGGCGAAGCCCGTGCCTGCTGGCGAGCGCGCCTTCTGCCTGCGGCAGGAACCGCAGGGGGTGAACATCGTGAGTCAGGTCGTCACGGTTGAGCGCCCGTACGCATGGATCGGCATGAACGATCAGATCGGCCCATATCTCAAGCCCTCCACCGGAGTGCTCGCGGCGTCGGTGCCCGCACCGACGACCGCGGGGGCCAAGCCCGACCGGTACCTCATCACCGATCAGGGGCGCAAGTATCGACTGGCCGACGACGAAGCCGTCAAGGCACTCGGGTTCGGCGGCGTCGCACCCGTGCCGATCTCGGCTGGAGTGCTGGCGCGGATTCCGAGTGGTCCGTTGCTGAGCCGGGCAGCGGCCGGCATGTCCGAGAAGGGACGTGGCTGAAATGAACCTGTTGACCAACAACCATCGTGAGCGTCGCGGTGGTGACCGGGAAATGATCGGCCACATGATCGGCAACGCGCTCGTGGTGCACCCGCGCAGCGTCCTGCGCGAGGAGATCCGCGACCTGGCGTTGAGTCTGGCGCCGGATCCCGACCATGAGCTCGTGGTGGTCGATCTCCCCTCGGCGAGTTCGTTCTCCGTGTGGGAGTCGACAGCGAAGCTGTTGCCACGGAAGCGGCGTGGCGTGCGGCTCGTGCTCGGCGGCCGCTCCCGCGAGATGACCGTGCTCGCCGGGCAGTGGCTCTCCGAACGGCTCGGCCGCACTGTGATCGCTCCTGACGGCCAGGTGATGCCGGGTGTCGGCGGCTCGCTGTTCGTCGACGCCGGGTGGGGTACCGGGTGGGTGCGTTTCCAGCCGGGCAAGCAGCCGCGACTGGACGGGAAGCGTTTTCCGCGGCCTGTTTGGGAGAACGTGTCGTCCTCGTTCGTCGAGGTCATGCCCACCAGCGCGAGCGGTGTCGCCGAGCCGCTGCCGGGAGGTGTGTGGTTGCGCCCACGTGGACCGGAAAGCGTGCTGCGCGACCAACGCAACCGGTTGATCAACACGTTGCCGTGCCAGCCCGAAGTGTGCACCATCGTGCTGGGATGCCCCGGCGCACCACCCATCACCCTCTACGACATCACCAGGTTCTTCAGCTGGATCCCCCCGGAGGCGCGCCCGACGCTGCGCCTGATGAAGTTCGGCCCGATGACGTTGCCAGGCAACGTGCCCTACGGCCAGGTCCTCGCCGACGCGCTGGAACATCCGGTCACCTGTTACACGGGCATCCCTCTCGGGTCGCGTACCGAGCCCACCGTGCACGCCCTGCAGGCCAACGGCGAGCCCGGCTGGCAGGCGTTCGCGGAGGAGGTGATCTACTCGCCGTCCGAAGCCGGTGCGCCGGTCGGGCCTCCGGCGCTGGTCAAGCACCGTCCGCCGGTTGTCGGTGTCGACGAGATCGCACCCGCTGTGTACCAGTACACACAGGACGTGGTGCTGGAGGTCGTGCAGGCAGGTCTGTGGTTGCGCGGCCAGCAGGAGGCGCCCCATGCGGCGGCGATCCGCTCGGTCGAGCCGGACGGTGGCCGGCACCTGGTGGTGTTCGAGCACGACACCGAGGAGATGGCGGCTCGGTTGAGGGTGCTCGCGGAGGACGTGATCGGCAGGCTGCCGTCGTGGACCCGCCACGTCACCGCGCTGGCTCCTGCCGAGTCCGTCGTGCGGAACCGGATCGAGGTTCCCGGCAAGGCGATGAGCACGATCGACGTGTCGTCCGTGGTCACGTTCTCGGCTCCGCGGGCGGAATCCGCATTGTCCGAAGTGGACATGAGTTCGTCGCCGCCGGTCGAGGTTCCTGCGGCGCCGAACGAGGCGACCGTCCGGTTCGACCGGCCGCAGATCGAGACGGGCAACCCGATGAGCTCTTCGCCTCCCGCGCCGGCGTTGTCGTCGTTGGACGCCGACGCCCCGTCCTCGCCCATCGGACTCGTGGCCGAGCCCTCACCGCAGCGCGCCGGCTCCACGGCTGGGCCATCGCTTGAACTTCCCCCTGCCGATGTCGCCGTCGTCGACCTGCCCGTCACAGCACCTGCATTGATCTCGGCGGACGCGCCATCGTCACCCGTGCCCGCGTCACCCGTGCCCGGCTCACCGGTTTCCGCGCCATCGGTGTCTGTGTCGTCGGTGCCGACGTCATCGGCGGACGAGGTACCTGTCGCCGAGCCCGTGGGCCAGGAGACGGCCACCGCGTTGGCGGAACCTGGCGCCGAGCCGACGCACACGAGGTTCGTCACACTCGTGCAGCCGACTCCGCAGCCCGCTGCCGCCGGGCTCGTTCCCAAGCGCGGGCTGGACGAGGAACGCGCCTGGCTGCGCCGCGCGCTCAGCCGGGAGTACGCGGCTGTGGCGAACTCCGTGAGTCGTGTGCTGTCCGAACACCCCGGCTTCCAGGGCGCGTTGGAGCGCTCCGGCGCCGTGCTGAGCGACGCGGTGGCGATCCGGCTCTACCTGTCCTCGTCCGGTGACGGGCTAGATCTTCAGCTGCGGAAGGGGACAGTCGGACCACATGTGCCGTTCGCTCGCTGCGTGGTCTCCGGACTCAGCAGGTTGCCGTCGCACCGCGGCGCGACGGTGTTCTCCACCTCGATGACCGGACAGGAGTGGGAGCTCTACCGCAACCGCAAGCTCCTCACGGAATGGGGCTTCGTCAACGCACTGGTCGCGCCGTGCTCCCGGCAGAGGGCCCGCCACGAAGTCGACGTGCTCGTGTGGTCGATGACGGCGCGTCGCACCAAGCTGCTCGAACCCGAACAGGGGCCGGTCGATGACCGCGTGCTGTTCGTCCCGGGAACCAGCTTCAAGGTGCTGGACCTGAGGGAGCCCGTCGACGGCGGGCGTGGGTACGTGCTGCTGCGTGAGCTCGCGGCCGGCGAGATCGACTCGACCGGCAAAGTCGACACGAATCGGGCGTCGCTCGACGAGCTGGCGGTCAACTCGCTGCGCCGGAGCTTGCAGACCTGGGAGTCCGGGAAGCTGGAGGCGCGGGTGCCCGAATCCGCCGTCGACCGCTTCGGCCAGCTGCCGGGTCTGGTTCGCACCAGGCAAGAGGAGTCTCGATGAACCGACAGCTTCTGGTGGTGGCCGCCGACAGGCCGGGTTCGTACCCCACGATCAGTGCCGCGCTGCGTGAGGCGCGCGACGGAGCCACGATCAGCGTGTTGTCCGGGCGCTACGAGGAGAACCTCGTGGTGGACCGGATGGTCACGATCACCGCCGAGGACGGACCAGGCACGGTCGAGGTGGTCGCGCGCACGGGCAGCGTCGCCGTCGTGGCTGCGGAGGCCGCCCAGTTCTCCGGTCTGGTGCTCCGCTCTGCCGACGCCGAACAGCCGGCGCTGGACATCCGTGCCGGCGAGGTCGCGCTGGACGACTGCCAGGTCTCTGCGACGTCATGGGCGGTGCTCGCGCGCGGCAGGGGTTGTGTGGTGCTGCGCGGCTGCCGGGTGACCAGCACCGGTGGCGCGGGCATCGTGGTCACGTCGAACCTGCCGAGCATGGTGGAGAACACCGAGGTGGTCGGCTCCGCGTCATCGGGAGTGGTGGCGACGGAGAACAGCACGCTGGTACTTCGCCGGGTTGTCGTGCGCAAAGCGGGCGGCAACGGCATCTGCGTCAACGGCAGCGCGCGGGTCGTCGTGGAGCACTGCGAGATCGTCGAGGCCGCGAAGCCCGCGCTGGTCGTCGAGCAGGAGGCGAACGCCGACATCCGCGACGTCGTGATCAGCCAGAGCGTGAGCCTCGACCTCTACGTGCGCAGCTCCGGTGAGGTGCTGGTCTCGGACTCCGAGTTCACCGGGGCGGGCATGCAGTCCGCGCACATCGCGGGCGGCGCGTCGCCCGTTCTGCGTGGCTGCCGGTTCACGTCGGTGGGGCAGAACGCCGTCTACGTCACCGGTGGGTCGGCACCCCGCTTCGAGGACTGCCGCATCGGTGACAGTCCGGTCGGAGTGGTCGTGGACGCGGCCTCACGGCCCGTCTTCAGCGGGCTCGCCGTCGAAACCACGGCACAGGGTGCGGTACTGATCGACGCGGAGTCGGTGGTGGAGCTGAGAGGCGTGCGGGTCGTGCCGGCGTCCGGCCCTGCCATCGGTGTGAAGGACAGGTCGCGGCTGACTCTGGTGGATGCGCAGATCGAGGCCGGTGACTCCACAGGCCTGTCGCTCGGGGAGGACTCGCGCGCTGACGTGACCGATCTGCGCCTCACTGGAACGGCCGCGCACGTGGTCACCGTGACAGGAGGGTCGCGTGGTCAGTTCGCCTCTGCATTGGTGCGCGGAGGCGGCCTGCGCGTCGACGACGGGACTCTGTCCATTCAGGACAGTGAGATCGTCGGTGCTTCCGAGGACGGCATCAGCGCCGGTGCGGGCGGCGTGCTGAACGTGAGCAGGTGCCGGGTCCGCTCTGCCCGGCGGCACGGCCTGCACCTGATCAGCGGATCCCGCGGCGAGGTGCACGGCTGTGAGATCACGGGCAGCGCGGGAGACGGTGTTCTGCTGGACACCGAGGAGTCCGTGTCCGTCAGCGACTGCACGATCACCGGCAGCGGCGGCAGCCCGGTGCGGCGTGCCGTCGACCACGAGCGGTTGTCCGTCACCGGCGTCATCACCGGTGAGGAGCGTTCCGCACGCTCGGCGGAGACCGCCGTCCGGTCCGCGCCGTCCGTCCACATCGAGCACTCCGACCGGTCCGGAGACGACCAGCAGCCGCAGTCGATCGGCGGCGTGATGGGCGGTGTACTCGAAGGCCCGCTCGCCGAGCTCGACGGCCTGATCGGCCTGGACGGCGTCAAGCACGAGGTGCTCAGTCTCATCAACCTGATCAAGATGTCCCAGCGTCGGCAGAACATGGGGCTGCCGATGCCGCCGATGAGCCGTCACCTGGTGTTCGCGGGGCCTCCCGGTACCGGGAAGACGACCGTCGCCCGGCTCTACGGATCCGTGCTCGCGGAACTGGGCATCCTGTCGCGCGGACACATGGTCGAGGTCGCTCGGGCCGACCTGGTCGCCCAGTACATCGGCGCGACGGCGATCAAGACCGCCGAAGTGGTCAACAAGGCGATGGGTGGCGTTCTCTTCATCGACGAGGCCTACACCTTGTCCAGCCAGTCCGGCGGAAGTGGCCCGGACTTCGGTCAGGAGGCCATTGACACTCTGATGAAGATGATGGAAGACCATCGCGACGAGATCGTGGTGATCGTGGCGGGGTACTCGGAGCTGATGGAGCAGTTCCTCGCTTCGAACCCCGGCCTGGCGTCGCGCTTCTCCAGGACCATCGAGTTCCCCAACTACAGCGTCGACGAACTGGTCACCATCACGGCCAACCTCTGCGGCAAGCACTACTACGAGCTCACCGACGACGCGGTGGAGGCGCTGACCGACTACTTCGAGCGCGTGCCGAAGAACGCGACGTTCGGCAACGGCCGCGTGGCACGCAAGCTGTTCGAGGCGATGGTGAGCAACCAGGCATCCCGCCTGGCGGCGCAACCGCCGGCCAAGGACACCGAACTGAGCAGGCTCACCGCACAGGACCTGGCAAGCGAGTTGACAGCGCTCGGCGAGGGCACACTGCGCTCCGAGCCGCCGAACGCGACCACGGACCCGGTCGCCGCGGTGAGCAACACGCTCGGCTGGCAGCGGCTCGAGGCGCTGACCGGTCTCGACGACGTACGCCAGGCAGCGGGTCAGACACTGGTTCAGCTCTGCGAGCTCAAGGCGCGCAACAAGGGACTTGGGCGGCGCGCGAACGCAGTGCTGTGCGGCGGACGGGGGACCGGACGTCGTGCGGTCGCGGCGCTCTACGCGCAGAGCCTGACCGAGCTCAGGCTGATCAGCAGCGGCCACGTGGTCTCGCTGTCGCTGGGCGGTGACCTCTGCCCGCGCTGGCCAGGGCAGGCGGTGAGCCTCGTCGCGACGGCGTTCGAGGAGGCGGCCGGTGGCGTGCTGCTGCTGACCGCGGACGGCGAGTGGACGTCCGACCTGGTGGAACGCCGGGCCGAGGTCGTCGAGACGGTCGCCGACTGCATCCGCCGTCATCCCGCCGGGCCGGTCGTGCTCCTGAGCGGGGAGCCCGCTTCACTGGCTGGTCTGTCCGAGTTCGTTTCGCTGGGCGAGTGTTTCGCGCAGCGGTGGGACTTCGGCGAGTACGACGTCGACCAGCTGACCACGATCGCGGTGCGTTATCTGGCGCGCTGTGGTCACAAGGTGCCTGAGGACCTGGCGCACGCGTTGCGCGACCTGTTGTCGGGCAGCGGCAGGCGCACGGCGTACGACGCGCACCGGCTGGCGCAACAGCTCGCGACCACGGCGGCCTCCCGCACGCTGACATCCGCCGACCTGAACCTGGTTGCCCGTGCGGAGCTGCCGTCGATGTCCTTGGAAGAAGGGCTGGCTTCAGTCGGGTGAGTCGGCCGGTTCACCCTTGGCATCTCCGCGAGCGTTGATCTTCATGAAGGGAACCTCCATCCGTCCGGCGTGGTGAACTGCTCCCGGAAGCTGGACTGGGAATCCAGTTCCGGCTCTCGGGGAGTGGTTCGTTGGTTTCGGCTGTGAAAGCTGACGTCGGTTGCCCGCGGATCCTGACGTCGGTCGGCGCGCGGAACCATGGTCGTTGTTCGTGAATGTTGGCGTCACTTGCCGGTGTCGTCGGGTGCGGGCGCGGGTCTGGGCTAGGCGGCAGGAGTCGGTGCCGGTGTCGATGATGTTGCCGCTGAAGGTGAGCCGGTCGACGATGGCGGCGCAGAGGCTGGGGTCGGTGAAGGTCTTGGTTCAGCCGGCGAACGACTCGGTGGACGTGGTCGCGACCGAGGCCTTCTCCTCCCGCTCGATCGGGACTTGGAACAGCAGTCCGGCGCCGTGGCGGTCGAGTTCCATGGGTTGGGTCGGAGACGGACGCCGTGCACCCTTTCGGGTGTCGGGTTTCCGTCTCCGCCCGCCGAACCGGACGTGCCCGTTGGCTGAGCATCCGGCTGTCCACGTGATCCGCGACGGGTCAGGCGAGGTGTTCGCTGACCTGTCGGCGAAGGCCATGTCGTCGTGGCTGGTCCGGCGGAAGCGAGCTCCGTCGGGGTGGACCTCGTCGACGTTGTAGGGTGTGCTGATCTGCGCTCCACGGAAGCGGTAGCGCTCGACCCGCATCTTCGCCTGGTCGATGGCAGCGTCAGCGGCGGTTCGGTCGGTCAGGCCCCGATGACGTTTCGTGGTCACGGTCCGACCCCTCCTTCGCCTTGGGCGACGGCGGCTGGGAAGAAGATCGTCGTAGACGGCAACATCGGGCAGCGGCCTGCTGTCCGCCGCAAGACGGGTCAGTCTCCGTTCCGTCAGCGACGCGACCCTGGCCAGCCGCGCGGAATCGCCAGGAGCGGCAGGGGGTTCGGGATGGTCGGTCTCCGCGGACCTGCGGGCCTCCAGCGCGACCGCTTCCGCAGTGACCGCGCCGGCCTGCGGTGCCGCAGCGAGTCCAGCAACGACATGGTCCTGGCTGAGATGCCTGTACAGCAACAACACCTCGATCAGCGCGCGAGTGCCATGACGGTCGCCGTGTGCCCTGCGGGCCGCCGACCACCAGGCGTCGTGAACCGGCCTGAAACCGCCCGCCGCTCGCGCCGGTTCCAGCGCCGTCGCGTGCTCGTGTCCCTCGAAGAAGGCCTCCTGACCACCCGAGGCGAACACCCGGTGCACCGCCCTGGCGGAGAACGACATCCGCAGGCAGAACAAGAAGAACACCACCTGCTCACCGCGCAACGGCACCGTCACCTCGCCGAAGTCGACCTCGGCCTCCATCCGCGGACGATGCGTCTGCGGCACGAACACGTCCCTCCAACACTCGGCCCGTGCCCGCACTGATCTGCGGTTTCCGCTCCGCGACATACGCACGTACCGTAGGACACGTCGGTCATACCGTGCTCGTCGATCAAACGGTCGAAGATCCGCTTCACCGTGTGCCGCTGCTCGCGCGGCGCCCGCAGATCCTCCCGCAGCATCACGTCGATCGCCGGCTTGAACGGATCCACCTTCGAACCACGCGGCGGATGGATCTTGCGTTCCTCCGGCCACGCCGAGGACAACGCCTGCTTCACCGTCCGCCAGCCCACCTTGTACCGGCGCTCGATCTCACGCCCCGACACCCCGGCACGAGAGTCCCGGCGGATCGCGGCGTACAGCTCCACCCTCGACCTCGACGGCACGAGCGGCTTCTCGGCACAGCGAAGCAACCATGCTCCCACCGCAGGAAACCCCGACGTCAAAATTCGTGAACATCGACCCGAGCGATCAAGCCACGCCGTCCGGCTTCGTGGAATGCTCAAGGAATCCGGGCCTGGTGTTGCATGTGTGCTGGCAGGGCACGGCGACGAGGTGGTGTTTGCTTGGCCGCCGTTCGAGGCCTACCCCGCAATGAAGGAGAACGCGGGCGCAACTCCGGTGTACGTGAGGTTGGCCAGTCACCGCCACAACATCGACGCGATGGCGGCCATCGTGACGGAGCGGGCCGCCTTCTGATCGTCTGGAATCCCAACAACCCGACCGGTACCGTGCTCGGCCAGGACGAGTTGCTGCGCCTTTTGCAAGTGTTGCCCAGGCATGTCACGGTCGGGCGCGTGTGTCAGCCAACTTAGACGCCTGCCCTCTTGGGGAATGAAATGTGGTCATTCGGGCAAGGTGTACTTCATTAGCGCGTCAATCCTTGCCGCCGGCTATCGGGCCAGCTAGCCTCACAGCGTCATTTCCGAGAGCTGTCATCTTGGCCTGGAAACAACGACAACGAAACGGATGCACCATGAAGCACTCTGCGAACGTCGTCAAGCGCGCGAGCGTTGCCGTCGCCGTGGCGGCGGCCGCCGCGTTGATCGGCGCGGCTCCGGCGTCGGCGGCAAGCGCGGGCATGATCGACGTCTGCTCGTACGGGAACTACGCAACCCAAGTGGAATTCCCCAACCGCGGCGGTTTTTCTACGTGGATCGTCTCGCCGGGGTCTTGCCAATCCACCTGGATCGGCTATGGCCGGGTCAACGAGCCGATCAACATCTACGGCTTCTTCCCCCACAAGGTCTGGCTTCGGGGAGCCACCTTCTGCGGAGCGATTGGCGGCTTTGTGGGGACCTATGGCAGCTCCAGCGCCAACTGGGTTGCGGTTCCCGCCCGCTGCTGATTCCGGAACGTCCCGCGGTGATGTCGCCGCGGGACTGCCGGAATCCCCCAGCAACGTGACCGCAGTGGGCTGGCGATCGATGAACGGATCTCATCCTCGACGATTCTGGAACGCAAGTTCCGATTAGCCGCAGGATACGGAACGCGGACAGCAGGTTGGACGGTTCGGTGTTCAACATTGGCATGTCGTTCCCTGTTGTTGGGTGAGAAGCGCTTGGCGTAAGGATGGCCGTCTTACCGCCGAACACCTGGAAAACGCTGACACGGCTGCGGTATCGGCGGCAGGCTCGCTGATCAGCCGGACACCGCTAGGTCGCAGGAGACGCTGATACAGCCCTCCTGTCAGGCTTTAGCGTAAATTGTGCGACATCCGGTGATGTAATCCTTCGTTTCCAGCGACCGTTGTCCAACTGACGCTGGCTGGTGACAGGCTGGACTTGGGTCTTCTGCAGCGGCCTCTCATAGGGTGTCTGGCCGCCGTGGGGCCGGTGGTAGTTGTAGTAGTCCTCCCACTCTTTGAGTTTGTCGTTGAAGACTCCGGCGTCGTCGATCACCACGCCGTCGAGCCGGCGGTAGAACTCCTCGGCGTCGATGCGGTGGCTGCGCTCGACCTTGCCGTTGAGCCGCGGTGTGGCGGGGCGGATGTAGATGTGCCCGATACCCTGGTCCAGGACGCGGCAGTGGAACTGGGTCTGGAACTCCGCCCCGTTGGCGGTCTGGATCTTCTCGATCTGGAACGGCAGCCGCGACAGCACGTAGTCCAGGAACTGGATCGCGGTCTGGTCTGATCGCGGGTAGATCCGCAGGATCCGCAGCCGGGTGCAGTCATCGATCGCGGTGTACTGGTAGTCGTGCTTGCGTGGGCCCGCGGCGGTGGTGATCGGTTCGATGAACTTGACGTCGATCTGCACGTGGTGGCCTGGATGCTGCTTCTCGTAGCGCTTCCAGCGTTTCTGGCGGCTCTTGTAGCGCTCGGATGTGGGTAGCCGGTTGAGGCTCAGCCGCTTGAGAATGCGCCATACCACCTCCGGGTGGGTCGTCGCCGGACTGTGGTGCGGGGCGCTGGGGCGGTCTTTGAGACCCTCTAATCCCTCGTCCTCGAACGGCGCTTCCACCGGTAGAACACATTGCGGCTGATGCCGTAGTAGCGGCAGGCCGCGGCAACGTTGCCGCTGACCTCCTCGGCGTGGCGCAGGACGGCCAGGTCTCCTGGTCACTGGAAACCCAGACCGTCAACAACCTCAGTCAGTTTTAGAACACTGTACTGATCTGAGGGGTTCGGAACGCGGCTGGCGGGTGGCTGGCCTTTGAGTGCGGTGTGACCGCGGTGGTGATTGTTAGGTGTGGAGCCATCGGCGGAACGCCTCGCGGCGTTCGGTCTCGGTGCGGTAGGGGCGGGCGTAGGCCCACTCGTCGAGCAGGGTGCGGTTGAACCGCTCCACTTTGCCGTTGGTCTGGGGCCGGTAGGGGCGGGTGCGTTTGTGGACGATGCCCGCGTCGGCCAGGGTGTCGCGCCAGAGCCGGGATCGGTAGCACGACCCGTTGTCGGTGAGCACCCGCTCGACGGTGATTCCGTTGGTGTGGAAGAAGGTCTGTGCTCGTTGCCAGAACGCGGCGGCGGATTCCTTGGTCTCGTCCGGCAGGATCTCGGTGTAGGCCAGGCGGGAGTGGTCGTCCACGGCGTTGTGCAGGTAGCTGTGGCCGAGATTCGCGCGACCGCCTTTCTTGCGTGGCCGGCTCGGGGCGCGATGTGCGGAACTGTTGCGCAGGCCTGCTTGCCTGCCGTGGACCTTGTGGCCACCGCCGTCGGGAATGTTGCCCAGCTTCTTGATGTCGACGTGCACGAGCTCGCCCGGTGCGGCGCGCTCGTAGCGGCGCACCGGCTGCCCGGTCGCGCGGTCCACGTGGGATAGCCGGGCCAGGCCGTAGCGGACCAGGATCCGGTGCACGGTCGAGGGCACCGGCACCAGCAGGTAGGCGATGCGTGCCGGTCCCCATCGCCGCGCCAGGCGGATCTTGATGATCCGCCGCCTGGTCCGGGTCGGGGTCCGGCGCGGGCTGGACAACGGACGTGAGGACCGGTCGGTCATGCCCGCGACGCCGTGCTCGCGGTAGCGGTCCGCCCAGGGTTTCGCGGTGCTGACCGAGACCTGGAACCGTTCCGCGGCGCGCCGCAGCGGCCAGCCGTCGTCGACGACACAGCGGGCCAGGCGCAGCCGGCCCAGCTCGGACAGCGGTGCGTTAGCGTGAGTAATCGAGGGCCTCCTGGCTAGCCGGTGCAGATGTCGCAATCCACACCGAACCCGGAGGCCCTCCCTCATTCCAAGATCATCCGATCACGTGTCGGACCGTTCGCAACCTTGCTGGGCAGTACAGCTAGCCGAGTAGGCACCGGTGGAATCCGGGCACCGGGGCGCTCAACGTACGAACTGATTGCTGGGCCGTCGGCGGACATGTGGCCGGGCAGGTGAGGTGCCGCGAGAACTGCGGCGGAGACCACCGCTCGTCGAGCTTGCCGCGACTGGGCGCACGCAGGAGTCCCGCCCTCTGCGATCCACCGCTTCCCTGGGGCGGTTCTGCGCAGCAGTGTCTGGTTGTGAGCCCACCACGGGTTTAGCGGCCGTCTGATTTGTGGTCAGTACCTGGAGGCGGGCGGTTCTCATTCGTTCAGTTCATGGACATTCTTCTTGTCCACAGTGGACAGGAGGTGCACGCGGACTGGAAGGACGACGGTCAGTATGAGTCCGCCGCCGGGACGGGGCGTTGCGGTGGCACTCCCGTAGTGGGCGTGCGCGATGGCGCGGACGAGGGTGAGGCCGAGGCCCTGTCCATTCGCGCGGGTACGGGTGCGCCGGCGGTAAAACGGCTCGAACAGTCGGTCAGCGTCCTCCGCGGTTATGACCTCGCCGGTGTTGGCGACGGTGATCTCCGCGGTGTCCCCTCGCGGCACGACGGTCACCCGGACAGCGCCGCCGGGGTGGTTGTGCCGGACGGCGTTGTGCAGCAGGTTGATCAGCAGGTGGTGGAGCAGGTCCTTGTCACCGTCCACCTGGACCGGCTGTGTCTCGCCACACACCTCGACCCGGTTCGTGGCGGCTTCTTCCCGGACCTCGTCCAAGGCGTGCTCGGCGAGCAGTGCGAGGTCGACCGGTGACGTCTCGGTCATACCGTGGTCTGCCCTGGAGAGGGCGAGCAAGGACTCCACCGTCGCGATGCTGCGTTCGTTGGTGGCCAGCAGTTTGGGGGCAAGGGTGGCAAGGTCGTGGTCGTGCGGATGAGCGGCGGCGACCTGCAACATGGTGCGCATGGTCGTCAGCGGGGTGCGCAACTCATGGGAAGCGTTGGCGGCGAAACGTTGCTGGGCTTGGAAACTCGTGTGTAGCCGGTCCAGCATCATGTCGATCGTGTCGGCGAGTTCGGTGAACTCGTCCTGGGCGCCGTCGAGACGGATTCGTTCATCGAGGGTGTGCCCGGCGACCGTCCGCGCGGTGCGGGTGATGCGGTGGACAGGGGCAAGCATACGCCCGGCGATGATCCAGCCGAGCAGGACCGCGACCAGCGCGAGCCCGATCAACGCCGCTCCGGACACGCGCACCAGCGTTCCCAGGACGTCCTCCTTGCCGATGATGGCACCGGGAGGAGCCGCTGTGGCCGGGACCGCCGCGATGCCCTCCCCGGTGAGGTGCCGCGTTGGAGCGTAGTTCGGGATGTACCGCATCAGGAAGTACACAGTGGCCAGCAACGCGACGCCGCAGGCCAACACCAGGCCGCCGTAGAGCAGAGTGAGCCGCAGCCGGATGGACAGCCTGCTGCGGCGGAGCGTGGCGTGGACGCTCATGGGGTGACGTCGAGGTAATAGCCGACTCCGGTGGCGGTGTGCAGGATCGGCGGATCACCGAGTTTGCGCCGCAGCGTGGAGACGGTGATGCGTACGGCGTTGGTGAAGGGATCGGCGTGGGCGTCCCAAGCCTTCTCCAGCAAGTGTTCGGCGCTCAGCACCGCCCCGTCCGCCCGCATGAGCAGTTCCAGGACAGCGAACTCCTTGCGGGTCAGGCGCAGGGAGCGGTCGGCCCGGCGAGCGTCGCGACGCGCGGGGTCAAGCCAGAGGTCTGCATAGGTCAGCACCGGCGGATGCGCCGTGGTGGCGCGTCTCCGCAAGGCGTGCAGCCGGGCGACGAGTTCGGGGAAGTCGAACGGTTTGACAAGATAGTCGTCGGCGCCGATACGCAGTCCATCGACCTTGTCGGCCGATCGGCCCGCCGCGGTCAGCATGAGGATCCGGCACTCCGGCCGGGTGGAAGCGGTTCGACGGCAGACCTCGTCCCCGTGCACACCGGGAAGATCGCGGTCCAGCACCAGCACGTCGTATTCGTTGACCGCCACATTTTCCAGCGCGGTGGAGCCGTCGTGGGCGATGTCGACGGCCATGCCTTCCCTGCGAAGCCCGGACTGCAACGCTTCGGCGAGGAACACTTCATCCTCCACGACCAGTACCCGCACCTTCCGCCCTCCTAATCCGAGCCGGCCGCGTGCGCAGCCCGTATTCGCGCACCAGCATTGCCCACTCAGGAATCTATGGTCACCATATGGTGATCACCAGATGTCGGTCATAACACCGGTTTGGCTTACTGGAACACGTCGCGGCCCGTCGCCGCGATCGTCCTGGAGGAATACTCCGCCGGACGTCGTCGCACCCAAACCGAAGGGAATCTCCGATGTCTTCATTCTTGCGACGTGGCATCGTCGCTGTCGCGGGCCTGGCCATCATGCTCGGCACCGGCGGTTCGGCATTCGCCGGCACCGTGGTGACACCGGCTGACGGCGGCAACCCGGCCACGCCGATCCAGTGCCAGCCCGCCAAGCCGTTGGACCCCGGCGTGCCCTTCGTGCCGGCGCTCCCGATCCAGGAGCAGCCGTCCACGCCGGCACCGGTCGGCGCCCCCAGCGTCCCGGCGAACCGGTTGGAGTGCCAGCCTGCTCAGCCACTCGAGCCGGGGACCCCGACGGTGCCGGCGAAGCCGATCGGTCAGGCCAAGTAACCCGCTGGACGAACTCCGCGGGGACCGCCGGGCGTGCCGACGGCCGGCGGTCCCCGCGCCATACCGGAGACCTTGGCACAGTCGACACTGTCGTCCTGCGGGACCAGAGTGTCCGGAGGCTGCCACTGCCGGCTCCATGATCCTGCACGACACAGCGGTACACGCTGAAAGCGATTTTCGATGAAATCCGGTTCGTTCGGACTTCTCCAGGAGCCGGGCTCCGCGGAAGCGCGTGACAGCGTTGGCCGGTGCAGGCGAGGAAGCGTCGGGTACATGGCCGAGGCGAGCATGTTGCCCAGTTCGGCACGGCACACGGTGTCCAGCGGGATGTGCGGTGAGAATGTCCCGGACACTCTCCCCGGTACGGCTGACCTGATCGCCACTGGTGTCCAGGTGGTACTCGGAGCCGTGCCCCCGTGGCCACGCGAAGACCTGTCCGGTGCGCCGCTGCAGGGCCGGATTCTTCTGGAATCCCGCCTGTTAGCCAGGCAACTTCAGGTCCACGACGCTGCTCAGGACTACCTGGCTGAGTGTAATCGACGGCAACGTCGATCGAGGCGCAACCGGTCCCGCGTGGCGCCTCCACATCGGGTGCGCCCTCAGCCCGTTTGATGCGGATTGCGCATGCCTGTGCGGCCGACGCCGGTGCGACGGCCAGGACGGTGGCGGCCGCACCGGCCACGAACACGAGAGGCGCTTCCCGGACAGTCATCAGCCGCTTCCCCTTCCGTGGTCGGGCAGCCGTATTCGGACAGTCCGTCGAGCACTGGTTCCGCGGCCCTGCTCGGACAGCTGTCCCCTTAGTTGAAACGACTGTTCACCAGTAACACGTGCGGCTGCGCGGAGCCAGTCAAAATGTCGGAAGGGGCAACGGGCCGGCCCCAAAAGGGCCCTCACCGGCCTGAGCGAATTCGCCGGTCGTTGCAACACGCGTGATCAACCGGCTTCGATCAGGAGCTTAGCCAAGTGGTCGGCTGGGGTGTCCCAGCCGAGCGTTTTGCGTGGGCGGCGGTTGAGCTGGGTCGCGACGGCGGCCAGTTCATCGGCGGTGTGAACGGACAAGTCGCTGCCTTTCGGGACGTACTAGCGCAGCAGGCCGTTGGTGTTCTCGTTGGAGCTGCGTTGCCAGGGCTGTGGGGGTGCAGAAGTAGACAGGCATGCCGGTCGCGACGCTGAACTCGTGGTGGCGTCCCATTTCCTACCTGGCGCACACAGCACATCGACGCCGCAGATCGAGGACATGTCCGCGACAACATGGCCAGCAACATTGTCTGGCGCACGCGACGTGACAGCAGCTTTTCGAGCCTTGGCGACGCGGCGACGGGGGCGCTGGACTCCGTTCCCTTCATAGAGATCAACTAGCTTGAGTTTTAACCTGTTCGGCGGGGTCGAGGGTTGCTTGGCTTGGTTTTCTTGCCGTGTTCGGGTTTCTGCTTGTCTGTGCTGGTGACGGTGTGGACGTCGTGGCGTGTTGCGGGCTGGTGGTTGGGCTGTCCCGCGGGGCGTCCTGGGCCGGGGCGTGAGGGTTTCGGGACACGGGCGGGACAGGTCAGTTGTGGACGCAGGTTGCGAAACCCCCGGCGGATCCGGGACGGGCTCAGTCGCTGGGCTGGCCGGGGTTTCTCCCAGGGGCGGCGCAGATCGACGGAGAGATTGCGGACCAGGTGGAGCTGGGTGTAGGTGGCAAGAAGAAGCCAGGTCCAGCGGTCGGCGGCGTCGGGTGAGCGCAGTTTCGGGGTGGTCCAGCCGAGGGTTTGTTTGAGCATGCGGAAGGTGTGCTCGATGTCGAAGCGGCGCAGGAACGCCTGCCAGGCCAGATCGACCTCGGTCTGGGTGAGGCTGGTGCGGGAGTGCCAGAGCCAGACGGGTTTCGGGATCGCGCCCGAGGGCAGACGCTCGACCTGCAAAGGATCACGGTGCCTTCCAGGATGGGTAGTTCCCCGGTGTGAGCGGCCCAGGCGGTGCGGGAGGTGCGCTTGGGTGCAGGCGGTCCCAGGCTCGGACCAGTGCCGGGCCGTAGAGTCGGGTCGCGGTCTGGATGGTGATGTCCGGCTCACCCCAGGTGCCGGTGTCACCGAAAGCGAACTCGCTGCCGTGGCGTGCTGGCCGTCCCGGACTGGGGCCGGGTCGCAGCGGCGGTGGCGGGGCGGCGCAGCACCCGGTCCGACCGCATCCGCACCAGTACGATGATCGGAAGACCGGCGAGCACGTGCGCGAGCCGGGGTCCGTCGTAGCCGGTGCCGGGTGACGAGCAGGATCTCCGGGATCTCCTGGTGTGTCCAGTGCCCGGCGGTGATCAGCCTGTGCACGACGTCGCGGATCTGGCCGGCGGTCACGCTCGCGGTGTCGTCGCCGGGCGCGAGCCGGACTGCGTCCAGTGGCGCGGTCCACGAGTGCCGCCCGCTCTCCAGGGCGACGACGGAGTAGGGCCAGCCCGGCACCATGATGTGCTGGTCCTTGCCCCGGCTGTAGGTGTGACACAGGATCCGCTGCGGGCAGGTGTGCGCTTCCGGGCGCAGCCAGCACGTGACGTCCACCGCCAGCACCAGCCGCCCATCCGCGCGCGGCAGCGACACCGCGGTCAGGGTGGTGCGTAACCGGTCGAAGTACACCCCGGCCCTGGGCCAGTGCGGCGTAGCCGCTGCCGTGCCCGCGGCGATGCTCACCGGCGAGTGAGAGTTCCGCGATCGAGCGGACCGGCCCGTCGGCGCACAGCACCGCGTCGGCCAGCTCGAACAACGCGCCCGCCCGCCGGGTCAGGCACCGGTAGAACTCCTGCCGGAACTCCGACAGTTCCCCAGACGCACTACCGCCACGAGCATGGTGCAGACTGATCGACTGAAGCCCTTGGTTCGATCTTCTTTCTGTCGCAAGAGGAATGATCAACCAAGGGCTTCGCTCATGATCAACCGGGGTGCTGCCCCAGTCGCTCAGAGCTTAAAACTCAAGCTAGTGCGGGCCGTGCTTGGATGTGTCACGACCACATCGGCGTCCACAAATCCGAAGTCAGCGTGTTGTTCGTCCGCACGTCCCAAGCGGCGGTGCGAAATCCCGACAATTCAACCTCGGTAGTCGCCTTGCCGGAACTCGTCGATGCCAGCGGTGAGGCAGGCTGGAACGCATTCACGGCTCTTCGAGATCACGTCGTGGAGCATCATCTCGACGTCGTTGAGCCAGTGAACGGTGTACCGCAACCGATCCCCCATGTCGCCAGAGGCGTGGGCGGGCAGCGCCATTGCGATGCGGAGATCGGACAACGCACGTAACCACGCCATGGCCTCCCCGATCGATGTGATCCTCACCTGGCCACCGGATGCGGGAAGCGTCTCGAGCACCTGCTCTATCGCATCGCGGGATCGAACGAACACCTCGCGTTCGCGCTGCGGCGACATGGTCCCCGTCCGGCAGAACAGGATGGCGCGCAGCCGCTCGTTCTCCGCGGGAGCGATCAATTCCCCCGCGCCGAACGGGGCGGCGGGCTCAACCGTGAAATGCTCGGCGCACCGGTCCTCGATCAGACGTCCCAGGCCCTGCAGGTACCTTCGTAGCTTGATGATCTCCATCTCCTCGAACAGGCCGAGGAAATGATCGTCACCCACTCGGTCCCAACAGATCATTGTCACCTCCACGACCGTCTTGTTCGAGTAGACCACCGAGCAGAGCGGTCACAGGCCGCCGAGCGGTTGTTGTTCCCCAAACAGCGGCGAGGTCTGCACGCGCGCACCACAGGCCACATTTACGGAGGTTGCGCGAACGCGAGCGCATGTTCCGCAGGAGGAGCCGGGCCGCGGTCCGCGGCGCCGGCTGGCAACGTCCTGTTCCTCTGGTGACACCACGAGGATCAGGCCTCCGGTCACGGTTCTCGGGCCTGTGCCATGTGCTCGCGTCAACCACCGAGGGTGATGTGTTCCCGCGCGTGGGGAACGAGCGCATCGGTACATGTCGCCGTGTCCTCGCCGTCGTGCGAGTCGAGGGACCGCCGACCACGGTCGCGACGAGCTGGACGTCTCCGGCCTCCCGGCAGCAGTGGGGCAAGCAAGCGCCTTGCCCTTGAACACCGGCCAACCGTCCTGGAAGATCATCTCGACAGTGAGATCGATTGCAGAACCAATGAGTGCGTTGATGCCGACCGAGAAGTCTGCAGCCGCCCGACCGGCCGAGGCGGCGCGGTGGGTTTGCGGCACACGCGCGACTCGCGACGCGGCCGCGCGTGTGCGGCATGCGATGTTGTCGTGACCGGAACCGATGTCAGCCTGAGCCGGTGGGCGGAACCTGTGGGTGATCGTCGCGATGTTCGTTCGCCTCGATCACTAGTATCTCGCTGATTGTTGCTGTGATTCGGGTCCCGCTGGGTGAGTTGAGCACGTCCAGTTCGCCGGGTGGACGTACGGAGTGGCTGATCTGGGTGTCCAGATGTGTGGTGGTCCAGGCGAAGCCGTCCACGGCGGAGTGGGTTACGGTCACCGAGAACTGCTCGTCGCAGGTGATGGTGGAGCGCAGCTGTTCGTCAGCGTGGTTGGGGTGTACGGTCAGCTCTGCGACGCCGGACTCGCGAAGCCGGACCGCTCCGGCGCGGTCGAGTTCCACTGTCACTGCTGCTGACCGAACCAGGACACCGCCTGCGTCGTGCACGATGACGGCGGAGTCCGCTCGTGAGGCCGAGGTGCACACGACGGCTCCTGCGTCGTCCAGCACCGCGCGCAGGCCATTGCCGTTGTCGACGCAGGCGCCGCGTGCCCATACCGACGCTGCCCAGTCGTGGTCGTTCGACTGCACCACGACCTCCAGCACGCCGTCGACCGTCCTTCCAGTGGACACGACACTGGCGCCGGTGACGAGGCGGCCGTCCGGAGTGACGTACCAGTCCTCGGTGCCGCCGCCGACGTGCACGCGGCCTCGGTCTACCACGAAGTCCTTGCCGGACCAGCTGACCCGCACGCGTCCATTCGCCACCATCACGAGCACGTTGTCGCCGAATTCAATCTTCAGGCCGCTGCGTGAGCCCCGCAGGGTGAGGTTTGGCAGCGCCAGGATGAGGTCTGTCCCGTGCCTGCGCGCGTCCAGCCGCGTTCCGCAGTCAGCGCACGCACGCGCCACCGAGCAGTACGGGCTGACCTCCAGAGTCAGGTGCGCGCACGCCGCTGCGTGCAGCGTGCCGGTCGTCGAGTGCCAGCGCAGGCCTACGCCCGGCTGACCTGGCAGCTCGACGGCGACTGAGTGGGTGTCGGCTGACACCTTCCAACCGGTGCGAGCGCAGGTGACCTTGAGACCGGCCGTTGGCGTGACCTCGGCCTGACCGTCTGCGCTGACAAGGACGATTCCGGACGTGTCGGGGTCGAGCGCGAACGTGGTGCTGCTTGCCGTGAGCCGGACCTCCGCCCGGTCGTTGCGGGTCACCCGGACCGCGACGTCGTCCGCGACGGAGACGGTCATGCCCTCCGGGGCGGTCTGTGCGATCAACTGGTGCTTGCCGTCAACGGCCGTGCGGACCGTGCCGCTACCGAAGTCGTGGAACACTCCCGAGGCCAGGCCGTCTTCGCTGGTTCGCCGGATCCGGACACCGGCGTCGTCGCGCTCGGTGGTGAGCAGGGCGGTGCACACCAGGATCCGGTTGTCCTGGAAGGCAACCGAGGCCGCGTCACCGATGCGGACATCGTTGTGCGTCAGTGTGAACGTGGTGTGGTCGTCGGAGGCCAGCTGCACGTCGAGCCGCTGCTCGCCGCTCTGCGCATTCCCCGCGACACGGCCGAACGCACCCCTGGTCACCACGCCTGCCGGATCGAGCGTGGTCACCAGCTCGTGAGCGCCGTTGAGTGGCGTTACCACAGCGGTGCCCGCGCCAGTGGTGAGGATCTTCTCCCCCTCTGTGCTCTCGGTCAGAGTGCTCTCGGTCAGAGAGTCGGCACCACTTGCCGCCGTCGCAGCGCCGGCGACCCGCCGGAGAAACCACACGTCGCCCGAACGACCTCGAACATCCCGATGAGTCGCTGTCATCAACTGACTCCCACGTCGAGCAAGCCCAGGTCGAGTGTCGCCCACGGCAAACCGGAGGGAGGGGGCGATGCGGCGCAGAGCGGAAAACGGACGGGCAATTCACTCCCATCTCGGGCCTGATTGGAGCAGGTGACGCGGATTTCTGCCGCAAGGCGGAAACCTGTCCCGCCCAGCATGCTCGCAGGAACCGGTCTGGAAGTGACTTCTTGTCGTTCGGTTCAGAACCGAAAGGGTCCGAATGACTTCCCGTGCGACCCTGGTTGGTTGGCAATGGCTGCACTCCTCCGGCGGATGCGCGATCTTGTACGGCGCCATGGTCCAGCCTGCCCCACGTTGGTCCCCGCCGTGGCGGGCACCGTCATGCGATCCTTAGAGGAGGCTCGTGCCAGCTGTCGAGAACACACCAGGCAACAAGCCCGCCTACGCCGAGGAGGAGCCAGCCCGTGTCCTGCGACACATGATCATGTCGGTGTCTGCCGACATCGACCCGTTGTTCGCGTCGAAGCTCTACGCACTGCTCAGCCGGGAACAGTTCACTGAAGTCGCATTCGAATTGATGCTCGCCGCGGCCTCCGGGAAAACCACGATGTCCAGCGCAGACATCGGCGCACTGCGCCCGATCGTAGCGACTTCGAACGTGCCTGCCGCGCTACTCGAGACATTGCGCCCACATGATAGGCCTGCGTCGAGAATGCGGATCGTTGCGCGAACCAGTGGTTCAGACGACGTGGATGTCACAGCTGTGGATGCTGCGGCTGTGGTCACCGCGATCACGGTGGCACCGGCGCGCAAGCTGTGGGCTGGACGATGGGTCACCAGGCACTCCGGCGTCGCCATCGGCCCCGCCTACCTGGTCGACTTCGCCGCAGGCACGCCCGAACGCACGCTCGCCGACGGTGTCCACCGGTTGTGCGCGAGGTTGCACACCCGGACCTGCCTGAAGTTCTCGCTCGGTGGCCGGCTCGAGGGCGAGCAGCTGTGCCCATACCAGCGGGATCTCCTAATGGTCGGCGACGTCTTGTGGACGCGGTGCTGAAGTGACGACATGAGGCCAGGGTGTCCGAGGTCAAAGTGGTTGCTGATGAGCGGCTTCGTGGCCGGGCGAGGACGCTGCGAAGGGGACAGGCGCGGCCGTCAGACCTGCCGCGCCGACCAGCAGGGCGGCCAGTGCCGCGCGGGCGATCGATTTGGCGTTCATGAATCCTTCTTGCTTGTCCGTCGAAGGGAAAGGAAAGTTCGGCAGGTGATGCGCGGTACAGCCAGTGGAGCCTGAGGCTGTGCGCGCGACGTGGCCAACGAACGTGGAACGTCATGGAAGCTGGCCGAGGATCTCGGCTGGCTTCCGTTGGCCGCTGCAGGGTCAGCGAGGTCACGAGCTGGCCTTCTATCGGAAATGGGGAATCCCTGCACCTTCAAGACCACGTGTGCTGCGTCCTCGTCCTGCTGGGCGGTCCCGCCGGAGATGCCGAGGCCTCCCGCGCACTTGCCGTCGTCGAACAGCGGGAGCCCACCGCCCACAGCCATCAGCCTGGGCCGCGACGAACTACGGACCGCGATCGTCACCTGGACCGAACGCACCTACCACCGCTGCAGACGCCAAGCCACCCTCGGTTGGTCGACCCCGTCGAATATGAAGCAATCATGACCACGCCAGCCCGTCAGGCTGCGTGACTGGTGTGCCCTGGGTTTCGCGGAGTCGCGTTACTGGATCTCATGCCACGATGAACGTGTTCTCGTACTCTATCGGGGTCAGCATGCCGAGCCTGCTGTGGCGGCGTTGCCGGTTGTGGAAGATCTCGATGTAGTCGAAGATCGCGTTCGCCAACTCGATGCGGGTGCGCCAGCGTTGGCGGTCAAGCAGCTCGACCTGCATGCGTGACCAGAACGACTCCATCATCGCGTTGTCGTAGCAGTCGCCGACGCTGCCCATGGACGGGATGAGGCCGAAATCCTTGGCGCGCTTGGTAAACGCCCAAGATCCGTATTGCACTCCCTGATCGGAGTGGATAATCGTCCCCCCGTCGGGACGGCGGCTGTCGATGGCCATGCCGAGCGCGTTGGTCACCAACGCCGCGGTCGGTGAGGAGTCGATCGACCACCCCACCACGCGGCGGGAGTAGACATCGAGCACGACCGCGCAGTACACCTTGCCCTCGCGGGTGTGATGCTCGGTGATGTCGGTGAGCCACTTGCGGTTCGGCTCCGTGGCGGTGAAGTCGCGATTGACCAGATCCTCGGCGATCAGGTCAGGCTTGGCCCGCCGCCACTTCGGCCGGCCCATCACCCCGACGATTCCGGCGCGGCGCATCAGCAGTTCCACCGCGCCGTGGCCGACCACGATGCCACGTCCCAGCCGGAGCTCCGCATGGACCCGGCGGGACCCGTAGATCCCGCGGGAGGCCTGGTGCACCTCCGTGATCAGATCGGTCAGCCAGGCGTGCCGGATTGACCGCGCCGAGGGCGGCCGGGACAGCCAGTCGTAGTAGCCGGAGACCGGCACGTCCACCACCCGGCAGGCAACCTCGACCGGGATCTCCTCGGCGGCCATCACCTTGACCGCCTCGAATCTCCTTTTGGGGGCACCACCTCTCGCACCAGCTCGATCGCCCGGCGCGTCGCCCGCAGCTCGGTCTCCAGCTCAGTGATCCGGCGTTTCGCCGCGGTCAGCTCGGCCTTCTCGCCGCTGGTCAGCCCCTGCCCGAGTCCACGGTCGATGCGATCCTGTCGTCGCCAGGTGTAGATCGTCTGGTCGCTGATCTCCAGGTCCCTGGCCACATCGGCGACCTTGCGGCCCGCCTCGATCAGGTCCAGCACCTTCCGCCGGAACTCCGGCGGGTACCCACGTCGTCCCATGCCATCCTCTCAAGATCAAATGGCACAAGAATCCAAGAATCTACCTCCGGAGAACCCAGGGCACACCACAAGGTTGTCTGCGGGCCGGGAAGCACTCGCAGTGATGCCGCCTCGACGCGGGCCTCACCACGCCGGGGCCAGGGACAGGTCGGCCGGGTCTATTCCTTGACGGCGGTGCGGGCGTGCCGGAGGTCGTCGATGAGCAGGATTTCCATGCCCCGTGAGCCGCGCCAGGCGACGAGTAGGAGATCGCGGGTGGTGGCGTCGTCGAGCAGACGGCGTTTCTGTGGTGGTGTGGTGGCCTGGGTGACCAGGCCGTCTGCGGTGACGTGGATCAACGCCACGGACGGGGAGAGCCAGTCCAGTCGTGCGGCGGTGCTGGCGGGACGTAACGCGGACGCGTCGAACGCGGCGAATCTCGGCACGGCCCAACGGTAGCCACCGGCGGTGGGGATGGTCGACACGGCGTCCGGCAGGCAGCCGGCATCCTCCTTGGTGGCGTTGGGCGGCGATCGGATGCGCCCTGTGGAATGACGGTGTGCTGTGGTGCCGACAGGTCGTGGCCTGCTGTGACGAGGTTGGGAGTCTTTCGGGTGTTGCCCGGTCACGGCTGGGTTACCGGGCTTGATCGGCGGGCGGCGTGGGCGGGGTGGCTGGATGCTCGGCTGGTCTGCCCGCCTGGTGCGTGGACGGGGAATTTCCGTGCCGGGCGGGCGGCATCCACCCGAGACGACAAGGGAAGCGGTGTGTCGATGTTGACGCAAGCGTTGATCCAGCAGGACTTGCGGGATCTGGCCGCGGCGCAGGCCGAACACGAGCAGATGCTGCTCGGATTGCCGAACGTGGTCGGTGTCGCGCTGGGCACCAAGTT
>NZ_BMRE01000060.1 GCF_014648475.1 Lentzea flava | reverse complement strand
AGCCAGTCAAACGATCACTGACCGCCTACGACCATTGACCTTGGAATCAACCATCTAGTAGGTGTCCCGAAACCATGGTCATCTTCCTCACCGCAGGAGGAAGGTGCGGGCGGGCGGGCGGCTTGGGCTCGGTTCGCGGAGTGGCGACATTTACAAGCAGGCTTGACTGTTTGTTTGTGGCCCGGAACACTCGGGCCCGTGGAGACGAGGCAACGCCAGGCCGACCGCACCCGCGAGACCAAGCGGAAGCTGATGGAGGCAACGGTCGAGTGCCTGGTGGAACGAGGCTGGTCGGGCACGACGACGACCGAGGTGGCCGAGCGCGCCGGGGTGTCGCGCGGCGCCCAGCTGCACCACTTCAGGACACGCGGCGAACTGGTGGCGGCGGCCGTGGAACACGTGGGCGCGGAGAGCGTCGAGGTGCTGAAGCGCCGGGCGGCCGTCACGGACAAGAGCACGCACGCCGTGGTGGAGCTGATCGCGGACTTCCACGCCAGCGACCTGTTCACCGCGGCACTGGAGCTGTGGGTGGCGGCGCGCACGGACCCGGAACTGCGCGAGCAGGTGCTGGACCTGCAGGCGCGCCTGGGCCGCGAGGTCTACGGCCTCGCCCTTGAGCTGCTCGACGTCGACGACGCCAAGCCGGGCGTGAAGGACGCCGTGCAGGCAACGCTGGACCTGGTGCGCGGCCTGGCGCTCGCGAACCAGCTGGCCGACGACGGCAAGCGCCGCGCGCACGTCGTGCGCTACTGGGCGAGGATGCTGGAGGAGCAGCTGTGATCATCGCGGACCTGCTGGCCGATCTCGACGCCGAGTCGCAGGAACTCGACGACCTGGTGGCCGCCGCCCCGGACTGGTCGCTGCCGACCCCGGCCCAGGGCTGGACGATCGGCCACCAGATCGGCCATCTCATGTGGACGGACAAGGCGGCGATCCTCGCCATCACCGATCCCGAGGCGTTCCAGGCGCAACCGCTCACCGGCGACATCGTCGACCGCACCGCGGCCGAGGCGGCGGAACTGCCGAACCTGCTGGAGCTGTGGCGGGACGGCCGCGCGGCCTTGCGGGAGCACCTCGCGCGGGCCGAGGGCAAGATCGTGTGGTTCGGGCCGCCGATGAGCCCGGCCTCGATGGCCACCGCGCGGATCATGGAGACCTGGGCGCACGGCCAGGACGTCGCCGACGCGCTCGGCGTGGTGCGCGAGCCCACCGCGCGGATTCGGCACGTGTGCCACCTCGGGGTGCGGACCATGGGGTTCGCGTTCCTGCTCAACGGGTTGGCCGTGCCGGAGGCTGAGGTCCGGGTCGAGCTGACCGGGCCCGGCGGGGAGTCCTGGACGTGGGGGCCGGAAGGGGCCGAGAACCGGGTTTCCGGGCCGGCGCTGGATTTCGCGTGGCTGGTGACGCAGCGGCGGAACCGGAAAGAGCTCGCGATCGAGGCCACGGGTGAGGTGGCCGAGCAGTGGGTGCCGATCGCGCAAGCCTTTGCGGGGCCTCCCGGAGGTGGCCGGTGAGGGCGAGGGCCACGGCGGGGGAGGCCGGCGGTGAGGAGTGCACGGTGCCGGAGGTGGCCGGTGAGGGCGGGGTGCGGCGCGGGAGGCCGGCGATGAGGGCGGGCACGGTGCCAGAGATGGCCGGTGAGCGCGGAGCACGGCGCGGGAGGCCGGCGGTGAGGGGGCACGGCGCCGGAGGCGGCCGGTGAGGGGGGCACGGCGCGGGAGGTGGCCGGTGAGGGCAGGGCACAGCGCGGGAGGCGAGCGGTGAGGGGTGCACGGTGCCGGAGATGGCCGGTGAGCGCGGGACACGGCGCGGGAGGCCGACGGTGATCAGGATCGGCAACGCGTCCGGGTTCTACGGCGACCGGCTGTCCGCCATGCGCGAGCAGCTCGAAGGCGGCGACCTCGACGTCCTGACCGGCGACTACCTGGCCGAGCTGACCATGCTGATCCTCGGCCGCGATCGGATGAAGGACTCCCAGCTCGGGTACGCCAAGACCTTCCTGCGCCAGATGGAGGACTGCCTGGCGCTGGCCCTCGACAAGGGCGTCAAGATCGTCGTCAACGCCGGCGGGCTCAACCCGGAAGGGCTGGCCCGCAAGCTCGGCGAACTCAGGCCCGGCAAGCTCGGCGAACTCAAGCCCGGCGAACTCGGCGAACTCAGCCCCGGCGAACTCGGCGAGCTTGATCAAGGCGACCTGGCCGGCAGGCTCGGCGCCAAGATCGGGTATGTGACCGGCGACGACCTCAAGGCGCGGTTCCCGGAGGCGTTGACCGCCAACGCCTACCTGGGCGCGTGGGAGATCGCGGAGTGCCTCAACCAAGGGGCGCAGGTCGTGGTCACCGGCCGCGTCACCGACGCGAGTCTGGTCGTGGGTCCCGCCGCGGCGCACTTCGGGTGGGCGCGCGACGACTGGGACCGCCTCGCCGGAGCCACCGTCGCCGGCCACGTGCTGGAGTGCGGAACGCAGGCCACGGGCGGCAACTTCTCGTTCTTCACCGAGATCGACGCCACCCGGCCCGGTTTTCCGATCGCCGAGATCGACGAGGACGGGTCGTGCCTGATCACGAAGCACGACGGGACCGGTGGGGCGGTCACCGTGGACACCGTCACGGCCCAGCTGCTGTACGAGATCGGGGCACCGGAGTACCTCGGGCCGGACGTCACCACGCACTTCGACACGATCCGGCTCGAACAGCACGAACGCGGCGTGAGAATCAGCGGCACCAGGGGAAGCCCGCCACCGGACACCCTCAAGGTGTGCCTCAACACGTTGGGCGGCTTCCGGAACTCCACCACGTTCGTCCTCACCGGGCTCGACGTCGAAGCGAAGGCGGAGCTGGTCAAGCGGCAGCTCCACGAGGCAGTCGGGGACGACGGCCTGACGTGGACGCTGGCGCGGACCGACCAGAAGGACGCGGCCACCGAAGAGCAGGCCAGCGCGCTGCTGCACGTCACGATCAAGACGACGGATCCCAAGCGGGCCAAGGGATTCAGCCGCGCGGCGATCGAGCTGGCGCTGGCGAGCTATCCCGGCTTCCACGTCACGGCGCCGCCCGGCGACGGCACGCCGTTCGGGGTGTACAAGGCGGCGTACGTGCACCGTGACGAGGTCAGCGCGAAGGCGGTGTTGCTGTGAGGAGGCCGCTGGGAACGATCGCCGGCGCCCGCAGCGGGGACAAGGGCGGGGACGCGAACCTCGGGATCTGGGTGCGGACACCGGAGGCCTACGAGTGGCTGAAGGGGTTTCTCACCACGGAGAAGCTCAAGGAGTTGCTACCGGAGGCGGACCAGGTGAGCCGGTACGAGTTGCCGAACCTCAAGGCGCTCAACTTCGTGTTGCACGGGCTGCTCGGTGAGGGAGTGGCCAGCAGCACGCGGTTCGACCCGCAGGCGAAGGCGCTGGGCGAGTGGTTGCGCAGCAGGGAAGTCGAGATTCCGGAGGAGCTGCTGTGATCACGAAGGATCTGTACGAGCGCAAGGAGCTCCGGCAGCTCGTGCGTGACTTCACGCACAAGGAGATCGTGCCGCACCTCGACCAGTGGGAGCGGGACGGCGAAGTGCCGCGCGAGCTGCACAAGAAGGCAGCCGAGCTGGACCTGCTCGGCATCGGGTTCGAGCACGGCGATCTGATCGACTCGGTGGTGCTGACCGAGGAGATCATCCAAAGTGGAGGGTCGTCGGGGCTGATGGCGGCGTTGTTCACGCTCGGCATCGCGATCCCGCACATCTGGCAGAGCGGCAACGAAGATCTCAAGGAGCGGTTCGCGAGGCCCGCCATCCGGGGCGAGAAGATCGGCAGCCTGGCGGTCACCGAACCGGGCGCCGGGTCCGACGTCGCGAACATCCGGACCAAAGCGGTCCGCGACGGCGACTTCTACGTCGTCAGCGGCGAGAAGACGTTCATCACCTCGGGGTGTCGCGCGGACTTCGTCACGACGGCGGTCAGGACGGGAGAACCCGGCTACAAAGGTATCTCGTTGCTGGTGATCGAGGACGGGTTCACGCGCCGCAAGCTCGACAAGATGGGCTGGCACTGCAGCGACACCGCGGAACTGCACTTCGACGACGTCCGGGTGCCCGCGAAGAACCTGGTGGGCGAGGAGAACCAGGGGTTCGCGCAGATCATGCGGCAGTTCCAGGTCGAGCGGATCACGATGGCCGTGGAGGCCTACGCGACGGCGCAGCGGGCGCTGGACCTCACGGTGAACTGGACGAGGAACCGCGAGACGTTCGGCAGACCGCTGATCAGGAACCAGGTGGTGAGCCACCGGCTCGCCGGGATGGCGCAGAGGATCGACCTGGCGCGCACGTACGTCAGGGAGGTGGCGGCGCGCGTCAACCGCGGTGAGGACTGCGTCACCGAGGTCTGCTTCGCCAAGAACGCCGCCGTCGAGGCCTGTTCGGAGGTCGTGGACGCGGCGGTGCAGTTGCACGGTGGCATGGGATACATGCGCGAGTCCGAAGTGGAGCGTCACTACCGGGACGCCCGCATCCTCGGCATCGGGGGCGGGGCGAGTGAAGTGATGACCGAGCTCGCGGCACGACGATTGGGGTTCGCCTGATGGGCAACAGGGAGGCGCTGCTCGCGAAGATCGCGGAGCTGGACGCCGAGCACGCCAAAGCGCTCGCGGGTGGTGGGCCGAAGTACGTCGAACGGCACCACAAGCGCGGCAAACTCCTTGCGCGCGAACGGGTCGAGCTGCTCATCGACGAGGACAGCCCGTTCCTGGAGCTGTCGCCGCTCGCCGCCTGGGGCACGGACTTCCCGGTCGGGGCCAGTGTCGTCACGGGCATCGGGCGGGTCGAAGGCGTCGAGTGCGTGATCGTCGCGAACGACCCGACGGTCCGCGGCGGTGCGAGCAACCCGTACACGCTGCGGAAAAGCCTCAGGGCCAACGACATCGCGTTGCAGAACCGGTTGCCGCTGGTCAGCCTCGTCGAGTCGGGCGGAGCGGATCTGCCCACGCAGAGCGAGATCTTCATTCCCGGCGGCCGGGCGTTCCGCGATCTGACGCGACTTTCGGCGGCGGGCATCCCGACGATCACCGCGGTGTTCGGCAACGCGACCGCCGGCGGTGCGTACGTGCCGGGCATGTCCGACTACGTGATCATGGTCAAGGACCGCTCGAAGGTGTTCCTGGGCGGTCCGCCGCTGGTCAAGATGGCGACCGGGGAGGAAGCGGACGACGAGAGCCTGGGCGGCGCGACCATGCACGGCACGACGTCCGGCCTCGCGGACTTCGTGGCGGAGGACGAGACCGACGCGATCCGGCTGGCCCGCAGGGTCGTCGCCAGGCTGAACTGGCGCAAACTGGGCCCGGAGCCGTACCCGGTCGAAGAGCCGCTGTTCGACGCCGACAGCATCCTCGACATCGTCTCCGAGGACCAGCGCGTGCCGTTCGACCCCAGGGACGTCATCGCCCGGCTCGTCGACGGGTCGAAGTTCGACGAGTTCAAACCCTTGTACGGCAACAGCCTCGTCACCGGCTGGGCCAGGATCCACGGCTACCCGGTCGGCATCCTCGCCAACGCGCGCGGCGTGCTGTTCAGCGAGGAGTCGCAGAAGGCCACCCAGTTCATCCAGCTGGCGAACCAGAGCGACACCCCGCTGGTCTTCCTGCAGAACACCACCGGCTACATGGTCGGCGCCCAGTACGAGCAGGGCGGCATCGTGAAGCACGGCTCGATGATGATCAACGCGGTGTCCAACAGCCGGGTGCCGCACCTGACGATCACGATGGGCGCGAGCTACGGCGCGGGCAACTACGGCATGTGCGGCAGGGCCTACGACCCGCGCTTCCTGTTCACCTGGCCCAACGCCAAGTCCGCCGTGATGGGGCCCGCGCAGCTCGCCGGTGTGCTGTCGATCGTCGGGCGGCAGGCCGCCGCGGCGAAGGGGCAGGAGTACAACGAGGAGCACGACGCGGCCATGCGCAAGATGGTCGAGGCGCAGATCGAGGAGCAGTCGCTGGCGCCGTTCCTGTCAGGGAAGCTCTACGACGACGGCGTGATCGACCCGCGCGACACCAGGACCGTGCTCGGGATCTGCCTCTCCGCTGTCCACAGCGGACCGATCAAGGGCGCCGACGGCTTCGGCGTCTTCCGGATGTGATGACGCAGTGATCAAGACTCTCCTGATCGCCAACCGCGGCGAGATCGCCCGCCGGATCATCCGCACCTGCGACGCGCTCGGCATCCGCACGGTCGCGGTGTTCTCCGACCCGGACGCCGGCGCCCCGCACGTCAGGGAAGCCGACTTCGCGGTGAACCTGCCGGGCGCGTCACCGGCCGACACCTACCTCCGCGCCGACCTGATCGTCGAGGCGGCGGTCAAGGCCGGAGCGGACGCCGTCCACCCCGGTTACGGCTTCCTCAGCGAGAACGCCGGCTTCGCCAGGAAGGTCCAGGCAGCAGGCCTGACGTGGGTCGGCCCGGAACCGGACTCCATCGAGGCGATGGGCTCCAAGGTCGCCGCGAAGAAGCGGATGGCGGCCGCGGGTGTGCCGACGCTGCCCGAGCTCGACCCGGACACGGTCACCGAGTTCCCGGTGCTGATCAAGGCATCGGCGGGCGGCGGCGGGCGCGGCATGCGGATCGTCCGCGAGAAGACCGAGTTCGCGGACGCTCTCGCCAGTGCGCGGCGGGAAGCCGAGTCGGCGTTCGGCGACCCGACGGTGTTCTGCGAGCCGTTGCTGGAGCACGCGCGGCACGTCGAGGTGCAGATCCTCGCGGACGCGCACGGCACGGTGTGGGCGCTCGGCGAACGCGAGTGCTCGATCCAGCGCCGCCACCAGAAGATCGTCGAGGAGTCGCCGAGCCCTGCGGTCACGGACGACGTCCGCAAGCGTTTGTTCGCGGCGGCGACGGCGGCGGCCGAGTCGATCGGGTATGTCGGCGCGGGCACCGTCGAGTTCATGCTGAAGGGCGAGGACTTCCACTTCCTGGAGGTCAACACGCGCCTGCAGGTCGAGCACCCGGTCACCGAGCTGGTGTACGGCGTCGACCTGGTGGAATGGCAGCTGCGGATCGCGGAAGGCGCCGAACTCCCGGCGACACCACCGCAACCGCACGGGCACGCCATCGAGGTCCGCCTCTACGCCGAGGATCCCGATCACGACTGGCGCCCGGCGAGCGGCACGCTGCACCGGTTCCACGTGCCTGGCGACATCAGGCTCGACAGCGGTGTCGAGGACGGGTCGGAGATCTCGGTCCACTACGACCCCATGCTGGCCAAGGTGATCGCGCACGCACCGACGCGCCGCGCCGCCGCCCGCAAGCTCGCGACGGCACTGGCGAACGCCCGGATCCACGGCCTGGTCACGAACCGCAGGCTGCTCGTCGACATCCTGGAGCACGACGCCTTCCTCGACGGCGACACGCACACCGGGTTCCTCACCGAGCACGAGTTCACCCGGACCGTTGACCCGCAACCGTTTGCGCTCGCGGCGGCGCTCGCCCAGGCCGCGCGTCGCAAGGTCGGCCACCTGCCGCTCGGCTGGCGCAACGTCCGTTCGCAGCAGCCGAAGGCGAAGTTCCTGTTCGCAGACACCGAGATCGAGGTCGAGTACGACCCGAAGCAGGCCACTGCGGACACCGTGGTCCTCGATCTGGACGGCGTGCGCACACCGTTCCACGTCGCCAGGTACGGCGATCTGGTCGAGGTCGACTCACCGCGCGGTTCGGTCAGCCTGAAAGTCGTGCCGCGCTTCCCCGAACCGGAGACCAGGCTCGCACCGGGCGCGACCGTCGCCCCGATGCCCGGCACGGTCGTCCGGGTCAGCGTTCAGCAGGGCGACCAGGTCGAAGCCGGAGCCGAACTCCTGGTGCTGGAAGCCATGAAGATGGAACACCGCGTGCTCGCGACCAGTGCGGGCACCGTCACCGAACTCCTCGTCGCGCAGGCCCAGCAGGTCAACGCGGGCGACGTACTGGCCGTAGTAGCCGAAAAGAGTGGAGACGAATCGTGAGCTTCGTCGAGTCCGAAGAGCGGATCGCGCTGCGCAAGGCCGTGTCCGAGCTGGGCGCCAAGTACGGCACCGAGTACTTCGTCGCCAAGGCCAAAGCAGGCGAGAAGACCACGGAGCTGTGGGAGGAGGCGGGCAAGCTCGGCTACCTCGGCGTCGCCGTGCCGGAGGAGTACGGCGGCGGTGGCGGCGGCATCGGCGACCTCGCGGCGGTGTGCGAGGAACTGGCCGCGGCGGGATGTCCGTTGCTGCTCATGGTGGTCTCGCCGGCGATCTGCGCCACGGTGATCGCCAGGTTCGGCACGGACGAGCAGAAGTCCAAGTGGCTGCCCGGTTTCGCGGACGGCACGCTGAAGATGGCGTTCGCGATCACCGAGCCCGACGCGGGTTCCAACGCGCACCAGCTCAGGACGCACGTCCGCCGTGACGGCGACGACTGGATCCTCAAGGGCACCAAGACGTTCATCTCCGGCATCGACGAGGTCGACGCCGTGCTCGTGGTCGCCATCCAGAAGACCGGGCCGGTGCTCGTGGTCGTCCCGACGAACGCCGAGGGCTTCACCTGGCACCAGATCGAGATGGACCTCGTCGCACCGGAGAAGCAGTTCACGCTGTTCTTCGACGACGTCCGGCTGCCGGGCGACGCCGTCGTCGGCTCGCCGGACCAGGGGCTGCTGCAGGTCTTCGCGGGCCTCAACCCCGAACGGATCATGGGCGCGAGCATGGCGACCGGCTCGGCGCGGCTCGCGATCGGCAAGGCCGTCACCTACGCCCAGCAGCGCCAGGTGTGGGACAGCCCGATCGGCTCGCACCAAGGTCTCGCGCACCCGCTCGCGAAGATCCACATCGAGATCGAGCTGGCCAGGCTGATGACGCAGAAGGCCGCCGCGCTCTACGACGAGGGCCGCGACAAGGAGGCGGGTGAGGCCGCGAACATGGCCAAGTACGCGGCGGGCGAGGCCATCGCGGCCGCGGTCGACCAGGCGATCCAGACCCACGGCGGCAACGGCCTGACGTCGGAGTTCGGCCTGGCGTCGATGCTCGGCATGTCCAGGCTGTCCCGCATCGCGCCCGTCAGCAGGGAGATGGTCCTCAACTTCGTCGCGCAAAACTCGCTGAAGCTGCCGCGCTCCTACTGACACACTGCCCGTCATGGGGACTTTCAGAACTCCAGACGGCATCAGGCTCGCCTACCACGGCCCGTCCGGACCGGATCCGCTGATCTGCCTGCCGGGCGGGCCGATGCAGGATTCGTCCTACCTCGGCGGACTGCCGCTGGAGAACGCGGTCAGGCTCGACCTGCGCGGCACCGGCGAGTCCGGCGAGGCACCGAAGGAGACCTACCGGGCTGACCGGCAGGTCGACGACGTGGAGGCGTTCCGGCAGCAGCTCGGCCTCGACGCGCTGAAGCTGCTCGGCCATTCCGCCGGCGCCACCCTCGCGCTGCTGTACGCGACGCGCTACCCGAACCGCGTCGAGGAACTCGTGCTCGTCGCACCGAGCCCGCGCCCGGTCGGCATCGACGTCACCGACCTGGACCGCAGGGAGATCGCCCTGCGGCGCGCGGACGAGCCCTGGTACGCCGAGGCCATCAAGGGCTTCGAGGAGATCTGGGCGGGCAACGTGACGCCGGAGGCGTTCGAGAAGATCGCCCCGTTCTGGCACGGCCGCTGGGACGACGCCGCACGGGCGCTCGACGACCACCCGCGCAACGCCGAGGCCGCGGCGGAGTTCTACGCCGACGGCGCGTTCGACCCCGAGCAGGTGCGCGCGCAGCTCAAAACCCTCGACGCGCCAACGCTTCTGCTGGCCGGTGAGCTCGACGTCGCGCTACCGCCCCGGCGTGCGCGGGAGTACGCCGAGCTCTTCCCGGACGCGCGGTTGGTCGTCCAGCCGGGAGCGGGTCACTTCCCCTGGCTCGACGACCCCGAGGCGTTCGCTGCCACGGTCCAGCGCATCCCGTAGAGACCGGGGCCGAAGTCGAGCGCGGCGGCGTGCGCGTAACCCCACGAGTCGACCGGGGCCGGGCGTGCGCCGCCGAACATTTCCGTCCCGGCGGGACCGGACGCGAATTGCTCGCAGGAGGCCGGCGGGGACTCGGCCGGGAATTTGATCTCCAGCACGTAGTCGTGCACCCGTTCGGCGAACCGGCGGAAATGCGTGTGCTCCACCGTCGGATGTGGATAGATCAATTCGTACTCGATCGCGATCGAGTCGCCTGGCGAGATCGTCTCGTCGAACAACAGCTCCGCCACGAGCACGCCGTTGGTGCGTTCCCGCGCGATGCGGCCGACCCGGCACGAGCGGACCGCGGTGAGCGCCGGTTGGCAGGAACCCGTTTCCTGGCACAGGATCCAGCGGTCCACACCGGCCGACGTCACCTGCATGACCTGGCGTGACCGGACGCCGCGCACCCCGCCGCAGGGCGCGACCTCCACCCGGTCGTGCTGGGCGGTCAGCGTGAGCCCGGAGCCGTCCCACGGCGCCCTCGCCGACAACTCCCGCCTGCGCGAACGACCGCGCGGCCGAGGCGGGCCCAGCAGCCGCGACAGCGCCGCTTCCGGCAGTCCGAGCACGTCCTCCAGCTGGGCGAGCGCCATCAGCGACTCCGGCCGCTCTGGCCTGCGCCTGCCGGACTGCCAGTAGCTCAGCGCCGTCACGCTGATCGGCGCGCCACGCACTTTCAGGCGGTGCTGCAGCCGTTCCAGACTGAGACCCCGCACCTGGATCGCGACCCGCAACGCGTCCGCGAACGGACCCGTCACCAACAGGTCGGCCAACTCCTCGCGCGGTGGGTAAATGGTCAGCATCACCCCTCCGTTTCCCGGGGTCAAGCTCGGAAGGCTATCGGCAGCAAAGGGAACGCGGTACAGCCGATCGGCGGTTTTGCGCCGGTTCGAAACCCGGAAAGTTCAGATCTCGAGCCTATTACGCCGCCATAGTCTCGATTGGGTTCTGATCACCCCTGCGACGAACAGGACGACAGAATGCGCAAGACAGCAACCCTGCTCGGCTCGGCGGTCATGATCGCCGCCTTCGCGGCACCCGCCACCGCCGCCGTCGGCGAGATCCGGACGTTCGAGGGCGCGAACAACATCCCCGGCAGCTTCGTCGTGAAGCTGAAGGACGACCGCGTCACCGCGAGTGCCGCGACTCTCGGTGCCCGTTTCGGCGGTCAGATCGGGTACGTGTACGACACCGTGTTCAAGGGCTTCTCCGTCAAGATGAGCGACGCGCAGGCCCGCAGACTCGCGGCCGACCCGTCGGTCGAGTACGTGGAACGCGACCAGATCCTCAGCATCCAGGCCACGCAGACGAACCCGCCGTCGTGGGGCCTCGACCGGATCGACCAGCGCAACCTGCCGCTGGACCAGCGCTACACCTACAACACCACCGGTTCCGGCGTGAACGCCTACGTGATCGACACCGGTGTCCGGATCACCCACCAGACGTTCGGCGGCCGCGCCAAGAACGGCTACGACTTCGTCGACAACGACTCCGTCGCGCAGGACGGCAACGGTCACGGCACGCACGTCGCGGGCACCATCGCGGGCTCGCAGTACGGCGTGGCGAAGGCCGCGAACATCATCGCCGTGCGCGTGCTGAACAACCAGGGCTCCGGCACGCTCGCCGGGGTCAACGCGGGCATCAACTGGGTGGCCGCGAACCACGTCAAGCCCGCGGTGGCGAACATGTCGCTCGGTGGCAGCGCGAACTCCTCGCTGGACAGCGCCGTCGCCGGCGCGATCACGCGTGGTGTCACGTTCGCGGTGGCGGCGGGCAACTCCAACGCCAACGCGTCGGGCTTCTCACCGGCCCGCGTGGCGTCCGCGATCACCGTCGGGTCGACCGACCGCAACGACGCGCGCTCGTCGTTCTCCAACTACGGCGCCGTCGTCGACGTCTTCGCTCCCGGCCGCGACATCACCTCGGCGTGGAACACCAGTGACACGGCCACGAACACCATCTCCGGCACCTCGATGGCGACGCCGCACGTCGCCGGCGTGGTGGCGAGGTACCTGCAGGGCAACCGCAACGTGACGCCCGCGCAGGTTTCGTCCGCGATCACCTCCAACGCCACCAACGGCAAGGTGACCAACCCCGGTGCCGGCACGACGACCAGGCTCCTGTACTGGCCGCCGACCAGCTGATCACCTTCAGATGTGCGGCCCCGGCTCCCCGTGAGCCGGGGCCGTTTTCCCTGCACAGAAAGGAAGTTCGCCAGTGAGAGCCCTGCTGGGAGTCGCCGCCCTGGCGGCAGCGGTCGTGGTCGCCCCGGCGTCCGCGGCCACGTCCTCGTACATCGTGGTCATGAAGGACGGCGCGATGTCGTCGTTCAGCGGTGCGGTGGAGCACCGGTACACCGGTGTTTTCAACGGTTTCAGCGCGCGGCTGACAGCCGCGCAGGTGAAGAACCTCAAGGCCGACCCGAACGTGTCCCTTGTGGAGCGTGACGGGATCGTCCACGCGAACAGCACGCAGCTCAACCCGCCGTGGGGGCTGGACCGGATCGACCAGCGCGCGTTGCCGTTGGACCAGAAGTACTCCTACACGAGCACCGGCCGCGGCGTGAACATCTACGTGATCGACACCGGCCTCCGGGTGACGCACACGGACTTCGGCGGCCGCGCGCGAAACGGCTGGGACACCGTCGACAACGACGCGATCGCCCAGGACGACAACGGCCACGGCACGCACGTCGCCGGAATCGCCGCGGGCACGAAGCACGGCGTCGCCAAGCAGGCGACGGTGTGGGGAGTGCGGGTGCTGAACGGGTCGGGCAGCGGCACGATCTCCGGCGTGATCGCGGGCGTGGACTGGGTGACGCGCAACGCGGTCAAGCCCGCGGTGGCGAACATGTCGTTGGGCGGCAGTGCTTCCGCGGCCCTGGACGACGCGGTCCGGCGTTCGATCGCGTCCGGTGTGTCCTACACGGTCGCGGCCGGCGGCAGCAACACCGATCCGTCGAACTTCTCGCCCCAGCGGGTGTCCGAGGCGATCTGCGTGGGCGCGTTGACGCAGACCGACACGAAGGCGTCGTCGTCGAACTACGGCCCGCTGGTCGACCTCTACGCGCCGGGCGTCAGCATTCCGTCCGCCTGGAACGCCGGCGATTCGGCGACCGCGACGCTGAGCGGAACGTCGATGGCCGCACCGCACGCGGCCGGCGTCGCGGCCAGGTACCTGGAGTTCAACCGCGCGGCCACGCCCGCACAGGTGGAGCGCGCATTGGTTACCACGGGCACTCCGGGAACGCCACCCGTCACTCGTATCCTTTACTGGCCGCCATCACTGTGAAAGTGAATTCTTCGGCAATGCAAGAGCGTCTTAATCTTTAGGACACCCTTGGCAGGAACCGGATCGATCCATAGCGTCGAAAGTGCTTCGTTCCCCTGCAAAGAACGGAATGCGCAACATGACGCGAAAGATCCGGTTCCTGGCCGGTGCCGGCGCGGCGACCCTCGCCATGTCGGTCCTGATGATCCCCTCCGCCTACGCGGCCGAGGGCGAGGTCCTCTCCCTCTCCGCGCCCGAGAAGATCGCGGGCAGCTTCATCGTGAAGCTGAAGGAGGGCAAGTCCAACGCCCACTCCCTGGCTTCGCGGTTCGGCGCGGCGGTCGAGCGCGAGTACACCTCGTTCGGCGGCTTCAACGTGAAGCTCACGGAGAAGCAGGCCAAGCGCCTGGCAGCCGACCCGTCGGTCGAGTTCGTCGAGGCCGACCAGGTCGTGCACGTCCAGGCCACGCAGACGAACCCGCCGTCGTGGGGGCTCGACCGCATCGACCAGCGCAACCTGCCGCTCAACCAGTCGTACAGCTACACCTCGACCGGTTCCGGCGTGACGGCGTACGTCATCGACACCGGTGTGCGCGTCAGCCACTCCACGTTCGGCGGCCGCGCGTCCAACGGCAGGGACTTCGTCGACAACGACAACGTCGCCCAGGACGGCAACGGCCACGGCACGCACGTCGCGGGCACCATCGCGGGCTCGCAGTACGGCGTGGCGAAGGCCGCGAAGATCGTCGCCGTCCGCGTGCTCGACAACAACGGCTCCGGCACCCTCGCCGGTGTCGCCGCGGGCATCGACTGGGTGGGCGCCAACGCGGTCAAGCCGGCCGTGGCGAACCTCTCGCTCGGCGGCGGCGCCAACGCCACCCTCGACACGGCCGTGAAGAACGCCATCGCCAAGGGCGTCACGTTCGCGGTCGCGGCGGGCAACTCCAACGCCAACGCGTCCGGCTACTCCCCGGCCCGCGTGGCCGAGGCGATCACGGTCGGCGCCACGACCAACACCGACGCCCGCGCGTCGTACTCGAACTACGGCTCGGTCCTGGACATCTTCGCCCCTGGCAGCAACATCACCTCGGCGTGGAACACCAGCGACTCGGCCACCAACACCATCTCGGGCACCTCGATGGCCACCCCGCACGTCGCGGGCGCCGCGGCCCGTTACCTCTCGACCAACCCCGGTGCCACGCCGGCTCAGGTGGCTTCCTACCTGGTCGCGCAGTCGACGCCGTCGAAGGTGACGAGCCCCGGTTCCGGGTCGCCGAACCGGCTGCTGTACCTCGCGCCTACCGCGTGAGTTGAGCTCTGAGGAAGGCCGCGGCTTCGGTCGCGGCCTTTTCCTTTTGGAGGGCTTCTTCGCTCGGGGGGAGCGATGCGAGGTGGAGGGTGGCTATGCGCGTGGCGTCGGTCCACGGCCCTACAGCACCTTCTCCGCCACCGAGAGCGACACGAGGTACAGCCCAACCATCAACGCGGCACCAACCCACGGCCAATACGCGCGAGGCTCGCGCAGCGCCCGGAACCAAGTGGCGAACGCAGCCGACAGCCCGATGACGACGGTCCCGACCGTGGCCATCATGAACGGCGCGTAGCAGGCACCGCTGCAAGCGTTCACCGGCGTGAAACCGAGAACACCGAGGAACAGCACCCCGACGGCCACCACGAACATCACGAGCATCCCGGCGAGGGCCAGCGCGATCCGCATGCCGGGCACGCTAGCCAACCGAGATCATCTGCGCAGGAAAAGCCCTGCGTGAAATTCTGTCGGTGGGTCCAGCTAGCCTTGACGGCAAAGCTGACTTCGTCTACAAGGAGCCACCACCGTGTTGCGCACGCACGAGGCCGGGTCACTCCGGGCCGAGCACGCCGGGCAGTCCGTCACCCTCACCGGGTGGGTCGCTCGCCGGCGGGATCACGGCGGTGTCATCTTCATCGACCTGCGCGACGCGAGTGGTGTCGCCCAGGTCGTGTTCCGCGAGGGCGAGATGGCCGAGCGGGCGCACCGGCTGCGGGCCGAGTTCGTCATCAAGGTCACCGGTGAGGTCAGCCGCAGGCCGGAGGGCAGCGAGAACCCGGACCTGGCCACCGGTGCCATCGAGGTCTACGCGAGCGAGCTCGAGGTCCTCAACGAGGCCGCGCCGCTGCCGTTCCAGGTCGACGACCACCTGGAGGTCGGCGAGGAGGCCCGCCTCAAGCACCGCTACCTCGACCTGCGCCGCTCCGGCCCGGCCAAGGCCATGCGTCTGCGCAGCGAGGCGAACCGGATCGCCCGCGAGGTCCTGCACGCGGAGAAGTTCGTCGAGGTCGAGACGCCGACGCTGACCCGCAGCACGCCAGAGGGCGCGCGCGACTTCCTGGTGCCCGCCAGGCTCAGGCCGGGCAGCTGGTACGCGCTGCCGCAGTCGCCGCAGCTGTTCAAGCAGCTGCTCATGGTCGGTGGCCTGGAGCGCTACTACCAGATCGCGCGCTGCTACCGCGACGAGGACTTCCGCGCCGACCGGCAGCCGGAGTTCACCCAGCTCGACATCGAGATGAGCTTCGTCGAGCAGGACGACGTGATCGAGCTGGCCGAGAAGGTCATCAAGGCGCTGTGGAAGGAGCTCGCCGACCACGAGATCGGCACCATCCGCCGCATCCCGTTCGCCGAGGCCATGGCCAAGTACGGCACGGACAAGCCCGACCTGCGCTTCGACCTCGAGCTGACCGAGCTCACCGAGTACTTCAAGGACACGACGTTCCGCGTGTTCCAGGCGCCGTACGTCGGTGCCGTGGTCATGCCCGGTGGCGCCTCGCAGCCCCGCCGCACGCTCGACGGCTGGCAGGAGTGGGCCAAGCAGCGCGGCCACAAGGGCCTCGCGTACGTGCTCGTCCAGGAGGACGGCCAGCTGGGCGGCCCGGTCGCGAAGAACCTGACCGACGCCGAGCGCGACGGTCTCGCCAAGGCGGTCGGTGCCAACCCCGGCGACTGCATCTTCTTCGCCGCGGGCGAGCGCAACGGTGCTCGTGCGCTGCTCGGCGCGGCTCGCAACGAGATCGCGCAGCGCGTCGGCCTGATCGACGAGAACGCCTGGTCGTTCGTGTGGGTCGTGGACGCGCCGCTGTTCGAGGCCGTCGAGAACATCGGCGACGACGTGGCGGTCGGCAGCGGCAAGTGGACCGCGCTGCACCACGCGTTCACCTCGCCGACGCCGGAGTGGATCGACCGCTTCGAGGAAGACCCGGGCAACGCGCTCGCGTACGCCTACGACATCGTCTGCAACGGCAACGAGATCGGCGGTGGCTCGATCCGTATCCACCGCGCGGACGTGCAGCAGCGGGTCTTCAACATCATGGGCCTCACCGAGGAAGAGGCGCAGGAGAAGTTCGGCTTCCTGCTCGACGCGTTCAAGTACGGTGCCCCGCCCCACGGCGGCATCGCGTTCGGCTGGGACCGCATCACCATGCTGCTCGGCGGGTACGACTCGATCCGCGAGGTCATCGCGTTCCCGAAGAGCGGTGGTGGCTACGACCCGCTGACCGCGGCTCCGGCGCCGATCACGCCGCAGCAGCGCAAGGAAGCGGGCGTCGACTTCAAGCCCGAGCAGAAGAGCTGATGCTGCGGCTGCGGGTGGTCTGCCCGGCGGACCAGTCCGAAGCCGCGCTGAAGATCCTCCGCGACCACGCGGGCGCCACCCACCTGGTGGTCCTGCGTGGCGCGGCGATCGATCCCGAGGGTGACCTGATCACCGCCGATGTGGCGCGGGAGGCGGTCGACGAGATCGTCAGCGCGTTGTGCGCCCTGCACATCGACCACACCGGCGGTGTCACGATCGAGACGATCGACACCTCGCTGTCCGACGCCGCCGACCGCGCCGAGGAGCTCGCTCCCGGCGAGGGCTCGGACGTGATCGTGTGGGAGGAACTGATCGCGAAGTCGGGCGAGGAGTCCCGGCCGAGCGTCACCTTCCAGGCGTTCCTCACCATCGCCTGCCTGCTGGCGGCGGTGGGTGTCGCGACGAACTCGCCCGTCACGATCGTCGGCGCGATGGTCGTCGGGCCGGAGTTCGGCCCGCTCGCCGCCATCGCGGTGGGTCTCGTCGCGAAACGCTGGGACCTGGTCAAAAGGGCATCGATCGCGCTCGGCATCGGGTTCCCGCTGGCCATGGTGATCACGTCGGTGCTCACGTGGTTCGGTGAGCTCGGCGGGCTGTTCGACAAACAGGCGCTGGTCAACGGCCACCAGGTCGACTTCGTCTACCAGTTCGGGCCGTTCTCGCTGATCGTCGCCCTGCTGGCGGGGGCGGCGGGCATGCTGTCGATGACGTCGGCCAAGTCGGCGGCGCTCGTCGGCGTCTTCATCTCGGTCACCACGGTCCCGGCTGCGGGCTACGCGGCGCTGGCCGCGGTTCTCGGAGTGTGGGACAGGGTCGGCCCCGCCGTCGCCCAGTTGGGCATCAACTTGATCGGTATTGTCATCGCCGCTTCGCTCGTTCTGTTGATCCGCAGGCGCAGGGCAACGGATGGTGTTCCCACACGTCCACTGTCCAAGGGGTGATCCGGAAACAGCGCGAGCCGTTATCAACGAGTGGTGGTAGTCGCAGCCTGGCCGGATTAGCGTCGGTCCGGCTCACGGACATGGGGAGTAGGGTCGGAGGGGATGAGCGTGGAGATCACCGCGGGCCCTCCGGAGACGACTTCACCTGAGATCCTGGAAGCTGTCGACGCGGCCGAGCGGGTACTGACCAGGCGTTTGGGCGCACAGGTGCGCCTGCAGGACCCCGAGGCTCTCGGGGGTACCGGTCGTTCCGTCGTCATCCGGGTCAGAGTGGCGTCCTCGCCGTTCTCGATGCCCCGCACCCTGGTCGTGAAGCGGTATCCCGCCGCGAGCGGTGATCGCGACCCGTGGGCGCACGAGGCCGTCAGCCACCAGCTCCTCACCGCGCTTCCCGCCGAGGAGCGCGCCACACCGGAACTGTTCGCGCACGACGTGACATCGCGTCTGGTCGTGCTGGAAGACCTGGGCCGCGCGCCGAGGTTGTCCGAGAAGCTGCACTCGAAGGACGCGCGCGCCGCAGAGCGCGGGCTGCTGTCGTGGGCACACGCCATGGGCCGCCTGCACGCCACGACGGCGGGCAGGGACGCGGACTTCGACGCGTTGATGCGCAGGGCCGGTGCGCAGTGCTGTCAGGACCCGATCGCGGTCGACGTGCACGCGGCCATCGCCGGGTTACCGGCGCTGCTCGAGTCCACCCTGGGCGTGGAGACGTCCTCGCAGGCCACCGAGTTCGCCGCCGCGGCCGCACGGGCGTTCAGCACGTCGCGGCGCCGTGCGTTCAGCCCGTCGACGTCCTGTCCGGACAACCACCTCGTCACCTCGCGCGGTGTCCGGTTCGTCGACTTCGAGGGCGGCTGCGTCCGCGACATCGTGTTCGACGCGGCCGCGTTGCGCGTGCCGTTCCCGTCCTGCTGGTGCGGGTGGGGCCTGCCGCCGGGCATGTCCGAGGCCATGGTCGCCGCCTGGCGTGCCGAGGTCGGGTCGGTGTGGCCGGAGATGGACGACGACGCGATCCTCTTACCCCGCCTGCTGGAGGCTCAGCTGCTGTGGGTGTGGCTCGCGACGTGGCGGGCGCTGTCCAAGCCGATGCCGAGCGCCGACAACGCGCCACCGCGCAGCGTCGTGCTGACGGGCCGGTGGGTCAGGCTGCGGTCCGACGCGGTGATCCTGGGCGAGAAGACGGTCGCCGCGCACGCCGACGCGGTCGTGGGCGCACTGGTCGACCACTACGGCGCCGAGGTGCTCGAACTCCCGCTTTACCCTGCATTTCGCTGAACCGTTCCCGCACGGTCATTCCGAGATCACCGGGCACGCTGATGCTGGTCCGCGTGCTGGTGTTACTCGGTGACTCGACAGCGGTCGGGATCGGCGACCTCGTTCCCGGCGGCTGGCGCGGCTTCGGGCCGATTCTCTCGTCCGCGTTCGAGGACAACGGCTATCGCAACTACGCGGTCTCCGGTGCGCGGCTGGCCGACGTCCGGCGCACGCAGCTGCCGCAGGCGTTGCGCGACCGGCCCAGCGCCGCCGTCGTCATCGCGGGCGTCAACGACACTCTCCGGTCGGACTTCTCGGTGCGGCAGATGCACGAGGACCTCGACCACATCTGCCGCGAGCTGACCGATGCGGGCGTTTCCGTTGTGACAGTGCGGTTCCACGACCAGGGCCGCGTGTTCAAGCTGCCGGGCCGGCTGCGGCGAGTGTTGAAGGACCGCATCGACTCCTACAACCGCGTGATCGACGTCGTGGTCGCGCGGCACGGTGTCCGGTGCGTCGACCTCCACACGCTGCCCGGTGCGTACGACCTGGAGACGTGGGCCGTCGACCGGCTGCACCCGTCCGAACGCGGCCACCGCCTGCTGGCGCACGCGTTCGCCGCCGAGCTCCGCGTGCTGGGCCACGCCGTCGGCGAGGTCAGCCTCGAATGCTCCGGCGGGCGCGAACTCACGGTGTGGCACCACGTCGCGTGGTTGGTGGTGAAGGGGATTCCGTGGCTGTGGCGGCGTGGCGCGGACCTGGTGCCTCTGCTGTGGAGTGACGCGATCCCGGCGGAGGTACCAGGTCCGGCCGGTCACGCGCCGGCGGTCAGGTCGTAGAGCGTCTGCCCGCCCACCGCGGTGGACCGGAAGTTCGCCGCGACCCACTCGGCGATGTCGCTGTTGCCGCCACCGGGCCCGCCCCGGCCGCCCGCGACGAAGTACCGCACCTTCCCCTGGGCGACGAGGGCTTTGAACTCGTCCAGTGTCGGCGCGGGATCACTGCCGTTCCAGCCGCCGATCGCGATCACCGGCCGCCCCGACGCGAGCTGCAACGACGCCGCGCTCTGCGCACCGACCGTCGCGGCGGCCCACTCGGTGTCCGTGGCCTTCAGCAACTGCACCACCTCGGTGGACGAGCCGCCTTCCCGCATCATCCCGCCGCCCTGCTGCGAACGCGGCCCGGACAACGGGATCGAGCCGCTGTGCGTGGTCGCCGCGGTCGCGAACGCGTAGCCGGAGGTGCCGAGCAACGCCGCCGCCACCAGCACACCCACGAGCCACCTGCGCCCGTTCACACCGAACACCAGCGCCAGCACCGCGACCGCCGTGGCGGCCAGCAGAACCCAGCGCAGCCAGGGCGTCCACGCGGGTGTGCGGTCGAGCAGGATGAAGCCCCAGACACCGGTCGCCGCGACCATCGCGGTCAACGCCATCCGCACCGGGAAGTGCGCTCGGCCCCGCCACAGCTCGCGTCCGGCGATGCCGGCCAACGCGGCGATCGAGGGCGCCAGCGCGACCGTGTAGTAGGGGTGCGTGATGCCGCTCATGAAGCTGAACACCGCACCGGTGACGAGCGTCCAGCCACCCCACACCACCAGCGCCGCACGCGTGCGGTCGGTCCTGGGCGCCCGCCGCAGGAACCACAGCCCGGCACCGAGCCCGATCAACGCGGCAGGCAGCAGCCAGGAGACCTCCGGACCCATGCTCGCGCCGAACAACCGGCCGATGCCCGTCTCGCCGCCGAAGCCGATGTTCCCGTTGCCGCCCATGCCCCCGCCGCCGGGACCACCGCCGGAGTTGCCGAAGATCCGGCCGAGTCCGTTGTAGCCGATCGCGAGCTCCCACAACGAGTCGTTGGTCGACCCGCCGATGTACGGGCGGCTGGCTGCGGGCCACAGCTCGACCAGCGCGATGAACCACCCGGCCGAGACGACCACCGCGAGACCGGCGCCGAGCAGGTGGACCAACCGGCGCGGCAACGACGTCGGCGCGGCGATCAGGTAGGCGAGCGCCAGCGCGGGCAGCACCAGGAACGCCTGCATCATCTTGGTGAGGAACCCGAAACCGATCGCCGTGCCCGCGAGCGCCAGCCAGAACGGGCTCGCCTTCTCCAGCGCGCGCACCGTGCAGTACGCGGCCGCGACCATCAGCAGCACCAGCAACGCGTCCGGCAGGTTGAACCGGAACATCAGCGTGGCCACCGGAGTCAGCGCGAACGCCGCACCGGCGAACAACGCCGCCGCCGGGCCGGACGTGCGCTTCACCGTCGCGTACAAGAGCGCTACCGCCGCAACGCCTTCCAGCGCCTGCGGGGCGAGCACGGTCCAGCTGGAGAAGCCGAACACCTTGGCGAACACCCCGCTCACCCACAGGAACGCGGGCGGCTTGTCGACGGTGATCGTGTTGCCGGGGTCGAGCGAGCCGAACAGCAACGCCTTCCAGCTCTGCGAGGCCGCCTGCGTCGCCGCGGCGTAGAAGTCGTTGCCGTAGCCGGTCGCGGTCAGGTTCCACAGGTACAGCACGGCGGTGCCGGCGAGCAGGCCGAAGAACGCGATGCGGTGCAACGGTTTCGTGCTCCGGCGGTGCCGCGGCTGCGGTGCGGCGACGGGCGCGGGCGCGAGTGTGGCGGTCATGACTGGACCCTTCCGAGTTCGGTGGCCGGCGGAACCGGCCGTGTGCGGCGCTGCAATGCCGGCAGCAGCGGGAGGTCACTTCGCGCTTGAGGCGTCCAGTTCGTAGAGAACGGAACCGGCGACGGTGGTCGCGGTGTAGTTCCCGGCGACCCACTCGGCGATCTGGTGGGCGGCGTCGCTGCCGGTCTCGCCGCGCATCATGCGGCCGGCCGCGACGAAGTAGTGGATCTGTCCACTTCGGACCATCTCCTGGAACTGCTCCAGCGTCGGAGCGGGATCCGTGCCGTTGAACCCGCCGAGCGCCATCACCGGCTGCCCGCTCGCGAGCTGCAGGCCCGCCGCGTTGTTCGAGCCGACCGTCGCGGCGGCCCAGCGGTAGTCACCGGCCTTGTCCTGCAGGAGAGAGACGACTTCGGCATCCGGCGTCGTGGCGTCGAGCAGTCCGCCGCCGCCCATCCGCCGGTTCGCCGGGCCCGCCACGGGCAACGCGCCGGTGTGCGGGACGGTGACGGTGGCGAAGGAGTACGTGGTGGGGCCGAGCAGCGCGGCGACGAGCGCGACGGGAATGGCCCAGCGCATCGACAGCACCAGCCCGACCGCCGCGATCAGCCCCGCCATCAGCACGATCACCGCGACCGCCGTGGAGAACCCCTCGATCAGCAGGTAGCACTGCAGCGCGCTCAACGCGACCGCGCCGGACAACGTCGCCGCCGCAACGGGTTCGTGCCTGCGCGCCCAGAGTTCCGTGGCGGCGATGCCGATGATCGCGGCGATCGCGGGAGCCAGCGCCACGGTGTAGTAGGAGTGGATGATCCCGTTCATGAAGCTGAACACCGCGGCGGTGACGACGAGCCAGCCGCCCCACAACGCGAGCGCGGTGCGGGTGCGGCCCTTCGCGAGCCACAGCCCGGAGATCAACAGGACCACCGCGGCCGGGAGCAGCCACGCGATCTGACTGGCCATCTCCGCGCTCAGCAGGCGGCTCCAGCCCGGCGTGCCCCAGCCCCGGCCGCCGCCCACGCTGCCGACCTCGTCACCGGTGATCCGGCCGAGCCCGTTGTAGCCCAACGCCAGTTCCAGCACGCTGTTCGTCTGCGAGCCGCCGATGTACGGGCGGTCCGGCGTCAGCTCGACGGCCACGATCCACCAGCCGCCCGCGACGATCATGGCACCCGTCGCGCCGAGCAGGTGCAGAACTCGCCTGCCGATGCTCGCCGGCGCGGCGATCAGGTACACCAGCGCGAACGCGGGCAGCACCAGGAACGCCTGCAACATCTTGGTCAGGAACCCGCACCCGACGGCCACCCCGGCGAGCGCGAGCCACGCCGGACTGGCCTTCTCGACCGCGCGGGTGACGCAGTAAGCGCCCGCGATCAGCAGGAACACCAGCAACGCGTCGGGGTTGTTGAAGCGGAACATCAGCACCGCGACCGGCGTCAGCGCGAGCACGGCCCCGGAGATCAGTGCCGCGGCGGGAGAGAACCAGCGGCGCACCGTCGCGTACAGCAGCCACACGCTGCCCACGCCCAGCAACGCCTGCGGCACCAGGATGCTCCAGGCGTTGACGCCGAACAGCCGGGCGGACAGGCCCATCACCCACACCGAGGCGGGCGTCTTGTCGACGGTGATCGCGTTCGAGGCGTCCGACGAGCCGAAGAACCACGCCTTCCAGCTCGTCGCACCGGCCTGGGCAGCAGCCGAGTAGTAGGCGTTGGCCCAGCCGGAGTCACCCAGCCGCCACAGGTACAGCGCGCCGGTCGCGATCAGCAGGACCGCCAGCGCCAGGCGTTCTCGTCTCATGCGGACGAGAATCGCGGCCTAGCCTGGGCCGGTCGTGTGCTCTTGCTGTGAACGAGCTGTGTGCAGGGAGACCGTGAACGTCGTGCGGCCGGGCACGCTGTGCACCGACACCTCGCCGTCGTGCGCGCCGACCACGGCGGCCACGATCGACAGGCCCAGCCCGGTGCTGCCCGCCGCGCGCGACCGCGAGGAGTCGCCGCGCGCGAACCGTTCGAAGACTGCCAAACCCTCGGGGATGCCCGGTCCGTCGTCGGTCACGGTCAGGTCGACCTGTCCGTTGTGGACGGACAGACCGGTGGTCACCGTGGTGCCGGGAGGGGTGTGCGTGCGGGCGTTGGACAGCAGGTTGCCGAGCACCTGGTGCAGCCGTTGCACGTCACCGGGAACGATGACGGGATCCTCTGGCAGCTCGAGTTTCCAGCTGTGGTCGGGGCCCGCGATCCGCGCGTCGCCGACCACGTCCAGCACCAGCCGCGACAGGTCGACGTCCTCGCTCTCCAGCGGACGGCCCGCGTCGAGGCGGGCCAGCAGCAGCAGGTCCTCGACGAGCGAGGTCATCCGCAGCGCCTCGGACTCGACCCTGCCCATCGCGTGCGCGATCTGCGGGGGCACGTCCTCGGTGGAGCGGCGGGTCAGCTCGGCGTAGCCGCGGATGGCGGCGAGCGGCGTTCTGAGCTCGTGCGAGGCGTCCGCGACGAACTGCCGCACCCGCATTTCGCTGTCGTGCCTGGCTTTCAGCGCGTCGCCGATGTGCCCGAGCATCTTGTTGAGCGCCAGGCCCACCTTGCCGACCTCGGTGTGCGGGTCGGTGTCCTCGTCGGGGACGCGTTCGGCGAGCGCGACTTCTCCTTCGTGCAACGGCAGTTCGGAGACGCGGGTCGCGGTGTCGGCGACGCGGTCGAGCGGCACGAGCGCGCGCCGGACGACGACCCGGCCCACCAGTGCCACCGCGGCCGCTCCCGCCACGATGAGCGCGGCGAGGATCCAGACCATCTGCCACACCAGGCCCATGACGGGCGCCAGCGGCAGACCCTTGACCCTCATGCGGTCGGTGACCACGCGGAACTCGCCCGCCTCGCCCAGGTCCACCGTGTGCGGGCCGGAGGGCACGGCCGCCAGCGCCGCGATCTCGTAGTCGGTGAGCGGGCGCGGCTGCTGCCAGCCGGGCAGGTCGATCGTGCCGCGGATGCTGCCGTCGGGCTCGATGAACGCGTTGATGCCAGGCGGACCGTACGGCGATCCGGGTGGTGATGGCCGGAGGTTCGTGACCTCGCGGTCGAGGTTGCCCATCAGGAACGCGTGCAGAGCGAGCACCGCGACTCCGCCGATCACCAGGCACAGTGCCGTCAGCAGGACGATCTGGCCAACGACCAGCTTCGCGCGGAGGGTTCTAGGTCGCAGGTTTGAGGACATAGCCCGCGCCTCGCATTGTGTGGATCATGGGAGCGCGTCCGGCGTCGATCTTCTTGCGCAGATACGAGATGTAGAGCTCGACGATGTTCGCCTGACCCCCGAAGTCGTAGCTCCAGACCCGGTCGAGGATCTGCGCCTTGCTCAGCACCCGGCGCGGGTTGCTCATCAGGTAGCGCAGCAGCTCGAACTCCGTCGCCGTCAGGTCGATCGAGTCGCCGCCGCGGGACACCTCGCGGGTCTCCTCGTCCAGCGACAGGTCGCCGACGGTGAGCCGCGCGCCCGCGTCCGCGTCGGTCACGCCGGTGCGGCGCAGCAGCGCGCGCAGCCGCAGCACGACCTCCTCCAGCGAGAACGGTTTGGTGACGTAGTCGTCGCCGCCCGCGGTGAGCCCGGCGATGCGGTCCTCCACGGCGTCCTTCGCGGTCAGGAACAGCACGGGCAGCGCGGGGAAGTCCGCGCGCATCCTGCGCAGCACCTCGAAACCGTTGAAGTCGGGCAGCATCACGTCGAGCACCACGACGTCCGGCCGGAACTCGCGTGCGGTCCGCACCGCCGTCTGACCGTCGAGCGCCGTGCGGACGTCCCACTTCTCCATCCGCAGCGCCATCGACATCAGCTCGGCCAGAGTGGACTCGTCGTCCACCACGAGCACCCGCACCGGCTGCCCGTCCGGCCTGCGCAGTTCGTTCTTCATCGCACGCACGGCTCCCATCGTGAACGCCGATCCTGTGTACCAGCTGTGAGGCAGGCGCACAGCTCAGGCCTATTCCCCGCACAGGTTCGGCACAGCCGGCGCCGCCACGGTGGCTGCCATGACCGAACAACAGCCTCCGGAGTGGGGCGCACCCCAGCCGGCGCCCCAGCGCCCGGCCTGGACCGCGAAGAAGACAGTGGCGGCCGTGGCCATCGCGGTGGGCATCGCCGCGGCCGGTGGCGTCGCGATCTACGCGGCCAGCGGCACGAACCAGCAGACCGGTGCCATGGGCGGCCCCGGCGGCATGGGCGGAGGACCGCCCGACGGCATGCGCGGACCCGTTTTCGGGCTCGGCTCCGGCTCGGCCAGCCACGGCGAATTCCAGACCGGTGAGGTGACGTCGATCAGCGACACCTCGATCGAGGTGAAGTCGACCGACGGCTACACCAAGACGTACGTGATCGACGCCGACACCGTGGCCGAAGGTGTCGAGAAAGGCGACACGGTGACGGTGATCGCCACCACAGAGGACGGCAAGACCGTCGCCTCCAGCGTCGTCGAGCCAGGTCAGCGCGGCCAGCAGGGCCAACAGGCGCCTCCGACCAGGTAGTTACCGGGTCAAGTGTGAGTGGTTATGGTCGGGTTCACGGCCCGACCACAACCGGAGGTGAGCGGTCTGCGCACGTTCACACTGACGGTGATGGGCTCCACTGATCTGCACGGCAATCTCTTCAACTGGGACTACTACCTGGACCGCGAGTTCGACGACTACGCGCACAACGACGTCGGCCTCGCGAAGATCTCCACGCTGGTGTCCGGAGTGCGAGACGCCGTGGGACGGCACCGGACGCTGCTGCTCGACGCCGGCGACACCATCCAGGGCACACCGCTCGCCTACTACTACGCGAAGGTCGAGCCGATCACGCGCTCGCACGTGCACCCGATGGCGGCAGCGATGAACGCCATCGGGTACACGGCGGCGGCGTTGGGAAACCACGAGTTCAACTACGGGCTCGAGGTGCTCAGGACGTTCGAGCGGCAGCTGGACTTCCCGCTGCTCGGCGCGAACGCGGTGGACGTCGCCACCGGCCGGCCCGCTTTCCCGCCGTACGTGGTGAAGACCGTGTGGCGCACGGGCGGGCCGCCGTTGCGCGTCGGGATTCTCGGGCTCACCAACCCAGGGATCGCGGTGTGGGACCGCGCTGTCGTCGAGGGCGTGCTGACGTTCCCGGGGCTGGTGGAGCAGGCGCTGCACTGGGTGCCGGAGGTGCGGTCCAAGTCGGATCTGGTGGTCGTGGCGGCGCATTCGGGGGCCGACCTGTCGTCGTCCCTGGGCGATCAGGTGCCGTTCCCGGAGAACTGCGCGGAGCTGGTCGCCGAGACCGTGCCCGGCATCGACGCCGTGCTGGTCGGGCACGCGCACGTGGAGATCCCGCAGCGGTTCGTGACGAACAAGGTGACCGGGCGGCCGGTGCTGCTGACCGAACCGCTGTTCTGGGGCAAGCGCTTGTCGGTGATGGAGTTCGACCTCCGGTTCGACTCCCGCTGGGAGCTCGTGGAATCGCGCTCCTCCGTGCTGTCGTCCGCTTCGGTGGGCGAGGACCCGCGGATCGTGCGGCTGCTGCGGCGTGATCACGAGAAGGTCGTCACGTACGTCAACGCGCGCATCGGCACGTGTCTGGGGGCCATGTCGGCCGCGCGGTCGCGGTTCGAGGACACACCCGCGCTGGGGTTCATCAACCACGTGCAGGCGTTGGAGGTCGCGAAGTCCACGTCGCTGCCGGTGGTCTCGTTGTGCGCGCCGTTCAACCGCGCGGCGCGGATACCGGCGGGGGAGGTGTCGATCCGCGACGTCGCCGGGCTCTACATCTTCGACAACACCTTGCTGGGCGTGCGGATGACCGGGGCGCAGCTGCGCGACTTCCTGGAGGAGTCGGCGCGGTACTTCCGGCAGGTCTCCGGTCCCGGCCCCTTCACCGCCGCCGAGGTGTCCGCGGACGTGCCGGACTACAACTTCGACATCGCCTACGGCCTCTCCGCACCGCTGACCTACGACATCGACATCGCTCAGCCGCCTGGCTCGCGGATCGTGGGGCTGGCGTACGACGGTGAGCCGGTGTCCGACTCGTTCGAGTTCGCGGTGGCCGTGAACAACTACCGGCAGGCGGGCGGCGGCGACTTCCCGCACATCGCCTCGGCGCCCGTGCTGCACAACCAGCAGCAGGAGATCCGTCAGCTGCTGATCGACTGGGTCAAGGCCGCGGGCGTGCTGGACCCCGCCGAGTTCACCCGGTCGGACTGGCGGTTGGTGGCCTCCGGAGTGCCCCTGACGGTCTCCACGAACGAGTGAATTCGGGCGTGTTGTCCTGGGCGTTCTGCTCCAGGCGGTGGCATGGCATCGGCCGAATGAGATAGGTCAGGCGCGTGCAGTTACCGCAGCGCGTCTTCGTCGGCGCCCTCGTAGTGCCGATGCTGCTCGCCTCGGTGGGCACGGTGTTCCGCCCAGCGGCCGAGATCCAGCCCGGCCACCTGGTGTTCGCCGTGCGCGGGCCCGAGATCGTGCTGGCCGGCACCGCGGGCTCGATCGCCGAACGCCAGGACGTCGTCGACGCCGTGCGCGAGCTGACCGCCTCCCACCGCATCACCGACGTGATCACCCCCAACGCGGGCGAGCGCATGCCGGTCACCCCGCCCGTCGCCGCCGCTCTGCTGGGAGCGGTGCTGGACCAGGACGTCGCCGACTTCACCGGCGTGGTCCACAAAGGACACCTGACCGCGTCGGCCCGCGTGGCGGACCCGGACCGCGCGGGGGCGTTGAGCGACGCCCTGCGCCGGGCGGCCGAGGGCCTGCGCGTCGACGAGGACTTCACGACTACGGGCTAGGAGCGTTCGTTGTTCGGCTTCTTCATCCAGATGTTCCTGCTGTGCGCGGGCGCGTTCCTCGCGGGCGTGCTGCTGACGTGGCTGACCATGCGCACACGTCCCGCCGCGGTGCCCGAGGCGCCTCTGTCGATCATGGAGGAGCCGGTCGCCCTGCCGCCCGCGATCAAGGCGAACTCGCGGACGATGATGTTCCACACGCCGGAGTCGCCGTACTACAAGCGGATGAAGGGCGACGCGTTCTTCCACTCGCCGGAGGACGCGCGCCGCGCCGGTTACACCATGTGGACGCCTCGCCCCCGAGTGCCTGCGGCGTCCTAGCCCCGCGTGGTGTGATCTTCGCCGTGCTGAACTCGCAGATGGTGGAAAGACCCTGGGGCGTGACCGTCTACGGCACGGCGGACGTGAAGGCCCGCCCGGACCTGGTCCGCGCCAGGTTCAAGGTGAACCGCATCGAACAGACCCCGTCGGAGTCCTTCGCGGCGGCCAGCGAGGCCGTGAGCGCGGTGCGCCAGGCGCTGCGCGACCACGGCGTGCCCGACGCGGCGGTCGAACGCTCCCAGCTGGACATGCGCAGCTCCCACACCTACGGCACGCCGCGCGAGTTCCTCGGCTACGAGTGCGAGGCGTCGTTCGCCGTGGAGACCCGCGACCTCGACGACGTGCAGTCGCTCCTGGTGGACCTGGTCGCGGCCGGCGCCAACGAGATCGCCGCGGTGCAGTTCGACGTGTCGAACAAGGCGGAGCTGCGGGCGGAGGCACGCCGCGAGGCCGTGGCGGTGGCACGCCGCAAGGGCGAGCTGTACGCGGAGGCGGCCGGGGTGCGGCTGGGGCCCGTGGTGCACATCGAGGACGTGGACCCGGAGAAGCTCTCCGGCGGCTACCGCGGGCACGGTTCGGGCGGTGAGGCGTCGGCGGGGGACCTGGCGCCGGGGCACGTCGTGGTGTCGGCCGCGGTGATTCTGGGGTTCTCGATCAACCACCGGTGAGGTGGGCGGCGCGGAGCCAGGCGTCGAGTTCGAGGTAGTCGGCGTCGGTGAGGCCGTGGCGCGGGTTCACCCGGTGCAGCAGGGCGTTGGGGTGGTGTTCGGCGACCCAGGTCCGGTCCTGTGAGGTGATCTCGTCGTCGACCCAGGCGAACGGCCGGTCGCCGGCGAGCGCGACCAGGCCGCGCGTCTTCCAGTGCAGGCCCCTGCGCGCGTCCGCGGCCTCGGTTTCCGGGTCGTCCGGCCAGGTCGCGACCGGCAGTCGCGGCAGGCCCAGCAGGGGCGAGAGGTGCTCGTTCGCGTCGTCCATCCACGTCGTGGCCCAGACGAGGTCGCACGGCAGCGCGGCGAGCCACGGGCCGTGCATCAGGTCGAGGCGGGCGAGGCCGGGTTCGCCCGCGACGCCGTCACCGAACGGGAGCAGCGGGCCGTCGACGTCGAGGAACAGCAGCGGGCGGCTCATGAACCACTCGCCTCGGCAGCACGCCACGCAGCCCGCAGGCCCTCCAACTCGGCACGCGGAAACGGCCGGCGCCACTCGCGGTGGTACCCGTCCTCGCCCTGGCGGTCGGCCACGGAGTCGAAGCACCGGACCACGACCCGTGCGAGCGCACCGAGCGGTTGCCGGGTCGACCAGATCTCGGTGCTCGGCTGCTCGACCAGCCGGACGCAGGCGGAATCCCCGTCGCGCTCGAAGTCCCACCGGTACACGGCCGGTTCCGCCTCGAACCGCACGCGGGCCTCGGGTTCGCCGCGCAGCAGGCGCGTCACGGCGCCGAGGAGGTCCTCGGGTGCGGGGGAGATGTAGGAGGCCGTGATCAGGGCCTCGCCGCGGTGATCGGCCACCTCGACGTCGGCCCAGCCCGCGCGGACGGTCCACGTCATCGACATGCCGGTCATGGCGGCAGGGTAGGTGGCACCTCGTAGGCTTGGCCACGTGATTCCCGACGTGATCAAGCCAGGGCTGGACGTGCTCTTCTGCGGCATCAACCCCGGCCTGGTGTCGGAGGCGACCGGGCACCACTTCGCCCGGCCGGGAAACCGGTTCTGGCCCGCCCTGCATTTGTCCGGTTTCACCCCAAAACTCTTCGCGCCCGCCGAGCAGCTGGAGCTGCTGCCCCTGGGTCTCGGCATCACGAACGTCGTCGCGCGCCCCTCCGCCAAAGCCGACGAATTAACAATTGACGAACTGAAAGCGGGCGCTGTCGAGCTCACCGAAAAGGTCGTGCGGTATTCACCGAAGGTTCTCGCCGTGCTCGGGGTGACCGTGTACCGTGCCGCGTTCGGCCGCAAGAAAGCGCAGGTCGGGCCGCAGGAGGAGACGGTGGGCGGGGCTCGGGTGTGGTTGTTGCCCAATCCGAGCGGGTTGAACGCGCACTGGCAGTTGCCGGCGCTCGCGGAGGAGTTCGGCAGGCTCAAAGCGAGCTTGTGAAACTAGAACAAAGGTTCACATTGATGCCCACTGAAAGTGGGCTGGACGGAGTGAACTCTGGTCTGGTTGCATCCAGATCTGCGTCCATTCGAGTGGCCTTCACTCGAAAGTGGAACCGTGTACGCGGGGCTGCGTCAAAATTTGGCAATGCCGCTCAAAACATGGTGAATCTTCAACGCTGGTGGGGGCGCAGTGGAGGTCAGGATTCTGGGGCCGGTCGAGCCGTCAGTGCCGCCGAAGCCCGCGCAGATCCTAGCGGTCTTGGCGGTCGAGTGCGGGAAGATCGTGCCCGTCGAGCGCCTCATCGATCTCATTTGGGGTGAGGAGCCGCCGCCGCAGGCCCGCAAGTCGCTGCAGGTGCACATCAGCAGCCTGCGCCGGACCGGGTTGCCGGTCGAGCACCGGGCGGCCGGGTACGTGCTCAACGCCGAGCCCGAGAGCGTCGATCTGCACCTGTTCCGCAGGCTGGTCGCGGAAGCGGGCGAGCAGGCCGATCTCAAGGCCAAGGCCGAGACGCTCCACCAGGCGCTCCAGCTCTGGCGGGGCACGCCGGTGGTGTTCGCGCAGACGCTGGACGTGCAACGGCTCGCGGCCGCCGAGGCGTGGGTCGACGCCGAGCTCGCGCTCGGACGGCACGCGGAGCTGATCGACCCGCTCGGGATCTTCGTCTCCGAGTACCCGCTGGCGGAACGGCTCAGGGGCCAGCTCATGACCGCGCTCGCCAGGGCCGGGCGGCGGGCGGACGCGATGCGGGTGTTCCGCGACACGCGCAAGGTGCTCGTCGACGAACTGGGTGTCGAGCCGGGCGAGCAGCTGCAGCAGCTCTACCGCGACGTGCTGGAGGGGGCGCGGGACAGCCGGCGCAACTACCTGCCGCGCGACGCGGGTGACTTCACCGGGCGCGACAAGGAGCTGAGCAGGCTTCTCGACAGCGACGGCGGCGTCTGGTGGATCGAGGGGCCGGCCGGGGTCGGCAAGTCGGCGCTGGCCGTGCACGCGGCGCATCGGATCGCGGACCGGTATCCCGACGGGCAGCTGTTCGTCGACCTGCACTCGCCGTCGGGCGCGCTGGACTCGTTGCTGCGCGCGATGGACGTGCCGAGCGAGCGGATCCCGGAGTCCGCGGAGGAACGCGCGGCGCTGTGGCGGGCCACGGTCAGCGGACGGCGCGTGGTGATCGTGCTGGACGGCGTCACAAGCGTGGCGCAGGTCCGGCCGTTGCTGCCGGGCAGTCCCGGCTGCCTGACGCTGATCACGAGCCGCAGCCGGCTGTGCGGGCTGGAAGGCGTGCGCCGGATTCCGCTGGACGTGCTCAGCAGCGACGAAGCGGTCACCCTCCTGCAACGCATCCTCGGCGACGACCGCGTGGCCGCCGAACCCGAGCAGGCAGAGGAGGTGGCCCGGCTGTGCGGGTACCTGCCGCTCGCGGTGCGGATCACCGGGGCGCGGCTGGCCGGGCGTGCGCACTGGCCGGTGTCCAAACTGGTCAGAAGGCTCTCCGACGAACGCAGCAGGCTGGACGAGCTGGTCGCGGACGACCTGGCGGTGCGGTCGAGCCTGGAGCTCACGTACCGGGCGCTCGGCGAGAACGTCCGCGCCGCCTACCGGATCTTCGGGTTCCTCGGGCTGCCCGAGGTGCCGAGCTTCCTGTGGGTGCACCTGCTCGACGAGGACGTGCTCGACCAGCTCGTCGACGCGCGGCTGCTCGACGTCATCGGCAGCGCGCGCTACCGGATGCACGAGCTGGTGCGGCTGCACGCCCGTGAGCTCGCCGAAGCAGAAGACCCGCTGGAACAACGCGAGGATCTCGTCAGGAGAGCCGTGGTCGCCGCCCTGTCCACAGTGGACGGCCTGACCGAGCAGCTGTTCCTGGCCGTGCCGCGCATGCAGGACTCCCTCGGCGTCGTCACCACGGTGGCGCGCCCCGCCGACAAGGACGCCTGGTTCGCGCGCGAGGAGAGCCTGCTGACCAAGCTCGTCGAACGCGCGGCGGAGCTCGGGCTCGCGGAGATCGCGTCGCAGCTCGCCGAGGTGCTGGTGTTCGCCTGGTTCGGGCTCAGGAACCGGTACGAGGCCTGGGAACGGACACACATGGCGGCGCTGGAGGCCGTGTGGAAGACGGGGGACCTCAGGCTGGAGGCGGTGCTGCGCTGCAGCCTCGGCCAGATGCACTACAAGCGCGACAACCTGGTCGAGGCGCGGTCGTGGTTCGACACCGCGCAGACGTTGTTCGTGAACCTGGGCGACAAGCGCGGCGAGGCCGTCGCGATGAACGGCATCGGCATGGTCTGCCGCGATCTCGGCGAGTACCCGTGTGCGCTGGAGGCGCTCGGCAGGGCCCGCGAGCTGCTGGAGTCCGACGACTCCGAGGGGGTCGGGCACGCGCTCTACGGAATCGGCTCCATCAAACGGGAACTCGGCGACGACGAGGAAGCACTGCACACCCTCGCGCTCGCGGAGACCACCTATCGCGCGGCCAAGAGCAGAAGAGGCGAAGCGCTCGCAGCGCGGGGAATCGGGCTCGTGCACCGCGCCCGCGGCGAGCTGGACCTCGCGGAGGAGCACATCGTGCGCGCCCACGAGATGGTCTCGGGCACCGGCGACGAGCTGCTCGGCTGCTACACCGCCCAGGCGTGGGCGAAGGTGCTGATCCGCAAGGGTTCGTTCGGTCCAGCCGAGAAGCTGCTGGCCGCCGCGATGGACGGCTGCCGCGACGTCGGCGACCGGTTCGGCGAGGCGCTCGTCCGCCGCACGCTGGGGGAGTGGCGGCTCGCGGCAGGCGACCACCGCGGCGCGCAGGTGGTGCTGACCGAGGCCCTGGCGTCGTGGTCCGACCTGGGGCTGCCGTTGTGGCGGGCACGAACGCTCAGAGACCTCGGTGCGGTCCACGCCTGTCGGGGGGATGTGTCAGGCGCGGACCGCTGCTGGGGTGAGGCCGCCGGGCTGTTCGCGCGACTGGGCACCCGTGAAGCCGGAGAGGTGCACCAGTGGCGCGCTCAGTGGCACTTTCCGGGGAGCCTCGCGATCAGCTGACTCAGTCGCGGATCTTCTTGTACTCCCACGGCGCGTAGCCGCCGTCCTTCAACGCCTGGATCGAGATGGTCTCGTGGTCCATGTCGTCGCGGGTGTTGCCCTCCTCGTAGATCCACACGGAGGTGTGGGCCGAGTTCGCCCACTTCTCGAACAGCTTCACGTGGCCGTTGCGCAGGATCATGTCGCCCGGCTCGAGGCTCGCCCACGAGATCCGCGTGGCGACCTCGTCCAAAGTGGACGTGGTGCGGCTGCTGGTCAGCTTCCAGGCCATCGAGACGAAGCCGGAGCAGTCCTGGCGGTACTTCTTGCCGTGGTTGACGTCCCACGCGTAGGAGCTCTGCGAGTACGGAACCTTGCGGTTCCACCAGTCCTTGGCCCGGCTGATGACCTCGGACCGCTTGATGACGCCCCCGTATCCGGCGGCCCTCATCTCCTCCGAGATGGGCGTTTCCTGCTCGGCGGGACCCTCGGGCATCGCGTGGGCGACGCCGGAGATGCCGGACAGCAGTCCGAGCGAGAGTGCGGTCACCGCGACGGCGTGGCGAATGCGCATCGTTGTAGCTCCGATCGACTTGATGTGACGACCGGGACTGTCCACGGAGGCGCCAAAGATCGGCCTAAGGCCGGTTTAGGCGTCTCTTTACCGCTCCTTCCTAACTTCGCCGCACCTTTGGGCATAAGGAGAGAGCATGTTCGTTCGCACGATCGCCGCTGTGATCGCGATGTTCGCGGCTCTGCTGATGGGCGCGTCCGTCGCGTCGGCGGCCCCGGCCAAGTACACCCACGCGCAGGCGACCGCGCAGCTGCGCGCCGCCGGCATCACCTGGTCCTCCAGCGGCAACTGCAGCGACCGCAACCGTTCGAACTGCACGTCGTTCGAACAGATCAACCAGACGACGATCGCGGGCGCCAAGACGTTCAAGCGCGCGTCGGGCTGCGCCCTCAACATCACCGGTGGCACCGAGACCGGCCACGCGTCGGGCACCTACTCGCACTGGAACGGCTACAAGGTCGACTTCTCGCTGTCGAGCTGCGTCACGAACTACATCACCCGGACGTTCACGTCCATCGGCGGCAACAAGTGGAAGTCGGGCTCGGGCAACATCTACTACCGCGAGTCGAACCACTGGGACGTCACGTACTACAACTGCGGCGGTTGCTGAGACGAGCCGCGGGCCGGTAGTAGTTGTCGGGTGACCACACTCGGCGCTGTCTACCGGCCCCAGCTCCCGCCAGAGAACCTGCGTTCGGTCGTCCTCGCCGCCGAGGAGTCCGGTGTGGACTCGCTGTGGCTGTGGGAGGACTGCTTCCTGGAGAGCGGCATCGCCTGCGCGTCGGCCGCGCTGGCCTGGACGTCGCGGCTGAAGGTCGGTGTCGGGCTGCTGCCGGTGCCGCTGCGCAACGTCGCGCTGACCGCGATGGAGGCGGCGACGCTCGACCGGCTGTTCCCCGGCCGCGTCACGATCGGCGTCGGGCACGGCCTGCAGACCTGGATGGGCCAGGTGGGCGCGCGGGTGTCGTCGCCGCTGACCCTGCTGCGCGAGTACACCGAGGCGTTGAAGGCGCTGCTGGCCGGGGAGAACGTGACCTGCGCGGGCAAGTACGTGTCGCTGACCGGCGTGGCGCTGGACTGGCCGCCCGCCGCGCCGATGCCGATCTACGTGGGCGGACTCGGGCCCAGGACGCTGGAGCTGGCCGGGCAGGTGGGCGACGGCACGATCCTCGACGCGTCGGCCGACCTCGACCGCGTGCGCGAGACGCGGGCGACCCGTGATCACCCGATCGTCGTCTACGTGGAGACCGACTCGCGGGACCGTGCGTACGTCACGGACCTCGTCGCGTCGGTGGCCGAAGCGGGCGCCACCAGCGTGATCTTGCAACAGTCCGCCACGAGCGAGGACCCGGAAGGATTCGTCCGATTCGTGGGTTCACTCGATGGTGTGAGTGCATAGCGCGAGAGATAACGGTGGATTCCTCCTTGCGATGGAACGGTCGTGGGCCTTTCGTCGCTGTTCGGGGAGGTAGACATGCTCGGGCGCAAGAACCGCCGGATCGCTGAGCTGGAGCGGGCCGTGGAAGGCCTGCAAGAGCTGCTCGCTCGAATCGGTGACGCCCGAACAGCGCAAACCAGCGCGCTGGAGGAGGTCGACCGCGCGGGTGCCGAGCTGATGGCGTTGCGGCACCGGATCAAGAACGCGCGCGCCGAGCTGCAGCCGTTGAAAGAAGAGCTCACCTTTCAGCGGGCCGGTGTCTTCCGCACCGACGCCGCCGCCGACCACCAGGCCCAGCTCGACCTGATCCACGACGAGATGAAGACGCTGATCAAGACCGGCGCCGCGGTCGAGGGCGGCGGGCAGGTCACCTACAACGGGTCGGACGCCACCGGGCGCAGGCTCGTCGAGGACTGGTCGGCGCTGATGCTCCGCTCGTACAACTGCGAGGCCGAGAACTGCCTGCGCATGTTGCGAGCCGGTGGCCTGGACGCCGCCCGCAGGCGGCTCGATCGCGCGGCGTCGGCGATCGAGCGGCTCAGCGGCACGTTCGCCCTCCGGATCTCGCCGCGCTACCAGGCCCTGCGCACCTACGAGCTGGAGCTCACCGCCGACCACCTGCAGCGCAAGGCGGAGAGCCGCCGCACCCGCCGGATTGCCTCCTGATTCTGCGGGTACCTCGAATGCGTGGCTGAAGTCTCGCTGGACGTAGAAGCTCCGATCGACGCCGTCTGGGCGGTGCTCGCCGACGGCTGGTCCTACGCGGGCTGGGTGGTGGGCGCGTCGCACATCCGCGACGTGGACACCGGGTGGCCCAAGCCCGGCACGCGCATCCACCACAGCGTGGGGCCGTGGCCGCTGGTCATCGACGACACCACCGAGGTCGTGCGCTGCGAGCCGTCCCGGCTGCTGGAGCTCGACGCCCGGCTGTGGCCGGCGGGCGCCGCGCGGATCACGTTCACGCTGCAGGCGCGGTCGGAAGCGCTCACCGAGGTGCGGATGAGCGAGCAGGTGGCACGCGGGCCGTCGAAGTTCCTGCCGACGTTCGTGCAGGACATGATGCTGATTCCACGTAACAGGGAAACCTTGCGACGCCTCGACGCGCTGGCTCGCGGCCGCTCAGCACCCTTTCACTAGTTAAGTAGTGAAAGGGTGATACGGTTGCTCCCATGGAACCGAGGGAGCACCCGCCCGTCGTGGCGGAGAGCCTGGGGAAGAAGTACTCGCGGGGCTGGGCGTTGCGGGACTGCACGCTGGAGATTCCGGCGGGCAGGATCGTGGCGCTCGTCGGGCCGAACGGCGCGGGCAAGAGCACGCTGATGGGCATGATCACCGGACTGCTCCGCCCGACGACCGGCCGGATCGCCGCGTTCGGCGACGTGCCGACCGGGCGGGGGATGCACCCGGCGGTGGCGTTCCTGACGCAGGCGAAGCCGCTGTACCCGCAGTTCACCGTGGCCGAGACGCTGCGCTACGGCCGCAACGCCAATCCGGGGTGGGACCAGGAGTACGCCGAATCGCTCGTCGAGAAGGCCAAGGTGCCGTTCGGGGCGCGGGTGGGGACGCTGTCGGGCGGTCAGCGCACGCGGGTCGCTCTGGCCCTGGCGCTGGGCAAGCGGCCGCGGCTACTGGTGCTCGACGAACCGCTCGCCGACCTCGACCCGCTCGCGCGCGAGACCGTGCTGCAGACGCTGGTGGAGGAGGCCAGGACGCAGGGCATCACCGTGCTGCTGTCCTCGCACGTGCTGGCGGAGCTGGAGAACGTGTGCGACCACCTGGTGCTGCTGACGTCGGGGCAGGTCCGGCTCGCCGGTGACGTCGACCGGTTGTTGCGGGAGCACGGGGAATCGCGGCTCAGCCGGCTCGCGCTCGCCCACATGCGCGAGGAGGTGGCGGCATGACGTGGATCGTCTGGCGTCAGCAGCGCCCGGTGTTCATCACGCTCGCGATCGGGCTGGTCGTGGCGGTGGCGGCCGTCCTGGTGCTGCGGGCCGCAATGGTCGCCGACCTCACCGCGCGCAACCTGGTGGACTGCGCGGTGAAGGGCCTGGAATCGTGCCGTGGCCCGGCCTCCAACGACTTCCTCAACGCCTGGTTCGACAAGATGCACCTCGCCCAGGGCGCGGTCATCGCGGCGCCTGCGCTGATGGGCGTCTTCGTCGGGGCGCCGCTGTTCGCGCGGGAGTTCGAACAGGGCACGCACGCGCTCGCGTTCACGCAGTCGGTCAGCCGGACGCGCTGGATGGCGACCAAGTTCGTGGTCGCCGCGGTGCCCGCGCTGCTCTTCGTGATCGTGTTCCAGGTCGTGGTGCACAGCTGGCTGGACGCAGCAGGCGAGCTCGGGCCGCTGGCGACGGGACCGTTCTACTTCACGACCTTCGAGGCTCAGGGCGTGTCGCCGGTCGCGTACACGCTCTTCGCCTACACGTTCGGCATGTTCGCGGGCGCGCTGTTCAAGCGGACGCTCGTGGCGATGTCGTTGACGCTCGGCCTCTTCATCGCGGTGCGGTTCGTGCTCACCGGGACGCGGGAGTTCCTGATCACGCCGACCAGGATCGTCTCCGACGACCCGTCGAAGCCGGCGCTCACCGACTCCGGCCCGCTGGTGGTGGACTCCGGCTTCCTGGACGCCAAAGGCGCTGTGGTGGCCGACTCGGCGCCGCTGATGAACTGCGCGTCGCGCGGGGACGAGCCCGTGGTGACGGACTTCGCCGCCTGCTACCGCAAGAACGGTCTCGCCCAGTCGTACGCGGACATCATCCCCGCCGAGCAGGCGACCACTCTGCACCTGCTCGAAGCGTCGATCTTCGCCGGGCTCGCGGTGCTGTTCGTGCTGGGTTCGGTGTGGGCCGTGCGCAGGCAGGTGTGACCTGGGAGGAAGAGGTGGGCACCTATGCTGGGCGGCGTGATCGAGTTTCGCATCGATCGGCACTCCGGGGTGTCCACCTACCTCCAGATCGCCGCGCAGGTGAAGCAGGCGATGAGGATGGGACTGCTGGGCCCCGGCGACAAGCTGCCGACCGCACGGGAGGTGGTGGAGGCCACCAGGGTCAACCCCAACACCGTGCTGAAGGCGTACCGCGAGCTCGAGCACGAGGGCCTCGTCGAAGGCCGCAGGGGCATGGGCACGTTCATCACGGCCTCGCTCGCCACCGATGCCGCGCGGGCCGACGCGCCGCTGCGGCAGGACCTGGACCGGTGGATGGGCCGCGCGGTGGAGGAGGGCCTGTCGGCCGACGAGGTCGACGCGATCTACACGGACGTGCGCGGGGCGCACTACTAGTGTTCCCATCATGTCCACTGTGGACGTCTACTTGGGAGTGAGATGAACGCGAGCCCGGTGCGGGCGGAGGGGCTGGCGAAGCACTTCGGCCGCCTGCGCGCGCTCGACGACTGCACGTTCGAGCTGCCGGAGGGCAGCGTGACCGGACTGGTCGGCCCGAACGGTGCCGGGAAGAGCACGTTGCTGTCGTTGATCGCGGGTCTCGCCAGGCCGACGCGCGGTGAGGTCAGCGTGCACGGCACGCCGGTGCGCGGCCGGATGCATCCCGACGTGTCGCTGCTGACCCAGAAACGGCCGTTGTACGAGCAGTTCACCGTCCGCGAGATCATGCGGGCCGGTGCGGCGATGAACGACCGCTGGTCCGCCGCACGTGCCTTCGAGGTGCTCGACCTGCTGGCGGGCGTGGACCCCGACGCCAAGGTGCGCACCCTGTCCGCCGGGGCGCGCACGCAGGTCGCGATCGCGTTCGCGCTGGGCCGGTTGCCCAAGGTGCTGCTGCTCGACGAGCCGTTGTCCGATCTCGATCCGCTGGCGCGCGACGAGACGTTGCGGATCGTCATGACCGAGGTCGCGGAACGGGGGACGACGGTGCTGCTGTCGTCGCATCTGCTGACCGACCTCGGGGACGTGTGCGACCACCTGCTGCTGCTCGACGAGGGGCGCGTGCAGGTGGTGGGCGACATCGACGAGATCCTGGGCGATCACCGGGTCGTCGTGGGGCCCGCGGAGGTCGAGCTGGAGACCGACGGGGTGGTCGTCGACTCCTCGCACACCCCGCGGCAGACCACGGCGTTGGTGCGCGGCGGATCCGCGCCTTCCGGTTGGGACAGCACGCATCCCGACCTGGAGGCGCTGGTGATGGGGTACCTGCGAGCCTCGCGGAACCGCAAGCTCGCCCGTCAGTAGAGGGCCTTGTGCAGCCCCTGCATCAGCAGCCGGTAGACCTCGCCCGCCGCACCCCACCGCGCCAGCGCCGCCCGTGCCGCGTTCGCTCCCGCCGCGCCGTGCACGCCACCGCCCGGCCAGGCCGACGACCCCGCCAGGTAGAGGCGGTCGAACGGGGTGTCCGCGCGGCCGAGACCCGGTACGGGACGGAAGATCAGCTGCTGGTGGATCGCCGACGTGCCGCCGTTGACCGTGCCGATCTGCTCGGGGCCCAGCACCGAGCGCTTGACGATGCGCGAGCGGAAACCGGGCGCGCGTTCCTCGATGACCTGCTCGATGCGGTCGGCGCGGCGCTTCAGGCGGTCGTCGGTCCACTTGCCGCCGAGCGGGACGTGTGTGTACGCCCAGGCGGCCTCGGTGCCGGCGGGCGAGCGTGACGGGTCGGTCGTCGTCATCTGACCCATGACCATGAACGGCGTACGCGGCACCTTGCCGCACGCCAGCTCGTGCGCCGTGGTGGCGAGGCCGTTGACGTCACCGCCGAGGTGGACGGTGCCCGCCTGCGCGGCTTCCGGGTTGGTCCACGGAGTCGGGCCCGACAGCGCCCAGTCGACCTTGATCGTGTCGGCGTCCCACTGGAACTTCCGCAGGTCCTCAGCGAGCTTCGCGGGCAGCGCGTCGACGCCGATCAAGTCCTGGTAGAGCGACGGCGCGGGAATGTCGGCCAGGACTGCTCGGCGTGCGCGCACAACAGATCCGTCGGCCAGACGCACACCAACGGCGACACCGCGCGCGTGCAGCACACCGGTCACCTTCGCGTTCGTCTCGATGCGACCACCGAAACGGCGCACCAACGACGCCGTGAGCTCGCCCGCACCGCCGCGCGGCACGGGATTGCCGACGTCCTGGGCGAGCATGGCCAGCAGCCAGCCGAAGCCTGCGCCGCCCGCCTGGTCCGGGCCGAGGTCCGTGTGCATCGTGTTGCCCGCCAGCAACACGCGCGCGCCCTCACCTTCGAACAGTTCCTCGCCGAGGCGGCGCACGGGCAACGTCAGCATGCGCGCGAGGCGGAGCGCGTCTCCCACACCCGCGGCCTTCAAGAGAGACAGGCCGCCACGCACCGGTGGGAACGGGCGCAGCAGCGAGTCGAGCACGGCGTCACGCACGGACATCCAGCGCGTGTACTCGGCGTGCCAACGGTCCGCGTCCGCGTCGGCGAAAGCACCGACGGACTTCGCCGTGGTCTCCACTTCACGAGAGAGCAGCGCCACGCGGTCGTCGGGCAGCACGTGGGCGAGCACGGCCGGTGCGTGCTGCCACTGCACGTCGAGGTTCAACGCGCCGATGACGGGCGAACCGAGGCCGAGGGGGTAGAACGCGCTGTAGACGTCGTTCGTGAAGCCAGGTGCGGTGATCTCGGCGGACGTGACGGCACCGCCGGGCGTGGCGCGCTGCTCCAGGACCAGGACGTCCCAGCCCGCGTCCGCCAGCAGGGCCGCCGCGACCAGGCCGTTCGGGCCGGCGCCGATGACGACCGCGTCAACCTCGTTCACGAACGCCTCCCCATTGCCATGACGACTTCGCTCAGCACATCACGCGCGTCGTGTTCGGGCCACCATTTCAGATCTTCGTGCGCTCGGGTGGTCCGCACGAGCGGTGCCTGATCGGCCATCCGGACCCACTCGGGCGTGAGCGGCTGCAGCCCGAGCTTCGCCGTCGCGCCCGCCAGCTTCTCCACCAGCGGGTACGGCACGGGGAGACGGCCGGCGCCGACGCGGTCGGCGATCATCGGTGCCGTCAGCACCGGTTCGGCGGCGAGGTTGAACGCACCGAACGCCTTGAGACGCACTATCTCCACGATCGCGCGCGCCACGTCGTCGGAGTGCACGAGCTGCAGGCGCAGGCCGTTCCACAACGGAATCGGCAGCAACGGCAACAGCTTCGGGGAGAGCCAGCGGCTGAGCAACCAACGTCGAAGCTGCTCAGCCGCTGAGGCCTGCCCGATGCCGCACGGCCTGATGACCGTGCACGGCAACGGATACCGCCTGATCATCTGCTCCAGCCGCACCTTGTGCGCGCTGTACGTGCTGCCGGGGATTCCCGTGGTCGGCCACGACTCGTCCACGCGGCTGTAGCGCGCCGCCGGTGCGTACGCGGCGACCGACGACGCACAGACCAGGTGTCCCACTTCTTCTTTGATGCAGGCAGCGAGCACGTGCTCGCTACCGTCGATGTTGGTCTCGCGGTCCGTCGGTTTGATCGCCCACGCCAGGTGCACCACGACGTCGGCACCGCGGATGGCGTCGCGCAACGACGACAGCGTGCGCACGTCGACACCGACGTCCTCGAAGTCGAGGTGACGCCGTAGCGCGGTGCCGACGTTGCCGCTGCCGCCGGTGACGACGATCCTCACCCGAGCACCTTGCGGATCGCGTCCCTGGCCCTGTCCACCACGGCCACGAGCGGGCCTAGCGCCAGGTTCGCGACGGGACCCTCGACTCCGGGGTGCGGGCGGGTCGGCGCGATGGCCTCGGCGGCTTCCACGGCCTTCGCCATCCGTTCGAGACGTTCCTGGTCGTGGACCTTGCGCAGGAGCGGGAACTCGGCCTGTTCCTCGTGGTCCGCGTGGGCGAGCACGTCTTCACGCAGCTGCACGAGCAGCGTGTCGAAGCCCTCGGCCTCAGGCCCCATGTCGTTCATCGTGCTGAGGAGTTCCTTGGCGCGTCGTTCCTCAGCGATCCGTGCGTCCACGATCGGCTCGCCGCCGCTCACGCGTGCGATGGCCGGGTGGACGATCTCCTCCTCCGCGGTTTCATGGACCGAAAGCAGCCGCACGAGCCGATGCCACGCGTCTGTGCGTTCAGCCCCCGTCGAGGCCTCGACTTCGGCGAACAGCGTCCGGATGTTCTCGTGCTGGCGGTGCAGCAACGTGATCACGTCATTAGCCATGCCGTTCGGATACCCGAAAAGTGATCAACAACGCCGTATCTCATTTCGTTCGGCGCCGAAGAACTAGCACAGCGAGTAGTCGAGCGGTAGTCACATGAACCTAACAATGTTGTGTCACGTACCACATAGAGAGGCAATATGTGACCGATCAACGAATACTGAGCTACCGCTTAGTATGTTGCGATCTTTCGAACAAGGACTCTGCATGCCCTTCCGCCGCCGTGTACTGCCCACCGCCTTAGCGCTCGCCGTGCTCGCCGCCGGCTGTGGCGCGAAGGAAGACGCGCAAGTCCAGGTCAAGACCGGCCCAGGCGTGACAGCCGACACCATCTCGCTCGGCATCCTCACGGACATGACGGGCCCGTTCAAGGCGTCCGCGCTGACCCGCATGAAGGGCTACGAGCTCTACATCAAGCAAATCAACGACCGCGGGGGCATCTGCGGCCGCCGGATCGAGCTCAAGCAGAAGGACCACGCCTACGACGTGCAGAAGGCGCTCGACGCCTACTTCGAGCTCGAACCGCAGATCCTCGGCCTGCTGGAGCTCGCGGGCACGCCGATGACCGCGGCCATCGAGCCCGACATCATGCAGACCCGCACCCTGACCGCGCCCGCCTCGTGGGCCGCGTCGCTGCTCGGCAACCCGCACATGATGATCGTCGGCACCACGTACGACCTCGACGTGATCAACGGGCTCGACCACTACAAGCGCCGCGGTGTCATCAAGGACGGCGACACCATCGGCCACGTCTTCGTCCAGGGCAGCTACGGCGACAACGCGGTCGAGGGCAGCCGGTTCGTCGGCCAGCAGTGGAACATGAAGATCGCCGAGCAGCCCATCAACGAGACCACCGCCGATCTCACCCAGCAGATCGCCGCGCTGAAGGCCCAGGGCGCCAAGGCCGTCGTGCTGAGCACCGCCCCCGCCCAGACCGCCGCCGCGGTGGGCGTCGCCGCGGCGATGAAGTGGGACGTGCCGTTCATGGTCAACGTCGTGGGCTACGACCCGGCCCTGCTGGACTCGCCGGTCGCGGCGGCCGTGGAGAAGCAGGTGTCCGTGGTGACGTCGGTGGCCCCGTTCACCGGCACCCAGCCCGGCCCGCGCGAGGTGGCGGCGGCGTTCAAGAAGAACTACCCCAACGACAAGCCCGCGCTCTACGTCGACCACGGCTACACCGTCGCGAAGGTGTTCCTGTCGGTCGTCGAGAAGGCGTGCAAGAACGGCGACCTCTCGCGCGACGGCGTGCTGAAGGCGTTCCACGACACCAACGGCCTGGACACCCAGGGGCTGACCGGTCCGCTGCACTACTCGCTCGTGGGGCGGCCCTCGTCCACGCAGTCGTACATCACCAAGGTCGACAAGTCGGCGCCCGGCGGTCTCACGACCGTGGAGGAGCTCTTCGAGTCCGAACTGGTGAAGGCGAAGGGCACGCGCGCCAAGTAACGCAACGAAAAGGGCCCCTCCCAGGGCGAGTTCTAGGGGTCGTCGCAACACAACTGATCAACTGGCTTGGGCCAGGAGCTTA
>NZ_BMRE01000059.1 GCF_014648475.1 Lentzea flava | reverse complement strand
CCCACCCCACCAGCCCGGTATGCCAAGGACTGCTCGGCTGCGCCATCGCTTGGGGCTCGGCTCCGCCTTCGCTGCCCAGCGCCCGCCGGCGGCCGTTGCCGGTGTCGTTGGGGTGCCGGTGCCGGTGCCGGTAGCTGTGGGCTGGTGCTGGTGTCAGGTCAGGGACGCGACCTGGTCGCTCACCACCTGGGCCGCTGCGGACACCAGAGCCGTCACCGCCGGGTTCGTCGAGTTGTCCTGGCGCCAGCCGAACTGCGTGTAGACGCGGAAGTTCGCGGACCAGGGCAAGCGGACCAACCTGCCGTCGGCCAGTTCTGCGGCCACGGTCACCTCGGGCATCAGGGCGATGCCCAGGCCTGAGGCCACGGCTCGTTTGGTGGCGTCCACCGAGTCCAGTTCCAGGATGGGGGCGCGGGTGTCGTCGTTGCCCAGGGAGCTTTCGAAGAGCTCGTGGTAGGAGGCGCCGTTCTCGGCTCGGATGAGGGTCGTGCTCGTGAAGTCGTCGTCGGTCAGGGACTGGCGTTGGGTCAGCACGTGGTTCGGGCTCGCGACCATCACCAGCGGTTCGGGGCACAGGACCGTGGTTTCCAGGCCCTCGCGGGGTTCGATGGCGCCGATGAAGAAGGCGCAGTCGAGGGCGCCGTCGCGGACCGAGTTCAGGTTGTTCAGGGTGTTGCGCGAGTGCAGTGAGAGTTGGACGGACGGGTAGCGCCAGCACATGTATTCGATGAGTGGTAGCAGACGGTAGTCGGTCAAACTCTGTGCGGAGCCGATGACTAGTTTGCCGTGGGGCTCACCGTTCATCGTTATGGCTTTTCGGGCCTTTTCGGTGAGGTTGATGATGTTTCGTGCGAAGGGGAGCAGTTCGACGCCCGCCGACGTCATCTGGATACCTCTCGGGAGGCGTCGGAAAAGGACGACGCCGAGGGCCTCCTCGAGGGCCTTGATGCGGGTGGTGATGGTTGGCTGCGAGCAGTTGAGCGTGGCTGCGGCCTTGGTGAAGCTCCCTGTCTGTACCACGGTCGTGAACGCGAGAAGCTGGCGTGTCTCCATCAGGCGGGTCCTCGGAGTAAATCGATGCGACGACTTTTTCTCGTTCGTTCCCGTGGTCCTGTTACGGGTGGTGCGGGAGCTGTAACGCTACCTGTCGGCTGCGCGGCGATGATTAGTGCTTATGGAGTCATCTTGATCGTGCCGGAATGGTGGTTGCCCGCCGAAAGAGTGAAATTGAGACGGGGTCTTCGACGGGCCGTAGTTGCGTGACTCTTTTCCGTGAAGTTGTTCGCCGGGTGAACAAGGAGGTGGCGGTGGCGGGTCGTCCGGCGACGCGGGGCGGGGTGATCGCTTCGGGTCGCCGGGGGTCGTTCGGACCGGGGTGGCGGCGGTCACGGTGCGGGTCTCGCCTAGACTCGCTGGGAATCCGGGCGCCACATCAGGCGGTACCGGCTGTCTGCACGTTCTTGTTCGTTACGAGGAGTCCACGTTGAAGAGCACCGTCGAGCACCTGAGCCCGACGAGGGTCCGGATCAACGTCGAGGTGCCGTTCGACGAGCTCAAGTCGAACTTCGACCAGGCGTACCGGAAGCTCGCGAAGCAGGTTCGCATCCCCGGCTTCCGTCCGGGCAAGGCCCCGGCCAAGGTGCTGGAGAGCCGCATCGGCCGCGCACCGGTCCTGGACGAGGTCATCCAGGAGGCCATCCTGGCCAAGTACCTGGAGGCGGTCTCCGCGGGTGAGGTGCGCACGCTCGGCCGGCCCGACTTCGAGGTCACCAAGATCGAGGACGGCGAGACGCTCGAGTTCACCGCCGAGGTCGACGTTCGTCCCGAGATCACCGTGCCCGCGTTCGGCGAGCTCGCCGTGACCGTCGACGAGCAGGAGGTCACCGACGAGGACGTGGCCACGCAGCTCGACGAGCTCCGTGCGCGCTTCGGCACGCTGACCGGTGTGTCCCGCCCGGCCGAGACCGGTGACTTCGTCATCGTCGACCTGTCGGCCACCGTCGACGGCGAAGAGGTCGAGGAGGCGCGCACCAGCGGCCTGTCCTACGAGATCGGCTCCGGGCAGCTCGTCGAGGGCATCGACGACGCACTGATCGGCGCCTCCGAGGGCGAGACCAAGACGTTCACCACCACGCTCGTCGCCGGTGAGCACCAGGGCCGCGAGGCCGAGGTCACCGTCGTGCTGAACACCGTCAAGGAGCGTCAGCTCCCCGAGCTGGACGACGAGTTCGCGCAGCTCGCCAGCGAGTTCGACACGCTCGACGAGCTCAAGGCCGACCTGCAGACCCGCCTGGGCCGCGTCAAGAAGATGCAGCAGGGCGTCCAGGCGCGCGACAAGGTGCTCGAGGCGCTGCTCGAGACCACCGAGGTGCCGCTGCCGGAGGGCATCGTCCAGGGCGAGATCGACGCGCGCAAGCACGACGCCGTGCACGCCTTCGACCACGACGAGGCGAAGTTCGCCGAGTGGCTGGCCGAGCAGGGCCAGACGGAGGAGGAGTTCGACGCCGAGCTGCGCAAGGCCGCCGAGCAGGCCGTCAAGACGCAGCTGGTGCTCGACTCGATCGCCGACGCCGAGCAGGTCACCGTGTCCGACGGCGAGCTGACCGAGCGGATCATCTACCAGGCCCAGCGCTTCGGCATCAGCCCCGACGAGTACGTCAAGCGCGCCCAGCAGTCGGGTCAGCTCGGCGCGATCTTCGCCGACGTGCGCCGCGGCAAGGCGCTCGCGAGCGTCGTGCGCCAGGCCTCGGTGAGCGACACGGCCGGTCAGAAGCTGGACCTCGACGAGCTCTTCGGTGAGACCAAGTCCGAAGAGGACGCGGAATAAAGCCCTGAGCGAACGCGGGCGGTGTCGGGCATCTGACGCCGCCCGCCTTCGTTAAGGTCGATCGCAGAGAGTTTTCGCATCCAGATTCGTTCCACCTGGAGTTAGGCAGGCAGACGTGACGCAGCACTCCTTCCCGACCCCCGAGATGCGGTCGGCCACCGCCGGGATGAACCTCAACGACTCGGTGTACGAGCGGCTGCTCCGCGAGCGGATCATCGTCCTGGGATCGCAGGTCGAAGAGGGCATCGCCAACCAGATCACCGCTCAGCTGCTGCTTCTCGCCGCTGAGGACCCCGAGAAGGACATCACCCTCTACATCAACTCGCCGGGTGGCTCCGTCACGGCGGGTATGGCCATCTACGACACGATGCAGCTCATCGAGCCGGACGTGGCCACGTACGCGATGGGCCTCGCGGCCTCGATGGGGCAGTTCCTGCTCTCCGCGGGTGCCCCCGGCAAGCGCCACGCGCTCCCGCACGCGCGCATCCTCATGCACCAGCCGTCGGCGGGTGTCGGCGGTACGGCCGCGGACATCGCGATCCAGGCGGACATGCTGACGCGCACCAAGCGCGAGATGGCGGAGCTCATCGCCGAGCACACCGGTCAGCCGGTCGAGCGGATCATCCAGGACTCGGACCGCGACCGCTGGTTCACCGCGCAGGAGGCGCTGGAGTACGGCTTTGTCGACAAGGTCGTCACTCGCCCCCAGTCCGTGCGCTCGGGCAACTAGGAAGCTGAGGAGATCTCGAAGTGAGCCAGTTCCACATGCCTCAGTCGCGCTACGTGCTGCCCTCGTTCGTCGAGCGCACCAGCTACGGCATGAAGGAGTCGAACCCGTACAACAAGCTGTTCGAGGAGCGCATCATCTTCCTCGGCGTGCAGGTTGACGACGCCTCGGCCAACGACGTCATGGCGCAGCTGCTGGTGCTCGAGTCCGAGGACCCGGACCGCGACATCCTGATGTACATCAACTCGCCGGGTGGCTCGTTCACCTCCCTGATGGCCATCTACGACACCATGCAGTTCGTCCGCCCGGACATCCAGACGTACTGCCTCGGCCAGGCCGCCTCGGCCGCCGCGGTGCTGCTGGCCGCGGGTACGCCCGGCAAGCGCCACGCGCTGCCGAACGCCCGAATCCTGATCCACCAGCCTTCGATGGAGGGCGCGTACGGTCAGGTGTCCGACCTGGAGATCCAGTCGAACGAGATCCAGCGCGTGCGCCGCCTGATGGAGTCCACCCTCGCGCGGCACACCAACCGGACGGCAGAGGAGGTCCGCGAGAGCATCGAGCGCGACCGGATCCTCACGGCCGAGGAGGCCAAGGAGTACGGCATCGTCGACTCGGTGCTGCCCTACCGGAAGCTTTCCGCCAAGTCCTGATGAGTAGGTCGTCCCGAAGGCTGGGAACCCAGCCTTCGGGCACCGTTCGCCCACCCGACACGCCGATGTGACCGGTTAACTGGCCTGATCCGCGTGTCGGGGGGACGCTGGTCCTCCCCTGAAACGGGGTAGGCCAGGTACCGTCAGGAGAACGGGCTCAGCACCCACAGCCAGTGGGACTGCCACAGCAAGTCAGCAGGCGCACTACAGCAGGTGTGCGCCGGAGGGGACATAGGTCAGCGGTCATGGCGCGTATCGGTGACGGCGGCGACTTGCTGAAGTGCTCTTTCTGCGGAAAGAGCCAGAAGCAGGTGAAGAAACTCATCGCCGGCCCCGGCGTCTACATCTGCGATGAGTGCATCGATCTCTGCAACGAGATCATCGAGGAGGAGCTGGCCGAGGCCGGCGACGTGAAGCTCGACGAGCTGCCGAAGCCCGCCGAGATCCACGAGTTCCTCGACCAGTACGTCATCGGCCAGAGTGATGCCAAGCGCACCCTCTCCGTCGCGGTCTACAACCACTACAAGCGCATCCAGGCGGGCGACCGCGGGCGCGAGGGTCGTGACGACGGCGTTGAGCTGGCGAAGTCCAACATTCTGATGCTCGGCCCCACGGGCTGCGGCAAGACCTACCTCGCGCAGACGCTCGCGAAGATGCTGAACGTGCCGTTCGCCATCGCCGACGCGACAGCGCTGACGGAGGCCGGCTACGTCGGTGAGGACGTCGAGAACATCCTCCTGAAGCTCATCCAGGCCGCCGACTACGACGTGAAGCGCGCCGAGACGGGCATCATTTACATCGACGAGGTCGACAAGATCGCTCGAAAGAGTGAAAACCCGTCGATCACCCGCGACGTCTCCGGCGAGGGCGTGCAGCAGGCGCTGCTCAAGATCCTGGAAGGCACCACGGCGTCGGTGCCCCCGCAGGGCGGCCGCAAGCACCCGCACCAGGAGTTCATCCAGATCGACACGACGAACGTGCTGTTCATCGTGGCAGGCGCCTTCGCGGGCCTGGAGAAGATCATTCAGGACCGCGTCGGCAAGCGCGGCCTGGGCTTCGGTGCCGAGGTCCGCTCCAAGGCCGAGGTGGACGCTGCGGACTACTTCGCCGACTCCATGCCGGAGGACCTGATCAAGTTCGGCCTGATCCCCGAGTTCATCGGGCGTCTGCCGATGGTCGCCTCCGTGACGAACCTCGACAAGCCGTCCCTGGTGCAGATCCTCACCGAGCCGAAGAACGCCCTGGTCAAGCAGTACCAGAAGCTCTTCGAGATGGACGGCGTCGAGCTGGAGTTCACCAAGACCGCGCTCGAGGCGGTCGCCGACCAGGCGATCCTGCGCGGAACCGGTGCCCGCGGCCTGCGCGCGATCATGGAAGAGGTCCTGCTCCCGGTGATGTACGACATCCCGAGCCGCACGGACGTCGCCAAGGTCGTCATCACCGAGCAGACGGTGAAGGAGAACGTGAACCCGACGATCGTCGCTCGGCAGCCCTCGCGCCGGGAACGGCGGGAGAAGTCGGCCTAGCGCGCTCGCCGAAAGCGCTCGCCGAGGACTTCTCTCCGGTGTCGGTCGGGGGACACCCCCGAACCCCCGGGAGAAGTCCGCGTAGTTGGGTCTACCGAATGGGCGCCGGTGTGATCACACCGGCGCCCATTCGGCGTTCTAAGGTGGTGGCATGTCGCTGCCCCACGTGCTCATCCTCCACGGCTGGACCGGATCGGGTCCCGACCACTGGCAGACCTGGCTCGCCCGCACGGTGTCCGAGCACGGCGGCCTCGCCGACATGCCGCATTTCAGCGACCCGGACCAGCCCGACCTGGCCACGTGGCTGCGCGAGCTCGACACGCACCTGGAAGCCGCCCCGGCCGACCGCGAACGGGTCGTCCTCGCGCACTCGCTCGGCTGCTACCTGTGGCTGCACCACGCGGCACGGGAAGGCATCAAGCACGTCGACCGCGTCCTGCTGGTGGCGCCGCCCGCGCCCGACTACCCGGAACCGGCCATCAAGTCGTTCTTCCCAGCCCCGCTCGACCTGGCCGGCCTGCGCCGGGCAGCCACCGAGACGCGCCTGGTCCTGGGTGAGGGCGACCCGTACCTGCCGGTGCCGGTCGGGAAGCAGCTCGCCGAGGCGTTGCGTGTCGAGGTCGACGTGGTGCCCGGCGCCGGGCACATCAACGTCGACGCGGGCTATGGGGAGTGGCCGTCGGTGCTCAAGTGGGTGCGGTCGAAGACGGTGCCGCTGTCGCCGCGCTGACCCTGCTGGACTTCTACCCGACGTTGCCCGCCTGGGGTGTTCAGCGGGACACCGCGGTGGTCCCCTCCGAACACGGCCATGGCCTCGGACTGTGCGTGAAGGCCCGGATGCTGCGGTGGCTGCGGGAACACCGGCCGGAGATGGACCGCGTGCACACCGGGACCGGCAGTGACAAACGAGCACGTGATCAGGATCAACCACCTGCTCGGCTACCGGACGACCGGCGTCTCCGTCGCAGTCAACGCGAAGATCTCCGAACTGCGTGATCGTCGCATCGAAGTCGCAGGTCAGGAGATCGAGTAGCCGTCGAGTTCCGTTTGCGTGAGGACAGGCGTGTTCGCAGTTGTCAGCCGTGGCTGTCCGGGCGGTCGGCGGCGTCGAACACGGCGCAGTTGTGCTGGACCAGAGGTATGTACTGCTCGGCCCACGCCCGCAGGCTCCGCAGCGGAGCGACGAGCGTCATGCCCAGGTCGGTGAGGCGGTAGTACACCCGTGGTGGCTTGCTCGCCTCGACACGGCGATCGACAATTCCATCCCGTTCCAGTGCCTTGAGCGTGTGCGCCAGCATCTTCTGCGACACACCGGTCATCTCGCGTTTCAACTCGGTGAACCGCAGCTCGCCCTCGGCGGCGGCCAGCGACAGCACCGCCATGGTCGTCCATCGCGAACCCACCCGGTCGAGCAGGAGCCTTGTGGGGCAAAGGGGATCGAACAGGTTCCCCTGCCTCGGGGCAGTTACCACGACGTCACCTGGTGTCGACAAAGTGCCTTCTTCCGTGTTCAGCATAGGTTTCATATGGTTACCACGTTCCATACGGTAACCAAGGAGGACACCTGTGCGCCAGCTGGCTCTGTCTGCTCACCTTCCCGGCGCGACTGTGCGCCGGATACCGGTCGACGGGGTCGAACTCGCCGTGGAGACTCTCGGGCACGGCCCGGCCGTGCTGCTGCTGCACGGCTTCCCGCACACCCGCGCGATCTGGCGCGACGTCGCGCCCCGGCTGGCCGCGGCGGGTTTCCGGGCCATCGCACCGGACCTGCACGGGCTGGGCGACAGCTCACCCGCCGTCCGCGGCTACGAGGCGCCCGCGATCGCCGCGGATTTGCTCCGGCTGCTGGACGTCCTCGGTGCCGGGGAAGCACACGTCGTGGGCATCGATCTCGGTGTCGCACCGGCGTTCGCCCTGGCAGCGTCGTCGCCCGAGCGCGTCACCAGCCTGACGCTGTCCGAAGGGCTGGTCGGGCTTCTGCCCGGCGCCGAAGCCTTCCTGGGGCAGGGGCCGCCGTGGTGGTTCGGCTTCCACCAGGCGCCCGGCGGCCTGGCCGAGGACGTCCTGGAGAGTTCGGCGGAGCGCTACGTCCACTTCTTCCTCTCCGCCGGCAGTCGCCGTGGCCTTCCGGCGGACCTCGCACGGCTGATCGTCGGGGCCTACCGGGACAGGACGAGTCTCAGCAACGCCTTCGACCACTACCGCGCGATGCCGGCCACCGCGGAGTGGATCGGGTACTGGGCACAGCACCAGCGACTGACGACGCCGACTCTCGCCATCGGCGGCGGTGTGGTCGCCGAGGCCACCGCCCGTCAGCTCGAACCGATTGCCGGGCGGCTCACCCAGCACGTGCTCGAGGACTGCGGGCACATCACACCGATCGACCAGCCGGACGCCTTCGCCGAGCTCCTCATCGAGCACGCTCGGGCCGTCTGATTCGCACCGTCAAGCCCCTCCGGGACCACCGCGACTGACAACCCCGACTGACAACCCGACTCGAACCCACAGCAAGGAGCAAGCATGAGCCGCGAGCAGCGAGAGGCCATCCGGCGCCTTCGCGCGTCGTCCCCTCTCGATCTCGGCGGTGCGGTCCACGAACAGCGCATCCTGTTCGAGCAGTTGCTGGCCCACCATCCCGTCCCTGACGACGTCATCGTCACCGAAGTCCGCTACGACACGGTCACCGGCCTCCTGGTGGAACTCGCGGAAGAGCCCGGCGTGGGCACCGTCCTGTACTTCCACGGCGGGGCGTACGTGCTCGGGTCGGCGCGCAGCTCGCTGGGGATCGTCGCAGACCTCGCTCGCAGGTCACGGACGCGAGTGAGCACCATCGACTACCGGTTGGCACCCGAGCATCCCGCCCCTGCCGCCATCGACGACGCCGTGCGCGCTTATCGCGGCTTGATCGCCTCCGGGGTCGATCCGCAGCAGGTGGTAGTCGCCGGCGAGTCGGCCGGCGGCGGAGTGGCGCTCGGCCTGCTGGCGGCTCTTTCCTCCAGCGGCGAGCCGATGCCCGCCGCGGCGTTGCTGTTCTCGCCGTGGGTTGACCTCACGCTCAGCGGCGATTCGATGACGGCCAGAGCCGAGGCGGACTTCATCGTGAGCCGCACCGCCCTCGAACGCCGCGTGCGTGACTACGTCGGCGACACGTCCACTTCAGAACGGCACAGCCCGCTGTTCGCGGACCTGCGCGGTCTGCCGGCCACGTTGATCCAGGTCGGCTCGGACGAGGTGCTGCTGGACGACTCCACCCGGCTCGCCGCACGGCTGGTGGCGGCCGACGTGTCGGTGACGCTCGACGTCACTGCGCAGGCGACGCACGTCTTCCAGGCGTTCGCCGCCTCCTGGGACGAGGCCGACGCGGCGATGACCCGCGCGGCCACCTTCGTCCACACGGCGCTGAAGCCGTGAGCGGCGACCCACCCTCCCCGCGACGTCAGACGGCCTTCTTGGCGTACTTGGCCAGGAACCGGACGACGTCCGGCGTCACCTTCCGGTAGAAGCCGTCGTCGTGCCCACCCGGCTTCACCGTCCCCACCTCCGGCTTGACGTCGCGGATGAACCGCCGCGTCCCCACGATGAACCGGTCCTGGTCCCCGATCCACACGCCGAGCGCGGTCGAGCCGGTCGCGTGGAGGTGCCGCAGCGGGTCGAGCGACGCCCACTCGGCCTCGTTCTTGAACGCGCGGCGCTTGGCCATCTCCGGCCACGAGGTGATCAGGCCGGGGGAGATGGCGGCGGCCGCGGCGACCGGGTCGCCGCGTTCGGCGCGGCGGCGGGCGTAGAGCAGGGCGCCGAAGCCGCCCATGGAGACGCCGGTGACCGCGAAGGGCTCGCCGTAGCCGCGCTCGCGCAACCAGGTGGGCAGCTCGTCGAGCAGCATCTTCATCGGGTCGTCGCCGGGGGTGTTCTCGTGCCAGTAGTTGTCGCCGCCGTCGACCGCGACGAAGCCGAACGCGGGCACCGAGCCCTTGGCCACGGCGTTGGCGAGGACGTCGGTGAGGTTGCCGATGGCGGCGTGCCTGGCGTCGCCGTGCAGGCCGTGCAGAAGGATCGACACGGGCAGGCCGCGCGGGGCCGCGTTCGCGGGGGTGTAGAAGGCCAGCGTGACCTCGCGGTGGCGGGCGGCCGAGTACACGCGCTCGTAGCGCACGGACGGCGTGGCGCTCGACGTGGCGGCCACGCGGTCGGCCGTGGCGATCTGGCGCTCGTCGCCCTGCTGCGCCGACACGTACATCGCGGTGCCGGCGGCGGTCGCCATGACGGCGCCGACGGCGGCGAAGAGTGTGCGGCGGCTGTACCTCGGTTCCCCCATGCTCACCTCATCGCGTGGGTCCCGGTCCTCGTTTCCCTAGAACACGGAACGCGCGCGTAAGGAGGTCAGTTCCTCTTCGGAGTAACCCAGCCAGCGGAGCACGTGAACATTGTGCGCACCGAGGGCGGGCACCGCACCCGGTGACCACTCGAAGCCGCGGACCGGCGGCGGCAGCGTGCGCGCCGAGCCGCCGGGAACCTGCACGTCAACCCACGTGCTGAGCTGCGGGTGGTTGGGCAGGTCGGTGATCGGCCTGGTCAGTGCGGCCGGCACGTCAGCCTGGTCCAGCGCGGTCAGCAGCTCGGCCGCTGTCATGCCGGAAAACGCCTGTTCGAGCAGTTTCTGCAGCTCGTCGCGGTGCTCCACGCGAGAGGCCACTGTGGCGAACCTCTCCTCGGGAACGAGCCCGATCAGCCCGCACAACCGCTGCCACTGGCCGTCGTTCTGCACGGCCAGATGCACGGCACCGTCCGCGCAGGCCACCGGTCCGTACGGCGCGATGCTCGGGTGGTGCGCGCCCGAGCGCGGGGCGGCGGCACCCGTCCCGGCGGCGTAGAGCATCGGCTGGTGCATCCACTCGGCCATCGCCTCGAACAGCGACAGCCGCAGCCGCGCGCCGGAACCCGTCCGCGCCTTCTGCAGCAACGCCGCCAGCACGGCCGCGTGCAGCTGGACGCCCGCCGCGATGTCCGCGACCGAGATGCCGGCCCGCGCCATCACGTCGCCTTCGCCGGTCAGCGACACCAGCCCGGTCTCGGACTGCACCAGCGCGTCGAACGCCTTGCGGTCCGCGTACGGGCCGTCCCAGCCGTAGCCGGACAGCTCACCGACGATCAACGTCTCCGGCAGCTCCAGCGCCAGGCGCGACCACACGCGCGGCGACAGGTTGCACAACAGCACGTCGGCGCGCGCGACCAGCCGTTGCAGCACCTCACGGCCGTCCAGGTGGTTGATGTCGAGCGACACCGACTCCTTGCCGACGTTCGTCCACGCGAAGTACGACGACACCTCGCCGCACGCCGAGTCGTAGTGCCGCGCGAAGTCGCCGACACCGGGCCGTTCGATCTTGATCACGCGTGCCCCGAGGTCTGCCAGCAGCCGCGTCGCGTACGGGACGGCGACGGCCTGCTCCAGGCTCACCACCACGACGCCGTCAAGCGGTCTCAAGCACGCGCTCCCCTCCGGTGTAGACGTTCATCGAGTCGCCGCGCAGGAACCCGATGAGCGTCATGCCCTGCTCCTCGGCCAGTTCCACGGCGAGCGACGACGGCGCCGACACCGCGGCGAGCACCGGAATTCCGGCCATCGCGGCCTTCTGCACGAGCTCGAACGACGCCCGCCCGGACACCATCAGCGCCGCGCCGGTCAGCGGCACGAGGTTCTGCAGCACCGCCCAGCCCAGCACCTTGTCGACGGCGTTGTGCCTGCCCACGTCCTCGCGCACCACCAGCAGCTCGCCGTCGCGGAACAGACCCGCCGCGTGCAGCCCTCCGGTGCTCTCGAAGACCTTCTGCCGCTCCCGCAACGCGTCCGGGAAGCCCGTCAACGCCCCGGCCGTCACCCGCACCGGGTCGAGCGCGGGGGAGTGGCGGGTCTTGAGCTTCACCGCGTCCAGCGCGGCCTTCCCGCACACGCCGCACGACGACGTGGTGTAGAAGTTCCGCTCCACGCCGGTGTCAGGCGGCGGCACTCCGTCGGCCAGCGCGATGTCCAGCACGTTGTAGGTGTTCATGCCGTCTGGCCCGGTGCCCTCGCAGAACCGGGCGATCGAGACGTCCTCCGCGCAGCCGATCACGCCCTCGCTGAGCAGGAAGCCGTGCGCGAGCTCGACGTCCTGGCCGGGAGTGCGCATCGTGACGGCCAACGACTTCCCGTTGACCCTCAGCTCCAGCGGTTCCTCGGCGGCCAGGGCGTCCACCCGGCGCCGCCGACCGTTCGGCGACACCCGCTCGACCGCTCGGCGCACCGTCACTCGGCCCATGTGCACATCTCCTTCGGACCGCTATGTTCCCCACCGACCAGGCTACGTGGGAGGGATCTCGGGGCATGGACGACGTCGTGATCGTGGGAGGCGGCCACAACGGGCTGGTGGCGGCCGCGTACCTCGCACGGGCGGGGAAGTCGGTCAAGGTGCTGGAGAAGCTGCCGCACGTCGGCGGCGCGGCCGTGAGCGCGTCACCGTGGGAAGGCGTCGACGCCCGGCTGTCCCGGTACTCCTACCTGGTGTCGCTGCTGCCGGACCAGATCGTGTCCGATCTCGGGCTCAACCTGGCGCTGCGGTCCCGTGCCGCCTCGTCGTACACGCCGAACGGCAGGACGGGGCTGCTGGTCGAACGTGAGCCCGGTCCGGCGACCGTGGCGTCGTTCGAGGCCGTGTGCGGGTCGCTGGACGATTGGGAGCGGTGGCAGCGCTGGTACGCAGATCTGGAGCTGATGGCTCAGGCGTTGGCGCCGACTCTGCTGGAACCTCTGGTGTCACGGGAACACCTGCGCGTGCACGTCGACGCGGTGGCGCGCGGCCGGTTGTGGGACCAGGTCTTCGAACGCCCGATCGGCGCGACGCTGCAGGAGCTGTTAGACAACAACCTGGTGCGGGGCGCCGTCGCCACCGACGCGTTGATCGGTACGCACTCCTCGCTGCATTCGTTGCGCGCCAACAAGTGCTTCCTCTACCACGTGATCGGCAACGGCTCGGGGGAGTGGAAAGTCCCCGTCGGTGGCATGGGTGCCGTCACGGCCGAGCTGGAACGGGTCGCGCGCGAGGCCGGTGCGGAGATCATCACCGATGCGTGCGTGACTTCTGTGGAGTCCGACGGCAAGACCGCGTCCGTCACCTACAACGACACCGCGGCCGAGGCCAGGTTCGTACTGTCCAATGTGGCCCCTTCCGTGCTGGGACGGTTGCAGGGCAAGGAAGTTCACGACGCACCCGGCTGCCAGCTGAAGATCAACATGCTGCTGCGCAGGCTGCCGGAGCTGAAGTCCGGAGTGGACGCTCGGCTCGCGTTCGCCGGCACGTTCCACCTCGACGAGTCCTACGACCAGCTGGAGACCGCTTACCTGGAGAGCGTCGCCGGTCAGGTGCCGTCGGTGCTGCCGGGTGAGATGTACTGCCACTCGCTGACGGACCCGTCGATCCTCGGGCCGTCATTGGCGGGCCACGAGACGTTGACGCTGTTCGGCCTGCACCTGCCCGCGTCGTTGTTCGAAGGCCGCAACGAACGGCTGCGCGACGAGCTGGTGCGGCGCTACCTCGACCAGCTCAACGTCCACCTGGTCGAGCCGATCCAGGACTGCCTCGCGACCGACGCGGACGGCACACCGTGCATCGAGGCACGCACACCACTGGACCTGGAGGAAGAGCTCGGTCTACCGGGTGGCAACATCTTCCACGGAGAGCTCGGCTGGCCGTTCGCCGAGACCGACGACGAGGTCGGCAGGTGGGGCGTCGAGACCGACGTGGACAACGTCTTCGTCTGCGGCGCGGGCTCCCGGCGCGGCGGCGGGGTCAGCGGCATCGGCGGCCACAACGCGGCACGGGCCGTCCTCGAACGCATTTGAGACATTTTTGATGACATCGCACGTCATCTCTGGTTACAGTTGACGGCGTGGGGGACTTTTACGGGATCGCGGAAATCGCCGACGCCATGGGGCTGAGCCGGCAGCTGGTCGCTGTGTGGCGCAAGAGGCGCTCGCACGGCATTCCCGAGCCGGACGCCGAGCTCGCGTCCGGCCCCATCTGGCGGCGCGAGACGGTCGAGCCCTGGATCGAGCGCACGCGTGGACGGCTCGGGCTCGCGGGCGCGCGGGAGTCGGCGAGCAGGAGCCTGCGGCTGCGCACCTGCCGGCGGGTGCTGCGGCTGGCCGCGCTGATGCTGGAGGAGCCGCAACGGCCGCGGGTGCTCAACGACGCGGCCGACCAGCTGCGCGACCTCATCCACGAGGTCGACCAGACCGCGGACGACGTCGTCGGCGCGCTGCTGCGGGAGCTCATCGAGCCGGTGCGCGACCCGGACGTGCCCGCCGAGTTGTTGCGCGTGCCGGTCATCGAGTCGTTGCCGCTGGTGACCGCCGTCGCGCGTAACTCACCAGACTGGTGACGAGGGCTCCCAACGCGGCCAGCGCCATGTCGGCGTGGGCGTCCCACATGTCGCCCTGCTGGCCGTTGTAGGCCTCGGCGATGCCGGGCGCGAGCGTCATCGCGATCGCCCACTCCATCAGCTCGTAGAGCGCGCTCGTCGCCAGCACGATCTCCAGTGAGCGCAACCACTTCTGCCGCAGCAGCGCGGTCAAGCACACTCCGTACGCGAAGTGCACGAGCCGGTCGAAGTGGTTGCGCTCCCAGGAGAACACCTCCGACAGCCGCACGCCGAACACCGCGTCCGTCCAGTCGTCGTACGGGACGAACGAGTAGATCCACCGCGCCGCGATCGTGTGCAGCGCCAGGAAGGCCAGCGCCCACGCCCACTGCGCGGTGTCCAGCCGCCGTCGCAACAACCACAGCGCCACCAGCGCGACGGCCGTCAGCGAACTGTGCAGTGCCTGCTCGGCGGGCCACGGCGGGTCGATCCACGTCACCGCGACCAACGCCCCGAACGCCCCCAGCAGCCACAGCTGCCCCCGTGTCATGCGTGTTTTATATCAGGATTTATATATCAAGGAACCTTGCTAAAGGTTTATTGAGAAGCGTACGGTGGCCTCATGACCGATCCGCGCGTTCGTGATCCCAAGGCGCTGCGAGCCCTCTCGCACCCGTTCCGGTGGAAGCTGATCCACGTGCTGACCGAAGGCGGTCCGCTGACTGCCACGCAGTGCTCGGAGAAGCTGGACGAGAGCGTGGCGAGCTGCTCGTACCACCTGAACATGCTGGCCAAGTACGGCTTCGTGGAAGAGGTGCAGGGTCCCGGCAGGCAGAAGCCGTGGCGAATCACCAGGGCGCGGCAGTCGATCTCGCCGGACGGGCTGGATCCGGAAGGTGCGATGGCTGCCGAGACGGCCGCGCTGGCCTACCTGGACCAGGAGTTCGAGCGGATTCGCGAACGGCTGGTCGCGCGCAAGCTGCTCGAGTGGGAGTGGCGTGACTCGGTCGGCACCGACGGCAGCACCAAGTTCCTGACCGCCGAGGAGCTCGCCGAGTACAAGAACGAACTGCAGGCGTTGCTGACGAAGTACAACGAGCGCATGGACGACCCGTCCCTGCGTCCCGAGGGTTCCCGCGCCGTGCGCATCTTCCTGGGCGTCACGGTCGCGACCGACTGACTGACGAAACTGAGGGGAAATTGCCATGTTGTCGCACCACGATGCGTTTGCTATCGCGAAGCAACGGCAGGTCGAGTTCGAGGCCGACGCGGCCGCCCGGCGGCTCGTTCGCGCACCTGAGAAAGCCGTCGGCCGGTCTGCTCGCGGCACGGGGAGCGGTCTCTTCGTGGCAGGGCGCCGCCGCTGGAGGCTGTTCGGCCGCGTGCGACCGGCGTAGCGTGTGACCCGCCGCCGCTGCAAACGTTTTCATCGGGAGGGTTACCCGTGATGCGGAGACTCGGCGTGGCGGTGGCGGCAGCACTGTTGGCCACGACAGTGCTCGCGGAACCGGCACAGGCGGCGGTCCACAACGTCAAGGACTACGGTGCGGCCGGCAACGGCAGCGCCAACGACACGGCGGCGATCAACAAGGCGATCACCGCGGCGAACGCGGCCGGCGGCGGGACCGTGCGGTTCCCGTCCGGCACCTACCGCTCACCCAACTCCATCCACCTCAAGAGCAACGTCACGATCCAGCTCGACGCGGGCGCGACGATCATGGGCGCGAGCGGCAGCGGCTACGACAAGCCGGAGCCCAACCCCAACGACAAGTACCAGGACTACGGGCACAGCCACTTCCACAACGCGATGATCTGGGGCGACCGGCTGACGAACATCGCGTTCGTCGGCCAGGGAACCATCGACGGCGGTGGCGCGCTGATCACCGGCAACCCCGGCAGCGGTCAGGCCGACAAGATCATCTCCTTGACGCGCTGCGAGAACCTCACCGTGAGCGGCATCAAGCTGAGGCGCGGCGGGCACTTCGCGATGCTGATCAACGGCTGCAAGAACGTCGTCAGCGACCGGCTCACGATCGACACCGCGAGCGACCGCGACGGCTGGAACGTCATCAGCACCACCAACGTCACGATCACCAACGGCAACTTCGCGGCCAACGACGACGCGCTGGCGTTCAAGAGCGACTACGCACTCGGGCAGAAGCTCAGCAACGGCAACGTGAAGGTCTACGACACGAAGCTCAGCGCGCGCTGCTGCAACGCGTTGATGTTCGGCTCGGAGACGTGCGGCGACTTCACCGGCTACGACTTCCAGCGCATCGACATCAAGGGCTCCAACAAGTCGGGGCTCGGGCTCGTGTCGATGGACGGGTCGGTCATCTCCGACGTGCACTACCGCGACATCACCGTCAGCGGCGTGCGGTCGCCGATCATGCTCAAGGTCGGCGCTCGCAAACGCTGCGGCAACAACCCCGGTGTCGGCACCATCAAGAACGTCACCTACGACAACATCACCATCGACGGCGCGTCGCCGTCGTTCAGCCCGACCATCATGGGCGACGTCGACGGGCACATCACCGACGTGACGTTCACCAACGTCAAGATCAACGTGCCGGGTGGCAACGGCACCATGTCGACCAGCCCGCCCAGCAACGACCGCAAGAACTACAACCCGAACAGCATCGGCACGCGGCCCGCGTACGGCTGGTACATCCGCTATGCCGACCGCATCAAGTTCACCGGTGGCAGCGCGGTCTCGTTCACGAAGAACGACGGCAGGCCCGCCGTGATCACGGACAACGCGACCGACATCTCGTTCGAGGCGTTCGGCTGGGAGCGCGGCACCAACAGCCCGACCGATTTCCTCTTCCGCAACACCAAGGGGTTCTGCGTGCGCGACAGCGGATCACCGCGCACGCAGAACACCGGTTCGACCGAGAAGTGCTAGGCCGGTTCCAGGCGCACGATGACTGACTTGGAGGTCGGCGTCCCGGAGATGTCCGCCTTGGAGTCCAACGGCACCAAGGGGTTCGCCTCGGGGAAGTACGTGGCCACGCACCCGTGCGCGGTCGGGTAGGAGACGATCCGGAACGACTCGGCGCGGCGTTCCACCACGCCCGTCGGGTCGTCCTTCCACTCCGACACGATGTTCACCATCTGGCCGTCGGAGAACCCGAGCTCCTTGATGTCGTCCGGGTTCACGAACACCACGCGCCGCCCGTCCTTCACGCCGCGGTAGCGGTCGTCCAGGCCGTAGATCGTGGTGTTGTACTGGTCGTGGCTGCGCAGGGTCTGCATCAGCAGGCGGCCCTCCGGCACCTCCAGCACGGTCAGCTCGTTCGCCGTGAAGTTCGCCTTGCCGGTCGCCGTCGCGAACTCGCGCGAGTCACGCGGCGGGTGGGGCAGCACGAAACCGTCCGGCTGGCGCACGCGCGTGTTGTAGTCGGCGCAGCCCGGCACGACGCGGGAGATGTGCTCGCGGATGACGTCGTAGTCCTTCTCGAACTCCTCCCACGCGACGGGGTGGGACGAGCCGAGGACCTTGCGGGCCAGGCGGCAGATGATCGACACCTCGGACAGCAACTGGTCGGACGCGGGCTTCAACCGGCCGCGCGAGCGGTGCACGACCGACATCGAGTCCTCGACCGTCACGAACTGCTCGCCGGAGTGCTGCACGTCGCTCTCGGTGCGGCCCAACGCGGGCAGGATGAGCGCCGTCTTGCCGTGGACCACGTGCGAGCGGTTGAGCTTCGTGGAGACGTGCACGGTCAACGAGCACTGCTCCAGCGCCTTCTCGGTCACCGGCGTGTCCGGGGTGGCGCTGACGAAGTTGCCGCCCATCGCGATGAACACCTTGCCGCGGCCGTGACGCATGGCGTTGATGGCGTCGACGGTGTCGTAGCCGTGCTTGCGCGGCACCTGGATGCCGAACTCGTTCTCCAGCGCCAGCAGGAACTTCTCCGGCATCTTCTCGTAGATGCCCATCGTGCGGTCGCCCTGCACGTTCGAGTGGCCGCGCACCGGACACAGGCCCGCGCCGGGCTTGCCGATCATGCCGCGCAGGAACATGACGTTCGCGACCTCGCGGATCGTCGGCACGCTGTGCTTGTGCTGCGTCAGACCCATGGCCCAGCAGGCGATCGTGCGCTTCGAGTCGACGAACATGCCGGCGACGCGCGTGATCTGCTCGCGGGTGAGGCCGGTCGCGGTGAGCACGCGGTCCCAGTCGAGCTCGCGCAGGCTCTCCGCGTACTCCTCGAAGCCGTGCGTCTTCGAGTTGACGAAGTCGCGGTCGATCTTGTCCCACTGCAGCAGGAGATGGCCGATCGCCTGGAACAGCGCCTGGTCACCGCCGACCTTGATCTGCACGAACTCGTCGCACAGCGCGGTGCCGCGACCGACGACGCCCGCGACGTTCTGCGGGTTCTTGAACCGCATCAGGCCCGCTTCCGGCAGCGGGTTCACGGCGATGATCTTCGCGCCGTTCTTCTTGGCGTCCTCCAGCGCGCTGAGCATGCGCGGGTGGTTCGTGCCGGGGTTCTGGCCGACGACCACGATCAGATCGGCGAGCTCGAAGTCGGAGATCGACACCGAGCCCTTGCCGATGCCGATGGTCTCGTTCAGCGCCGCGCCCGACGACTCGTGGCACATGTTCGAGCAGTCCGGCAGGTTGTTGGTGCCGAACGAGCGGACCAGCAGCTGGTAGAGGAACGCGGCCTCGTTGCTGGTGCGGCCCGACGTGTAGAAGATCGCCTCATCGGGTGAGGACAGTGCGTTCAGCTCCTCGGCGATGAGCGTGAACGCGGCGTCCCAGCTGATCGGCGCGTAATGCGTGGCGCCGGGCCGCAGCACCATCGGCTCGGTGAGCCTGCCCTGCTGGCCGAGCCAGTAGTCCGTCTTGGTCCGGAGGCTCTCGACGGAGTGCTCGGCGAAGAACTCCGGCCCGATCCGCCGCTTCGTCGCCTCCTCGGCGACGGCCTTCGCACCGTTCTCGCAGAACTCCGCCATCTTGCGGTGGCCCTGCGGCTCCGGCCACGCGCAGCCGGGGCAGTCGAAGCCTTCACGCTGGTTGAGCAGGCGCAACGTCTTGACGGTCCGGCTGACACCCATCTGCTCGACCGCGCGGTCGAGCGACACGAGCACGCCGGGGATGCCCGCTGCCCATGTCTTGGGGGTGGTGACTTCGAGTTCGGACTCGTCGACGTCGTGCTGCGGGGGCTTGCTGCTCATGGCTGCATTCTTCGCTGATCGACGTCGGCGCCGCCAGCGCCCCCGAAGAACGCGGCGGCGTCGCCCGTCACGGGCCCCAAGGGGTTGAACGGTCCGTGACGGTCAATTGTGATCGCCGTCACTGCCGCCCGGCACCTCTGAAAGGGTGATCAATCGCAGGTGTTCTCGGTGGGCATCTGGCCGTCCACCGAGAAGTACTTCCTGTCGTCACCGGGAAGACCCTCGTCCTGCTTGGCCGGCTCGGTGAACTGCGGCGCGAGGAAACCGTCCTTCGCCGCCTGGCAGGCGATCGAGTACTGGAACCCGTCGGAGTCCGCGGGCCACAGCCCTTCGGGCGTGATGACGTACGTGACCTTCTCGCGGATCGCCGCCACGATCTCCATCTGGTCGAGCAGCTTCTTCGGGTCCGGTGGCTCGAACGCGTACGCGAACACGTAGTCCGTCACGACGGCCGGATAGCCGTCCTGCTCGCCGAGCGTCATCTTCCCGGACACGCGGACGCCGTTCGGGAGCAGCTTGGTGCCCTGCTTGAGCCGCGTGGTCCAGCCGGAGATCTCCTTCGCGACGTGGTCGCGCACCTCCGGCGCCAGCATCGCGAGGAACCGGTCCGGTTTGTGCTCGGTGAGCATCACCGGGTCCATCCGCGAGGCGATGAGCGCCTGCCGCACCTGCTCGTAGATCGGGTTGGCGTCCGGCACGACGATGCCCTTCTCGCCCTCCGGCCACTGTTCGGCGGGGGTGCCCGCGAACGGGATCTCGAGGTTGACGCCCGTCTGCGGCAGCTTCACCTCCGGCAGCGAGACCTCGCCGAACCTGCCGGCCTGGTAGAGCCCGACCAGGACGGCGCCGATGACGATCAACGCGACAGCGGACACCACCTTGCCGCCGTGCCGGCGCATCCGTGCCTGCCTGCGTTGCCTGCGGATCTCCCGCTGCGCGCGTCTGTTCGCGGCGCGGACCCACCCCTCGTCCTTCAGGTCGGGGTGGTTCTCGAGGTCGTTCTGCACTTTTCCCCCAGGTTTCGGCGCACATCATCGGTCACCGGAACCACGCTGTCGATCGGGTTCCGGTTGCCGTCGAGCTGTCAGCAGGGCTGCTTCGCCTCGGCGAACTTCGGTGCGACGTAACCCATCACGTAGGCGCCGCACGCCGCGTTGGTCCAGCGGATGGTTGAATCCATGATCCGCAGGCCCTCCGGCGTCTGCTGCAGGTCCATGCGCGCCTCCGCCAGCACGATGAAGTCCTCGTGGCCGCGGATCGCGCCGGGATCGTCCGGCGCGAAGGCGTAGGCGATCCGGAAGTCGGTGCGGACGACCTCCTCGCCCTGCGCGCCGACGGCCTTGGCGATCGTGCCCTGCGCCTTCACGCCGTTCGGCAGCAGCTTCACCCCCGGCGTGAGCTGCGTCGTGAACAGCGGCAGGCTCTGCTGCCAGACCGGCCGCGCGGCCTCCGGGAACTGCCCGAGGAAGGCGGCGCCGTCGCGGCGTTCGAGCTCGGCCGGGTCGATCCTGGCCGCGATCACGACGCGGCGCATCGGTTCGTGCTCGGGTGCCGCCACGACGGCCTGCTCCCCGTCCGCCCACGACTCGTAGGGCGTTCCGGCGAACGGCCGCGCGAAGTCCACGACGGGCCGCGGGGTGTTCCCGAGCCACTGCGGCGCGTACTGCCAGGCCGTGATCGCGATGAGGACGGCGGCCACCGCCGCTACGATCGCGGTGATCTTGCCGGACGACCGCTGCTCGCGGCGCCACTCCCGCTCCACGCGCTTGCCCCACTGGGCATCGCGCAGGTCAGGATGATCTTCAATCCCCCCAGGAATCTCCACGAGTCGGGCATCGTAGACGCCGCGCGCCCCGTTAGCAGGTATCTCGTTTCAAGTCGATACCTCCCGCTCCGTAGACTTGACAGCTGTGACTGAACTCGACACCGCACCCCAGCGTCCTGACCTCCCCGCCGCGTGGACTCCGGCGGAGGTAGAGGCGGAGCTGTACCAGCGGTGGGTCGACAGGGGCTACTTCGAGGCGGACGTCAAGAGCGACAAGCCGCCGTTCACGATCGTGCTGCCCCCGCCCAACGTCACCGGCAGCCTCCACATGGGCCACGCCATGAACCACAGCGTGATGGACGCGCTGACCAGGCGCCGCCGCATGCAGGGCTACGAGGTCCTGTGGCTGCCGGGCATGGACCACGCCGGCATCGCGACGCAGAACGCCGTCGAGCGCGACCTCGCCAAGCAGGGCCTGTCGCGGCACGACCTCGGGCGCGAGAAGTTCGTCGCGCGCGTCTGGGAGTGGAAAGAGGAGTACGGCGGCAAGATCCTCGACCAGATGAAGAGGCTCGGCGACGGCATCGACTGGTCGCGCGAGCGCTTCACCATGGACGAGGGGCTGTCGCGCGCCGTCCAGACCATCTTCAAGCGGATGTACGACGACGGCCTGATCTACCAGGCCGAGCGGATCATCAACTGGTGCCCGCGCTGCCAGACGGCGCTCTCGGACGTCGAGGTCGACCACAGCGAGGACGACGGCGAGCTCGTCTCCATCCGCTACGGCGACGGGGACGCGTCGATCGTCGTCGCGACCACGCGCGCCGAGACGATGCTCGGTGACACCGCGGTCGCCGTCCACCCGGACGACGAGCGCTACCAGCACCTCATCGGCACCGAGGTCGAGCTGCCGCTCACCGGCCGCCGCATCCCGATCGTCGCGGACACGCACGTGGACCCGAAGTTCGGCACCGGTGCGGTCAAGGTGACGCCCGCGCACGACCCGAACGACTTCGAGATCGGCCAGCGCCACAACCTGCCGAACCTCACGATCATGGACGGCCGCGCGACCATCACCGCGCACGGCCCGTTCGAGGGGCTGGACCGGTTCGAGGCCCGTCCGGCGATCGTCGCCGCGTTGCGCGCGGAGGGCCGGATCGTCGCGGAGAAGCGGCCGTACGTCCACGCCGTCGGGCACTGCTCGCGGTGCGACACGGTCATCGAGCCGCGCCTGTCGCTGCAGTGGTGGGTCAAGGTCGAAAGCCTCGCCGCCAAGGCGTCGGCCGCGGTCCGCGACGGCCGCACCAAGATCCACCCGGCCGAGCTGAACAAGCGCTACTTCGACTGGACCGACAACCTGCACGACTGGTGCATCTCGCGTCAGCTGTGGTGGGGCCACCGGATCCCGGTCTGGTACGGCCCGAACGGCGAGGTCGTCTGCGTCGGACCGGACGACGAGGTGCCCACCGGTGAGGGCTGGCGTCAGGACGAGGACGTCCTCGACACGTGGTTCTCGTCGGGCCTGTGGCCGTTCTCGACGCTGGGCTGGCCGGACTCCACCGAGGACCTGAAGAAGTTCTACCCCACCTCGGTTCTCTCGACCGGCTACGACATCCTGTTCTTCTGGGTCGTCCGGATGATGATGTTCGGCCTGTACGCGATGGACGACGTGCAGCCGTTCGACCACGTCTTCCTGCACGGCCTGATCCGGGACCAGTACGGCAAGAAGATGTCGAAGACCAAGGGCAACGGCATCGACCCGCTGGACTGGATGGACCGCTACGGCGCGGACGCCACCCGGTTCACGCTGCTGCGCGGCACGAACCCCGGTTCGGACATGGCCGTCGCCGAGGAGTGGGCGGCCGGGGCGCGCAACTTCACCACGAAGCTGTGGAACGCCGCGAAGTTCGCGCTGGCCAACGGTGCGACGGTCGCGCGTCCGCTGCCGGAGCGCTCCGAGCTGACCGCGGCCGACCGCTGGATCCTCGACGAGCTCGACGCGCTGGTGTCCACTGTGGACTCCAACTTCGAGGCGTTCCAGTTCTCCCGTGCCTGCGAGGCGCTGTACAGCTTCACGTGGGACGAGTTCTGCGACTGGTACCTGGAGATCGCGAAGGTCCAGATCGCGGAAGGCCGCGCAGAGGCCACGCAGTCCGTCCTGGGCCACGTCCTCGACGTCCTGCTGCGCCTGCTGCACCCGGCGATCCCGTTCATCACCGAGACGCTGTGGACGTCGCTGACCGGTGGCGAGTCCCTCGTCATCGCGTCGTGGCCGACCGCGTCGGGTGCCGAGCGCGACGCCGAGGCCGCCGCCCAGGTCGAGGGCCTGAAGAAGCTGGCCACCGAGATCCGCCGGTTCCGCTCCGAGCAGGGCCTCAAGCCGGGCCAGCGCGTTGCGGGCAAGGTCCGCGGCGCCTGCTGCGTCGGCCTGACGGACCAGGTTCCCGCGGTCCGCGCGATGACGCGGCTGACCGAGCCCGGTGACGAGTTCACCGTCTCGGCGACGCTCGAGGTCGGTCTGCCCAAGGGCGCGGTGAAGGTCGAGCTGGACCTGTCCGGCGCGATCGACGTCGCGGCCGAGCGCAAGCGGCTCGCGAAGGACCTCGCCGCGGCGCAGAAGGAGCTCGAGGGCACGACGAAGAAGCTGGGCAACGAGGCGTTCCTCGCCAAGGCGCCCGCCGAGGTCAAGGCCAAGATCGAGGAGCGCAAGGCCGTGGCCGAGGCCGAGATCGCCCGCATCAACGAGCGCCTCGCGGCGTTGCCGGAGGCCTGAGTGGACACCAACCTCGACGAGTTCTTCGACGTCGAGAACGAGCTCAACCAGCGCTGGCCCGAGACCAAGCTCGAGCCGTCGCTGGACCGGATCAAGGCGCTGGCGCACGTGCTGGGCGACCCGCAGACGACCTACCCGGTCGTGCAGCTGACGGGCACCAACGGCAAGACGTCGACGTCGCGCATGACCGATGCGCTCTTCACGCGCATCGGTCTGCGCACCGGCCGGTACACGAGCCCGCACCTGCAGCTCGCGACCGAGCGGATCAGCCTCGACAACCAGCCGATCAGCCCCGACCGCTACGTCGAGGTCTACCGCGACATCGAGCCGTACGTCGCGATGGTCGACAGCCAGTCCGAGATCCGGATGAGCAAGTTCGAGGTGCTCACCGGCATGGCCTACGCGGCCTTCGCGGACGCCCCCGTCGACGTCGCGGTCGTCGAGGTCGGCATGGGCGGCACGTGGGACGCGACGTCCATCGCCGACGCGAAGATCGCGATCCTGACGCCGATCGGCCTCGACCACACCGACTACCTCGGCACGCGCATCGAGGACATCGCCACGGAGAAGGCCGGCATCATCAAGCCGGGCTCGGTCGCGATCGTCGGCGAGCAGACCCCGGAAGCGATGAAGGTCGTCCTGGAACGGGTGGCGGAGGTCGACGCCACGATCGCGCGCTTCGGCAGCGAGTTCGGCGTGGTCTCGCGCTCGGTGGCCGTGGGCGGCCAGCTGATCACGTTGCAGGGCCTGGGCGGCGTCTACGAGGACATCTTCCTGCCGCTGCACGGCGAACACCAGGCAGCCAACGCCGCGCTCGCCCTGGCCGCCGTCGAGGCCTTCTTCGGCGCGGGCGCCGACCGCCAGCTCGACGTCGAGGCGATCCGCGAGGGCTTCGCGTCGGTCATCACGCCTGGCCGCCTGGAACGCGTGAAGTCGGCCCCGAACATCTTCGTGGACGCCGCCCACAACCCGCACGGCGCCGCCGCTCTCGCCCGCGCCCTGGACTCGGAGTTCGGCTTCCGCAAGCTGGTGGCCGTCGTGGCCGTCATGTCCGACAAGGACGCCGAAGGCATTCTCTCGGCGCTGGAGCCGGTCGTGCACGAGCTGGTGATCACCACCAACTCGTCCCCGCGCGCCATGGACCCGGACGTCCTGGCAGGCCTGGCCGTCCCGATCTTCGGCGAGGACCGCTTCGAGGTCCGCCCGCGCCTCGACGACGCCATCGAGGAAGCCATCCACCTCACCGAGGACGAACTGTCCGGCGGCGGCGTGATCGTCACCGGCTCGGTCGTCACCGCGGGCGAGGCCCGTGCCCTGTTCGGCAAGGAGCCGGCATGACCACCTCCCCGGCCCCTCTGAAGAAGGACCCGCTGAAGGCCTTCCGCGGCATCATGGCCGGCACGCTGATCCTCGAGGTCATCGTCGTGGCCCTGGCCCTGCCGGTGATCGCCAAACTGCACGGCGGCGTGGGCACCCTCGTCGGCTGGACGGCCTTCGGCTTCATCGCGGTGTTCATCGCGATGTGCGCCTTCGTCCGCCGCCCGTGGGCCATCCCCGCCGTGGTGGCGCTGCACGTGCTGCTGATCGCGACCTGGTTCCTGCTGCCCGCGATGGGCGTGATCGGCGTGATCTTCGGCCTGGTGTGGGTCTACATGCTGTGGCTGCGCAAGGACCTGCTCAAGCGCATGGCGGAGGGGCGCCTGCCGGCGCAGCAACAGCAACAGCAGGCGCCCTGACCGCGCTCACTTCTTGTTGAGCTCTTCCTGGCCCTTCTCGTAGCTCTCGTCCCAGTTCGCGCCTTCCTTGAACGCCTCGGAGGCGCCGGTGCGGCCGAGTGAGATGGGCTTGATCGTGTCCGCGAAGCCGTCGCGGCCACGCGGGGCCATGATGTCGTCGACCCGGTTGGCCGCGTTCTTCAACGTGTCGTTGCCGAACGTCAGCTTGTCGCGGATGGCGTTGTTGGCGCTCGCGAAGCCGTCCTCGATCTGCTTCACCGAGGCGTGGTTCTTGCCGATCGCCTGGCCGACGCCCTTGGCCTTGCGGCCGATGTTGACCGCGGCCTTGGCGAGCGCGTCGGACACGCCCTTGAGGTTGTCGAACTTGCGGACGGCCTGAGCGAGCTTCATCAGCAGCTTGCTGACCTTGCCCGCGATCTTGCCCGCGGTCGACGCCGCCCGTGCCACGGCCCAGCCGGTGAACGCGGCGATCGAGGCGCCGAAGCTGCACCAGCTCGTCGCGAGCGCGGTCACCGCGGCGATGATGAACTCCGCCACCACGTCGGCCACGATGTCGCGGATGATGCCGCGCACCGCCGCGACCAGGACGCCAGTGCCGCGGATGCCGGTCGCGACCGCGTTCGCGGCCCCTTCCAGCGCTTTGACCTGCTCGGCCAGCGTGGCCGCCGCCTTGCGGTAGCCGTCGCCGGACTGCCCGGTCCAGGTGCTGGTCTGGCTGGTGGCGGCCTGCGCGTAGTCGTTGCCGACTTTCGCGCACGCCTTGGCGACCTCACCCCAGGCGGCGGCGACGACGTTGATCGCGCCGGGGTCACCGGCGAGGTCGTCGAGCGGCTCCTTGAGAAACGAGACGTGCTCGATCAGCCACCCGATACCGGCGCCGACCAGCGTGCCCAGCGGGTTCGCGACGAACCCGAGCACGTCGAGGCCGAGGGCGACACCGTCGAACGCCCAGTCGCTCGGGTTGTTGAAGTCCTCCGCGCACTTCCAGACCGTGTCGATGATCCGCGCACCGTCGGTCGCGTTGTCCGCACTGACGTCGAGAACCATCAGTTCCCCCTGAACTTGTCGAACAGCTTCGCGTGGTCGTCGTCGGTTTGCTGGGTGGCGTCCGCACAGTCGCGCAACGCGTCGGCGACGTCCGGCAGCGCGTTCGCCAACTCGTTGATCGAGTTCGCGATCGCCGCGATGTGGATGCGCACCGGAATGCTGAAGACCTGGCCGATGATCCCGTAGGTCTCGACGCCGAGGTCGACGCTCTGGCCCCGGCCGGCGGCCTTGGTCAGCTCCATGCCCATCGCCTGCACGTTGCCCGCGTGGCTGAGCACGTCGGCGGGCACCATCGAAAAGTTGCTCACTGCGGCTCCTCACCGGTAGATGGAGCCGAAAGGCTCATCGTCGTCAGGGCGCTGCGGCCGTTGCTGCCGCGGCTGCTGATCCTCGGCCTCCTCCGGCTGCTGCGCCGCGGTGACGTGCTCGCGCAGGAAGTCCATTGCGGACGTACCACCGATCAACGGCTGCATCGTCGCCTGCATCTGCTCGGCAACGGCGGCGTGTGCGTTCTGGACGGTGTTCGTGATCATGGCGGCGAGCTGGTCGGGCGACATTCTCATCGCGGCCGGCGTGAGGCTCAGCTTCTCCAGCCGCCCACCCGGCGCCATCGTGACCGAGACCGAGCGGTCGGGGCTGCTCACGTGTGCGCGCAACGCCTTGAGCTGGGCCTGAGTCTCCTCAGCCCGTGCCTGGATGTCGTTCACACGACGCATGTACTCGTCGAGTCGCTGTTGGCCAGCACCCAGTTCTGCCGAACTCATGGCAGGTGAGACTAGATCACCGGGGTTTCGGTTCCATCGACCTGCGCATCAGCTGCGCGACCATGTCCTTTGCGGACTGTCGAGTGCAGATGGTCACAGTCAGGATCGTCAGGAGGACCAGGGCGTCCCTGCTTCCGGCGAGCCACACCACAAGCGGTGCGTTCGCCGGCAGCGCGACCACGACCTTCACCAGCGCACCCAGGGCGAGCGCCGCGATCAGCGCGGTCGGTACCCAACTGGTGCCACCACTCGGCACCTGCTTCTTCGTGTCCAGGTACGGCTGTCCATATCGGACCAACCGCGCCCCGTCCTTGTGCACGCTCTCCGCGATCAGCCCGATGCCCGCGGCGACCAGCACGGCAAACCCCGCCAGCACCCCGGACGGCAGGTCGACCAGCCACGCGTCCTCCAGCTGGGGCCACGGCGAGGAGAACACGCCGACCTTCCGCGGCGCGTCGAAGAACGGCATCGAAGCCAGTCCCTCCGCAACCGCCGTGGCGAGCCCGAGCCACGCGAACAACCGCAGCCTGCGCACCCGGCGCGTCACCGGGGTCGCCTTCAGGTCGTCCTTGGTGACCGGCCATTCCTCCTGCTTCTGCCGGTTTTTCCTGCCGGGGAGGAGCGCGAGGACCATGGCGACGACGAGCCACAACGTCAGCAGCGCGAGCACCATCGAGGCCAGCGGGCCGGCGAGGAACCACCGGGCGCTGTCGTTGCGGCCAGGACCGGTGTTCGACTGGAAGACCGCGACCTCCCGCTCGCCCGGCTCGAGCTGACCGGGTGGGAACGTGAGCTGCTCGGTGCGGCCGTCGTTCCACCGCACGTCGGCGGTGCACTCGTAGCTGGTGCCGAAACCCCATCTGCCGACTGGCCCGTGCTCCGCGCAGGAGGAAACCGTGGCGGTGCCGACCCGCACGGCGTCGACCGACCCGACCAGGACGTCGGTGGTCCGGACAGTCGTGGCCAGAGCCAGGAAGGCGAGAACGGCGGCGAGTCCCAAGACGAGTGCGCGCACGTCGCCACCATAGCCGCGATCAGTCCACGTTCCGCACGACCTGTCGCAGGCCGCGTTTCCTGGCTCGTAGGCCTTGCCTTCGACGTCGTAGAGACGGCGGAATTCCTTCGCTCGATCGCGTGAATGAGGGTGGCACCGTCCGCACCCGCGACTCGACGCACCAGACTGGCGCAGTGCTCATCTTGTCGGAAATGGCCTGGTCACAGTACGTGATCGTGCTAAGGGCACGTCACGTCGTCCAGCGCTATGCTCCCTCCGGGTTCAACACGGGGGCAGGGGACTATGAGCGGTACCAAGGTTGATCTGGACACACTGCGCGCCGCCATCAAGGAATACGAGTCGATCAAGGACGAGCTGATGGTGGCCCATCAGAACGGCCAGGTGCTGACCACGGTGAGGGGTGCCGGTAGGGACATGCCGAGCCAGGTCTACGCGAACTGGGCGGCTGCCGCGGGCAAAGCGCATCAGGATTCCAACAAGCAGCTTCAGGACGCGTTGGTCATCAGGATCGACAACCTGAAGGCCACGCTGGCTCAGTACGAGCAGACCGAACACGGCAACCAGGCCAACCTCAAGCCGAAGGACTGAGCTGTTGCGCACCCGAACCATCGTCGCCGGTACCGCCGCACTCGCGCTGCTGGCCGGCTGCGGCACCAGCGGAGGCGGTACCACCGGTAGCCCGACGAACGCCCCGCAGCCGACCAGCGGCAGCAACAGCGCCGGAGCGCCCAAGATCAAAAGCCCGCTCGACGTGAAGGCCTTCGAGGCTGATCCGTGCAGCACGGTGACCGCCGCTCAGGTGCAGGCGTTCGGCCTGCCCGGCGTGAACGGCAGGAACAACACCACCGAGCTCGGACCTGGCTGCATGTGGCTGGGTTCGAGCACGCCGGCGAGGATGGCTCCGGGCGTCGCGTTCCTCCCGGACGACACGAACCTCTCGACGATCCTCCCCAACAAGGACACGACCTACGAGAAGTTCGAGCAGCTGCCGGACATCCAGGGTTATCCCGCGTACATGGCCCTCGTGTCCGATCAGCGCAGTGGCGGCAACTGCTCCGTTCTCACCGCCGTCGCCGACACGAAGGCGGTCCTCTTCACGTTCCAGAGCGACAAGGGCAGTCCCAGGTACGCGGACCCGTGTGGCGCCGTCACCGAGTTCGCCGATCTCGCCATCGGCACGATGAAGGCAGGTGCGAAATGACACGGCCCGCGCCCAGCTGCTTCTCCCAGGACAACACCCGTGCCGAAGGCTTCTCCGGGGCGGAGATCTACGCCCAGATGACCGGCGGCCCCGGCACCGGGTCGGCTCAGGCCGCCGCGAACGCGGCCGCTTCGCTGGAGCGCGGTTACGCCGCGATCGAGCAGCGCCTCAAGCGGGTCGGCGAGACGCTGGGCGAGGCGTGGACCGGTGCCAGTGCGGAAGCCGCCCAGGCCGCCGGCAACCCGATCAACCAGGCCATGATCCAGATGCAGGACGCGCTCCGCCAGGCCGACCACTCGCTGTCCAACCAGGTCTACCAGTTCAACCTGAACAAGGGGCAGCTCAAGAACATGCCGGCGACCAAGCCGGAGACGAACTTCTGGGACGACGCGACCCCGTGGGACACGGACACGGAGGACGCGGTCAACAGCTACAACTCAGAAGAGGCGCACAACCGCAAGGTCTACAGCGAGTTCCAGAGCGCCAGCAACACCAACCGCGGTGAGCTGCCCAAGGAGTTCCCCGGCGTCACGGGCGACAACCTGCAGGTCGAGGTGATCGACACCGGCGGCGACAACGGCACCGACAAGACCTCGAACATCGGCACCGCGGGTCGTCCGAGCGGCACGACCAACCCGAGCGGCGTCCCGGCGTCGCCCGGTTCCCCGCAGGGGCCGACGGGCACGGTGACCCCGCCCGGCACCATCCACGGCGACCAGACCACCGTCAGCAGCGTGGTCGGCGAGGTGCAGACCGGCGGACCGAAGCTCGGTGACCTCACCGGTGGTGGCAAGCCTCCGGCCGGCAGCGTGATCGAGCGTCCGCCGAACGCGGGCATCCCGCCGATCGGTGTTCCCGGCGGTCCTGGCCTCGGCGGCAGCAACACCGGGCGTGGTCCCGGTGGCGGCTCTGGCCGGGGGACCGGCGGTGGCGCGGGCAAGGTCGGCGGCGGGCCCGGTTCCGGCCGGGTCGGCGGTGGCGGGCTCGGTGTGGGCACCGGCGGCGGGACGAACGCGCAGCAGCCCGGCGGCAAGGCCGGTGTGTTCGGTGGCACGGGCGAGGCCGGTGCGAACGCGGGCGGGCGCGGTGGTGCTGCCGGAGCGGCCGGTCGGGCCGGTGCCGCGGGCATGGGCGGCATGGGTGGCCACGGCCAGAAGGGGCAGGGGGAGGACGACCTGGAGCACAAGTCGGCCGACTACCTGGTCACCGAGGAGAACACGAACGAGATCATCGGTGACATGCCGATGGTCGCACCGCCGACGATCGGGGGGTGACGTGCTGCGATCGTCCATCCAACTGTCCGACCTCGCGTTCGACGTGCTGTGGAAGCAGGAGAAGCTGGGGGAGTTCCACCCGGCGCTGCACGTCGACTCGCCGGGGCAGACCCACGACGAGCGCGCGGTCATCGAGCGCGACGTCATCGGTGAGCTGCGCAGGGCCGGGCTGGACCACCCGGACGTCCGGGGCACGCTGCACCTGATCGCCAAGGCCGACGCGGACTACTCGGCGTGGATCGCGGTCACGCCGAGCCAGACGCGGCCCGTGATGGTGGCCGCGAACTCGCAGCACGGCGTGCTTGCCGTGCACGACAACGGGTTCGTGCAGCTGCACCCGATCCGGCCGGAGAACGCGCCGGAGGTGCTCGCGATGCAGCTGCCGGACGTGCCGCCCGGCAAGGGCGCGTCGATCAACGTGCACGAGTCGGAGATCAACACGCGCGAGCCGGGCAAGGCGTCGCCGTCGATCTCGTTGCGGCAGCTGCTCGCCCAGCCCCGCAAGGGCACGGCGAAGCTCTACGCGGCACGGCGCGGCGCCGAGGGCAGGCAGCGGGCCAAGACGTTCCTCACCACGATCGACTTCGAGGACGGCCGCTGGCTCGTGGTGAAGTACACCGACGAGAACCACCAGACGTGGGTGCACGCCACGCCCGCGTCGCGGCAGATCATCACGGACTGGCTCAAGCGCCTCACGTGATTTACCGCTGACCAACCGGACTGCACCAGCGTCGCGGTCATGAGAAAGCCACTCGCCATCGCCGCCGCACTGGCCGCGACGCTGCTGTCCGTCGGAATCGGCACCGCCAACGCCGCCGAGACCGTCCCCGGTTGTGCCTCCGCCAAGCAGATCGGCACCACGGGCCACATCACCTACCAGGGCCAGACCATCGGTTCGGTCAAGCAGTTCGCCGGCTGCGGCAAGAACTACCCGTACCTGTGGGTCTGGGACTCGTACTACAACTCGCACCGCAACGTCCGCGTCAGCAACTGGATCGCGGAGTTCAGCAACGGCGAGGAGATCCCGCACGGCGGCGGTGAGGCCACCGGCAAGCAGGAGCTGTGGGGCAAGGGCGCGGCCACGCTGGACAAGTGCACCAAGGCCGTCGCCACGATCCGCGTCGGCACCGGTGTGACCGACTACGTGTGGGGCGCGACGGACAAGCGCTGCTGAAGTTCATCTCGGGTTCGGCCACCGGTCAGAACCGGCGACTAGAAACCGCGCATGACCTTCGACCGTCGCACGTTGTTCAAGGCAGGCGCATTCGGCACGGCAGCGGCGCTGGTGCCCTCGGGCATCAGCCTCGCGAAGACCGACCGGCCGGTGCTGACCCACGGTGTCCAGTCCGGCGACGTCACCTTCGACGGCGGCATCGTCTGGACCAGGTCGGACCGCCCGGCGCGGATGCTCGTCGAGGTGTCCCACCGCCCGGACTTCCGGTTCTCCCGCCGCATCCGCGGTCCGCTGCTCACGCCGGGGACGGGCGGCACCGGCCAGGTCAGGGTCGGCCACCTGCCGCCCGGCCGGACCGCCCACTACCGCGTCACGGCCGAGGACCTGGACGGCCGCACCTGCAGCGAGCCCGTCACCGGCAGCTTCACGACCGCCCCGCTCGGCCGCGACGAGGTGCGGTTCGTGTGGTCGGGTGACGTCGCCGGTCAGGGCTGGGGCATCAACCCCGACATCGGCGGCATGCCGATCTTCAAGGCGATGGCCGACCGCCGCCCCGACTTCTTCATCCACAGCGGCGACAGCGTCTACTCCGACAACCCTCTCAAGGAGACGGTCACCCTCGCGGACGGCCGGGTCTGGCGCAACGTCGTCACGCCCGAGAAGTCCAAAGTGGCCGAAACGCTCGACGAGTACCGCGGCCAGTTCGCCTACAACCTGCTCGACGACAACCTCAAGCGCTTCGCGGCCCACGTTCCCGTCTTCGCCCAGTGGGACGACCACGAGGTCACCAACAACTGGTACCCCGGCGAGATCCTCGACCTCCCGCAGTACACCGAGAAGCGCGTGGACGTGTTGGCACAGCGTGCTTTCCAGGCGTTCCACGAGTGGATGCCGATCGACCGGCAACGCGCCGTCGACGGCCGCGTCTACCGGAAGTTGTCCTACGGCCGCAACGTCGAGATCTTCGTGCTCGACATGCGCACCTACAAGGACAAGAACACCTCGCCCAGGGACCAGCCGGGCGTGATCCTCGGGGCGAAGCAGGCCCAGTGGCTCGTCCGCGAACTGTCCAGCAGCACCGCCACCTGGAAGATCATCGCCGCGGACCTGCCCGTCGGCCTCACCGTGCCGGACGGCGCCGACATCGAGGGCGTCGCGAACGGCCTGCCGGGCGCGCCCAACGGCCGTGAGCACGAGATCGCGTGGGTGCTGCGCGAGCTGAAGAAGCGCAGGGTGAAGAACACGGTGTGGCTCACCGCGGACGTCCACTACACCGCCGCCCACCACTACTCGCCGGACCGCGCGGCCGTCGGCGACTTCGACCCGTTCTGGGAGTTCGTGTCCGGCCCTGCGCACGCCGGCGCGTTCGGCCCGAACACGCTCGACCCGACGTTCGGCCCGCAGGCGGTGTTCGTGCACGCGCCGCCCGCCGCCAACACCTCGCCGCTGGACGGGTTCCAGCACTTCGGTGAGGTGCAAGCGAACCAGCACGAGCTCACGGTCTGGTTGCGTGACGCCACCGGGAAGTCGCTGTGGTCGACTACGTTGGGGGCACAACGCTGAACATTCATCTGGGGGGATGATGCGCAAAGCAGCCGTGGCGGTGGCTCTCACCGCCCTTCTCGTCGTGCCCACGTCCGCGTCGGCGGGCTCCGGCGCGTCGTGGAGCACGCCAGAACCGTTCTACGCCCCGAGCGGGCGCCAGATGTACGCCTACGCGCCGTCGGTGATCGCCGACGGCGCGCAGACGTACGTCTACACCTGCCACAACAGGGTGAACGGCCAGATCGACGACCACGTGTTCTTCACCCGCATCGGCGGTGAGGACCACGACGTCGTGCGTCCCGGCTCCGGCTGGGACTCGCAGCACATCTGCGACCCCACCGTGGTGGCCGCGAACGTCAGCTACGGCGGAACCGCCTACCGGTACGTGATGTTCTTCCTGGGCACCGACCTGCCCAACTCGCGCAACCAGATCGGCGTGGCCTTCGCGAACGCGCTGGGCGGCCCGTGGGTCAAGTACCCGGAGCCGATCGTGCGCACGCCGTTCAGCGACCCGCAGGCGTGGGGCGCCGGCCAGCCCAGCGCCACGACGATCAACCCGAACACCGGCGAGATCATGCTGTTCTACACCGAGGGCGGTGACGGCAGGACGCAGGCGTACTTCCGGCACCTCACCCTGGGCAACATGAGCAACCCGGTCGTCGGGCAGAAGGTGCCGATCACCAACGACGGCCTGGCCGACCGCGGCCTGCACAACTTCGACGTCGCCTACGACCCGCCGAACGACAGGTTCGTCGCGATCCGCGAAGCCGGTCCGCGGCCGGTCGGGCATCCGGACTTCATCTCGGAACGGGTGGAAGTCGTCGCCTTGCGCGGCGGGGACATGTGGGCGGGCAAGGGCACGTGGACGTCGATCGGCACCATCGGCCAGGACCAGACCGGCTATCCGCGCAACCACAACGCCGGATTGGTGCGCACGGTGTACGGCACGCTGCCGTCCTCGAACTCCGTGACGGCCGTGTACACCGTGGGGCTCGTCGGTCCGCATCCCGCGTCGCTCTACACGTACGAGCTGTGGAAAGCGACCACGCCCATCTGAAGATCACCATAGGGTCGGTGGGTGCCCATCTCGTTCGACACCACCGGCTTCCAGCAGCAGGACCAGAGCAACTGGTCGAACCCCGCCAACGGTGACCGCGTCACCCTGACCTACTACAACCTGGTCCCCGACCTGCCGGCCGGGCTGGACGATCTGCCCAAGCTGAGGCACGACCTCGCCGTGATCCACGGCCAGGACGGGTGTCTCATCGAGGCGCACGTCGTCCAGCTCGCCGGTGTGCCCGCACTGCTGCGGATCATCAAGGTGCCGCTGCCGAACCGGCCTGCCGGGCAGGCGTTCCTGTGCTCGTTCACGGTGCCGAAGGCGACCTGCAGCGCGGTCCTGCAGCTCATCGCGGTGGAAGGTCCGGTCACGGGCATGCGTGAGGGCGTGCTCGCGCCCGAGGTCGGGTTCGAGCGCTGGGTCATGCCGCACCCGTACGCGCCGCGGGTGCAGGGCCGGTTGCCGTTCCACGCGGGCGACGACCCGCGGTTCGACAGCAGGTTCCCCGACCACCCGCTCTCCCGTGCGCGGGCCTGGGCCCACCACGTCGTGCGGACCGGGCGGTTGGATCCGCAGTTCGCCGCCCTGCCGCCGTTTCAGCCCAACGCTCCCGCGCCGTCCCAGGACCTCCCACCCGAGGTTGCCGCGATCTTCAACGCCCAGCTCACCACCGCGGTCTGCGGCGTCCCGGTTGGCGGCCACATCGTCCTGCAGATCGGCGAGCGCACGACGTACTGGAAGCTGACCGACGGCCACCTCCAGAGCAGGCTGGCCAGGGGCAACCTGTCCCGCTCCCCGCTGAGCGAGGGCCGCTTCCGCGACGTGATCATGATCGACGAGCGGACCGGCCAGGCGCTGATGACGGACCGGTTCATGACCGACGGGGCAACGCTCGGCGTCCAGACCCGGCTCCAGCCGGTCACCAGGGAAGAGGCCTACGCGGCCGTCACCCCCGAGGCTCTCAGGGAGGCCTACCGCTGGGTCGGCCGCATGATCGAGGTGGCGGACGGCCGCCGGGAGTACCTCACCCTCGAACCCGTCGTGAACCAGGGCGAGCGAGTCGAGCCGTTCGCGATGATGGCCCTGCAGAACCACAACGACGAGGAAATCGTCGTCGTGTCGTGCAAACCGGCGCCGTCGGAGAACACGCCGTTCAAGGGCAGTCCCGGCATCAACGCGCCGGTCTCGCGGGAAACGCTCCAGGGCATCGGTGAACTGGCGCTGTCCGCGATGCTGGAGTGGGGCCCGCACCCGCTGGAGATAGCGATCACCTTCAACCGCTACGGCGACGGCATCGAATCGCAGGGCACTCCCGAGAGCCTCACCGACGAGGCGCGCGCGATGTTCACCGGAACGTTGACGCAGGCGGTGCCGGGCATCGCTGTCGGCGGCTACATCGCGTTGCAGCAGGGCGAGCAGCGGACGTACTGGCGCCTGCCCGACGACAAGCTGGAGTTCTGGGTCGGCTTCGGCATCATGGCGCGCACCCATTTGCCAGGCCACCGGTTCCGCGACGTCCTGCTGATCGACCCGCAGAGCGGCGAGGCGCTCCTCCCGTACCGCTACGGCGAGGACAGCTCGACGAGGGGCAGCAAGATGACGCTGGTGCGGGTGTCGCCGGAGGAGGCGATGGCCGCGGCCACCCCGGAGGCGTGCAAGGAGTCGTTCGAACGGCTCGGGAGGGCGGTGTTCAGCGCGGCGAAACGCGGCGAGTACCTCTACGTCGAGCAGCTGGAGAACGAGCTGAAGCAGGACCCGTACGTGCTGCTCGCGGTGATGGGTCTCTTCGACGACGACCCTCAGGCCGTTGCCTCCGCCTCGCCGGCGCCGTCGACGAACACGCAGTTCAACGGCCTTCCGACGCTGGAGGGGCCGGCGTCGGCGAGCAACGTCATCGGGCTCGGGCCGCTCGCGCTGCAGGCGATCGACGACTGGGGGATCCACCCGCTGCACGTGGTGCCGACGTACCACCGCCCGACTCGCTGATCGCAAACATTTGCAATGCCCGACGTATTGTTTCCCGCTGTTTGTCGTGGTTTCGTGCAGCAACCCTGCAAGAAGTTGCGACAAGGAGGTCGCGATGCGTCGGGTCATCGCCGCGCTCGCTGCATTGGTGTTGCTGCCTCTCACACCGGTCCAGGCCGTTGCTCAACCGAAGCAACGCCTGGCCGTGGGGGAGGTGGTGGACATAGCGCCCGGTGTGCGCGACGGGGACGCTCGGCTGGCGCTGCCGCCGAAGCGCGACGACCTGCGGGGTGAGCGCTTCTACTTCGTGATGCCCGACCGGTTCGCGAACGGCGACCCGAGCAACGACCGCGGCCGTTCCACCAGCGCCGAGAACGGGTTCAACCCTGCTGACAAGGGCTTCTACCACGGCGGCGACCTCAAGGGCCTGCGGCAGAAGCTCGACTACCTCGACGGCATGGGCATCACGGCGATCTGGATGACGCCGATGTTCCTCAACCGCTGGGTGCAGGGCGATTCCGCCGGCTACCACGGCTACTGGACGGTCGACTTCACCAAGCTCGACCCGCACTTCGGCACCACGCAGGAGATGCGCGAGCTGATCCGCGACGCGCACCGGCGTGGCATCAAGGTCTTCTTCGACATCGTCGCGAACCACACCGCCGACGTGATCAAGTACGCCGAGGGCAAGACCGCGTACGTGTCCACGGGCGCGCAGCCGTACCTGGACGCCGACGGCAAGCCGTTCGACATCGCGGAGTACGCGGGCCGCAAGGACTTCCCGAAGCTCGACGCCAAGAAGTCCTTCCCGTACACGCCGGTGAAGGACGGGCCGACGAAGTTCCCGTTGTGGCTCAACGACTCCACGCTCTACCACAACCGCGGCGACTCGACGTTCTCCGGCGAGTCGAGCGAGCAGGGCGACTTCTCCGGCCTCGACGACCTCATGACCGAGCACCCGCGCGTGGTCAACGGCATGAAGGACATCTTCACCAGCTGGATCGACACGCTCGACATCGACGGCTACCGCGTCGACACGGTCAAGCACGTCAACCTCGAGTTCTGGCAGGCGCTCGCGCCGCACGTGAAGCAGTACGCGAACCGCAAGGGCAAGAAGGACTTCTTCGTGTTCGGCGAGGTCTTCGACTCCTCGCCGGAGAACACGTCGAAGTACACGACGACCGGGCGCATGCAGGCCACGCTCGACTTCCCGTTCCAGAGCAGCGCGGTGAGCTTCCTGTCCGGCAAGGGTTCCCAGCGGCTCGGCGAGGTGCTGCTCGACGACGACCGCTACACCGACGCCGACTCCAACGCCTCGTCGCTGCCGACGTTCCTCGGCAACCACGACATGGGACGGGTCGCGTGGATGATCCGCAACGACCGGCCGGGCATCTCGGACGCCGAACTGCTGGAGCGGCTCAAGCTCGGCAACACGCTGATGTATCTGTGGCGCGGCAACCCGGTCGTCTACTACGGCGACGAGCAGGGCTTCGCGGGCACGGGCGGCGACAAGCTGGCGCGTCAGGACATGTTCGCGTCCAGGACGCCGGAGTACATGGTGGAGAAGCTGATCGGCTCCGACCGCACCGGAGCTGTCGACAACTACAACACCGCGCACCCGCTCTACCAGCAGCTCAAGGCCCTGGCCGCGCAGGTCGACCAGGACCCGGTGTGGCGTGACGGCAACCAGGTCCTGCGCTACGCCGACGGTGACGTGTTCGCGTTCAGCCGCATCCTCGGCCGTGAACACCTCGTCGTCGCCAACGCGGGCACCTCGCCCGCGACCGTGACCGTGCCGGTGTCCTCGGCCGCCTTCGAGAACGCGCAGGTGCAGAACGGCCGCGTCACGGTGACCGTGCCCGCGCTGTCGTCGTTGGTGCTCAAGGGAACCAGCGACGTCGCGGCTTCCAAGCCCTCGCCCGTGCTGGTCGCTCCGGCCGCGGGAACCGTGCTGGACAGGCGGGTCGAGCTCCGCGCGGACGGCATCGGCGCGCCCAACGCGGCGGCCACGTTCGCCGCACGCGTCGAGGGCACTTCCGACTGGACCGTGCTCGGCACCGACGACGCAGCCCCGTACCGCGTTTTCGCCGACCTGGCGGCACTTCCGGGCGCGGCTGCCGGCAAGCGCGTCGAGCTGCGCGTGGTCGCGAAGTCCGGCGAGATCGGTGCGGACGGCGCGTTCGTGTCGCTGGTGGCCGCACCGCCGGTCCAGGAACCGGGCACGAAGAACCCGGACTGGCTGGTCGTGCACTACCAGCGAGACTCGTACGACGGCTGGGGCCTGCACGCGTGGGGTGACATCGAGACGCCGGTCGACTGGAACGCCCCGCTGCCGTTCGCGGGCGAGGACGCCTACGGGCGCTTCGCGTGGGTCAAGCTGAAGCCGGGCGCGAAGTCCGTCGGGATCATCGCGCACAAGGGCGACGAGAAGGACACCTCGGCCGACAGGTTCGTCGATCCCAGCGTGACGCCCGAGGTGTGGCTGAAGCAGGGCGATGTGGCCGTGCACCCGTCCGAGCAGGCAGCCACTGGCAAGGCGGTCGTGCACTACGTCGGTGACGCCACCGGAGCCGTCGTGCGTGTGGCCGGACGGCCGGACGTGCCGTTCACCAACGGTGTTGCGGAACTCCCGCCCACCACTGACTTCTCGGTGGTGCGCGGGACCACCGTCGAGGCTTCCGGCAAGTTCACCAGCGGCCACGCCTGGGTCGCGAACGGCAAGGTGCACGCCACGAAGGCCGCCGCAGAGAACCGGGCGGTGATCCACTACCGCCGTGCGGACGGCGACTACACCGACTGGACCATGTACCACTGGACGGGCTCTCTGGATCCGTCACCGGGCTGGAACCAGTCGCGGGTGCCGGACGGACGCGACCAGTTCGGCGTGTACTGGTCGGTGCCGCTCGCGCCGGGTGCCGCCGGTCTGAGCTACATCATCCACCGCGGTGACACCAAGGATCCCGGGCCCGACCAGTTCCTCGACCTGGGTCAGAAGGGGAACGAGGTGTGGCAGTTGCAGGGCAACGAGACCTATCTGCTGCCGCCCAACGCGGGTCCTGCCGCCGATGACGACCTGACCAAGGCGAAGGCGATCTGGATCGCGAAGGACAAGGTCGTCTGGGACGTGCCCGCGATCCAGTCCGACGGCTACCGGCTCGAGTACGGCCCACGGGTGCTGCGGCTGTCGCCCACGACCGAGGAGGTGCCGGCCCAGTTCCCGCACCTGCGCGGCAAGCCGGTGTTCGCGGTGCGCGGGTTCGTCGACGAGGCGTTGCGGGACAAGCTCTCCGCCGTGCACGTCGACGCGGGCGGCGCGATCCGGCACCGCACGAGCGTGCAGATCGCGGGCGTGCTCGACGACCGTTTCGCCGCCGCGGCGACGAAACTGACGTACGGGCCGATGTTCGACCACGACCGCGCGTCGATCCGGTTGTGGGCGCCGACGGCGACGAACGTGAAGCTGCGGCTGTTCGACGAGCCGTCGGGTGAGCCCAAGAAGGTCGTGCAGCTCAAGCGCGACGACGCGTCCGGCTCGTGGTCCGGCGCGGGCAACTGGAAGAACAGGTACTACCAGTTCGAGGTCACCAACTGGCAGCGCACGGTCGTGGTCACCGACCCGTACTCGGTCGCGCTGTCGGTGAACTCGACGCACTCGCAGTTCGCCGACCTGCGCGACTCGAAGACGATGCCCGGTGGCTGGTCCCGCGATGTCGCGCGGGGCATCGGTGGCGCGATCACCGAGCTGCACGTGCGGGACTTCTCGATCAACGACCAGTCCGTCCCGGCGGCGGATCGCGGCACGTACAAGGCGTTCACGCACCGCGATTCGGTGGGCATGAAGCACTTGAGGACGCTGGCCGCCGCGGGCATGGACACCGTGCACCTGCTGCCGACGTTCGACATCGCGACGATCCCCGAGAAGCGGTCGGACCAGGCCACGCCCGCGTGCGACCTGCCGTCGATGGCCCCGGACTCCCCTGACCAGCAGGCGTGCGTGGGTGCGGTGGCCGCGAAGGACGGTTTCAACTGGGGCTACGACCCGTTCCACTACGACGTGCCCGAGGGCTCGTACGCCACGGCGGACGCGCAGAACGGCTGGGCGCGGTCGAAGCAGTACCGCGAGATGGTGAAGTCGTTGCACGACAACGGCAACCGCGTGGTGGTGGACGTGGTCTACAACCACACGGCGGCGTTCGGCGACGCACCGACGTCGGTGCTCGACAAGGTCGTGCCCGGCTACTACCAGCGGCTCAACCTCGACGGCTCGGTCGCGAACTCCACGTGCTGCGCGAACACCGCGACCGAGAACGCCATGATGGGCAAGCTCGTCGTGGACTCCGTGGTGCGGTGGGCGCGCACCTACAAGGTCGACGGGTTCCGGTTCGACCTGATGGGTCACCACCCGAAGGCGAACATCCTGGCGGTCCGGGCGGCGCTGGACGCGTTGACCATCGAGAAGGACGGTGTCGACGGGCGCAAGATCGGCGTCTACGGCGAGGGCTGGGACTTCGGCGAGGTCGCAGGCAACGCCCGGTTCGAGCAAGCTACGCAGGCGAACATGGCGGGCACGGGCGTCGGCACGTTCAGCGACCGGCTCCGTGACGCGGTGCGCGGCGGTGGGCCTTTCGACGACGACCCGCGCGTGCAGGGCATCGGCTCCGGTCTGGCCGGGGACGTGAACTCCTCGCCCGCCAACGGCGACGCGGCCGCGCGGCTGGAGAACTACAGCGACCTGGTGAAGCTGGGCATGGCGGGCAACATGGCCTCGTACCGGTTCCAGTCGACCGCCGGGCCCGTGGTCTCCGGTCGGGACGTGAAGTACAACGGTTCCGCCGCCGGGTACACCGGGCAGCCGCTGGAGGCGATCACGTATGTCGACGCGCACGACAACGAGACGTTGTTCGACGCGTTGACCTACAAGCTGAAGCCTGAGACCGCGATGGCTGATCGCGTGAAGATGCAGACGGTGGCGATGGCGCCGGTGCTGCTCGGGCAGGGACGGCCGTTCGTGCACGCGGGCACCGAGTTCCTGCGCTCGAAGTCGTTGGACCGCAACAGTTACGACTCCGGCGACTGGTTCAACGCCTACGACCCGTCGTTGCGCGACAACGGTTTCGGTCGCGGACTGCCGCCCAAGGCCGACAACGAGTCGAAGTGGCCGTACGCGAAACCGTTGCTGGGCCTGACGAAGCCGTCGTCGGCGGACATGAAGGCCTCGCTGGACGCCACGCTGGAGCTGCTGCGGATCCGGCAGTCGTCGCCGTTGTTCTCGCTCGGCAACGCCGACCTGGTGCAGCAGAAGGTGTCGTTCCCGGCCGCGGAGTCCGGTGTGATCGTCATGCACATCGACGACACGGTCGGTCCGGACGTGGATCCGGGTCGCCGGGGCCTGCTCGTGGTGATCAACCCGTACCCGACGGACAAGGCCGTCGCACTGCCCGCCGGTAACTGGAAGCCGCTCACCAGGGAGAAGAAGGCAGGAGCCGCGCGCTCGGTCGTCGTGCTCGAGCGATAGTTCCGCTGACAAATAGTTTGGTTCTAGACTAGTTTGGTACCGTGGTGTCATGGGCGCGACGGGGTCTACTGACCTGATGATGCTGCTGCATCGGACGGGACACGCACTGGAAACCGAGCTGACGGCGAGGCTCGCGGAGATCGGACTGACTCCGCGAGCCCGCTGCGTGCTGTCCAGCGCGTTGGACGCGGAACTCACGCAGACCGAGATCGCGGACATCGTCGACATCGACAAGACCACGATGGTCGTGACGATGGACGCGCTCGAATCCGCTGGTTACGCCGAGCGCAAGCCGTCGCCGACCGACCGTCGTGCCCGCGTCGTGGTCGTGACCGAGGCCGGCCGCGCGATCGTGGCGAAGGCCGACGACATGTACCGGGAGGTCGTCGGCAGCGTGCTCGGCTCGTTGCCGGACGACGAGCGCGTCGGCCTGGTCAACGGCCTGACGAGGCTGGTCGAGGGCCGGTTGAGCACTCCTGTGCCGTGCGAGAAGCCGCCGCGCAAACGTGCTCTGCGTCATGCGGTTGGATAAGAGATAGTCCCGTACAAAACTATCTGCTACGGTTCCTCTTATGAATCAAGGGGGACCGAAGACGGACTCGCGCTGGCTGGCGCTGATCGTCCTGTGCGCGGGCATGCTGATGATCGTTCTCGACCAGACGATCGTGAACGTCGCGCTGCCCGCGATCGAGGAAGACCTCAAGTTCGGCCAGGCGGGCCTGGCCTGGGTCGTCAACGCGTACCTGATCGCCTACGGCGGTCTGTTGCTGCTCGCTGGCCGCCTCGGCGACCTGATCGGGCACAAGAAGGTGTTCCTGATCGGCCTCGGCGTCTTCACGGTCGCGTCGCTGCTGTGCGGCGTGTCGTTCAGCTCCGAGATGCTGATCGTTTCTCGCTTTGTCCAGGGTGCGGGCGGTGCACTGGCCACGTCCGTGACGCTCGGCATGGTCGTGACGATGTTCCCCGAGCCGAACGAGCAGAGGCGCGCCATCGGCGTGTTCAGCTTTGTGGCGGCGGCGGGCGCGTCCATCGGCCTGTTGCTCGGCGGCGTGCTCACGGACGCCATGTCGTGGCACTGGATCTTCTTCGTGAACATCCCGATCGGTGTCGTGGCGGCGGTGGCCGCTGTTCGCCTGGTGCCTTCCTCTGAGGGACTGGGCCTGCGCGAGGGCGCGGACGTGCTGGGCGCACTGCTGATCGTCGCCGCGGTGATGCTCGGCGTGTACACGATCGTCAAGGCGGAGCACCACGGCTTCGGCTCGTTCCACACGCTCGGCCTGGGCGCGGTGGCTCTGGCGCTGCTGGCCGGTTTCGTGGTGAGGCAACGGACCGCTGCCAAGCCGCTGCTGCCGTTGCGGGTGTTCAGGTCCCGCAACGTGACCGGCGCGAACCTGGTGCAGATCTCGATGGTCGCCGGCATGTTCGGCCTGTTCTTCCTCGGCACGCTGTACATGCAGCTGGTGCTGTCGTACACGCCGTTGCAGATCGGCCTGGCCTTCATGCCCGTCGCGGGTGCCATCGCGGTGTTCTCCGTGTCGCTGTCTGCACGCCTGAACTCCCGCTTCGGCGAACGCAACATGCTGATCGTGGGCCTGGTGTTCATGCTGGTAGGCATGCTGGTGTTCACGCAGGTGCCGGTCGACGGCTCGTACCTCACGGACATCCTCCCGGCGGTGGCGCCGCTGGGCATCGGCCTGGGCCTGTCGTTCCCGGCGCTGATGACGCTCGCGATGTCCGGCGCAGCGCCAGAAGAGGCAGGCCTGGCCTCGGGCCTGGTGAACACGACCGCGCAGGTGGGCGGCGCCCTCGGGCTGGCCGTCCTGGCCACGACCTCGACCGCCTACACCTCAGGCCTGCTGGCCTCCGGCGTGGGCCGCCTGGAGGCGCTGACCTCGGGCTTCCACCTGGCGTTCTGGATCAGCGCCGCCCTCGTGGCCGTGGCCCTGGGCCTCGCGGTGTTCGTGCTGCGGCAGGTGAGCGTCGACCGCGAGGAGAACCAGCCGGTGCTCGTGCACTAGTGGTCGGCCAGCTCGACCCGTGTGCGGACGTCCTCGGTGCGCAGGATCGTGAACTCGCGGTCCTGCGCCTTGAGGACTTTCAGGAAGCCGGGGCTGGTCTCGAACACGTAGACGTCCTGCGCGTCGTTGATCCGCTCCTTCGGCACCCACGGCGTGCTGACGATGGCCGCGACCGCGAGCGCCGTGCCCGCCAGCAGGAACGCGAACCAGTGCAGCAGCCACCGCGCGTTGCGGATCGCCAGGAACATGGCGGCGCCGATCGCCACCGCCGCGGGGGCCAGCCACCAGCGGTGATACGTCAGCGTGTGGGACACCATCAGCGCGATGAGCACGATCGCGGCCAGCAACGCGGTGATGCCGGCCCGCTCCGGATCCTTGCGCGTGCGGAAGTAGAAGAAGAACGTCGCCGGGGTGACGATCATGAGCAGGACGGTGCTGATCCGGTCGTCGGCCATGAACGTGCCCAGGAACAGCCCCGGTGCGTCGTCCAGTTCAAGGGTGTGGAGCAGGGCGAACGCCGTGTGCCAGTCATAATGGGACACAGCAAGCAGCCGCAGCAGGACGAACAGAACCGCCGCGCCGGTCAGCGCCGAACCCGTGTGCTTCACGGTGCGCACTATGGCAGGTGTGTCGTTCGCTACCCTGTCGGCACTTCCCGTACCTGTTTTGAGGAGTTTGGCGTCGTGTCCGAGCGCACCCTGGTTCTGGTCAAGCCCGATGGCGTTGAGCGTGGTCTCGTCGGTGAGGTGATCTCCCGCATCGAGCGCAAGGGGCTCAAGCTCGCCGCGCTGGAGCTGCGGACGGCTGACCGCGCCACCGCCGAGCAGCACTACGCGGAGCACGACGGCAAGCCGTTCTACAACGACCTCGTCGACTTCATCACCGGTGGGCCGTTGGTCGCCATGGTGGTGGAGGGGGTTCGGGCGATCCCGGCTTTCCGTCAGCTCGCCGGTGGGACCGACCCCGTCGAGAAGGCCACGCCTGGGACCATTCGTGGCGACTTCGGGCTTGAGGTGCAGTACAACCTCGTGCACGGGTCGGACTCGGCTGAGTCGGCTGAGCGTGAGATCAAGATCTGGTTCCCCAACCTCTGAGGGTGGGTTTGGCGGCCCCTTGGCTTCGGCCTTGGGGCCGTTTTGTTTGTGCTGCTCTGGGGGCGCGTGGGTTTTGTGGGTCGTCCCCCGGTTGCGTCGGCGGGTTCCTGTTTCGAGTCCGTAGGTGGTTGCGTGCCGTGGTCATGTGCCGGTTGCTTTCTGGGGCTCCGCCCCAGACCCCGCCAATCTGATCAAAGACCCACCAGCGCCGCGGGGCGGGTTGATGGCACGCCTGGTGCGTTGGGCGGCCGCCGGTTGCGTAGGTGGTTGCG
>NZ_BMRE01000058.1 GCF_014648475.1 Lentzea flava | reverse complement strand
CCTCCCTGGGCGCGGCAGACGATCAGGCACGACTCGTGACGGGACCCACCCCACCAGCCGGGTATGCCAAGGACTGCTCGGCTGCGCCTTCGCTTGGGCTCGCCTGCGGCTTCGCGTGCCTCGCCTGCGGCTTCGGGGCGGCTCGGCTGCGCCATCGCCGCTCGGCTTCGCCATCGCCTTCGCGAGAGATTTGGGGTGTGGTCAGGACCGGCGTGGGCTTGAGCCCAGGCCGCCTGGCTTCGCTCCGTTCAGGATCGTGCCCTCCGGGTAGCCGAGCGGCAGGTACATGTCCACCGCGTCCCAGCGTTCGTTGCCCACGGCGATGGCGTTCGGCATGCGGCCGTATTCGCGGAAACCGATGCTCTCGTAGAGCTCGATCGCGCCGTGGTTGTTGCCTCGGGTGCCGAGCATGACGATTTCGATGTGTGCCTCGCGGGCTCGGTCCACCAGGCCCTGCACCACCAGCTTGCCCAGGCCCAGGCCGCGGGCCGACGGGTGGGCCATGACCTGCTGGATTTCTGCGCGGTGCTGGAACACGGCGGTGCTGCCGCGTCGCCACAGGCCCACTGCCCGGACCACGCCGTCCACTGTGGCGGCGGCGAAGGCCGCGTTGTTGTCGCGGGTTTGCTTGAGCACGCCGTCGAGCCAGGTGGAGATGCGGTCGAACGACGGGGGTTCGTGGTAGCCGACGGCGCCGCCTGCGGCGACCACGTCGTGCACGACTGTGTGGATTTCGGCGCGCAGCCGGTCGTCGGCCTCGGTCAGCCACCGCAGTTCGATCTCGGGCATGGGGCGATCGTAATTGCGTCGAAAATTGTCGGAGGTGTTCGTTAACGTCGGGGGAGTGGAGAACCTCGTCGAGGCCAAGGCGCTGACCAAGCACTTCGGGACGTTCGAGGCCGTTCGCGGCATCGATGTCGAGGTGCGTCGTGGTGAGGCCTTCGGGTTTCTCGGGCCCAACGGGGCCGGGAAGTCGTCGACCATGCGGATGGTCGCGTGTGTTTCGGGGCGCACGGGCGGGGAGTTGAAGGTCCTCGGCATGGATCCGGACCGGGACGGGCCGAAGATCCGGGCGCGGATCGGGGTTGTGCCGCAGCTGGACAACCTGGATCTCGAGTTGACGGTCCGGCAGAACCTCCAGATTTATGGAAGGTACTTCGGGATGTCGCGGCAGCGGTGTCGCGAGAAGGCCGTGGAGTTGCTGGAGTTCGCGCAGCTCGCGGATCGGGCCGATCACGAGGTCGAACCGCTGAGCGGGGGGATGAAGCGGCGGCTGACCATTGCGCGGTCGTTGGTCAACGATCCCGAGTTGCTGTTGCTCGACGAGCCGACCACCGGGTTGGACCCGCAGGCGCGGCATCTGTTGTGGGACAGGCTGTTCCGGCTCAAGCAGGACGGTGTCACGCTCATCATCACCACGCATTACATGGACGAGGCCGAGCAGCTCTGCGATCGGCTCGTGGTGATGGACGGTGGGCGGATCGCGGCTGAGGGGTCGCCGAGTGAGCTGATCAACCGGTACTCGACCAGGGAAGTGCTGGAGCTGCGGTTCCAGCCGGGGGCCGAGAAGCCGGATCTGGAGCGGTTCGCGGAGCGGGTCGAGGTGCTGCCGGACCGGTTGCTGTTGTACACGCAGGACGGTGAGCACACACTGGCCAAGGTGCACGAGCACGGGGTGCAGCCGATTCAGAGCCTGGTGCGGCGCAGTTCGCTGGAGGACGTGTTCCTGAGGCTCACCGGCAGGACGTTGGTGGACTGATGCAGACACTCAGGGCGTCCTGGTTCGGCTTCGAGAAGCACTGGTTGTGGTACCGGCGCAACTGGCGGGCCACGGCGGTGTCGAGTTTTCTGTCGCCGCTGTTGTTCCTGGTCGCGCTCGGGCTCGGGTTCGGGTCGCAGGTGCAGTCGACGGCGTTGATCGGTGGTGTGCCGTACCTGCAGTACCTCGCGCCGGCGCTGGTGGTCATCACGGCCGTGCAGGGCGCCACGTTCGAGTCGACGTACGCGATCATGTCGTCGTTCCTGTGGCAGAAGACGTACATCGGCATGGTGGCCACCCCGATCACGCCCGCGCAGGTGGTCTACGGGCAGGTCATGTGGATCGGGTCGCAGCTGTTCGTGCGGTCGGTGGTGTTCGTGGTCATCGCGGTGGCGCTCGGTGCCGCCGGTGGGCCGGGCATCGGGCTGGCCGTCCTCTTCGCGACGCTCGCCGGGCTGGCGTTCAGCTGTCCGCTGATCGCGTACAGCGCGACGTTGGACAAGCCGGACAGCTTCAACACCGTCTTCCGGTTCGTGCTCATGCCGATGACGCTCTTCACCGGGGCGTTCTTCCCGGTCAGCCAGCTGCCGAACTGGCTGCTGCCGCTGGTGTGGCTCACCCCGGCCTGGCACGGCATCGAGCTCGCGAGGGGTGCGACGTTCGGGACGCTCGGGTTGCTGCCGGCGCTCGGGCACACCGCCTACCTGGTCGCGATGATCGCGGTGGGCCTGTTCTTCTCCGTTCGCTTCTTCCATCGCAGGCTGGCGGTGTGACATGACCCGGACACTCGACCCCGCGAACAGGACGGCGCCCGCCAGCGTCGGCCTGGTGTGGCGGATCATCCCGCCAGGGCTCTACGGGGGCAGGGCCAGCACGCTCGTGGAACGGTCGGCGCTCGTGAACCGGCGCGGGTGGTTCGTGCTCGTCGGCGGGGCGTTCGAGCCGATCCTCTTCCTGTGGTCGCTGGGGCTCGGCTTCGGGCAGTTCGTGGCGTCGGTCGCCGGGCCCGACGGGCAGCCGGTCAGCTACGCGGCGTTCGTGGCGCCCGCGCTGCTGGCGGCGTCGGCGATGAACGGGGCCGTGTACGACGCCACGTTCAACGTGTTCTTCAAGTTCAAGTACGCCAAGTTGTACGACGCGATGCTGGCCACGCCGATGGGGCCGCTGGACATCGCGATGGGCGAGATCGCCTGGGCGTTGCTGCGGGGCGGGCTGTACTCGGCGGGCTTCCTCGCCGTGATGCTCGGGATGGGGCTCATCGCCTCGCCGTGGGCGTTGCTCGCTCTACCGGCGGCGTTGCTGGTGGCGTTCGCGTTCGGGGCGGTGGGCATGGCGGCGACGACGTTCATGCGGTCGTGGCAGGACTTCGACCTGGTGCAGCTCGCGGTGTTGCCGATGTTCCTGTTCTCCACGACGTTCTTCCCGCTGTCGGTCTACCCCGGCTGGTTGCAGGCCGTGGTGACGTGGACGCCGCTCTACCACGCGATCGAGCTGATGCGCGGGCTCACGCTGGGCGTCGTCGGGTGGGGGATGCTCGGGCACGTCGTCTACTTCGCGGTGCTGGCGGCCGTGGGAACGGTGGTGGCGGCGAGGCGCCTGGGGTCGTTGTTGCTGGACTGAGCATGACTGGTTCTGGCACGCGATTCGGCGCTCAGCACAGGGGCCGTTACTCTGGAAGCGTGAGTGTCGAGTCTGTTTTCCCCAGGTTGGAGCCTCTGCTGCCGCGGATCTCCAAGCCGGTGCAGTACGTCGGCGGGGAGCTCAACGCGACCGTCAAGGACTGGGACGCGGCGTCCGTGCGCTGGGCGTTGATGTACCCCGACGCGTACGAGGTCGGACTGCCCAACCAGGGCGTCATGATCCTCTACGAAATCCTCAACGAGCTGCCCGACGTGCTCGCCGAGCGCACCTACGCCGTGTGGCCGGACCTCGAGAAGCTCATGCGTGAGCACGGGGTGCCGCAGTTCACGGTGGACGCGCACCGGCCGGTGAAGGCGTTCGACCTGATGGGCATCAGCTTCGCGACGGAGCTGGGCTACACGAACATGCTCACGGCGTTGGACCTCGCGGGCATCCCGCTCCACGCGGCCGACCGCACCGAGGACGACCCGATCGTGGTCGCCGGCGGGCACGCGGCGTTCAACCCGGAGCCGATCGCGGACTTCATCGACGCGGCGGTGCTCGGCGACGGCGAGGAGGCCGTCCTCGAGATCACCGAGATCGTGAAGACGTGGAAGGCCGAGGGCCGCCCCGGCGGCCGCGACGAGGTGCTGACCAGGCTCGCCGAGACCGGCGGCGTGTACATCCCGCGCTTCTACGACGTGGAGTACCTGCCGGACGGCCGCATCCAACGCGTCGTGCCGAATCGCGACCGCGTGCCGTACCGCGTGTTCAAGCGGACCACGATGGACCTCGACGCGTGGCCGTACCCGAAGCAGCCGCTGGTGCCGCTCGCCGAGAGCGTCCACGAGCGGATGAGCGTCGAGATCTTCCGCGGCTGCACCCGAGGCTGCCGCTTCTGCCAGGCGGGCATGATCACCCGCCCGGTGCGCGAACGGTCCATCGAGGGCATCGGCGCGATGGTCCAGCGCGGCCTGGAGGCGACCGGCTTCGAGGAGGTCGGGCTCCTGTCGTTGAGCAGCGCCGACCACAGCGAGATCGCCGAGATCACCAAGGGCCTCGCGGACCGCTACGAGGGCACGAACACGGGCCTGAGCCTGCCGAGCACGCGCGTCGACGCGTTCAACGTGGACCTCGCGAACGAGTTGTCCCGCAACGGAAGGCGCTCGGGCCTGACCTTCGCCCCCGAGGGCGGCAGCGAGCGGATGCGCCGCGTCATCAACAAGATGGTGTCCGAAGAGGACCTCATCAGGACGGTCTCCGCCGCGTTCGCGAACGGCTGGCGTCAGGTCAAGCTCTACTTCATGTGCGGCCTGCCGACCGAGGAGGACGAGGACGTCCTGCAGATCGCGGAGATGGCCAAGAACGTCATCCGCGCGGGCCGCCAGGCCAGCGGCCGCAACGACATCCGCTGCACCATCTCGATCGGCGGGTTCGTGCCCAAGCCGCACACGCCGTTCCAGTGGGCCCCGCAGTGCGACCCGGACACGGTCGACGACCGCCTGCGCAAGCTCCGCGAGGCCGTCAACTCCGACCGCAGCCTCGGCCGCAACATCGGCATGCGTTACCACGACGGCAAGCCCAGCCTCATCGAAGGCCTGCTCAGCCGCGGTGACCGCCGCGTCGGCAAGGTCATCGAGGCCGTGTGGCGCGACGGCGGCCGGTTCGACGGCTGGACCGAGCACTTCTCCTACGACCGCTGGACCACCAAGGCCGCGGAGGAGCTGGAGCCGCTCGGCGTCGACCTCGCCTGGTACACCACCCGCGAGCGCGAGGAGCTGGAGGTCCTGCCCTGGGACCACCTCGACTCGGGCCTCGACAAGGAATGGCTCTGGGCCGACTGGCAGGACGCCCTCGACGAGCGCGAGCAGGACGACTGCCGCTGGACGCCGTGCTTCGACTGCGGCGTGTGTCCGGCCATGGGCACCGACATCGAGGTCGGCCCGACGGGCCGCAAGCTGCTGCCGATCTCCCCGGTCGGCGTCGGCTCGCCCGTGAAGAACCCGGCGCTGACCAAGTCGTGAGGCTGTTCGGGCGTCCGCAGGTGTCAACTGGTACCTGCGGAGCCCGTCGGCTACTTCGTGACGGCGGCCAGCGCGTCGACCAGCCCGTGGCCGTAGAAGGAGTTGTACTCCGAGTACCCGGTGCAGAACGCGTCCTGCACCCCGGTCCCGTTCAGGTCGTAATCCGCAGGACAGGCCAGGGTTTCCGCCTGCGCGTTCAACATCCGTCCCAACGACAGCGCGTCGGTGTCCGGATGCGTCGACGCGATCAACGCCGCCACCCCGGCCGCGTGCGGAGCAGCCATCGACGTGCCGCACGAGTAGTCGTAGCCGGACGGCACGGTCGACAGCACACACCCGCCGGGCGCCCGCGTGTCACCGCCCGGCGCGGTCACGTCGATCGCCCCGAGCCCGTAGGAGCTGTACCCGGCCTTGGTCTTCGTCGACTCCACGGCCGACACCCCGACCACGTTCTTGAGCTGCGCCGGCAACAGCACGCAGGTCGAGTCGACCGTCCGGGTCTGCGGGTCGCCGTTCGTCGGTGACGACGAGTCGCGTCCCGGCCGGGACAGATCCGCCGCGTTGTTCCCCGCCGCGGCGACCGTCAGCACGTTGCGGGAGGTCGCGTAGTCGACGGCGCGACGTACGGCCTCGTAGATGACGCGCTGACCGGGCTCGCTCTGGCACGTGAACAGGTACGGGTCGATGAAGTAGCTGTTGTTCGTGATGGTCATGCCCTGCGCGGCGGCCCACATGAAGCCGCACACCGCGTATTCAGGGTAGATGAACCCTTCGTCGTCGACGACCTTCACCGACGCGATGCGCACGCCCGGCGCGACGCCCGTGGTGCCGCGGCCGTCGTCAGCTGCGGCGATGGTGCCGGCGACGTGCGTGCCGTGGGCCGAGGTCGTCGGGGCCCAGGCCGAGGGGGACGTGTCGGGCTTGCCGGTGAGGCAGCCAGCGGACAGCTCCGGTGCCAGCGCGTGAACCAGGTCCGGGTGGCGCGGGTCGACGCCGGAGTCCAGCACGCCGACCACGACGGAGCTGGAGCCGCGGGAGATCGCGTGGGCCGCCGGGGCCTTGATGAGATCCATGTCCCACTGCTCGCCCGAGCGCAGTCCGGACGGGCGGAACAGCTCCGTGTCGTCCTTCTTGCGCTTCACCGAGCGCTTGGCAATGCTCTCGGCCTGGGCGCTGTACGCGCGCTGCGGGCCGATCCGCTTCAGGAAGCCGGGGTCGGGAGAGGTGGCCACGGCCACCCCGATCTCCGGGTAGTACACGGTCGTGGTGCCGCAGGCTCCCGCGATCTCGGCGTTCGCCACCTCAGGGGTCGTGAGCTGGGAGAACACGACGAGGTAGCGCAGGTTCGGACCCGGCTGGATGCACGAGTTGACGTCCGGCTCCGCACCCGCGGGCAGGGACGCCGCCATGCACCCGGCCGCGAGCAGCGCGGTCATCGCCGCCGCCCGTGCGCGGTGGAGCAGAGGCACCGGGGACCTCCAGGTTGGCAAGGCGTCCAGTCAGCCGGACCGTAGCCACGCGCAACGATCTAGACAAGCTGAACGTTCTGAATCGGGTTCACGGTACCGTCCTACCGGACGAACAGCCTGCGCCGATGGGACCGCTCACCCGTCGGTACACCACCTGGGAGCACCACTGAGCCGCCACCAGCCCAACAACCCGTCTGCCGCAGCCGTGCAGAAACTGCGCCTCCGCTACACCAAGCGGGGGAGGTTGCGTTTCACTTCGCACCGCGACATCGCTCGTACGTTCGAGCGCGCGCTGCGCAGGGCAGGCGTACCGATGGCGTATTCGCAGGGCTTCAGCCCTCACCCGAAGGTGTCGTGGGTCGGCGCCGCGCCGACCGGTGTCGCCAGCGAGGCGGAGTACGTCGAGGTGTCCGTGGTCGAACGGGTCGACCCGGAAGCGCTGAAGGCCGCGCTCGACCAGGCGTTGCCGCCCGGCATCGACGTGGTCGACGTCGTGCAGGCGCGCGGTGGCAACCTCACCGAACGCATCGACGCGAGCGAGTGGCGCATCGAGCTCGACGGGGTCGAGCCGGAGGCGCTCGCGGAAGCGGTGAGTCTCTTCCTCGCACAGGAGCGGGTCGAGGTCGAGCGTCTCACCAAGGACGGCAAGAAGATCATCGACGTGCGGCCTGCCGTCGTGTCCGCCCTGGTCGAACCACGTTCGAGCGACGCCGGACACGATGAGGCCGGATTGTCACAACCGTGTGGGATACTCATGACGGTCGTCCGGCAGGTAACGCCTACCGTGCGGCCCGACGACGTGCTGAATGCGCTTCGTGTCGTCGCCGACCTCGTGCCGCCGGTACCTGCGAGAGCAACCCGGATGGCCCAGGGACGGCTCGACGACGAAGGCAGGCTGGTGGACCCGCTCCAACAGGACAGAGAGTCCTGACGCAGGAGCGTTGGCGGTGTTTGATCTTTTGGGTCAAGCCGCGACGCATGAGGAGGAGCGGCGCTGACAGAAGCGTCGTCGTGGGACCTGCGCAAGCGTGCGCCCGGTGAGGCGCCACGCCGCTGCGCGCGAGGCAAGGATTCCCGCCGCGAGCAGCGGTGGAGAGAGACAAGAGAGGCCCCTGCGCGGCCGCGTCCTCACGGGACGCGCCCGGGGGTGGAGGAGCTGCATGTCGAACAAGGACAAGCCTGCCGGCCGGGCCGGCGGGCAGGGTGTGGTATCCGCACGCCCTGAGCTGGCAGATCTGCCGGACAAGCTGCGGGTGCACGCACTGGCGAAGCTGCTGGACGTCAGCAGCAAGGACGTGATGACGGCGCTGGCCGACCTCGGCGAGGTCGCCCGCAGCGCGCAGTCCAGCGTGAGCCGCGACGTCGCGATCAAGGTCGCCGAGACCCTGCTGGACTGGGACGACGTCGTCACCGGCGAGGTCACCGAGGACTACGAGGCCCCGGCGATCCCCGCGTTCGAGGCGCCCGCGCTCGCGCCGGTCTTCGCCGCGCCGAGCGCGGTGTTCCTGCCGCCGCAGCCGATCGAACGGCCCAAGGCGCAGGCCTCGCCGTTCGTCGTCGAGGAGGAGCCGGCGGAAGAGGAGAAGTCCGTCGGCGAGATCGCGGCGGACGAGCTCGACGCCGCCGAGGCCGAGGGTGAGGACGAGGGCGAAGGCCGTCGCCGCCGTCGCCGCGGCCGTCGTGGCCGTGGCCGCGGCAAGGGCGCGGAGGCCGAGAACGGCGCCGAGGAGACCGAGGAAGGCACCGAGGACGCCGAGGCCGCCGCGGAGGCCGACGCCGCCGACGAGGCCGCAGAGGACGAGGGCGAGGAGAGCTCGACCCGCCGTCGCCGCCGTCGCCGTCGCCGCAAGACCGGCGCGGACGACGACGTGACGTCCGAGGACGACCCGCCGAACACGGTGGTGCACGTCCGCGAGTCCCGCGACGCGCGTGACGACAAGGCCGACTCCGAGGCCGCCCAGAGCGAGGTCCGCAGCATCCGCGGCTCGACGCGCCTGGAGGCCAAGCGCCAGCGCCGCCGCGACGGTCGCGAGGCCGGCCGCCGCCGTGCCCCGGTGCTGACCGAGGCCGAGTTCCTTGCCCGCCGCGAGGCCGTGAACCGCACGATGGTCGTCCGCGAGCGCGGCGACCGCACCCAGATCGGCGTGCTCGAGGACGGCGTGCTGGTCGAACACTTCGTCACGTCGTCGGGCAGCGGCTCGATCGTGGGCAACGTCTACCTCGGCCGCGTGCAGAACGTGCTGCCGAGCATGGAGGCCGCGTTCATCGACATCGGCCGCGGCCGCAACGCCGTGCTCTACGCCGGTGAGGTCGACTGGGACGCCGCCGGTCTCGAGGGCAAGTCCCGCAAGATCGAACAGGCGTTGAGCAGCGGCGACTCCGTGCTCGTCCAGGTCACCAAGGACCCGGTCGGCCACAAGGGCGCCCGCCTGACGACGCAGATCAGCCTGCCCGGCCGCTTCCTGGTCTACGTGCCGGGCGGTGGTGCCACGGGCATCAGCCGCAAGCTGCCGGACAACGAGCGCAAGCGCCTCAAGGACATCCTCAAGCGGGTCGTCCCCGAGGACGCCGGCGTGATCATCCGCACCGCCTCTGAGGGCATCTCCGAGGAGGAACTGGCGCGCGACGTCACGCGTCTGCAGGCGCAGTGGAAGGTCATCAAGGAGAAGTCCGAGAGCACCTCCACCAAGGCCCCGACGCTGCTCTACGAGGAGCCGGACCTGCTGGTGAAGGTCGTCCGCGACCTCTTCACCGAGGACTTCGCCCAGCTCGTCGTCCAGGGCGACGAGGCGTGGGACGTCATCGACGGCTACGTCCGCCACGTGGCGCCGGACCTGCAGGACCGCCTGAAGAAGCACGTCGGCAACAACGACGCGTTCGTCGAGTACCGCATCGACGAGCAGCTGATGAAGGCGCTGGACCGCAAGGTGTGGCTGCCGTCGGGTGGCTACCTGATCATCGACCGCACCGAGGCGATGACGGTCATCGACGTCAACACCGGCAAGTTCACCGGATCGGGCGGAAACCTCGAAGAGACGGTCACCAGGAACAACCTGGAGTCCGCCGAGGAGATCGTCCGCCAGCTCCGGCTGCGCGACATCGGCGGCATCATCGTCATCGACTTCATCGACATGGTCCTGGAGTCGAACCGCGACCTGGTGCTGCGCCGCCTGACCGAGTGCCTGGGCCGCGACCGCACGCGTCACCAGGTCGCCGAGGTCACCTCGCTCGGCCTGGTGCAGATGACCCGCAAGCGGGTCGGCACCGGTCTGCTGGAGGCGTTCAGCCAGACGTGTGAGCACTGCCGCGGCCGTGGCGTGATCGTGTCCACCGAGCCCGTGCACACGCACGGCGGTGGCAACGGCGGCGGCCAGCAGCAGTCCCAGGGCGGCGGCCGCAAGTCCCGCCGCAACAAGGGCGGGTCGGAGCAGGTCGCCGACGTTGTCGAGGCCGCCGTCGAGGCGCCCGTCGAGCCCGAGGTCGTTCCCGAGGCCGTCGAGCCGGGTGAGCCGGAGGACACCTCCGAGGCCGTCGTCGCCGCCGACCAGGAGCACGAGGGCCACGGCGGCCGTCGTCGCCGTCGTCGTCGCCGCGACAAGGAGCAGCAGGCGGTCGTCGACGCGGTCGTGGCCGAGGAGCAGGTGCTCAACGGTCACGTGCCGCACGAGGTCGCCGAGGACCCGGCGCCGATCGAGGTCGAGCCCGTCGTGGCAGAGGATGTCGCGGAAGAGGTCTCGGAGGAGGTCTCGGCGGAGGAGCCTGCCGCCGAGGTCATCGACGAGGCGGCGCCGGAGCTCGTCGAGCCGGTGCCGGTGGCCGAGGAAGCCGTCGAGGAAGCCGCTGAGGTGGCCGAGATCGCCGCTGAGCCCGTCGCCCCCGTGGAGGCACCGGCGGTGGCAGAAGAGCCCGCAGCGCCCGCTGCAGAGGTTCCTGTGGCCACTCCGGTGACCACGGCTGCGGCCCGTCCGCGCCGCCGTGCGGCCAAGCGCGCCGCCGGTGCGCCGGTCGTGCACGACGCGCCCGCCCCGCTGGTCGTCGAGGTGCCCAAGCAGCCGGAGATCCAGTTGCCCGCCCCGGTGGTCACCACCACCCGCAGGCGCCGCGCCGTGTCGCGGCCCGCGGGCCCGCCGGTCCAGGAGGGCTGACGCGCCGTCCGCTCGACGCACGCGGGGACCTTTCGTACTGCATGTCGGTACGAAAGGTCCCCGCGTGCGTTCCGGCGACCAGGTGCGGGGGTGGCTGTGAGGGACGGCACAGCCTGCGCAAACGCGATCAGGGCACCCCGGTTTGCTCCAGCTGTACCCACTCCCGTAACCTTGTCGACGGCCCGTTATCCGACGGGTCCTGTCGTGTGCCCCCTCTGCTGGTTTTCTCGCAGATCGGTTGGCGCATGGCCCGTCACCATCGAGTAGCAGGAGACTTCCGTCCTGATGTACGCGATCGTCAAGACCGGCGGCAAGCAGTACAAGGTCGCTGTCGGCGACATCGTCGAGGTCGAGAAGCTCGAGGGCGAGCCGGGCACCGAAATCTCCCTCCAGACGCTGCTCGTGGTCGACGGCACCAACGTCACCGCTGACGCGGCGGCTCTGGAGAAGTTCTCGGTGACCGGCAAGGTCGTCGAGCACACCAAGGGCCCGAAGATCCGCATCCACAAGTTCAAGAACAAGACCGGCTACCACAAGCGCCAGGGTCACCGCCAGAAGCTGACCCGCGTCGAGGTCACCGGCATCACCGGTAAGTGAGGACCTGACTTCTCATGGCACACAAAAAGGGTGCGTCCAGTTCCCGTAACGGCCGTGACTCCAACCCCCAGTACCTGGGGGTGAAGCGGTTCGGCGGTCAGGTCGTCAAGGCCGGCGAGATCCTGATCCGCCAGCGCGGCACCAAGTTCCACCCCGGCGTCAACGTCGGCCGCGGCAAGGACGACACGCTGTTCGCCCTCGCCGCCGGTGCGGTGGAGTTCGGCACCAAGCGTGGTCGCAAGACCGTCAACATCGTTCCGGCCGCGGTCTGAGAGAGACCGCTCCGCGAACGTAGTTAGACACCTCGACGAGGGGCGGGACCGGTCATCCGGCACCGCCCCTCGTTGTTTGTTCAGACATATGCATGCGTGCATGCACACGAGAGGAAGTAGTTCCGTGGCCCGCTTCGTAGACCGGGTGGTGATCCACGCTGCCGCCGGCAACGGGGGCAACGGTTGCGCTTCCGTGCACCGCGAGAAGTTCAAGCCGCTCGGCGGCCCGGACGGCGGCGACGGCGGCAAGGGCGGCGACGTCGTGCTCGTCGTCGACTCGCAGGTGCACACCCTGCTCGACTTCCACTTCCGCCCGCACGCCACCGCCACCAACGGCAAGGCGGGCGCGGGTGCGAACCGCGACGGCGCGAACGGCGAGGACCTGATCCTGCGCGTCCCGGACGGCACCGTGGTGCTGACCGAGGACGGCGAGGTCGTCGCTGACCTGGTCGGCGAAGGCACCACGCTCATCGCCGCCGCGGGTGGCCGCGGTGGCCTCGGCAACGCCGCGCTCGCGTCCAAGGCCCGCAAGGCGCCCGGTTTCGCGTTGCTCGGTGAGCCGGGCGAGACGCGGGACCTGGTGCTGGAGCTCAAGTCCGTCGCGGACGTCGGCCTGCTCGGCTTCCCGAGCGCCGGCAAGTCGTCGTTGATCTCGGTGCTCTCAGCCGCGAAGCCCAAGATCGCCGACTACCCGTTCACCACGCTGGTGCCGAACCTCGGCGTGATCACCGCGGGCGACACCGTCTTCACGATGGCGGACGTCCCCGGCCTGATCCCCGGCGCGTCGCAGGGCAAGGGCCTCGGCCTCGACTTCCTGCGCCACATCGAGCGCACGGCCGTTCTCGCGCACGTCGTCGACTGCGCGACGTACGAGCCGGGCCGCGACCCGCTGGCGGACATCGACGCGCTGGAGAACGAGCTGGCGCAGTACACCCCGTCGCTGGGCGGCAACCTCGCCGACCGACCGCGCGTGGTGATCCTGAACAAGATCGACATCCTGGACGCCAAGGACCTGGCCGACATCGTCCGCCCGGAGATCGAGGCACGCGGCCTGCCGGTGTTCGAGGTGTCGACGGTGTCCCGCGAAGGCCTGCGGGAGCTCACGTTCAAGCTGGCCGAGGTCGTCCGCGAGTACCGCGCTGCCCAGCCGGCCAAGGAAGCGACCCGCATCGTGCTGCGGCCGACCGCCGTCGACGACGCCGGGTTCACCGTGACCGAGGACCCCTCGGTCGAGGGTGGCTTCATCGTCAGGGGCGACCGTCCCGAGCGCTGGATCCGCCAGACCGACTTCTCCAACGACGAAGCCGTCGGTTACCTCGCCGACCGCCTGAACAGGCTGGGTGTCGAGGATCAGCTCGTGAAGATGGGCGCCGTCCCCGGCTGCCAGGTCACGATCGGCGACCTGGTGTTCGACTGGGAGCCGTCCACGCCGGCGGGCATCGCGATGACGATGACCGGACGTGGCACGGACGCCCGCCTCGAGCGCAACGACCGCATCGGTGCGACGGAGCGCAAGGCGGCCAAGAAGGCCCGCCGCGTGCCCGGTTCCGCAGACGAGGACTTCTTCGACGAGGAGTAAGCCCGTGACGGCCCCCGTGGTCTCACACGCACGGCGCGCGGTCGCTTCGGCGAACCGCATCGTGGTGAAGGTCGGTTCTTCTTCGTTGACCACGGCGGAAGGCGGCCTTGACCCGGCGCGCCTCGACTCCCTGGTCGACGCCCTGGCCGCCCGTTGTGCCGCGGGCAGCCAGGTGGTGCTGGTCTCGTCCGGCGCGATCGCCGCGGGTCTCGCCCCGCTGGGGTTGTCCCGCCGTCCGCGTGACCTCGCGAGCCAGCAGGCCGCGGCGAGTGTGGGCCAGCTGACGCTGGCGCACGCCTACGCGAACTCGTTCGGCCGCTACTCGCTGACCGTCGGCCAGGTGCTGCTGACCGCGGACGACGTGGTGCGTCGCGCCCACTACCGCAACGCTCAGCGCACGTTCTCGCGGCTGCTGGCGCTCGGTGCCGTTCCGGTGGTGAACGAGAACGACACCGTTGCCACGGACGAGATCCGCTTCGGCGACAACGATCGGCTCGCCGCGCTCGTGGCACACCTGGTCGGCGCCGACGCGTTGTTCCTGCTGTCCGATGTGGACGCTCTCTACTCGGGTGACCCGCGCAAGCCCGGTGCCGTGCGCATCTCCGAGGTGGCTGGTGCGTCCGATGTGGACGGTGTGCAGGCTGGCACGTCCGGTGCGTCCGGCCTCGGCACCGGCGGTATGGCGTCGAAGCTGGCGGCGGCGCGGCTGGCGTCCTCAGCCGGTATCCCGGTGCTGCTGGCCGGTGCCTCCGACGCACTTCGGGCGTTGTCGACCGCCGACGTCGGCACTGCTTTCGCCGCTACGGGTTCGCGTCTCACCGCGCGCCGCTTCTGGCTCGGCTACGCCACCGACGCGAACGGCCGTCTGCACCTCGACGACGGCGCGGTCGCCGCTGTCGTGGGCAGGCGCCGCTCGTTGCTGGCGGCGGGAATCACGGGTGTGGACGGCGACTTCGAGGCGGGCGACGTCGTGGAGCTGGTCAGCCACGCGGGTGAGGTCGTGGCCCGCGGGGTGGTCTGCTACGACTCGGCGGAGCTGCCGTCGTTGATCGGCCGCAAGACCCACGACCTGCCGGAGGAGCAGCGCCGCGAGGTCGTGCACGCGGACGACCTGGTGCCGCTCGCTAGGTGAGTTCGACGCCCTTGGTCTCGGGCAACGTGAGGATCACCAGGAACGTGATCACCGCGCCCGCCGCGACGTACCAGAAGAACGTCGTGCCGGGCAGCGCCTGGATGACCAGCGGTGCCGTGCCACCGAACAACGCGACCGTGAGGTTGTACCAGGCGCCGATGCCCAGCCCGCGCAGCTCGGTCGGGAACAGCTCGCTCATGATCGCGGGCGCGATCGACGTGATCGCCGTGTAGAGGCCGAGGCCGACGCAGAACACGATCACCAGGTTCGCCAGGCCCGGCTTCACCAGCGAGGACAGCGGCACGATCAGCAGCGCCGTCGCGGCCGACCACACGAGCATCTGCGGCTTGCGGCCGAACCGGTCCGCGAGCCACCCCATCGGGTACTGCAGCACGATGAACAGCACCGTCGCGATCGACAGCGCCAGGAACACGTCGAAGTCGTTGGCGTGCCTGGTCTTCACCGCGAACGGCGTCAGCGCTGAGAAGAACGTGTAGAAGCACAACGTCGACAGCAGCGTGAACCCGACGAGCTGACCAACGGCCTTCGGGTGTTCCTTGAGCGTGGTCAGCAGCGGATTGCGCAGCTTCTCGGCCTTGGCGCGGTTGTCCTCGAACTGCTCGGTCTCCGGCAGCTCCCGCCGCAACCACAACCCGATCAGCCCGAGCACGCCGCCGATCAGGAACGGCACGCGCCACCCGTAGGACGCCATCGCGGCGGCGTCGAGGTTGCGGCTGAGGAAGAACCCGAGCAACGACGCCACGAGCACCGCAGCCCCGGTGGAGATGTAGAAGAACGACGAGTACCGGCCGCGGTGGCTGGGCCTCGCGATCTCCCCGAGGTAGGCCGACGCGTTGGACACCTCACCGCCGAGCGCCATGCCCTGGGCGATGCGGGCGAGCACCAGCAGTGCCGGGGACAGCCACCCGACCTGCTCGAACGTGGGCAGCAACCCGATCACGACCGACCCGCCCGACATCAACGCGATGGTCAGCAACATCGCGGTGCGGCGGCCTTTGACGTCCGCGTACCGGCCGAGCAGATACCCGCCGAGCGGTCGGAAGAAGAACGCCAGCGCGAACGTGGCGAACGTGCTCAGCAGGGCCGCGGCCTCGTTGCCCTTGGGGAAGATCTGGGTGGCGAAGTAGATGCTGAACGCCGTGTAGATGCCCCAGTCGTACCACTCCACGGCGTTGCCGGCGGACGCCGCGACGAGCTTGCGCACGGGCAGTCGATGAGTTTCCGTGGTCACCGCCATGTGGGCACTTTCTCACAGACCAGGGTGCCTCGGGTGAACGTCTCAACTGGCTCGTCGATACTCCTGGGCGTGCGTTCTCTTGGTTTGGTGACGTTGGTGGTCCGCGACTACGACGAGGCGATCCGCTTCTACGTGGACGGTCTCGGGTTCACGTTGGTGGAAGACGAGCCGCAGGGCGACAAGCGCTGGGTCGTCGTTTCTGCTGGCGGTGGCGCGTCGTTGTTGTTGGCGGAGGCCTCTTCGGAGGAGCAGGTCGCACGGATCGGTGACCAGACCGGTGGCCGTGTCGGGTTCTTCCTCAACACCGACGACTTCGACCGCGACCACGCCCGCATGACCGAGTTCGGTGTTCGCTTCCTGGAGACGCCGCGTGACGAGGTCTACGGTCGCGTGGCCGTTTTCGAAGACCTGTACGGCAACCGCTGGGATCTGCTTCAGCCTCGCGCCTGACCCGGCGAGACACCCACGATCCGCTTGAACGCCCGGCTGAACGCCGCCTCCGACTCGTAGCCGAGACCGCGGGCGATCTCGCTGACCGTGCTGTCGCGGTCTTTGAGGCGGTTCATGGCCACGTGCATGCGCCATCGCGTCACGTACCGCATGGCCGGTTCGCCGACCAGATCGGTGAACCGCGCCGCGAACGCCGACCGGGACATCGCGGTCTGGTGCGCCAGGCGTTCGACGGTCCACGGTTGCGCGGGATCGCGGTGGATCAACGCCAGTGCCTGTCCGATCTGCTGGTCCTGCAACGCACCCAGCCATCCGGTGCGCGCGGCCGGGTCGTTGGCGAGCCACGAGCGGATCGTCTGGATCACCAGCACGTCGGCGAGCCTGGTGATCACCGCTTCGCCGCCGGGGCGCAGGTTTCGCGCCTCCGCGGCCATCAGGTCGATGGTGGCGCGCATGTCGTCGGCCTGCCGCACGTACAGCACGTGCGGCAGCACCTTGATGAGGTGCTTCGCGGCTGGGTGGTCGAACTTGACCGCACCACACACGAGATGCGTCACGGCCCCACCGCCGCCATGCCGCAGGATCGCGTAGTTGTCGGTCTCGAACTCGTGCGGCAGTGTCGTGACGAGCGGGGTTTCCGCGTCTCCGCAGAAGAGCCGATGTCCCTGGCCTCCCGGCACGAGCAGCACGTCGCCGGGTTCGAGCGTCGTGATCGCGCCGTTGACCTCGATGTCGCAGCGGCCGCTGGTGAGCACGTGGAACCACAGGCAGTCCGCCATGTCGGGCATCGTCAGCCCCCACGGCTCGGTGAGCTCGGTCCGGCAGTAGAACGTGCCGGACATCCTCATCAGGTGCAGCGCCTCGCCCAACGCGTCCGTCATGCTCCCAGTCTGGACGAACGAGCAAGCGCACGCGATGAACTGTCATTGAGAGTCCGGCCCGCGCGCGCCACAGTTGGCGCCATGGGGACAATCACGCTGATCGCAGCCGCCGCGTCCGGTCTGATGGCCGGCCTGTTCTTCTCGTTCTCCACCGCCGTCATGCCGGGTCTCGCCGATTTGCCCGCCGAGCACGCCCGCAGTGCCATGCGCCGCATCAACGTTCGCATCCAGAACCCGGTGTTCCTGCTGGTGTTCACCGGCAACGTGATCCTGTGCGGGATCGAGGTCTTCCAGGGCCGGATCGGCGGTGGCCTGCTCTACATCGTGGGCTCGTTCCTGCTGACGATGTTCGTCAACGTGCCGATGAACAACCGTCTGGAGCGGGCCGACGACACCTACTGGCCGGAGTACCTGCGCAAGTGGACGATCTGGAACCACGTGCGCGGCCTCGCCTGCCTGGCCTCGATGATCACCCTGCTGCTCGGATTCTGAGGCCGTGCTTCGGGCGCATCGCGGCGACGCTCGTGGGCGTGATGCGCTGGGGGAGCAGCTCCGGCTTCTGCCGTCGCAGCAACGCTTTCAGCATCACGGTGAGCTCCGTCGTGGCGAGCCCGGCGCCGATGCACCGGTGCGGCCCACCACCGAACGGCAGGAACTCGTGCGGCGCGGGCTTGCGCTCCCAGCGATCGGGATCGAACCGCAACGGATCCGGCCACACCTCGGCCAGCCGATGCGTGACATAGGGGCTGTACAACAGGAACGTGCCCTGCTTGATCTTCTTCCCGGCGAACTCGAACGGCTGCGCCGCGACCCGCGCCGACACCACAGCTGGTGGATAGAGCCGCAACGTCTCGTTGACGACGTTGGCGAGATAGTCGTCGTCCTCTCGCGCGCGTTCCCAAACCCCGTTGTGCCGCAACAAGTTGAACACCGCCCACGCCATCGCGCCACTGGTCGTCTCATACCCGGCCGCGATCAGCGTGACGACCTGGTCGCGCACCTCGAGATCGCTCAGCCCGTCCTTCTCCCGCACCAGCGACGCGAGCACGTGGTCGTCGTCGGCAGCTTTCTGCCGAGCCTCCTCGATCGCCTGGTACACCCGCGCGTCCACGGCCCGCCGAGCCCTCATCGCGTTGCGCCAGGCAGGAGCCTTCGTCCGCCGCAGCCACGTGACCACCGCGGGGTTGTGGTCGATCAGGTTGATCAGCACCTGCAGGTGCGCACCGAAGAAGTCCGCGTCCCGCGCCAGCTTCTCACCGAACAACGCGTGGATCGTGCTGCGCCGGATCGCCCTCCGGAACTCCTGGTAGGCGTCCACGACCTCCCCTGGCCGCCACGCGTCGAGCGTCGCCTCGGCGTTGGCGCGCATGACCGGCACGTAGTTCGCGATCTGCCGGTGCACCAACGCGGGCTGTACGAGCCGACGCCGCCGCTTGTGGTCCTCACCGTCGCTGACGATCAACGACGTGGGCCCGTCCACCGGCACCAGCACCTGGAACGCCCGCTCCACCTCGAACAGCTCGGAGTTGGCGAACACGAACTGGTTCGCCTCCGGCCCGAGCAGGTAGGTGTACGGCCCCATCCGCACCACCGGCCCGAACCGCCGGTGCAGACCGGAAAGAAGATCGGCCTGCCGAAACCGCACGACGTCCGGAATCATGGCAACGACAGTGCCACACCGCACCGGGGGACGGTCAGCAATGGTTCCACTGCCCACGTTGAACGTCGGCGGTGTGACCGTCGCCTACCGCCTGGACGGCCCACTGGAAGGTCAGCCGACCGTCCTGCTCCACGCCCTCGCCAGCAACTCGGCGACGTGGACCGGCCTCACCCGCGACCTGGTCTCCGCCGGCCGCCTCGTGATCGCCCCCGACCTGCGCGGCCACGGCCACAGCGCCTGGACCGGCGACTACCGCCTCGACTCGGTGCAACGCGACGTCGTGGGCGTGCTCGACGCACTCGACATCGCCGAGTTCGACCTGATCGGCCACTCGCTGGGTGCCCACATCGCGGCGCTGCTGGCAGGCCGCCGCCCGGACCGCGTCCGCAAACTCGTCCTGGAAGACCCACCGCCGCCACCCCGCTCGGGCGAGCCCCGCCCGCCGAAGCGAGGCGTGGCGCTGACCCTTGCGCTGCAAGGCCTGCTGCGCGCGTTCGACCGCCGGATGGTGCCGCAGATCCTGACCCAGCTCCGCGCCCCCGACCCGGCGTGGTGGGACGGCCTGGCCGCGATCAAGGCCCCGACCCTGGTGATCAGCGGCGGCCCGCGCAGCCACGTTCCCCTGGCCAGCCTGGAGGAACTGACCGCGGAGATTCCGCACGCCGAACTGATCACGATCAACGCGGGCCACCGCGTCCACAGCACACGTCCGGGCGAGTTCCGCGACGCCGTGCTGCGCTTCCTCGGCGGCAGGAGCTAGCGGCCTCCCGGCCACCACGGCGCGTCGGTGCGCAGCGGATAGCCGCGGACCGGCGCGAACTCCCGCCGGGACGCCACCACCAGCCGCAGCAGCCAGGCCAGCCCGATCATCGAGATGAACGCCAGCCCGAGCCACGTGAAGAGCGTGAACAGCTGCACCTGCGTCGGCGTCGGCTGCGGCATGTACCCGGCCTCCCACGCCCGCTCCTGCCACGGCTGATCCGTCAGCACCAGCGTGACCACGATGGCGATGCTGTTCATGGAGTCCCACAGCGCGTGCAGCAACGACACCCCGAGGTAGGCCCACAACAGCCCTCGCGTGAGCATGAAGTGCTCGCGAACACTGCGCGAGAACAACACGCCACCGAGGATGGCCGTCCACAGCCCGTGCCCGAACGGAGCGAGGAAGCCCCGCAACAGCTCGGTCGTGACCAGGTCCATCAACGACAGCCCGTTCTCGGTCAACGTCGCCGTGAGCGCGTACCCGGCCGACTCGAACGCCGCGAACCCGAACCCGACGCTGGCTCCGAGCACCAGCCCGTCCCGCGCGGACTTGTGCACCAGGTGCCGCGTGAGCAGTGCCAGCGCCCCGAGCTTGACCGCTTCCTCGATCAGCCCGACGCCCACGAACAGCCACGGCGACGGGTGGAGGAGATACGTCTCCAGCAGCGACGCCCCGAGCACCCCCAGCACACCGCCGACCGCGAACGTCCGGAACACGATCTCGCCAGTCACTTCGCCGGAGTGACTGTGCTCGAACGCCCACACCACGAACGTCGCCGGTACCAGGAAACTGCCCAGCAGCACGATCGTCGGAATCAGGTTGGCGTTGCCGGTGATGTAGGTGATCACCATCGTCGCGACCCACAGCGCCAGTCCCACGAAGAACATCCGCAACCACGACCTGCGCGTGCGAGGCGTGGCCGGTCCAGGCGAGATCATGCGCTGGAGTTTCTCGCTCCGCAGCAGCGAGAACAACTCGAGGTCAGTTGGTGACGGCCAGTGCGAACGGCAGCACCGCGGGCACCCCCTCCTTCCTGAGCATCCGAGCGGCCACCGTCATCGTCCAGCCGGTGTCGATGTGGTCGTCCACCAGCAGCACCGGACCGTCCACACCGGACACATCCGGTGTCTCGCCCGACCTCACGAGCCCGGCCAGCCGTTGGGCGCTGTTGGCCCGGTGCGTCGACTCACCGAGCCACACGGTGCCGAGGAACGGCAGCCGCCCGATCGACGCGATGCGCCGGCCGAAGCTGCCGACCAGGGCAGGCCGGCGCCGGGAGCCGACGGTCACCACACCGACCGGGCGCTCGTCCCAGTCCCACGCCGACAGCACCTTCACGCAGGCCGCGAACACGTCCTCGGGGATCTCGCGGTCGCCGTCGGCGAGCAGATCGCGCAGGCGGGTGCCCCAGCCGATGTCGGTGAGGCGGCCCAGCGCCCGGCCCGTCGCCGCGACCTCCGCCGGCCCGATCTTGCCGGACAGCGGCACCCCGATCGCGGCCATCCCGGTGGGCCACATCTTGCGCGGCGCCACGTCGAGGCCGGGCCGCAGCAGACGTTCGCGGGCCGCACCCGCCGCGGTCTCCGAGACGTCCAGCGACAGCCGTTCACCCGTGCAGTTGTCGCACCGGCCGCAGTCGTGCGCGGTCGGGTCGTCGAGCTGGTCCTGCAGGAACTTCATCCGGCACGACGGCGTGCGCAGGTAGTCGAGCATCACCTGCTGCTCGGCCTTGCGCGCCTCCGCGATGCGCGCGTACCGGTCGCCGTCGTACTCCCACGGCCGGCCGGTCGCCTCCCAGCCACCGCGCACCCGCCGCACCGCGCCGTCGACGTCCAGCACCTTCAGCACGACCTCGAGCCTGCCGCGGGACAGCTCGACCATCGGTTCCAGCGCCGCCGTCGACAACGGCCTGCCCGCGCCGGCCAGCGCGGACAGCACCTGGCGCACCACGACCTCCGGCGGGAACGCCAGCGACGAGAAGTACGCCCAGATGTCGCGGTCCTCGTGCCCCGGCAGCAGGATCACCTCGGCCCGATCGACACCGCGGCCGGCCCGGCCGATCTGCTGGTAGTAGGCGATCGGCGAGGACGGCGCGCCGACGTGCACGACGAACCCCAGGTCCGGCTTGTCGAAACCCATGCCCAGAGCAGAGGTGGCGACCAGCGCTTTGACCCGGTTGTTCAGCAGGTCCTCCTCGGCGCGTTCGCGTTCGGCGGGCTCGGTCTTGCCCGAGTACGCGGCCACGGCAAAACCGCGCGAGGACAGGAACGCCGCGATGTCGTCCGCCGCCGCGACCGTGAGCGTGTAGATGATGCCGGAGCCGGGCAGCCGGTCGAGCTGCTCCGCGAGCCACCCGAGGCGCGCCTCGGCGGTCGGCAGCAGAGCGACCGACAGACGCAGGCTGTCGCGGTCCAGCGGCCCGCGCAGGACCAGCGTGCCCTCGTCGGCCCCGAGCCCCAGCTGCTCGGTGACGTCGTGGACCACGCGGTCGTTGGCCGTCGCCGTCGTCGCCAGCACCGGCACGCCCGGTGGCAGCTCCGTCAGCAACGTCCGCAGCCTGCGGTAGTCCGGCCGGAAGTCGTGGCCCCAGTCGGAGATGCAGTGCGCCTCGTCGACCACGAGCATGCCCGCCGAGGCGGTCAGCGAGGGCAGCACGGCATCGCGGAAATCGGGGTTGTTCAGCCGTTCCGGACTCACCAGGAGCACGTCGACGTCACCGGCCGCGACCTGCTCCTGCACGGCGTCCCACTCGTCGGTGTTCGCCGAGTTGATGGTCACCGCGTGCACACCGGCCCGCGCCGCCGCGTCGATCTGGTTGCGCATCAACGCGAGCAGTGGCGAGACGATGACGGTCGGTCCCTCACCGAGCTGGCGCAGCAACGCCGTGGCGATGAAGTACACGGCCGACTTGCCCCAGCCGGTGCGCTGGACGACGAGAGCTCTGCGGCGCTGGGCCACGAGGGTGTGGATCGCGGTCCACTGGTCCTCGCGCAGCACGGCCTGCGGGCCCGCCAGTGCCCGCAACCGCTCTTCGGCCAGCTCTCGCAACGCGATGTCGTCCATGGAGAGCAAGCTTGCCAGGCCACTCTGACAGTGTTGGATTGCCGCTGCTCCGCAGACGGCGGCGAGTTCGCCCTGAAGTCGGCCGTCCGGTCACCGCTTCGGCCCGAATCGCCTGCGGCGGTTGACCCGAAGAGGTGACCGGACGACCGACGCGAACTCGCGAGGGCGAAAACCTTTTTCTGGCCTCGAACCGCAGGTCGTAAGCTGTGCAGCGTGACTGATGACCTGCGCGACCAGGTGCACGCAGCAGCCCGCCGCGCCCGCGTCGCCGCCGACGAACTCGTCCTCGCCACCCGTGAGCGCAAGGACGCCGCGCTGCACGCGATGGCAGCCGCCCTCCGCGAACGCGCGCCAGAGATCATCGAGGCCAACCAGAAGGACCTCGAAGCGGGCAAGGCGGCAGGCCTGCCGGACAACATCCTGGACCGCCTCACGCTCACCCAAGCCCGCATCGAAAGCGTCGCCGTCGGCCTCGAAACCGTTGCGGGACAAAACGACCCGGTCGGCGAGGTCATCCGCGGCGGCGTCCTGCCGAACGGTCTGGAGCTCAAGCAGGTCCGCGTCCCGATGGGCGTCGTCGGCATGGTCTACGAGGGCCGCCCGAACGTCACGGTCGACGCCGCCGGTCTCGCGCTGAAGTCGGGCAACGCCGCGCTGCTGCGGGGTTCCTCGACCGCCGAGCACTCCAACACCACGCTCGTCGCCGTCCTGCGCGATGCACTCGAAAGCGTGAACCTGCCGGCCGACAGCGTGCAGCTGCTGCCGTGCCACGACCGCGCCTCCGTCACGCACCTCATCACCGCGCGCGGCCTGGTCGACCTGGTGATTCCGCGCGGTGGCGCGGGTTTGATCAACGCCGTCGTGGAGCAGGCGACTGTTCCCACGATCGAGACCGGCGTCGGCAACTGCCACGTCTACGTCGACAAGAACGCCGACCTCGACATGGCCGAGGCCATCGTCCTGAACGCCAAGACCCGGCGCACGAGCGTGTGCAACGCGGCGGAATCGCTGCTGGTGCACAAGGACGTCGCCCAGGAGTTCGTCCCGCGCATCACCAAGGCGTTGCAGCAGGAGAGCGTGACCATCCACGGTGACGCCACGTTCGCCGAGCAGCCCGACGTCCAGGAAGCGACCGAGGACGACTGGGGCACCGAGTACCTGAGCCTCGACATCGCCGCGAAGGTGGTCGACTCGCTCGACGAAGCGGTGCGGCACATCGCCACGTACGGCTCCGGCCACAGCGAGGCCATCGTCACGAACGACGTTGCGGCAGCACGGAAGTTCACGACGCGGGTCGACGCGGCGGCGGTGTTCGTCAACGCCTCCACGGCGTTCACGGACGGTGCGGAGTTCGGCATGGGCGCGGAGATCGGCATCTCCACGCAGAAGCTGCACGCCCGCGGTCCGATGGGCCTCACCGAGCTGACGTCCTCGAAATGGGTCGTCTGGGGCGAAGGTCACACGCGCCCCAAGGGATAGCTCTACCTTCGGAGGCATGGCTCCCACCTACCCGTTCTCCGAAACCGACGGCCTGGCCCTCGATCCGACGTATGAACGTCTACGGCGTGAAGAGCCCGTCACACGCGTGACGTACCCGTACGGCGGCGAGGGCTGGCTCGTCACGTCCTACGAAGAGACGAAGTTCGTCCTGGGTGACCCGCGGTTCAGCCGAGCGCGAACGGTCAACCAGGACGTGCCGAGGATGCAGCCCCTCATCGCACCCGGTGGGTCGATCCTCACGCACGATGGCGAGGACCACGCGCGCATGCGTCGCCTCGTGTCCAAGGCGTTCACGGTGCGGCGGATCGAGGAACTGCGTCCGCGCGCGCAGCAGATCACCGACGAGCTGCTCGACCGCATGGACAACCCCGGCGACCTGGTCGAGGGCTTCACCATGCCGTTCCCGATCACGATCATCTGCGAGCTGCTCGGCGTGCCGTTCGAGGACCGCGCGGACTTCCGCAAGTGGTCCGACCAGGTGCTCTCCACGGTCGGCAGCTACACGCCGGAAGAGGCGATGAACGGCATGCTGAAGCTGCACGCCTACTTCACCGACCTCGTTGCGAAACGCCGTGAACAGCCCGCGAACGACCTGATGAGCGCACTCGTCGCCGCTCGGGACAACGACGACCGGCTGACCGAGGACGAGCTCGTCCGGTTCGGCATCACGTTGCTCGTCGCGGGCCACGAGACGACGGCGAACATGCTCGCCAACAGCATCGTCACGCTGCTGGAGCGCCCGGACGACGTGCGGCGCCTGCGGGAGAACCCGGACAAGCTCCCGAACGCGATCGAGGAGCTGCTGCGGTTCATCCCATTGGGTAGTGGCGCCGGCTTCACGCGCATCGCCACCGAGGACGTCCAGGTCGGCAACGTGCTCGTGAAGGAAGGCGACGCCGTACTGGTGGTCGTGTCGTCGGCGAACCGCGACGAGTCCGTGTACGCGAAGAGCGACGAGCTCGACCTTGAGCGCGAGGTGGGCCAGCACCTGCAGTTCGGGCACGGCATCCACTTCTGCCTCGGCTCGCAGCTCGCGCGGATGGAGCTGCAGGTGGCGCTCGGCACCGTGCTGCGCCGGATGCCCGGCCTGCGGCTGGTCGAACCCGTCGAGTTCCGCAAAGGATCGCTGGTCAGGGGGCCTTTGAAGCTCGTCGTCGCCTGGTAGGAAAAATCTTGGCCGAACCGCGTAAGGGGGAACGCGTGCGTGCGTTCCTCCAGTGCGCGGCTCTGCTTCGGGGTGGGCCGCGCGCCGTACGGCCCGTCCTCCCCCAGGGCCGTCCGGTGTGATCAGCACGACGGGCGCTGGACCATGGGAGCGGTCCGCGCCCGTCTACGCTGTTTTGATGCGCATCGGCGTCATGGGTGGCACGTTCGACCCCATCCACCACGGCCACCTCGTGGCCGCCAGCGAGGTGCAGGCCAGGTTCGACCTGGACCGCGTGATCTTCGTGCCGACGGGTCAGCCCTGGCAGAAGTCGTCGCGCGAGGTCTCGCCCGCCGAGGACCGCTACCTGATGACGGTCATCGCCACCGCGTCCAACCCCCGGTTCTCGGTCAGTCGCGTGGACATCGACCGCGACGGCCCCACGTACACGGTGGACACGCTCACGGACCTGAAGAAGCAGTACCCGGACGCCGACCTGTTCTTCATCACCGGTGCCGACGCGCTGGAGCAGATCCTGTCGTGGAAGCGCGCCGCCGACGCGTTCGAGCTGGCCCACTTCATCGGGGTCACCCGTCCGGGTTACACGCTGAACGACCATCACCTGCCGCCAGGAGCGGTGTCGCTCATCGAGGTCCCGGCGATGGCCATCTCGTCGACCGGATGCCGCGCGCGGACCGCCTCCGGCCAGCCGGTTTGGTATTTGGTCCCAGACGGTGTGGTCCAGTACATCGCCAAAACCGGCTTGTACTCCGAGTCGTGACCACGTTTGGGTGGATTTCGCGTGCATCCGCGGTCTCGGGGAGCAACAATCATCGCGTTGTTGCTGGTTGGTGAAAGGCAAGGCTTTGGCTACAGGCACCGTGAAGTGGTTCAACGCCGAGAAGGGGTTCGGTTTCATCGCCCCCGACGACGGCTCGGCTGACGTCTTCGTGCACTACTCGGAGATCCAGGCCAAGGGGTTCCGCTCGCTCGAGGAGAACCAGAAGGTCGAGTTCGAGGTCGGGCAGGGACAGAAGGGCCCGCAGGCCCAGCAGGTCCGCCCGCTCTAAGCTTCGGCGCAGGTCAAGGCCACTCCAGGGCGCTGGGGTGGCCTTCCTCATGCCCGCGTGCGACGTAACGGTTGGCGGTCGCCGGTACCCTCAGTAACTCGTGTGGGCGTATCGACGCCCGCCGGAAGTCAGAGGAGTGACGTGGCAGCCACCGACGAGGCACGACGGCTGGCGCTGGTCGCGGCGAACGCAGCGGCCGACAAGAAGGCGCACGACGTGATGGTGCTCGACGTCTCCGACCAGCTCGTGATCACCGACGTGTTCGTGATCGCGTCCGCTCCGAACGAGCGGCAGGTCGGCGCGATCGTCGACAACATCGAGGAGAAGCTGCGGGAGGCCGGCACGAAGCCGGTGCGCCGCGAAGGGGCCCGTGAGGGCCGTTGGGTGCTGCTGGACTTCGTGGACGTCGTGGTGCACGTGCAGCACACGGAGGAGCGCAGCTTCTACGGCCTGGAGCGGCTGTGGAAGGACTGCCCGCGCATCGAGTTCGAAGCGGACGTCCCCGCCGAGTCCACGGCTGAATGAGGTAGAGGATGGCCCTGAGCCGGCTCGTGCTGTGGCGGCACGGTGAGACCGACTACAACGCGACAGGTCGTCTGCAGGGTCATCTGGACTCGGCGCTCACCGAGACCGGCTTGAACCAGGCCAGGTTCGCCGTCCCGGTGCTCGCCGGGTTCGAGCCGGAGATCGTGGTCGCCTCCGACCTGCAACGCGCGCGGAACACCGCGGGCGTGTTCGCGTCGTCGACCGACATCCCGCTGCGGATCGACGCACGGCTGCGTGAGACCCACCTGGGCAAGTGGCAGGGCCTGACCACGGCCGAGGTCGAGCAGGAGTGGCCGGGCGCGGTCACCATCTGGCGCACGGACCCCACCTACACGCCGCCGGACGGCGAGTCGCGCGTCGAGGTGGCCGAGCGGGCCATCCAGGTCGTGCACGAGGTGGACGCGGAGTTCTCCGGGACCGTCATGCTGTGCGCGCACGGTGGGCTGATCAGCGCGTTGACCGGGCGGCTGCTGGATCTGCCGGTGCAGACCTGGTCGCAGCTCGGCGGCATCTCGAACTGCCACTGGACGGTGTTCACCCGCCGCAACGACCGGTGGCGGCTGACGTCGTACAACGCGGGCACCACGCGTTGAGACTGCTCGTCCTCGGGGACTCGCTGTCGTTCTTCGGGCCTTCCGGGCCGTTACCCGCTGACCATCCGCGGCTGTGGCACAACATCTGTGCCGCTGAGCTGGGTGGATCGGCGGAGCTGGCGGCCGGGTTCGGGTGGACGGCGCGGGACGCCTGGTGGGCGTTGACCGGGGATCCGCGGATCTGGTCGTTGCTGCCTCGCACCGACGTGCTGGTGTTCGCGGTGGGCAGCATGGACACGCTTCCGTCGCCGTTGCCCACGTATCTGCGCGAGGGGCTGCGCTATGTGCGGCCTGACTGGCTACGACGGTGGGTGCGTGCGCGTTATCTGGACGTTCAGCCGCGATTGGCGCCCTACGCGCGCACGGCGTTGCCTCCGGCGCTGACTGCGCGGTACCTGCGGGACATGCTGCAGTCGGTGCGCAATCTCGAGTACAAGATGCCGGCCGTGGGGATCGTGCCGTCTGTCCATCGGGCTCCTACGTACCGGTTCGTGCACGACGGGCACGCGGCTGCGGTTGCGGCTGTGCGTGGGTGGGCCGCACGTGCGGGGGTGCCGTTGCTGGATCTTCCTGCCGTGATCGGGGAGCACGTGCGGTCCGGCGCCGGGAATCCGGACGGGATGCACTGGGGCTGGGAGGGCCACGAGCTGGTGGGCAGGGCGATGGCGGAGTTGATCTCTTCCTCGTCCGTGGCGTTGAGTCCCTCGGAGGAGTGAGCCCCGTAGGCTCGTCGCTCGTGCGCATCTCCATCGTCACCGACTCCACGGCATACCTGCCCGAGGGGTTCGCGAAGCGCCATTCGATCACCGTTGTGCCGCTGCACGTGGCGGTGGACGGTGCTGGACGCCTCGACGGCGTCGACTTCGGTCCTTTCGAGCTGGCCGCTGCTCTGGCCGAGCACCGCCGCGTGACCACGTCCCGTCCGACGCCCGGCGAGATGGCTGCCGTGTACCGGGACGTCCTCTCGTCGTCGGACGCGATCGTGTCCGTTCATCTCTCTCGTGAGTTGTCCGGGACGTGGGAGGCCGCACGACTGGCGGCCGAGGAGATCGACCCGTCCCGGATTCGAGTGGTCGACTCGCGCTCGACGGGCATGGGGCTCGGTTTCGCGGTGTTGCGCGCGTGTGCGGCCGTTGCCGACGGGCGTTCGCACGCTGCCGTGGAGGAGGCGGCTTCCTCCGCGGCCGCGCAGACCCGGATGTTCTTCTGCCTCGAAACCCTGGACCACCTGCGCCGCGGCGGGCGGATCGGCACGGCGGCGGCGCTGGTGGGGACCGCGCTGGCCGTGAAGCCGTTGCTGCACATGGACGACGGCCGGATCGTGCCGCTGGAGAAGGTCCGCACGATGAGCCGGGCCGTGGGCCGCCTGGTCGACCTGGCGGCGGCAGCGGCGGGGGACGGCCCGGTGGGTCTGGCCGTGCACCACCTGGCGGCTCCCGAACGCGCCGCCGAACTGGCCACGCGTCTCGACGAACGGCTGCCCGGCTCGACGGGGTGCGTGATCTCCGAGGTCGGTGCGGTGATCGGCGCCCACACCGGCCCAGGAGTGCTGGGCGTGGTGGTGCTGCCAGGAGGACCCGACATCCTCCCACAGACCCCCGACAATTCCCCGTCGCCAAGCCCCGAGTGATCGCGACCTGTCCACAACTCGCGAGTAATCCACAGCCCCGGAGTCAACGCGGCCACCCCACCCGCCCCGCTCCGTAACGTCGCCCCCATGCTCCCCCGCCCCCACCCGGCCGACAGCCCGAGCGAACGCCTGGCCGCTCTGGCCGCCAAGGTCCGCGCCGACCCGACCCTGGTCTACGCACGCTCGGAAGACTCGGACGAACACGGCACACCCCGCCGCCGCTTCCGTCTGCCGCGCGTTCCCCGCCGAGGCCTTCTGGCCCTGGGCGTGGCCGTCGCCTGCACCGTGATCGGCCTGGGCAGCTGGTGGCAGAGCCCCGCCGCGGAACCGGCCCCTGCGCTGGCCCTCGTGAGCACCACGGCCCCGGCGCCTGAGCTGGTGGTGAACGTGGTCGGCGAGGTGACCACCCCGGGCCTGGTGACGGTGACGTCCGGCGCCCGAGTGGCCGACGCCGTCCGCCTGGCCGGAGGCATCAAGCCGGGCACCGATCTCCACAACCTGAACCTGGCCCGCAAACTCACCGACGGTGAGCAGATAGCCGTGGGCATCCCACCTCCGGCCGGGCCCGCGGCCGTTCCGTCCAAGCTGGACCTGAACTCGGCCACGGCCTCCGAACTGGACGCCCTTCCCGGTGTGGGGCCGGTGACGGCCCAGCGCATAGTCGACCACCGCACCCGCAAGGGCCCGTTCGCCTCGGTCGACCAGCTCCGCGAGGTGGAAGGCATAGGCGACTCCAAACTCGCCAAACTGGCCGACCTGGTCCACACATGACCCTCGTCGCCACGGCCCTGTCCCTCTACTTCCGCACCAAGGCCCAGTTCCACCACCTGACGAAGCCCACCCCGCCGGCGGCCGACAGCTACCACCCGTCCCGCCCGATCGAGCTCGCCTTCCCGCTCCACCACCCTCGCACCCGCACACTCCGCCGCCGTCGCCGCCGCCGCTTGCTGGCTGCCGCGGTCCGCTACCTGCTGCGCTCTTTCCCCGTCGCACCTCCACTCCCGGCCCCGCCGCTGGTGGAGAAACCGCGCTGCCGCCTGTGTGCGGCGGTCATCACCTAGCTCGGCCACCACCAGGAGCCTCGTCATGCGATTCATCCGCATCACCTGCCAAGCCGCACCTCGGCCTCCAGGCCAGTGGTCCCCGCGACCTCCCGCCGGACACCGGAGGCCGCAGTGGTCCGCAGACATCCGATAACCCACGACTACCGCCTGGTCCCGGCCGCGACAGCCGTGTGGGCCACCGCCGTCGCCGGTCTCTTCCTGAGCTGGCAGGCGGCAGTCCTCCTCGGACTGGCGGCGGGAGCCGTCGGCCTGGCCGCGTGGCGCCGAGCGTGGTGGACCAGAACGTGCGCCATGGCCCTGCTGATCTCAGGCCCGCTGGCCGCGGCGTGGGTGGGAGGCAACGTCCTGAGAGCCGAGACCCATCCGCTTCGCCTGGCCGCCGACGAAGGCCGCGCCACCACCCTCACGGTCGAGCTCAGCACCAGACCCAGAGGCATCAGGGCCGCGGGCTTCGGTGGGCATCAGGCAGGCGTCGACCACGTGGTCATCACCGCCACCGCGAACGGCGCCCACCTGGTCCTGCTGGCTCCGGCCGACAGGTGGCGAAACCTGTTGCCGGGTCAGGAGGTCACGGCCAAGGGCACGCTCGCGCCGCCTCGGCGTGGCGACCTGACATCGGCTCTGCTCCGAGTCCGCGGCCCGCCGATCAACCCGCAACCACCCCCGATCTGGCAAAGCTGGGCAGACCATCTCCGTGACGGCCTGCGAGAAGCCAGCGCGGTCCTCGGCGACGAGGAAGCCGGGCTGCTCCCGGCACTGGTGGTGGGCGACAGCGACCGGATGGTGCCGCGCGTCGTCGACGAGTTCCGCACCGCCGGCCTCGCTCACCTGCTGGCGGTGAGCGGCGCAAACCTCGCCATCGTGTGCGGCGCGGTCTACCTGCTGGCCAAGCGGTTCAGGGCCGGTCCGCGAACGGCGGCGGCCGCGGCGATGGCGGCGTTGGTCGGGTTCGTGGTCCTGGCGGGCCCGGAGCCGAGCGTCCTCAGGGCCGCGGTCATGGGTGCGGTGACGCTGCTGGCGTTGGTGCTGGGGCGTCGGCGGTCGACGCTCCCGAGCCTCGCGACGGCGGTCCTGGTGCTGGTCCTCATCGACCCGGCGCTGGGCGGCGATCCGGGGTTCGCGCTCTCCGTGGTGGCCACGGCAGCGCTGGTGCTGGTTGCGCCGAAGTGGTCGCGAGCGCTGAAGGCACGAGGTGTGCCGAACGGCCTCGCCGAGGCGATCGTCGTACCCACGGCCGCCAGCCTGGCGACGGCGCCGTTGGTCGCCGGTATCTCCGGTCAGATCAGCCTCGTGGCGATCGTGGCCAACCTGGTCGCGGGCCCGGTGGTCGCACCGGCGACGGTGCTGGGTGTGGCGGCGGCAGCCGTCGCGCCGCTGTGGGGCTCGGCAGCCGAACTGCTCGTGCACGTCGCTGGACCCGCGGTGACCTGGCTCGTCCAGGTCGGGCGGCAGGCGGCGTCCGTGCCCGGCGCGTCCGTGGGCTGGCCAGAAGGCTGGGCCGGGGCCATCGCGCTGATCGTGGTCGTGGCAGCGGTCGTGTTGTTGCTGCGCCTGAAGAAGGCACGGACGTTGGTCGTCGCGGTGCTGATCGGCGGGTTCGTGGTGCTGGTGCCGATGAAGATCGTGGCACCCGCGTGGCCCCCGGACGGCTGGAAGGTCGTCACCTGTGACGTGGGCCAGGGCGACGCGCTGGTCCTGGCGACCGACGACGCCGACCGTGCGGTCGTGGTGGACACCGGACCCGATCCCGGAGCCGTCGACCGATGCCTGAAGACGTTGGGAATCAAGAGGATTCCGCTCGTCGTGCTGACCCACCTGCACGCCGATCACGTCCAGGGCCTGCCGGCGGTGCTCACCGGGCGTGCGGTGGGCGCGGTGGCCGTCGGCCCGCTCAAGGAGCCCGCGTGGGCGTGGAAGGAGGTCAGGGCGCAGGCCCGCAGTCACGGCGTGCGGGTGGTGGAACCGAAGGCAGGCGAGCGGTTCGCCTGGCCCGGTTTGGAAATGGAGGTGCTGGGCCCGCGCCGCGTGGCAACGGCAGGCGACGCGAACACAACGGTCAACGACTACTCGCTCGTGCTCAAGGCGCACACCAGAGCAGGCCGCGTGCTGCTCACCGGTGACGTCGAGCTGGCAGGCCAGTCGGCGTTGCTGGGGGAGCGGGACCTCGGGGCCGAAGTGCTCAAGGTGCCGCACCACGGTTCGCGGTACTCGCTGCCCGCCTTCCTCAGGACGGTGCGGCCGCGGGTGGCGCTGGTGAGCGTTGGCACGGGCAACCGTTACGGGCACCCGAGTCCGCACGTGCTCGACATGTTGCGGGCGGGAGGTGCGCTGGTGTTGCGCACGGACGAAGACGGAGACCTGGCGGTGTTGCCGGGGAACCGCACAGTGAGAAGGAGAAGAGGATGGTCTGGATCAGGCTGTACAACGCGCGCCACCCGGTTCCCGGTGGCACGCCCGGACTCGCGTGGGCCATGTGGCAGACGAACTACGCGGCGACGCCATGGCCGCACGACGAGCTCAAACCCGATTTCGGTTACTACATCTGCGAAACACTCGAAGACGGCACCCGAGCCCTCACCTACCGGGCGACGGTCACGCACGTGCTGCCGCCCACCGAGGCCGCCAAGCCGGAAGAGGCGTACGACCTCGTCGCGGACCACGTGTTCGACGACGCGCTGCGGATCGCACCGCACGACTGGCACGCCCATTACTACAACCTGCTGAAGGAGGAAGCCCCTTGGCCGCAACGGATCGTGGCGTGGCGCGCGAATGTGGAACCGATCGGGCCGCACGTCATGGAAGGCCTGCAACGCTTTCCGCGCACCGGCTGGATGCGGACGGACGCGATCTCCTTCTGACGCAACGGTTCAGTGGTGGTCGAGGAGGCTCCCGGTCAACGGCGAGGGCAGTCGCTTCGCCCGTGGCCACGGCGGGGTGTCCGGAGTTCGCCGCCAGGTGAGGTGAACCTGGGCGAACCACGCGGGTTCCTCGTCGACGGTGTACAGCACCTCGTCACAACGGTCGCAGCGGGCAACCGCTGTGACCGGCTTGCCGAAGAGCGCGTGGCCGTCGGCGACTTCGGTTCGCAGCTGGTCCTCGAGCGCGGTCCTGGTCTCGTCGTCGACGACCGTCCAGGGCTCGGGAAGCTCCATGCCCGGAGCATGACAGCAACCACCGACCGCCGCGCGGTACGACGCGGTCCGGGGACGCGGAGGCGTCCCCGGACCGGAAGGAGGTGAACTAAGCCAGCGCCTTGATGACGGCCTCGGCCGACGGCGGCACCGTCGCGCGCGGGCCGATCGTGTCGCCGAGCGCGTCGAGGGTCTTGAGGCCGTCGCCGGTGATCAGCAGCACGGTCTCGCCGTCCGGGTCGAGCTGGCCCGACTCGATCAGCTTCTTCGCCGTCGCCACGGTCACGCCGCCGGCGGTCTCGGCGAAGATGCCCTCGGTGCGGGCGAGGAGCTTGATGCCCTCGACGACCTCTTCGTCGGTCACGTCCTCGATGGCGCCGTTGGTGCGACGGACCGCGTCGAGCACGTAGGGGCCGTCGGCCGGGGCGCCGATCGCCAGCGAGCGGGCGATGGTGTCCGGGCGGACCGGGCGGATGACGTCGTGGCCTTCCTTGTAGGCGGCCGACACCGGGCTGCAGCCGGTGGCCTGGGCGCCGAACACGCGGTACGGGGTGGCTTCGACGAGGTCGAGCTGGCCGAGTTCGCGGAACGCCTTGTCGACTTTGGTGAGCTGCGAGCCGGACGCGATGGGCACGACGATCTGGTCGGGCAGGCGCCAGCCGAGCTGCTCGGCGACCTCGTAGCCGAGGGTCTTCGAGCCCTCCGCGTAGTAGGGGCGGACGTTCACGTTCACGAACGCCCAGTCCTCGTGCTCCGCGGCGAGTTCCTGGGCCAGGCGGTTCACGTCGTCGTAGTTGCCGTCGACGGCGATCAGGGCGCCTTCGTAGACGGCGCTCATCAGGATCTTGGCGCGCTCGAGAGAGGAGGGAACGAGAACCACGGACTGCCAGCCCGCGCGGGCCGCGGCCGCCGCGACCGCGTTCGCCAGGTTGCCGGTGGACGGGCAGGCGAGCACCTTGAAGCCGAGTTCGCGGGCCGCTGCGAGCGCGACGCCGACCACGCGGTCCTTGAAGGAGTGGGTGGGGTTGCCGGTGTCGTCCTTCACCCAGACCTTGCGCACGCCCAGTGCCTTGGCGAGGTTGTGGGCCTCGACCAGGCGGGTGCCGCCGGGTTCGGTGTTCGGGTGCTGCTCCACAGTGGACGGAACGGGGAGAAGGCCGCGGTAGCGCCAGATCGACCTGGGGCCGGCTTCGATGTCCTCGCGCCGGATCTTCCCGAAGTCGTAGGCCACTTCCAGCGGCCCGAAACACTCAAGACAGGCGTATTCAGGAGCGAGAGGAGTCTCATTTCCGCACTCACGGCACAACAGTGCACGGGCGGGGCCGAGGTCGAAGGTGGTGCTCGTGGGCACAGAGACAGCAGTCATCGCGAGGTATCTCCTCATCTTTCCCGCGAAATCGAACGGGTCGGAATTGGCACCGTGATCGTCTGCGCGCAGTGATGCACTTCAGCGCTGACGCCGGTTGCCGGGGCTTCTTCGGGCCGGTCCCTCTGCCCCTCTGGATGAGCGGTGTTCAGTTGTGGTGACCAAGCTACGGCAACCGTCCGTTGCTCAGCCACCAACGTCCACGATCCGGGACGTGGGAGGATGCGGAGCGTGAGCGCACCGGAGTCACTGCACCTCGTCGTCGGCGAGGAGGAGTTGCTGGTCGAACGGGCCGTTCGGGCGGCTCTCGAGGCCGCACGCAAGGCCGATCCGAACGCCGACCTGACCCGCGTGCAGGTGACTGATCTCACGCCTCCCGAGCTGGCCGAACTGGTGAGCCCGTCGCTGTTCGCGGAGGGTCGCGTGATCGTCCTGCAGAACGCGCAGGAGATCAGCAAGGAGATCGCGGACACGGTCGTCTCCTACGCCAAGGCGCCCGCGGACGGGGTCACGCTCGTCGTCGTGCACACGGGCGGTGGCCGCAGCAAGGCGGCCAAGGACCTGCCAGGACAACTGAAGAAGGCCGGCGCCGTCGTCACCGAGTGCCCCAAGATCACCAAGCCGGCTGATCGCGAGGCGTTCGTCCGCAACGAGGTGCGGCAGGCGGGCGGCAAGATCGACGCCGAGGCCGTCGCCACCCTCATCGACGCCGTGGGCACGAACCTGCGCGAGCTGGCCGCGGCGGCGTCCCAGCTCGTCTCCGACACCGACGGCAAGGTGACGGTCGACGAGATCCGCCGCTACCACCAGGGCAAGGCCGAGGTGACCGGCTTCGCGGTCGCCGAGAAGGCCGTGACTGGCGACCGAGCGGGCGCGATGGAGGCGCTGCGCTGGGCCATGCAACTGGGCGTGCCGCACGTGCTGGTAGCCGACGCACTGGCAGACGCCGTGCGCACAGTCGCGCGCGTGTCCGCCGTGGGCCGAGCCGACCCGTTCAGCCTGGCCGGCCCCCTCGGCATGCCGCCGTGGAAGATCAAGAAGGCACAGGCCCAGGCCCGCGGCTGGGACCAGTCGGGCCTCGCCGACGCGATGCAGGTGGTCGCGGGCCTGAACGCCGACGTGAAGGGCGTGGCGGCCGACGCCGGCTACGCGCTGGAGCGCGCGGTGCTCAAGATCGTGGCAGCCCACGGCCGTCGGTAGGCCACTCCGGTGTTCACCTTCATCGCCAAATGGGATCGCGAGGCGGACGCCGCCTACATCGGGTTCCGCGAGATCCGACCCGGTGAGGCGGTCAAGCAGCTCGCGGTCTCAGACGAGGACGGCACCACCGCCGCCGTGCTCGACTTCGGTGCCGACGGCGAACTGCTCGGCATCGAACTGTTCGACCCCGAGCGGCAAATGCCGACGGAACTGCGCGACTGGCAGGGGCCCACTCCACGCGAGTGAGATCCCCTCACCGCCGAGGAACCCCGATCAGGTACTGGGCCCCCGTGAAGCCGGGCACGACACCGATCTTCCAGTTGAACGTCTCGGTGCCGGTCAGGCCGTCGACCATCCGCCGCAGTTCCGCGCGTCCTTACATGCGCAGGAACGACACGACCGTCACCGAACGGCGTCCAGCCGCACCGGTGGACCTTGTCCTCGGCGCGCTCCTCGCTGAACCGCTACGGGTCGAACGCCAGCGGGTTCGTCCACAGCTCGTGCATGTGGTGGTTGAGCTCGGGACGTGATCGCGGGAGCCATCCGCACGCTGAACATCGGCACCGTTGACACCGGCCGTAGCGGTCCCACGCCGAACCCTCATCGCCACCAGGACAGCGAAAAGGGCCCGCTCAACAGGGAGCGGGCCCTTCTGCAGAGGCTAGAACCGAGCGAGAACTCAGCCCTCGAGCTGGTTCGCGCGCAGAGCCATCGCCGACTTCTTGTTGGCGGCCTGGTTCGGGTGGATGACACCCTTGGTGGCGGCCTTGTCGAGCTTGCGGGACGCGTCCTGCAGCAGCTCCAGGGCCTTCGCCTTGTCACCGGCCTCGGCAGCCTCGCGGAACTTGCGGATGGCCGTCTTGAGGGACGACTTGACCGACTTGTTGCGCAGGCGCGCCTTCTCGTTGGTCTTGATCCGCTTGAGCTGGGACTTGATGTTCGCCATGCGACATCACCCTTCTGTGTCGAAACCGGAGTTCGTGACGCGCTTGGTCGGCACCGGCAAGAGCCGGCTCTCCTCCACGGCGGAGTGCCGCGCGTTCACGACGAGGAAGGATATCAGGCCAGCTCAGCGCACCGTGAACGCGGCCTTCTCCGCACCCACCACGGCCTCGTACGCACCGCGCGCGACCTCACGGCGTCCGTCGCCGTCCACGTCGCCGACGGTCAGCGCCAGCTGCGCGAGCTTGAACGACACCTCGACCTGTTTCGACTGACCAGCGGCGAGTTCGACGCGCGCCCAGCCCACCAACCGCTGGTCAGGCGTCAGAACGGGCGAGGCGGGCTGCCGCACGTGGACCGGCACCACGACGGTGCCCGCACGCCCACCGGTGTTCGCCACCGTGAACTTCACCACGCCCGTCGAGCGATCAACCGACACCGACGTGCCCGACGTCGTGAACGACGTGTACGACAGCCCGTGCCCGAACGGGTACAGCGGGTCGTACTTCGCGGAAGCCGACGTGTTCGCGCCCGGCAGCTGGTCGTAGGTGAGCGTCGGATCGCCCAGGGTCCTGGGCCACGACACCGGCAGCCTGCCGCTCGGGTTCACCGCGCCGAACAGCACGTCGGCGATCGCCCTGCCACCCTCGCTGCCCGGCAGCCAGCCCGCGAGCAGCGCGTTCGCGTCCGCCGCGCCGCCCAGCACCTGGGGGCGCGCGGTCAGCAGCACCACGACCACCGGCCTGCCGGTCGCCTGCACCGCGTCCACCCACGCCTGCTGCTCGGCCGTCAGCGCCGGGTTCTCCGTGTCGGCAGGACCTTCCGCACCGGGCTTCTCGCCCAGGACGACGACGACCGCGTCCGCACCGGCGGCCTCCGCCACCGCGGCGGCGGGCGATGCGGCGTGCACGACAGAAGCACCTGGAACGGCCTCACGCACACCGGTCAGCACGGTCGCGGTCGGCGGCAGCGGCGAGTCGTCCGGCACGCCCTGCCACTCGACGGTCCAGCCGCCGAGCTGGCGGCGCACGTCGTCCGCGGTCTCGCCGGTCACGACGATCTTCTTGGCCGACGTCGGCAACGGCAGCACGCCGTCGTTCTTCAGCAGCACGGTGCCCTCGGCGGCCGCCTGACGCGCCAACGCCCGGTCCGCTCCCACGACGGCCCCGTCGGCCTTCGCCGGGTCCACGTACGGCTTCTCGAACAGCCCCAGGTCGAACTTGAGCTTCAGCACGCGCCGCACCGCCTGGTCGATCCGCCCGCGCGACACGGACCCGTCGCGCACGTTCGCCAGCAGCAGCGACGTGAACTCGGCCGCGTTCGACGGCTCCATCGCCATGTCCACGCCGGCGTTGACGCTCATCGCGATCGCCGTCTTGTAGTCCGGCGCGACCTTGTGCCGGTCCACCAGGTACTTCATGTCCTGCCAGTCCGAGACCGCCACGCCCTTGAAGCCCATGCGCTCACGGAGTTGCTTCTGCAGCATGTACTTCGACGCGTGCACCGGCACGCCGTTGATCGACCCGGAGTTGATCATCACCGTGCGCACACCCGCGTCGAACTGAGCCTGGAACGACGGCAGCACGACGTCCTGCAGCTGCCGGATCGGAATCTGCGCGGGCGACCGGTCGTGCCCGTTCTCCGGCGCGGAGTACCCCGCGAAGTGCTTCGCGGTGGCGGTCAGCTGCGCGGTGTCGTCCACATGCGACTGCTGCCCGCGCACGTTCGCCGCCGCCAGCTGCCCCGCGAGGAACGGGTCCTCGCCGTACGTCTCGTAGTAGCGCCCCCACCGCGTGTCGCGCGCGATGTCCGACACCGGCGCAAAGTTCCAGAACACCCCGGTCGCACGCAACGCCTTCGACGCGGACACGCCGATCTGCTCCTGCAGCGCGGGGTTCCACGTCGCGCCGAGCCCGATCTGGTGCGGGAACATTGTCGCGGAGATGACGTTGTTGTGCCCGTGCACGCCGTCGGCGCCGTAGATGATCGGGATCTTCAACCTGTTGTGCTCCAACGCATAGCGCTGGATTGCGTTGTTCATCTCGGCCCATGCGCGCGGCGTGTTGTCGACCGGTGCGTCACCACCACCGGACAGGATCGAGCCGGTGTGCGCGTCGGAAAGCACCGCCTTCAGACACGACTCGACCAACGGTCCGTTGGCGTTGTTGCAGTCACCGTGCAGCTTCCCGACGCGGATCTGCACCATCTGCCCGATCTTCTCCTCGAGCGTCATTCTCCGCAGCAGGTCCTCGACCCGCCGCTCGGTCGACGCCCGAGCGTCCACATAGATCTCCTTGCCCGCCGCGAGACCACCAGCGGGTGTCAGCGACGCGAAGAGCACAGCAACGCCCAGCACGCCGAGACCGGCGCGCTTGCGGGAAAACAAAGACAAGACTCCTCCACGCTCCCGTGCGCCCGCCGCACACGATCGCGTGGAGGAGCCGGGCAGCACACCCGCCGAACGGAGGAACTCCGTGGAAGCGGTTTCATGCTGGTGAAACGCCTGTTCAGCCACCCAGCAAGCTGCGCGTCAACGCCTGTTTTTCATCGAGCAGATCGGCCAGCGCGGCCGAGATCGCCGCCTCGTCCAGCCGCACGCGGGCGGCGCCCGGCTGGTCGTCGAGTGCCCGCAACGTCGCCCGCCGCACGAGCTCCTTCACGAACGACGCCGTCACGCCCTCGCTGGCCGCCACGATCGCCGACGCGTCCGGCAGGTCGAGCTCCGTGCCGGCCGCGTAGAGCCGCAGCAGCCGTTCGCGACCGTCGGCGTCCGGCAGCGGCACCTGCATCGCGAGGTCGATGCGCCCCGGCCGTTCGGACAGCGCCTTCTCCATGACGTCCACGCGGTTGGTGGTGAGCACGAACGTCACGTCGGCCTCGGATCCGATGCCGTCCATCTCGTTCAGCAGCTCGAACAACACGGGGTTGCCGTCACGGGTGTGCGAGCGGTCCTGCGCGATGAGGTCGACGTCCTCGACGACGATCACCGACGGCGCGAGGCGCCGTGCGAGAGACGTAGCGGCACGCAGGTACCGGAGCATCGCGACACCACTCAGCACGAGGACCGTTGACGACTCAAGGCGTCCCATCAGGTACCGGACTGTGTGCGTCTTGCCGGTACCGGGTGGCCCGTACAAGAGCAGCCCTCGCTTCAGATGCTGCCCATGCGCGCGTAGCCGATCACTTTGCGACGCCGTCCGGACGACGTGGCGTTCGATCGAGTCCAGCACGCCGTCCGGCAGCACCACGTCCGACGGCCGCAACGCCGGCCGGGGCAGGAACGTGAGCAGCTGGTTCCCCCGGTGCTCACTGATCCCGAACGCCATCACCTGGCCGCGGAACACGTCGTGCTCGCGCATGTGCCGTTCGACCGCCTCGCGCACAGCGGTCGAGGCCTCCCTGGACGCCGCGAGCACCTGGAGCGTGCAGCGGAAGTCGCCGCGCTCCTCGTGCGGGCCCTGCACGGCGACCACGACCGGGCTGCCGTCCGGCGCGACCGTGGCGATCAGCCCCAGCTGCACCGCGTCGATCGTGGTGTCCGGGCCGGTCGCCACGGTCATGTAGTCGACCGCGCCCAGTTCGAAGCTGAAGTGCTGCTGCTGGGCGCCCAGCATGTCCACAACGGACATGTGCATCTTGTTCCCGCTGATGCCGTGCCACTCGGCTTCCGGCGAGTGCTCGGCGACGTAGGCCTCGATGCCGCGGTGCACGTTCGCGTGCTCCCGGCCCTCGAACCTCGCGGTCACGGTCGGTACCTGCGTCATCGGGCACCCGAGGTGTCCCGTGACCATCCGGACGAGCGTCGACTCCGCGTCCTCGGAGACCAGGGCCCTGGCCTCCTCGAACAACCCCCGCAGAGCCGACGCGAGTGATCTTGCGTCAGACAGTTGGAGATCCGCCCACCCCAACGTACGCACTAATCAGGCGGTTCGTCCGGGTTTTGCTTTTTCGGCGGCCTGCCCCGGCGCGGCATCTTCTTCGCCTCGCCGGGCAACCGGCCCGCGTCCGCCAGCGCACGCCGCAGCAGGAACTCGATCTGCGCGTTGGTGCTGCGCAGCTCGTCGTTCGCCCACCTGCTCAACGCGTCGTGCACTGCCGGATCGAGCCTGAGCAGAACGCTTTTGCGGTCAGCCATCAGGTGTAGAGCGACCCTGCGTTCACCACGGGCTGAGTGGAACGGTCACCGCACAGGACGACGAGCAGGTTCGACACCATCGCCGCCTTGCGTTCCTCGTCGAGCTCGACGACGTCCTGCTCGGCGAGCCGCTGCAACGCGAGCTCGACCATGCCGACGGCGCCCTCGACGATCCGCGTCCGCGCCGCCACGACCGCGGACGCCTGCTGTCGCTGCAACATGGCCTGCGCGATCTCCGGGGCGTACGCGAGGTGCGTGAGCCGTGACTCGATCACCTTCACCCCCGCGGACTGCACGCGCGCCGCGATCTCGATCGCGAGCGTCTCGGTGATCTCGTCCGCGTTCTCCCGCAACGACAGTCCGGCTTCCTCGTGGCTGTCGTACGGGTAGCTGGTCGCGATGTGCCGTACGGCGGTCTCGGTCTGAATGCCGACGAACCGCACGAAGTCGTCCACCTCGAACCGTGCGCGCGCAGTGTCTTCCACCTGCCACACGACGACGGCGGCGATCTCGATCGGGTTGCCGTCCGCGTCGTTGACCTTCAGCGCCTGAGTCTCGTGGTTGCGGATCCTGGTCGAGATCTTCTCCCGCGTGGTGAACGGGTTCGCCCACCGCAGACCGTCCGTGCGCACCGTGCCCACGTAACGGCCGAGGAACTGCAACACGCGCGCCTCACCGGGTGCGACGGTGAACAGCCCCTTCATGATCAGCGACGCCGCCAGGTGCAACAGCACCGCGATGACCAGAACCACGGTCGACGGGTTCATGTCGCTCTCCGCGGCTTGCACGATTTCCCGCACGAGCACCCAAGCACCCACCGCGTACACCACCAGTCCTGCGAAGAACATCGGCAGACCGGGCAGCTCCTGTGCGTGCCTCTCACGCACAGCAGGCGCCGGCATGTGCACTGTCGTGTCGACCATCCAGACCCCCTAGCGAAGTAGTAGCTAAGTGATATCACTTTTTCGGGGTGATCGCCAGCTAGGCTGATCCGCATGAGGGCGAAGAAGCAGCGCGTGGCCGCGTACGGCGTGTGCATCAACGAGAACGACGAGATCCTGCTCGCGCGCTGGCTCGGCCCCAACGGCAAGCGCTGGATCCTCCCCGGCGGCGGCATCGACCACGGCGAACACCCGCACGACGCGGTCATCCGCGAGTACGAGGAGGAGACCGGCTTCGAGGTCGAGGTGCTGCGCCTGCTCGGCATCGACTCGGAGTTCCGCGAGGAGCCCGACCGCGACTACCACGCGCTGAGGATCATGTACGAGGTCCGGATCGTGGGCGGCGATCTGCGGTTCGAGGTGGACGGCACGACCGACCTCGCGCAGTGGTTCCCACTCGCAGACATCGGACAACTGGACCGCGTGCCATCAGTCGATACAGCCCTTGGCTTGTACCGAACTACCCCGCCTGCCGGAATCTTGCGCTAACTTAGGCGCTACCGCCGCCAACTGCCCAGCAACGGAGTTGGCGAATGATCCGATCACTGGCCGCTGTCGGCGCGGCCGCCCTGCTGTCGTCCTTCGTCCACGCACCGGCGCACGCCGCTGTCGTCAGCGTGTCGAGCGTGTCCTCCCTGCAGGCCGCGATCGACTCGGCACGCCCTGGTCAGCGCCTGGTGCTCGCCGGCGGCGTGCACGCGGCCGACCACCCCGTCAAGATCACGAAGTCCGGGATCACCGTGGCCGCCCAGACCGTCGGCGGCACGGTGTTCACCAGCGGCGGGTTCGAACTGGGAGACGTCAGGAACGTGACCGTCGAGGGCTTCGTGTTCGACGGCACCAGCACGCTGTCGGTGCCGCCGGGAGCACAAGCCACCCGCATCACCCGCAACACCTACAACGGCAACAAGGACGGCGCCTCGCTCAGCGTCAGCGCCGACGACGTGCAGGTCGACCACAACACGTTCTCGAACCGCACGAACCAGGGCGTGTACCTGCAGATCACCGGTCCCGGCAGCGAGATCGCCAAGCGGACCTGGATCCACCACAACTACTTCTACAACCACCAGTTCTCCGGCTCGAACGGCGGCGAGTCGATCCGGCTCGGCTACAGCCACAAGCAGTCGAAGTCGGCGAACGCGATCATCGAGTACAACCTCTTCGAGAAGGCGGACGGCGACTCCGAGGCGATCTCGGTGAAGTCCTCGGACAACACGGTCCGCTACAACACGATCCGCAACAGCCGCGGGTACATCGTGCTGCGCCACGGCAACCGCACCACCGTCGAGGGCAACCTGCTCTTCAACAGCGGCATCCGGTTCCACGGCAACGACCACAAGATCTACAACAACTACGTGGAGAACACCCGCGACCGCGCGATGGTGTTCGGCTCCGGCAGCGAGGCGGACAGCGGCCCGACCTCGAAGGAACACGACAGGCCGGACCGCGTGACGGTCGCGTTCAACACGCTCATCGGCACCGGTGAGGTCGTGGACAGCGATGGCGGCAACTTCAAGCCCAAGGACTGCGTGCTCGCGAACAACATCATCCGCGGCTCGTCCGGTGGCGTCGTCTCGATGCACGCCGGGTCGGTCGTGAAGTACGAGGGCAACGTCATCTGGGGCGGCACCGGCGGCAGCATGCCGTCGTCGGGTTACAAGTCCGTGGACCCGAAGCTCGTGAAGGACGCCAACGGGCTGTTCCGGCTCGCGTCCGGTAGCCCTGCCATCGACGCGTCGGTAGGCACCTACTCCTATGTGACGCGTGACTTCGACCCGCAGGCACGCTCCGGCAAGCCCGACGTCGGCGCGGACGAGTACAGCACCTCGGCGACGCGCAAGCCGCTGACCAAGGCGGACGTCGGTCCCTCGGCGCCGTAGCCCCTGAGGGCAGACATCGGATCCGTCTCCGCAGGACGGGGCAAGCGGCCCTTGCCGAACTGCCCCGTCCGCCGGAACTCCTCAGTACTTTCGGTCCACCGCCGCAGAGGTGCCACCACAGGAGTTGGCGAATGATCCGATCACTGGCCGCAGTGGGTGCGGCCGCCCTGCTGTCGTCCTTGCTCCCGGCGCCCGCGCACGCCGCGGTCGTCAGCGTGCCGAACGCGACCGCCCTGCAAGCGGCGATCAACGCCGCCAGAGCCGGTCAACGCATCGTGCTCGCGGACGGCGTGCATCGCGCCGACAAACCGATCAAGATCACGAAGTCGAAGATCACCATCGCGGCCAGGCGCGCCGGCCGTGCGGTGTTCAACACCGGCGGTTTCGAGTTCGGCGCCGTGCGTGGCGTGACCGTCGAGGGCTTCGTCTTCTCCGGCACCAGCACCCTGTCGGTGCCGGCCGAGGCTGAGGGCACCCGCATCACCCGCACCACGTTCAACGGCGACAAGAGCGGTGCCTCGCTCACCGTCAGCGCCAACGACGTCGAAGTCGACCACAACACGTTCTCGAACCGCACCAACGAGGGCGTCTACCTGCAGATCACCGGACCCGACGGCGCGATCGCCCAGCGCACCCAGGTCCACCACAACTACTTCTACAACCACAGCTTCACCGGCTCGAACGGCGGTGAGTCGATCCGGCTCGGCTACAGCTTCAAGCAGGCGCTCTCGGCGTACGCGACCATCGAGCACAACCTCTTCGACAAGGCCAACGGCGACCCCGAGGCCATCTCGGTGAAGTCCTCGGACAACACGATCCGCTTCAACACGATCCGCAACAGCAAGGGCTACATCGTCCTGCGGCACGGCAACCGTTCCACCGTCGAGGGCAACCTGCTGTTCGGCAGCGGCATCCGGTTCCACGGGAACGACCACAAGGTGTTCAACAACTACGTGGAGAACACCGGCGACCGCGCGGTCGTGTTCGGCAAGGGCTCGGAGACCGACAGCGGCCCGACCTCGACGTCGCACGACCGCCCCGACCGCGTGGCCGTCACGTTCAACACCCTGATCGGCACGGGCGCGGTGGTCGACAGCGACACCGGGACCTACGCACCCAAGGACTGCATCCTCGCGAACAACATCATCAAGGGTTCGTCGTCGAAGTTCGTCGACATGATGAGCGGCTCGACGGTGAAGTACGAGGGCAACATCATCTGGGGCGGGACCGCCGGCATCTCGTCCGGCTACCGCTCGGTCGACCCGAAGCTCGTGCGGGACTCCAACGGGCTGCTGCGCCTGTCGTCCAGCAGTCCCGCGATCGAGACCTCCGCGGGCACCTACTCCTACGTGACGCGTGACTTCGACCCGCAGTCGCGCGTCGGCAAGCCCGATGTGGGGGCGGACGAGTACAGCTCTGCGGCTTCCCGGAAGCCGCTGACGCCGTCGGATGTCGGGGTCTCCGCACCCTGACTCGGGCATTTGTCCTGGTAGTCGCACGTTCCGCGGCTACCGGGACCCCCCGATTTGGAGATCGAAACGGGCTTGTGTAATGTTCTCTCTGCCAGCGCGGAACGGGCCGGAAATCAAAACCGGAACGAGCGGGGCACAAGCCGGAGAGAACAAGCCTCCTAGAGGCCGATTTGACACCGGCGAGAAACACCAAATAAGCTTCAGACACACCAGCCCCGAGTGAAACTCTCCGGAAATGGAGATTGGATCCGGTGAGCGCGTGTTCTTTGAGAACTCAACAGCGTGCCGAAACACAGCCAGTAATATG
>NZ_BMRE01000057.1 GCF_014648475.1 Lentzea flava | reverse complement strand
CACACCCACACCCAAGATCGCTAACAATCCATCGGTGGATCCGGGCTCAGGTGAACAAAAGCGCCGTTCATCGTTTTTTCGGGGCTAGCTGACGGACTGGACGATCACGGCGCCGTTGCCGACGGTGTTCTCGTCCGACGTGCGCACCTCGAGCTCACCGCGCAGCACGCGGCCGGCACCGGGCTGGCCGAGCGGCGTGAGGACGCCCGACGCGTTCCACGACGCACCGGCGGCGCGGTCGGCGTTGCTGTCGGTCACGGTCAGCGTGCCGAGACCGGCGGCGGTGTAGACGTCGAAGTAGTCGTACTCCGTGGTGCCCGCGGGCACCGAGTAACCATCCACCTGGACGCGCCACAGACCGGCGGCCGGAGCGTTGACGGTGACGGACTCCTCGGAGTCACCGTCCGCCGACTGACCGGCGACCACGCACGTGCCGGACGTGCAGTTCAGCACGAACAGGTCGAGGTCGGCAGACGCGTCGGCCGGGTTGCCGATGGTGGCCGTCAGCTTCGAGGCACCAGCGGGAACCTGGATGTCGAAGAAGCTGGTCGCCAGGTTCGCGATCGACGGACGGCCCGACTTGGCGCTGCCGACCGCGCCCGCCACGAGCCGGCCGTTGAACGCGGCCTGCGTGTTCGTGACGGTGTAGCTGCGGTTCAGCGGGACGCCCAGCGCCGCGGACGCGATGACGTCCGGGTTCGGGCTGATCGACGTGCCGAGCACGGACGCGGTCACCGAGTACGGCGCCAGGTCGGCGTCGGAGGTGCGGCGCGCCTCGACCACGATCTCCCACACACCGGCCATCGGGCTGGTCACCGTGCGGCTGGTCGGGGTGCCACCGGAGCAACCGGCACCCGCGTCGGGGTTGTAGCAGTTGGTCGAGCTGGTCACGTCGAGCGGAACGCCCTGCGGGGTGAAGCGCAGGAAGCGGACCTGGCCCTTGCCGGCCTCGGCGCCACCGGCGTTCATGTCGACCTTCAGCGCGGTCGTGCCCTTCGGCACGTTCACGAAGAGGCTGGTCGACTGGTTGCGCGCGATCGTGCCGGACTTGGTGACCGAGAACTGGTTGGCGGCGTTGAAGGTCTGCGCCGCGAACACGGTGTTCAGGGTCTGCACGTCGACACCGGGGGTCTCGACGTCGTCCAGCTGCAGGACGGCGCTGTGCACGCCCGCGCTCGTCGCCTTGATCTTCACCGGGAACTGGACCGGCTTGTTCAGCGGCAGGTCGACCGTCTTGGCCGCCTTGAACGTGCCGTCGTTGCCCTTCCAGGAGACGTTCCACGTCTCCATGTGGTCGTGACCGGTGGTGCGGGTCAGCGTGTAGGTGCGGGTGTACTCCTGGCCCGCGGTCACGCCCTCGCGGTCGTGGATGCCGACACCGGTGTTCGGGGTGGCCAGCAGTCCACTGAGGACGGTGTTGACCGGAACCGAGGTGGTGACCTTGTTCGGCACGCCGTGCTTGTCCAGCAACGACCACGCGGCGTTCGTGTTGAACAGACCGGCGCCCTGCTCGTAGGCACCCAGGGTGCTCACGAAGTTGGCGCTGCGCTGGATCGCGTACCGCAGCTCGGCGCTCGTCGGGCGCTGGCCGTTGTGCTCGGCCTTGTAGGCGCTCACGAGCAGCGCGGCGGCACCGGTCGCCTGCGGGGCGGCCATCGAGGTGCCGTTGAACATCGCGTAGCCGGCGGGGAGGGTGTAGGTGCCCGCCACCGGGCCGGGCTGCTGCCAGCGCGGCGTGGTGGAGATCGCCGAACCCGGCGCGACGATGTTCGGCTTGAAGCCGCCGTCCTCACGCGGGCCGCGCGACGAGAAGCCGTGCAGGTTCTGCTTCTGCGCGGTCTTCGAGCCGTAGTTGGAGAGCCAGGTCGCGCTGGTGATGTAGGAACCGACGCTCACGGCGTCCGTGGCGACCGACGGGTCACCGACGGTGTTGGCGCCGGCACCCGAGTTGCCCGCCGAGATGAACAGCTGGACGTTGTACTCGTTGATCGTGCGGTTGTAGAGCTCCGCACGGGCGTTGTTGCCGTCGTTGAGGGCCGGGAGGCCACCGATGGAGATGTTCACGACGTCGGCGCCGTTGCGCGCGGCGTAGAGGACACCGTCGATCAGGCCGGAGCTGGTGCAGGACGGCGTGGAGAGGCAGGCCTTGATGGCCATCAGCTTCGCACCGGGCGCGGCACCGGCCATCTTGCCGTCGAACAGCTTGTAGGCCGAGGTGATGCCGGCGACGTGCGTGCCGTGCGCGGCACCCGAGATGCCCAGGTTGACGTACGGCGTGCCCGCGTTGTCGTAGATCGAGCGGTCGGTCTGCACGACGAACGCGACGCGGTCGACCACCGGGGTCGCGGGGTTGTCGGTGCCGAAGAAGCCGACGTCCTGCTTGACCTTGTAGTCGAGCATCCGCTTGTTGTTGGTGAAGTCGCCGTCACCGTCGGTGTCGACGAAAACTTCCTTCGTCGTGATGTCCTGGATGACACCGAACGAGTCGGTGCGGTCGCCGTCGCGGTTGATGTCACCGCCGGTCTCGGACGCGGCCGTGCCCAGGTCGCCCGCGGTCTCGCGGAAGAGGCCGAACGAGTAGGGGCCGCCGGTCGCCGGCGCGGTCCACTCACGGCCGCCGTTGGTGAACTTGCCGACGACGCCCGTCTTGGTCATGGTGACCCAGGTGCCGTCGCCGGAGTTCGTGGCGTTCGCGTTGTACCAGTCGATGATCTTGCGCTCACCGGTGCTGGTCGTCTGCAGGGCCGGGGTGTCCAGGTCGATGCCGGAGTCGATCACGGCGATCGTGGTGCCCCGGCCGTCCCACTGCGGGTGCGCGGTGGCGAACTGCGCCGCCTGCGTGTCCTGCGTCGGCATGTACGGGTTGGTGCGCGGCGTCTTCGGACCGGGCGGCGTCTGCGGCGCCGGCTGCTCCATGCCCTGCGGACGCGGGTCGTCGAGCGCGATGAGGCCGTCGACGTCCACCGTGCTGACGGACTTGAGCTTGGCCGCCTTCTCCGCGTTGTCGCGCGGGATGGTGACCTTGACGTAGTCGACGTCCTTCTCGGTCTTCTGGACCGTGGCGCCGAGCGCCTTCAGTTCGCTGACCGCGGCATCGGTCTTGCCGTCCTCGGCGGCGACCAGCAGGTCGACGGTCGGCTTGCCCTCGCGGGCGGCCTGGTCGACGAGCTCGCGGTCCTTCTTGTCCAGCTGCTTGTCGGCGGCCGGCTTGTCCTGCTGCGCTGCGTTCTGCGCGATGGCGGGGGTGGCGGCGAAGCCGAGCCCGGCAGTGCCCAGCACCGCGGTCAGCAAGACCGTGCCGGTGCGGCGTCTCCAGTTCTTCACGGCGCGAATGCCCTTCGTGGGGTAAAGAGTGCTCAGAAGCACATCTCTTCGCCTCGCGAGGGGCAATAGTCTCCCCGGAGCATTCTGTGGTTCCACATTGGACTGTTCAGCGGCTTGTCAGGGCAACGTTTTAGTGCCGCACGTTTCGCATTTGCCGTGGAACGAGCAGTTGCCCTCCAGTCAAGAGCTGATGGAGGGGAATGTCAAGGCCTGTGTCAACGGTGAATGACGTTGCCGTGTAACAGGATCCCGTCAGCGAACGATGGACTGATCGCTATTTCCGCGCAACAGCGACCGCAATCTCGACCGCAGGCGCCCGACGATCCCCTGGCCGGTCGCGAGCGGTTTCGGCTGCGCCCCGCACGCCGGGCAGTTCTGCCGGTGCACGGCCAACGCGCGCTGGAGTTCCTTGATCTGACTCGCGGTCCGTTCGGGCACGGAGTCCTTTTTGATCGACAGCAAACTCAGCTCGGTGAGCGTTTCCGTGCGATGCCTCAACCGCACCACGGGCGCGATCGTGTGGAAGAAGATCAGGTTGCGCCGCCGCACGGGCTCGATCGCGGCAATGCCGCACCACGGGATCACCGTGCGGCCTTCGAGGTCGGTCGACACGATGCCCTCGTCGGTGAGCCGCGTGCCCATGGCAAAGCCGCGCCACGCCACGGCGCCGCCCATGACAAGCCACAGGCCGCCGAACACGATCGCGTACCAAGGGCCGTCGAGCATCGCCACCGGGCCTGCCAGGGCGACGGCGGCGCCGAGCCCGAACAGGACCCATCTCCACCTGGTGTGCATCTCCCCATCCTGTTTACCCGATTCGGGCGCATAGCATTGTTCGGTGCGAAACCAGGACCTGCCTCTGCGGGCGGAGTTCCGCGGTCTGCCCGAGGTGCCCGCGGGTCAGGTGGTCACCGGGCTGATCCCGCATGAGCCGCCCAACTTCCAAACGCCTGTCGCGCTCGCGTTGTTGAGTGAGCCGGTCTGTGTGCTGACCGGGCAGCGCGGGGTGGGCAAGACGCAGCTCGCCGCGGCTCATGCGCGGCAGCGGGTGCGGGACGGGTGGCTGGTGGCGTGGATCGGCGCGGAGACCGAGGACCAGATCAGGGCCGGGATGGTCGAGCTCGCCGACCGCCTGGGGTTGTACCGGCCGGAGGACGGCGCTGACATCACGGCCGCGAGGGTGCGCAACCACCTGCAGACGCGGCCTGGGCCGGCGCTGCTGGTGTTCGACAACGTCGTGTCGCTCGACGCGGTCAGACCCTATCTGCCGGCTGTCGGCGCGACCCAGGTGGTGATCACCAGCACGGTGCGCGGATCGCAGATCAAGGGCGAGGTCCCGGTGGAGGTCTTCGACCAGGAGACCGCCTTGCGGTTCCTGCGGGAAGCGACGGGGCTCGACGACGGCGTCGCCGCTGCCGAACTCGCCCACGAAGTCGGCTACCTGCCGTTGGCCCTGGCGCAGGCGGCGGCGCGGATCAGGTCTGCTCGCTGGGGCTACCCGAAGTACCTGGAGAACTTCCGGAAGTTCCCGGCGGAGAAACAACTCAGCAGGCGGGACGGCGACCCGTACCCGCTCGGTGCGGCCACCGCGGTGCTCATGGCGTTGGAGCCGTTCCAAGACAGCGAGCTGGTGGCGGTGCTGTCCCTGCTGTCCCCCGAGGGTGTTTCCCGGCAGGTGCTCGGCGATGAGGCCGACGACGAACTGGCGCGGTTGTACGAGGCGTCGCTCGTGGACTTCGGAGGCGATTCCTCCGTGCGCATGCACCGGTTGGTGCAGCGGGTGATCCGCGACCGCAGCAAGGGCACGACCGCCGAACTGAAGGCGTTCGTGAACGCGGTCAAGCTGCTCACTCACCGAGCGGATTTCGGCGACGGCTGGCGGCATCGCCGCCTCGGCAACGAACTGGTGCGACAGATCGAAGCGTTGTGGGCGAACACCGGCTCCACGCTGCGGCTCGAGGTGTTCGAACTCGTGCTCACGCTCCGACTCTGGGCAGCCAAATTTCTACGGGACGTCGCCGATTTGAGCTCGGCGGCATCGATCGCGGAGAGCTCCTACGCAGAAGGTCGCACGCGGCTCGGCGAAGGGCACCAGCTCGTCATCGACCTCCGAGACGAGATCGCGAACGCCGACGGCAACCTGCCCGACAACGACCTGCACCTCATGCAGGCCGAACTCACCACGGCCCAGAAGACCCTCGGCGAGGACCACCGGGTCACTCTCGACACGGCTCGGCGGCTCGGACGGCGCTACCTCGATCTCGGCCGGGCCGACGAGGGTGTCGCGGTACTCGAGCAGGTCGCGGAGCTGTCACGACGGCGCCCGCGTGACACCGGGGAGGCGCTCGACCTGGCAGACGACCTCGCATCCGCGTACGTCGCCGCAGGCAGAGCAGACGACGCGTGCACGATCATCGAATCAGCTCTGCAGGACAAGCTGACGACCCTGGGGCCGGTGTCGCCGTCGACGCTCCACACGATGATGTCGGCCGTGAACGCCTACGTCGCTGCCGGACGATACGACGACGCGGCAACGCTGTGCAGCCAACTGGCCACCGCGTCCTCGGACACTCTCGGCCTCGATCACCCGCTCACCCTGATGGCCGCCAGCATGTTCGGAGTCGTTCTCCGCCTGCGCGGGGAGCGCGAGAGCTCGGCGGACCTGCTCCTGGCCACGTCCGAGGTGGTCGAGCAGTTGTTCGGGGAGGACCACAAGCTCACGGTGATGATCAGGCAGGCGCTCGGGCACATTCGGCGAGACTGAAGGCTGATCAGGCGCTACCTTGCGCCCATGGACCTCAAGCTGGTCGCCGACGAGCTCTACGGGCTCCCCCCGAAGGAGTTCACCGCGGCCCGCAACGCCGCCGCCAAGCAGGCGGGCGACAAGGACCTCGCCAAGGCCATCGCCGACCTGCGCAAGCCGACCGTGGGCGCTTGGGCGGTGAACCGGTTGGTGAGGGACGCGCCGGCGGGGCTGGAGGAGGCTCTGGGCCTCTCCACGGCGCAGCTGACCATGCGGGAGCTCGGTCGCAAGCGCAAGGAGCTGCTGGAGACGCTGGTCTACCGCACGCTGGAGCTGACCGGGCCGCTCGCCGACGATGCCGTCACGCAGGTGCGGAACACCCTCACGGCGGCGATGTCCGATCCCGAGTCCGCTGAGCAGGTGCGGGCGGGGCACCTCACCAAGGCGCTGGAGTACTCCGGGTTCGGGTTCGCGACGCCGCTGCCGGAGCCCGCGAGCACCGACGGCGAGGACGCGCTGGCCCGCAAGCGGCGGGAGCGGCAGGAGCGCAAGCGGGCCGAGGCGCAGCAGGCGTTGGACGAGGCCGAGCAGGCCCTCGGGGAGGCGCAGGCCGACCAGCTGGCGGCGCAGCGGGCGTTCGACCGGGCCGCGGAACGGCTGGAGGAGGCCAAGCGGATCTCAGCGGCGGCGGAGAAGGCGCGCAAGGCCGCCGAGCGCAGGCTCACGGAGCTGAGCTAGAGCGGTCCAGGGAGCCCCACTCGTCGGAGTGCTGGGCGTTGACCATGTCCTCGCACTCGCTCAGCGCTGAATCGGCCACCCAGGCGAGCGGCTCCAGGCAGCGGACCAGGGGCTCGTTGTCCGGGCCGCGGCCCACCTCCTCGCCGCGGAGCACCCAGGCGCGCACGTCAGGGCCTCGCAGGTCGCGCAGGTGGCGGTAGTCGAACAGGCGGCGTGCCACCCACAGCTCGCGCGAGCGGTCCTCCCACCACGGTTCGACGCGCAGCGGGCTCGCGGACAGTCCTGGCAGGTCAACGCCGGTCAGGGAGTCGCGCGAGGTCGAGGCGGCGTCCGCGTCCGGGCCCTTGGACCAGCGGATGTAGACGTCGTCACCCAGAAGGCCGACCAGGTCGGCGAGATTTGTGATCGTGGGCAGTTCATCCGTCACACCTGGTGACATACCCCGGTCGAACCTGAAGACAACCTGAAGGAATTGAGCCTGGTCACAGTGAAAGGCGACCGGAACACCACGCTCCGGTTGTACGTTCAACAATGTGGTTGGCCGCGGGCGCTGGAGCCCGCGCCAGGACGATCCGGCACCCCCAGGCTGGAAAAGTCCTTCCGCAGGCGTCGTGCGCTCGCGCCGCGGTCAACCCGCCGTCGACCGGCACTCCGGAAACCCCCCTCACCGGTAGTGGCGGTCGACGGCACCCTCTCAGAGGTTGTACTGGTCGTGCCGGGCGTAGAACGCCTCCAGCTCCTCCGGCGGCAGCCCCTTGGCCTCTCCGACCTCCAGGAAGAACTTCTCGCGGGCGATCCCCGGCGAGAACAGGATCAGCATCCGGACGGGCGCGTCGCTGTCGTTGCGGAACGCGTGGGGCCGGTTCGGCGGCACGTAGAGGAAGTCGCCCTCCCCTCCCTTGATCCACTCGTCGCCGTCGAACAGCGAGATCTCGCCTTCGAGCACGTAGAACGACTCGGAGAAGGTCTTGTGGAAGTGCGGGCGGGCGCCGGGCTGGCGGGCCTCCATCCGCCACTCGAACAGGCCGAACTCGCCGTTCGTCACCGATCCGGGTGCCACGAACCTGGTGGTCCTGGTGCTGAACCCCACTTCAGAAGCCGGCCGGAAGGTCATCGTCGTCTACTCCCCAGAAAGTGAACTTGATTCAGGTCTCGTGCGTGACCAGCGGTGGATCTATGCTCGCCCGATGGCACATGACGCGGATGTCATCGTCGTCGGCGCAGGCCTCGCAGGTCTCGTCGCGACCGCAGAGCTCGCGGACGCGGGCCGCAAGGTCATCCTCCTCGACCAGGAGCCGGAAGCGTCGCTCGGCGGCCAGGCCTGGTGGTCGTTCGGCGGGTTGTTCATGGTGGACACCCCCGAGCAACGCAGGCTTCGGGTCAAAGACTCGCACGACCTGGCGCTGCAGGACTGGATGGGCTCGGCGGCGTTCGACCGGGAGAGCGACCACTGGCCACGGCTGTGGGCGCAGGCCTACGTGGACTTCGCCGCCGGGGAGAAGCGCTCCTGGCTCTACAACATGGGCGTGCGGTGGTTCCCGTTCGTCCAGTGGGCCGAGCGCGGCGGGTACCTGGCCGACGGGCACGGCAACTCGGTGCCGCGGTTCCACGTCACCTGGGGCACCGGTCCCGGCGTGGTCGAGCCGTTCGAGCGTCGGGTACGCGAGGGTGTGGCGAAGGGGCTCGTCACGCTGAAGTTCCGGCACCGGGTCACCGGCCTCAACGTCACCAACGGCGTGTGCGACGGCGTGTCCGGCGAGGTGCTGGAGCCCTCGTCGGTCGCCCGCGCCGAACCGAGCTCGCGCACGGTCGTCGGCGACTTCTCGCTCAGCGCCCAGGCCGTCATCGTCACGTCCGGCGGCATCGGCGGCAACCACGACCTGGTGCGGCGCAACTGGCCGGAGCGGATGGGCACGCCGCCCAAGTTCATGCTCGCCGGTGTGCCGGACTTCGTGGACGGGCACATGATGGAGGTCGCGCAGAAGGCCGGCGCCTCGATCATCAACGCCGACCGCATGTGGCACTACCCCGAGGGCATCGCGAACTACGCGCCGGTGTGGTCGCGGCACGGCATCCGCATCCTGCCCGGCCCGTCACCGCTGTGGCTCGACGCGGACGGCAACCGCTTGCCGATCCCGCTGTTCCCCGGCTTCGACGCACTGGGAGCGTTGCAGCACATCACCTCGCGCGGCGACGAGCACTCGTGGTTCGTGCTGAACAAGAAGATCATCGGCAAGGAGTTCGCGCTGTCGGGCTCCGAGCAGAACCCGGACCTCACGGGCAAGGACACCCGCGCGGTGCTCAAGCGCGCGCTGCCGGGCGCCGTCGCGCCGGTGGAGGCGTTCGCCCGGAAGTCCAAGGAGTTCATCCAGGCCGGCACGGTCGCGGAGCTGGCGCGCGGCATGAACGCGTTGACCGGGGACGACCGCATCGACGCCGCCGCGCTGGAGAAGACGATCATCGAACGCGACCGCCAGGTGACCGCGGGCCTCAGCAAGGACATGCAGGTCAACGCGATCCGCGCGGCCCGCCACTTCCTGACGGACAAGCTGATCCGCGTCGTCGAGCCGCACCGGCTGCTCGACCCCAAGGCCGGTCCGCTGATCGCCGTCCGGTTGTCCGTGATCACGCGGAAGACGCTGGGAGGCCTGCACACCGACCTGTCCTCGCGGGTGCTCGACACCTCCGGCGAGGTGCTGCCGGGGCTGTACGCGGCCGGTGAGGCAGCCGGGTTCGGTGGTGGTGGCGTGCACGGGTACCGGGCGCTGGAAGGAACCTTCCTCGGCGGCTGCCTGTTCTCCGGCCGGGTGGCCGGGCGTGCGGCGGCCGACGCGGTCTCTTAAGTTGCACAGGTCGAACTGAGACGAAGCACTCGCCGTTCCTTGCCGCGTAATGAAGTTCCCCGCGGAAAGGAACGGCGAAATGCTGTTACGAGGTGGAATCACGGCTGCGCTGGTCGTACTCACGATGGCGGGCACAGCCGTGGCGGACCCGTCCGCTCAGGTCGTCGGCGGCACACGGGCGTCCATCAAGGACAACCCGTTCGCGGTGTACCTGGCGCCGACGGCCGACACGCGCGACCCCCGGTGCACCGGTGTGGTGGTCGCACCGGACAAGATCCTCACGGCCGCGCACTGCGTCGACGAGGGCGTGACGGGTCCGAAGCCGATCCCGTTGACCAAACGCGTGGTCGTGGCGGGGCGGGAGAACGTCCACAGCACAGGCGAGGGTGTCGTCGCGAAGCTCACGAAGATCGTCATCAACCCGAAGTACGACGGCATCTCCTTCGACTCCGCGGTCCTGACCCTCGACCGCTCGCTGAAGCAGAAGCCGATCAGGATGGCCGGTGCCGCCGACCGCCACCTGTACGCACCGGGCAGGTCCGCCACCGTGATGGGCTGGGGTGCGGTCAAGGAGGGCGGCAGCACCAACGGCTACCTGATGAAGGCCTCGATCCCGATCCTGGACGACGAGACGTGCCGCGTCTTCTGGGGCAAGGACGACGAGGGCAACGACTTCTACGAGAACCGGTCGATGCTGTGCGGCGGCCACCAGGAGGGCGGGATCGACGCCTGCAACGGTGACTCCGGTGGTCCGTTCGTCGCCGGCGGCAAGCTGATCGGCCTGGTGTCGAAGGGCGTCGGCTGCGCAAGGCCTGACCACCCGGCGATCTACGCGCGAGTCGACGCCATCAACTCGTGGGTCGCAAAAGAGATTTCGCACTGATCTCGCGTGGTGGACGCGGGTTGACGGTCACCCGGCTTGCGGCTGTGCTGGAAGGCATGACGCAGATCGGTGTTCTGGTCGGCAACCCGCGGCCCGCCTCGCGCACTCTGCAGGCGGCCCTGGCGTTGCGCGAAGCCCTCGCCGCGACACTCGGCGTGCCCGTCGAGGGGCCGGTCGTCGAGGCGGCCGCGCTGGCACCCGCCGTCTTCACGGACCCGGACACCGTCAAGGCCGCGCTGGACACGGTGGCGCAGGCGGACGTGCTGGTGGTCGCGACGCCGACGTACAAGGCCGCCTACACCGGGCTGCTCAAGGCCGTGCTGGACCAGGCACCCGCGGGGTGGTTGCGGGGCAAGGTCGTCGTACCGCTCCAGATCGCCGCGTCCGACAGGCACGCGCTGGCCGTCGAGGTGCACCTGCGGCCCGTGCTGGCGGAGCTGGGAGCGCTGGTGCCCCAGACGGTGTTCCTGAACGAGGCCGCGCTACCCGCCGACGTCACGGACTTCGACCTGGACGCCCTGAAGGTGCTGCGATGAAGGAGCAACTGCGCGACGCGTTGAGGCATCACGCCCAGGCGGTCACCATCGTCACCGCGAGCGGCGCTGACGGGCCGGTCGGCACGACGGTCTCGTCGTTCACCTCGGCCTCGTTCGAGCCGCCCCTGGTCGTCGTGTGGATCGGCGAGGGTGCGTCGGTGTGGCCGGTTCTGCGCACCGCGCCGTTGTTCGCCGTGCACCTGCTGGACGCCGGGCAGACCGAGCTCGCGACGCTCTTCGCCACTAAGGGCGTCGACCGGTTCGGCGCCGGCACGCGCTGGCAGCCCGACGAGGACGGCGTGCCGCGGCTGCTGGACGCGCCGGTGCGGTTGCGCTGCCGGACCGCGCGGCGGATCGCGGTCGGCGATCACGTCGCGCTCGTCGGCGAACCGCTGGACATCACGCACTCGGACATCGACGCGCCCCTGGTGCGGCACCAGGGGCGCTACACCTCAGTCGCCTAGCGTCCGCAGGATCTCCCGCGCGAGGGTGTCGTTCTGGCGGAACGCCGGGGCGTTCGTGTTCGGGCGTGCGAAGGCCGCGAACGCTTTCTGCGTGGTGTAGGGACCAACGGCGAACCGCACCGGGTCCTCCTCGCCGCGGTCGTTGATCAGACGGCCCTCCGCGGACACCCGCACCAGCCCCGCGTCGTCCTCCGAGATATCGCCGACCGCGCGCAACGACTTCAGCACCGGGTCGGCCGTGCGCGAGAGGGTGTGCGTGGGCAGGCGTGCTTCGATCAAACCGTTGGCACGCACCACGTCCGGCGTTGTCGGGCTGCCCGCCAGGAACGCGCCGTCCACCGCCTCCACCCACATGTCGGCGCCGACGAACCGCACGATTCCCGCGCGGGACAACGCCAGCAGCTCCTCCAGCCGATCCGGTGGCGGGCCGGAGGCGAGGTAGCTGAAGTAGCCGTGCCACCAGCCGTCGAACGGCATCAGCCGCGGCAGCTGGCCGTAGACCGACAGCAGCGCCAGGAACGCACCCAGATCGGCGCTGTACCGCGGATCCGAGCGCCGGGCAACGTCCGCCTCGACGTACGAGCGCAGGTGGTGCTGGAACTCCTCTCCTGACGCGAAGGTCAGCCCGGCCAGCGGGCGGTCCAGGCGTTCGAAGTCGATGCGGTCGGCCGGATCAGGCACCGCGAGGGCCTCCAGCTCCCGCATCTCGGTGCTGTACCAGGGCAACGCCGCGAAGCTCACCGCGAACTCGGTGAACGGCATCCGCACCAGGCCGGGATGACCGGTGAAGAGCTCGTGGTAGTGACCCCACGCGATTTCCTTGGCCATCAACGGCCACACGTCGGCGCGGAAGTCCAAACTTCTTCCCTTCAACGCATCCGCGACGAAGAAGTGCGGTAGCGAAGGCCGGGTTCCCTGCAGTCGGTAGCCGGTCTTCGAGTGGTAGGGGACGCCACGCCGCGAGCCCACGAACAGGCGCGGCTCCGAACCCGAAGGCAGATAACGCACTTCGCCGCCAGAGCGGACGAATCTGCCGCCACGCCCCTCGGTCAGCAGCACCATGAGGTCGATGAAGGCGAGGCCGAAGCCGCGCATCACGACGTCGCCGGTGACAGCGGACAGATCCGCGTCGGCGGAGTACAGCGGAGGAAGGTAGACCAGGCCGTGCTCCTCGGCGTGCTCGGCCAGCTTGCGGTGCTCCGGCTCGGGTTCCGCGTCGAGGTGGCCGAGCGCCAGCACCAGCACGTCGGCCCGCAGCGACTCCCCGCTGTCGAGCCACACCCAGTTGCCGACGACCTTCAGCGCCCGTGCCGGATGCACCGACACAGAGATGTTCGCAGGCAGAGATTTCCGGACGTGGTCGAAGAACCACGCCAGATATCCGCTCTGCACCTGACGTGAGGGGAACGACGTCGGCTCGACGCCACCCCACTCCGCCAGCGTCGGGCCGGGGCGCACGGGGCCCGCGCCGTCGAAGCTGGAGTCCGTGAAGACCGTGACGTCCTCGGCCATGGAGTTCATGCGCAGCAACGGAGACTGCGCGTGCCTCCACACCCGGCCCGCACCCGGCGGGTGCGGATCGACGACGTGCACGGCCAGCTCCAGCGACGGCGACTGGGCGGCGATGCGTTCCAGCAGACCGGCGGCACGAGGGCCGCCACCGATGACGACGAGTGTGCGCATGCGCGTCTTTCCGTTGGAGGGCAACGAGAAACAAGCCGCGCCCCTCAACGCGAACACCTCCACGGTACCCCGCGTGTGCAAGCAAATCCCGCTCTGTGGACACCGTTGCGAGCACCGATCGTCCGGTGCTGGACTCGGCTGGCGTCTCCCTCAACGCACCTACCAGCTCTGGGGAATCCGCCATGCCAGTTGAGTTTCTCGGGATCGCCGCCACGAACAACGGCTCGGAGACGACGCCGCGGACCGGTGGTTCCTTCGACAAGGACTACACGATCAGGCTCGCTCGGGCGCACGAGGACCACGGCTGGGACCGCGTGCTGTTCGCGTACGGGTCGGGCTCCCCCGAACCCGCCTCGGCCGCCGCGTACCTGGCGGCGAAGCTCGACAAGCTGCAGATCCTGCTGGCGCACCGGCCGAACGTGTCGTACCCGACGTTCGCCGCCAAGACGTTCGCGACGCTCGACCAGATCAGCGACGGCAGGCTGACCGTGCACTTCATCACCGGCGGCACGGACCACGAACAGCAGCGCGAGGGCGACTACCTGACCAAGGACCAGCGCTACGGCCGCACGCGCGAATACATCCAGATCGTCAAGAAGGCGTGGCTCAGCAGGGAGGCGTTCGACCACGACGGCGAGCACTACCACTTCGCCGACTTCGTGAGCGACGTCTTCCCGGTCCAGCAACCGCGGCCGAAGGTGTCGTTCGGCGGCTCCTCCCCCGCGGCCTACGAGGCGGGCGGCGCGGAAGCGGACATCTTCTGCCTGTGGGGCGAACCGCTCGCCGAAACCGCCCAGCAGATCGAGTCCGTCAAGCAGGCGGCGAGGAACGCGAGCCGCACCGACGTGCCGAAGATCCAGGTCGCGTTCCGGCCGATCATCGCGCCCACCGAGGAACTGGCCTGGGAGAAGGCCTACCGCACGCTCGACCGGATCGAGGCGCGCAAGGCGAACGGCCCGCTGAGCCGCCGCCACTCGCTGACCAACCCGGAGAACACCGGCTCCCAGCGGCTTCTGGCCGTGGCGGAACGCGGCGAGCGTTTCGACCGTGCACTGTGGACGCCCACCGCGAAGGCGACGGGCGGCGCCGGGAACTCCAACGCGCTGGTCGGCACCCCGGAGACGGTCGCGCAGGCGTTGCTGGACTACTACGACCTCGGCGTGGAGATCCTGTCGGCGCGCGGCTACGACCTGCTCGACGACGCGATCGACTTCGGCAGGTACGTGATCCCGCTGGTGCGCGAGGAAGTCGCGAAGCGGGACCGGGCCAGGGCCGCGTGACCACTCAGGAGGCGATTCACTAGTTCAAACGAGTGAATTCAGGGGAAAACCCACGATTCACGCGCGGGGATTCGGGTTCGGTTGGACAGGCGAAGCGTGATCAGTAAGCTTGTCTGTTGGACCCACACCCGGTGGTGGTATCGCGCGGGCTGTCACCCGTTCGACCGAATCTGGCGGAAGTGGGCCGCGCAGGCGTATCGATTGGCGTCGGACGATCGATCAGCAGATCACCCCGGTCCCCACGAATGGCCAGCTGAGCTGAATGAACACGGTCGACAGCCGAGAGCACGCTGTTCACTGGGCGGCGGCGATCTCCAGCACGCTTCTCGCGAACCTCACGCGCGGGAAACTCGAGGAACTGCTCGGCGAGTACGTCGAGCAGCTGCTCACCGGTGGTGCCGCCGAGGCTCGGCGGGTCGGCCGGTCGATGGTGGAGCACGACTTCGTCTCGTCGTCGACGCTGGAGGAGACGCTCGCCCACCTCGGCGAGCACGCGCCGGTCACGCCGGCCCAGCTGGCCGCGCTCGCCGCCGGGTACGCGGAGGGGATGCGCGACCGCACGCTCGACCAGCAGGAGATCACCCGCACGGCCGCGATCAACGCGATGCGCCGGGCCGAGAGCGCGGTGCGGGCGAGCGAGGCCAAGTTCCGGGCGATCTTCCAGAGCTCGGCTTTCCCGATCGTGGTCGTCGACCTCGAAGGGCAGATCATCGACGTCAACGAGGCGTTGCTGACCATGCTCGACTACAGGCGCGACGACATGCGCACGATCACCGGCCGCGAGCTCGCCCACCCCGACGACCGCGAGGCGTTGCGGGAGGCCGGGCAGCGGCTGATCAACTCCGATCTCGACCACCTGAGGGTCGAGGCGCGGATGATCCGCAGCGACGGCGAGACGATCCAGACGCACATGGCGATCTCGTTGGTGCGCGAGAACGAGGGCTCGCCGCCGTACTTCGTCACGATGATCGAGAACATGAACGAGATGCGCGCGCTGCAGACGCAGCTCGTCCGCCAGAGCCTCAACGACGTGCAGACCGGACTGCCGAACCGGGCGCAGTTCCTCGGCTGGATCGAGGGCGCGGTCGGCTCGAAGGGTCCGGAGGCGCTCGCGTTGGTGCAGGTCGACATCGACGGGTTCCGCGGCGTGAACGACGCCTTCGGCCACGAGGCCGGCAACCGGGTGCTGATCCACGTCGCGACGCGGCTGCGGGCGGTGTTCACCGAGGACGTCGGCAAGGTCGCGCGCATCGGCGAGGACGAGTTCGGCGTCCTGATCAAGGATCCGCGGGACGTGCGCGGGGTGATCGCGCTGGTCGAGGAGTTCACCAGGCAGCTGGAAGAACCGATCTGGATCGGCGCGCACGGCGTCGGCGTGACGACGAGCATCGGCATCGTGGCGCGGGCGGCCCGCGGCGGTGACGCGGTGGACCTGTTGCGGGCGGCGGACGTCACGGTCGGCTGGGCGAAGCGCGACGGCAAGGCGCAGTGGGCTTTGTACGACAGGGAACGGGATCTGCGCGACAAGGAGAGGTACGCGCTCGCCGCGTCGATCCCCGGCGCCCTGGAGGAGGGCCAGTTCCGGGTCGACTACCTGCCCGTCCACTCGCTGGCCGACGGATCGGTGCTCGCACTGGAGGCGAAGATCGTCTGGAACCACCCGGAGCGCGGGGTGCTGTGCCCGGACGTGTTCATGGACCAGGCCTCCGGCAACGGCATGATCCTCCGCCTCGTGCACTGGGCGCTCTCGGAGGCGTGCGAGCAGGCGGGCCAGTGGTGTTCCGCTCTGGGCGCCAGGACCCCGGCACTCTCCATCGACCTGCCGCCGAGGCTGTGCCAGGAACCCGAGCTCGTCGCCGAGGTCGCCCGCGTGCTGGACCGGACGGGGCTGCCCGCGTCGTTGCTGCGCTTCGAGCTGCACGAGCACCTGCCGTCGTTGCTGAACGACGAGCAGCTGGAGGAGCTGACGATTCTGGCCGAACGCGGCATCGGGCTCGTGCTGGACCAGGTGAACGGCGGCAACGTCGGCGTCGACCGGCTGCGCCAGCTCCCGCTCAGCGGCGTGAAGTTCACCGGCTCCGTCGTGCGCGGCCTGGACGCCGGCGCGAACAAGCTGGACGAGAGCGCGTCGGTCGCCCTGCTGAAGTGGGCGTCGGTCCTGCGCCTGCCGCTCTACGCCGAGGACGTGCGGACCGCGGCCGAGGCGGCCCGGCTGGCCGAGCTGGGCGTGACGGGCGCGCAGGGACCGCACTTCGGGCCGCCGCTGCCGGCCTCAGCCGTTTCCGCGCTTCTTCTCAGCTAGTTCTTATCAGGGATTCTTTGGCTTTTCCCACAGGCTGCTCACATGATGGCGGTCCATCGTGGAGCCATGACCGAGCAGAGCTTCCCCGCGATGAGCGGGTCACTGGTGGAACCGCAGCCAGCCGTTGCGCCGGCGCCGAAGTTCTGGCGCCGCACGGCCCCGATGCTCACCGCGGCGGCACTCGTCGCGGGGTTGTTCGGAGGTGTGACCGGCGCGGTCATCGCCTCGCCGGACTCCCCTGCCTCCTCGCCGTCGTCCGTGTCGGCGCAGACGGTCCTCAACCAGTCCACAGTGGATTGGACGACGGTCGCCGCGAAGGTGCTGCCCTCCGTCGTCCAGGTGAACCTCCAGAACGGCCTCGGTTCCGGCGTGATCCTGACCGCCGACGGCCAGATCCTCACCAACAACCACGTCGTGGCGTCCTCCGGCGGCCAGCTCACGGTGACGCTGAACGACGGCCGCCAGGTGCCCGCCACCGTCGTCGCGACCGACCCGTCGTCCGACCTGGCCGTGATCAAGGCCTCCGGCGTCTCCGGACTCACGCCGATCAAGTGGGCCGACTCCGACGGCGTCAAGGTCGGTGACGCGGTGATGGCGATCGGCTCGCCGTCCGGTCTGCAGGGCACGGTGACGACCGGCATCGTCTCGGCGCTGGACCGCAAGGTGACCGTGCCCGGCGAGGGCCGGCGCGCGTCTTCCGTGTCGTACCAGGCGATCCAGACCGACGCGTCGATCAACCCAGGTAACTCCGGTGGTGCGCTGGTGAACGCGGCCGGTGAGCTGATCGGGATCAACTCGGCGATCTACTCGCCGGCGGCGAGCAGCGGGGAGGCCGGGAGCGTGGGGATCGGGTTCGCGATCCCGTCCAACACGGCCAAGCAGATCGTGGACAAGCTGAGCTGACCCAGGGGGGAGGTCGGGGCCGCGGCACCCGCCGCGGCCCTTCCCCGTGTCAGGACAGCCAGTCCGGCCGCAACGGCATGTGCGACTTCGTGCCGTCGAGCTTCACCCCGAGCACCTGGTGCAGCTGGATGTTGTTCCGGTCGAACCCGAGCCGCGACGCCGCGAGGTACAGCCGCCACACCCGAGCCCGTGCCTCTCCGACCTCCTCGACGGCCTCCTCCCAGTGCGCCTCCAGGTTGCGGCTCCAGGCCGCCAGGGTGAGCGCGTAGTGCTCCCGCAGGTTCTCCTCGTGCCGCACCTCGAACCCGGTGTCGTGCATCTGGGACACGATGTACCCCGGCCCGACCAGCTCGCCGTCCGGGAACACGTACCGGTTGATGAACGGCCCGGACAGCGACCTCTCCTTGTTGTTCGGCCGCGTGATGCAGTGGTTGAGCAGCCGTCCGCCGGGCTTGAGCTTGCTGTACAGCGACGAGAAGTAGCCGGGCAGCTTGGCCTTGCCGATGTGTTCGGTCAGGCCGATCGACGACACCGCGTCGAAGCCCGTCTCCCGCACGTCGCGGTAGTCGAGGTGGCGCACCTCGGCCAGGTCGGACAGGCCTGCCTCGACGATCGCCTTCTGCGCCCACTCCGCCTGGTTGCGCGACAGCGTGACGCCGATCGCGCGCACGCCGTACTCGCGGGCCGCGTGCATGACCATGCCGCCCCAGCCGCAGCCGACGTCCAGCAGTCTCATGCCGGGCTTCAGGCCGAGCTTGCGCGCCACCAGGTCGTGCTTCGCGAACTGGGCTTCCTCCAAAGTGGACTCGGCGGTCGGGTACACCGCGCAGGTGTAGGCCATCGACGGGCCGAGGATCCACTCGTAGAACTGGTTCGACACGTCGTAGTGGTGGGCGATGGCCTGCTGGTCGCGGGCCTTGGAGTGCCGCAGGCCGCGCAGGCGGGTCTCCTGCGGCGGCGGGGTCACCTTGTGCGACAACCGGATCCGGCCGAGGAAGCGGAGCAGCTCGACGCGTTGCAGCCACGGGAGTTGCCGCAGGGAGAACTCCGAGAGCTGGGAGAGGCCGGCGTGCACGTCGCCGAGGATCTCCAGGTGACCGGTCACGTAGGCGCGGGCGAGCCCGAGCTCACCTGGTGCCGAGGCCAGGTAGGAGAGTGCTTCCGGCGTCTTGATGTCGATGGCGACCGACGCGGCCGACGGGCCGGCGGTGCTGCCGTCGTAGGCCTGGAAGCGAACGTCGCTGCCACCCGTGATGCGCTGGAAAATGGAGGCCAACCGCATTCATCGTCCCCTGACACACTTGGCGTACAGATCAGGCAAGCGGTTCGTCTGGTCGTACCGGGACTTCACGGACCGGTAGTGCGAACCGTTGTAGTGCCGCCAGAACTCGTCCTCGCTGTAGTAGGAGTCCGAGTACAGCGACTTGTGACCGCCCAGCCGCGCCACCTCGCGCTCGATCAGCCGGTTGCGGTCACCCATCTTCTCTCCCGGCCGCACCGGGACCTCCGACCAGAACCCGACGTTGACGTACAACGTGTCCGGGTCCATCGGGTAGAGCGGCCAGCCCGTGGTGTCGCGCAGGCGAACCGGGCACAGCCACACCGGCGAGATGCCGATCTCGCGGTCGAAGAAGTCCAGGAAGTCGGCCAGCGCCGAGACCGGGATCTCCACGTCCTGGATCACCGGTTCGACGTCCACCCGCGGCCTCAGCTGCCGATGCTTGGCCACGAGCTTGCGGTACACGTCCGAACGCAGGTAGCGCTTCGGCCACAGCCGCCGCACCACCGGGTTCTGCGCACCGAACGCCCGCGAGCACCAGAACCAGTCGGTGTCCCAGCGCCACAGGTAGTCGTGGATCGTGAGGTGGTCCGTGCGGCGCTTCTGGATGGACCGGTAGTAGATCTGGTTTCCGGTGTAGTCGGACGTGTACGGCGCGATGTCGGCGTAGTGGCCCAACGTCAGGTACATCTCGCCACGCGAGAACACCGTGCCGTCGACGAAGTCCGCCGAACCGTCCGAACACACCTCCTCGATGACGGCGGCGCATTCGGCGAACGAGCCGAACGGGACGTGCCGCAGCCGCACGTACTGCCGCACCGGTTCCAGCTCGATCTCCAGCCGCAGCGCGTAGCCCAGCGTCCCGTAGGAGTTGGGGAACGCGCGGAACAGGTCGTCGTCCGGTTTGGCGACCACGACCTCGCCGTCGCCGGTGAGGATCTCCAGCTCGCGCACGGACTCGTGCGGGAGTCCGTTGCGGAAGGACGTCGACTCGATGCCCAGACCGGCGACCGCACCGCCGATCGTGATGGTTTTGAGCTGCGGCACGACCAGCGGCATCAAGCCGTGGCGCAGTGTCGCGGCGACGAGATTCTCGTAGGTGGTCATGCCCTGCACCTGCGCGGTGCGTCCGACCGGGTCCACCGCCAGCACCCGGTCGAACCTGCCGACGTCCAACCCGCCCGACTGCTCGGCGCGGAACCGGAAGAGGTTCGACGTCTTCTTCGCGAGCCGCACCGGCGCACCTTCGCGCATCGCGGCGTACTGCGCAGTCAGCGCAGCTACGGCCGTGCTGTGCCCATGGTCACTCACCAGAACGACGTTATTCCTCGTCAGCGCCGTTGGCACGCCCAAAAGCCCGAATGGGCCAGCGATCTTTCGTCACACCCTGCCCAAAGTTACTACTCAGTAGTAGCGTGCTGGGCATGGCTACGCACGAGGTGACCAACCAGGTTCCGCCGCTGAGCGGTCACGACGTCGCGGACGACCCGGCGCTGCTCAGCTGGGTCGACAACGCTGAGCTGCACTCTTTGGGCAAGCTCGCGGGCAGCGAGGAGTGGCAGGAGCGCGGCAGGCTCGCGAACACCTACCCGCCTGTCCTGCACACGCACGACCGGTACGGGAACCGGATCGACGAGGTCGAGTTCCACCCTGCGTGGCACGAGCTGATGACCGTCGCTGTTACGCACGGGTTGCACGCGTATGTCGACGGCGGTCACCTCGAACGCGCCGCCAAGTTCTACGTGTGGTCGCAGGTCGAGGCGGGCCACGGATGCCCGATTTCGATGACTTGTGCGGCTGTGCCCGCTTTGCGCGTGGCGCCGGAACTGGCCGCGACGTACGAACCGCTGCTGACGGCCCGCGACTACGACTTCGGACTCAGGCCGCCCCTGGAGAAGCGCGGCCTGATCGCCGGCATGTCCATGACCGAGAAGCAGGGCGGCTCGGACGTGCGCGCGAACACGACCGTCGCCAAGCCGGTCGACGACGGGTACGTCCTGACCGGCCACAAGTGGTTCACCTCGGCCCCGATGTCCGACGTGTTCCTGACGCTGGCGCAGGCACCCGGCGGGCTCACGTGCTTCCTCGTGCCGCGGGTGCTGCCGGACGGCACGCGCAACCGGTTCTTCCTGCAGCGGTTGAAGGACAAGCTGGGCAACAAGTCCAACGCGTCCGCCGAGATCGAGTACGACGAGGCGTTCGCGTGGCGGATCGGCGACGAGGGCCGCGGTGTGCGGACCATCATCGAGATGGTCAACATGACCCGGCTGGACTGCGTGCTCGGCTCGGCGGCGGGCATGCGGGCCGGGCTGCGACAGGCGGCGCACCACGCAGCGCACCGCAAGGCGTTCGGGAAGTACCTGATCGACCAGCCGGCGATGCGCAACGTGCTGGCCGACCTGGCCGTCGAGTCCGAGGCCGCGACCACCACCGCGATGTGGCTGGCGCAGAACCGGCCGCGGCTCGGGCTCGCCGTCACCAAGTACTGGGTGTGCAAGCGCGGCCCGGCACACGCGGCCGAGGCGCTGGAGTGCCTGGGCGGCAACGGGTACATCGAGGACAGCGGGATGCCGCGGCTGTTCCGCGAGTCGCCGCTGATGTCGATCTGGGAGGGCTCCGGCAACGTCGCCGCGTTGGACGTCCTGCGCGCGATGAAGAAGGAACCCGAGTCGGTGCAGGAGTTCCTGGCCACGGTGACCGGTGTCGACCCGCGGATCGACAGGGCGCTGAACGAGCTCGGCACGGCCTTGTCCGATGTGGACGAGTCGCAGGCGCGCCGGGTCGTGGAGAAGATGGCGTTGATCCTGCAGGGCGCCCTGCTGATCAGGCACGGGCACCCCGCGGTCGCGGACGCGTTCGTCGCATCCCGGCTCGGCGGGGACTGGGGAGTCGCCTTCGGCACGCTCCCCAGGTCCACCGACTTCGCCGCGATCATCGACCGGGCAGTGCCGAAGCTCTAAGCAGGACACCCGTTGGGCTGACGCGGCGAGTCCGGCCCGTACAGGTCGCCGGTCAGGAACACGCACGCCGGCTGCTGCTCGAAGTCGTGGATGTCGGTGAGCTCCAGGATCGTGAAGTTCCGCCGCTCACCGATCCGCGACGCGCTGAAGTCCGTGCGCCCGGTGGCCCCGAAGAACTCCAGCTCGCGGAACTCGCCGCCGATCGCCCCGCGGTGCGGCGTGTGCTGCGGCAGTCCGGCCAGGCGGGACTGCGCGTTGCGCACGGCGTCGAGGAAGAGCCCCGCCGCGTCGTAGGCGACGCCCATGTGCTCGCCCGGCCACGGCTTGACCGGCTTGTCCTCCGGCGGCAGCGAGGACTCCTGGATCTCGCGGTTCAGCCTGCTGTAGCCCGCGCAGAAGGCGTCCAACGGCAGGCCGCCGCGCGCCTTCGGGTCCGGTTTCCCCTCCACGCAGGGCTTTCCGGCCAGCACCACGAGTCCGGCCATGCTCACGTACGACACCCGCATCCCCGCCAGCGAGTCGTGCACCCTGCTGGCCTTCTGCGCGATGAACCGGATGATGGCGTCGTCGGCGACGATCCGCGGCAACCGGTTCTTGTCGTAGCAGTCCCTGCCGATCGCCCGCAGGAACTCGCCGAAGTCCTCCTCGCGGCCCGCGAAGAAGACGAGCTCGCTGGAGTGGTCCTCGACGCACTGCGACGGCAGCTCCTGGGGGCTGCGCGACCACGGGGTGGCCTGGAAGCGCACCTGGGCGTTCGCCAGTTCCTTGCCCAGCACGTTGACGAGGTCGTCGAGGTAGACGTCGCCCTTGTTCAGCGGCGGGTGGTAGATCGTCACCTTGGTCGAGCCGACGTGCTGTGCGTACCGCCGGACGAGGTCGGCCTGCCGGACGTTGCCGGGGATCAGCTGGAAGTACATCGACGACTTGCTCGGCAGCGACGCCTCGGTGAGCGTGGTGCCGATCGTCGGCACGCCGAGCGCTCCCAGTTCGGTGATGACGTCACGGGTCTCCGCGACGCTGCGGTCGAGGCCGACCACGCCGATGATGCTCTGATCGGACTCCAGCAACGGGGTCAGCATGTCCCGCAGCACGTCGGGCGCCCGCTTCATCGTCGCGCCGCCGTTCGCGATCACGACGCGCAGCAACGGTTCCGTGCGCGACCTGTCGTTCTGCTGCCGTTGCTTGAGCAGCATGCCCTCCAGCTCCTCCGCCCTGGAGTGGTCGGCGTCGGGGTTGGTGTCCTTGTGGGTCAGGCTGGAGAAGTAGATCAGCGAGACGAACGGGCGGTCTGGATCGGCCTCGTGCAGCCGGACCGCCTCCTCGTTCTGCGCGAACACCGCCTGCTGCGTCCACCGCAGCCGCTCGTTGGAGCCGAACACCTGGCTGTTGTTGTCGCTGTAGCCCACGCACTCGACGTTGCCGTCGACGTCCATCAGCCTGGTCGACACCCCCGGCGAGATCGCGGAGCCGACGATCGAGCAGTTCGCGTTGATGTGGTTCTGCACCGTCACGAACCCCGGGAGCAGCAACACCACGGCCACCGCCGCGATGATCGCCTCCAGCCGCCGCGACCGCGCGAGCCACCGCACCGGTGGCGCCTGGAACGAGGGTGTGCCCTTCCACTTCACCGCGTCCGGGTCCGGGAACGGCAGTTTGATCATCAGGTAGCGGGCGTCCGGCGCGAGCATCTGCCGTTTGCGCGGCAGCTCCTCCCGCCACGTCGTCAGCGCGTCCTCCGCCTCCGCCGGCGCAACGGGCGTGGTGCCGAGCTGCCGCGACAGCGCGGGCTGCACCGAGCTCGCCGCGATCACCAGCAACGGGTCGAGCTCGCCGGTCTCGTTGCGGACGTGGTTGATCAGCTCCAGCAGCTCCCAGCCGCCGTTGTCCTTCGACACGCCGTCGAGCAGCACCGGGATGTACGCCGTGCGCCGCCACCCGGCCCGGCGCGGCCAGAACCGCCCGCGCCGCCGCCGGTACGCGATCCGCAGGTCCTCCAGGAACGCGTGCACGAGCAGCAGCTTGATCTGCTCCTCGTTCTCGGACTCACGCCGTCCGAGCGTGAGCCGCTCGGCGAACCCGAGGAACTCGATGGAGTGGTTGGGCAGCGCGAAGTTCTGCTTCCGCATGAACCACTTCGACTCGCGCGCGAGCCCCGGCACCCGCTTGCCGAGCCACCGGAAACCGGCCTTGCTGCCCACCCACGCGACCAGCCCGAGCCCCAGCCGCGTGACGAGGTTCGGGATGAACGCGTCGACGGCCCGGTTCAGCGCCTCGCCGTCCTGGGTGGCACGGCCGGTCCACTGGCGCAGCAGCTCGATGACGCTCGCCCGGTCGTCACGCCCCGGCTTGCGCGGCAACCGCCTGCCGGTGAGCCAGTCGACGAGCCGGTAGTGGTCGAACCGGGTCAGCCGCTCACTGCCGACGTGGATCGCCGACAGCTGAGAGGAGAGCTGATCGAGCAACGGCAACAGCGGCGGCGTCTCCCGTGCCTCCGGTGGCCATCTTTTGGCCACCTCCGCAGGCACCGCGGACACATCGACATACGCATGCGGTATTGCGGGGCGCCCCTCGTCGAGCTTGCGCTCGAGGGTGCGCAGAAATGGCGTCGGGCTGGCTTCGCTCTCCAGGTACAGCAAGGGAAGTGGCTGGTCACCGACCACTTCCTCGGTTGTGCTGCGGAAGAAGAAACCCGGCCGGTCACAAAGAGTGCGAATGACTTCGAGGAGCACTCGCAAACCGGGAAAGACGGGCTCGGTCCGGCTACCTGTCATCTGCACCCTCACACTCGCGCGGAAGGGAGACGACGGTAGCCGGACTCGGCGATTCGAACCGGCGCTTTCGCGTTATTTAGATGGAACGGACTAAAGACCGAGTTCGCGGGCGATGAGCATCTTCTGCACCTCGGACGTGCCCTCGCCGATCTCCAGGATCTTGGCGTCGCGGTAGAAGCGGCCGACCGGGTACTCGTTCATGAAGCCGTAGCCGCCGAAGATCTGCGTGGCGTCACGGGCGTTGTCCATCGCCGCTTCGGACGACACCAGCTTGGCGATCGCGGCCTGCTTCTTGAACGGCTCGCCGCGCAGCATCCTGGACGCGGCCTCGTAGTAGGCGAGCCGCGCGGTGTGCACGCGGGCCTCCATCTCGGCGATCTTGAACTGGATCGCCTGGTACGTACCGATCTTCGCACCGAACGTCTCGCGTTCGTGGGCGTAGCGGACCGACTCGTCGACACAGCCCTGGGCGAGGCCGACCGACAGCGCGGCGATGGCGACACGGCCTTCGTCCAACGTCCGCAGGAACTGCGCGAAACCGCGGCCGCGCTCACCCAGCAGGTTCGCCGCGGGCACCCGGCAGTCCGAGAAGGACAGCTCACGCGTGTCCGAGGCGCACCAGCCGACCTTCGAGTACTTCTTCGACACCGTGAAGCCCGGCGTGCCGGACGGGACGATGATCGACGAGATCTCCTTGCGGCCGTCGGGCAGCGTGCCGGTGACCGCCGCGACCGTCACCAGGCCCGTGATGTCCGTGCCGGAGTTCGTGATGAACGCCTTGGTGCCGTTGATGACCCACTCGTCGCCCTCAAGGCGCGCGGTGGTGGCCAGCGCACCGGCGTCCGAACCGCTGCCGGGCTCGGTCAGGCCGAACGCGCCGAGCTTCTCGCCGGACGTGAGCGACGGCAGCCACTCGGCCTTCTGCTCGTCGGTGCCGAAGCGGTAGACCGGCATGGCACCGAGCGAGGTCGCGGCCTCGACCGTGATCGCGACGGACGAGTCGACGCGCGCGAGCTCCTCCAAGGTGAGGCACAGGGCGAAGTAGTCGCCGCCCATGCCGCCGAACTCCTCGGGGAACGGCAGACCGAACAGGCCCATCTGCCCCATCTTGGCGATGATCTGGTACGGGAACTCGCCCCGCTCGTAGTACTCGCCGATGACCGGGGCCACCTCGTCGCGAGCGAACTCCTCGACGGTCTTGCGCAGGTCCTCGTACTCGCTCGGGAGCCTGAAGTCCAACATCGGTGTCACTCCTCGTGAGAGACGACGAGAGCCAGCACCTGATCGAGTGCGACCTGCTGGCCCGCTTGCACGTTCACTTCGGCGAGCACGCCGTCGACCGGTGCGGTGACGGTGTGCTCCATCTTCATGGCCTCGACCACGAACAACGCCTGACCTGCTGTCACCTCGTCGCCCTGCTGGGCGCGGACCACCAGCACGGTGCCCGGCATCGGCGACTTCACCGGACCGCCGGACGCGGCGGCGCCACCCGAGGCGCCGACCAGGAACTCGGCCTCGGTCAACGCCCAGGAGGCGCCGTCGTGGCCGAGCCACAGCACGTCCCCGTCGCGCGCGATCGCGTACCGCCGCGACCCGACGAGCAGGTCGCTGCCCTCGCGGCGAGCCCGTGCCCGGACCGGTTCTCCCTTGCCCACAACGACTTCATCGCCGCGAACCCGCACGTCGACGTCGTTGATCCGCCACGTCGTCCACGCGTGCTCGCCGACGCGCCACCCGGACAGCTGGTCCCACGGGTCGTCGCCACGCGGCTCCAACGACCGTTCCAGGCCGGCCGCCACGTACACGTCGTCCGGGATCTCGGCGGACGTCAACGAGTCCAGCTTCCGCTCCACCAGACCGGTGTCCAGCGCGCCGGAGCGAACGTCCTCGTCCCACAGCAACGCCCGCAGGAACGGGATGTTCGTCGTGACGCCGAGCAGCACCATCTGTCCCAGCGCGTGGTCCAGGCGCCGCAACGCTTCCTCGCGGGTGCGGCCGTGCGCGATCACCTTGGCGAGCATCGGGTCGTAGTCGGAGCCGACGACAAGTCCCTCGTACAGCCCGGAGTCCACGCGGACGTCGGTCGGTTCGCGCAACGCCAGCACGCGACCACCGGTGGGCAGGAAACCGCGCGCCGGGTCCTCGGCGTAGACCCGCGCCTCGACCGAATGCCCGGTCAGTTCGACGGAGAGGTCCAGCACCTCGCCCGCGGCGACGCGGAGCTGCCACTCGACCAGGTCGACGCCCGTGACCATCTCGGTCACCGGGTGCTCGACCTGCAGCCGGGTGTTCATCTCCATGAAGAAGTAGTCGCCAGACGCACCGTCCACGATGAACTCGACCGTGCCGGCGCCGACGTAACCGACGGACTTGGCCGCGTCGACCGCGGCGGATCCCATCGCCTCGCGCACCTCGGGCGTGAGGAACGGCGAGGGTGCCTCCTCGATGATCTTCTGGTGCCGCCGCTGGAGGCTGCACTCGCGCTCACCGAGGTGGATCACGTTGCCGTGGGAGTCGGCGAGCACCTGGATCTCGATGTGCCGCGGGTTCGTGATGAACCGCTCGATCAGCAGCGTATCGTCGCCGAACGACCCGCGCGCCTCCCGCCGGGCCGACTCGATGGCTTCACGCAGGGTGTCTTCGACGTGCACCAGCCGCATGCCCTTGCCGCCACCGCCGGCGGAAGGCTTGAGCAGCACGGGAAAGCCGATCTCCAGGGCGGCGTCGACGATCTCGTCGTCCGACATCCCCTCGCGGGTGCGGCCCGGCACAACGGGAACGCCCGCCGCCGACACGGTCAGCTTCGCGCGGATCTTGTCGCCCATCGCGTCGATCGCCGACGCGGGCGGCCCGACGAACACGATCCCCGCTTCGGCGCAGCCCGCCGCGAACGCCGTGTTCTCGGCGAGGAAGCCGTAGCCGGGGTGGATCGCCTGCGCGCCCGTGGACACGGCGGCCGCGACGATCTTCTCGATGGACAGGTACGAGTCACGTGCCGCCGCGGGCCCGATCCGCACGGCCTCGTCGGCCAGCCGGACGTGCAACGCGTCGGCGTCCGCGTCGGAGTACACGGCGACGGAACGGATCCCGAGCGACCGCAGCGCGCGGATCACCCTGACCGCGATCTCCCCGCGGTTCGCCACCAGAACGCTGTCGAACATGATCACATCCGGAAGACGCCGTAGGAAACATCGTCGATGGGGGCGTTCGCCGCGGCGGACAACGCCAGCCCGAGCACCATGCGGGTGTCGCGCGGGTCGATCACGCCGTCGTCCCACAGCCGCGCGGTCGAGTAGTACGGGTTGCCCTGGTCCTCGTACTGCTGACGGATCGGCGCCTTGAACGCCTCCTCGTCCTCCGCCGACCAGGAGTCGCCGAGCTGGTCACGACGGACCGTCGCGAGCACCGACGCCGCCTGCTCGCCACCCATCACGGAAATGCGCGCGTTCGGCCACATCCACAGGAACCGCGGCGAGTACGCCCGGCCGCACATCGAGTAGTTGCCTGCGCCGAAGCTTCCACCGATGATCACGGTGAACTTCGGGACGCGCGCACACGCCACCGCAGTCACCATCTTGGCGCCGTGCTTGGCGATGCCACCCGCCTCGTACTCGCGGCCGACCATGAACCCGGTGATGTTCTGCAGGAACACCAGCGGCACGGAACGCTTGTCGCACAACTGGATGAAGTGCGCGCCCTTGACGGCGGACTCGCCGAACAGGATGCCGTTGTTGGCGACGATCCCGACGGGGTGGCCGTGGATCCGCGCGAACCCGGTCACCAGGGTCGCGCCGTACTCCTTCTTGAACTCCTGGAACTTCGAGCCGTCCACGATCCGCGCGATCACCTCGCGCACGTCGTACGGCGTCCGGGAATCCGTCGGCACGACACCGAAGAGATCGTCCGTGACCACCGGCGCCTCGACCGGCGCGACGTCCCACGGCCGCTGAGCCCGCGGCCCGAGCGTCGAGATGATCGACCGGACCATCCGCAGCGCGTGCGCGTCGTTCTCCGCCAGGTGGTCGGTGACACCGGACGTGCGCGAGTGCAGTTCGCCGCCGCCCAGGTCCTCGGCGCTGACGACCTCACCGGTCGCGGCCTTCACCAGCGGCGGCCCACCGAGAAAGATCGTGCCCTGGTTGCGAACGATGATCGCCTCGTCGCTCATCGCCGGCACGTACGCGCCACCCGCGGTGCACGAGCCGAGCACGGCGGCGATCTGCGGGATGCCCTTGGCCGACATCGTGGCCTGGTTGTAGAAGATCCGGCCGAAGTGCTCGCGGTCCGGGAACACCTCGTCCTGCTTGGGCAGGAACGCGCCACCGGAGTCGACGAGGTAGATGCACGGCAGGTTGTTCTGCAGCGCGACTTCCTGCGCGCGCAGGTGCTTCTTGACCGTGATCGGGTAGTACGTGCCGCCCTTGACCGTGGCGTCGTTCGCGACGATCACGCACTCACGACCGGAGACCCGCCCGACGCCGGTGATGATGCCCGCGGCCGGAGCCTCGTCGCCGTACATGCCGTTCGCGGCCAGCGGCGACAGCTCGAGGAACGGCGAACCGGGGTCGACCAGCGTGTCCACCCGCTCGCGCGGCAACAGCTTGCCGCGGTCGACGTGACGCTGACGTGCCTTCTCAGGGCCGCCCAGTGCGGCGGCGGCGAGCTTGCCGCGCAGCTCGTCGACGAGCGCGGTGTGCTCCTTGGCGTAGCGGTCCGACGGCTCGGCGGCGCTGCGCAGGACAGGTGCGTCCATGCTCCCCAGACCTCAGGTTAGCGGGCGTTAACCAGGCCATGTTAACGCCCGCTCACCTGGCGGTCCACCGGAACGACTGGAGAGTGACCCGAACGCAGGTCAACGGCTATTTCGAGCACTCTCACGTTCCGGAATCTAGCCGACGACCGCCCGCAATGCGGGCAGGTAGCCGCTCTGGTGACCGGCCTTGTTCGGGTGGTACGACTCCTCGATCGGCCAGCTCAGGCTGTTCAGCCACCAGCTCGACGAGCAGATCTCGTGCCCGGTGAACGCCCCGCGCACGTCGATGTAGCCGAACCCGGCCGCCGCCGCCCGCGCGCTGATGGTGTTGTGCAGGGCGTCGGAACCGGAGTTGATCGCGGACCGCTTGGTGTCGCTCAGCCCGACGTTGCACGTGCCGGGCACCTTGTAGATGCGCGGGTAGCCCAGCACCACGACGCGTGCCGACGGCGCCTTGCCGCGAACCGTGCCGTAGGTGTTGTCGAGCAGGCCGGGAAGGGTGTTGGCGATGTACGTCTTCGCCTGGTTCACCCGGTTGACGCAGTCCTGGTCGGAGCCGAAGGTGCACGTCGTGATCACGTCGGTGAAGCCGGCGTCGTTGCCGCCGACCTGCAGGGTCACCAGCGTGGTGGACGTCGAGAGCGCGGCAGCCTGGCCGTTGATGACGTCACCGGTTCGCGCGCCGGAGCACGCGACCGACTTGAAGCTCGCGGGCGCTGTCGCCGCCGCCCACAGGGCCGGGTAGGCGAGCGGGCCGCGCTTGCAGCTGCCGCTGGTGCCGTCGTAGGTGCCCGTGCCCAGGCCGGACGCGTACGAGTCACCGAGAGCGACGTAGTTGACGGGGGCAGCGCTCGCGGGATTGGCGAGGGCGATGACGGCCGCGGCGGCGGTGACCACCGAGGCGATGAAGTGAGCAGGGCGCATCGAAGACTCCCGAAGGGGCCGCAGGGATGTGATGCATTGCACGCCAATGGTTACCCACGAGTAAGACCTGTGTGAAGTATTGGTCAAGAGTCAACATTTGGGCCTTGTACCAGTTGAAATTCCACCCATCGGACGACTAGGTAAACGGCTGCTAACCTCCCCGTGTGGCCGAGAAACCCTCACGTCGGGACCAGATCCTCACCGCCGCGGCCGAGCTCTTCGCCCGGCACGGCTTCCACGGCGTGGGCATCGACGACATCGGCGCGGCCGTGGGCATCTCCGGCCCGGCGCTGTACCGCCACTTCCGCAGCAAGGACGCGATGCTCGGCGAGATGCTGACGTCGATCTCCGAACGGCTGCTCGACGGCGGCCAGGCCAGGGTGGACGCGGCGGCGAGCGCCGACGAGGCGTTGCGGGCGCTGATCGGCTGGCACGTCGACTTCGCGCTGGACGACCCGGCGCTCATCACCGTCCAGATGCGCAACCTCGCGAACCTCACCGACCCGGACCGCCGGCGGGTCCGCGCGTTGCAGCGGCGTTACGTCGAGGTGTGGGTGGAGACGATCCGGCGCACCGTGCCGGAGTTCGACGAACCGACCGCGCGGGCGGCCGCGCACGCCGTGTTCGGGTTGATCAACTCGACGCCGCACAGCGCGCATCTCGATCGCGACCAGATGGCCGCCCTGCTGTCCCGCATGGCGCTCGCGTCCCTCACCCCGGTCGTCGTGACCTCCTGAATTGGCGATCAGCCGAGACCCTTCCGTAACCTGGCGCGACGATGGGCGCGCGCACACTCCTCCTCCGGCTCCCGGCCTGGTTCCGGTTCACGGTGATCACGCTCGCGGTGTTCGTGTGCGGGGTGATCGCCTCGCGCCCCGCCACCGGCGACGACGGCGTGCCGCCGAGCGGTGACGTGATCGCGGCGGCCAACGCCGTCGACGCGTTCGTGGCACCGTCCGCCACGCACGACCCGAAGATCAACCTGCCGCCGGACTTCGCGCGGCACATGGGGCGCGACCCGAAGACGGTGACGGCGCCGGACGGCACGCTGCGGGTGGTCGACGCCTCGGGTGGCTGCTCCGGTCCGGCCGGCGACACCGAGTGGGACTTCAGCGTCGGCTGCCGCGCTCACGACCTCGGCTACGACCTGCTGCGCTACGCCGAGGACAAGGGGCATCCGCTCGGGCAGAACGCGCGCAAGGCCCTGGACGACCGGCTCACGGCCGACCTGCACACCCAGTGCCGCCTCAACCCGCGCGGAGCCGAACAGAGCTGTCACGCGGTCGCCGAGACCTACGCGATGGGGCTCAAGTTCAACTCGTGGCGTCAGCGGTGGGGGCCGCCGGGGCACGAACCCGTGGTGGCGTGGGCGTTCGGCAGTGCGGTCGTCGCGTTCCTGTGTTTGATGGCCGCTGCTCCGCAGACGGCGGCGAGTTCGCCTTCAAGTCGGTCGTCCGGCCGCCGCTTCGGCCCGAATCGCCTTCGGCGGTTGACCCGAAGGGGCGACCGGACGACCGACGCGAACTCGCGAAAACCTGTCGTGGAAGACCGGACGGCCCTTGTTGCGGAGGATCGGTACTCCACTTTCCTCAGACTGTTCAGCCTCGTCTTGCTGGTGCTCGGCGAAACCATCGCCACGCTCGCACACCTGCGCGGTGTCGGCACGCCGTGGCTGTGGGCGTTGCAGGCGGTACCGCTGTTCTTCTTCGCGGGCGGGCACGCGAACCTGAGGTCGTGGCAGGCGCACGAGGGCGGCTTCGGCTGCTGGGTGTCGAGCCGGACGTCGTGGCTGTTGCGGCCGGTGCTCGCGTTCGTGCTGCTGTGGGTGGTGTTGTTCACCGCGTTGAACCTGATGGACGTCAAGGTCGACGCGTACAGCCGCCTGATCACGCATCCGTTGTGGTTCCTCGGGGTCTACCTGCTCGCGGTGGCCGCCACGCCCGCCGCCGCGTGGCTGCACGAGCACTTCCGCCGCGCCACGCCGTTCGTGCTGATGCTCGTCACGCTCTGCGTCGAGGTCGCGCGCACGTCGACGGACTGGAAGACCGGCGGGTACGTGAACCTGATCGTCGGCGCGTTGCTGATGCAGCAGATCGGGTTCTTCTACGCGGACGGCACGCTGCAGAAGATCTCCCGCCGGGTGCTGGCCGCGCTGGGCGCGATCACGGTGCCGGCGCTGGTGTTCTTCAGCGACTACCCGCGCTCGATGATGGTGCTCGGGGTGGCGCAGGTGTGCCTCGCGCTGCTGGCCCGCGGGCGCGTCACGACGTGGCTGGAAGGCCGGTCGTGGCACGTCGTGAACTTCGCACGCCGGGCACCGATGACGGTGTACCTCGCCTATCTGACGGGGGTCGGCGCGCTGGTCGGGCTGCTCGGGCTGACGCAGGCGCCGATCTGGCTGGTCTTCGGGCTGGTGCCGCTGATCCTGCTGTTCCACCGGTTCGAGCGGCGCCTGGTCAGGTTCCCGAAGCTCGCGCACGAGTCGCACCGCACCCGGCTCGCGACCGCGATGGGCGTGGTGTTCGGGACGCTCGGCGTGCTCGGGTTCGTGGTGAGCGGGTTCCTCGGCGACGGGACGCTGGTCCTGCTGCCGGTGGACCCCCTGCAGAACGTCATCCACCTCCTGCTCGGCTGGTACCTGATCCACACCGCCCGCACCGGCAGCTGCGACACCCGGTTGCCGTGGCTGCTCACGGCGCTGGCGTGCGTTCCGCCGATGCTGGCGCTGGAACCGACCCCTCCGGTGGTGGTGCTGCACGCCGTGGCGATCGGCCTCGCAGTGCTCGGAGCCATCCCCAGGTCACGACCGCGCACACCGGCAGCCACAGCACTCGTTGCCACACCCAGCCCGGATGATCTGGTGGCAGCTGCAGCCACGGCAACGTCAGCACCACGGTGATCAGCGCGCTCTGATGCGCTAGGAAGATCCCCAGCGCGCGTTTGTTCAGCCACCGCACGGGTTTCGTCGTACCGAGCCTGGTCAGCACCGGCGCGATCGTCAGCACCAGGCCGATCTGGGCGAACGCCAGCGCGAGCGTCGCGTAGTTCGGCGGGTTCAGGTTCGAGACGGCCGCACCGGGGATGCCGACCGCCGACGCCGGATAGCCACCGACCGTCGTCAGCAACGCGTACCCGGCGGCACCGAGAACGAGCAGCGGTGGACCGGGGATCTTCCTGCGTGCCAACGAGTGGCCGAGCTGCCAGGCCGCCCACCACACCGCGTACGGGACCACGAGCACCAGCACGACCGGGACGAGCACACCCCACGAGTACTCGTCCAGCTTGCGCACCAACGGTTTCATGGCCAGCAGGACCAGGTAGACGCCGAGGAACCACAACGGCGTCGTGACCAGGAAGCCGATGTTGTAGGCGGTGTCCTGGTCGACACCGCGCATCGACAGTCCGAAGAGGACGGCCGTCCACGCGCCGAGCATCAGCAGCGTCGGTACGGCGAGTTGCTTCAGCCTGACCAGGAACGGCGTCCGCGAGTGTGCCGCCGCGAACCCGCCCGCGAAGAAGAACAGCCCCAGCGTTTGCAGGATCCACGAAACCGGCGTGAGTTCGGGCATGTGCTTGAGCGGGCTGTCGATGTACATGCCCGTCGGCGTGTCCACCAGCGCGGTCACGAGCCAGTGGCCGAGCACGACGGTGACCACCGCGATCGCGCGAACTGCGTCTATGAACGGGTTTCTCACTGCTGCTTCTCCCCCGAAGCGATCTTCACGAGCGCGGCGAGCGTCTCGCTGCCCGGCTCGTAGTAGGTGTCGTGCTTGCCGCCCTCGAACCGCAACACCGCGGCCCCGAAGCCGTCACTCGCCGGATCGGTCCCGTGCCCGAGGTCGAACAGCCGCACGTTGGGCACGAACCGCATCCAGTCACCGCTCGACCGGATCGCCCACACGTGCGCCCGTGTCCCCAGCTCCGCCACCGATTTCGCCCGCACACCAGGACTTCCGGTGAACACGATGTCGTCCACGGCCAGCTCGTGCGCCGCCAGCGCGACGACAACCGAGCCGTAGCTGTGCCCGAAGACGTGGATGCGCGCGTTGGTCTGCAGTGCGCGAACGAAGTCCACGAGTGCCGTGGCGCCTTGCCGTGCGAGGCCACCGGTCGCGGCGTCCACCCCAAGCCCTTGCGGCGTCCGGTATCCGAGCCACGCGATCACCGCGAGGTCGTCGCGGTGCGCCTGCTCGTACAGGTTGGTCGCCATCCTCCCGACGGTCCGTTCGAACCTGTCGACGTCCACATCGGACCCGGGAACGACGATCACGACGTCACGTGCCGTGGCGAGGTCGCCGACGATCGCGACCCGGCGGGCGGCGTCGCCGCGCCACTGCGCGATCGACGGCGCGACCGACGGGACGGCGATCAGCAGGAGGAACAACACGACTCGGCGCATGAACAGAAGCTAGGAGGACGACGAGCCGCCGATCGTCCCTCTGACGTGCCGTTTTGCCGTTGCTACCCCGGTACTACGAGCCCGCTCTCGTACGCCGCGATCACCGCTTGGGCGCGGTCGCGGAGGCCGAGCTTGGTGAGCACGCGGCTCACGTGCGTCTTGACCGTCTGCTCGGCGAGCACGAGGTGCGCGGCGATCTCGGTGTTCGACAGGCCCTGCGCGATCAGCACGAGGATCTCGGTCTCGCGTTCGGTCAGCACCGCGAGCTGGGCAGGCTTCACGCGTTCGGTGCGGCGGGACTTCACGAAGTCCTCGATCAGCCGCTTCGTGATGGACGGCGCCAGCAGCGCTTCTCCCGCCGCCACCACGCGGACGGCGTTGAGCAGCTCACGCGCGGGCGCGTGCTTGAGCAGGAAGCCGCTCGCACCGGCCTGCAACGCCTCGTAGACGTAGTCGTCGAGGTCGAACGTGGTCAGCACGAGGACCTTCACGTCCTCGGCGCCGTTGAGCAGCAACCTGGTCGCGGTGAGTCCGTCCATCTCGGGCATGCGGATGTCCATCAGCACCACGTCCGGTTTGACCGCCCGCGCCAACGCGACGCCCTGCACGCCGTTGCCCGCCGCGCCGACGACCTCGATGTCGTCCTGGGCGTCGAGCAGCGCGGAGAACCCCTCGCGCACCATCTCCTGGTCGTCCACCACGACCACCCTGATCACTTGTCCCCCAACGGAATCCGCGCGCGCACCAGGAAGCCGCCGTCCTCGGTCGACTTCACGGTCAGCGTGCCACCGTGCACGGCGACGCGCTCACGCATGCCCACCAGTCCCTGCCCGCTGCCACCGCCCCTGGACGGTCCCCCAGCGGTGTTGATCACCAGCACGTCCAGCTGATCGTCGTCGCGGTGCACGTGGACGGACGCCTTGGAGCCGGGCGCGTGCCTGGTGGCGTTCGTGAGCGCCTCCTGCACGATCCGGTACGCGGTGAGCCCGACCGCCTCCGGCACGTCGTCCACGTCGACCTCGGCCTCGTCACCGGGCCGCACGAGCTCGGGGATGCGGCTGATGCCCGGCTGCGGCTCGCGTTCCGGCTCCTGGCCGTTGGTCCGCAGCACGCCCAGCAGGCGTTGCATGTCGGTGATGGCCTCGCGCGCCGCCTGGCCGAGTTCCGCGAACTCCCGTTCGGCTTCCTCGTTCAGTCCCTTGAGGCGGTAGGGCGCGGTCTCGCACCGGACGACGACCATCGACATGTGGTGCGCCACGACGTCGTGCATCTCGCGTGCGATGCGGGCACGTTCCTCAAGGGCGGCTTTGGAGCTTCGTTCTTCTTCGAGCTCCTGTTCGGCCCTGCCACGCGCACCGAAGAGGTAAACCGTCGCCGTGATCAGGGGCACGGCGAAAGCCCACTCCGCGCTGTACCGCTCGACGATCGGCACCAGCAGCATGCTGATCAAGGTGACCGTGACGACGATCCCTCGCGAGTAGAACGCGGCGACCGCGACGAGGAGCGGCACGGAGGTCCAGTACTGGAAGCTCGCGGCACCGGCCCCGTCCATGAGGAAGGCGACGAAGAAGTACCCGGCGGCCGCCAGCCGCCACGCGTAGAGCGGCGACCAGATCAGCAGGACGTACGGCACGAACGTGAGCACGAATACGACGACCCACCAGCCGTCCGAATCGTCCTGGCGCACGTACGCCACGCTGCCGACGACCGCCCAGACGAACGCGTAGATGATCAGCGCGGCGTGCGCGGGGAGGCGTAGCCGCCCGAGCACTTTGGCGAGCACTCGGGTTCGATCGGGACCGAGCACCGTTCGGTACAGCGTGCGAAACACCACCCGATGCTAGGTGGATTCGCTGATTCCCACATTGACCTGCGGAGTGACATACCCCGGTAGCACTCTGATCAAGATGGGGCATTGCGGACGCGTCACACCGCGCGGTAGGCAGTACCTGTGAGACCACCACAGGATCCAGATCGCTGGTCACGGCTGACCGCCGTGGCCGGTGAGGCGCTGGCCGCGGCCAGGGCCGGTGAGGACGCTGTGGCGGTGGACCTCGTGACCGGCTACCTCAGCGGGTCACCGGAGGGCAACGAGGAGATCAGGGAGCTCGTCCTGCTGCTGTTCGCGGAGTGCAGCAGCATGGTCGGCGCGCTCGGCTCCGGCGGCGCCACCCCGGTGAAGATGCAGGTCTTCGACGAGGAGGGCCGCGAGGTCCAGATCGACGACGCGGACCCGCCCGTGCGCACCGCGATCCGCGCGCTGCTGGCCGAGGTGCACGGCGACCAGGACGCGGCCTCGGAGCAGATCGAGATCGCACTGGCCAACGGGGCACCGCAGGAGCTCGCGACGGTCGTCCTGCAAGCCCTGCGGTGGACCCTGAAGCTGGCGATCGAGTGCGAGACGCGCGACCTGCCCGTCGCGTCGTGGATCACCGCGTCACTGGACGACCAACCCTGACGTGCAACAGGGCGTCCACGCCGGCCAGCAGGTGCTGGTCGAGCGGGAAGTAGCCCATCACTTGCGACGTGTCCTGCCGCGTCCTGCCCTGCGGCTTGTCCGCGGTCATGCCCCAGGTGGTGAATCGGCCCTGCAACTGGCCTTCGAGGGTGTCCTTGTCCGGTTCACCCAGCCCGAAACCGTCGTTGCGGCCGAGGGTGCCCGCCATGACCGTGTACTGGTCACCGAGCACCGGCGCCACGAGCGCACCCGCGGAGAACCACTCGATCCGCTCACCCGCCATCTCCATCGAACTGTTCGTGCGCTGCAGGTGAGCGTTGTGGGCGTGCACGAACGTCGGCCCCCTGCCCGCCTCGATCCGCCGGATCTCCAGCAGGTTCCGCGCCATCACGCCGTCCCGCATCTGACAGAGCCGGGTGATCCGCACCCCCAGCGGGTTCGGCTCCGCACACTGCCGGTGGTACCTCAGCAGGCTCAACCCGGCCGTCAGGTACGCCTCCGCGCGCACCCAGGCCTCGTCGGCCGTCTTCCGCTGATGCAGCTGCCTGAGCAGCCCGGTGCCGATCTCCCGCAGCCTGACGGCCTCCTCCGACCGCCCCGGCGACTGGGCGAAGTCCAGCACGGCCTCGTCCCTGCTCCACTTCTCGTCGTCGATCGTCAGGTCGACGTCCACCCCGAGGTAGTCGCGGGCGTGCTCGAGGTAGGGCCGCGGGCTGGGCGCGCTGGTCGTCTCGGTCTGGAAGTCGAAGCCGTGGAACGAAAGGCGCTCGGCCTCCGCCTTGCCCGCGTTGTACTCGCGCATCCACTGCACGAGCTCGCGGTTGGCAGGCCAGTTCTCGCCGAACGAGTGGGAGAACCCTTCCTTCATGACCGTGTCGAGGTCGCCCGGCCCGCCGTGCACGTAGTCGTTGACGAGCATCCCCCTGATCCGGCAGGTCTCCAGCGCGATCGACCGGTAGCCCAGCCCGGCCAGCTGCTCGAACAGCTCGTTGCGGATCCAGGTGTGCGCGTGCTCCAGATGCGTCGGCTCACCGAGCGCGAAGATCTCGGTGAAGGGGCTGATGAACTCACGAATGTCCTGACTCATGTGGCTCAACCGTAACATTGAAAGCTCCGTTGAAACTTTCACGCAGTTTCTCCTGCTTTCAGCCTCTAAAGTCTCAACCGTGCGTCCGTCCGACCTCGCCCGCGAACACGGCCTCTCAACGCAAGCGGTGCGCAACTACGAGCAGTCCGGCTTCATCCCACCCGCCGAGCGCACCCCGTCCGGCTACCGCGTCTACACCGAGGTCCACGCCGCAGCGCTGCGCACGTTCATCGCCCTGATCCCAGCCTTCGGCCACGCGACAGCGGGCCAGATCATGAACGCGATTCACGCCAACTCCCTCGACGACGTCCTGCACACCATCGACCGCGGCCACGAACAACTCCTCCGCGACCGCGAGACCCTCAACGCGGTGAGCCGGGCCGCCGAGGACCTGACCGACTTCGAGCCAGTCCTGCACCCACGCTCGATCGGTGAACTGGCCAGACGCCTGAACGTCACCCCGGCCACACTGCGAGCCTGGGAGGAGGCCGGCATCCTCGTCCCGGCCCGCGAACCCACCGGCCACCGCGTCTTCACCGCCGAGGACGTCCGCGACGCCGAACTGGCCCACCTCCTCCGCCGAGGCGGCTATCCCTTGTCCCGCATAGCGCTGGTGGTGGACCAAATCCGCACGGCAGGCGGCACCGACACCCTGGCGGCAGCCCTGACCGACTGGCGCCACCGCCTGAACACCCGAGGCCGCGCCATGCTCACCGCCGCCGCCCACCTCGACGACTACCTGACGGCCCGCTCCACCCCACAGCCCACGAAGCAGGACGCTTAGGCTGATCGCATGCGCACAGCACTGGTCGGCTACGGACTAGGCGGGGCGGCCTTCCATGCCCCGTTCATCGCCACCACCCCAGGCCTGGAACTCTCCGCCGTGGTCACCGCCAACCCGGCCCGCCAAGCCGAGGTCGCCGAGCGCTACCCGTCCGCCCGCCTGCTGTCCTCTCTGGACGAAGTCTGGTCCGGCAAGTTCGACCTGGTCGTCATCACGACCCCGAACCGCTTCCACGCCACCCACGCCCGCCAGGTCCTGGAACACGGCCTCAACGTGGTGGTCGACAAGCCGTTCGCCGGCTCAGCCGCCGAAGCCAGAGCCCTGGCCTCCATAGCCTCCTCCAGGGGCCTGATGCTGGTCCCGTTCCACAACCGCCGCTGGGACGGCGACTTCCTGACGGTCCAAAAACTCCTGTCCACCAACGCCCTGGGCAAAGTCCACCGCTTCGAGTCCCGCTTCGAACGCTACCGCCCGGAAATCAAGTCCTCGTGGAAGGAATCCGGCGACCCAGCCGACCTGGGCAGCATCCTCTTCGACCTGGGCACCCACCTGGTGGACCAGTCCGTGGCCCTCTTCGGCCGCCCCCTGACCGTCCACGCCGAAATCGCCACAGTCCGCCCCGGCGCCCGAGCCGACGACGACGTCTTCCTCTCCCTGTCCCACGAAAACGGCGTGCGCTCCCACCTCTGGATGAGCGCCCTGGCAGCCGACCTGGGCCCCCGCTTCCGCGTCCTGGGCCACGACGCGGCCTACGTCAAACACGGCATGGACCCCCAGGAAGAGCGCCTGAAGGCAGGCGAATCCCCCACCACCGAGGGCTGGGGCGAGGAACCCGAGGAATCCTGGGGCACGCTGGGCGGCAAACCACTCCGCACCGAACCGGGCGCCTACCAGGACTTCTACGCCTCAGTCGCCGCCGGGGTGGCCCCGGTGTCGCCTCAGGACGCCGTCACGGGCCTCGAAGTGATCGAGGCGGCCAAGCAGTCGGCGGCCACCGGGGACTCAGTCGCTCTCTGACCAAAGGGCAACCCCTCGCGTGCCTCCCTCACCTGGTGCAAGCAGCGCCACCACGACAACTTCCTGTCCGACCACGACCTGTGGATGCACCTGGGCTTGCTGACCGAGGTGCTCCCCTCGTTCATCTGCGCGTCAGAGGAAGCGGACCGCCGACGCTACCTCTTACAAACCGGCCAGGATCGGCAGATACAACACAGAAGCCGCCCCACGCCGATACAAAGCAGCCGGCCACCACAGGGGACTCGGTCACTCTCTGACAGGCTCACGCTGCCACCGCACCAGCTCACGTAGTTCGTGCTGAGGCACGGCTGGGCGTTGCAGGGACCAGACAGTCACGCCTGGCTTGTGCGGGTGGGAGAGTGCACGGACGACCCGCCAACCCTGCGACTGGTAGTACCGCACGAGCCCGAGATTGTCCTCGCCGACCGTCAGAACACCCCGCCGGGTCCACCGCTTCCCGTTCACCGCGGCATAGTCGAGCGCCCAATAGGCAATCAACACGCCGAGCCCGGCTCCGGCGAATGATGGATCGGTGACAGTGGTCTGCAGGAAGACAGATGGTTCAGCGATCTCGTCTTCAGCCCACCCCAGATGCGGCACCGTGAAGGTGGCCGTTGTCATGCCGACGATCCGGTGGTCCTTGGTCAGGACGAAGACCGGCCAACGACCTGTACCGATCTGCTCGGCCAACTGACCCGCCCTCGCGTGCCAGGACTGCCAGCGCTGTCCCCGCTCGCGCATCCACACCGCTCGCGATCTGATCATCTCGGCTGCGGCCGGGCGATCGGCCTCTCTGCCAGGCCTCATCTCGAACACGCCCGCCCCGGACATCACGACACCATGCTTCGCACGCCGAGCTCCATCCGGAGAAAGGCGAAGATGGAAAGGTCCATCTCACCACCATCGGCGATTCGGTCATGAACGGCACGCAGCTCGTTCCCGTCGACATATCCGAGATCAACCAAGATCGAGTGATGTAGTCGCTGCTTCAGCAAGGACATGCCGAACTCGGCAAGCGCGTACTCCATCACGTGCGTGAAGTTCTCCCGAAGGGGTGGGTTGACCACATCGGCCGAGAATGCCAGCCGTCGCAGTCGTTCGCGAGCCAGGTGCTTGCGCATCCGCCATTCGACGGGCAGTTGCTCGCAGAAGGCAGCCAGCCGGGGCGAGCAGAGAGGCGAAACCTGCCACATCCCGGCTGCCATGTACTGCGGCGTGCGTGACGCGAAGCCCAACAACGCGGAAGGGTTGAGGACAGTGGCGGGAGCCAGGTTCGAGTCCACTGCCTCCAGCTGCTCGAGGGTGCGCTCGCCGAGCCAGGTGGGCAGAGGTCGATGGGGGTTGTTGCGGCCAGGACGAGTTCCCAACGCCGCCCACTCGGCCTCACGCAAGCTGAAGAGCTGATCACCACCATCGCCCGTGAACACTGTCGTGACTCCGCGACCACGAGCGAGTTCGAGGATGTGTTCCAGTCCTTCGTGGTACGGCTGAGCGAGCGGATGCAGCGGCTCTCCGCTCGCCCTCGCCCCGAACGGCCGCAGCGGTGGGTGGTCCAGCGCATCGACCCGCAAGTCCTGGAAGCCGCAGTGCTCGATCATCTCGCGACGACGCCTCGACTGCTGCCGCCCGATGTCGCCGCCGAAGATCAGCGCGTAGGCCAGGACATCACGGTGACCGAGAGCCGCCAACGTCATCGCCACGTTCGCGGAATCAAGACCGCCGGACAACTCGACGGCGGTTTCCCGGGAGACGAAGGGCCACGCGGAGACAGCCCGCTCCAGCTCCTGCTCGAAAACGTCGACGAGGTCGACGTCCTCCCGGATGTCTCGGGGCAGTGCGTGCTTCGCAGGTTCCGGGTACCTCATCCGCAGACCAAGGACTCGCGTGTACTCCGCCTCCGCGCGTTCGGTGAGCTGAAAGACACCTTCGAAAGGCGTCTCACGGCTGTACCGCAAGCGGTACGTGAGTCCTCGCGTCACCTCCAACGCATTCAATCGATCGGCTCGCACGTAGGGCCGAAGTTCAGGCAGGGACCACGCTCCGCGGAGTTGCTGCCCCACCTCAACCAGGTACACCGGAGCACTTCCCCACTGACCCGCTCGAACGCAGAAGGTGCCCTCATCGTGATGATGCTCCACAACCAGGGACTCCAGCGGCCACGTCCGCATCTCCGACCGATACTTCTCATAAGTCGGTGGGTCAACGAACTCCACGTCATCCGACAAAGGCACGGCCAGAGCCGACGCCTGACGCTCTCGTGTGATCAACAGCGTCGACCCGCCGTTCGTGACAGCGAACTGCTCCAGCAGCGGATGCTCGAACGGCTTGATCCAACTCGGGCCACACATCCAACGGCCGTCGCCCTTGCGCCACCTCAGATCCGATGTGGACAGGTCGAGCCGGAAGTCCAACACTGCGCACCTCCGTTGCAGCGCCGAGGGCGGCGACGCAGAACGGCCGCCACCCCAAGCGGTTGATCACATCTCGTCGTACTCGTCGCTGGTGTCGGAACTACCTGCCTCCTTCGTGTACTCGCTGATCACTTCGAGTACGAAAGGACCGGTGAACACGTGCGCGAACTCGTCCATCTCCCCTCCTCTCACACTTTCGATCCGTTCATGGAGACGCGAGTACCGGTGAGTTCCGCGACTGGAACCAAGGTGCAGCCCCGAAGCTCACGAACAAGGGCAGTGGCCACAACCCGGCGAACAACGGGGTCGTCGTAGGACACGTTGGCCGCTGCGACTGCAACGGGAGCGGGCACTCCATTCCGGTAGACCGCACCCCGTACGCCCGCGATCGGGAACTCACGAACCCGGACAGCCACAGCGCCACGCCGTAGCGCAGGACAGAGCTTCAGCGAGATCGCGAAACAAGGCACGCAGACAGGCGGTTCGACCGAAGCCATGCCTTCCGGCCAGCCCGGCCAGTCATCCTGGTAGTCCCGCAGCAGCCAGAGGACGCCGTCCTCCGTCTGATCGGCAGGACCGGCACAGACCTGACACAACAACCTGAGCATGGCGCGCCGTTGACGCAACGGATGAACCCTGCCGAACTCCGGTCGTCCGACCTGCCGGCGCACCGCAACTCGATGCCACAACACTCCACGGGAATCTCGATCGGTCAACAACTCGTCCGCGTAGCCCACGCCGCAACCAGGGCGTTCTACCAACTCGTACGGCAAGTTCTGTTCGGCGCTCCAAGCCGTGACGTAGGGAACGACGCGCATCCACTGTGGCGCCATGCACTTCTTCCTCACCCAGGAACACGATCAGTTGGTGAGCAACACCGTCGCAGTTGAGAGGGCTTCTGACACCTGTACCGCGGACCGACAACAAACGGATTGGTGGGTGCGCTGACCTGCGACGATGACCGAGCAACCAAGGTTGCCCACTGTGATGGGTAAGATGCCCAGTGTAGTTGCCGATCCTCGGATCGAGGGGCACCCGTGGTCACTTCGTCCAGCTCACCGCAAGGGCACACGCGTGGGAACAAGCACGTGAGCCCGCAAGCACGAGGCCGCGAACTGGCCGCCCAAGGCAGGCGCCTGTGGTCCGAGCTGGGTTCGGTGAAGCTCGCGGCAGCGGAACTGGCTGCGAGACATCCGGATGTACCGAGCTTGCAGGCTCATCGATACGCGGCGGGCTTGTCGCAAGATCAAGCAGCAGTCCGCTACAACGAGGTCACCGGGAATCAGACCAGTCTGGGCGGCACCACGATCAACGCTTGGGAGACCTGGGCGCGCAGCCGCGGACAGGGCTCGCCTCCGTCGATATCAGCACTGCTCATCTTGTGCGCCGCCTACGGCCGAGGACCGCTGGGGGTCGCCGACGAGAACATCAGCCCCATCGAATTGATCGCCGAAGCGTACGAACGACTCGGAGCCGAGGACCAACTCGCCCTCAAGCAGTACACAGTAGACAGACGTCCCGCAACGGACGCATCACGGAACACCACCGTCACGCCCGTTCGCATTGCCAGCTCCCACAAAGCACCAGCACAGGTAGGCCCCGAATTCACACTGACGGTGCCCACCGTCGAACACGGCAACCCGGACATCTGCGTCTTCAGCTTGCCCAACCCCCAGCCGGGACAACTGCTGGATCTGACCTGGGACACCTTCGGCTACGGCGTGGAACGCCTGTCGCTGCAGATCAAGAATCTCGGCAGACGACTCGATGCCGACATCTGCTTCGGAATCAACGAAGCCGGCCTGGTGATGGCGACCTTCCTCGCCTCGTCGCGTTTCTCCCGCTGCCCCATCGGCTACCTGCGCTGCAACAAGGTCCGCGACGGCATAGAGCTGGACGTCAACTCGTTCTACCCAGAAGCCGCCGAAGCGTCCACGATCATCATCTGCGATTTCGAGGTCAAGCACGCTGACGTCATCGGCTACATCGCCCGGCAACTGCGCACCCGCTACCCGAAGGCAGAGCTCTACTTCGCGGTCTTCGGTGCAATGACCAAAGACCGAAATCTCGAGGTCTCCGGCTTCGACGACCTGACCGGCGCGAAGATCATGCGCGCCGCGAACTTCGAGGCGATCTTCATCGCCGCAACCATGAGCCCACCCGGCATCGAGCCACCTCTAGAGTTGCGATAGACAGCAAAGGGCGACCCACCACATGACCACCGATAGCCCGATCCCGGAGCTGGCGCTGCGCATCGCCGACCTGGTCACCGGCATGATGAACGAGATCCGGCCGCGCCTCGTGCAGGCAGCACTGACCGGTCAGCGCGCAGAAAACGTGAACCTGCGCCACCACGACAACTTCCTGTCCGACCACGACCTGTGGATGCACCGGCGCTACAAGGACTTGCTGACCGAGGTGCTTCCCTCGTTCATCTACGCGTCAGAGGAAGCGGACCCCCAGATCGTCGGACCGGACCAGGAACCGGATCTGTGCGTGCTGGTCGATCCGCTGGACACCAGCGAGCTCGCAGTACGAGCGTTGCACGGCTACACCCACATCATGATCTACTCACGATCCCTGAAACGACCGATCCTGGCTGTCGTAGGCGACATCTTCCATCATGTGCAGCTCTACATCGCAGCACGCGACGACAACGGCGACGATCACGCGTTCGCGATCACCGCGGACGGCGAGCAACACCCGTTGAACCGACCCTCGCACGCCCATCTACCGGAGGCGCTGGTCACCAACTACCTCATGCGCCCCGCCGAGCGATTTCAGCCTCTTGCAGGCCAGCAACAGTTCCTCGACGCCCTCGCCGCACCAGCAGACAACGGCAAGAGCAAGGGCCGCATCGGCGTCGACTTCGGGTCCGTCAGCCTCTGCCACGTCGCCGCAGGGTTCACCGACGCGACGGTGGAGTTCGCCAAAGGCTTCGCCGTGTGGGATCTCTCTCCAGGCCACTACATCCTGCACGCTGCAGGAGGCGTCACCATCGACCTAGAAGGTCGCCCTATCCCTCTGGACCACGGCCTGAACAGCCTCCCCGAAATCAACAAGACCATGAGCACCCGCCGCAAGTTCATCGCCGCAGGCAACCACGAACTGGCAGAAGAGATCCGCCGCGCCATCCATCCCTGACGCGACAAGCCGAAGCCGAAGGCGAGGCCAGCGAAGGCGGAGCCGAGCCCCAAGCGATGGCGCAGCCGAGCAGTCCTTGGC
>NZ_BMRE01000056.1 GCF_014648475.1 Lentzea flava | reverse complement strand
CGAACCACTAACTCATCGGTGGATCCGGGCTCAGGTGCACAAAAGCGCCGTTCATCGTTTCCAGCTACCGGCCGGCGGGGGAGACGTTCAGCAGACGGCCCGCCAGGCCGCGCGACTTCACGGTCAGCTTCTTGGCGACGTCCGAGAGCACCTGAGCCGCTGCCGAGTCCGGCACGGCCTGCACGATCGGGGTGCCCGTGTCGCCGTTCTCGCGCAGCCGCGGGTCCAGCGGGACCTGGCCGAGCAACGGCACCTCGGAGCCGATGGTGGTGGTCAGCGACTCCGCGACGGCCTGACCGCCACCCGCGCCGAAGATCTCCGCGCGTGAACCGTCCGGCATCTCGAAGTACGACATGTTCTCGATGACGCCCGCGACGCGCTGACGCGTCTGCAGGGCGATCGATCCCGCCCGCTCCGCCACCTCGGCGGCTGCCTGCTGCGGCGTCGTCACGACCAGGATCTCGGCGTTCGGCACGAGCTGCGCCACCGAGATGGCCACGTCGCCGGTGCCGGGCGGCAGGTCGAGCAGCAGCACGTCGAGGTCGCCCCAGAACACGTCCGCGAGGAACTGCTGCAGGGCCCTGTGCAGCATCGGGCCGCGCCACACGACCGGGGTGTTGCCCGGCGTGAACATGCCGATCGAGATGACCTTCACGTCGTGCGCCTGCGGCGGCATGATCATCTTTTCGACCTGGGTGGGCTTGCCGTCGGCACCGAGCATGCGCGGGATCGAGTGGCCGTAGATGTCCGCGTCCACGATGCCGACCGACAGGCCGCGCTCGGCCATCGCCACGGCCAGGTTCACGGTCACCGAGGACTTGCCGACCCCGCCCTTGCCGGACGCGACGCAGTACACGCGCGTCAGCGAGCCCGGCTGGGCGAACGGGATGACCGGCTCCTCGGTGCCGCCGCGCAACGTCTTGCGCAGCTCGGTGCGCTGGGCATCGCTCATCACGTCGAGGTCGACGCGCACGGACGAGACGCCGTCGAGCGCCTCTACGGCCGCGGTGACGTCCTTGGTGATCTTGTCGCGCATCGGGCAGCCCGCGACCGTCAGGTACACCCCGACGACCACAGCGCCGTCCGAGCCCACCTCGACGTCCTTGACCATGCCGATCTCGGTGATCGGGCGGCGGATCTCGGGGTCCTGCACACCGGCGAGCGCCTTGCGGACGTCCTCGACGGTGGGGAGGGGCTGCGTGGTGGTCACCCAGCCATGCTACGTCCGGTTCACACCTGTCCTACCGGCCGGTCACTTTTGACCACAGGGCCAGGTCGTAGCGGGGCCGCAGCTGTCCGTAACATCGACGTCCGTGCCGGAATCGGGTAGTTCCCGGTTGCCCACCCGTGTCGAGCTAGGGGTGTGGCGATCGTTCCTCCGCGCGCATGCACGGATCACGAGGGTCCTCGAGGCCGAACTGATTGCTGAGCAGCGCCTTTCGCTCGCGGCGTACGACGTGCTGGTTCAACTGGCCGAGACGCCTTCCATGCGCATGCGCATGACCGAACTGGCCGACGCCGTCCTGCTGTCCCGCTCTGGCGTGACCCGCCTGGTGGACCGTCTGGAACGTGCGGGCCTGGTCGGGCGGGAACGCGCCGACGGTGATGGACGCGGCATCGTGGCCGTGCTCACACCGCTCGGTGCCGAACGCCTGCGCAGCGCGTCCGCCACCCACCTCGCGGGAGTCGCCGAACACTTCGGGGAGAGCTTCGGGCCCGGTGAGCTCGAGGCCTTCGGCCGCACCTGCGACCGCCTGGCAGCGGACGACGTGTATCCGTGATCACCGTGGTGGGTCTTGTGCACGTCGAGGCCGGCCGCCTCCTCGTTGTGCGCTCACGCAACAAGAAGGCCTTCTACCTCCCCGGCGGCAAGATCGAGCCGGGCGAGGCCCCGTCCGACGCCCTGCGCCGGGAGGTGCGGGAGGAGCTCGGGATCGAGCTGGAGCGGCCGTCGGTGTTGAAGCGCTACGTCGCCCCGGCGTACGGGGAGGGCGAGGGTGCGATGGTCGACATGACCTGTTTCACGGCCTCGTTGCTGGGCACGCCGCAACCGACGAGCGAGATCGCCGAGCTGACGTACGTGACGCGCGACGAGTACCGCGAGCACGTCGAGACGGCGCCCGCGATCCACGAGGTGCTGGCGGACCTGGTCGCGAGCGGACAGGTCAGGCCGTGATCCGGCGCACCTCCGCCAGCACCTCCTCGTCGACGTCCTCTTCGGTCAGACCGGCCAGCTCGCGTTCGTCGTAGACGTCGTCGAGCAGCGCCAGTCCGTCCGCCAGCTCCAGCCGGTCGTGACCACACCAGCGATGCGCCCACCTGGCCAGCTCCCGCGGCGAGAGCTCACCGGCGAGCGTCAGCCTCGCCATCGCCCGCACGCCGGCTTCCAACCCGCCGTCCGAGCCGAGGTGGTGGTGCTCCAGACCGACCTCGGTCATCGCGTCCTCCAGCAGAAGCGGAACCTCGTCGTCAGCGGTCCGCACCGACGCCGCGGCGAGCCGGGACATCGCCGGGCCGTCCACGCCCGCCACGAGCAGATCGCACGCCGCCCGGACGACGTCGGCGGCCGATCGCCGGTCGACGTGCCACAACCCCACGACGTCGCGGAACTCCTCGACCGTCACGGTCTGACCTTCCGCTGGTTGTTCTGCTCCTTCACCAGCTTCTCCAGCTCACTGCGGATGAAGTCGCGCGTCGCCACCTCACCCACCGCGAGCCGCAACGCCGCCAGCTCACGGGCGAGGAACTCGGTGTCCGCCTTGGTCTGCGCCGCCCGCGCCCGGTCCTCCTCCAGCGACACCCGGTCCCGGTCGTCCTGCCGGTTCTGCGCGAGCAGGATCAACGGCGCGGCGTAGGCGGCCTGCGTCGAGAACGCCAGGTTCAGCAGGATGAACGGGTACGGGTCCCACTGCAGGGTCACGGCGAACAGGTTCAGCGCGATCCACGCGACGACGATCAGCGTCTGCCAGAACAGGAACTTGCCGGTCCCCAGGAACCGCGCGAGCCGTTCGGAGAACTGGCCGAACGCCTCGGGGTCGATCGAGAAGCGGAGGCCACGCGGCTCGCGCGGCTGGTCGAGTCTGCGCCGCGGCAGCAGTTCAGGCATGGCTCAGTCCCGTCTCGCGCCAGTTGTCCGGCAGCAGGTGGTCCAGCACGTCGTCGACGGTCACCGCGCCGAGCAGGTGCTCGTCCTCGTCGGTGACCGGGGCGCACACCAGGTTGTAGGTGGCGAAGTAGCGGGTGACATCGCTCAGCGAGGCCGACGGCGGCAGCCGCACCAGTGAGGTGTCGAGCACGCCGGCGACCAGATCGGACGGCGGTTCGCGCAGCAGCCGCTGGATGTGGACGCAGCCGAGGTAGCGGCCGGTCGGGGTGGCCGAGGGCGAGCGGCACACGAAGACCATCGATGCCAGTGCGGGCGTCAGATCGGGATTTCGCACTCGTGCCAACGCCTCCGCGATCGTCGCGTCCGGCGTGAGGATGATCGGCTCCGGCGTCATCAGACCACCGGCGGTGTCGAACGAGTACTCGAGCAACCGCCGGACCGGTTCGGACTCCTCGGGTTCCATCAGCTCCAGCAACCGGTCCTTGGTGCCCTCGGACAGCTCGCCCAGCAGGTCGGCCGCGTCGTCCGGGTTCATCGCCTCCAGGATGTCCGCGGCGCGTTCCTCGTCCAGGTGAGACAGGATGTCCTTCTGGTCCTCTTCGGACAGTTCTTCGATGACGTCGGCGAGCCGCTCGTCGTCCAGCGCGTCCGCCACCTCGTGGCGCCGCTTGGGCGGCAGTTCGTGCAGCGCATGAGCCACGTCCGCCGCGCGCATGCCCTCGAACACCGCGACGAGCTGCTGGGCGCCCTGCGGCTGGCCCGCGATCTCGTTGACGCTCAGGCCGCCGACGTCCTCCCAGCGGAAGACCTGCGTCGGGCCCTTGAAACCGAACCTGCCGGTGCGCTGCCGGGCTGCCACCTTCACCACCCGCCAGTCGCGGGTGCGGGTGAGCTCCATCGCGGCGTCCACGACGATCGCCGTGCTGCCGTCGGCGAGCTGGATCTTGGCGTCGAGCAGCTCGCCGATCACCATCACCTCGTTGACGCGCTGGTGGAACGGCCGCAGGTTCACCGATCCGGTCGCGAGCGTGACCGCGTTCGGCTCGATCGAGGTGAGCCGCAGCATCGGCACGAAGATGCGCCGGCGGGTCACCAGTTCCACGACCATGCCGAGCACCCGCGGCGGCTGGCGGTCGATCCGGAGACTGATCACGACGTCGCGGGCCTTGCCGATCGGTTCGCCGTCGGGGCCGAAGACGGGAAGTCCGGCCAGCTGAGCGATGTACACCCGGTTCACAGCCACCACATGACCAGGCTAGATCAGGTTCTGGCGGCCCACCCGGCGATCTCTGCGCACTTGTCCGCCAAGTCCGCCAAGTCCTCTTCGAGCGCCCAGATCCAGTTCGCGACGGCGCGGTAGAACGTCCAGTCACGCGCCTTGGCGACGTCGAGCTCACCGGCGTCGCACAGCGCGAGGAACCTGTCGGTGATCCCCTTGCGGCCGTCCAGCTCGTCGAACCTGTTCCACAGCAACGGAATCATGCAGTACTCGCGGTCACCGGACAGCGGCTTCGGGTCGATCATCAACCACGGTTCGCGGTCGCCGCGCAGCACGTTCTCGTAGTGCAGGTCCTCGTTGACGAGCGTGGTGCCCATCGACCTGGTGTCGCCGATCTCACGTGCGGCGTCGAGCATCCGGCGAGGCACCGCCGGGTGGTCGTCGAGGTCGCCCTCGAACCTGCGGATCTCCGCGGGTGCCTTCAGCTCGCGATGACGCCGCAGCAGCGAGCCGATCACGTCGACAGCCGTCTCGATCGGCTCGTGGTTCAGCGTGCGCGTGTGGTCGAGGCGTTCGAGCAGCAGCGCGCCGAGCTCCTCGTCGTGATCGAGTAGCCGCACCACGCCGTCGCCGTCGTAGAGCCTCAGCGCCAGTGGTTCGTTCTCGGTTTCCTCGCCAACCCAGGTGATCTTGAGCACGGCCGGGTGCCCGTCGGCTCGGCGGACCGGCAACACGACGGCGCAGTACCCGTTCATCACCGCCCCGTCGGGGGTGAGCTGCCAGCGGGAGCACGCCTTCGTGGCGAGTTTCGGCAGGGAGGCCACCCACTCGTCAGCTCTGTCGCCGAGATAGAGACCGAAGCCTTCCGGAACGGTGATCATGCGCTGAACTCCAGGCGGTACACCGCTTCCCACTCCGGTTTGGTGTTGAGGCGGGCCGTCCGCAACGCCTGCGTCGTCTCCTCGTCGGGTTCGGTGAGGTGCGCGGTCGCGGTGGCGTCGATGAGGTGCGAGTGCGTGCTGGGGGAGCGCACGGTGACGGTGACCTGGGCTCCCTGAGTCAGACCAGGCACCTCTTGTTCGGTGCCGCCGGTGATGACCCACAGCGCGTCGTCACGCCAGTGCGCGTGCACGAGACGAGGTTCGTGGCCGGGCGAGGTGATCCACACGGCCGCCGCTTTGCGCAGCGCCGCGTCCAGTACTCGAGTGATCTCCACCGGTTCAGCCTGCCAGGCTTTGTGAAACGGGACTCAGCGAATATGCGCCCGAACGCGACCCGTGCCACTGTGGCGCAGATAGTTACCGGCCGGTACGAGGAGGTACTCCAGTGGTCGACCAGCAGCGTCCCCGTCGCTCGTGTCTGGCGGTCCCCGGCTCGAGCCAGAAGATGATCGACAAGGCGCGCACGCTGCCGGCGGACCAGGTGTTCCTGGACCTGGAAGACGCCTGTGCGCCGCTGGCCAAGCCCGACGCCCGCAAGACCATCGTCGCCTCGCTGAACGAGGGCGGCTGGGGCGACAAGGCTCGCGTCGTGCGCGTGAACGACTGGACGACGGAGTGGACCTACCGCGACGTCACCGAGGTCGTCGAGGGCGCGGGTGCGAACCTCGACTGCATCATGCTGCCGAAGGTCCAGACGCCGGAGCAGATCGTCGCGCTCGACTTCCTGATCACGCAGATCGAGAAGACGATGGGCTACGAGGTCGGCAAGATCGGCATCGAGGCGCAGATCGAGAACGCCCTCGGCCTGAACAACGTCAACGCGATCGCCACCGCGTCCCCGCGCGTCGAGACGATCATCTTCGGCCCCGCGGACTTCATGGCGTCGATCAACATGAAGTCGCTGGTCGTCGGTGAGCAGCCGCCCGGCTACGACGTCGGCGACGCCTACCACTACATCCTGATGCGGATCCTGATGGCCGCGCGGGCCCACGACAAGCAGGCCATCGACGGCCCCTACCTGCAGATCCGCGACGTCGAGGGCTACAAGCGCGTCGCCGGTCGTTCCGCGGCGCTGGGCTTCGACGGCAAGTGGGTGCTGCACCCCGGCCAGATCGAGGCGGCCAACGAGGTCTTCAGCCCGAAGCAGGAGGACTACGACCACGCCGAGAACATCCTCGACGCGTACGAGTACTACACGTCCGAGGCCGGGGGTAAGCGCGGCGCGGTGATGCTCGGCGACGAGATGATCGACGAGGCGTCGCGCAAGATGGCTCTGGTGATCTCCGGCAAGGGCCGTGCCGCCGGCATGTCGCGGTCGAACGTCTGGACTCCGCCGGAGGACTGAGGTTCGTTACGGATTGTGCGCTACTTCACCCCGACAATCACTGGACGTGTTCGACCGTCACAGGTTGCGTTCAAAACGGGTGAAGTGGCGCACAATCCGTCACCGAGGTTTGCGATCGGCCCCCCGGTGGGGTGCATGCTCGTGGGCATGTCACGTTCGAGTAACGGTAAGGCGAGCAGACGGTTGCGGCTCTTCAAGCGCCGCGAAGACGACCTGCTCGAGCGCAGCTTCCGCAGCTGCCCGGGATGCGATGCCGACGTCCACGTGTTCGCCGACGTGTGCCGCCACTGCGGCGACTCCCTGGAGATCGTCCTCGCGAGCTGAGCCTCGCTACCGAATACCTTGGTTCGCCGCCGCGATGATCGCGATGATGACGATCGCCAGGTACAGCAGCCAGCCGGCGATGACGACGTAACCGATGATCACGCCCGCGAGCGCCATGCCGCGGCCGTCCTCCTCGCCCCGCTTGATCCGTCCCATCGCGATGTGGCCGAAGACGACGCCGACGATGGCCGTCACGCCGCAGGTCGCGAAGCCCACCAGCGACAGCACCAGCGCGAGGATCGCGTTCGTCTGCGGCTTGGGCGGCTGGTAGCCGTAGCCGCCGTACATCGGCTGCTGCCCGTACATCGGCTGCTGGCCGTAGGGCTGGCCGTATGGATCACCCGGCTGCTTCGGGTTGTACGGGTCGTACGTCATCGCGGTCCCCCTAGAAAGTGGTGAGCCGGGATCTTAGGGTTCGTCGGCGCAGTTCGTCGCGTGTGAGTGCGCGATTCCACCAGTCAGGGATGCTGTCTCGGTACAGCGGGTGTGACTGTGTTGCGGAGAGCACAACGCGGTCGCAAACGAGCGTTAACCGGTCCATACTCGCCGGTAACTCTTGCTTCGGAAGGGAAGTGCGATGGCGCGCCTCGCCCAGACCGCGGGTCTCACGGACATCCAGGAAGAAATCCTCGCGACCGTTCGCACGTTCGTGGACAAGGAGATCATTCCGCACGCCCAGACGCTGGAGCACGGCGACACGTACCCCACAGACATCGTCGAGGGCATGAAGGAGATGGGCCTCTTCGGCCTGACGATTCCGGAGGAGTACGGCGGCCTCGGCGAGTCGCTGCTCACCTACGCGCTGGTCGTCGAGCAGATCGCGCGCGGCTGGATGAGCGTCTCCGGTGTCATCAACACCCACTTCATCGTGGCGCACATGCTCAAGCAGCACGGCACGCAGGAGCAGAAGGAGAAGTACCTCCCGCGCATGGCCGCCGGTGAGGTGCGCGGCTCGTTCTCCATGTCCGAGCCGGAGCTGGGGTCCGACGTCGCGGCGATCCGCACCCGCGCGACCAAGTCCGGTGACGGGTACTCCATCAGCGGCCAGAAGATGTGGCTGACGAACGGCGGCACGTCGAACCTCACCGCGGTGCTGGTGAAGACGGACGAGGGCGCCGAGAAGCCGCACCAGAACCTCACCACGTTCCTGGTGGAGAAGCCCGAGGGCTACGGCGAGGTCCTGCCGGGCCTCACGATCCCCGGCAAGATCGACAAGATGGGCTACAAGGGCGTCGACACCACGGAGATGGTGTTCGACGGCTTCGAGATCGCGGCCGACCAGATCCTCGGCGGCGTCTCCGGCCAGGGCTTCCGCCACATGATGGACGGCGTCGAGGTGGGCCGCGTGAACGTGGCCGCCCGCGCGTGCGGCATCGCGATCCGCGCCTTCGAGCTGGCCATCGAGTACTCCCAGCAGCGCAAGACGTTCGGCAAGCCGATCGTCGAGCACCAGGCCATCGCCTTCAAGCTCGCCGAGATGGCCACCAAGGTCGAGGCGGCGCACCTGATGATGGTCAACGCCGCCCGCCTGAAGGACTCTGGTCAGCGCAACGACGTCGAGGCCGGCATGGCCAAGCTCATCGCGTCCGAGTACTGCGCCGAGGTCACGCAGGAGGCGTTCCGCATCCACGGCGGCTACGGCTACTCCAAGGAGTACGAGATCGAGCGCCTGATGCGCGAGGCCCCGTTCCTGCTGATCGGTGAGGGCACCTCGGAGATCCAGAAGACGATCATCTCGCGCGGCCTGCTGCGCGAGTACCAGTCGCGCGGCTAGAAGTTCGTCCGTTAGGGGTCATTCTTTCACGAGAGTGGCCCCTAACGTTTTTTCCGTGCCGGCCATAGGGTTCGCTCACTTTGAGCACGGATCTGACGCTTCCGAGACCTGTGTCGCCGCCGCACGTCGTCCGCATGGAGCTGGACACGTTCTCCGTCGTCGACCGTCCCGCGCTGGCCACCTGGTTCGGCGACGTCTTCACCGACCTGTTGGCGCCCCTCTGCCCGGCCTCCGTCTCCGAACTGGTCGCCGTCGCCCGCGGCTACCAACCGTCCGATACAACGCCTTGGGGCCCACCGGGTTACGCCCGCCTGCTGCTCTCTTCGGGTGACTTCACTCTTCAGTCGTGGTCTGCCGCACTGTCGGATTTGCCTTCGTTCCTGCGCGTGCAGCTCGTCCAGCTCGACTCGCAGGGCCTGCCCCTCGTCGACGGCGGCTGGTGCGCGGAAATCCTGCTGAAGGACGACCCCTCCTTCCCGCACCAGATCGTGGTCACCGCCGCCCGCTCGTTGTTCGGTGGCTGGATTTCCCATGTGGTGCAACAGAAGTGGCTCGCCGCCTTCCGCTCGGGCGCGACCCTGGCGCGGGCCTGCGGCGGCTGGATCACCTTGGACCGGGTCGGCGTCCGAACCGCGCACGAGGTCGCCGCGGGGGTGGGCCTCGACGAATCCCTTTTCACGGCAGCGGAAGTGGCCCGCGGTCCACACTGGGCGACGTTGCTGGGGCCACGCCAGGTGGCCGCTTTGGGTGGCGTGCAACAGGTTTGCGCTTCTGCGCCGTGCCACGCGGTCGAGGACCTCGGCGGCGGACGCATCCTCCTGCAGCTCACCGAGCACCTCGACGACGTGCCACCCGATGCGCTGAACGAACTGGTCAAGTTCTTGCGGCCGGTGTTGCACTGAGGGCATGAGTCCCAAAACCGACGTGCTGGTAGCCGTGGACACCGCCCTGCGCCCGACCGGCTTCGCCCGCCGCGGCCACGTCTGGCTCGAGGACCGGGCGGACGGCTGTTCCGGCTGGCTCGGGTTCGGTGTCGCGGGCTCGGTCGACCTCACGCCACTGGTCGGCGTCTGCTTCCGCCGGTACGACGAAGTCTGCCGCGCGCTGGGCGTGGGCATCCCCGGCACGCCCCTCCTGTCGCTGCCCCTGGGCGCCCTGATGGGGGAGAAGCCGGTCTGGAAGTGGACGTTCGAGCCGGGCGGCGACCACGCGGCGGTGGCTTCGTCGCTGGTGAGCGCATTCCTGAAGCACGGCGTGCCGTACATCGACAAGTACGCCAGGTGGGAGACGTTGTCCAAGGAGCTCACCGCGAAGCCCGAGACGCTGCTCGACTTCGAACGCGCGCGGAAGCTGGCGATCATCCACGTGCTGAACGGGAACGCCGGAGCGGCCGCCGAGGTGCTGAAGAAGGAGCGGGAGCGGGTGGCGGACGTCCACGACGTCCACGCGCGGTCCTACCGGGCGTTCGCGCACCGGTTCGAGCTCGCGTTCCCCGGCTGAGTGCGCTGAACCCGGCAAAACACCCGTAGGCGTCTCAGCACTCCGGACCTGGCACTGGCAGGATGGAACGATCAGCGCGTCCGACAGAGGTGGTCCCTGTGACGAGTCCGTTCGCCAACCCGAACCGGCCCGGTGTCCCGCCCCGCCTGCCCACCCCGCCGACGGGGTGGCCGATCGGCTCGTACGCCACGTACGAGGAAGCTCAGCGCGCCGTCGACTTCCTTGCGTTGGAAGACTTCCCGGTGCAGGACGTCACCATCGTCGGCGTCGACCTCATGCTCGTCGAACGGGTCACGGGCAAGCTGACCTGGGGGCGCGTGCTGGCGACGGGTGCGGCGAGCGGGGCCTGGTTCGGTCTGTTCGTCGGCCTGCTGCTCACCCTCTTCAGCCCCGAGCCCGGCGTCACGGTCGGGCCGGTGCTCACCGGTCTGATCACCGGTGTGTTCTTCGGGCTGGTGTTCGCGGCGGTCGGCTACGGGTCGGCGCGGGGCAAGCGCGACTTCCAGTCGGCCAGCCAGCTGGTCGCAGGGCGGTATGACGTGCTCTGCCACCCGAAGTCGGCGGAAAAGGGCCGTGACCTGCTCGCGAAGCTCGCGATGCGGCCCGTGAACCCCGGCAATTGAGACGCGAAGACGCCCATTGGTTCTGAATCGTTGCTCCCGCTGGTTGCGGCTGCTGATCACCGGGCCTAGGTTCGGTTGACCGGTCCGCCCGGTGCGGCCGGTGGCACGACGAGGTGCCGGGCGCAGCGGTCTGGCTCCTCCGTGTAGTCGGGAAGGAGGCAGGGCCGATGGGTGCGACACGGCGCTATCGACTCGCCGTCGGGGCAGGGGCCGCATTGCTCGCGGCAACAACTCTCACGGCGTGCGGGTCTGGCGGCCAGGGCATCACCGTCAACGTCTACAAGTATCCCCAGGAGAACTTCCAGGCCATCGTCGACAACTGCAACGCGAAGGCCGGTGGGCGCTACAAGATCGTCTACAACAAGCTGCCGCGCGAGGCGGACGGTCAGCGCGAGCAGATGGTGCGCAGACTCGCGGCAGAAGACGACAGCATGGACGTGCTCGGGCTCGACGTCACGTGGACCGCGGAGCTCGCGAAAGCCGGCTGGATCAAGGAGTTCACCGGCTCGGTCAAGTCGCAGGTGGAGAACGGCACGCTGCAGACGCCGCTCGACACGGCGACCTACGAGGGCAAGTTGTACGGAGCGCCGGACAACACCAACGTCCAGCTCCTGTGGTACCGCTCGGATCTGGTGCCCACGCCGCCGAAGACGTGGGACGAGATGATCTCCATGGCCGAGGCGCTGGTGGCGGAGGGGAAGCCCGGCCGGATCGTGGGGCAGGGCAAGCAGTACGAGGGGCTCGTCGTGCTGTACAACACCCTCGTCAACTCCAACGGCGGCACCATCCTCGACGAGAACGGCACCAAGGCGATCGTCGACGAGAAGGCCGTGCAGGCGTTGGCGGCGTTGAAGAAGCTGGCCACGTCGAAGGCGATCGACCCGTCCTTCTCCAACGCGGCGGAGGACAACGCGCGGCTCGCCATGGAGGGTGGCAACGCGGCGTTCCAGCTCAACTGGCCCTACGTCTACGCGGCCGCGCAGAAGAAGCCGGACTTCGCGAAGAACTTCAAGTGGGCGCCGTATCCCACGGTGAGCGGTGACCAGGCGAAGGTCACCGTCGGTGGGATCAACTACGCCGTCAGCAACTACACCACGCACCCGGACGAGTCGTTCGACGCGGTGTTGTGCTTGCGCAGCGCGGAAAGCCAGAAGCTCGCCGCGCTCAAGGACGGTGTGCCGCCGACCATCGAGGCCGTCTACGACGAGCCGGAGATGGCCGAGGCGTACCCGATGCGCGACGACATCAAGGAGACGCTGAAGAACGCGAGTGTGCGGCCGCGCACGCCCGCCTACCAGAACGTCTCGACGGTCATCTCCACGATCCTGTCGCCGCCCGCGAGCATCGACCCGCAGGCCACGGCGGACAGGCTGCGCAGGGAACTGCAGAACGCTCTCGACTCAAAGGGGGTGCTGCCGTGAGTCAGACGACGACAGAGGGTGCGGCGACGACGGAGACGTCACCGGAAACCGTTGCGCCGAAGAAGAAAGCCGCGCTGAGCGAGGGCAAGAAGGCCGAGCGCAGGCTCGGCTGGCTGCTCTGCGCGCCGGCCGCGATCACCATGATCGCGGTGACCGGCTGGCCGATCCTCTACTCGCTGCTGCTGTCGATGCAGCGGTTCGACCTGAAGTTCCCGGACCGCACCGAGTGGATCTGGTTCGACAACTACGTCACGGTGCTCAGCAGTCCGTACTGGTGGAACGCGGTGTGGGTGACGGTCCTGCTGACCGTTGTCACGGTCGCCGTGGAGCTGGTGCTGGGCATGGCCCTCGCGCTGATCATGCACCGTGCCCTGGTCGGCCGCGGCATCGTGCGGACGACGACGTTGATCCCGTACGGCATCGTCACGGTCGTGGCGGCGTTCTCCTGGCGCTTCGCCTGGACGCCGGGCACCGGTTACCTCTCCGAGGCGCTCGGCAGTGAGCCGGTGCTCACGGAGAAGATCCCGGCGCTGATGGTCGTGGGTCTCGCCGAGATCTGGAAGACCACGCCGTTCATGGCGCTGCTGCTGATGGCGGGTCTGGCGCTCGTCCCCGACGACCTGCTCAAGGCCGCCGCGATGGACGGTGCGAGCGCGTGGCAGCGGTTCATCAAGATCACCGTGCCGATCATGAAGCCGGCGATCCTGGTGGCGCTGCTGTTCCGCACGCTCGACGCGTTCCGCATCTTCGACAACCTCTTCGTGCTCACCGCGGGCTCGCAGGGCACGTCGTCGGTGTCGATGCTGACCTACAACAACCTCATCAAGGGCTTGAACCTCGGTATCGGATCGACGATGTCGGTCCTGATCTTCATCATGGTCGCGATCATCGCGTTCGTGTTCATCAAGCTCTTCGGCACCGCTGCTCCCGGCAGCGACGACGGGGGGAAGCGCTGATGGCTGGCATCGGTGGAGCCGAGACAACCGGCAAGAAGGTCGGCTGGGGTCTGCTCAACGCGGTCGTCGTGATCTACGCGCTGTTCCCGGTGCTGTGGATCGTGTCGCTGTCGTTCAAGTCGTCCAAGACCCTGGCGGACGGCAACTTCATCCCGCGCGAGTGGAGCCTGGAGAACTACAAGAACATCTTCTCCACGACCGAGTTCACGCGGGCGCTGATCAACTCGATCGGCATCGCGCTCATCGCGACGGCGATCGCCGTGGTGTTCGGCACGATGGCGGCCTACGCCATCGCCAGGCTGGACTTCCCCGGCAAGAACCTGCTGGTGGGCGTCTCGCTGCTGATCGCGATGTTCCCGCAGGTCTCGCTGGTGTCGCCGTTGTTCGAGATCGAGCGCTCGCTCGGCCTGTTCGACACGTGGCCAGGCCTGATCCTGCCGTACATCACGTTCGCGCTGCCGCTCGCGATCTACACCCTGTCGGCGTTCTTCCGCGAGATCCCGTGGGAGCTCGAGAAGGCGGCGAAGATGGACGGTGCGACGCCGGGACAGGCGTTCCGCCGCGTCATCGCGCCGCTGGCCGCACCGGGTGTGTTCACGACGGCGATCCTGGTGTTCATCTTCTGCTGGAACGACTTCCTGTTCGCGATCTCGCTCACCTCGACCGAGCAGTCGCGGACCGTGCCGGTGGCGCTGTCGTTCTTCACCGGCAGCTCGCAGTTCGAGGACCCGGCTGGCTCGATCGCGGCGGCCGCCGTCGTGATCACCATCCCGATCATCCTCTTCGTGTTGTTCTTCCAGCGCCGGATCGTCGCCGGCCTGACCTCCGGCGCCGTCAAGGGGTGAGCTGACAATGGCAGAGATCGTTCTGGACAAGGTGAGCAAGAGGTATCCCGACGGCGCGCTCGCCGTGCAGGAGGTCGACCTCGAGATCGCCGACGGCGAGTTCGTCATCCTGGTCGGGCCGTCCGGCTGCGGGAAGTCCACCACCCTCAACATGATCGCGGGCCTGGAGGACATCACCGAGGGCGAGCTGCGCATCGGCGGACAGCGCGTCAACGAGAAGGCGCCCAAGGACCGGGACATCGCGATGGTGTTCCAGTCCTACGCGCTCTACCCGCACATGACGGTGAAGGAGAACATGGCCTTCCCGTTGCGGCTGGCCAAGGTCGACAACGCGACGGTGGAGCGCAAGGTGCGCGAGGCCGCCGAGATCCTGGACCTCTCGCAACACCTCGACCGCAAGCCGTCCAACCTGTCCGGTGGCCAGCGGCAGCGCGTGGCGATGGGCCGCGCGATCGTGCGCAGCCCCAAGGCGTTCCTCATGGACGAGCCGCTGTCCAATTTGGACGCCAAGCTGCGCGTGCAGATGCGCACCTCGGTGTCGCGCCTGCAGAAGCAGCTCGGTACGACGACCGTCTACGTGACGCACGACCAGACCGAGGCGATGACCCTCGGTGACCGGGTCGTCGTCATGCGCGGCGGTGTCGTGCAGCAGATCGGCGCACCGCAGTTCCTCTACGACCACCCGGCCAACCTCTTCGTCGCGGGCTTCATCGGCTCGCCGTCGATGAACTTCGTGCCGGCGACGCTGGAGAACGGCTCGTTGCGGTCGGTGCTGGGCGACTGCACGCTGACGGACCGGGTGCGGCAGCTGCTGGAGGGTGCCGACGCGCCCCGCGAGGTGATCATGGGCATCCGTCCGGAGCACTTCGAGGACGCTGCCCTCCTGGACGCTTCCGCGCTGGCCTCGGGAGGCAGGTTCACCTCGCAGGTGGACGTGCTGGAGTCGATGGGCTCGGACAAGTACGCCTACTTCACGCTCACGGGCGAGCAGGCGGCGTCGGCGGAGCTCCAGGAACTGGCGGCGGACGCGGGATCGGACGACGTGCCGGGTGACGGCATCTCGCTCGTGACGCGGTTGTCGTCGGCGTCCGGCGCGGTGGAGGGAGCCTCGGCGGACATCTGGTTCGACACGGACAAGGTCCAGCTCTTCGACCCGTCCACCGGCAGGAACCTGACTTACACGGAACGGTGAATTCTCGTTTCTCGGGCCGTCTTCCCCGCGCGGGAAGGCGGCCCGTTTTTGTCACTCGATCGGGTTAGGACTAAAGCCCCGGGTTCTCCTGGGCTGATTAGTCGGGGCCATCTGCCCGGCCGAACTCGGGTCGCCATTGGGCGCTCGGCAGCGACTTCTCATCGAAACATGTTCTTCGCCGCTTCGGTTCGTCCGCACGCTTGTCGAAGGCGGGAACAGAGCCACAGGGGGGTTCCGGGGAACCGCCGCCGAGCGAAAGAGAGCGTGCAATGGGGATCCTGGACGGAAAAGCGGTCGTCATCACGGGGGCGGGCCGAGGGCTCGGCGAGGCCTACGCGATGCACGCGGCCCTGGCCGGCGCGTCGGTGGTGGTCAACGACAACGACGGTGACCTGGCAGAACGCGTGGCGGAGCACATCCGCGGCTACGGCGGCCGAGCCGTGGCCTCGAACCACACGGTCGCCGACCCGAGCGAGGCTGCCAAGATCGTCGACCTGTGCGTCGACGAATTCGGCCGGGTCGACGGTCTCGTGAACAACGCGGGACTGAACTACGAGACCGCCCCGTGGGAAGACGATCCCGAGACGATCAAGCACGTCGTCGAGGTGAACGTCCTCGGCGTCATCTATGTCGGAATCGCCGCGATGCGGGCGATGCGCACCACCGGCGGCGGCTCCATCATCAACATTTCTTCCGGCGCTTCCTTCGGCCAGCGCAAACTCGCGACCTATTCGGCGACCAAGGGCGCCGTGGCGTCGTTGAGCTACTCGTGGGCGCTCGACCTGGAAGCCGAAGGCATCCGCGTGAACGCCGTGTGCCCGGTCGCGCACACGCGGATGGTGTGGAAGTCGGAACGTTCCCTGCGCGCCATTCCGGCCGACCGCACGCCGGGCAAGGTGGCACCGCTGGTGCTGTTCCTGCTCTCGGACCGCGCCGAGGGCATCACCGGGCAGGTCATCCGCTGCAACGGCCGTCAGCTCCACATCGTGGGGCAGCCGTACTTCAAGCAGCCGATCCTGGAGAGCGACAACTGGGACACCGCTTCTGTGGAGCGGGCGTTCACGGGCGTGCTGCAGGCGCACCTCGAACCGTACGGGTTGGAGAAGAGGATGCCTCCCCGGCTCCGTGCGTTGGTGGAGCCTTCGCAGACCGCCTAGTTCAGTCGGTGGGGAGTGCCTTTCCGGCACTCCCCACCGATCATTTCCAGGCCGGGTAGTGCGGCGCCACCTCGGCGTAGCGCTCGCCCCAGTCCGGCAGCTCCGCCCCGTCCAGGTGAGCCCGCATCCGGTCGAGGAAGGCGTGCGTGCCCGGCACGAAGCCGAGCGCGTTGCGTTCGGACAGTCCGCGGTGCGTGAACGTCAGCACCGTCTCGTCGCCGTCGGTGCGCAGTTCGTAGCGGACCACGCTGTCCTCCACGATCCGTTGCTGCCACTCGTGTTCGAAGACCGCGTGGCCGTTCTCCGGCGGCTGCCAGGTGAGGATGCGGCCGGTGACGCGCTTGGTCTCCGGCGGTGCGGGCGGGTCCTCCGGCTCGATGACGATCCGGCCGTCCTCGATGTGCGTCGTGCCCAGCCACGCCTTGCGTTCGGCGGGATCGGTGATCGCGGCCCAGACGTCCGCGATCGGGAACGGCAGCCTGCGCTGGAACGTGAGGATCGCGTGGGTGCCGTCGAGGGTCACGGTGCCGAGGTCGTTCATCGGTTCTCCAGGTGCTGTTCCAGTGCGTCGAGGTGGTTGCGCCAGTAGCGGCGGTACGGCGTGATCCAGTCGTCGATGCGTTGCAAGCCATCGGGTTTCAGCGCGTAGATGCGGCGCTGGCCGTCCGGGCGCATCTCCACCAGTCCGACCTCGCGCAGGATGCGGAGGTGCCGGGACACGGCGGGCTGGGTCAGCGCCGGCAGGCTGTCGACGAGCTCACCCGCGGTGTGGTCGCGCTCGGCGAGCAGGCCCAGCAGGTGGCGGCGGTTCGGTTCGGCCACGGCCTCGAAGACGTCCACCCCACCTTTATAACCCGTGGCGTATATAAGCGCAAGCGTATGTGTGGGAGCCTTCACGTGTGCCGTTGGTGTGGGTGACCGGCACCGCCGGGGCGGGCAAGTCGGCGGTGTGCGAGGTGCTGCGGAGCAGGGGACAGCTGGCAGTCGACGCCGACTGGGAGGGTTACAACCACTGGGTGGACCGGGAGAGCGGGCAGGTCGTCGCCGACCCTCCGTACCCGGCACCGGCTGGCTGGCTCGATCGGTTCGGCTGGCGGATCAGTCGTGCGAAGGTCGAGGCCCTGGCGGCGAGGGCGCGGGAGCGGACCGCGTTCCTCTGTGGACATGTCGAGAACGAGGAAGAGGTCTGGGATCTCTTCGACCGCGTGGTCTGCGTGGTGATCGGCGACGAGACGCTGCGCGAACGACTGCTGACCCGCACGACGAACGCCTTCGGCAAGCACCCGGAGGAACTGGCGGCGGCGCTCGAGCACAACGCCCGGGTCGAGTCGGCCTATCGGCGTCTCGGTGCGACGATCATCGACGGCAGCCGGCCCCTGGAGGAGGTCGCCGACGCGGTCCTGGGATCGTTTTAGCACGTCACACGGATGGCCGCCGAAATTGTCAGACCTCGCTGTCACCATCGGGACATGGCCGAGCGCAAACCCAGAGTCACCGACTGGCGACTCGTCGTGCAGTCCCGGTTGGACCGGGTCCGCGCGGATCTCGCCGCGCTCGGCCCGCCGGACCCGGTCGATCCCGAGGGCGACGTGTGGCGGCGCACCGCCGAGGAGCAGGCGGCGGTGGTCGACGCGATGCTCAGCGATCGGGAGCCGTGGTGGCGGATGGTGCCGTCGTGGTGGTCGGGCTGGTACATCGAACGGGCCTGGCGCGCCCTGCACGAGGCCGAGGTGGCGGCGATCTCGGCGGAGCGCGGTTTCCTGGGCCGGTTGCCGGGCCTGCAGGCACGGGTGGCGCAGTACCTGGACGAGGACGATCCCCGGCGCCGTGCCCTGGAAGCGTTGCGGCCAGGGGAGTTCACGCCCGCGGTCGAGCGCGCCATCGTGGTGGACGCGTTGCGCGCGGCCTACGACAACTCCGACTTCGCCCACGCGGGCTCACGGGCGTTGCGCAACAAGCTGATCGCGGCCTCCCTGGTGCTGTTCGTCATCAACACGGTGCTGGGCGTCGTCGGCATCGTGAAGCCGGGCATCATCCCGCTCTGCGTCGACCCCAAGGAGAACGCGCTGCCGACGGTCTGCCCCGGCGGCACGACCAAGGCGACCGGAGTGGACGTGTGGCTGGTGCAGGTGCTCGGCTCGTTCGGCGCGGTGCTGGCCGCCGTGGTGCTGCTCTTACGCCGCCGGCCATCGCTCTCGCCGTACGTGATGATCGGCTACCAGGCGCTGATCAAAATCATGCTCGGCGCGGCACTGGCGGTGGTCGGCATCCTCGCGCTGGGAGCCGGCGTCACCAGCGGCCTGATCGGCATCCCGTCGGCGGCGGCCCTGCTGCTGTGGGCGGTCATCTTCGGGTACGCCCAGCAGATCGGCACGCGCCTGCTCGACAAGTACACCGACGAGGTGCTGGACCAGGCCCGGCCGCTGCCGGACGCGCCGGACGGCCCGCGGGTGGCGCCGCGGTGAGTGGCTCGGATCGTGTCGCGCGTCGCCCGCGACTTCGGTGCCGCTGCGGACGAAGCCCTGGCCGCGCTGACCCTCGCCGAGACCGGCAACCAGACCTGGAGCGCAGCCTCGACCGGGCCGTCCAGCTGAGCGCGGAGGACTGGCCCGAGGTGCTCAACCGCGAGTTCGGGCCGGTCAGCGCCGCTCGTAGCTGAGCAGCTCCTCGGTGCTGCCGGAGTGGCTGAAGCCCGCCTTCTCCAGCACGCGGGCGGAAGCCGGGTTGGTGCGCTCCACGCTGGCGTGCACGGTGTGGACGTCCTCCAGCGACAGCGCGTACGAGGCCAGTGCGGCGGCCGCCTCCGAGGCGTAGCCGCGCCCCTGGCGGGACGCCACCACGCCGTAGCCGATCTCCACCCGACCGTCGGAAGGAGGCCAGAACAGGCCGAGCGAACCCACGACTTCAGACGTCGCCCGCTCGATGATCAGGCGGTGCCCGAACGGCGAGAGCCACTCCGGGGTCGATGCGATGACGCCCGCGATCACCGTGTCGCCCTCGGCTGGGAAGTCCGCGGCCCAGGTCGGCTGGCGGTCGGCCTCCAGCACGGCCTTGACGCTGAGGGCGTCCCACGGGCGCAGGATCAGGCGTTCGGTCACAAGATCAGTCACGCGCGCACGCTAGCCGCGGTGTCCTCTGCCGTGCGACTGGGTTTCCTGGCGCACGGCGTCGATCACCTCGGCGTCCCACCGGTGGGTGCGGATGAGCCGGTACCGTTCCGCCGCCACCCACATGTAGGCCTCGGTCTCGGTGCGGTCGCCGATCATCTCGGCCTGCCGCAGCATCGCGACGACCGGCTTGTACTCCTCGGCGTACCAGCGGCGGGCGATCTCGGCGCGGTCGAGCAGCTCGCCGGTGTCCTGCATCAGCCGGAAGCCCCACGCCTCGACGTGCTCGCCGAGCTCGGCGTAGTCCCACGGGTCGGACAGGACCACGGCGGCACGGGCCTCGCCGCTCAGCGGCACGCGTTCCAGGAACAGGCGCCGGTAGTCCTTCACGATCAGGTCGCCGCGGTAGCGGATGCCGCTGGAGTTCAGGCGGGTGATCACCTGGGTCACGTAGGCGTCGATCACCGTCTGGCCGAGGGCGTGCGCGACGGAGACGCGGTGGTGCCCGTCGATGATGAAGTGCAGCTCGCCGACCCGGTACACCTCGATGGGCGGCACGTTCTCGCCTCGGCGGGTGGCCAGGGCCAGTCGTTGCCACCGTTCGCGGACGCGGCCGGAGGTCGGGCGGAAGCGGCGGTCGAAGTCGCGGGTGCGGTCGACGCTGCCCACGATCGAGTCGAGGCGGATCGACTGCAGTCCCAGACGCTTCTCGGACACCATGCCCAGGGCCTCCACGACCTCGTGGAACGGCAGCATGATGTTCACGTCGTCCGGCTCGCGGCGCAGCCAGGCCGCGAGGCGCGACATCACCTGGCGGCGGCGGGCGCGCAGGAAGTCGTTCTCGGCGTCGGCCGCGGGGAAACCGGTGTCACGTCTCATCGCGAGCTCCCGAGATGTCGAGCACCTTGTACGGGACCACGTTCACCACGCGAACCCCGTCCAGAACGCGGTCCGGCCGCGGCACACCGTGCGGGTGGATGTGGCCGTGCACCAGCAGGCCGGGCCGCAGCCGCGAGACCAGGCCGTGCAGGCACGCGAACCCGCGGTGCGGTGCGTCCGGTTCGTCGCCGCAGTCCAACGGCGGCGAATGGGTCAGCAGCACGTCCACGCCACGTCCGTCCCGCAGCCTGCGCCACCCGGCCAGCCGGGACACCCGGCGGGCGCGGCGGGCCTGCTGCCGTTCCGTCCACTGGTTCGGGCCCTTGTTGTAGCGGATCGAACCACCCAGACCGGCGATGCGCAGGCCGGCGACGTCGACCACGCGTTCGTCGGCGTTCACCGCGCCGGCCGGCCCCGGCCAGCGCACCGGGAGACCTGCCTTGGTCCACAGACCCCGCACGTTCGAGTAGCCGGAGAGGTCGACGTCGTGGTTGCCGGGGACGAAGACCAGGGGCTTGTCCAGCGCGTCGGCGAGGAACTCCAGGTAGTCGAACGGCAGGTCACCTGCCGCGAGGATCAGGTCGACACCGGAGTGCTGGTGCACCTGATCAGTCCACAGCTGTTCCACGACCTCGTCCGCCACCGCGAGCACCCGAACCATTCCAGCAGCGTAATAAGGCCTTCTCCGGATGACGCGGGACAGCGCTGCCACTAGCGTCAACACCGTGCTTGCCGAGCTGTTCGCCGCGGCCGCCCACGGATGCCGCGACCGCAGTCCGCTGACCCAGCGACTCCTCACCGACGCCGCCGCCGACCTGGTGCAGGGCGGCGTCGTGGCCAGGATCATGGCCGGCTCCGAACGCGACCGGGAGGGCACCGTGCCCGGTCTGCGGTTCGCGGGCGCCGTGCACCGGCTCGTCCTCGAAGGGCTCGCACCGGGGCTCGCGAAGCACTACCCGTCGGTCGGCGGCCAGCCGCACCTGCCGACGCTGTGGGAGGACGCGCTGCCCGCGCTCAAGGAGCACGCGGACCTCCTGCGGCACCGCGTCACCGCCACGGTCGTGCAGACCAACGAACCCGGCCGCAGCGCGCCCCTCTACGGCGGCCTGCTGGTCGCCGCGCAGGAGGCGGCGAAGGCGGCGGGCCGGCACGTGCCGTTCTGCGTGCGGCTGCTCGAAGTCGGCGCGAGCGGCGGGCTCAACCTGCGCCCTCACCACGTCGGCTACCGGCTGGACGACAGGGTTCTCGGCGACCCGGACAGCCTCCTGGTCCTCGACCCCGAGTGGACCGGCAGGCCACCTGCCGACCTCGACCACCGGCTGCGCGTCGTGGGCCGCGCCGGCTGTGACCTCCACCCGGTCGACGTGTCCACAGAGGACGGACGGCTGCACCTCAGCTCGTTCGTCTGGGCGGATCAGCTCGACCGGTGGAACCGCCTGCGGGACGCGCTGGACCTCGCCGCGACGGACCCGGTGAAGGTCGACCGGTCGGCAGGCCCGGAATGGCTCGCGAAACAGCTCGCCCGCGTCGAGCGCGACGTGCTCACCGTCGTGTGGCATTCCGTGGTGTGGCAGTACGTTTCGCCGGCGGACCGGGCGATGGGGCGGGCCGTGCTGGCCGACGCGGCCGCGAAGGCGACACCCACGACCCCGCTGGCGCTGCTGGTGTACGAGCCGCGCAGGGAGATCGACTACAAGTTCGCGCTGATGCTCAAGCTCTGGCCGGCCGGGATCTCGCTGTCGCTCGGCGTCGGCGAGGGCCACGGCATCCCGTTCACCTGGAACGTCACCCCTTGGGAGTGATGACCGGGTTCACCACGTAGCGGCCGTCGTGTTCCTCGACGGGCAGCCTGAACTCCGAACGGGCGCCGTCGCGCGTGTACTGCACCACCACGGCGCCGTCGCGGTAGAAGCCACCCTCGACGTGAGCGGTCGAGAAGTGCTCGGTGGTGGACTTGGCGACGTCCTCGCCGCCGACCGCGAGCACCGGCTGCAGCTTGTGGAAGTCGTTGGCGCGCAACGCGTTGGTGACCTCGGTCGCCAGCTCGTCCGGCGACGACGCGCCTGCGGCCGGCCAGCTCGCGATGGAGATGACGACCATCGTGAGCCAGCCGACGGCGAACACCACGATCCAAGGACGCAGGCTGCTCCTCAGCTGGCGGAACACGTCAGGGGGTTCCGCTGATGAGCACGAACACGGTGGTGATCCAGCAGAGCAGGAACGCGAGGATCCAGAAGCGGATGTTGGTGAGCATTCTGGTCATGACAGGGCCCTTCTACGACGAACAAGACGAGCGAAACCGGGACTAGAGCCAGCGATTTCGGCGCAATATTCGGTAGAGCGTCAGGCAGGCGACGAGGACCAGGCTCATCACCAGGGGATAGCCGAACTTCCACTTCAGCTCGGGCATGTAGTCGAAGTTCATGCCGTACACGCCGACGACCATGGTGGGCACGGAGATGATCGCGACCCAGGCGGTGATCTTGCGCATGTCGGTGTTCTGCTGCAGCGTGATCTTCGCGAGGACCGCGTCGACCAGCGTGGTCAGCAGCTCGTCGAACGCCGTGACGCGCTCGGACACCTCGGTGAGGTGGTCGTCGACGTCGCGGAAGAACGCCCGCACCTGCTCGGGGATGAGCGGCGTGTAGCCCTCCGCCAAGCGGCGCAACGGGTTCGCGAGCGGCATCACCGCGCGGCGCAGTTCCACGACCTCGCGCTTGAACATGTAGATCTGCTCCGCGCTCACCTCGGTGCGCGGCGCGAAGACCCGCTCCTCCATGCGGTCGATGTCGTCCTCGATGTGGTCGGTGACGTCGAGGTAGTTGTCGACGACCTGGTCGGCGATCGCGTGCATCACCGCGGCGGGACCGATCTCCAGCCGCTCCGGGTCCTCCTCCAGCACGTGGCGCAGCTTGGAGAGCCCGGAGTGGTTGCCGTGCCGCACGGTGATGACGAAGTCCTTGCCGAGGAACACCATGATCTCGCCGGACTCGACGATCTCGTTGGCGGTGTCGGGGGACTCGTTGGTCACGTAGCGGACGGTCTTGAACACCATGAAGAGCGTGTTGTCGTACCGCTCGAGCTTCGGGCGCTGGTGCGCGTGCACCGCGTCCTCGACGGCCAGCTCGTGCAGGCCGAACGTCTCAGCGATGCCCTGGATCTGCTCGGCGTCCGGCTCGTGCAGGCCGATCCAGACGAACCCCTCCTTGCGCCTGCGCACCTCTTTGACGGCGTCGGTGTGCGTCCAGCGACCGGGCAAGCGCTTGCCGTCGACGTAGACCGCGCAGTCGACCACGTAGTGCGACAACGGCACGGAGATGTGCGGGACCGGGCGCTGCTGGGCGCCGCGGCCGCGGATCGAGGGCAGGCTGGGCATGGTGAGTTCCTCCAGGTACACACGCCGGCGTGGAAGTGCAAAGCACGACGGGCGTCCTGACCAGGTGGAACTCAGAACTTCCAGATCGATCTAGAAGGCCACCTCGGTGAGGACGCGCTTGGTACTGGCAGGGTGGGGGTCCTTGCTCATTTAGGGGTCCTCACCTCCTAGGGGCGAAGGGCACGGGTGGTGGAAATCCTCACACACCGGTTGCCGAGGGTACTCCCTCTGCGTTCAGACTGTCTCCCCACCTGAGACAGATCTCGATCACACGTAGTTGGAGGGCGCGGTGCAGTTCGGTCGGTACTACGAGGAGTTCGAGGTCGGAGCGGTCTACAAGCACTGGCCGGGCAAGACGGTCACGGAGTACGACGACCACCTGTTCTGCCTGCTCACGATGAATCACCACCCGCTTCACATGGACGTGAACTACGCGGAGAAGACGACGGACTTCGGCAAGAACGTCGTCGTCGGCAACTACATCTACTCGTTGCTGCTGGGCATGTCCGTGCCCGACGTCTCCGGCAAGGCGATCGCCAACCTGGAGATCGAGTCGCTGCGGCACGTGAAGCCGACGTTCCACGGTGACACGATCTACGGCGAGACCGAGGTGCTCGACAAGACGCCGTCCAAGTCCAAGGACGACAGGGGCGTGGTCTACGTGGAGACTCGTGGCTACAAGCAGGACGGCACGGTCGTGTGCATCTTCCGCCGCAAGGTCATGGTGCCGAAGAAGTCCTACGGTGACGCTCGTGGTGGCGAGCAGCCGGGGCGTCCCGAACCGAAGGAGTGAAGTGACTTCTCTGGATCTGGCTCAACAGCGTCTGCGCGAGTTCGCGTCCGAGGCGGCAGGCATCTCGCCCCTCTACGAGCACCTCGCGTCGCGCGCTGCGGACGATCCGGAGGTCGCTGATCTGCTGACCGCCGCCAGCGAGGACAACGCCACGGGCGAACTCCTGCTGGCGGCGGCTCATCGGCTCGTCCAGGCCGAGCCGTTCCACCAGCTGTCCAACTACTACCCGTCGCTGGGCGGGACCTACGGCGCCGACGAGAGCACCTGGCCGCTGTTCCGCGATTTTCTGCTGGAACGCGCCGAACGGGTGCGCAAGCTCGTCAGCACGCAGGTGATCCAGACCAACGAGGTCCGTCGTGCCGCACTGCTCTACCCGGCCGTGGTGGCGGCGGCGAAGCAGGCGGGCGGGCCGATCGGGCTCGTGGAGGCCGCGACGACCGCGGGCCTGCTGCTGGGGCTCGACCAGTACTCGTACCGCTACCAGACCCAGGAGGCGGGCCAGCTCGTCGCCGGGCCGGCCAAGGCAGCGCTGGGCCTGCACTGCGCGCTGGAGCTCGCGCCGGGCGCGGTGCTGCCGAAGCTGCCCAAGACGATCAAGGTGGCCGCGAAGGCGGGCATCGGCGTGGCACCGGCCGATCTGGCCGATGAGGACGCGTACGCCTGGCTGGAGGCGTGTGTGTGGGCGGACCAACCGGAGCGGCTGCGACTGTTCGGTGTGGCCTGTGGAGTGCTGCGCAAGAACCCGCCCCGGCTCGTGGCCGGTGACCCGGTCGAGGATCTCGCGAAGGCGGTAGGGGCGATCGACGCGCCGCTCGTGGTCATCTCGAGCGGCTCCGGACTCGACCTCGTGCCCGCCTTGTCCGCTTTGGGCAGGCCTGTCTGGTGGGCCGCACACGAGGAAGGTGAGCTGAGGCTCATCCGTGTGCGTGACTCGGACGTCGACGCGACCACTCTGGCGACCACCGAGGCCCACGGGCAACGTCTCGTTTGGCGCTGAACGCCAACCTCGATCGCGTGAACCCTGATCAGGCCCTGGGCAGGCAGTTCCAGTCGGAAAGCGCTTGCACGAGGCCGTCCGCGGTCGGAAGTGTGGCCAACGTCGCACTGTCGACCCAGGCGACATCCGATGCGTCGTCGCCCGCTCGGAGCACACCCGACGTGACCTGGCATTCGTAGTCGAAGATCAAGAAAACCCCGTTCGGGGCCGGACGCTCGACGCTCCCGACGAGACGGCCGACGGTGACGGAGAGTCCTGTTTCTTCGGTGACTTCCCTAGTCACGGCGGTCTCGTCCGACTCACCAGACTCCACGCGTCCACCTGGTATCGACCACATGCCTTCACCAGGCGGATTGGCGCGTCGCACGAGCAGTAGTCGCCCGTTCGAGTCATGCACGATGGCGCCGACACAACGGATCGTGCGCTCGCTGCTGCCCGTCACGAACACGAAGCGTAGTCACCCCGGAACGGCGGTGCAGTCCGCTACCCCGGCTGCGGTACAAATCTCCCAAGGCGCTGAATCGTGCTGTACAACGGTCACGAACGGCGCCAAACGGGTGCGGAACGCGGACGGGGTGGACACCGTGAACCTGAAGAAGATCCTCACTTTCGCCGGCATCGCCTTGCTGCTGTTCTTCCTCATCGCGGAGCCCCAGCAAGCGGCACAGCTGGTCACCAACATCCTCAACTCGCTGCGAACTGCGGCTGAGGCCCTGATCACCTTCGTGCGACAATTGTTCTAGTTCACCCGTGCTTTCGCGGGAGGGCAGGGACAGGCACTGGCTGGTACCAGGAAGGGCTGGTAGCGCATGTTCGCACCACGTGATCCAGACGACTACCTGCTGTCGAGCGAGCGTCGGGTCATCCGGGTGCGCAGGCACTGGTCCTACCTGATCTGGGACGTGCTCGAAGCCGCGGCGCTGCTCGCCGGCTTCATGATGATCTCGTACCTGCTCCCGTCGAACGCGGGCGTGATCCAGAACGTGCTGTGGTACGGCGGGCTGCTCGTGCTGCTGCGGCTCGCCTACTTCATCATCGAGTGGTGGGTCGAGCGCATCGTCGTCACCGACAAGCGGTTCATGCTGACATCGGGCGTCTTCGAGACCAAGGTCGCGATGATGCCCATCAGCAAGGTCACCGACCTCACCTATGAGCGCACCGTGGGCGGGCGCATGCTCGGCTACGGCACGCTGATCGTGGAGTCGGCCGGTCAGATCCAGGCGCTGAACCGCCTTGAGTACCTGCCGGATCCCGAAGAGGTGTACGACGCCATTTCGGAGCTGACCTTCGGCGACAAGAAGGCGCAGGCCGAGCGGTTCTCGATGATCAAGGCACAGCGGGCAGCGCGCGGGAAGAAGATGGTCCCGTAACACGGACCGTGCGGGACGTCGTCCACACTGGACGACGTGGTCATCGATCTGCACACCCATTCGTCCGAGTCCGACGGCACCGACAGCCCCGCAGAACTGGTGAAGGCGGCGGCGCTAGCCGGACTCGACGCGGTGGCGATCACCGACCACGACACCGCGGCCGGATGGGCCGAGGCCGCTGCGGCGTTGCCTCCTGGCCTGCGGCTCGTCCGCGGTGCCGAGCTCTCCTGCGCGTGCCCTGACGGTCGTGGCAGGACGATCACGGTCCACTTGCTGGCCTATCTGTACGACCCGACGCACGTGGCGTTGATGGCCGAGCAGTCGCGGCTGCGTCTCGAGCGGCGGTACCGCCTGCAGAAGATGGCCGAGATGATGCGGGCCGACGGTTTCCCGATCGACCCGGACGACCTGATGTCCCGGCTGCCAGCCGACGCGCCGGCCGGTCGCCCGCACCTGGCGCAGGCGTTGATCCGCGCCGGGGTGGTGACGTCGGTCGACGAGGCGTTCGCGACCTACCTGACCGGTGGGCGTTATTACGTGGGGCGGACGGACACGCCCGTCGAGCGCGCGATCGAGATGATCGCCGAGGCCGGTGGCGTCACCGTGCTCGCGCACCCCTTCGCCCGTTCCCGCGGGCCGATCGTGACGGCCGACGTCGTGCGGTCGCTGGCTGCCGCCGGGCTGGGCGGGATCGAGATCGACCACCCGGACCACGATGCCGACACGCGTGCCTCGCTCCGGTCGCTCGCGTCGGAGCTGGACCTGATCGTCACCGGGTCGAGTGACTACCACGGCACCAACAAGACGGTGCGGCTCGGCGCGGAGACGACGGCGCCGGAGATGCTGGATGCTCTGGCCGAGCGGGCGACCGGCGTCAAGATCCTCGTGGGATAGGTGGCTGGAGTGTTCAACCTGCGGCTGTTCATCGAGGCCACGATCACGCTGCTGGTGATCATGGACCCGCCCGGCACCGTGCCGGTGTTCCTGGGCCTGGTCGGCCGCAAGTCGCGCGACGCCCGCAAACGGGCGGCGCGGCAGGGCGTGCTGGTGTCGTTCCTGGTGATCACGCTGTTCGCGGTCGCCGGCAACTCGATCCTGGCGTACATGCACATCGGCATCCCCGCCCTGCAGGGCGCGGGTGGGCTGCTGCTGTTGCTGATCGCGCTCGACCTGCTGACCGGCAAGGGCGCGACGAACCACCCCGAGGTCGAGGACGTGAACATCGCGCTGGTGCCGCTCGGAACTCCGCTGCTGGCAGGACCGGGTGCCATCGCCGCGACGATCGTGTTCGTGCGCCAGGCGGACGGCGCCATCGGTTCCTATGCCGCCTTGGCCGCGGCGATCGTGGCCGTGCACCTCGTGCTGCTGGGGACGCTGCGGTCCGCCGGCCTGCTGATCAAGGTGTTCAAGGAGAGCGGCATCCTGCTGATGGCCAAGATCGCCGGTCTGCTGCTGGCCGCGATCGCCGTGCAGCTGGTCGCGTCGTCGGTGCAGGGCTTCATCACCGGCGTCTAACGCTCGATGTGTGCCTTGTCCCCGTCGATGATGATGGGCCGCTCGATCAGGCTCGGGTTCGCGACCATGTGGGCGATCCACTTGGCGCGGTCGTGCTCCAGGAGCTTCGGGTAGGCGGGCTCCTTGGTGCGCGCGATCTCCCAGGGCTCCTTGCCCAGCAGCGTGAGGACGTGGTCGAGCTCCTCCTCGGTGGGGGCGTCGTCGAGGTAGCGGCGCTCGGTGTACTCGACGCCCTCGTCGTCGAGGCGTTGCTTGGCGGCGCGGCTCTTGGAGCAGCGCGGGTTGTGCCAGATCTCCATGCCGTGAATGTAGCGAGCCCGCTTCGGTCCACCGGCCTTCCACGGGGTAGTCGCGAGTTCGCGTCGGTCGTCCGGTCAACCGCCGGCGCCGAATTCGGCGGAGCCCAATTCGGCGCCGGCGATTCGGCCGGATGGCCGACTTCCCGGCGAACTCGCCGCCATCTGCGGAGCAGGGGCAGTCCAACACTGTCAGGGGTGCTGAGTAACTTGGTTGGGGTGGAACAACTCGGCTTCGACTTCGGCACCGCAGCACCGCGTCGGCTCGTGCGCGTCACGCCCGCGAAGCTCGCGACGTGGACGGACTGCCCGCGCCGCTACCGCATGACGTACCTCGACCGCCCCACCCCGCCGCGCGGCGGGGCCTGGGCGCACAACACGCTGGGCGCGGTGGTGCACAACGCCCTGAAGGCGCTGTTCGACCTGCCGGCCGACCGCCGCACGCCCGACCAGGCCGTGGCGCTGGTCAACCGGCAGTGGAAGTCCGAGGGTTTCCGCGACGTCGACCAGGCCGCCGAGTACCGCGCGCGTGCCGGCGGCTGGGTGCACGACTACGTGGCGTCGCTCGACGTCGGCTTCGAACCGCTCGGCGTGGAGCGCTGGGTGTCGTCGCCGACCGAGCGCATCGTGGCCGAGGGCCGGGTCGACCGCATCGACTACCGCGACGGCGAGCTGGTCATCGTCGACTACAAGACGGGCAGGCACGTCCTGACCTCCGACGACGCCCGCGGCTCCCAGGCGCTGGCGTTGTACGCGCTGGCCGCCCGCCGCACGCTGCGCAAACCGTGCCGCCGGGTGGAGCTGCACCACCTGCCGTCGGGGACGGTGGCGGTGTGGGAGCACACGGAGGAGTCGCTGGCCCGGCACGTGCGCCGGGCGGAGGAGGCGGCCGACGAGATCGACCTGGCGACGGAGACGTTGAAGGCCGGCGGGGATCAGGAGGTCCTGTTCCCGCCGGTGGTGGGGCGGCAGTGTCAGTGGTGCGATTTCCGGCGGAGTTGCCCGGAGGGGCAGGCGGCGGCTCCGGCGATCGAGCCGTGGGCGTTGCTGGCGCCGTAGGACCACGCTCACGCGCTGTCCGTGAGGGATGAACGGCGCATTTGTCCACGTCAGGTGAACGAATGCGCCGTTCATCGGTCGAGGCGTCCTGGTTGAGGTGCGGCGCGTCGAACGGGCCGTAAGAGGGGCGCGGGGGTGGGTGTGCGGTGTTCGTCGCAGCCGTCCGAGACCGGCTGGGCCCTCCCCGCCCGCGCACCGCTGGCCCCGTAGGGTGGCTGGAGTGGAAGTGGAAGCAGCAAAGCGGCCGTCGCGGACCTACGGAATCCTGCGCGCCGTGAGCGGGGTGCTCGCGGTGGGCATGGTGCTGCTCGCTCTGGGCAACATCGGCGTCCAGTTCTACGCGAACGCACGTGACCTGCCCGGGCCCGGCACCCTCTCGGTCACCGCGCACGTCGTGGCGGCGTTGCTCGTCGTCGGCGGGCAGATCGTGGCCGACCGGTATGCCGACTGGAAGGCGCCGATCGGCTCGCTGGCGGTGCTGGTGGTGACCGGGGTGACCCTCTGGACGTTCTGGTGGGCCTAGGCCGTTGCGGCGTCGCTGCGGATCAGGCCGTTGCGCAGTGCTGCCATCAAGGCCTGGGCGCGGTTGGACGCGCCGAGCTTTTCGTAGAGGCGTGAGACGTAGGTCTTGGCCGTCGACGGCGAGACGTACAGGGTGCGGGCGATGGCGGGGATCGAGACGCCGTCGCGCAGCAGCATCAGCACCTCGCGTTCGCGTGGTGACAAGGCCAGGCGGGCGGCGGTGGACTGGCGGCGTGCCATCGCGTTGGCCAGGCCGGCGGCGGTGAACGACGAGGCTGCCACGGCCGCGTGCCGGATGGCGCAGAGGATCTCCTCCATCGGGGCGGTCTTGCCCACGAAGGCGGAGGCGCCGGTTTCCAGGGCGCGGAACAGGACGTCGTCCTCGCCCTGTGAGGTCAGCACCACGATGCCGAGGGCCGGGTAGCGGTCGCGCAGCTCGCGGGCCAGGCGCAGGCCGTCGGCGTCGGGCAGGCCCACGGCCACGGTGACGACGTCCGGTGCCGACGCGGCGATGATGCTGGAGGCTTCGGCCGCTGTGCTCGCCTCCGCGACCACTTCCAGATCGGGGTGCGCGGCGGCGAGCGTCGTCAGGCCGAAGCGGGTGAGCGTATGTCCGTCGACGACGACAACTCTGATCGCCATGAGCTGCCCCCTCTCGGTTGAAGGTTCAACCCGCATGTCGTTCCGGACATCTCAGTTGGTTACACCGAAGGGCCTAATAGAGCCTTTGGGCCCGGTCGGACAGGGACCCTCAGAGGTGCATCAGGACTTTCGCGATGCTGATCGCGCCAGGGCCGATGATGACCACGAACATGGCCGGGAACAGGCACGCGATCAGCGGGAAGAGGATCTTGACCGGCACCTTCTGCGCTTGTTCCTCTGCCCGCTGGCGGCGGCGGATGCGCATCTCGCGGGCCTGTTCGCGCAACACGGACGCGATCGGCACGCCAAGTTCACCCGCCTGGGCGAGAGCCGAGACGAACGCCCTGAGCTCGCCCACCGTGGTGCGGTAGGTCAGGGAGCGCAGCGCCTCGTTGCGGGACTTGCCGATCTGCATCTCCTGCAGGACGCGGGCGCACTCCTGGGCCAGCGGGCCCGAGGTGTTGCGGGCGACCTGGGCGAGCGCCGCGTCGAAGCCGAGGCCCGCCTCCACGCACACGGTCAGCATGTCGAGGGCGTCGGGCAGCGCGCGGCGGATCTGCGTCTGACGCTTCTGGCCCGCGTTGAGCAGCAGCAGGTCGGGCAGGAAGAACCCGAACACCGCGCCCACCAGCAGGCCCGTGATCAGCCACGGCGTCGAACGGATGCCGAGCACGGCGCCCAGAGCGGCGCCCACCAGCAGGCAGAAGCCCTTCGCGGCGAGGACGCGGTCGGGCGTCCAGGTCGGCGGGTTGCCTGCCAGGTCGAGGCGGTGCTGCAACCGGAAGGCCACCCCGGAGGGGGACAGCCGCACGGCGATGGAGCGCAGCCAGCTCGGCGAGGCACCGACGTCGGGCTTCTCGACGACGGGGGCGGCCGAGTAGCTCGTCTCGATCAGGGCGAGTGAGCCGGCGGCGGTGACCGCGGGCTTCGTCACGACGGCGACGACGCCCAGTGCGAGGGCGAGAAGCAGGCAGCCGAGCCCGATGACGAGCACCATGTCACACCTCCACGCGCACGAGCTTGCGCATCCACAACGAGCCGAGGACGACCATCACAGCGGCGAACGCGAGCATCACGATGCCGATCAACGTGGTGTACAGCGGACGCATGTACTCCGGCCGCATCCAGAACAGGAACCCCGCCAGGCCGATCGGCAGACCGACCAGCACGTAGGCGGACAGTCGGCCCTCCGCCGACAGCGCGCGGACGTGCCGGCGCGTCTGGGAGCGGTCGCGCATGGTGGTGACGGTGTTCATCAGCACCTCGGCGAGGTTGCCGCCGACCTGGCGCTGGATCCGGATGGCCATGACGACCCACGTGAGGTCGGCGCTGCGCATCCGCAGGGCGACGCGGTCGAGCGCGTCCTCCAGCTCGGCGCCGATGCGGGTGGCGGCCAGCGCGCGGGAGAACTCGCCGGCGGCGGGCTGGTTGTCGTCGCGCACGACCGCGTCGATCGACTGGGCCAGCGAGAAGCCGGAGCGCAACGAGCTCGCGACCAGCTGCAGCACGTCCGGGAGCTGGTCGGCGAACGCGGCCCTGCGCTTCGAGATCCGCGCCTTCACCACCAGCGCCGTCACGAGCCAGCCGCTCAGAGCGCCGACGGGGATGCCGATCCACCACGTCGTCACCAGGGTCAGCAGAGCCGCGAGACCGGCGCAGGCGCAGATCCGCAGCAACGTCCACTCCGCGGCGTTGGTCTTCATCCCGGCGAGGTCGAGCCGGTCGGAGAGACGGGCGGCGCTGACGTCGCTCATCACGCGGCGAGTCCACACCAGGGCGGCCTGCGCGGCCTGGCTTTCCTCCTGTGCGGCAACGGGTTCCTGCGCGCCGTAGTGCTCCAGGTGCCGTTCCAGCTTCCGTCCAGCGGCGGAACGACGTGGCGTCAGCAGCATCATCACGACGAAGAACACCACGAGGAACGTTCCGACGATCAACACCCCGGCCTGCCAGTTCTGGCCGGGCGTGGGCGCGGGAACGGCGACGGGCACGGGTGCCGGCTCCGGTGTCGCGACGACGGACGGCGACGGTGCCGGTGCCGACGAAGGCACTGCCAGTGCGGCGAAAGCGGCGGCCAGCGCACCGGCGTCGGACGCCGTCAGCAGACGTCCACCGGCCGCCGCGGCGATCCGGCGCAGAGCGTCGTCGCTGTACTGGAACCCGATCACGTCGGTCGGCACACCGGCGGCGGCGACAGCGGAGACAGCGGCGTCCACAGTGGAGCGGGACACCGTGTCCTCGCCGTCGGACACGATCACCATGCGCCGCTCGGAAATCCCCTGCAGCGCCGACAGCCCGACCGGGACGGCGTCGAACAACGACGTGTCACCCTTGGCCTGCAACTGGTTCAGCGCTCCGATCAGTGCGCCCCGATCCGCCGTCGGTGCCATGACCAGCGACGGCTGCGTCGAGAACGCGACCAGCCCGACCTGCACGTCCGCGGGCAGCGAGCCCACGTAGGTGGCGATCGCCTGTCGCGCAACGGCGATCCGGCCCTGTGCCATCGAGCCGCTGGTGTCGAGCAGCACCACCACCCCGCGAGACGGCGCGGCGGAGGCAACGGCGAAAGCGCTGAACACGAACGTCAGCAGGGCCCCGATGACGAGCCCGGCGAGAACTCTCCTCATCGAGGACCACCCCCGAACAGGTGCGGAGGAACGTCGACACCGCGGTCGCGCAACCGTTCCACGAAGTGCGGCCGCAACCCGGTCGACTGCAGCGAACCCCGGTAGAACCCGTGCTCGTCAACCCCGGCGTGGAAGTCGAACGCGAAGATGTCCTGCAGCGTCACGATCTCGCCCTCCATCCCGATGACCTCGGTGATGTGGGTGATCCGCCGCGTGCCGTCCTTGAGCCGCGACTGGTGCACGATCAGGTCGATCGCGGACGCCATCTGCTCGCGGATCGCTCGCGCCGGCAGGTCGACGCCCGCCATCAGCACCATGGTCTCCAGGCGGGACAACGAGTCGCGCGGCGAGTTCGAGTGCACGGTGGTGATCGACCCGTCGTGGCCGGTGTTCATGGCCTGCAGCATGTCGAGCGCGGCACCGTCGCGGACCTCGCCGACGATGATCCGGTCGGGCCGCATGCGCAGTGCGTTGCGCACCAGGTCCCGCACGGCCACCTCGCCGCGTGACTCGACGTTCGGCGGACGCGCTTCCAGGCGCAGCACGTGGTCCTGGCGCAGCTGGAGCTCGGCGGCGTCCTCGATGGTGACGATGCGTTCGTCGGCGGGCACGAACGACGACAGCACGTTCAACGACGTCGTCTTGCCGGAGCCGGTGCCGCCGCCGATCAGGATGTTCATCCGCCCGTGCACGCAACACTGCAGCAGGTACGCGGTCGCGGGCGTCAGCGTGCCGAACCCGACGAGGTCGTCGACGGTGAACGGGTCGCTGGCGAACTTGCGGATCGTCAGCACCGAGCCGTCCAGCGCGATCGGCGGCACGACGGCGTTGACGCGGCTGCCGTCGGGCAGGCGGGCGTCGACCATCGGTGAGGCCTCGTCGACGCGGCGGCCGACCTTGGCGACGATCTTGTCGATCGTGCGGCGCAGGTGCGACTCGTCCGCGAACGCCACGGGCACCGGTTCCAGGCGTCCGCCGCGTTCGACGTAGACCTGGTCGTGGCCGTTGACCATGATCTCGGAGATGCTCGGGTCGCGCAGGTAGGGCTCCAGCGGCCCGTGCCCGAGGATCTCGTCGAGGACCTCCAGGGCGATGCGGGCACGGTCGGCGTTGGTCAGCGGCGTCTCGTCGCGTTCCAGCACCGCCTGCAACGTCTGGCGCACACGGGCTTCCAGCTCGCGCTGGTCGAGGTGCGCGTCGTAGAGCTTGGGACCCAGCACCTCCAGCAGTCCGGCGTGCACGCTGCGCTTGACCTCGGCGAACGGGTCCGCGACGCGGGCGTGCCTGCGCGGCTGCGGTGTCGGCGAGACGGATTCCCGTTGTGCGGCAATGCGGTTGGCCAGGCTCACCGGAACCACCTCTTGGAGGACTTCGTGGCGACGACCGCGGGCTCGGCGAGCACGTGTTCACGGGCGAACCGCGAGATCGCCTCGCTCACCGGGTGCCTGGGCAGGTCGAGGACGATCGGGTTGCCCTTGTTGACCGAGATCGGCACGTCCCGGCTGGACGGCACGTGCGCGCGGATGTCGCTGCGCACAACGCGTTCGATGTCGTCCATCGTGAGACCGACCTTCGCGTCGGACCGGTTCAACACGACCGACCGGATGTCGTGCGCGTAGGACAACAGGTCCAGCATGTCCAGCGTCACACGCAAGTTCTTCAACGCGGGCACGTCCGGCGTGGTCATCAGGACGTGGTGGTGCGAGGCGTCCATCGCCGCCAGCACGTGTTCGGTGAACGCGGACGGCGTGTCGACCACCACGAAGTCGAACATCGTCGGCAGGACTTCGAGCAACTCGCTGACCAGCGCCGCCGGAATCCGTTCCGCGTCACCGGGTTCGACCGGCGCGAGCAGCGCGCTCAGGCCCGGCCGACACGCCGTGAGCAACGAGGACGCGCCCGCGACGTCGACGTGGCCGACCATCCCGAGCCCGTGCACGATCGTGCGGACCGGTTCGGTCCGCAGGCAGATGCCGACGTCGCCGAACGCCAGATCGAGGTCCACCAGGCAGACCGACCGCGCACCACCGGCCGCGAGGACCGAGGCGAGGTTCACCGCGAGCGTCGTCTTGCCGCACCCGCCCTTCGCGGCGAACACGGTGATGACCTGGCCCTGCCTGCGTTCGTCGGCGCGCGGCTGCGGCACCCCGGTCACCTGGGCGGACAGGGCACGTGACCGGGTGCAGGCGTCCACCAGGGACGCGAGGTCGTCCCGCGCGACGACTTCGCGCACGCCGGCTCGCAGCGCACGGGTCAGGACCACGACGTCGAGCACGTCGCGCAGCAGCACCACACCGGCCGCGGGCCGCTCGACCCGCAGGTTCGCGGTGAACGCGAGCGCCTCGTCCAGGTCGACCGCGGAGCCGACGACGACCAGGGTCTCGGCGGGGTCCGCGGCGAGCAACCTGCTGACCTCGCCCAGTGTCTGCGCGATGCGGACGTCGTCGCCGAGCGCGGGGGAGAGCTGTCCGGCACGGGCGGCCGGTTCGCAGAGGATCGTCATGGCACGCCTCAGTTTCCGAACAGGGAGCGGTTGTCGACGCCGTTGCCCGGCGCGATCTCGGACTTGCCGCCGAGCAGCGCGAAGTACAGCGTTCCCGTCTGCTGGCCATGGATGAGCTTCTCCGCGTCCGCCTGCTTCACCGCGACCGTGACGATCGCCTTGCCGACGTCGCCGTCCTCGGCGGCTTTCTTCTCGTCGACGACGGAGAGGACCTCGAGACCGGTCAGCAGCAGCCGGGTGGACTGGTTGCGCTCGTACACCTTGGACAGGCCGTCACCGGACGGGGTGTTGCCCTTGCCGTCCAGCACGGTGAAGGTGTCGAAGACGGCCACCTTCGAGCCCTTCTGGATGAGCCCGCCGGCGCGTTGCCAGGCCTCTGTCGGCACGGTGACCGCGATCATCCCCTCCGGGATCGAGATGCCCTTGGCGAGCGAGGCCGCCTCGGTGAACAGCGCCTTGGTGACGAGCTGCCCCTCGGCGATCTCGGACGACGTCACGAGCTTCACGACGGACGAGTCCACAGAGGACATCGCGTTCTCCGGAACGCTGCTCTTGGGCATCTGCTCCTGTTTCACGAGGTCGGCCAGCGAGTCGCCGCTCGTGCCGGCGGGGATGCGCTCCTTCGCGACGAGCACGGTCACGGCCTGCTGACCCGCGATGGCCCGCGAGTCGGCGCTGCGGACGTAGAGGAACACCCCGGCGCTGCCGCAGACGGCCAGCAACACCGCCAGGATGATGATGAATGCGCGGTTCTTCATGACTACTCCTGGGTTTCAGCCGGTGAGCTGGACGATGCGGGCACCGAGATCGGGGCCGCCGATGGTGCCGGTGGACGGGATGAGGCCCTGGACGAAGTAGCCCGCGATGCACTTGTCCGAGCCGGTGCACTCGTTCTTGCCGGTGAGCCAGTCCTTCTGCGACGCGCCGGGGATCCAGTACCCGGTGATCACGAAGCCCGCGAAGCCGGACAGCGTGTAGGTGCCGCCGGTGCCGGTACCGCTCACGTTCTTGTAGATGGGCAGCCAGACGGGCTGGTGCGAGGCCCAGGACGCCTGCAGCGCGGTCTTGCAGTCCTTGCCCGCCGAGGTGCCGGTGTCCGAGCTGTAGGTGTTGTTGTTGATCAACACGGAACAGTCGTTGTCGGCCTCGTCGACCCAGCCGAACTCACCGGGCCCGTCCGCTCCGGAGGGACCGCTCGGGCATCCCGTTCCGCTGGTCGTGTGCAGCTTCAGCACGCGGTGCGCCGACAGCGGCGGTGTGGCGGGCGGGGTCGGGCCGTACACCGTGCCACCGGAGGTCGCGGTGGACCACTCGCACCACGAGATCGTGAGTGCGATCGTGGTCGCGGTCTTCGGCGGTCCCCAGGTGGCGCGGGCACAGGCCGCGACGCGCGTGCCGTCGTAGGAACCGTTGCCCGCCAGCGTTCTCGCGAACGACGGCGGCAGCAGCGTGTCGCCGCCCGAGGTCTGGGTCGAGGTGTGCACGTCCACGTACTTGGTGCCGGAGGACGGCTTCGCGGGGCAGTCGGTGATCGTGCCGGTCGAGGCGCTGCACGAGCTCAGCACGCCGTTGCCGTCGAACCCGCACACCTGGTCCACAGTGGACACGCCGTCCTTGGCGTTGTGGTTGGCGTAGTAGTTGGCCTTGGTGACCGTGCAGGTCGAGGCTCCGGTGGCACAGCCGCGGGCGACGGCGAGCGCACCCGCGTCGGCACCGTTCTGCAGCTCGGCGCGCTCCTGGTAGATCGAGCCGACGTCGATCACGATCGCGCCCATGCCGAGCAGGACGCCGAAGCCGAGCAGGATGCTGATCAGCACGCCGAGGGCTCCCCGGTCGTCGGTCCTCAGCCTTCGCATGGCATGACTCCCTTGGCGCTCAACGTGATGGGGCCGCCGAAGCCGCCACCGCCGAACAGGCCGGCGAACGCGCCGATCGGCGTGACGAAGTTGAACGTGTAGGTGGCCTGCACCTCGGCGTCGGCGCCCGGCGTGGACGCTGCGGGGCAGGCGGTGACCGAGACGCCGACACCGGAGAGCCCCGTGGCGGCGTTCTGCGTGCGGGTGGCAGGACCGGGTTGCTTCAGGGCGGCGACACGAGCGCCTTCCCGAGCTGCCTGGGTGAGGGTGATCTGGGCGTGCAACGCGCGCCCGAAGTCGACGATGCCCATCACCAGGATCAGCAGGATGGGCATCAGCAGTGCGACTTCGACAGCGGTCGCGCCGCGATCGCGAGCTTGGTTCGTCATGACCGCTCCGAAGAAAAGCGCGGCCGGCGCAGGGGAGACGCCGGCCGCGCGGGACAGGAGACTTCAGCCATCGATGACGTCGGCGACGAACTCGAACATGGCAGCCATGTTCTCGCCGACCGCGGTGATGGCCACCAGGGCGGCGACCGCGATCAACGCCAGCATCAGGCCGTACTCGACGGCGGTGGCGCCGCGGTCCGATTCGTGCGGACGCCTCATCATCAGGCCAGCGCGTCAGCGATCTCCTGGAACAGAGCCAGGAGGTTCTGCCCCAGCAGGGTCACCGCGGCGATGATGACGATGGCGATGAGGGCGACCATGAGGCCGTACTCGACCGCGGTCGCACCGCGGTCGTCCTCTTCCCGCTTCAGGGTGCGGGTGAGGAAGGTCTGCACATAGCTGAGGAAGGAAAGCATTGCGGTCTCCTGTGGGATTGGGATTCCGTTTTCAGGACGCCGCAACTGTGCGTGACCGCCGAGACGGTTCGGTATCGGGCGAAGAGGTGTAACGAACACGCAGATCGGAGGACATTGTCGGTCGATCGGTGGACACCGTGTCGACCGCCCGGCCAGACCTGACGTCGTCACGTTCCGTTGAGGCGGGAAGCGACCTACCTTCGATCACATGACTCTTCTCTGGGCCGTGGGCGGTGCCGTCGGCGGACTCGCGTCCGGCGTCGCGCTGCGCGACCTGGTCAACCGGTTCACGCGCACCGGCATCGCGCTGCCGCTGGTGTCGGCGGCCGTGCTGGCCGTGCTCGCGATCAAGTTCGCCGGCTCGGTGGAGGTCCTCGCGTTCGCGTGCCTCGGCGCGGTCGGCGTCGCGCTGGCGTTCATCGACACGGCCGTGCGGCGGCTGCCGGACGTGCTGACCCTGCCCGCGTACCCGGCGGTGCTGATCCTGCTCACGGTGGCGGCGCTGACCGGCGGCACGGTCGGCGCGCTCGGCCGCGCGGTGCTCGGCGGCCTCACGCTCGCGTTCGTCTACCGGGTGCTGGAGTTCGTGAACCCCGCCGGAATGGGCTACGGCGACGTGAAGCTGTCCGGTGTCATCGGCATGGCGCTGGCCTGGCTCGGCTGGCCGGTGCTGCTCCTCGGCGCCGCACTGGCGTTCATCCTGTCGGCCGTCGTGTCGCTGGTCCTGTTGCTCCTGCGCAAGGTCACGCTCAAGAGCACGCTGCCGTTCGGGCCGTTCATGTTGCTCGGAGCGTTCACCGCGGTGGTCCTCAGCTGACGGAATTCGGGCTTCCGCCGCGGTCTCCCGCGCCCTAGAGTGTGCTCTCAATCCGCTTGGGGAGGCGGGTTTTCGAACGCTGGGGGCCTTCATGACCGCGGGGGATGTGGTTGACGCGCGCCGGGAATCGGTCGCGTTGCCGATGCCGAGCCTGCTCCTTCTCGCCGCCTTCGCGGCGGCCGTTGTCGCGCAGGGCGGGTACTACCTGCCGGGCCGGGTGATGTCCGGGTTGCTGGTCGGCGTTGCCGTCGTGCTGGCGCGTCCCCGGCCGAACGTCGTTGCGGCACTGGGTGGAGCGCTCGCGGTGTGGGCGCTGGTGCGCGGGCTGCTCGAAGGCGACGTGCTGTCGGCGGTGCCGACGATGGCGGCGGCCGGGGTGTTCGTGGCCGCGGTTCTCGTTGCGGCACAGGCTGATCAGGAGCAACGGGAGCTGCTCGCCACCGTGGTCGTCGGCGTCGGGGCGCTGGTCGCGGTCAGCGGCTGGGTCGCCGTGGTGTTCCGGATCCAGGCCTGGACGACGGTCGCGGAAGGGCTGCTGCGAGCAGCGTCCACGTTGACCTACCCGAACGCCGCCGCCGCTGTGATGGCCGTTGCCGCCGTGTTGTCGCTCGTCCTGAAGCGGACGCTGCTCACCTTGGTGACGGGTTTCCTGCTGTGCACCGGAATCGGCGCGACGATGAGCCGGGCCGGCTTGATCGCGCTGGCGGCGGGGCTGCTGGTGCTCTGCGTGTTCCAGGGCCTGAAGAAGACCGTCGTGGCGGTCACGCCGTCGTTCCTCGGGGCCGTCGTCGCGGTCGGCGCGCTGCTGCCGACGATGCGGGTGGACGACGAGCCGCGGCCGTTCGTGGCGGCGGCGGGACTGGTCGCGGGAGCGTTGGTGGCGCTGGGTTTGCCGAGGCTGGGCCGGTTCGTGCTGCCGGCCGCGCTGCTGCTCGTCGCCGGTGGCGCGGTGGCGGCGTTCGGGTTCTCCGACCGGTTGGCCACGCGGATCTCGTTCAGCTCACCCGACCGCACCGACGCCACCGGTGCGGCGTTGGACCTGGTCTCTCGCGCGCCGCTGCTCGGTGCCGGACCAGGAAACGCGTCTTTTTTCTTCGACCGGGGCAACGAAGGCACCCGTGTGATGCGTTACGTGCACAACGAGTACCTCCAGGTGCTCGTCGAGCTGGGGGCCGTCGGACTGCTGCTGGCGCTGGGCGTGGTGGCGGCCGTGCTGATCGCCATGTGGCGAGGGCGCGGAACCCCGTTGTGGGCCGGCGCGACGGCGGCTGTCGTCGTCGTGCTGGTGCACAGCGGTTTCGACTTCTTCTGGCACCTGCCCGTCGTGCTCGTCGTCGCCGGTCTCTGCGCCGGTGTGGGGCTTCCGTCCACAAGGGACGGTTTGGTTGAGGGGATACGAGCATGATGAAGTTCTCCGGCGGCAAGACGCTGGCGGTCGCCGCCGTCGCGGGTGGCGCGCTCCTCGCGTCGATCGCACCGGTCATGGCATCCGTGAGCGCGGAGTCGCCTTCGCTGGCGCTGATCAGAGTCGAGCCGGACGCGAAGATCAAGACGTGGGGCGCGGCGATCGAGGTGCAGGTCACCTACGCGTGCCCGAAGACCTATTTGCCGTCGACGGGCTACGTGTACGTGAACGTCAGCCAGAACGTGTTCGGCCGCATCGCTTCCGGCAATGCTTCCAAGACCGTCAACTGCACCGGCGGCTTCGAGACCACCACGGTCACCGTCGCCGCGCAGAACCTGGCCTTCTGGCCGGGCAAGGCGTTCGTGAAGGCCGACGTGAGCGCCTACCCGCACGCGGCGACCGACGAGCGCGAGATCAAGCTCTCGTACTGATCAGGGCGTCAGCCAGCCGCTCAGCCATGTCGCGCTGGGCGGCTGGGCTGCACGCGTCGTCCGCGTGGCCTAGCGGTCCCGCCAAGCCAGCGGGGAGAGCGTTACGGCCGCTTCGGCCACACGTCGGGCCGTCTCGGTCGTGAGGCCCTTCCGGGCGGAGTCGATCCACCCGGCGACACGCTCGACTCCGGTCTCGCGGTACTCGACTGCCTGAAGCAGCATTTCGAGTTTGTCCGCGTCCTTCGCGCACCGCGCCTCGGGAGTCTGCCGGGTCTCGTACTCGTCCACGGCGGCGCGAATCAGATCTCGTGAGGCGTCCGGCAGGGCGGCCGTCTGGTCGGCGGTGATCTCCCGGGGCTCCGGCTTGCTCATGTACTTGGCCGCGGTGTGCGGGATGTCCCCCGTCCGGGTCTCCTGCGTGTCGTGCCACAGCGCGAGAAAAGCGGAGCGCTCGGGATTCGCGCCTTCCTCCGCGGCGAGCAGTGCCGCGATCTGAGCGGTCCTCATGCTGTGTTCGGCGACCGATTCGGGATCACGGACGCCGACGTGCCACCATCCCGCGCGGCGGATGCGCTTGAGCAACCCGAGCTCATAGCCGAACGCGGCAATCGCGGTGGGCTCGCCTGCCATGACTTGTCTCCCTCAAAGCAGTCGTGACCTGTCCCGCCAGGCCAGCCGCAGCAGGGTCAAGGCACTGGCTGACAATCGCGGGTTCAGCCGCTCGATGGCCTCACCCGTGAACGGCATGTCGGTTCTCCCATTCCCGCCAACGATCTTGCCTTCGTCGTTGGTGCGCACAAGGTCCGCGAACAACGTGTCGAACACATCGTCGTCGATCACCGCAACGGTGAGTTGCACAGCGCCAAGTTCCAACGGCTCGATTGCCAGCCCGTAGTGCCACAAGCGAAAGCCATCACGGGCGCGTGCCTGTTCGAAAGACTTGAAAGGCTCTTCGCTGGCGTAGTCGATCGGATGAGGGCTGTTCCCGTCGTGTTCCGGGTTTCCGAGGAACTCCTCGGAGAACTCACGCATGATGTTGCGCCACAACGAGAAGTCGTTGTAAACGTCGGTCGGGTCGACAGAGGACGGCTGGAACTCCCCGGCAGGCATGACGTGGCAGAGGCCGCCGCCGTCCGCGACCTTGCCGCCGTCTCGTTCGTGCAGCACAAATCGGTGGTCACCGTCGCGGTCTCGGCGAATGGTCAACGTGTTGACGCCGGGTGACATCAGCAGACGCTGCGGATCGAACGGGTCGCCGATGGCTGTGCGCAAGGGCAAGGCATCCCAGCCGGGGACCGAGCGATCCGCCGCCAGCCACGCAGCCTTGAACTCGTGCGCTATGGACTGCTTCACGTCGAACACCTCGAAGAACGACGTCGTGCCGAACGTCATCTCCAGTCCTTTGGCGGGCTTGATGTCGAGCAGTCGATAGCTGAGCCGGTTCTCAAGCAGTCGTGGGCGGACCAGGTCTCGCACGGCGCGACTGTAGGTCGTGTACCGGTAGCCCCGGTCTGTCAGCGGCAAGACGTGTTCCATCCGCATGGAAGTCGTAGGAGGGCCCTGCACGTCGGACCAGAGCAAGTGCACGTCATCCAGTTCCACCGGCTCGTCGAGCAGCCAGCCCGTGCCGATGAGCACGTGTCCGCCGGGACCACGTTGCTCCTGGGGATACAGCCAGGCGGCAAGCTCGGTCAGTTCACGTCCGCGGACACCGGGGGCGTTCCGCACACGCAGCCATTCAGCTTGGCTCTGCCGGACGTGTTCGACCAGCGCCGGTTCGGCCACTGGCAGCGTCTGTCCACCGGTCGGCGGTTCGGTGAGGCGTCGACGCAGTTCGAGCTGCTCGGCTCTGGCCGTCTCCCGGAGTGCGATCAGTCGGCCGCCTGCCCGAAGCGCGTTGTCCAACGCGTTCACAAGCTCTTTCGACGGCAGGTTCTTGCCGACGCGCTGTGCCATCGAGACGTATTGCCGGCTGTAGCCAACGTCGGTGGCGACATCTGCGTCGCTCAGCTCGGCATCGAGCCGGAGTCGCCGGATCTCCTTGGCCAACCTCACTGCCGCAGGCTCGGGCAGGTCGTCGTGGTCGTGTGCATCGTCTGACACGTGCGTCTCCGAAGCGGTCAGGGGAGGCAAATACTATCTGTAGTTGATTTGCCTCCTTACGTGCCGACAGTTCTGGCTGGTCAGATGGCAGCAGCCGTAGACCAGATCGTTCGCCAAGCTGTGCGAGGAAACAGACATGCCGAAGAGGATCTCCACCGCGCGTGGGCGGGAGTTCGGTGCCGGCCTGCGATCGGCCATCGCGGGTGCTGGGCTGACCTCGCGTGACGTCGCTGGAATCCTGGACTGGGACGAAGCCAAGCTTTCGGACGTGGTGAACGGCAAGGGCGGGGCCACCAAGCTCGAAGTCGCCGCGTTGCTGGGAGTCTGCCGGATCGGGGCCGCCGAATCCGCCCACCTGTTGTCGCTGTACCCGGAGACGCACATCAAGGGCTGGTGGCAACAGCACGGCATCTGTGCGCCCATCCGGCTTCGCACGCTCGCAGAGAACCTGGCCGTGGCCGAGTCGCTGACGAGCTGGCACACGCACATGGTGCCGCTGTTTCTCCAGACGGCCGACTACATGCGTGAAGTGCTGCTCGCTTGCTCCACCGTGCCGGCGACCGAGCTGCACGATCGGGTGCAGGCGCAGCTTGCGATGCAGGAGTTGCTTCGCGGTGGCAAGGAGTGCACCTTCTTCATCCACGAGTTGGCTTTGCACCTGCGCGTCGGTGGTGCGGAGGTGTACGCCGGGCAGCTGTTGCACCTCCTGCTCATGGCGACATGGGCGAACACCACGATCCGGATCGTGCCTGCCGAGCTCGGCGCGCATCCTGGCCTGGCCGGGCCGTTCACGCGGTTGATCTTCGCGAAGTACGAACCGCTGGTGTGGGTGGACACCGAGAATTCCAGCCTCGTCGCCGAGGCGAAGGACGCGATCGCGGGCTACGAGAAGGTCCTTCGCGCACTCGATGCGATGAGCTTGGACGAGGCCGAGTCCAGAGAGTTGATCGTTCGTCTGTACGACGCCTCATGCCCTGCTCGAAGACGAGCCGAGAATGCGCTGGAGACTTCAAATCCGACCTGAGGGGTGCGTGCAGCCGGCACTCACGAGCTGAGCCAGGCCCGCCACGTCGGCAGCAGCGTGCCGATGAGCTCGTGAGGTGCCTCGGTGTTCGGCGAGTGCATCACGCCGGGCAGCACCGCGAAGTCGGCGTCCAGCCGCTCAGCCATGTCGCGCTGGGCGGCTGGGCTCCACGCGTCGTCCGCGTCGCCGCACACCACCAGGGCGGGGATGCCAGACGAGCGCAGCGTGCGGGCGAGCTTCGCGACCTGGTCCGGCTCGTAGCGCAGGCCGTTGCCCATGCCGAACATCGCCGCGGCGGGCGACTTCAGGAACCTGGTGCGGTAGAAGTCCTTCAGCTCCTGCGGCAGCGCGGCCCACGCCGGGTTCTGCGACGACCGCAGCTCGTTCAGCTTCTGGATGCCCTCGACGCCCTGTTCGTTCAGCACGTGCTCGCCGACATCGAGGACTGTGCGGCGCTCACCGGCAGGCAGTTCGGAGGGGCCGGACGACATCAGGGTGAGACCGGCGATCGGCGCGCCCGCGAACACCGCGGCCCGTGCCACGAGACCGCCGTAGGAGTGGCCGAGGAGCAGCACGCGGCGGCCGTCGGCGGCGATCTTCTCGATCAGCTCGGCGACCACGGACCCCAGCGGGCCGGGGCGGTAGAGCGCCTCGTCGTCGGGGCCCGGCGAGTCCTGCTGGCCCGGCAGGTCGATCGCGAGCACCTCGAAACCGGCGTCCGCGATCGGGTCGATCATCGGCGCGAAGTCCTCTTTGGAGCCCGTGTAGCCCGGCACGAGCAGCGCCGTCGTGCGCAACGCGTCGTCGCCCATCGCGGGCGCGCGCAGCGCCGCGATCGTGCCGTAACGGCCCGGCAGGTCGACACGTTGTGCCCGGTGCGGGCTGAGCTGCGAGTACACGAGGGAACTATCGCAGTGCGACCAGGGTTTCGCCACGCTGCTCGAGCACAACGGGACCGGCTGTGGCGAGTTGCACAGGGCCCGTGTAGCCCTCGCGGTTCACCCGGATCGTGCCCACGACCTCACCCGTGGCCTGCTCGAACACCCTCAGGCCGTCCTTCACCGGGATGATCGCGCGGCCCGCGAGCGTCGTGCCGGCACCGAGCGTGCCCTCCGCCGTCCACAGTGGAGTGAGCGTGTCGTGCGAAAGGGCGATCGTGCGGGAACCGGTGAACCAGAAGACGTTCGTCTTGGTGGCGAACACGCGGGTCACGTGGTTCGGCGGCTCGACGAAGTCGGCGGCCGGCACGTCGATCGGCACGTCGGAGATCTGGTTGCCGCTCTCCGCGTCGAACACGAGCAGGCGGCTCGGGTTCGGCACCGCCACCGCCACCAGCTTCTCCGTCAGTGCCACGACCTGCACGTTCCTGCCGCCGGTCAGGACGCTCGCGAACACCTTCGGCTCGTCGGACTTGTCCGGGTTCGGCTTGAGCACCGTGACCCGGTCGGAACCGTCGTCCGGGCAGTGCTCGACGATCGCGAACTTGCCGGACGTCACGGTCACCGAGCCGTACGTGCAGCCGACGCGCGGCTGCTTGTTCGGGTTCACGATCGCGCGCAGGCTGCCGTACTCCAGCGACTTGACCAGGTCGTCGCGGCGGTAGACCTCCACGTACTTCGACCCGGTGGTGATCAGGTGGGAGCCCTCGTTGAGCAGGGCCGTGCCCGGTTCCGCGTCGCCGTTGCGCTGTGCCCGTCGCTCACCGGTGACGCCGTCGAGCGAGGTGAGCTCGGAGCAGTTGGTGCCCTTGGAGTACAGGGCCATCGCGCGCGCCCACGCCGTGCTGACCACGCAGAGCGGCAGGTCGCGCTTATACGTCCACCGCACGTCACCGGTCAGCGGGTCGCGGCCGTTGACCTCGCCGCCGTCGCCGGTGACGACCGTCGACGGCTTCTCCTCGCCCGTGTCCTTGGACGGGGTCTGCACGACGACCGGCGACTGCGTGGCGCCGCTCTTCGCGCGCCACACCTCCGCGAGCGTCGGGGGCAGTGCCGCGACCTCGGGCAACGGCTCCCACGACGACGGCCCGGTGATCGACGTCGTGGCCCGCGCGTCACTGAACGCCCAGGTCAGCACGGCCGCGACGACCGAGACCACGGCGATCAGCGCAACCGCCACGAAGTCGGCGCGGGTGCGCCACGACCGGGCGGGCGGACGTTTCTCGACGAGCTCGGACTCCGTTGCCGGCTGGTGCGCGGGCTCGTCGAGGACGTCCTCGATGTCGGTGACGTCGGAACCGGGGGACGACATGTGATCAGTCTGCCGAAGGAGCGGCCTGTTCGGCAGAGGAACGGCGACGACGACGCCTGCGGGGCTTGTCCGACGCGGGCTTGTCCGCGGCCTCGGAAGCCGTCGTCTCCGCCTGCTGGCCCTCGACGGGCACGCCGCCACGGCTGCGCGTGCGCGTCCGGGTGCGCTTCGGCCTGGTCTCCTCGCTCGCCTCCGGCGCCGCCTGCTCGGCGGAACCGCGGCCGGTGGCGCCACGACGACGGCGCTTGCGCTTGCCGTTGTCGAGCTTCTCCTCCTCCTCGGCGTCCAGACCGGCACGCGTGCGGTGGCTGAGCGGCAGCCGGCCCGTCGAGCCGGACGGGATGCCCAGGTCCTCGAACAGGTGCTCCGACGTGGAGTAGGTCTCCACCGGCTCGTCGATGCCCAGGTTGAGCAGCTCGTTGACGGACTTCCAGCGCGCCTCTTCGTCCCAGTCGACGAACGTGACGGCGACACCCGTGCGCCCGGCACGGCCCGTGCGGCCGATGCGGTGCACGTAGGTCTTCTCGTCCTCGGGGCACTGGTAGTTGATGACGTGCGTCACGTCGTCGATGTCGATGCCGCGTGCCGCGACGTCGGTGGCGACCAGCACGTCGACCTTGCCGCTGCGGAACGCCCGCAGCGCCTTCTCGCGCGCGCCCTGGCCCAGGTCACCGTGCACGGCGGCCGCGGCGAACCCGCGCTCGGTCAGGTCGTCGGCGACCTTCTGCGCGGTCCGCTTGGTGCGGGCGAAGATCATCGACAGGCCGCGGTCACGGGCCTGCAGCACGCGGGCCAGCATCTCCGGCTTGTCCAGCGAGTGCGCCCGGTAGACGAACTGCTTGGTGCGCTCGTGGGTCTGCCCCGCGTCGTTCTCCTCGGCGCGGATGTGCGTCGGCTGCTTCAGGAACGTGCGGGCGAGCGTGATGATCGGGCCCGGCATGGTCGCGCTGAACAGCATCGTCTGCCGCTCGTCGGGGACCATCGTGAGGATGCGCTCGATGTCGGGCAGGAAGCCCAGGTCGAGCATCTCGTCGGCCTCGTCGAGCACCAGCATGCGGACCTTGCCGAGCACCAGGTGGCGCTGTTCTGCCAGGTCGAGCAGGCGGCCGGGCGTGCCGATGACCACGTCGACGCCCTTGCGGAGCTGCGAGATCTGCCGCTCGTACGGGATGCCGCCGTAGATGGCGGCGACCTTCACACCCAGGTGCTTCGACGCGTCGGTGAGGTCGTGCGAGACCTGGAGACACAGCTCACGGGTGGGGACGACCACAAGCGCCTGCGGGGTGCCGTCGCCAGGCGTGGCGAGGCGGTGCAGCAGCGGCACGCCGAACCCGAGGGTCTTGCCGGTGCCGGTGCGCGCCTGGCCGATGACGTCGTCGCCGGCGAGAGCGATGGGGAGCGTCAGCTCCTGGATGGCGAACGCGCGTTCGATGCCCGCTTCGCCGAGCGCCTTGACGATCTCGTTGCGGACTCCCAGCTCGGCGAACGTGGGGGAGTCGGTGCGCACCGGGGCATTGGCCTGCAGCGGGTGCGACGTGTCTTCGACGGGAACGCCGGTCTCGCTGTGTTCCAGCAGGACCGGGTCCAGATGTGCTTCTACTTCAGCGGTCAGGATGATCAGCCTCTCTCGTACCAAGCGCGTACGAGCCCTGGCCGGGCCTCTCGACCGCGCTTGAAGAGCAGCTGCGGGAAAGGTGTACGCGCACCATTCATGCGCCGCGCAGCGTGGTCGTCACACTCGTCACGCCGGGCGTCCGTCCCCATTCTACCTGGCAGGACCCGATTGACCACTAGAGTTCGTTTCCATGGGTGTTGCGGAGGGTGTTGTCGATCTTCTCGGAGCGCTCGCTTACGGCGAGCTCTCGGCCTTCGACCGGATGACGGAGGACTCGCGTTCGGCGCCGACATTGGCCGGACGCGCGGCGTTGGCGCAGATGGCCGCCGCGGAGATCGGGCACTTCACGCTGTTGCAGAAGTACCTGGCCGCGGAGGGTGTCGCCGTCGAGGACGCGATGGCGCCGTTCGTGAAGGGCTTCGACGCGTTCCACGAGTCGACCAGCCCCAAGTCGTGGCTCGAGTCGCTCGTGAAGGCCTACGTGGGCGACGGCCTCGCCGCCGACTTCTACCGCGAGGTCGCGGAGTGGCTCGACGAGCCGACCCGCGAGCTGGTGCTCGCCGTGCTCGCCGACACGGGTCACTCGGCGTTCGCTGAGCGCGAAGTCCTGGCCGCCGTGGAGTCGGATCCGCGGGTGCGCGACCGGCTCGCGCTGTGGGGCCGCCGGCTGCTCGGCGAGGCGTTGACGCAGGCCCAGTACGTGGTGGCGGAGCGGGACGGGCTCTCCGAGCTGATCGTGCGAGGCTCTGGCGACCTCGCCGGGATCGGTCAGTTGTTCCGGCGGCTCCAGCAGTCGCACGCGCGGCGCATGACGCAGCTGGGCTTGGGCTAGGTAGGCTCGCTGTCAGATTTTCTCTTTGAGCACGGAGGTCAGCGTGGAGATCAGGATCGGCGTCGCGGACAGCCCGCGGGAACTCACTGTGACCAGTGATCTCACCCCGGCTGAGGTCGAGGCGCAGGTCGCCGACGCGGTGTCCGGCAAGTCCGCCGTGCTGACGCTGGTGGACGCCAAGGGCGGGCGGTTCGTCGTGCCCGCCAGCCGCGTCGCTTACGTGGAGATCGGCCCGCAGGACTCGCGCAAGGTCGGTTTCGGCGCCTGAAGCTTTGAACGATGAACGGCGCTTTTGTGCACTTCAGGTGGACCTGGTGTTTTAACCAGGGGTGAGGTCCTTGGGACGGGTCGCCGCGTGAGCGGCGGC
>NZ_BMRE01000055.1 GCF_014648475.1 Lentzea flava | reverse complement strand
ATCAGGTGTTGCGAGGACCCCTAGAAACCGCCCCTGCCGCACGAAAGGGCCCCGCGTGCGTTTCAGCGAGCGTCGTCGAGGGTCTGCTTGACGACGGTCAGGCAGTGGGCCATCACCTTGCCCATCGGCTCGGCCAGCTCGTCGGGGAGCACGTCGCGGGTCCAGAGCATGCGGCAACGGCGTTCGCCCTCGGGGACGATCTGCATCACCGCGTTGTCGTGCTCCGGCGCCACGGTGCCGCTGACGACCGAGTAGGTGATCCGGCGCACGTCGTCGTCGACCGAAACGCGCTTCTCCGTGACCACGGTGCCGTCGGCGAACGTGACCGTGCGGTGGTCGGCTTCGGCCGTGGTGTCCACCACCAGCCCCGGCGCCATGCGCGACGGCCCGGTGGCGAAGTCGCCGATCACCTTCCAGACGTCGTCGGCGCCGGCCTCGATCACGATCTCCTCGCTGATGTACGCCATGTGATCAGCCGACCAGGCAGAGCAGGTGACCCTGCGGGTCGGCGAGCACCGTCCACCCGTCGCCCGGCTGGAACTCGGGCTTGGTGGCGCCCAGGTCGAGCAGTTGCTTGACCGCGAGCTCGCGATCGGCGACCTGGAAGTCCAGGTGCGCCTGCTTGACGGGGCTCGGCCACGCCGGCGCCTCGTAGCCCTCCACCCGGACGAACGCGAGCTGGACGCCGCCGCCGCCGAGGTAGACGCAGTCCGGGTCGCTGAACGTCTCCTCCCACCCCGTGACGGCGCGGTAGAACTCGGCCAGCGGTCCGGGGTCGGCGCAGTCGAGGACGATCGTGGTGAGCTGGGCCAGTGCGGGCATGATGACTCCTCCGGTTCTCGTGCGCACCAGCCTCGCCCGGAGTCGCCGTGCGGTCTTGAAGATCCTTGCGGGAATTGTCAGACCCCCGGCCTACCCTGCCGGTGTGCTCTCGTTCGTCGACCTCGCGGCCCGTCCGGAGTTCACCGTCTCCGTGGTGAACTGCCGGGACGATCACCGCGGCTGGTCGGCCGAGACGCCGCGCTCGGACGTGCGGCTCGTGCTCGTGCACCGCGGTGGGTTCCGCCGCCGGGTCCGCGGTGTGCCCGCGGACCTCGACCGCACGGTCGGCTACGTCGGGCTACCGGGCGAGGAGGAGCAGTTCGCCCATCCCGCGGGCGGCGACGTGTGCACGTCGATCAGCCTCACCGCGGGCCTGTGGCGTGCCGTGGCGGGTGACGCACCCCGGCTGACCGGTTCGTCGCTGTACGTCGACGGCAGGCTCGATCTCGCCCACCGCAGGCTGCTGGCCGCGACCCGCTCCGGCGACTCGGCCGAGCACCTCGTCGGCCTGGTGGGGGAGGTCGTCGAGCAGATGGTGTCGACGCCCGTCCCCGCCGGAGCCGGTGCGGGTGACGCGGCGCTGGTGGCCAGGGCCCGCGACGTGATCGGTGCCGATCACCCCGCCGCGGAGGGCCTGATCCCGCTCGCCACGCTGCTGGGCGTCTCGCCGTACCGGCTCAGCCGTGCCTTCACCCGCGAGCTGGGGGTGTCGCTGACCCGCTACCGCAACCGGGTGCGCGTGGGCCGCGCGCTGGACCGGTTGGAGGGCGGCGAAACGAGCCTCGCCGGCCTCGCCGCCGATCTGGGCTTCGCCGACCAGGCCCACCTGTCGCGAACGGTGCGCGACCACCTGGGCCACACGCCGACAGCCCTCCGCAAACTGCTGTTCAGGGCCGCGGCGGTACCCGCTCGATGATCGTCGCCGTCCCCGGCGACCTGCCCTGCAACGTGATCACGTCACCCCGGATCAGATGCGCCCACGCCGGCGGCACGAACGGCCGCAGCCGCGCCGTCGCCCGTTCTCCCGGCCCCAGCACCGGCTTGGACTCGATCCACAACGCCGCCAGCCGCTGGTGCTTCCCCGTGACGTCCCACGTCGGCCGTTCTCCCCTGGCCTGCAACGGTTCCGCGTCGCGCCCGAGCACCAGCTCCACCCGCAGCACGCCCTGGATCGACTCCACGCACCGCCACTGGAACCAGGCCTCGTCCACGCCCATCTGGAGGGCGGCCTCGGCCAGCAGGGCCCAGTACCGCGGTGTCTGCCAGGTGTGGCCGTCGAACTCCCCCAGCAGGTCGAGAACCAGCTCCCACTCCTCGTGGTCGAGGTGGTCGAGCACGTCCTCGCTCTGCACCTCCGGGGGCACCATGCCCGCCGCGAACCGCAACAACTCACCGATCTCGCGGTCGTGTCTCCCCAACACCTCCGTATTCGATCACAGCCGCGGTTTCGGCCGCGGTCAGCCCGGCCGCGGTCAGCCCGGCCGCGGTCAGCCCGGCCGCAGCAGCGTGGCCGCCTCCGTCAGCAGTTCCTGGAACTCCCCGTCTTGCCAGGCCCCGTCGAAGAAGTCCTCGAGAATGCTGAGCGCGACCTCGAACTCGTTGTGGTCCAGGTACTCCTCGACGTCCGCACGCGACAGGCCCGCGTCACTGCGCGCGTCGTCCGGCACCAGCGCGACCGCGCGGCGCAGCAGCGGCTCGAAGTCAGTCATCGTCGCCCTTGACGGCGTTGCGCCGCCGGTTCAGGCCCAGAACGTCCAGCGCCGACACCAGGTCGTTCGCCACCAGCGCCCGCACCCCGTCCGGCAGCGGGCCGTGGTCCGGTGGCACGAGCGCCTTCTTGAAGCCGAGCCTCGCGGCCTCCGTCAGCCGCTTGCCGACGCCGTTGACCCGGCGGATCTCGCCGGCGAGCCCCACCTCGCCGAGCACCACCAGGTCGGCGGGCAGGGCGATCTCCCGTTCCGCGGAGGCCACCGCGAGCACCACGGCGAGATCGGCGGCGGGCTCGACCAGGCGCATGCCGCCCACCGTCGCGGTGAAGACGTCCTTCTGGAACAGGTTGACCTTGCCGCGCTTCTCCAGCACGGCCAGGGCCATCGAGATGCGCGCGGAGTCGAGGCCGCTGACCGCGCGGCGGGGCGCGGGCAGGTTCGTCTTGGCGACCAGGGCCTGCACTTCGCCGAGCATCGGGCGTTTGCCCTCGACGATCACCGTGACGCACGTGCCCTCGACGGCCTTCTCCCGGCGCGTCAGGAACAGGCCCGACGGGTCCGGCACGCCGATGATGCCGTCGTCGCGCAGCTCGAAGCAGCCGACCTCGTCGGCCGCGCCGTAGCGGTTCTTGATGCCGCGCAGCAGCCGCAGGCTGGAGTGCCGGTCGCCCTCGAACTGGAGCACGACGTCGACGAGGTGCTCCAGAACCCGGGGCCCCGCAACGGATCCGTCCTTGGTGACGTGCCCGACCAGCACCACCGGGAGGCCGCGTTCCTTGGCCATCGCGATGAGTCCTGAAGCGACGGTCCGCACCTGGGTGACGCCGCCCGGCACGCCCTCCACGCTCACCGTCGACATGGTCTGCACCGAGTCGACGATCAGCATCGACGGCTTCACCTGGTCGACCTGCCCGAGCAAGGCGCTGAGCTCGCTCTCGGCCGCCAGGTACATCTCCGGGTGCAGGTTGCCGGTGCGCTCCGCCCTCAGCCGCACCTGCCCCGCGGACTCCTCACCCGTGACGTAGAGGCAGCGGCCGTGGTTCTCCGCCCACCGGTGCGCGGTCTCGAGCAGCAACGTCGACTTGCCCACGCCCGGCTCGCCCGCCAGCAGCACGACCGCGCCCGGCACCAGGCCCCCGCCCAGCACCCGGTCGAACTCGCCCACGCCCGTCGACAGCGCCCGCGCCGACTCGATGTCGACCTCGCCGATCGGACGCGCCGCGGACGTCGGCGCACCGGCCACCACGCGGGTCACCGACGCCGTGCCACGTTCCTCGATGCTGCCCCACGCCTGGCATTCGGGGCAGCGGCCGAACCACTTCGCCACCTCGTGCCCGCACTCGGCACAACGGAAGATCGGCCGCGCTGTCTTCGCCACGGACCGAACGTTAGAGCACGGCACCGACAGAAACGCGAACCGCAGGTCAGGGCCCCGCCGAGAAAGTTCGAAGATTTTTTCGCCGACTTGTCGATCCGGCGTGGTGGCCGTTCGACGCATCAGTGGAAGGACACAACAGCCTGGAGGACACAGTGACCACCGCTACCGCGACCCAGACCCGCAAGTTCGCCCTCGGCCGCTACGCGACCGTCGTCACCCGCGTGCTGACCGGCCTGCTGTTCGCCACGACCGGCCTGAACGGCTTCCTGATGTTCATGCCCGCGCCGGACCCCAGCACCTTGGCGCCGGAAGGCGTGGCCTTCAGCGCCGCCCTCTACGCGACCGGGTACATGCTGCAGCTCGCGTCCGGCGTCCAGCTGGTGTCCGGCGTCCTGCTGATCATCGGCCGGTTCGTGCCGCTGGCGCTCGCGATGCTGGCCCCGATGGTCGTGAACATCTTCCTGTTCCACGTCTTCCTGGAGCCGAGCGGCACCGTCATGGCGGTGCTCGTCGTCGCAGCGGAGATCGGCCTGGCGTGGGCCTACCGCGACAAGTTCCGCCCGATGCTGAAGGCCGCGTGACCGCAGAACACGCGAAAACGCCGCCCCCTCACCGAGAGGGAGCGGCGTTTTTCGTGCAAGCGGAAAGTCAGTGGCCGCCGGTTCCGTGGCCCTCGCTGACGCGCTTGTGCTCGGACGGCGCGATCGGCACCTCGAGCGTGACCGAACCGGCCTTCTCGAAGAGGAACGTGACCTTGACGGTCTGCGCCGCCACGATCTCGCGGTTGATCTTCTTCAGCGTGCAGCGGACCTGCAGCACCTCGAGGTCGTCAGGAATCGCCGCAGACGACGAGGTCGGCGAGACCGAGGACGACCCGGTCGGGCGGCCGGACGACGACGCCGGAACACCGGACGACGACGCCGGAACGCTGGACGACGTCGGGGCGACCGACGAGGACGTCGGCGCGCCGGAGGTCGGCGACACCGACGAGGAAGGCGCGTGCGACGACGACGGGGCGTGCGCGGAGGACGACGGCGCGGAGGTCTTCGTCGGCGCCTTCGAGGGGTCGTACTCGGCCTGCAGCGCGTAGCGCGACGGGATGTCCTTGCCGCCCACGACCTCGGCCTCGCCCTCTGCGGCCTCGGACTTGATCGACAGCAGCTTGTCCGGGGTCTCGCCCGTGTTCGCGATGACGAAGGTCATCGGCACGGAGTCACCCTCGTGATAGCGGTTGCCGTCCGGCGGGAACGCCAGCATGACGTTGCGCACCGCGATCGGGCCCGCGTTTCCGCTCGCACCGTCGACGGCGGCGACCTGGGTGTCGGTCTGGGTGATCTGACCGGCGCTGCAGCCGACCGCCACCAGGCCGAGGCCCGCGGCCAGCGCTGCCGTCACGATCATCCGGCGAGACACTCCTGAGTTCACGGCTCCAGCGTCCTTCCTAGGGAACAACCACCAGGCAAAGAGCCTAACCGGGGCCCGAAAAGCGGACTCGACGTGGTGCCAATCGATCTTGACAAGCCCGTACGTTGCACGCGAACAGGTGGTTTGTCAACCCCCCGCATGGCCCTGACCAGCACTAACGGATCATCGAGCCGCGTTCGCGGCCTTGCCGGACGTGTTAGGATGGAGGAAGCGAAAGGGGCAGAGGACACATGGTTTTCAAGGTCGGAGAGACCGTCGTCTACCCGCACCACGGTGCCGCTCTCATCGAAGCAATCGAGACCCGCGTGATCAAGGGCGAGGAGAAGAAGTACCTCGTTCTCAAGGTTGCGCAGGGCGACCTCACCGTTCGGGTTCCCGCTGACAACGCCGAGATCGTCGGCGTGCGCGACGTTGTCGGCCAGGAAGGGCTCGACCGGGTCTTCGAGGTCTTGCGCGCTCCCCACACCGAGGAGCCGACCAACTGGTCTCGGCGGTACAAGGCCAACCTTGAGAAGCTCGCCTCCGGCGACGTGAACAAGGTTGCGGAAGTGGTGCGCGACCTCTGGCGGCGCGAGAAGGATCGCGGGTTGTCCGCCGGCGAGAAGCGGATGCTGGCGAAGGCGCGGCAGATACTGGTCAGTGAGCTGGCACTGGCCGAGGGCACCGACGAGGACAAGGCCGAGGTCCTCCTCGACGAAGTTCTCGCCACCGCGTCGTAGTTTTCCACAATCACACAGAGCATCGGATAACGCTGCAGACATGAGTGTTGTCGCGCTCGTGCCCGCGGCTGGGCGGGGTGAGCGTCTGGGCTACGGGATGCCCAAGGCGCTCGTGCCGGTCAACGGCGTACCGCTGCTGACCCGTGCCGTTCAAGGTCTGTTCGCGTCAGGCCAGGTTCAGCACGTCGTCATCGCCGCTCCACCGTCCGATGTGGATCTAGTGCACACCGCAACCGCCTCGCTGGCCCCGGCCGGCGGGGCGGTGCACGTGCTTTCAGGGGGCGCCGAACGCACCGACTCGGTGCGCCTCGCCCTCGAACACGCGCTCCGCGTGATTCCGGACACCTCGATCGTGCTGGTGCACGACGCCGCCCGTGCTTTCACCCCTCCCCAGGTGGTCGCCGACGTCGTGGCCGCGGTGCGCGACGGGCACGACGCCGTCATCCCGGTGCTTCCGGTGGCCGACACGATCAAGCAGGTGGACGAGGTCGGAGTTGTCGTCTCCACACCTGACCGGGCCGGTCTGCGGGTCGTCCAGACCCCGCAGGGTTTCCGCGCCGAGACTCTCAGAGCCGCCTATTGCTCCGGTATTGCCGCGACTGACGACGCTGGTCTCGTTGAGAAGAACGGCGGCAAGGTCCACACGGTTCCCGGGCACCCGCACGCCATGAAGATCACCACCCCGTTCGACCTCGCGGTCGCGGAAGCACTTTTCACCGGAGGCCAGCAGTGAGGATCGGCCAGGGCGTCGACGTCCACCCGATCGAGGCAGGTCGCGAGTGCTGGATCGCCGGACTGCTGTGGGAGGGCGTCGACGGTTGCGCGGGTCACTCCGACGGCGACGTGGCCTCCCACGCGCTGTGCGACGCGTTGCTCTCGGCCGCCGGCCTCGGTGACCTGGGCGCGGTCTTCGGCACGTCCGACCCGCGCTGGTCGGGCGCGCACGGAGTGGTTCTGCTCACGGAGGTCCGCCGCCTCATCGAGGAGGCCGGTTTCCGTGTGGGAAACGCCACAGTGCAGGTGATCGGCAACGAGCCGCGCATCGGCAAGCGCCGCGAGGAAGCCCAGAAAACGCTTTCCGAAGCCGTCGGCGGCCCCGTCTCGGTGGCAGGCACCACGACCGACGGACTCGGTCTCACCGGCCGGAACGAGGGAATCGCGGCGATCGCCACGGCGTTGTTGATCGCATGGCCACCCTCTCAGAACCACAGCGCGCTCTCCTAGACAGCGCGAACTACGCCACGGTCGCGACGCTCGCCAAGGACGGCAGCCCGCAGACCTCGGTCGTGTGGATCAAGCGTGACGGCGACGACGTGCTGTTCTCCACCGTCGTCGGCCGTGCGAAGGAACGTCACCTCAGGCGTGACCCGCGGGTGAGCATCACCGTGATCGACAAGGACAACCCGTACCACTACACGGAGTTCCGCGGTGAGGCGTCGATGACCACCGAGGGCGGCGACGACCTCATCCACGAGCTGGCGCGCAAGTACACCGGCGACGACTACAAGGGCGACGTCGGCACGGACAACGTACGCGTGATCGTCCGCGTGAAGGTGTCGAAGACCACCGGCAACCTCTAGTCCGGCAGCTTCAGCACGGCCGTGCCGCCGTCGAGGTCGATCCGGCTTCGCGGCGGCGGCGCGCCGTCTCCCTCGTCGTCACGACGCTGCCGTTCTTCCTTGCGGTGTTCCAGTTCGTCGCGCTTGCCGCCCTCGAACGTCGCCCCCAGCTCGTCGAAGCTGATCGTCGCGAGCGGCGTTCCGCCCTTCTTGCGCCGCACCACCCACTCGATCACGGCCAGCACGAACAAGATCGTCACCAGGCCCGGCAACGACATCGCCCACAGCATCCCCACCGTCATGTCCTGGTGAACTCCCGGCACGGCGGTGTGGTTCCCGCCACTACCATCGCAGGGGTGCCCAAGTACGACGTGTGCCTCTCCTTCGCCGGCGAAGACCGTGACTACGTCGAAGAGGTGGCCCGCCATCTCACCGATCTAGGCGTCTCCCGCTTCTACGACACCGACGAGCAGGCCGATCTGTGGGGCAAGAACCTGGTCGAGCACCTCGACCAGATCTACCGCAAGGACTCGCGGTTCTGCGTGATGTTCATTTCCCGGGCCTACGCGCAGAAGATGTGGACCAAGCACGAGCGCCAGGCCGCGTTCGACCGCGCGCTCGTCTCCGACACCGAGTACGTGCTGCCCGCGCGGTTCGACGACACCGAGATCCCCGCGCTGCGGGTCGGCACGGGCTACATCGACCTGCGCCACCGCACTCCGCGCGAGCTGGCCGCGATGATCGCGGCGAAGGTGGGGGTCGCGACCGGCGCACCGGAGCCGGGCTGGGAGTACCAGCTGTTCGCCGACACCGTCGCGCTGCACATGGGCAAGCTCGGCGACAAGCAGATCAGCCACGAGCTGGGTGAGGTCACCCCTGGCCGCACGATCACCGCGGACACCGACGCGCTCGACAACTACCGGGCGCGCGCCCGAGTGTTCGACGAGATCGTCAACCGCCTCGGGGAGCTGCTCTCGCCAGGCAAGCAGCAGTGGGCGTTCGGGCCTGCCGGACGGCCGGGCGATCGAGACCGGATCCGGCTGCTCGCCAACCGCTTCGTGGAGGCGTACGAGGAACTGCTCGACTGGGCAGCCGAACTGCGCGGCACCACGCCGCCGGAGCGCTTTCGCGTGCTCTACGAACTGACCGCCCGCCTCGCCGACCAGCCGCTCAAGCAGGTCGAGGCCTTCGTGGCCGAGCTCACGGCCGCCACCGAGCGCAATGCGGGCGACCTGCACCTCGTCCTCACCTACGACCCCTCGCCGGTCGCGGCCGAGCTCGAAAAGGTCCAGACCACCTAGCGGCGGAGAACGTAGAGTCGGCAGCGTGACGATCCACGCCGCGCTCTTCGACTTCTCCGGCACGCTCTTCCGGCTCGAGCACCCCGAGCTGGCGTCCAACGCGGACCTGATGCGTGCGCTCACCGCCCCGGTCGGTATCGCCGACGACATGGATCCCGAGCTCGTCGACGCGTGGTTCCGCCGCGACCTCGACCCGGACGTCCACCGCTGGGTGCACGTCCGGGTGCTCAACGACGCGAACGTGCCGAGCGCCGAGGCGCTCTACGACCAGCTGATCGACGCGGAGTCGTGGCAGCCCTACCCGGACACGAAGGCGGCGCTGGAGCACCTCGCCGACATCCCCGTCGCGGTCGTCAGCAACATCGGCTGGGACATCCGCCCGGTGTTCGAGCGGTTCGGCCTGACGCACCTCGTGGACGAGTTCGTGCTCTCCTACGAGGAAGGCGTGATCAAGCCGGACCCGAAGATCTTCACGACCGCGTGCGAACGGCTGGGCGTCGACCCGCGCAACGCCGTGATGGTCGGGGACAGCGAGGAGGCCGACGGCGGCGCGGAGGCCATCGGTTGCGCCTTCCGGCTTGTCAATCCGGTTCCGACGAGTGACCGGCCCACTGCTCTTTTGGATGTGGCCCGTACCATTCCCGTGTGAGCCTCCACATCTACGACACGGCGAGCCGGAGCATGCGGGAGTTCCACCCGCAGGTCAACGGAACGGCGTCGATCTACGTGTGTGGGGCGACCGTGCAGGGCATCCCGCACATCGGGCACGTCCGCAGCGGCCTGAACTTCGACGTCCTCCGGCGCTGGCTCGCCCGCGACGGCGCCGACGTCACGCTGGTCCGCAACGTCACCGACATCGACGACAAGATCCTCACCAAGGCCGCGGAGCACGACCGGCCGTGGTGGGAGTGGGCGTACACGCACGAGCGCGCCTTCGAGGAGGCGTACGACGCGCTGGGCTGCCTGCCGCCGTCGTACGCGCCGCGCGCCACCGGCCACATCACGCAGATGGTCGAGCTGATGCAGCGCCTGATCGACAAGGGCCACGCCTACGACGTCGACGGCGACGTCTACTTCGACGTGCGCTCGTTCCCCGAGTACGGCGCGCTGTCCGGCCAGAAGCTCGACTCGGTGGAGCAGGGCGAGGCCGCGGTGCGCGGCAAGCGCGACGCGCGCGACTTCACGCTGTGGAAGGCCGCGAAGCCCGGTGAGCCGTCCTGGCCGACGCCGTGGGGCAACGGCAGGCCCGGCTGGCACCTCGAGTGCTCCGCGATGGCCACGACGTACCTCGGCAGCACGTTCGACATCCACGGCGGCGGGCTCGACCTGATCTTCCCGCACCACGAGAACGAGCAGGCCCAGTCGCGCGCGGCCGGCGACGGCTTCGCCAACTACTGGATGCACAACTACTGGGTGACGCTGTCCGGCGAGAAGATGGCCAAGTCGCTCGGCAACACCGTGTCCATCCCGGCGATGCTGAACAAGGTCCGCGCGCAGGAGCTGCGGTACTACCTGGTCACGCCGCACTACCGCTCGCACATCGAGTACTCCGAGGGCGCGCTGGACGAGGCGGTGACGGCGTACGGCCGCATCGAGTCGTTCCTGCGGCGCGTCGTCGAGCGCGTCGGGCAGGTGGAGCTCCGCGGCGACATGTGCCCGGACTTCGTCGTTGCGATGGACAACGACCTGAACACCCCGCAGGCCGTGGCCGCGCTGCACAACAAGGTGCGGCAGGGGAACACGGCGCTCGCCGACGGCGACCACGACGCGGCCCGCGAGGCCGCCGAGTGCGTGCGCCGGATGGCCGACATCCTCGGCGTCGACCCGTTGTCGCCGAAGTGGGACGACGTCTCCGCTGCCGACCTCGGCATGCGGCAGGCGTTGACCACGCTCGTGGATCGGCTGCTCGTCGAGCGCCAGGAAGCCCGCAAGAGCAGGGACTTCGCGCGTGCTGACACGCTGCGCGACCAGCTGCTGGAGGCGGGCATCGCCGTCGAGGACACCCCCGACGGTCCGCAGTGGACGTTGAAGGACGACTGACTTCCGTGGCTGGCAACTCCAAGCGCAAGGGCGCGATGCGCAATCCGGGCTCGAAGAAGGGCGCGGTCGTCGGCTCCGGCGGGCAGAAGTCCAAGGGGCTGCAGGGCAAGGGCCCGACTCCGAAGGCGTCGGACCGCCCGAACCACCCGGCCTACAAGCGCGCCAAGGCGGCCGCGAAGACCGAGGCGGTCAAGCAGCAGCGCCGGCAGAAGGTCGAGAAGGCCCAGGCCGAGACCGTGGCGGGCCGCAACCCCGTCGTGGAGTGCCTGCGCGCGGGCACGCCGGCGACGGCGCTGTACGTGGCGCTGGGCATCGACGCGGACGACCGCGTGGCCGAGGCCGTGCGCCTGGCCGCCGACCGGGGCATCTCCGTGCTGGAGGTGGCCCGCGGTGAGCTCGACCGGATCACCGGCGGCGCGATGCACCAGGGCCTCGGCCTGCAGGTGCCCCCGTTCGACTACGCCTCCCCCGACGAGCTGCTCGAACTGGCGCAGCGCGCCGGCGAGCCGCCGCTGCTGGTGGCGCTGGACGGCGTGACGGACCCCCGCAACCTGGGTGCCGTCGTGCGCTCGGCGGCGGCGTTCGGCGCGCACGGCGTGGTGCTGCCGCAGCGGCGCAGCGCGTCGATGACGGCGGTGGCGTGGCGGACCAGCGCGGGCACGGCGGCCAAGCTGCCGATCGCGATGGCGACGAACCTCACCCGCACGCTGCGTGACTGGGCGGAGGCGGGCCTGATGATCGTGGGCCTGGACGCGGACGGCGACGTGGACGTCGACGGTCTGGACCTCGCGACCGGTCCGCTGGTCGTGGTCGTGGGCTCCGAGGGCCGCGGTCTCGGCCGTCTGGTGAAGGAGACGTGCGACCAGACCGTGTCGATCCCGATGGCCACGGGCGTCGAGTCGCTCAACGCGTCCGTCGCGGCGGGTGTCGTGCTGGCCGAGATCGCGCGGCGCCGCCGGGTCGCGGCCAGGGGCTGACGCAGCTGACGTTATCGGTCGGTTCACGACGCCAATGGCGTCCATTCCCCGACGTTAGTGATCGTTTTCCTGCCCGCTGAACCGGTTTCGGTGCGGCGGGCGGGAAACGGCGGTCTCCGCTCTTGCCAGAAGTGTGCGAGTGACTGCCATGACAAACGGCGTGGCCTATTACCCGACGCTCCCGAGCGCGGGTACGTTCTCCTGTGGTCGCCAATTGCCAGTTCTGCGAGCATGAGTCGGAGCGGGTTGCACCGGTTGGCCGAGCTGATGACACCCGTTTGGCACCAGTTGACACAGACTGTGACCATTTGGGGTCCAATCAGGCGAACCCGAGGTCAACTGTGAAGAAGATCAGCCCTGCGTTTCGCTATTGTAACTACTTTAGGTAACTGGTCTGCTCCGTTTAGGTACACACTGTGGTAGGACAGACGTTGAACGGTCAGGCAGCTTCTACCGTGATTGTCGATAGAAATTGATTACCACCGGCGGGGGCGACGTGACTCGGCGTAGAGCGAATCAGGACGTGCTGATTCGCCGCGCGCGGGGCGCGGCTCGCCGAGGTCTCGCATGACGACGCGCGGCGCGCTCCGCGACCTCATGGGTTTGCGTGAGTTCCGCGCCATGTGGATCGGTTCGACCACTTCGACCGTCGGTGACCAACTCGCGGCAGTGGCATTGTCACTGCTCGTGTTCGAACGAACACAATCCGCTGCCTGGACCGCGCTCACCTGGTCGCTGACGCTCTTCCCACCACTGATTTCAGGTCCGTTGCTCGGCTGGGTCGCCGACCGCTTCCCACGACGCACGGTAATGGTCACGACGGCGTGGTCACAGGCCGTGCTGATGGGCGCGATGGCCATTCCGGGCATGCCGCTCTGGGCCATGATCGTGCTGCTGGTGGTGGTGCTGGCCATCTCCTCGCCGTACCTCGCGGCCCAGGAGGCGAGCCTCCCGCACGTCCTACCGGCACACCGCTACGACGACGGCGTGGCGCTCTTCGGCACGTCTGTCGACATAGCTCAGATGGCGGGCCTCGCCGCCGCCGGCTTCCTCGTGGCCCACACGAGCCCCGGCGTGGCGCTCGCGATCAACGCCGGCACGTTCGCCCTCCTGGCGATCCTCGTGCAGGTGTCCGTGCAGCACCGGCCGGCCGCCGATCCGCTGGGCCGCAAGAAGAAGGACGACGAGCCGCGCGGCGCGCTGACGCTGATGGTGTCGGATCCGCGCCTGAGGACACTGCTGGGCGTCCGGCTGCTCGCGGGCCTCGCGATGGTCCCGGAAGGACTCGCGGTCCCGCTGGCGGCGAGCCTCAACGCGGTGTGGGCGGTGGGCCTGATCCTGGCCATCGAACCCGCGGCGAACGTCCTGGGCGTGGCGCTGCTCTTCCGTCTCGTGCGAGATCCGGCGAAACGTGAACGGCTGATCGGTCCTCTTGCGATCCTGTCGCTGGCGCCATTGATCATGTTCGCGTTCAACCCGAACCTGACGTGGACGATCGTTTTGCTGGTGATTGCCGGTATAGGCGGTGCTTATCACACGCCGGCTCGTTCGGCGTGGATGCGGCTGCTACCGGACCAGTACCGAGGAAGGGCTTATGGCATCGGGCGCGCGGCGCTGCGTTCGAGCCAGGGCGGAGGAATGGCGCTGGCCGGTGTCGTCGCCCATTCGGTCGGATCGATCACAGCAACGATCGCAGGAGCGGGCGGTATCGGACTGCTGCTGGCGACACAGGCCACCATCGCGTGGCGCCGCGCTCGCGGTCGCAACGACTCGAAGGCGGTGGCAATCTGAAACAGAACGGTCACCAATAGCGATATCCGTTGTAAGGGGCACCAGACGATCAAGGTGCACGATTGGAAGCGGTTCGAGGAAGGCGGAGTCAGAAGTCACGGTTGCACATGGAAGGCACCTCCTCGTTGCGACGAGCAGCAGCGCGGTAGGTCTACGACCTGGTCAGCGGCGGCTTTGCTCATGATTGCCATGAGCGTAGGGGGTCGTGGTGAAGAACAGTTTGACTGATCGCGGGCGATCGCGGGTACTCGGCTTGACTCCGATTCGCAACTGGGACCTTTGGACCGTTGCGCCTAGTGCGATCGCGTACTTTTTCGTGCTCGAAGCAGCCGTCGCGGCGGCCTCCGTTTGGCTGCTCACCAAGCTGACCGCGGTCTCCCCCGCGGACTGGCTCCGCTTCGGCGCGATCATCGCCGCCATCACGATTCACCTGACCGTGGTACGCAGAGCGGAAGAGGCCCGCCGCAACGAGGCCTCCGGCCCCCACATCGACCTGACCTCGGTCTGGACCTTTGCCGCGGCCGTGGCCCTACCGGGCGGGCTGGCCGTGATCGCCACGATCTGGATGCGCATCCTGATCCAGCCCATCGCCCGCCGCCAGCCCTACCGCTTCGTCTTCGGCACCGCCTCGATGCTGGCCTCGACCCTCCTGTCGTGGGCAGTCGTCCACCTTTCGGGTGTTTCTCTGGCAGCCACCGGAAACGTTCCGACCGACCTCGGGCTGGTGCTTGTTCTCGCAATCACCGCGGTTCTCTACTGGTTCATCCAGGTGATGACGGTCGCCGTGGCGTTCAAAATCGTCACGCCGAACTCCAAGGTCCTCGACTTCCTCGGTTCCAAAGTCGACAACATGCTGGAGATGAGCACCCTCGGCGCCGGCGCCATGCTCGGCATGCTGATGACGTCGCACTGGGTGGGCCCGCTGCTGCTGGTCGTCCCGGTGATCCTGGTGAACGCCCTGCTGTCGCGAGCGGGAGAACGCCGGGCCCACCTGGAACGCCTGCTGCGCGAACAGGAACAGCTCCATCAGCGCCTGGCCGCCGACGCCCACACCGACTACCGGACGGGCCTGCTCAACACCAACGGCCTGGCCGAGTACGCGGGCCGCCTGGCCGAACGCTGCCGCATCGACGGCGAACCGATGACCGTCCTGGTCATCGATCTCGACCACTTCAAGCGCATCAACGACACCTGGGGCCACCCGGCTGGCAACGCCGTCCTGGCCGAGGTGGGCCGCATCCTGCGCGAGAAGCTCCGCCCAGGCGACGTGGCCGGCCGCGACGGCGGCGAGGAGTTCGTGGTCGCGCTGAAGGACACCCCGGTGGCCCAGGGCGTGACGATCGCCGAACGCATCCGCGAGGCCATCGGCTCGCTGGCCGTCCCGACGACCGACAAGCACCGCAACGTCGTCACGCTCTACGGCCGTGAGATCCAGCCGCCGGAGCCGGAGGGTGCGACGCTGCAGGCGATCTCCGCCTCGATCGGCGTGGCCGTCATCCCGGACAACGGCCCGGACATGGCCACGGCCCAGCACTCGGCGGACGCGGCCCTCTACAAGGCCAAGGAGAACGGCCGCAACCAGGTCCGCGTGGCGGGCCTGGACATCCCGCCGCGCCTGATGCCCGCGCCGCGCGCGGACGACATCACCAAGCCGATCACCACGCGCACGGCCTGAGGTCTCACCCCAGCGCCATCCGGGCATAGGCCCGGACATCGGCATCCGTGTCGTCGAGCGCCCGCTTCAGCGCCAGCACGACCCCCGGATCGGTCCTCCACCGCTCCAACGCCCGCACGGCGGCCTTGCGGACGTCCAGGTTGGGATCATCGAGCAGCCCGGCGACGAGCTGGGGATCGTCGAGCGCCCTGGCCACGCCGACGCGCACCTCCCAGGCCGGGTCGTCGATCAACCCGGCCGCCCGCTCGTGCAGCGCGGGCGGCCAGCCGACCCGCCCTGCCGCTTCCAGGGCCGCGGCCCGGACCAGCACGTCCGAATCACCGGAAAGTGCGACGAGCACACCCACGTCGGTGATTCCCTTCGCGACCTGCACCCGCAACTCCCGAGCCGGATCGGCGGCCGCGACCGCCAGCAGCGCGTCCTCCCTCAACGCGACCAGTCCTCGAACGGCGGCCAGCCGCACCTCGATGTCCGCCGACTCCAGCCCCGCCGCGTACAGCTCGGCCGTCCCGAGCTTCAGCGCCCACAGCACTTCCAGGGCCACGGCCCGTGCGGGCGAGCGCTCCAGGGCCTCGCGCAGTGCGTCCGACGCGGGCACCACCTCGACCAGCTCCCGCAACCCCGCAGCGGCGGCGTCCCGCACCCCTTCGTCCGCCATCGCCCGCACCAGCGCGAACTCGAACCCGGCCGGCACCGCCTCGGTCAGCACGGACACGGCGGCCCTGCGCACCGTGACGTCCGGGTCGACGAGGTACGGCTCCAGCACCGCGAGCGTCGGCTGCGAGTCCACCAGCGACAGCACCTCCAGCACCCGTCCGGACTCGACCACCACCTCCTCGGCAGCAGAGGAAGCCGACACCGACGCCGCCGACACCGACCGCACCCCGAGGAACTCGACCGATCCGGCCCGGTGCGCAATCCCGTCGACGGGCACCAGGTACTCCGCGACCGGCCGCTTGATGAACTCCATCTCCCCGGCAGCGTTCTTGCGGAGGTTCAGGTGGTGGAACCACCGGGTGTCGTCCCGCTCGGGAAGATCGACTCGCGAGTGGTAGAGCCCCCACCGCGACTCGTCCCTCATCAACGACGACGCGGCGGCCATCTCCGCGCAGTCCCTGATGAACGACACCTCGACGCACCGCATGAGCTCGTGCGGCGACCGCGCCCCCATTTCCGCGATCTCCGCCGACATCCGGTCGAACGCCTCCAGCGCGAGCGACAGCTTCGTGGCCGTCTTGGGCGGTGCCACGTAGTCGTTCACGAACCGGCGCAGCTTGTACTCGACCTGGGGCTGCGGCGGCCCGTCCGGGTTGCGCGAGTGCCGGAAGATCAACTCGGCCGCCTCCGCCACCTGCTCGGCGGGCAACGGTTGTCCGGCAACGAAGTTCTCGGCCGCGTGCGCCCCTGCCAGGTCGCCGAACACGAACGCGCCGATCATGTAGTTGTGCGGCACGCACGCCAGGTCACCGGCCGCGTACAACCCCGGCACCGTCGTGCACCCGTTCTCGTCGACCCACACCCCCGAAGCCGAATGCCCGCCGCACAACCCGATCTCCGAGATGTGCATCTCGATGTCGTGGGTCCGGTAGTCGTGCCCGCGTCCACTGTGGAACGTCCCGCGCGATGGCCTCTCGGTGGAGTGCAGGATCCCTTCCAGCGCGGAGATCGACTCCTCCGGCAGGTGGGTCGTCTTCAGGTAGATCGGCCCGCGCGCGGAGGCGATCTCCGCGGCCACCTCGGCCATCATCTGCCCCGACCAGTAGTCGCAGTCGACGAACCGCTCCCCCAGCGCGTTCACCTGGTACGCGCCGAACGGGTTGCCCACGTAGGCGCAGGCCGGCCCGTTGTAGTCCTTGATCAGCGGGTTGATCTGGAAGCACTCGATCCCGGACAGCTCGGCCCCGGCGTGGTAGGCCATCGAGTAGCCGTCACCGGCGTTCGTCGGGTTCTCGTAGGTGCCGTAGAGGTAGCCGGAGGCGGGCAGCCCGAGCCGGCCGGAAGCGCCGGTCGCCAGGATCACCGCCCCGGCCGACACCGTCACGAACTCACCGGTCCGCGTGTTGAACCCGGCCGCGCCGACCGCACGCCCCTCCGACACGAGCACCCGCACCGGCATGACGCGGTTCTCGATGCGCAACCGCTCGCGCAACCGGCGTTCCCGCATGACCCGGTAGAGGACCTTCTTGACGTCCTTGCCCTCCGGCATCGGCAGTACGTAGCTGCCCGACCGGTGCACCTGGCGGACGTGGTAGTCGCCGAACGAGTCCTTCTCGAACTTCACGCCGTAGCGCTCAAGTCGTTGCACCATCTCGAAACCACGCGTAGCGGTCTGCATGATGGTGCGCTGGTTGACGATCCCGTCGTTGGCACGGGTGATCTCGGCGACGTAGTCCTCCGGCCGCGCCTTCCCGGGGATCACGGCGTTGTTGACGCCGTCCATGCCCATCGCGAGCGCACCGGAGTGCCGCACGTGAGCCTTCTCCAGCAGCAGGACGTCACGCCCAGCCTCGGCCGCGGTGATCGCGGCCATCGACCCGGCCGTGCCGCCGCCGATCACCAGGACGTCGCAGGACAACTCCACCGTCATGCCTTCACCGCCGCGAGAATCGCGTCGCGCCGGCGTTCGACCTCACCCGCGCCGAGCACGACCACGCGGTCGCCCAGCAGCACGGCCTCGTCGACGTCGTGCGTGACGAACAGGGTTGTGGTGCCGGACAGCACCTCGGTCACCAGCTCCTGCATCGACGAGCGCGTCTGGGCGTCCAGTGCGCCGAACGGCTCGTCCATCAGCACCACGGACGGCTGCTGCGCCAACGTCCGGGCCAGCTGCACGCGTTGGCGCATGCCACCCGACAGCTCGCGCGGCAGGTGGTCCTCGAAGCCGGCCAGCCCGACGCGCTCCAGCCACTCCGCCGCCCGAGCACGCCGAAGCGAGCGCGGAACCCCTTGCAGGGCAAGTGGAAGCTCGACGTTGCGCAACGCGGTGCGCCACGGCAGCAGCCCGTCCTCCTGGAACACCAGCGCCCGGTCCCGCGACGGCCCGCGCACCGCGACCCCGTCCACGGAAATGGCGCCGGAGAACGGGATCAGCCCGGCGACCGCGCGCAACAGGGTCGACTTGCCGCACCCGGAAGGCCCTGCCACCACCACGAACTCACCGTCGGCCACCGACAACGAGAAGTCCGACAACACCGCGGACCTGCCGTAGCCGACGGTCAGCGAACGCACGCTCAGGCTCATCGCAGTGCCTCCCGCGGCAGCCACCGCGTCACGCGGCGGCCCAGCAGCTCGACAGCGGCGGAGGTCAGGTAGCCGAGCAGGCCGATGGTGATCATGCCGACGATCACGCCGGGGTAGTCGACGACCGTGTAGGCCTGCCAGGTGCGGTACCCGACGCCGAACTGGCCGGAGATCATCTCGGCCGAGATCACGCAGATCCACGCCACGCCCATCCCCACCGACAGGCCGCCGAAGACGCCGGGCAACGTGCCGGGCAGCACCACGCGGACCAGCACCTGGACCCGCGACCCGCCCATCGTGCGGACCGCGTCCTCCCAGATCGTCGGCAACGCGCGCACCGCGTGCCTGGTCGACACGAGGATCGGGAAGAACGCCGCGATGAAGGTGATGAACACGATGCCCTGCTCGTCGGTGGGGAACAGCAGAATCGCGATCGGCACCAGCGCGATCGCCGGAATCGGCCGCACGACCTCCAGCGGCGGCCCCAGCAGGTCGCCCAGCCACGTGGCCCGCGCGATCAGCACGCCCAGCGCGATGCCCAGGACCGCGGCCAGCAGAAACCCGGTCATGATCCGCGCCAGGCTGTTGCCCAGGTCGTGGTAGTACTCGACGCCGCCGATCTGCGTCACGAACCGTTCCGCCACCTCCACCACGGTCGGCAGCTGGTCGAACCGCAGCCACGCCCGCGCGTCGGACGCGGTCAGCACCTGCCACAGCACCAGAACGGCCGCCAGCGAGCCGATCCTCAACGCCCAGCGCATCACTTGCCCGCCAAGGACAACGCCTGCTGGAACGTCAGCACCTGACCGCGCTTCGCCGCGGCCGCCTCGGTCGTGAACGGCAGCAGGTCGGCACCGGACCGCACCCAGAACGCGTGCTCCGCGAACCACCGCGTGCCCGTCTCGGCGTCCGGCACGTACCCGACCCGCGGCTTCTTGCCGCTGGAGTTCACGAGCTTCAGCAATGCCGTCGGCGAGGCAACGGCCTGCGGCTGCTCGCCGTCGAACCACACCTCGCTCGCGACCTTCGGGTCACCGCCGAGCGAAGCGGGGTTCGTCAGGTCCTCTGTCGGCTCCACGACGTCTTTCAACGGCTTGTCGTCGATGAACTTGTCGACGTCGAGCTCGTCGATGTTGCCGATGGACTTGAGGAACGGCACGTCCTCCTTCAACGCCTTGCGCAGCACCGGCTTCAGCGACAGGTCGAACGTCGCGATCCCGTTCGGCCCGTTGTAGAGGTAGACGACCTCGACGGGCAGGCCGGTCGCCTTGGCGACGATTTCCGCGGCCTCGAGTGGCCTGGTGTGCAGGAACTTCGTCGCGTCGAGCTGCGCACGCAGGAACTCCCGCAGCACCTCGGGTTGCTGTTGTGCGAAGGGATTGCGCACGACGGTCCCGTGCAACGTCGGCAGGTTCAGCGCGGCACCGTCGTAGAGCAGCTTGGCCTGCTTCTGGTGCACCAGCAGTCCCGGCCACGCCACGAACTGCGCCAGCGCCTGGACGTTGCCCGACTGCAGGGCAGAAGCACCCACCGACGGCTGCTGGTTCTCCACGGTCACCTTCGTGTCGCCCAATGCCCGCACCAACGTCCCGTGCCCGGCCGACCCGACGCTCGCGGACACCTTCTGCCCGGCCAGGTCCGCCAGCGCCCTGGCGGGTGAGCTGGGCGGCACCACGACCATGTTCAGCGCCCCGCGGGCGTTGTAGCCGGTCACCGCGACCATCCGGGTGCCATCATCACCCTGCTTCTGCGTGCGGGATCCGTTGATGAGCAACGGGAAGTCGCCCATCGACCCGATGTCGATCTTCCCGGCGATCATCTGCGCGGTGATCGGCGCACCGGTGTCGTAGTCCTGCCACGTCACCTTGTAGGTCTTGCCGGTCTTCCTGCCGAGCTCGGTGAGCCGTTGCTCGAAGAACCCCTTGTCGCGCAACAACGTGCCCGCGGTGACGGTGTTGATGGTCTTGGACTGGTAGCCGATGACGACCGGGACCTCGCCACCGGAAGCCGCTTCGCCCGTTCCGCACGCGGCGAGCAGAAGAACTGTGGACAGAAGAACTCGCTTCACCAGTTTTCCTTTCACCGCAGGAGGTAGGGCATGTTGATGGTCACCGCACCCGTGGGGCAGCGAGCGGCGCACGGCCCGCAATACCAGCACTCGTCCACGTGCATGTAGGCCTTGTTGGTGTCCGGATTGATGGCCAACGAGTCGAGCGGGCACATGTCAACGCACAGCCGGCAGCCGTCGATGCACTTGGATTCGTTGATCGTCACCGGTACGTCGGCACGGTTGTTGACCAGAGCCATGACTCAACTCCAGGTGAATGTGGTGGGGAATATGGGGTTTTAGCGACAGATTTCGGCGCGCATGGTCAGCCGATCACCGCGCATGCGAATGAACTCCAGATCGACCGGGCGTCCTGAAGCGAAATGACTGAGGCGTTCGACCACCATCAGTGCCGCCCCGCGCGGCACCTCCAGCACGGTCGCGGAGTGCAGGTCGGCGTTCACGGCTTCCAGCGCCATCGAGGCCGTGCCCAGCCGCTGGCCGGACGTCTGCTCGATCAACGAGAAGATGTCGCGGTTGACGAGGTCCTCGTCGAGCAACGGTTCCCCGACGTCCAGCGCGAGATAGGTGAGGTCCAGCGACAACGGCAGTCCGTTCAGCCGCCGCAGCCGCTCGACGTAGACGACGTGGGCGTCTGCGGGCAGCTGGAGCCGTTGGGCGACGGACGAAGGCGCCCGGATCACGGTCGCCGCCCGCACGTCGTTGGTGACTTCCCCGTGTTCGTGCAGGGTTTCCGCGAGGCCCATCAGCTGGTTCAGCCCGTGCTCGACCTTGTCCGCCACGACCACCGTGCCCACCCCGGGCACGCGGTCGATGAGGCCTTCCTCGCGCAGGAGTTCCAGCGCCTCACGAATGCTGTTGCGGGACACCGAGAACTCGGCCGCGAGAAATCGTTCGTCCGGCAGCACACCGTCGGGAAACGCACGGCGCACCACCTGCTGGCGGATCACGTCGGCGGCCTGGCGCGCCCGGTCGGCGCGCAACCGCCGCTCGGTTCGCTGGCTGCTGCTCATGGCCCACAGCATGGACGGCGAACGACGATCAGTTTGTTTCGAGCGTGTTACGCCACCTGGTCAGCGCGCTGTGCAGGGAAAATTCGGCAGCTACGCCAGTCCATCAGGTGGAACGGCGCTGAACGGCCCCGATACCTCGGCATACGAGGTATATCACGAAGCTCACCGCCGTGACGAGAGCGGAAACCGGAAGGCCGGGTTGCAGCGAGAGAAGAATGCCGCCGACGGCCGCGACCTCGGCGAAAACAACGGAAAGAACCGTCGCCCGCAACGGCGAGGCGGTGATCCGCATGGCGGCCGCGGCTGGCGTGATCATCAACGCCAGCACCAGCAGCGCGCCGACGACCTGAACGCTCAGAGCGGTCGCCACACCGACCAGCACGGCGAACACGATCGACAGCGACCGCACCGGAACTCCGCGCGAGATCGCCACGTCCGGGTCGACCGAGGCGAAGAACAACGGCCGGTAGATGAACGCCAGCACGGCGAGCACCGCCACCGACGAGACCACCAGCAGGCTGAGGTCCGTCGAGTCGACCCCGACGATCTGCCCGGTCAGCAGGCCGAACTTGTTCGCCGCCCGTCCCTTGTAGAGGGCGAGCATCAGGATGCCCATGCCGAGCCCGAACGCGAGGATCGCGCCGATCACCGAGTCGCGGTCGTTCTCCCGCCGCGACAGCACGCCGAGCAGCACCGCGGCGATGATCGATCCCGCCAGCGCGCCGTAGCCGACGCCGATGCCGAGCAGCAGTGCGGCCGCACCACCGGTGAACGCCAGCTCGCTCGTGCCGTGGACGGCGAACGCCATCTTGCGGGTCACGATGAACGGGCCGAGCACCCCGGCGACGAGGCCGAGCACGGCAGCCGCGATCAACGCGGTCTGCACGAAGTCGAGCTCCAGCAGGTCGAAGATCGTCACGACGCTGCCTCCGTCGCGAGGTGGTGGGTCTGCTCCTCGCAGGCACCGGCCCCGACGACCAGGATCTGGTCGCGCACCCGGACGACCTCGACGGGCGTGCGGTAGAGCTCGGACAGCGTCCGGGAGTTCATGACCTCGTCCGGCGTGCCGACCCGGAAGCGCCCGCCGACGAGGTAGAGGACCCGATCCACCAGCGGCAGCACCGGGTTCAGCTCGTGCGTGACGAACAGGACGGCCGTGTTGGCCTCCCGCCGTCGCTTGTCGATCAGCTCGGAGACCACGCGCTGGTTGGCGAGGTCCAACGAGAGCAGCGGTTCGTCGCAGAGCATCACGGCCGGGTCGCCGACGAGCGCCTGGGCGACGCGCAGCCGTTGCTGCTCACCGCCGGACAGCAGGCCGATCGGCTCGTCCGCGTACCGCGTGGCGCCGACGGACGCGATGGCCGCGTCGACGCGGATCCTGCGCTCACGGCGGTGGCGCAGGCCGAGGCCCCACCGATAGCCGTCGAGGCCGAGACCCACCAGGTCGCGGCCGCGCAACGTCATGGACTGGTCGAGCGCTCGCTGCTGCGGGATGTATCCGATGGCCTGGTTGCCGCCGGCGACCGTGACCGTGCCCGACGACAGCGGCTGCAGTCCGAGCAGCACCCTCATCAGGCTGGTCTTGCCGGACCCGTTCGGACCGAGGACCGCCAGGAACTCACCGGGCTCGACGTCGAGGTCGAGCCCGTCCCACAACACCCTGTCCCCGTAGGACAGGCGGGCCCCGCGCAGCGAGATCGCGGTCATGCCTTGAGCGCCTGCGACAGCGCGTCCACCTGCTTGCTCATCCAGTCAAGGTAGCTGGTCACGCCCGCGGGCAGCGTCTCGGTGACCTGGACGACCGGCACACCCGCCGCCTTGGCCTTCTCCACGACCTGCTTCGTGACCTGGTTCTCGGTCTGGGTGTTCTCCACCAGCACGTTGATCTGCTTGCCGTCGACCAGCTGGTTCATCGACGCGAGTGCGGCGGCCGGCACGTCCGACTCCTCCTCGATCGCCTTGCTGAACGCCTCGGGCGTGACGTCCTCGGCCTCGGTCTCGTCGATCAGGTAGTGCGCGATCGGCTCGGTGGCGGCGACCTTCTTGCCCTTGCCGATGCCGTCGACCTTCGTCTCCAGCTCCTCGAGCTTCGCGCTGAAGTCCGCGGTGTTCTTCTCGAACGTCGTCTTCTTGTCCGGCGCGATGGCACCGAGCTCGTTCGCGGCCGCCTCGGCCACCGCGCGCACGGTGTGCAGGTCGTACCAGACGTGCTCGTTCTCTTCGTGGTCGTGGCCGTCCGCGGCCGCGCTGGTGGGCGTCGTGCTGGTGGGCGTCGTGCTGGTGGGCTCGGCGTGGTCGTGCTCGCGCAGCGGGAACGCCTCGATCTTCTTGGTGGCGTCGCTCGTGATCAGCTTGGCGAAGAAGTCGTCGTAGCCGCCGCCGTTGAACACGACCAGCTTGGCGTCCTTGACCAGCGCGGCGTCCGCGGGCTTGCTCTCGTACGAGTGAGGGTCGGCGCTCGGGTCGTCCAGCAACGCCTTGACCTCGACGGCGTCCCCACCGACGGCCTTGATCACGCTGCCCCACACGTTCGTGGACGCGACGACCTGGATCTTGCCGCTGTCCGAGGACGGGGTGTTCGTCGTGCCGCAGGCGGCCAGGCTCACGACGGCGAGAGTGCCGACCAGAGCGTTGCGGAGAGTCATCACGCCATCCCTCGATCAGGTAATGGAAACCGTTGTCGAGTTCAGTTTACGACACGAAAAAGCCCCCGACTGTCACGCCGGGGGCTTTCGCGTGTGACTCACGCCTCCAGGCGCTCGCCCGATTCGGGGTGGAACAGGTGGATCTCGCTGTGGTCGCGGACCGCGACCTTGACGTGCTGGCCCAGGGTCGGCGGCGTGCGGCCGTCGACGCGGACCACGAAGCGCTGCGACGAGTCACCGATCTTCACCGCACCGTGCACGAGCGCGTCGGCACCGAGCTCCTCGACCAGCTCGACCGTCATCTCCATGCCCTCCTCGTTGGAGGACACGATGCCGAGCGCCTCCGGCCGGATGCCGAAGGTGACCTCGTCCAGACCACCGGCGGCGTCGAGCGCGGCCCTGCTCAGCGGCACGATGATGCCGTCGAGCTTCGCGCCCTCCGACGTGATCGGCACGGTCTTGAGGTTCATGGCCGGCGAGCCGATGAAGCCCGCGACGAACGCGTTGGCCGGGCGGTCGTACAGCGCGCGAGGCGTGTCGCACTGCTGCAGCAGACCGTCCTTGAGCACCGCGACCCGGTGCCCCATCGTCATGGCCTCGACCTGGTCGTGCGTGACGTAGATCGTCGTGGTGCCGAGCCGCTGCTGCAGCGCCGCGATGTTCGCACGGGTCTCGACGCGCAGCTTCGCGTCCAGGTTGGACAGCGGCTCGTCCATGAGGAACACGGACGGCTCGCGCACGATGGCGCGACCCATCGCGACACGCTGCCGCTGACCACCGGACAGCGCCTTCGGCTTGCGGTCCAGGTACTTGGTCAGGTCGAGCATCTTGGCGGCCTCGTCGACCTTCGCCTTGATCTCGGCCTTGTTGACGCCGCGGAGCTTGAGCGCGAAGCCCATGTTCTCCGCGACCGTCATGTGCGGGTAGAGCGCGTACGACTGGAACACCATGGCGATGTCCCTGCCCTTCGGCGGCACGTTCGTGACGTCCTTGCCACCGATGTGGATGGCACCCTCGTCGACGTCCTCGAGGCCCGCGAGCATGCGCAGCGCGGTCGACTTGCCCGAACCGGACGGGCCGACCAGCACCAGGAACTCGCCGTCGCTGACTTCGAGAGACAGCTCGTCGACCGCGCGGACCGGCGGGTTGCCGGAGAACACGCGCGACGCCTTGACGTAGGACACCTCTGCCATGTGACGCACCTTTCACCGCTTGTCTGGGCGCGACGTTAGGCATTGCAAGCGCTTACGGGAACAGACGTAAGCGCTTACGTTTCAGGCGCGTGAACGTAAGCGCTTACGTCCCGCCGTGCTGACGCAGAGGGACGCAGAGGGACGCAGAGGGACGCAGAGGGACGCAGAGGGACGCAGAGGGACGCAGAGTTGCCACAGAACGACACAGACTGGCATAGTTGATGACAGAGACCTGATCTCACGGCGCCTAGGCTTCGGCCGAACGCCACATCCTAGGGCCGCTCTTTCGTGGAGCGGCCTTAGCGCTATCTTCGGGTCGGTGCACCTCTGCTACCTCGATGAATCCGGCGGTTCCGAGCCACCTGACCAAAGCCCGAACGCCACGCCCGTGATGGTCATCCTGGGCCTGATCATCGATGCCAGCCTCGTTCCCGCGCTCACTCGCGACTTTCTCGCACTGAAGCGTCGACACTTCCCCGGCCGGTTCCCCACCGGCCCTGCGCTGAACCACGTGCTCACTGAGATCAAAGGCAGCGAGCTGCTGCAGATGACCCGCAGCGACTCACGGAACAAGCGCCGCCAGGCCCACATCTTCCGCCTGGAGTTGCTCGACCTGGTCACACGTTACGACTGCAAGGTCGTGGGGCGTGTGTGGGTCAAGGAAAAGGGCAAGAGCCTCAAGGTGACTGCCAGCTACTGCTATGCAGTGCAGGACATTTCACTCCACTTCAGCCAGTTCCTGCTCGCCAACCGCTCACACGGCCTGCTCATCGCGGACGGCCGCACCCAGGCTCAGAACATCCAGGTCGCGCACTCGGTCTTCACACAGAAGTGGCGAACCGGTGGAGATCCATATCCGCCGATGCTGGAGGTGCCGTTGTTCGCGCACAGCGACAACCACGTCGGCCTGCAGATCGCGGATCTGATTGCCAGCACGCTGGTCTTCCCGATGGCGGCAGCCGGGTACTGCACTCAGGCGCGAACCTTGGCGCATTCGTCGCCTCGGTACAAGGAAGTCACAAAGGCGCACGGCGAGGCGCTGAAGGACCTCCAGTTCCGCTATCGCGACGAGACCGGCCGCTGGAGAGGCGGTCTCGTCGTGAGCGATCCGGTTGGGAAGCGTCCCGGCTCAGCGCTGTTCGGCGACTGAACCGGAACCCTCAGCCGAACGCCTTCGCGTTGCGCACGGCCCACTCGGCGAATCGGGTCGCCGCACGTCCCGCCACCTGCTCCACCTGGCCGCTCACCTGCTGCTCCTCTTCCGTCGGCGAACCGAGAATCGTCAGCGTCCCCTCCACCACGGGCGGCGGCATGAACTGCAGCATCTGCTCGCGGGCCTCCTCAACGGACTGCTCGACGAACGGCAGCGAAAGCGCCTCGGCCCGTTCCCGCGGAGTCAGCGCCTCCGGACCGGTCAGCACATACGTCTGCCCCTCATGGCCGCCCTTCAGCGCCACCGCCGCGACGGCGGCGATGTCCGCGGGATCGACGAAGGGCAGCGCCACGTCTGCGAACGGCGCCGCGGCCACGCCACGACCGGCCCACGCGTAGGCGTTGGTGAAGAACCCGCTCGGCCGCAGGATCGTCCACTCCAGACTCGACTGCCGGACGCCCTCCTCGAACGACGCCATCCGCGAGTGCGGCACCATGCCCGGCCGCGTGCCGGCGCCCTGCGACGACAGCAGCACGACCCGCTGCACACCCGCTGCCTTCGCCACGTCCAGCACGGCGGCGATGTCCGTGTCCGGCCCCAGCAGGTCTCCGCCGAACAGCAGGAACAACGCCTCGGCGCCGTCCAGCACCGGCTCCAGCGAAGCCGGGCGCAGCAGGTCGACCCGCGGCCGCGAGACGCCGACAGCCTTGTCCCCCAGCAGCTCCATCAACGGGCGTCCCACGTTGCCGGTCGCCCCAGTCACCACGATCACGAGCTTCTCCTCAGCCGTTGTTTCGGTATCGAGAAGAAAGCTAACATCGTGAAGTTAGTAGGTACCTAGAGGAAAGTGACTACCCATGGAGACGGTGCCCGAGCTGGCCTGCCCCATCGCGCCGGTCGTCGACCTGGTCTTCAGCCGGTGGACGACGCCGATCCTGTGGACGTTGAACGAGTACGGCCGCCAGCGGTTCGTGGAGCTGGAACGGCGGATCGGCACGATCACGCCGAAGGTCCTCACGCAGCGGCTGCGGCAGCTCGAGAGGGACGGCCTGGTCACGAGGACCTACCACCCGGAGGTTCCGCCACGGGTGGAGTACGAGATCAGCGAGCTCGGGCGCAGTCTCGCGCCGATCTTCCACAACCTCGCCGACTGGTCGAAGCGCAACCTGGCCCAGGTCGACGAGGCCAGGTCGCGCTACGACGAGAACAACTAGCCCTTCACGGCACCGGACGCGAGGCCGGTCACCAGGAAGCGCTGCACCAGGTAGAACACGATGATCGCGGGAATCGCGACCAGGATCGACGCGGCGGCGAGGTGCCCCCACTCGGTCCGGTTCTGCTGCACGAACACCTGCAGACCCACGGCCAGCGTCTTCGACTCGTCCGCGGCGGACAGGAACGCCGACGCGAACGCCACCTCACCCCACGCGGTCAGGAACGCGTAGAACGACGTGACCGCGAGACCCGGCTTGGCCAGCGGGAGGATCAGCCGCCAGAACACGCCGAACGGCGACAGCCCGTCCACGCGACCGGCCTCGTCGATGTCCGCGGGCACCGTGTCGAAGTAGCCCTTGAGCATGTAGGTGCAGAACGGAACCGCGGTCGTGCAGTAGACCAGCACGAGGCCGATGGAAGTTCCGTTGAGCCCCAACGCGATCAGGATGTTGTACAGCGGCACGATCAGCACCGCGAACGGGAACATCTGCACCAGCAGGAACGACATCATCAGCCCGCGCTTGCCGGGGAACCGGAACCGCGAGGCCGCGTAGCCCGCGGTGGCCGAGATGAACACGCCGAGCACGGTCGTCATCAACGCGATCAGCACGGAGTTGCCGAACCAGGCGAGGAAGTCGCCCTTCTCGCCGGCGAGCACGCGGGTGTAGTTGTCCAAAGAGGACTCGTTCCACAGCTTCGGCGTCGGCTCGACCGCGCGGGCGTCCGGCTTCAGCGAGGTGACGAACACCCAGAAGATCGGGAACACCGCGATGACCGAGGCGACGATCAGGGCGGCGTGCAGCAGCACCGACGCGCCCTTGGACCGTTCCGCCCTGCGCAACCTGCGGTCGGTGGCCTGGACGACCTTCAGAGACGAAGCATCGAGCGTCATCACCACACCTCGCCCTGCTTGCGCAGCGCCCGCCGATATGCCGCGGCGAACACCAACAACACCGAAAGGATCAGCACGCCGTAGGTCGACGCGATCGCGTAGTCGCGGGACGCACCGGAGAAGAAGCGCTCGAACGCGTACGTCACCAGGATCCTGGCGTTCGGGTTCGGGCCCGCGACCAGGTAGATCACCGGGAACATGTTGAACGTCCAGATGATGCCGAGCAGGATCACGGTGGACGACACCGAACGCAGGCCGGGCAGCGTGACGTGCCGGAAGCGCTGCCACGGTGTGGCACCGTCCATCTCGGCCGCCTCGTAGAGGTCGCCGGGAATCGACTGCAGGCCACCGAGCAGCGCGACCATCATGAACGGCACGCCCAGCCACACGTTCACGATGATCACGGACACCAGCGCCCAGTTGTTCTGGCCGAGCCACACCGGGTCCGGGAGGCCGACGGAGCGCAGGACCTGGTTGATGATCCCGTACTGCGCGTTGAACATGTACTTCCACGCGAACGCGCTGATGAACGCGGGCACCGCCCACGGCAGGATCAGCAGCACCCGGTAGAACGAGCGGCCGCGCACCTGCCGGTTGAGCAGCAGGGCCAGGCCGAGCCCGATGGTGTAGTGGAAGAACACGCAGGCGAAGGTCCAGATCAGCGTGCGGACCAGCGTGCCCCAGAACGCGCCGTACGAGTCGCCGCCGGACAGGACGTTCAGGTAGTTCTTGAAGCCCACCACGTCGTAGGACGCGGGCCGGTCGAGGACCGGATTGGCGATGTTGCCCTCGTTGATGTTCGTGAAGGTGAAGAACACGCCCTGGGCGAGCGGGTAGAGCACCAACACCGCGATGACCACCACGACCGGCAGCACCATCGCATACGCGTACCAGTACCGGTCCAGGAACCGACGCACCGATCTCCTCCGAACGTCAGGCGAACGGCCGGGGCGGAAAACCCCGGCCGTTCAACACCAATCAGCCGATCGAGTACTCGGTGACGACCTGCTCCTTGTACGCCTTGGCGACCTCGTCCAGCGCCGCCTTCGGCTCCTTCTTTCCGGCGAGCACGTCGGCGTAGGCGACCTTCAGCGGGTCGAACAGCTGGCCACCCTCGGGGATCCAGGCCCGCTCGTGCGCGACCTTCGTGACCGGCTCGAACGCGGCGACGATCGCGTTGGCCTTGACGTCGGCGTTCTGGTAGGCCGACTTGCGGGTCGGCAGCAGGCCGAGCTCCTTGGCGATCGAGGCCTGCGACTCGACCGAAGCCATGCACTGGATGAACTTGACCGACGACTGCTTCGCCTTGGTGCCCTGACGGATCACGTAGTCGTGACCACCGACGGGCGCGCTGCCCTTGCCGGCGGACGGGCCGGGGACCGGCGCGATGCCCAGGTTCGCCTTGTCGGTGAACGCGGTGCCCTTGAGGTAGTCGGCGACGGCCCACGGACCGTTGATCACCATCGCCGCGTCACCGCTGGAGAACGCGGCCTGCATCGTGGTGTAGGAGTTGCCGGCGTCGAGCGAGGTGAACGCGGCCTTGGCGTCGAGCAGGCCCTTGGCGGTCTGCAGCGCCTTCACGTTCTTGTCGGAGTTGACCACGATCTTCTTCGCCGAGGCGTCGACCAGGTCACCGCCCTCGCCGTAGATGAACGGCAGCGCGTAGTACGCGTCGTTGTTGAGGAAGAACGACTTCTCACCGCCCAGCTTGGCGGCGGCGGCCTTGAGCTCGTCCCACGTCTTCGGCGGCTCGACACCCGCGTCGGCGAGCTTCTTCTTGTTGTAGAGCAGCGCCAGCGAGTCGGTCACCTGCGGCACGGCGTACGTCTTGCCCTCGAACTTCGTCGAGCCGAGCGGCGCGTCGAGGAAGTCGGAGGTGTCCTTCGCCAGGTCGGTGTCGGACAGGTCGGCGACGTAGCCCAGCTTGGCGAGCTGCGGCACCCACGCGACCTCGGCGCGGAAGACGTCCGGGCCCTGGCCACCCTGCGCGGCGGTCTTGTAGTTCGCGAGCGCCGTGTCGAACGCCTGCGTCTCGACCTTGACCTTGTAGCCGCCCTTGGTGGCGCAGTCCTCCGCGATCTTCTTGAACACGGGGCCTTCGTTGGGGCCACTGGTGTCCCAGAAGGTCACTTCGCCCGAGTCGGATCCGCTGCTGCTCGATCCACCGCCACCACAGGCGGTGAGCACGAGGGCGACACCCGTCGCCATGGCGGTCACGAGGGTTGTCCGTCGCATCGTTGCTGCCGTTCCCTCCAGCTGGGGCCTCATCTCCCGGCGAGATGAGGGTCTTGCAAGGTTTTGCGAGAATGTTGCGGGCGATTTCACTACCAGAACCATGGTCAGGTCAAGACGTCGACCGTAACCAAGCCGTAACGGCACTGTCTTGCAAACGCTCGTTGCAAAATTTTTCTGAACGCGGCAGGCTTGCCCGCAACCGAGGTCGATCAGGAGGCAACGTGTCCGGACTGTCCGAGATCGCCAGGGCAGCCGGGGTGTCCATCTCGACGGTGAGCCGCGTGCTGAACCGCCGGGCCGGCGTCAACGAGGAGACCCGGCAGCGAGTGCTGTCGGTGCTCGCGGAGATGCCCTACACCCCGCGCGGACTCGGTGCGCTGCAACGCACCGGCGTGATCGGTCTGCTCGTGCCGGAGCTCTCGAACCCGGTCTTCCCGGCGTTCGCCGAGGCCCTGGAGACGCGGGCGGCGCGCCTCGGCTACTCGTCGCTGCTGTGCAACACCCGCAGCGGTGCCCCGATGGGTGAGGAGGAGTACGTCCGGATGCTCCTGGCCCGCGGGGTCGAGGGCATGGTGTTCGTGTCACCGGAGATCACCAACGTCGAGGTGCCGCTCGGTCAGGCGCCGCGCCCGAGCTACTACGCGAAGCTCGTGGCGGACGGCGTCCACATGGTCTTCCTGAACGGTGCCACGCCGGCGCTGGACGTGCCCGACGTGACGGTGGACGAGCAGCTCGCGGGCTACATGGCCACCAAGCACCTGATCGAGCTGGGCCACGAGCGGATCGGGTTCGTCTCGGGTCCTGCGCGATCCCTCCCCTCACGCCTGAAGCGCGCGGGGTGGGCCGCCGCCCTGGAGGAGAACCACCTGCCCGCGGGCTCCGAGTACGTCGCGCACGCGCCGTTCAGCGCGGAAGGCGGCGGTGTGGCGGTGGCGAAGCTGCTCGACACCGTGGCCCCGACGGCGGTGATCTGTTCGTCCGACCACATGGCGCTCGGCGTCATGCGCGAGGCACACCAACGAGGGATTTCGGTTCCGGAGAACCTCTCGGTCGTCGGGTTCGACGACATCCCGCTGGCCGCCTACTCGTCGCCCGCTTTGACGACGCTCGCGCAGCCCATCGAGGAGATGGCGGCAGCCGCCATCGACGAGCTCGTGCTGCGCCTGGACCCGGATCGCCGCAGGCAGGACAGGGACAACTACACCCGCGTCTTCCGGCCGCGACTCGTCGTGCGGGAGTCCACTGCCCCGCCGAAATAAGACGCCCATTGGTCTGGACCAACTTCTGAACAAGGCAGATGGGTCAACCAGCACTGATGCGTCATTTGAGGGACACAGGTCACCCTCGCTTCACGAATTGGTTCTGAACCGTTACGGTCACTTCATGGCGCGGTCGATGCATGTGCGACGTCCTGCGACGCTGGCCTCTCTGGCCGCTGAGCTGGGCGTTTCCCGGACAACGGTGTCCAACGCGTACAACCGTCCCGACCAGCTCTCCCCCGAGCTGAGGCGGCGGGTGTTGGACACGGCCCGAAGGCTGGGTTATCCCGGCCCGGATCCTGTGGCGCGCTCGTTGCGCACGCGCAAGGCAGGTGCGGTGGGCCTGCTGCTCACCGAGAACCTCTCCTACGCGTTCCGCGACCCTGCCGCGATCGGTTTCCTCGAAGGCCTCGCGCTGGCGTGCGAGGACGCCGGCACGGGTCTGCTGCTGGTGCCCGCCAACCCCGAGCGCGAGGACGTCGCGTCCGTCCACCGCGCGGGTGTCGACGGCTTCGTCGTCTACTCGGTGCCGGACGACGACCCGCACCTCGCCGCGGTGCTGGAGCGTCCCGTTCCCACCGTCGTCTGCGACCAGCCCGACCTCGGCACCGTCGACAGGGTCGGCATCGACGACCGCGGCGCGATGTACGAGCTCGCGAAGCACCTGATCTCGCTGGGCCACCGCCGCGTCGGCGTCGTCTGCATGCGCCTCGCGCGCGACCGCAACGACGGCTTCGTGACCGCGGAGCGCCAGCACGCAGCGCACTTCCACGTGCAGCGCAACCGCCTGTCCGGCCTGGCCGAGGCGTTCAGCGAGGCCGGCGTCGACTGGTCGCAGGTGCCCGTCGTCGAGCGCTTCGACCACAACATGGCCTCCGGCGCCTCCGGCGCCGCCCAGGTGCTCGACAAGGACCCGCAGATCACCGCGTTGGTCTGCACCTCGGACGTGCTGGCGCTCGGCGCGATGACCGAGGCGGCGCGCCGCGGCCTGCGCGTGCCGCACGACCTGACGGTGACCGGCTTCGACGGCATCCGCGAGGCGGAGGCCGCCGGGCTCACGACGGTGCGTCAGCCGGTGCTGGAGAAGGGCCGCGCGGCGGGCAAGCTGCTGCTCGACTCGAACGAGCGGTCACGGCCGCGGTCGGTCAACCTCGCCACCGAGCTGATCATCGGCAAGACGTCGGCGGCGCCGCGCGGTGGTGCCGAGGAGCGCTGGTTCGGCCCGTGATCACCACTCGAGCCTGAAGACAACGGGTGAGCTGGCCTTCCCGGCCAGCTTCGCCACCAGCAGGTAGTCGCCGGGCCCGACCCGCGTGTGCGCGCCGCACCCCGGCTTCGAGGTCGAGCCCGCCCACTTCGTGCCGTAGTTGAAGAGCTCCTTGGGCTGCATCACCCGCACCTCGGAGCCCGCCGTCGACAGGCAGTGGTTGCTGGACCACAGCACCGTCGCGCCGTCGGCGGTCAGGACGGTCAGCTCGCGGTGCTGGCGTCCGATGTCCTTGATGCACGGCACCGGACCGTTGTTGACCACGTCCATGGACAGTTCTGGCTGGTCACCGATGGTGTAGAAGGGCTTGTTGGCCTTCGCCACGACCGCGATCACGTCGTCGGCGCAGGGCTGCGGCGGCCCCGGCGGCGGAGGCGGAGGCGTCGTCTGCGTCGGAGAGGGCGGCGGAGTCGTCGACGAGGACGACGGGACCGCGGTCTCGGACATGCTCGGCGGCGGGTTGGAGGACGACGCGGCGGCCGCGTTGGTCGGCACGGCCGGCTGGTCGTCGGACCCGAAGAGCCCGACGATCCAGATCACGAGCAGCAGTGTGACGAGCGCGGCGCCGATCGCGGCGATGCGGCGGCGCCAGTACACCGTGGACGGCAGCGGTCCTGTGGGCTCGATCACGGCCAGAAGGTAACCGGGCCAGGTGGAATCACGTGGTAGGTGAGCGTCGCTCGATCGGTTGAACGTGATATTGACCGGAAACCCCTTGTGAACGGGCGCTAACACCGGTTCCAATCAACGCGAGGTCCGCCGGTAGGCCATGGAGGGTGTCATGACCGCGATCGACGAACTGCTCAAGCGGAACTACGAGCTCGGAAACGTGGTTCCCGGAGACCGTTCCTCCGCGAAGCCGTCGCTGCAGGTGGCGATTCTGACCTGCATGGACTCCCGCATCCGGGTGTTCGAGATCTTCGGGTTGAAGCAGGGTGAGGCGCACGTGCTGCGCAACGCGGGCGGGGTCGTCACCGACGACATGATCCGCTCGCTCGCGCTGAGCCAGCGCAAGCTCGGCACGCGCGAGGTTCTGCTCGTGCACCACACGAACTGCGGCCTCGAGATGGTGACCGAGGACGAGTTCAAGGACGAGCTGGAGGCCGACACCGGTCTGCGTCCGACCTGGGCCGTCGAGGCGTTCAAGGTGGTCGAGCAGAGCGTCCGCGGCTCGATGGCGCGCCTGCGCCGCAGCCCGTTCATCCCGCACACGGACAAGATCCGCGGGTTCGTGTACGACGTGCACACGGGTGAGCTGCGCGAGGTCGACGCGGTCGACACCAAGGCCGCGTGACCGTTGCGCCACAATGGCGCACGATGAATCACGAGTTGCTGCTGGGCTGGTGGGACACCGCCGCGCGCGACCTTCCGTGGCGCCGTCCGGACTGCACTGCGTGGGGCGTGCTGGTCAGCGAGATCATGCTGCAGCAGACGCCGGTGTCGCGCGTCGAACCGATCTGGCACGAGTGGCTGTCGCGCTGGCCCGTTCCCAGCGCGATGGCCGCCGCGTCCCAGGGTGAAGTGCTGCGCATGTGGGGCAAGCTCGGCTATCCCCGGCGCGCTCTGCGGCTGCACGAGGCCGCCACGGTCATCGCGCGCGATCACGGTGATGTGGTGCCGTCGGACGTGGAGACGCTGGAGTCGTTGCCGGGCATCGGCAGCTACACGGCCCGTGCGGTGGCCACGTTCGCGTACGGGCAGAAGTGCGCTGTCGTCGACACGAACGTCCGACGCGTCGTTGCGCGCGCGGTGCACGGCGCTGGTGATGCCGGTCCGCCGTCGACCAAGCGCGATCTCCGTGACGTCGAGGTGATTCTGCCTTCGTCGCGGGAGGACGCCGCGGTGTTCTCGGCGGCGTTGATGGAGCTCGGCGCGTTGATCTGCACGGCGAAGAACCAGAAGTGTGCCGACTGCCCGCTGTACAGCGAATGCGCGTGGCAGCTCGCTGGCCGTCCTGCCTATGCGGGACCGGCGAAGAAGGTGCAGCAGTTCGCGGGCACCGATCGGCAGGTGCGGGGCAAGCTGCTGGACGTGCTGCGCGGCGCACCCGGCCCGGTGCCCAAGGCGCAGCTGGACATCGTCTGGCACGACATCACCCAACGAGAGAAGTGCCTGGTCTCACTGCTCGACGACGGTTTGGTCGAGCAGACGCGGGACGGCCTGTTCGCGCTACCGGGAGAGCACTGATGCACGCGCTGGTGGCGTTCTTCGACGACGAGGCGGACAAGCAGGTCCGCGACCTGTGGCGGCGGATCGGCGCTCGTCACGACTACCCGCCGCACCTCACGTACGCCATCGCGAGCACCATCGGCCCCAAGGTCCGCAAGGAGCTGCGCGAGGACCTGGAACGGCTCTGGATGCCGGACCTCTGGCTGCACACCCTCAGCACGTTCTCCACGGTCGAGAACGTGCTGATGCTCGCCGCGGTGGTCGACGCCGAGCTGCTCGCCGTGCACTCCGCGATCCACGACGTGCTGGCCGGTCACGTGAAGAACCCCAGCGCGTACTACCTGCCCGGCAACTGGGTGCCGCACTGCACGCTCGCCGCCGGCATCGACGACGACGCGATGAAGAAGGCGTTCGCCGAGGTCTTCCCGGTCGAGCCGATCCGCGCGAAGGTCCGCGAGGTCTCGATCGTCGACACTCAGACCGGCGAGATCGACGTGCTCAAGAAGGCCTCCACGGCACCCCGGTAGACCCACGGGGCGGTGGCGTGCACGAGGTGACCGGCCTCCGGCACGTGCAGGTACTGGCCGCCCGACCTGCGCGCGGCCTCCTCCATCTGGTTCGGCAGCTGACCGCCCTGACCCGCCTCGATGACCAGTGACGGGCACTTCACCTCGTCGATGGACTCCCAGTACGCGCGCGTGCCCCACTCGGCGGCGATCTCGTAGAGGTCGTCCATCGACGCGATCAGGTGCCAGCCGTCCTCGCGTTCCTCGAAGTACTCGGCGAACACCGGCGCACCGAAGAACGACGTCACGTGCGCGAGCGACTGGAACGGCACCGGCCAGGCGTCGAAGAACCACTTCCACTCGTCGACGGTCCTGCCCCTGTTGTCCGGGGCGAAGTCCTCGACCACAATCGCGCGCACCAGGTCGGGGCGGGTCGCCGCGAGACACCACGCGTGCAGCCCGCCCATGGAGTGCCCGATCACCACAGCGGGTCCGAGGCCGAGGTCCTCGATCGCCTTCGCGGCGTCGGCGACGAAGTCCTCGGTGCGAAACGGTCCCCGCTGCGGGTTGCGGCCGTGCCCGCGTTGGTCGATGCCGACGACACGGCCGAAAGGTTTGAGCCACTGCGCGACCGGCCACCACGCAGTTGCCCTGCTCATCAGGCCGTGCAGGAGCAGTACGCCTTGACCCGTTCCGCCGAACTCCACCACCGACACAGGGATGATTAACGCATGAAGGCCCGCCCGTACCTGATCGCCCTGGTGTTGCTCGTGCTCGTCGCGGGTCTGCTGGTCGTGTTCCGCACGCCGGGCAGCGACCCCGCGCAGCAGCAGCAGCGCCAGGAGCCGTCACCGCAGGCGGCCGTGGAGGCCGGCGCGGGTGCGGGCGACGCGTACTACCCGCTGGACGGCAACAGCGGCTACGACGTCGCGCTCTACGACCTGGCGATCACCTACGACCCGCAGTCGAAGCAGCTGAAGGGTGTCGCGAAGATCAACGCGACCGCGGTGAGCGACCTGTCGCGGTTCAACCTCGATCTGGAGGGCCTGCAGGTCAGCGACGTGCAGGTGGGCGACAAGCCGGCGAAGTTCGCGCAGGAGGACGAACACGAGCTGGTCATCACGCCCGCGTCTCCCCTCGCCAAGGGCAAGCCGTTCACCGCCGTGGTCACCTACGGCGGCGAGCCCAAGACCGTCGAAAGCGCCTCGCTGGGCCGCAGCGGCTGGCAGATCTCGTCGACGGGTGGCGCGTTCGCCGCAGGTCAGCCGCACTCCGCGACGTCGTGGTTCCCGGCCAACGACACCCCGCGCGACAAGGCGGCGCTGAAGCTGTCGGCACGCGTCCCCGACGGCTGGACGGCGGTCTCGAACGGCCTCGAAGGCCCCGTGACGCGGGATAGCGGCTGGACGACGTTCAACTGGTCCGAGGAGACCCCGCTCGCGACCTACCTGATCACCGTGGCCATCGACAAGTTCGAGGTCGTCCGCTCCAAGCTCCCCAACGGCACACCGGTGCTCGACGCGTACGCCCCCGGCACGTCCGCGCAGAAGAAGCCGATCCAGGCGGAGCTGCCCGAGGTGCTGTCGTTCCTGGAGACGAAGTTCGGCCCGTACCCGCAGCGCGCGGCGGGCAGCATCTGGGTGGCCGACCAGATCGGCTTCTCGCTGGAGACCCAGACCAGGCCGATCTACGCGTCGTGGGCGGACCTGGAGGTGGTGGTGCACGAGAACGCCCACCAGTGGTTCGGCGACTCGGTGACGATCTCGAACTGGGCGGACATCTGCCTGAACGAGTGCCTGGCGTCCTACGCGCAGTGGCTGTGGCTGGAGAAGAACGGCACCGACCTCGACGAGCGCTACCGCGGCCGCGTCGAGGAACTGCGTTCGCGCAGCTCGTTCTGGGCTCCGAAGCTCTACGACATGGGCAAGGGCAACGAGTTCAGGGGCGTCTACGACAAGGGCATCATGGCGATGCACGCGCTGCGCAAGCAGGTCGGGGACGACGTGTTCTTCAAGGCCCTGCAGTCGTGGACGGCCAAGCACCGCGACGGCAACGCGTCCTGGCCGGAGTTCGAGAAGCACTTCGAGGAGGCCTCCCGACAGCAGCTGGACGGGTTCTTCCAGGCCTGGTTCCGCGGATCGGGCATTCCGGAAGATCAGTACCTGCTGCCTGTCGGTGTGCGCCGCTAGAGTCGGTGTCATGGCAGTCGTGAAGATCAACGCGATCAAGGTCCCCGAGGGCGCAGGCCCCGAGCTCGAGAAGCGCTTCGCCGCCCGCCTCGGCGCGGTCGACGACCAGCCGGGCTTCCTCGGCTTCGAGCTCCTGCGCCCGGTCGCGGGCGAGGACCGCTACTTCGTCGTGACGCACTGGGAGACCGACGAGGCCTTCGCCGCGTGGCGCGACGGCCAGGCGGGCCAGGCCGCGCACTCGGGTGAGCGCGCGAAGCCCGTGTCGACCGGCGCCGACCTGCTGGAGTTCGAGGTCGTGCTGGGGAGCAAGCCCAAGCAGTGATCGACCAGGCCTACGACCGGGCCGCCGAGCTGATCTCCTGCGCGGACGCGGTGCTCGTCTGCGCCGGTGCAGGCATCGGCGTCGACTCGGGTCTGCCGGACTTCCGCGGCACCGAGGGCTTCTGGCGTGCCTACCCGCCGTACCAGCGCCTCGGGCTGAAGTTCGAGGAGATCGCCGACCCGGTGCACTTCGCCGACGATCCCGCGCTGGCGTGGGGTTTCTACGGCCACCGGCTCGGCCTGTACCGCGCGACCGTGCCGCACGAGGGTTTCGAGATCCTCCGGTCGTGGGGCGCCCGCGTCTTCACGTCCAATGTGGACGGCCAGTTCCAGAAGGCGGGCTTCACGGACGTCGCCGAGGTCCACGGTTCGATCCACCACGTCCAGTGCGTGGAACCGTGCACCGACGAGATCTGGGAGTGCACGTTCGACGTCGAGGTGGATCCCTCGACGATGCGCGCGGTGGGCCCGTTGCCGTCGTGCCCGTCGTGCGGTGGCCTGGCGCGGCCCAACATCCTGATGTTCGGCGACTGGGCCTGGGTGCCGCACCGCAGCCAGGCCCAGCTCGACGCGCTGACGTCGTGGCGGCGTTCGGTCAGGAACCTGGTCGTGATCGAGATCGGTGCCGGCACCGCGGTGCCGACCGTGCGCCGTCAGGCAGAGCTGGCGAGCGCGGCCTCCGGTGCGCTGATCAGGATCAATCCGCGCGAACCGGAGGTCAGGCACGGCCGGGGCGTCTCGTTGCCGTCGAACGCCCTCGAAGCACTCACCGCGCTGGCGAGCTCAGTCGATCGAACGTCTCGGTGACCTTCCGCCTGTCACCGACGACCGCGTACGCCTGCAGGTCGACGTGCCGGGAGTTCCTGCTCACGAACGTCGCCTCGATGGTGTACGAGCCGCCCCAGGCCGTGTACTCGTCCGGCGCCCTGCTCTCCAGGTAGACGTACGCGTCCTCGCGCGTCTGGCTGTTCGGCAGATACATGCCCAGGCAGTGCGTGCCGTCCTCGGTGCAGCGCAGCGACGGGCTCTTCTTGTGGTCCCACCGCGTGGCGTCGAACGGCACGAGCTGCCCGCTGAGGTACGCGTACTCCTTGGTGAAGTCGCGCTGGGTGTAGGCGACGATCGTGCTGTGGACCTCGCCGACGTTCGCGGCGGGTTCGGCGTCCTCGACGTGCAGCCCGGCGCGGAGCTGGATGACGTTGCCGGACACGCTGACGTCCGGGTTGAGCCAGTAGTGCGAAAGGCCGAGGCTCATCGGGCTCTGGTTCGGCTGGTAGTCGGTCGCCTTGCAGTTGTCGTCGGGCAGCTTGGTCTGCTGCGGAATCGGCACGTACATCGCGAGCCTGCTGGCCGCGAGATAGCGGTCGCCGCCGACCTTCTCGAACTGCGACAACGCGCTGGTGGACCACGAGTGGTAGGGCGGCTCCTTCTTGTCGTCGTCCTTCTGCGAGCCGGCCTGCGTCGGGTTGTAGCACTCGGTCGCCCTGGGCTGCACCGTGTCAGGCGCGCCGATCGGCCGGACGAACGGCCGCACGGCCCACTGGAACGCGGCACCGTGCCCGCCGCTGCCGATGTACTCCTTGCCGCCGTACCTGACCGAGGCGATGGCACCGGCGAGTGCCGTCGACGCCGTCACGGACACCTGGTCGGAGGAGATGGTCAGGTCCGGGTAGTAGGTCCCCCAGTTCGTGTGTTCGGCGCACTCGGACTTGTACGTCATGACGAACTGGTAATAGGCCTCGTTGCGCATGTCCTGAGGCTCTGGCGGCGGTGGACAGATGGTGGTGGGTTCCTCGGCCTGAGCGGGCGAAAGCATGCCCCCCAGCAAGGCCGCAACGGCGAGGATCTTCATGTGACCTGTCTAGCAGGAACCAGCTACCGGGGTACGACGAACTGCGCGACGACAGCCCTGTGATCGCTGCCGGGCACGTCGAACACGTCCACCGTGTCCACCGGGCATTTCGAGTCGACCAGCACGTGGTCGATCGTGACCGGCGGCGGCCACACCCCGCTGTTGCTCGGCCAGGTGTGGATCAGCCCCTTGCCGACCTGGTCAGCGGCGTCCACGTACCCCTTGTTGAGCAGCCGCGTGATGCCGACGTGGTCGAGCGTCGCGTTGAAGTCGCCCGCGAGCACCCGGATCGCGCCAGTCGAGTCCGGACTGGGCAACCCGGCGAGCTCGCGCTGCCACGCCTCCGGCCCCTCGGTCACGACCGGCGGCAACGGGTGCACCGACACGACCTCGATGTTCTGCCCCGGCAGGTCGACCACCGCGGCCGCCTGCTGCAACGTGCTGGGCGGCGTGAGATCCCGTCGCGTGAGCGGGAACTTCGAGGCGATGCCACTACCCGACCCACCCGGCTCGTCGAGGAAGACCCGGTTCGGCAGCACCTGGTCGAGCCCGGCCCGTTCGAGGTCGCGCACCATGTCGGGCGTCAGCTCCTGCATCGCCAGGATGTCGACACCGCGAGCCTTGACCTCCCTGACGATGAACTGGGCGTCCGCGATCCCGGTGAGCAGGTTCGAGGTCATCACCCTGACCTGCTGCCCCACCCCGTTGGGCCGCGAGTCGGGAAACGCCCGCGGCGCCACGTTGGCCACCAGCACGATCCCCACCAGGGTCATCGTCAGCCCGACGGCCCACCGCCTGCGGAACAACGCGCCCAACCCGATCAGCAGCCCCACCACGGTGAGGTAGGGCATCAACGACGTCGTGGCGATCATGTACCGCGTGCCGTCGATGCCGAGCAGCCTGACCAGCGCGGCCGCGACGAACGCGATCGCGCAGAGGACCAGCAAGAACGTGGCGAACCCGCTCCTGTGCGGCTTCACCTCGGTGGTGACCACGTCGTGCAGCGTGCCCGAGTACGCGTCAGTCTCCGGTGTGGTCTTCACAGCTGAAGGACGGCCGGCAGCGCCTCCGAGTTGCCCGCCGAAATTGTCAGACCCCACCGCCATGCTGACCTCATGGGAGCCAAAGACTGGATGCTCTTCTACGCATCCGACGACGTCAGCAAGGTCCTGCGCTCGTCACCGAAGATCGACCGCGAGGCCACCACAGCGCTGATGCAGCGCCTCTACCCGTCGCACAACCTCCGCCCGATCCCGGACGGCTGCCTTGACGTGGCCAACCCACCCGCAGGCGAGGTCTACGCCGGCGTCTTCCCAGGCCTGTCCATCGTCTGCACCAGAGACGCCGCGAACGACGCCCCGACCGACCTGGACCCGCGCTTCGTCCGCGAGGCCGCCGGCCGCACCCTCTACCTGCACGCGATGCACAGCGTCGTCGACTTCTTCGCCTACGCGATCTGGGAGCCCGACGGCACCGTGCGCCGCGCGTTCAGCCTCGCCCCCGACAGCGGCGTCATCGAGGACATCGGCACACCACTGCCGTTCGAGGAGAAGTACCTGGCGGGCGACCCGGAGTTCCTGGCGAGCCTGGACGGCGACGACTACCCGTTCCGCTTCCACCCGCTCGACCTGGCGGAGGAAGCGCTGCGCTCGTTGTTCGGCTTCAACTACGAGGGTCTCTACCTCGACGACGACCCGAACCTGGAGGAGATCGTGCTGGCCGGCTACGCCGTGACGCCGCGCTGACTCACACGACCTTCACCCGATCTCCATGTCAGCGCTGGGCACCAGGAACTCGGTCGAGCAGAGCGGTCATCGAGTCAACGGTCTGCAGAACGACCCCGGGGAGGATCGGACCGTCCATCACGGTGTACGCGATTCCTGACTCGAAGGTGAGGTTCCGCAACTGCATCTCGTCGAGGAGCAGTTCGAGGAACTGGTGGTTCAGCACGCCGGCTGCTTCGGGCAGGTCGCTGGTGAAGGCGACGAACTCGTGGTCGACGAACGCCGGCAGTTTCAGCTCCATCCACAGCGGATCGTCGTCGCGCGCCACCGTCACCGGCATCTCACCGGCCCAGTTCCGCTCCTGCGCGGCCGAACCGGAGTGCCTGCGTCGAACGATCTTCAGCGGCACCAGGTCCGCCGTCGCGACCTCGATCCTGACCTCCTGAGCCGTCCTGGTGCTCGTGGAGGTCGCTTTCTCCATCGACGCCTCGCTCACCCGGACCTGCCACCGGCCCCGCCGGAAGTCCAGCACGTGGTCGAAGCGCGGCTCCGACTGCCTTCCCAGCCATTTCAAGAACGTGCCGTGCTCGTCCGCCATCGCTCGGGTGAGGTCGGCGGACCAGGGGCGGGCTCCAGCGCGCCGATACGTCACCGTCCCGCCAAGGCTCTCCGCGAACGCGGTCAACTCGTCGAGACGTTCGCGCTCCGCCTTGCGGTTCTTGCGCCACACCAGCCACAACACGAGACCGACCAGCACACCGACGCAGAGACCGAAGAGACCGAGCCGCAGGTAGAACTCGCTGTTCATGCTCAGATGTCCAGGTATCCCTCGATGCGTTGCTTCTCGTGGTCCTTGCCGGTGTCGTCGTACTCGTCACCTTTCTGGACGTTGCCGATGTTCCGCAACGGCTTGTCGATGCCGGCGTTGCCACCCGAACCGACACCGACCTGCGCTCGCCCGGCGTCCACCGCCGCCTTGCCCATGGAACCCAGGAAACCCCGCTGGACCCGTTCGCCGATCAGTCCCTCCTTGCTCATCACCTTGACCACCGGCGACTTGTTGCCGAGGTCCTTGGCGATGTCCGCGAAGTGGCTGCTGACCTGCTTGTTGACCATCGACCGCTGGAAGGCGTCCCGCACGTTCTTGATCCGGCCGCCCAGGTTGCGCAGGAACTCCATGATCTTGCTCAGGAACTGCTTCAGCCTGGCCACGATGCGCGACACCCGGCTCGCAGTGGATGCGACGCGCACACCGGTTGCCGCACCCGCGGCGGCAGTCGATGCCCCGAAGCTCGGCACGGCGGCCGCGAGCGCGGGGATCCAGATCATGATGAGCCAGGTGATGAGCTCGGTCAGGATCGCCTTGATGAAGTCCTCGATGATCGTCATGATCATGCTGGAGATCTGCAGCATCTGGGCCAGCTCGCCTGCCTGACCGGCAACGCCGTCGATGCCGTTGGCGAACTCGCCGAGCTTGGTGGCCGCCACTTCGGACGTTTGACCACCCCAGGTCTGCACGGCGCTCGCGAGGTCCGCGTCGAACTGCTTGCGCAGGTCGGCAACGCCCTTGGCGATGTTGCTGAAGTTCTCCGCTGCCTGCTGCAGCGCAGGACCGTCACCACTGCAGAAGTGGATCGCGTCCTCCAGCGGCTGGACTACGCTGATCAGGAAGTTCAGTCCCTGCCCGACCAGCCAGCCCAGCGGATCCGTTGCGATGCCGTACGCGGACGTGCCGAGTGATCCGATCAACGCGCTGCCCTCGGACGCCAAGGCGATCGTCTCGGAACTGTCCTTGCCGTCGCTGAACTTCGACTGCGCCTCGATCGACTTCAGCACTCCGCCGACGAACGGAGTCGCCTCCGCCATCTTCCTGCCGACCGTCTTCTCACCGACGGTGATCTCGACACCGCCGGCCTTGGTCTTCTCCTCAGCCACGGGGACGCCTACTTCCTGTCGATTTCTACCTGGATGCCGTTGAAGATGGCCTTCAACGCCTCCTCCTGCTCCCGGTAACCCTGGGCGGTGCCGCGGAACTTCTCCGCTCCGGACTGCAGTCCGTTCTGCAGGTCGGTGAAGAGCTCTTTGAGCTCATTCAGCTTTTCCGTGTAGCTGCTCTTCACGAAAATTCCGACCACGCCCCACGACTTGTTCCCCACATCGGCCTTGCCGACGAGGCCGGCAATCGCCGCCGCGGTGTCGCGCTGTGCGTCGAGCATGCCCGCGAACTGCGTGAGCTCGTCCGGGTTGACGTCGAATCCGCTCATCGGCCGCCGTCCTCGTCGTCGTAGAGGTTCAGGAATCGATCGTCCTGTTTGAGCGGCTGGCCCGCTTGGGTCGAGCGCGTGTCCCAGGAGTCGTCGCGCAGCACATTCCGGTCCGAGAAGTCCTCAACGGACTCCGGAGCCGGCCTGCGCGGTGGCGCTGGTGGCCGGACCGGCGTGGCCGAAGCGGGAGGTGGAACCTGCTGAGGCTGCGGAGCAACAGGCGGTGCGGCCTCGTCTGCCGTGGCGGCGCGCAGCTCAGCGGGAGTCATGCCGAACAGCTGGGCCTGCGTCTCCAGCACCTGGTCCTTGAGGTGCATGTCGTCGCCCAGCGCACCCTCCACAATGCTCGCCTGGCGACGAGCGGCCTCAGCGACAGCCTTCTGCAACGTGGACATCAGCTCGGCGGCCAAGGCGTGCGGCGGGCGGCGCATGGCCTGGTCGGTGAGCCTGATGTCCTTGATGGATCCGGACGGGCCTGCCACCACCGTCACGGCGCGGTCGGCCGAGGTGGCGACTGCCTCCATTTCGGTCAGTTGCTGCTGCATCTCGCCGATGTTGGCGAACTGCTCGTCAACTCGGTGCATCTGTGCCTGGAACCGCTCGAACTGGGCTACGAGCTGGTCGAACTCCGCCGACACGGCCGGGACCTCCTCCGCCTCGCCGCGAGCTGGAGCTGCGGCGTTGATTCTGCGTGAGCAGGTCCATACTGACAGTGAAGGACTTGTCGTGCGGCGAAACGGGCAAATCGACCCGTCGGAGTGACGTGATCCTCAGACGACCGCGGTGGGATCCCGCGGCTCGACGCCCGGCATGAGGTCGAGGGTCTCCAGGATCATGTCGACGAGGAAGACGAGTTCGTCCGACCGGACCTGGCCCTGACCGACGACGTGCACGAACCCGTCCTCAAAGGACAGTTCGAAGAACTCCAGCTTGACCGTGCGCTTCGGCAGCGGCATCGTCGCGACCTCGATCCAGTGCTGGTGCAGCACGACGTTGTCGCTCATCACCGGTCTCGGGTTGCAGGCTTCGGTCACGTGGACGTGCCAGGGGCCGCGCTGGAAGTCGAGCGTCAGCTCGGCCCGGTACTTCGAGTGCTGGAGGCGCGGGGACCACGCGGCCGCCATGCCGGGGCCGGAGAGGGTGCCGCCGAGCTCTGCGGCGAGCTCGGTCAGGGCTGGGGACTGCTCGGCGATCGCCTTGGCGCGGGCACGGGCGCGGCGTTCGGGGAGCAGCGCGTAGAAGACGACGACGATGGCGATGAGGACCATCACGTGCGGCTGCAGCAGGATCGTCAGCAGGATTTCCATCGCGGCCCCCTCCTGCGAGCACGTGTCGTCTCTTCAAGGTGCCGCGAGGCCTGATTGTTGAGCGGAGACGAGAACGGCTCCCGGGCGGGGAGCCTGGGAGCCGTTCTCGTTTGCTGCTAGATCACTCGGTCTCGGTCGCCGGCGCGTCCTGCGGCTCGGTGGCCGCGGGGGTCGCCAGGTCGACCGGCGGGGCGTCCGGCACGCGGTTCGGCTTGGCCTCGCCGCGGAAGACGAAGCGCGCCTTGTCGTGCTCGTCGGACACGCCGTCCCAGCCCTCGACGTCGGTGATGATGATCTGGCCCGGCTGGAGTTCGCCGAACAGGATCTTCTCCGACAGCTGGTCCTCGATCTCGCGCTGGATCGTGCGGCGCAGCGGGCGGGCGCCCAGCACCGGGTCGAAGCCGCGCTTGGCCAGCAGGGCCTTCGCCCTGTCGGTCAGCTCGAGGGCCATGTCCTTGTTCTTCAACTGGGTCTCGACGCGGGCGATCATCAGGTCCACCATCTTGATGATCTCGTCCTGAGTCAGCTGGTGGAAGACGATGATGTCGTCGATGCGGTTGAGGAACTCGGGGCGGAAGTGCTTCTTCAGCTCGTCGTTGACCTTGTTCTTCATGCGCTCGTAGTTGGACGCGGTGTCCTGACCCGAGGTGAAGCCGAGGCCGACGGCCTTGCTGATGTCGGACGTGCCCAGGTTCGACGTGAAGATGATGACGGTGTTCTTGAAGTCCACCGTCCGGCCCTGACCGTCGGTCAGGCGGCCGTCCTCCAGCACCTGGAGCAGCGTGTTGTAGACCTCCTGGTGGGCCTTCTCGATCTCGTCGAAGAGCACGACGGAGAACGGCTTGCGGCGCACCTTCTCGGTGAGCTGGCCGCCCTCTTCGTAGCCGACGTAGCCGGGAGGGGCACCGAAGAGCCGCGACGCGGTGTAGCGGTCGTGGAACTCGCCCATGTCGATCTGGATGAGCGCGTCGTCCTCGCCGAACAGGAAGTTCGCCAGCGCCTTCGAGAGCTCGGTCTTACCGACACCGGACGGGCCGGCGAAGATGAACGAGCCCGACGGACGCTTCGGGTCCTTCAGACCGGCGCGGGTGCGGCGGATCGCCTGCGACACGGCCTTGACCGCGTCGACCTGGCCGATGATCCGCTTGTGCAGCTCGTCCTCCATGCGGAGCAGACGCGTGGTCTCCTCCTCGGTGAGCTTGAACACCGGGATGCCGGTCCAGTTGGCGAGGACCTCGGCGATCTGCTCGTCGTCGACCTCAGCGACGACGTCCAGGTCACCGTCCTTCCACTGCTTCTCCCGCTCGGCCTTCTGGCCCAGGAGCTGCTTCTCCGCGTCACGCAGCTTGGCCGCGCGCTCGAAGTCCTGCGCGTCGATCGCGGACTCCTTGTCGCGACGGACGTCGGCGATCTTCTCGTCGAACTCGCGCAGGTCCGGCGGCGCGGTCATCCGGCGGATGCGCATGCGAGCGCCCGCCTCGTCGATGAGGTCGATCGCCTTGTCCGGCAGGAACCGGTCGTTGATGTACCGGTCGGCCAGCGTGGCGGCGGCGACGAGCGCGGAGTCGGTGATCGAGACGCGGTGGTGCGCCTCGTACCGGTCGCGCAGGCCCTTGAGGATCTCGATGGTGTGCTCGAGCGACGGCTCGCCCACCTGGATCGGCTGGAAGCGGCGCTCCAGCGCGGGGTCCTTCTCGACGTGCTTGCGGTACTCGTCGAGCGTGGTCGCACCGATCGTCTGCAGCTCACCGCGAGCCAGCATCGGCTTGAGGATCGACGCGGCGTCGATCGCGCCCTCGGCGGCACCCGCACCGACGAGCGTGTGGATCTCGTCGATGAACAGGATGATGTCGCCGCGCGTGCGGATCTCCTTGAGGACCTTCTTCAGGCGCTCTTCGAAGTCACCGCGGTAGCGCGAGCCCGCGACCAGCGAGCCGAGGTCGAGCGTGTAGAGCTGCTTGTCCTTGAGCGTCTCGGGCACCTCGCCCTTGACGACCATCTGCGCCAGCCCCTCGACGACGGCGGTCTTGCCGACACCGGGCTCGCCGATGAGGACCGGGTTGTTCTTGGTGCGGCGGGACAGCACCTGCATGACCCGCTCGATCTCCTTGGTGCGCCCGATCACCGGGTCGAGCTTCCCCTCACGGGCCGAAGCCGTGAGGTTGCGCCCGAACTGGTCGAGGACCAGGGACGACGACGGGGTGCCCTCGCCGCGACCGGTCGACTCCGACGCGCCCTTCTCCGTCGAGTAGCCGGACAGCAGCTGCAGCACCTGCTGGCGCACCCTGTTGAGGTCGGCGCCGAGCTTCACGAGGACCTGCGCAGCAACGCCTTCGCCCTCGCGAATCAGGCCGAGCAGGATGTGCTCGGTGCCGATGTAGTTGTGGCCGAGCTGCAGCGCCTCGCGCAGAGACAGCTCCAGCACCTTCTTGGCGCGCGGGGTGAAGGGGATGTGTCCACTCGGAGCCTGCTGGCCCTGGCCGATGATCTCTTCGACCTGCTGGCGGACGCCCTCCAGCGCGATCCCCAACGACTCGAGCGCCTTGGCGGCGACACCTTCACCCTCGTGGATCAGACCCAGGAGGATGTGCTCGGTGCCGATGTAGTTGTGGTTGAGCATCCGTGCCTCTTCTTGGGCAAGGACAACCACCCGCCTCGCGCGGTCGGTGAACCTTTCGAACATTCGCACTCCCTGACTGCTGCGTCGGCGGTCCTCGGCTCCACCGATCTACCCTGGTGAGCGCGGCACCGTGGCTCCACTGTAGTGGGCGGTACCGAGGCCTGTGGTTCCCGTCAGGGGACAGTGGCGTCCCGGAAACCCTGACGCCAGCATCAACGCAGGTCGGGAGCAACGGATTCCACAGATCGGGCGATGTCCGCTGAGCGCGAACAACCGACCGCTGGGCGATACTCCTGTGACCGGGCCCACCCCGGGGCGCGAAAAACGGGCATCTTGGGTAAGGTTAGGCAAGCCTCATACACATGAGATAGGACTTGCGCGTTGACCGTACCTGCGAGGGTCTCACGACAGAACCCGCGCGCGCTCACGCCCTTGGCCGAATCCATCGCCCGTCTGGACGCCACCTCCGAAATCAGGTTCGGCGCCCCTCCCGCGGACTGGACGATCTGCTCCGACCTGCTGGCCGAGCCCGCGCGCTTCGACCTGTGGCGCAAGGACCTGGCCGAGTGGATGGTCGAGCAGTACGGCGAGTCCGACGACCGCGCCACCGCCGGCTACATCATGGGCTGGTACCTGCACATCCCGGGCACCATCGCGGGCCTCCTCTTCCACACGGCCCGCCGCGTCCCGACCCTGAAGCCCAGCGACATCGCCTTCCGCACCAACACCGAGGGCCGCCCCCACCCGGACGGCATCTCCGTCCTGTGCGACGAGTTCGCCTGCCTCCCGGACGACCCGGCCTCCAACCACCCGGCAGCCACCGTGGTGGCCAACGAGGCAGCCCTGGCCGCCTTGCTGCGCGCCCGCTACGCGGCCCACGCCGCCCAGTTCGTGGCCTCCTTCGGCCAGGTGGTCCGCTTCGGCCGCCGCACCCTCTGGGCCGCCGCCACCGACATGCTGGAGTACGGCGCCTGGGCAGCCGGCCGCGTCTGCGGCGACGAGAACGGCGGCGTGACGGACGCGGCGCTGATCCTGCCGGAGAAGCTCGAGCCCTTCGTCTCCGCTTCGACCCTGCACCTGACCGGCGAGGGCTGGAAGCGCAAGCGCAACAGCTGCTGTTTCCACTACGTGCTCCCCGAGGCCGAGCCCTGCACGGCCTGCCCGCGCACCTGCTCCTGAGCCCGAGCGAAGGTGGAACCCGAGCAGTCCTTGGCATGCCGGGCTGGTGGGGTGGGTCCCGTCACGAGTCGTGCCTGATCGTCTGCCGCGCCCAGGGAGGGGTGTCAAGCGGGCACGCTTTTCGTCTGTCGTGTCTCGGGTGATCTGTCGCAGGTTTGTCTCGGTTGTTGTG
>NZ_BMRE01000054.1 GCF_014648475.1 Lentzea flava | reverse complement strand
GGCATCGAGAGCACGAACAGGCCATCCGCCACCCGCTGACCCACCGTGACCGGTAGCTGATCATTAAGATCACCTGCGCAGTCCCTCCCGCGTGCGGTGTGCGGAGACCCATGTCCATGGTCGCCGCACACCGCACGTCATCCATGGTTCGCTGGCGGATTCCCTCTGTGCTGCCTCGATCTGCGAGCACCGCTCGGACCCAGGCCTGGCAGGGAGCTCACTGCTCAAGCGGGGGATACGCTGTCCACGATCAGATGGCGTCCATGCCGTGACCGAAGCAGAGATGGCACTGCGCGGAGCGGTCGATTCGGAAACGGTCGGGTTCTGGAAACTTGGCGGGATCGCAGTTAGCGGCAGCCAGGGAGATCAGCACGATCTCGCGGCTTGGAATGACGGTGCCACCGATGTTGACCTGCTCGATGGTGAACCTGAACATCGGTGTTAGCAACGGACCGCTGAAACGCAGTACCTCGTTCAATGCGCTGTCGATCAGCGTTGGATCCGCGCGCAGCATGGCCAGCTGGTCGGTGTGGAGCCCCTGGCATAGGCGTCGAAAGTCGTGGTCGCTGCGACTCCAACCTGAGCGATCGGCCAGATGGACGTAGCTGTTCAGCTCGGGTGAGTGCTGAGGGCAACCACGCGCCGGTGGTGAACGCCCCCGGAGGGCGTCGAGTTTGACCAGTCCCACTTCGCGGCCGTGGTTGTCACACCTCCTTTGGCGAGCGCGCCGAGATAGTGGTTGCGCAGACGAGCCAGGGTGGCCACGTCGAGGGCGCCGAAGCCTGCGTCGCGGGTGGAGTGGGCGGCGTGGCGGACCTCAGCAGAGTGTCGGCCATCGCATTCGCCCAGATCTGGCTGCCTGGGTGAGCGTCGGAGATCGACCGTAGGTCACGCAGCAGATGCGCCCCGCAGCAGGCGAGCAGCGCGCCAGTGGGGTGCTCGTGGCCGGCGTAGCCATCGCGCACCAGCACCCCGAAGAACGTCGGCAGCACACTCCCGGCGTCGATATCGGGGGCCGATCGGCCCCCAACGTGCATCAGGGTCAGATACTCGGTGCACGCGACATGTACGTACGACAAGGCACCAACGGCGCGACCCGTGGTCTAGTCGGCGTGCAACACCGGCGCGCCAGCCAGCAACGTCTTCATATGATCGAGAATGGTTTCTCCAGTCGGCGTCCAGCGCGGCCTCGAATGCCGGCAAGAAACCCGGTGGAGACATCGATGCCGGTCAAGGCTTCCAGCAACGCCGGCGCCCGTCCGGGGCAGGAAATGTCCGCAGGTCAACAGGGCACAGCGGACCAGAGTCTCCGGGCTGATCCGCACCGGCGACCCCAGGGCGGCCACCACCTCCCGGTGCGGGTTGTCCGCCGCCACTGCGTCCCGCCCCGGCGTGGTCACCGACCACAGAACGGGGAGGTTTTCGACACCCGCGGGTACTCGATCACCTCTGGTGACGGGCAGGAGCGCACGTCCACCACCTGACGCCGCTCACGCCTGGCCACGGGCGCGCACCCGCCCGCGGTATTCGCACTCAAGATCTTGAAAGATGGTAGCTAGTTGGATATGTTTGGAGATCTGTTCGGCTCAACCTAGCCTCTCTTGTTGCCGCGTCCTATGGTGCCGCGTACCTTTGCGCCATGACGAATGTCCATGATCATGATGGTCGAACGCATGATCGAGAGTTCTGGTTTCAGCGATCCCAGCCCAGGACCGATTCCTCATTCGATGATCTTGCCCAGGTGTTTGACCCGGCACGTGTACAGGTTCTCGAGTCTCTGGACATCGAACTGGACTGGCGATGCCTCGATGCGGGTTGCGGTCGCGGGTCCATTGCGACCTGGCTTGCCCAGAAGGCATATCGTGGGCAGACTACAGCGTGTGAAGTGGAGATTCGCCTGGCAGGGGCACCGTCGTCTTCGTTGCGAACGCCGGAGTGTGACATTGGCGCGGCGGATTTCAAACCGGAAAGCTTCGAACTGATACACGCGCGACTGCTTTTACAGCGTCCCTCCAATCGTGACCAGGTTCTTGACCACATGGTTTCCTGGTTGGCGCTTGGCGGGTGGCTCGTCGTGTCCGACGGGTTCGATCTCGCCAAGGGGAGCGTCGCGCATCCAGAGTATGCGCAAGTCTATACCGAAGTCTATCGCATGTTGGAATTGAAAACGGCTACTCGGTCTGACCGGGGAGGCGATGCCATCCCAAGCCACTCCAGCGGCGCGGGCTTGTCGGCATTCGACTTGCGATCGACGTCCCTATAGTGCACGGCGCAGGCTTGCACGCGACGATGCTCTCGAAAAATCTGACCCCCTTGCCGTCGGCGTTGAAAGCGTGCGGAATGCAAGATGCAACGTTTGGTACGGTTCTCCCACAATTGCTTTACCCTGAATTCCGGGACCTCGGGTTCGGATTCGCAATAACCGTTGGACGTAAGCCCAGTTTCGCCACGGCCTCAGACGTTAATCGCAACTAGCCATGTCCTGCATCCACCCGAGTCGACCGAAATAAGGACCGAGTACAGTGAGCGAGTCGATGAACACAAGTTTCAACTTCATGCAAGAGTTGGCGAAGCCGCAGTACCGCGGGAATCCATACCCCCTGCTGAATCGGCTGCGCGAGAGTGATCCGGTGCATCGGACAGTAGAGGGCTTCTATCTGATCGGCCGACACGAGCACGCCTCGAAAATACTCCGAAACGCTAGAGCCGAATTTGTGAAACCGGACCGAGCGTGGCTGGAGAGCCGTTTTCCCGACTATTACAGTCACCACTCGCTGAAAAGGTTCTCAACCGCGCTGACATCGGTTAACCCACCTGATCATACTCGGTTGCGCAGAATCCTTGCCCGGTATTTCACAACCTGGTCCCCTTCGAAAATTCAGGAGTCAATGGAAAGGAGATGTGCAGGCCTGCTAAATGATGTTGCGGCCCGTCTGCGAGACGGGGAAGAAGTTGATTTCCACAGAGGTTTTTCCGAAGCATTAACGATAGCCACGGTCGGCGACTTTGTTGGAGTGCCCGAGGAGGATAGAGCGCGGCTCGTCACGTCCGCCTACGCAGCTTTGAGGGCAGCTCCGGAGGCTTCGTCCGAAACGCTCGCGCTTGCGGACGAGCACAGCAAAAAGATAGATTCTTATCTCGTGCATCTGATCAGTCAGCGAAAAGCCGAACCCCGCGACGATCTCACCAGCTTCTTCGCGCGGATGTTGGATGACGGGATCGAAGAAATCAGTGAGGACGAAGTCATTGCGACGTTGTGGATCCTTTGGGTGGGAGGCTTTCATAACGCTTCCGCGTCGATCAGTCACGGCATCAGGCATCTCCTGAGCGATCGGGGTCTGCGCAGATGGATGACAGATGACGTATCGGTGTCGTCGTTTGTCAATGAAACGCTGAGGTACAACCCCGCTCTGTTGATCACCCCTCTGCTGCGCATCGCCGTTCGTGACGTCGATCTCGGCGAAGGGATAATGCTGCGATCTGGATCAGGGGTTCGGGTTGTGATTGGCGCCGCGAACCGAGATCCCGAAATGTTCACCGCGCCAGACATATTCGACCCGACTCGTGACAACCGGGGCGTGCTCAGTTTCGGACTCGGCCCCAACTTCTGTCCTGGCGCTAGCCTCGCTCGTCTGCAGATGGCCACCGCGTTGAGGCAAGTCGTCAACCGGTTCCCTGGGCTCGCCGTAGCTGCGGAGCCGACGTGGTCGCCCCTCCTTTTCAATCATCAACCGTTGACGTTGCCGGTCGTCTTGCGCGAAGAATCCGACATGGCAGTGATCGCGTGATCAGCCACCGCCCTCGGCGCGCTTCGCCGCCACTGTTCGTTCTCGCCCTCAGAGCATGCCAGTGCTGCGCTGGGGTTGTCCCGTTTGCCGAACACCTGGTTTTCACGCGGCGTGAGCGGCGCGTGTTTCGGCGGGGATTCGGTGACCGATGGTCGAATGTAGACGGTCGTGGTTGTAGTAGCGCAGGTAAGCGAAGACGTCGGATCGTGCCTCGTCTCGGGTCGTCCAGGGGAGTGTGGGGGAGTCGATCGCCCACCCGAACACCCGGCAGGGCCACGGCGCCTGGCAGGTGCGCACGTGGCTGGCGGACTGTCCCAGAGCCGGGCTTGTCCTCGTTCCACCACTGGAGGGCCGGCGCGCAGCACTCATCGCTGCGGACTCCGTCATCGGCGACAACGGTGCCACCACCTGCTACGGAGCTGTGCTCGGCCGGCCCACGCTGCTGGCAGGGTTTCCCGACGGAAATGTCGCGGCCGGGTCACCGGTTGACCTGCTCGGGCAAATCGCACCGAGGCTGAAGTCCCGCCGATCCCTCCGATCGCAGATCGAGCAGACCATCGACGCCCACGATCCGAGCCGTTACGACGGCGTGTCGGAGCTCGTCACCTCGGTGCCGGACGAGTCCGCCAAGCGACTCCGCGCCTTGTTCTACGAGGTCATGCGGCTGCCAGAACCGATCGGCGAACCGGTGCTGTGGAAGATTCCCAGCCACGGGCTCTCAGACCAGCGCCCGAGGCCGAGCGCAACGCTGGTGACGGTGCGCTTCCGCGACCACAGCGCCGAACTCGTTCGCTATCCGGCCGAAGTCCGAGTGCACGGCGTGGTGCCTCCGGACACCGACGATGCCCACGTCGTGAGCCACGTCGATCACCCAGGCCGAGCATTGCGCTCGATCGCCGACGTCCTCTTGTCTTACGAGGACGAACTCGAAGAGCCTGCGGATGACTGGCTCCGGGAAACAGCTCTGCGCCACCCCGACTGCGAACTGATCGCCGTCATCGGTGAGGACAAGGTGCTCACGCGGACCCAGGACGGACAGCATGTAGAGCTGTCCAGGAACGCCCCGGACGGCTGTGCGTCGCTGGTGTACGTGTGGCTCGCCGAAGGTCGTCGCGTCGAGGACCTGCCACGAACCATGACCGTTCACAGAGGACAGTCCACGGAGGACGTTTCAGTCAGGGTGTGTGAGGCGGTAGGCTTCGAGGCGATGCTCTTGTGCCGCTTCGCGCTCGCCGAGAAGATCCTCCGTGTCCGCGAGCGCACGCAAAGCCCCGATTTGCAGTGCGGTTGCGTTGTGCCGGGCGAACAGCGCCACAACTCGTTCCTGCGCCGACGCGGCGAGCCGCTGCTGCCCGGCGGCAACGTGGGCGGACGCCAGCTGCATCAGGACTCGCGCCCCGTTGATGTCCTCGCCGTTGACGTGGAGGTAGCTCAACGCACGGTTGAGCTCGTCGACCGACGTCGTGCAGTCGCGGTTGGCCAGCAACCGGTTCACATACATCGTGATGAGGATGCGCGCCCGCCCGCGATGCACGGGGTCATGCACGCGTTCCGTCATCTCGAACGAGAGGTTCAGGTAGCGCAGTGCGAGTTCGAGGTCGCCCTTGCCTCCGTGAGTTATGCCATGCCACTCCAGCGCGCTCTGTTCACACAGAACATGACCGCACGCCTTCGCGATCTCCAGCGAGGTCGCGAAATGTTCCAGCGCAAGATCGAACCGTCCCGCCAGCTCGTGACCGGTGCCGAGCTGGTTGCGCATCCGCGACAATGCGGGCTGATCGCCCGATCGGGTCGCGGCGGCAAGCCCGATCTCGCTGATCTCGACCAGCAGCTCGGCCCGGTTGCTGTTGTACAGTCACGGCTGCAGGGCTTCGCAGAACGCGGGCAGCACCTCGTCGAGCTCCAGTTCGTCGGCGGTGCGGAACGCCTCCACGAGATTGGTCTGCTCGAGTTCGAGTTCTCCCACGCGAGCGCACCACGCTCGACCGCAGGCTCCACATCGGCGAACACCGTGGTCGACCACCAGCGTGGCCAGTGGGCCTTGCACAGCGCCGTGGCCCGGCGGGCGTACCAGAGCATGATCCGCAACCGCGCTTCGGTACGCTCTGCCTCTGTCGAGTCGCGGCGGGCTCGGTCCTGCGCGTGTTCACGCGCCACGGCGTGGAAGCGGAAGCGATCGCCGCCCACCTGCTCGAGCAGATTCGCCTCGAAGCGGGCGTCGAGCAGGTCGACTGCGGCCTCCTCGTCCACGTTCAGCAGCGCCGCCACGGCGGGCACGCCGAACTCGGGTCCGGTGTGGAGCGGTAGCAATCGGTACGCACGTGCCTCGTCCGCAGCGAGTTCCAGGTAGGACATGTCGAATATCGCCTCGACAGGCAACTCGTCGTCATCATCGTTGGCGCGCAGGTCGAGCGACCGGCCTGACAGGATCTTGCGCACCACGATCGGCAGGGATCGGCCGCGGCCGTTCAGCCTCGCTGCGACGAGTCTGAGCAAAAGCGAATGCCGGCGCACAACGCGATCAGGTCCTCGAGCGCGGCCTGTTCGGCGGCGGAGCCCACGAGGTCGAGCGAGCGGGTGAGCAGATGACGAGCGCTGTCCCGACCGAGCGGGTCGAGCACGATGGGGTGGAACTCGTGCCTTGAGGTTCACCCCAGGCAGTGGACACCGAGTTAGCAGGATCAGCGGTCCTGGTGAAAGGATGTCCGTATGCCTCCTCGTAAGCGCCGGTCGTACACGGCTGAGTACAAGGTCGAGGCTGCGCATCGAGAAGGACAACGCGTTCCTGGTAAAAGCCTCGGCGTACTTTGCCGCGATGCAGAAGAACCGGCCCGGTTCGCTCTGATAGCCAAGTACGCCGGCCCCGATGACGTCGCCGGCGTGACCGGCATCGCCGCACCCGAGGGTGACAGGTTCGCGGTCCGGCGTATGGCACGCCTGCTGAGCGTCTCGGCCTCCGGCTACTACCCGCATGTGAAGCGGTGCGCCGCAACGAAGTTGACGCCTCGTCAGCAGCGCCGCGCGGACCTGTGAGGTGAAGATCATCCAGGCGCACAAGGACTCCGACGGCACCTACGGGTCGCCACGGACCACCGCGGAGCTGCGGGATCAGGGCGAGGTGATCAGCGCCAAGACCGTCGCCAAGGTCATGGCCGACATCGGGATCGAGGGCATCAGCCCCCGCACCTTCAAGGTGCGAACGACCGTGATCGACCCAGCCGCGTCGTTCCCACCGGACCTCATCGAGCGCGAGTTCGACCGGGGCCACCCCGGCACCGCGTGGCTGACCGACATCACGTACTTGTCTTGTAGTGAGGTCGAGTCTTGTGGTGAGGGCGAGTTGTTCCTGTGCGCCATCCGGGACGGGCACTCGCGCAGGGTGCTCGGCTAAAGCGTCGCCGACCACATCGGTGCCGAGATGGTCACCACCGCCATCGAGGCCGCGGTGGCCGCCCGCGGCCGTGACTGTCGTGGCACGGTCCTGCATTCCGACCGCGGCGGCGAGTACACGGCGAATCTGACCGCACAGGCCTGCTTTCGGCACGGGCTGCGCCGGTCGATGGGCGCGACCGGGATCTGCTGGGACAACAGCCCCGCGGAGTCGTTCTGGTCGACGTTCAAACACGAGCACTACTACCGGCACGTCTACGCCACGAAGACGGAACTCGTTGCCGCAGTTGACAATTGGATCCGTTTCTACAACAGCACGCGGCGGCACTCCAAGCTCGGGATGCGCAGTCCCAGCGACTATGAGAAGTCACTCCGAGCAGCCGCCTGAACTTCTTACGCCCCTGTCCATCGTTCGGGGTGAACCTCATCGCGCCACGGTCAACGACTTCTTCGAGCAGTACTTACGCACGCCTTACCGTCGAAGCGACGACGGCGGCCAACTACGAGACGTTTGGCGCGGACCTATGTGATGCCCATCGTGGGGCGTCGCCTCATACAGGACTTCGTGCCGTCGATGGTCGCTGCGCTCTACGAGCACCTGCTCACCGAGGGGCGTCAGAAGCGCAACACCAACGGTGAGATGTACGAGCTGTGGAAGGCGGCTCGCGAGGCGAATCGGGAGATTCGGCCGCGGAAGATCGCCGACAAGGTCGGTGTGACTTACGCCGCTGCGCGCCGTGCGGTGCGGCGTTACGAGGTGGGGCGGATCCCAAGCCGTATGAGCCGGGGCTCGCGCCGAAGACGGTCACGAGCGTGCATATCATGCTCAGCTCTGCGATGAATGTGGCGGTGTTGTGGAAGTACATCAGCCTGAACCCGATCCGGAGCGTGAAGGCTCCGTCGGTTCCGAGGCGGAACCACAGCACCTGGACTCCCGAACAGATGATGCTTTTCCTCGAGCACGTGCGGCACCACCGCTGGTACGCGTTGTGGGTCCTTGAGGCGTCGACGGGAGTTCGCCGTTCGGAGCTGTGCGGCGTGGAGATCGCGGCCTTCGGTCTCTCGAAGAAGGTCGTCCGTATGGCTGCCACTACACGGGTCATCGCTGCGGGAAAGGCGGTGAAGGGTTCGGGCAAGAGCCAGAAGAGTCGTCGGTTGCTCGCGCTGGACAGCTTCACCACCGGCGTGCTGACCGTGCACTTCCAGCAATTGGAGAAGGAGAAGCAGGACTGGGGCGACGCCTATCAGGACCACGGGCTGGCGTTCTGCTGGGAAGACGGTCGGCCGATCTATCCGGACACCATCACGGAGGAGTTCAACAAGATCGTCGATTTCCTCGGGTTGCCGAAGATTCGGTTCCACGACTCCGGCACACCTACGCGACGATCTCACTGCGCACGGGTGTGCACCCGAAGATTGTCAGCTCTCGCCTGGGGCACGCGACCGTGGCGTTCACCCTCGACACCTACTCCGCGGACATCGAGGACCTTGATCGCGACGCCGCCGAGGCAGTGATTGGTCTGTTCCTGCCGCCCTCGCAGAAGGGGCTGGTCTGAGGTGGAACGACGCAGGTTTACTACCACTTTTACTACCGTGGCCCCGAAACGAGGGGTCTGCGAGTGCCCGAGAAACCCGGAAGCCCCCGACCTTCGCAGGTTAGAGGCTTCCGGGTTGTGTGGGCGATACTGGGATCGAACCAGTGACCTCTTCGGTGTGAACTCTCGGCATTAAGGTCGACTGTGGCCTTTGCTGAGGTCAGAGGGTCTGTGCTGGTCGCTCGCGGGTGCACTCGATCACCGGGGTTGCTGTACTTCTCTGCTGTACGAGAAGCTAGGCGACAAGGTCGGTTAGCAGCTCAGGAACAAGATCATGGAACTGCTGCCTGGTCCTTCCATCCTGCCCGAGAGGCAGCTCGATCGCCCTCTGACGCCCCTCGTACTCGAGGGTTAGGATTCCGCCGCGCGGCCACTCGGTGTCTTCGGCATAGGACCAGTCCTCGTCGGCGTTGGTGCCGCCAGCCTTGATCTCCATCTTGATCAAGCTCCGTCGTGCCCAGGTCGTGACGAGGGCCGTTCCAGTGTTGCCGGGGTTGTCATTTGGTGTCGACCACGTCGCGTGGATTACGCGCGTTGCTGTCAGGATGACGCATTGCCCGCTCATGGATTTGTCGTGCGGCGTGTGTTTGATGTCGACGTACTGCGCTTCCTCGCTTCCCATCAGAGCCTCGATGCGCCGTACAACATGGGGACGCGGTCGGTAGTTGCCATCGAACATCGCATGCATGATCTTGCGGGCCCGTTCTTCGCCCATTGGGCCTCCTCCTGCGCTCGGCGCCCCCGACGTCATGTCTTGGTTCTATCGCCGAACGGAGTCGGATCGTCACGCCGAACCGTGGAATCGAGCTCACAATGCCGCCCACACCGCCCCCGTTCCCTTGTCGCTGCTGCGCTTAGCGCGTGGACGGTGGTGTCAAGAGTGGCCGTGAGCCATCGCGCAGTGCTCTTGGCGATGGCGTCCACGCGTTAAACGATGGTGGGACACGGGCGCGAAGACCTCACGAGGCAAACAGGCCACTTGCGCAGCTGCGAGGCCGGGCGGTCGCTGTCCCGTCCGGTCGGGGTAGGCCTGCCTCCGTCGCCGGGCGCGGCCGGAGGCCGGGTCCCGCCCGCTTGCCCGAGCGACAAAGAGATGAGGCCGTGAAGCCCTGCCGAACGGGGATGGAGCGGCGACCCGAGCGGCCCCGCAGGGGGCCGCCTGTCTCATCCTGGTGGCTTACTTGCGCAGTCCTCGCATGTCAGCCTCGTAGAGCAGTGCCTTCCTGAGATCATCCATGCCGTCCGAGTGCTCAGAGAGCGCATCGGTGTTTGCTGCGATGGCAGCAGCGTTCTGGGCCGCCAGATCATGCCCGTGGCGTAGCTCGAAGTAGATCGCCCTCAATGTCAGAACTTGCGCCCAGCCGATATGGGTGAGCTCGGTCGGTTCGGTAGGTGTCTCGTCGGCATAGCTCAGATGGTCGATCGCATCGGCGATGCACTGCTCGCCTTGCTGCCGGTACGTGGCGCTGGTGTCGCTGTCTGCGTGGTCGCTCACCTTGGCACCGTAGCGATGAGCGGCTGGATCTGGCTGCTGTCGCTGGCGAGTTCACTCTTCACATTGTTCTAGCCAGGCGTCCAGATCAGCACGTCGCACCCGCAGTTCGCCATTCGGTAGCTTGATGCAGCGTGGCGCCCGATTCTTCATGGGGTCTGCTGCACGAGTAGGTGACAGCGGTAGTCACGCAGCCTGACTGGCTGGCGTGGCCATGATTGTCTCGTATTCGATGGGGGTCAACCGGCCGAGGGCGGCCTGGCGTCTGCGACGGTGGTAGGTGCGTTCGATCCAGGTGACGATCGCGATCCGCAGTTCCTCGCGAGTCGACCAGGAACGCCGGTCGAGAACGTTGTTCTGCAGCAACGCGAAGAAGCTTTCCATGGCGGCGTTGTCACCCGCCGCACCCACCCGGCCCATCGACCCGGACAGGCCGTGGCGCGCGAGCGCGCGGACGAATTTCCTGGATCGAAATTGTGATCCGCGGTCGGTGTGCACCACGCAGCCGGCGGTTTCACCGCGGCGGGTGAGGGCGTTGGTGAGCGCGGTGACGGCGAGGCGGGACTTCATCCGGGAGTCGATGGAGTAGCCGACGATCCGGTTGGAGCAGGCGTCCTTGACCGCGCAGAGATACAGCTTTCCTTCTGTGGTGCGGTGTTCGGTGATGTCGGCCAGCCAGAGCCGGTTCGGCGCGGTGGCGGTGAAGTCGCGGCGGACCAGGTCGTCGTGCACCGGCGGGCCGGTCTTCTTGCCGTTGCGGCCGCGTTTCTTGCCGAACGCGCTCCACCAGCCCATGGACGAGCAGATCCGCCACGCGGTCCGGTCCGCCATCGACACACCGGCGTCGCGGGGCCTCGTCGGCGAGGAATCGGTAGCCGAACTCCGGATCGTCGCGGTGCGCGTCGAACAACGCGTTCGCCTGATGAGCCCGCTCGAGTTCTGTCCCGGTGACCGGCCGGGCCCGCCACCGGTAGTACGGCTGTCGAGCGATGTTCAACACCCGGCACGTCACCGCGACGGGAATCCCGTCGGCGGCGAGCTCGTTCACGAGCGGGTAGAGCCTTTTCCCGGCAGGTTCGCCTGCGACAAGTACGCGGTCGCGCGGCGCAGGACCTCGTTCTCCTGCTCGAGCAGCTTTATCCGCTTGCGGGCCTCGCGCAGCTCTGCCGAGTCACTGCGGCTCACACCGGATTTGGTGCCCTCGTCGGTCTCGGCCTGGCGCAGCCACTTGAACAGCGTCATCGGGTGGACCCCGAAGTCCTTCGCGATCTGCTCGACGGTCACGCCGGGCTCGCGGTCACGGGCGACCCGCACGACATCGTCGCGGAACTCCTGGGGGTAGGGCTTGGGCACAGCGACATCCTCCCAGCTCACCATCACGGCAAGCCAACTCAGATGTCACCTATCCGTGCAGCAGACCCATGCGCCACTCATACAAGGTTGACCGCGAGATCTGTAGTTCCTCGCAGACTTCGTTTACTGACAGCAGCTTCCGGTCGGGGTTCGTTGGCACCAACTCGCCTGCCCTTCGGCTAGCGCAGCACAGGTCGTCACCTGCTGAGGATGTGGTCTCGGAACTGCCAGGAGCGCGCAAGGATGCAGGCTCCCGGCGAGGCCATCGGTTCCGACGTCAACATGCGCTTGACGGTCTCCTCGGTGAACGGAACGCCTTCCGACACTGATGTCGACTCGATCGCCGTCACCAACGCTCCCTCGGCATTAATCTGCACTGTGTTCCCAAAAATATCGTCGAACACGTCGTCGTCGATCACAACGGCTGTCAGCAACGTGGCGGTCAGTGTGAGCGTGTCGAGCCCGATTCCGAGGCAGTAGGCGTTCACTTTGCTCTGAGACCGGGCCTTCTCCAGCGACCCGTAGAACGGCCATTCGTCGTACTGGATCGGCACACCTTGACTGCCGTCGCGCTCTGGTTCGCCGAGCAGCTCCTCGGAGTACTCGCGGACCATGTTGCGCCACAGGTCGAAGTCGTTCTTCGTGTCCCATGACGCGACGCTGGACGGCTGGAACTCGCCCGCGGGGATGAGGCCGTAGATGCCGGCCGCGGTGGCAACCTTCGTAGGATCACGCCAATGCAGTAGGAACGTCGCACGGCCGGTCTCGCGCTGACGGCGCAACGTGAGCGTCTCGATCGCGGGCATCACCGCACGCCGGCGGAGGTCGAATGGATCTCCGATCAGTCCACGCAGGGGCAGAGCCGACCAATCGGGCACCTCGTCGGCGGGCCCGGATCGCTCAACCGCAGCAAGCTCGTGCGCTGCAGCCTCCGACGCGTCCAGCTTGTCGGAGTATGTGCCGAGGCCGAAGCCCAACTGCGGCGAGTCGTCACGGAGATCTGCACTCAGCAGGCGATAGCTCGCGCGGTTCTCGAAGAGCGCCGGTCGATCCAGGTACCGGATTGCTGACCCAGTTGTTCGCACTGGCCGCCTAGAACGCAACTGGGTCGCGAGTTTAGCTCGACGGCCTCGGGTGCGACCTGCGGGTTGTTGATCGGGTGGCGCATGGTCTGCATCGGTGAGAGGTAGATCGGCCTCCATACCAGGGCCAGGCAGATGGCAACCGGCCCAGAACGCTGCCCGACGACTCGTCAGTTTGCCGAGCAGCCCGGCGAGTGCGGCACGACGGACAAAGCGCCGTTGAGCATGATCACAGGGTGGCGTTCATCCGGCCGAGGAGTGTGCCGGGATCACCGATTGCCGGAAGCTGACCCTGATGACGTCGTCGATACCCACTTTGGGTTGCCGGGATCCGGCATCCCCTCGACCGGCATTTCGACGCGAGCGGGCTGGAACAGACTAGTGGTCGTGGCTGATCGGCGCGTCGTGTTCCGGCCGCTGGAAGTGACCGAATTGGACGGAACCGTCGCTCATCATCACCCTTTCCGCGCGCTGAACTGCTACTCCCAGGGTGATCGTCCGAAGGCAGGCGGGCGATACAACGTGTGCAGAGGATCCCGGGCATCGTCATGTTGCGCAGCATCAGCTTGGAGCCCGTGCTGTAGACACGCCACCGCGTTCTTCCGGGGCCTCGGTGATCACGGCTGCGGAGCGAGTTTGCCTGCCATCGCGCCGAGCAGGTGTTGCGCCATCCTGCCGTGCAGGCCTTTCGCCGCGAACTCGTTGAGAAGCGTGTCGATCGACTTGCACACGATGCTCTTGTTCGCGGGGGAGGCAGTGCTGATGAGGTTGCTCAACCGCTCTTCGACCGACGAGCGGTGCAGCCGGGCGTTCCGCGAGTTCCAGGTCTCCTCGCTCCACGGATCGGTGGCCGCGGCGGCGTGCAGTTCGGCACTGACGATCCTCCTGATGATTCCCGGTGCGGGCTGAACGTGTCTGAGGGCGTCCGTGCTGAACTCCAGCGCGAGAGGGTGGTCTTCTGCCGTGACGAGCTGGAGCATCTCGCTGGCGCCGTCGTCGTGCTTCTGGTCGTAGAGCTGCAGTGCGATGCGTGCGACTGGTCCCCAGCGGATGTCGCGGCTGCGGGCGTGGATCGCCAGCCAGAGGGACTCGGCGTTGTTGTTGCTGCGGACCAGGTAGTCGGCTGCGAAGAACTCCAGGAACGTGCGGTGGGTGAAGCCGTAGGTGGGCTTGCCGCGGTTCGAGCCGCCGTCGCTCAGCACCCAGGGGCGGCCGGTGCAGAAGTCGACGAAGGCGGCGGCGTGCTCCTCGGCTTCGTCGTGATCGAACCCCTTTTCCTCCAAGTACTTCATCAGGACCGCCATGATCTTCACGCGGGGCCAGGACGTGCTCATGTCGTCACAGGAGGTCAGCTGGCTCCAGGCGAGGTAGCCCACCGCTCCTCGCAGTCTGCCTTCGAACCTGGCCGGCAGCGGCACACCGCGCATCTGATCCCACTGCTCGAAGAGCATCAACGCGCACTTCTCGTAGACCTGTGCGAGGTTTGTGGGCAGGTAGTGTTCGCTGGCGTACATCGAACACAGCAAGGCGAGCAACAGCGGGTTGCTGCGCAGTTCGCCGACGGTGTCACCGTGTTGCAGGAACGCGTCGGCAAGCGCCGTCCGGTCGTGTTCCGAGGTGTTCACGTCCAGCGCGAACCAGCGTCGAACGTACGTCGCAACCTGGTGATCGTCGAACTCCTTGATGGTGCCCACGTCGAACTGCTTCGGGTTCAGTGCGGCCGTCTCGTAGCCGACCTTTCTGGCGGTCACGATGATCGGTACCGACATGAACTCGTCGGCGAAGGACTCGACGAGGCGGGCGAACCGGTCCCGAAGATCGGTGTCCACGAGCTCGTCCACACCGTCGAGAAGAACGACCGCTCTTCCGTTGCGCAGCAAGTACTCCACGGCGTTGGGCGGAGGATCGAGGTTGTACGGCTCCCGGCACAGCGCTTCGAGGTATGCGACGAGTCCACGTCCGCCTTCCCTCAGAGAGGCCGCGACATTGCGCAGAACAAGGAGAAACGGCACTCGATCGCTGCTGTCGCAGGCGATCTCCCAAGCGAGCTTGGCCATCATGGTCGACTTGCCGGCACCGGGATCTCCGAGGAGGACCGACCGGCTGCCGACTTGGACGCTCGCAGTGGCACCCTGAAGCGTCGGTGTGACGTAGAGATCGTCGTACGCGACTGCCGCGCTCATACCTGTGACGCGCAGATGGGGAAGTCGCATGACGGCGTGCAGCGCGGCGACTCTGCTTCGCATCCGTTGCGCGAAGCCGTGAATCTCGGCCAGACCGTCGATGTCTCCGAGCAGCACCACGTTGCTCGTCGCGGACTTCGCCGCCTGGTGGCTGAGCCACGTCGCGACCTCGGTGGTGACCACCGGAAGCAGCAGTTCGGCGACGCAGGTCTCGGCGCAGTCGACCAGCGCGCTGAGCACGGTGAGCGCACCCTGGTTCCGCAGCCTCTCGGGCAGGTCGAGGTGGTGGCGAAGCCCGTGGAAGATCTGCATGCGCAGGACCGCGGCGATGTTTTCGTCGTTGTGGTCGAAGAGTCTCCACAGCAGGACCTGAAGGCGGATCTCCTCGAAGTCGGGCGACTCGAGGTAGTGCGTCAGCGCTGCCAGTTCATTCGGAGCCAGTTCGGACTTGAGAGCGAACTCGACGCTTGTTCGGAGGTCTTCGCACAGACGCGTACGGACTCGCCGGTTGCGGAGCTGGGCGTTGACCGTGCGGTACACCGCGTTGCCGGAAGGCGGGTCTGCTCTCAGGGGCGCTGCCACCGGGGCGGGTGGCAGCGGGTTGAGCTTCTTGAACACCGGAATCTTGCCCAGCGCTGGTTCGGGCTCCGCCGGCTGGCCGGTCAGCAGGCGCAACAACTCCTCGGCGCCAGTCATGGTGAAGTCACGGACGTGGTACACGGTCGACGTGGCTGGAGCCAGAAAGTCCGGTACGCTTGCGGTCGACTGCCCCGGCAACACCACCGCGACGAACCGGCCGAGGTTGTGCGGCTCCGCGTAGAAGGCGCTTCGGATCAGCCGTGCCTCCCACTGCACTCCTCGGCCGTCATGCGGGCCGCTGCGCCCCTCAGCCCGCCTGCGGTAGGTAGCCGATGCCACTACCAGCACGCGGTCGGCCAGCCGGATCTCCTCGGCCATCCACAACGCCCAGTCCTGCGGCTGACTCGCGGCCGAGCGATCCAGCCGGGCGTCGATTCCGTTGGCGCGCAGGAAATACCACAGCGCGCGGACCTGGTCGCTGTGCCTGTCCGATTCGTGCGCGTACGAGATGAACACTCGTTGCGGCCGCACTGGCTGCTCCTGGTGGAAACGTGTGTCGAGGCTTTGCCGTGGGTGCACCGCCTGAATGTTCAAGACGCCTCAATCAAGGTCTGGACGTTCGCCTGTGCGTTCAGTTGAACGTGACGGTGAATGTCGTGCGGTGACTGTGAAGGGCCGGCGAGCTTCCCCTGGATGAGTTGTGCTCGCAGGTGCTGTGCGGCTTTCAGCTGCTCTGGAGAGTCGACTCCCTGCAGAGTGACGGTCAACTCCAGCGTTCGCGCCATGTCGGCGAGAGCGGAGGTGATGGCGAGCGAACATTGGTGTTGAGGTTCCGTTCCGCCGAGGCGGGAGGTCAGTCCAGGCGGGATCGCGATGCCCTCGAACGTCACCTGGGGGAGCAGGTCGAACCGTTCGAACTCACTACCGAAGTCGTTGAGGCGCAACGGTATTCCGAGTGTGCTCAGCTTTACGAGATGTTCTGTGCGGATGCCGTGCCACAGCGGCGAGCCCGCCATGCTGAGTCCCAGCCGCAGCAGGTCGGGCTGGACCCGGCTGGTGATGAGCACGCGGCGGACGTTCTCCACGAGCCGATCTCCGCGAACGAGGCGCCGTGGCACGTTGATGGTGATGAAGGGTGCTCGTGAGCCCAACGAGTCCCTCCAGGCCTTGGCCTGTTCGGCCGCGGTGCGCAGGATCCACGGAGTGAGGTCCAGATCGAGTCCGATCTCGTCGGCCAGAGTCAGCAGATGATCGATGGGAAGTCGACCGTGATCCGGGTGCCGCCAGTGCAAACCTGCCTCCGCTCCCACCAGCGTTCCTGTGTCGAAGTCGACGAGCGGTGCGTAGGCCAGTTCGAGTTCGTTGTTGTCGATGCCTGCGGGAAGGTCGGCGAGCAGACGGCTGTCCCAGGACTCGCCTGTCCCACGTCGGGCTTCGACCAGGGCTCTGCGCCGAGTCGGCGGGGTCGACTGCTGCAGCATCAGCTCCGCCCGTGCGAGCAACTGATCCGCGGTGTCGTCGATGTCGGTCGCGCGGACGACGCTGATGCGCGGCTTGACCACCAGCTTGTAGGCTCCCATGTGGACGGTCTCGCCCAGCCAGGCGATCACGTGCGCGACGAGTTCGTCGATGCGGCTCCACACGGCGGGGTCGGTGATCAACGCGCAGAACGTCGCGCGGTCGTGGCGTGCCACCATGTCCACCGCTCCGCCGACCGCTCCCCGGAGCCGATCTGCGAGCAGGCGCACGAAGTTCTCCCCGACCTCCGACCCCAGCTCCTCGGTGATCATGTCGAGCCCGTCGAGTCCGACCACACACAATCCCACGGCGTCCAGCGGGATCGCCTCGTGCAGCGCGTCGTCGAGCCGGCGTTTCAGGCACTGCCGGTTGGGCAGGTCGGTGGTGTCGTCACGCTCCGCCGCATGATCGAGCCTTGAGTGCCACCGCTGCACGTCCGTCACGTCTGCCATCACCACTCTGGCGCGACCGGCCCCACCCGGTTCGGAGACCCAGGTGATGGTCAGGCTGGCCCACCGCGGTTCGGGATTGTCGCGGTGGCCCACCTCGATCGCGTCCAACACGGCGGTGTGGCGGTGGGCTGCCACCTCCTGGCACGCCTGCTCGACCTGCCTCGCGTGCTCCTCGTTCAGCACGAACGTCGCGAGCGGCTGACCGATCACCGGGCCGTCCGAGCGTCCGACGAGGAACTGCAGCGCCGAGTTCGCGCGCGTGATCACTCCCTGCGAGTCCACCAGACACATGCCGAGATCCGAGTCGTCGAAGGACGACGCGAACTGGCCGGCGTCAGCAGCGAGCGCCTCGTTCTGGTTCCGGTGGGCGCGGTCCACGGCTTCGGCCAGCGACATCTGCTCGTCGAGCACTCGCTGACGTGCGCCATCGGTGAACCCTTCGGCGAGACCTCCGAGCAGACGCGCCCGCCGTTCGGGTTCCGCACCGCTGAACGCAAGCAGCTCCTCGGTGAACGGGGTCAGCACTTCCATCGTGTGACGCAGCGCCGGTGTCGTGAGCTCCAGGTCGTAGGCCAGCTCTCTGCCGATCAGTTCTGGAGAGAGACGAGCGCTGACCGGGTCCACGAGCCATCTGGCAAGCTCGTGGGTGAACTCCGTGAGCCGGCTCCGCAACCAGGTTCGGTTGGCTGAGATGACACTGCTCCGCAAGAGCCCATCCAGCCAGGCCTCCGCCGTGTGCACGATGCGCTCATCGCTCGGATCGAGTACCGGTGGTGGAGCGGCACCGTGACATTCGTCGTCGCTCGGGGCTAGATTCCCTGAGAGGATCGCATCGAGCACGCGCTGTTCCTCGGCCTCGTCGATCGGTTGCCAAGTCACCTCGCGCAACCACTCCGTGTAGGCCGCCAGCCGCTTGTCGACCTCGCGGAGTGCGTGCGCTTGCGTGCCCGGAATCCACCGCAGAAGCCATCCGATGAGATCCATGCGTCAGTCCTCCTCGTCGTCGTGGTGATTTCTCGGCAGCCGATCTGCGGCGGGCGGGCCGGCGCCCTGGTCTCCAGCACTGTCCGAATTTCCTGTTCGAGTTCGGCGTTGACGTCGCCGGGGCCGTCGGCCGAGTTGCTTCGCCAGCAGCTTTCGAGCCTCAGAGACGTAACTCGAGACTGACTCGGTCTTGCAGCCGAGTGCACGGGCTATGTCCTCGTTGGGGTAACCCAACATGCGCATGGTCACGGCCTTCCGGAAGCGTGGCGGAAGGGACTCGAGGGCTTGCCAGATCGTCGCGTGGTCCGAGCCGCTCGTGGTGCCTGCGCTGGACATCCGCGCGTGCATCTCTGTCGGTTCCAACAGAAGCTCGTGCTGTGCGCGAAATGCGTCGACCGCCAGGCGTCCAGCCGCGACCTTCGCCCAGGCGATCTTCTCGCCTCTGATCTTCTCCCAGTCGCGCCAGACCCGTGCGAAGGCTTCGTTCGCGATGGAATCCGAGTCGGACTGGGGCCAGCGGGAGTGAACGTAGCGACGCAGGCCGCGATAGTGCTCGCGGTAGAACTCTTCGAACTCGATCTGGGCGCGGTCATCTCGGCCCAGGCGACGGCCATCGGTCACGCCCCGTCGTCCTCACCTGGCTCGCAACTGCGGGACAGGTGCACACCGATTCCCCCTCCAGGCCTGGTACCGGCCGACCGCCTGCCGTGGACATCGGCCACGACGGCGGTGGTGGCTGTGCTCAGGTCTGCCAACGCCGAACCCCCTTGGTGCTGATTGGTCCGCGGGCTCGACCTTGGAGCCCGTCCTCACCACCTCACGGAGGAGCCCCCTGGGAAATTCATGCTACGAAGGCGTAGTTCACTCGATCGTGTGACATCTTGGAGGAGTTCCATCATGTATGGAATTCACGTCTGCCTCACGTCCGATCGATGGAATCCCGCCCGTCCAGCGGAACGCGGAACCTGCCCGGCCCGATATGATCATCATCGACGGACGAGGGAGTGGCCGTGGCCGGACAGTCCGATGGCGACCTCACACGGGCAAGCGCCGCACGGGTGCGCGACTGGCTGCTCGGAGGCACCCTCAATACGCCGATCGACCGGTTCGTTGGCAGGCAGATCGAGAACGTCCTGCCATCGATCCGCCAGCTTCTCCACGCCGGACGGGCATTTCTCCGGCTTGCCGTCGCCCACATGCTCGAATGCGGAATCAGGCAGTTCCTCGAGCTGGGGCCCGGCTTTCCCATGGCGGGCCAGGTCCACCAGCTGATCCAAGAACGACAGCTCGACGCCGCTGTGGTGTACGTCGATCGAGATCCCGCGGTCGTCGCACTCGGTGAGAGCGCGCTGCGCGGCGTCAGAGGTGCAGCCTTCGTCCACGCTGATCTTCTCCAACCGCACGCCGTTCTCGACCACGAGGAAACCAGAAGGCTGATCGACCCGGCCGAACCCGTGGGCCTGCTGATGATCGAAGTGCTGCAGACGGTGCCGGACGAAGCCCGCCCAGATCGGCTGGTCAACGCGTATCGCAAGAGGCTCTGCTCAGGTAGCGGGCTGGCGCTGAGCCACGTCGCTTCAGGCCTTGCGCCCCAGTACGAGTCCTTCAACGCGGCCCACAGCGCACTTTTCGGTCGCGTCGTTCCACGCGACCGCGAGGTGCTCAGCTCATGGCTGAGCGGTCTCGAACTGGTCGAACCCGGGCTGGCACCGCTCTCCGCAGTGTTGCCCGACGAGGGCAGATCTGTTGGGCAGGACGATGATTCGCTGCGCCACACCTTGGCAGCGATCGGGTATGAGCCGTAGCAGGTACTGTGCAAGCGCGGAGGGTTCGCTCGTTTTCGCGCTGCTCAGTTCGGTGGTCGGAAGGGCCCACAGCGCGGACGCACGTCCGACAACGGAGCGGAATCCGCGCTGCCGAAAAGTACGGCTGCCTTGTCCTGAACTTCGGGACCATCAGCCCGACGAGCCGCATCTGCACTACGCGGATCATCGTGATCCACGCACAGGTCCACGCAGCTCTTGGGTCCAGGCGTCGCGTGGCGCACCACCAAGCCCTCGCACGCCAAGTGCACCACCGCAGCAGCACCGATGCGTCCGGCTGTTGTCCGCGGACAACAGCCGGTTGTCCGCGGTGGCCAGCTTGTTTCTCGTGGACAGGCGGCTGGCGGAACGACGCTGTGCAAGCCTCCTCGGCACAAGAACCGGTGCTGAGAGGGACGCTGTGGGAACTGTGCTCAGGGAGATTTGCCGTACTGTCCGACTTGCGCTTGCCACGTGGCACCACACGTTCCGGTTGTGTGTCATCGGGGTCGTGATGTGCCTGATCTACCTCGCCGCATTCCACCAATGGTGATCAACAGGTGCGGGTGAGCAGCGTCGACGTAGGTGAACGGGTTGTCCAGGACGCCTGGATGACAGGAACGGTGGTCATGCGGTCTGGTCGGCCTTGGGGTCCGTTGAAAGGTGTGGACCCGGCACTGCACGACTTGGCGCGATACCTGCGTGGTGTCGTGGACGAGTCGACCCTTACTTCGAAGGAAGTGGGTAGCCGCTGCGGTTGCAGTGATTCGACGGTGTCGAAGCGGTTGGGTGGTGACCAGCTGCCCGAATGGCAGTTCGTCGTAGCCGTGATCGACGCGTGCACTGTTGGAGAACATCGGGCGGAAGACCGCAAACGCGCCGTGCGAGCCGCGTGGGATCGCGCAGCGCACTCGCTCTATCGTCGGCCGTCCGGGTCGTCGGACGATCCGCGAGCCATGATCTTGGAAGCGCAGGCTGAGACGATCTCGGCCCAGCGGCAGCTCCTCAAGGTCACCGAGGAGCTGAGCAGGGCGCACAAGCAGCTCGCGAAGTGCGCTCAGGTAGAATTTCAAGCGTCACAAGTGATTCTCGTGCTGCAGATCGTCCTGACAAGGCTGTCACGCCTGATCTCCGGCCTCACCCGAGACCGTGATCGTTACCGAGCCGAGGCTGCGGGCTTCCGAGAGGAGCTTGAAGCTGCGCAGGGCCGGCTCGACAACGCCGAACGTGAGCGCGGCAGGGCGGAAACCCAGCTCGGTCAAGCCAAGGAGGAGCGCCGTCGGGCGAGCGTGTTGACGGAGGAATCGCGCGCGAAGATCCGTCTGCTCGAGACCAGGCTGGTAGACGCCGACGAGCCTGAAGCGTTGGACGGTGTCGAGATTGCTGGTCTTGTCACCGAGCCGATGGCACCTTCTCCGGACGACATGCTGCTCGACATGACCGCCGGGCTTGACCGCGTGCAGCGTCTTCTGGATGAGCAGGACAGTGACCTGAGTCGACTTGAGGCGGAGCGTCCGACGGTTGAATCTGCGGCCGATGATGTGCTGTCGGATGCCGGAGCCCGATATCGCAGCGCGTTCGCCGACTCCATGACGGGTATCGCCATTCTGGATCTGGAAGGACGGATCCTCGAGGTGAACCCGGCGTTGCAGAAGATGATCGCGTTCGACGAGGACGAGCTGTGTGAGCACGACGTTCGGGATTTTGTGAGCCCTGTGGGGGCAGGTGACTGGCGATTTCACCTGGATCTGATCGGGGAAGAGGTCGATCAGTTCCGGTTTGAAGGGGTGATTCACAGGGCGGATGGCGAGAACGTTCGCACGAGGTGCACGTTGTCGCTGGCTCGCGATGATCGTGGCGAGCCGCAGTATCAAGTTGCGACTTTCGAGGATGTCAGCGAGCAGTACTTGGTGCAGAGCCGCCTTCGCTACCAGGTGCTGCATGACTGGTTGACCGGTCTGCCGAACCGCGCGGCGTTTTTGGACCGGCTCAGGGGAGTGGTCGGTGAGGGCGGGGGACGCGGAAGGGTTGCTATCTGCTACCTCGGGATCGACGGGTTCAAGGTCGTCAATGAGTCACTGGGCCACGACATCGGCGACCAGGTGCTCGTCGAGGTGGGCCGTCGACTCCATCATTCGGTTGCAGGGGCGGGCAGGCACGTCGCCCACATGGGCAGTGACGAGTTCGCCATCCTCGTCGAGGGTTCGAAAGAAGCTCAGAACGCCGTAGATGTCGTTGAACGAGTCATGCAGGAGCTGGAGCCGCCCGTGCTGATCGGCGACCACGCTCTGTCCGTTTCGGTCTCTGCCGGCATCGTGGAACGGTCGATCCAAAGTGGTACGGCCTCCGATCTCATGCGTGAAGCGGACATCGCGCTTCGTTGGGCCAAGGACGACGGTAAGGCTCGTTGGGCCCTGTACGACGCCGAGCGCGATGCTCGCGACGTGGCCCGGTTCACGATGTCTGCCAGAATGTCTCTGGCCTTGGAACTGGACGAGTTCTATGTGATGTACCAACCTTTGGCGCGGTTCGACAACTCGGCAGTGGTCGGCGTCGAAGCCTTGATCTTCTGGGAACATCCGGATTTCGGAGTCCTGGGACGGGATCGCTTCATCGAGCTGGCTGAGGAGACCGGCTTGGCGCTGAAACTCGATCGCTGGTTGCTCCGGACGGCCTGTCGTGATGCGCGTTGGTGGCGGGGCATGTTCGGGGATGCGGCTCCTGTCGTTTCTGTGAACATCTCCGCGCGCATGCTGCGCGATCCGTCCCTCGTGCGTGACGTGGCCCGCATACTCAGTGAGTCTCATCTACCTGATCAGCATCTTCAGCTCGAGTTCACGGAGGACGCTGTCACGAGTGCGGCAGACGTCTCGCTGCACTACCTGCGCGCCTTGTCGGATCGAGGCATTCGACTCGCGATCGATGACTTCGGCACCGGCTACTCCAGCAGGGAATTCCTGCGGCGACTGCCCGTGCGCGAGGTGAAGATCAGCGAGCTTCTGGTGCACAGCCTGTGCTCGACGAGCGACGAACGCCCGGCCGACGCGTCGATCGTTTCTGCGCTCGTGGAGTTCGCACATTCCATGTCGTTGGCGGTGACTGCGGTTGGCGTCGACACTCCCTCGCAGGCTGTGCGCTTGCAGGACATCGGTTGCGAGTTCGGCCAGGGCGAGTTCTTCGGCCCTCCTCTGAACTCCGAAGGAGTCGCGTGGTTGCTGCGCACGGGCCTCGGGCTAACCTGTACCAAACTCGAATAGCGTTGTGTCACAAGGTGTCTGAGGTCTGTGAAGTCGCCAGTCAGGCCAAGTCACTCTCGCTGTTGGGCAACTCCGCCGAGGATGCCTGGGCGCGCTTCAAGACGTCCTCCTCTGTCAATGCGGTCGGCGGGTGGTGGCTCAAGCACATCGGCACCTGGATCTTCGAGAGGCCGGTGCCCTCGGTGGCGCCGTAGAACTGGCCGGCGGGCAGGCGGGAGACGTCGTCGATGTGGCCGCCTTTGGCACGCGCCAGCTCGGTTGCGGCTCGGATCTGAACGGGTGCGTTGAGCAGTCCGAAGAATTGGGTTGCGGCGTTACCGGAGACCACGTTGTGCAGCGCTTTGGGCGCCTGTGTCGCGTAGACCATGCCCAGCCCGTACTTGCGCGCCTGCGACGCCAGGGTGAGTGTGCTCTGCGTGGAGGCCGTCATGGTGCGGGAGGACGCGAACGTCTGGGCTTCGTCCAGCACGAAGAGCCCGCCGAGCGGGCGGTCCCTGGCGGGATTGCGCTTGACCCACGAGAACAGAGCGAGCTGGAGCTGGTTGACGAAGGTCTGGCGCTGATCGTCGTTGGGCAGGCCGATGCAGCTGATCACGGACACCCTGGCCCGCTTGCCTGCCTGAGGTGTGAGCAGCACACCGGGGTCGAGCCGTTCCCCTGCCCCGCCGAACACGGGGTCGTTGATCATCTCGGCGTTGAGGCCGTCCGCCATGTCGGAAGCGAGCCGGGCGGCGTCGCGCACGGTGCTGACCCCAGGCGGCAGGTCGGCCAGGAACGCGAGGAAGTCCCGCAGTTCCCCACCTCCGCCGCGGACGAAGTGCGTCAAGCCTTGGGTGAGGACGGCCTTGCCGGTGGTGGCTTTGCGGCCTCCGAGGTTGGTGCGGGGCATCAGCCCGGCCACGGCAGCGTCGATCGCGGTGCGGAACTCGTCCGGATCATCGGGTTCGCGGTCGAAGCCGGGCAACGGGTCGAGGGTGAGCGGTCTGCCGGCCTCGCGTCGTGGTGTCCAGATCACCACGTCGGTTTCACGCAGGTAGCGAGCGGCGCGCTCGGCGTCGCCGGGACCCCAAAGATCGGGCGGGGAAGGCCAGGGATCGCCCAGCCGGGCGAGGTCGTTGTTGGTGTCGATGAGAATCGAGGAAACCCCGTGCAGAGCGGCTTCCTCGACCAAGCGGCGCAGTAGCACGGTCTTACCCGAGCCGCTGCCGGCGAAGACGACGGTGTGCTTGCGCAGCAAGGCGAGCGGGACGGTGAACGGCGTGTTGGTCACGACACTGATGCCCAGGTGCACGCTCGGCTCGTCGTTGGTTGATGGCAGTGCTGCGGCAGTGGCCTCCCTCAGCGCGTCGGTTTCCTTCTCGGACGCGGTAGCGGGGTGGTCGCCGTGGGTGTCGGCAAGTGTGCCGCTGACCCCCGGCCACTCCGGCACCGGATCGGGGACGTCGTGGCGAACTTGCGGGTCCGGCGATGCCGTGAAGTGGTCGAGGTCGGCCAGTGCTCTCGTCAGCAGCTGCGAGGAGGTCGCAGGGCGGCGGGTGAGCAACCACTGCAGGAATCCTGGCGGTGGCTGATCGCGCAACTTCTCCAATGCGCTGAACAGGCGCAGATCGCTCTCGGCGATCGGCAGGTCCAGGCCTCCGTCAGAGCGAAACTCTTTCAGCGCCGCCTTGGTGACGGGCCCATCGGAGAAGGCGATGTTGCGCAGCACCACCAGATGACGCTTGTCGTTTCCGCGGCGGAGCTCGGCCTCCAGTTTCGCGGACTTGAGCCGGGTCAGCACAGCCGTGGCGCTGCTGGGGTGGGCGATGGCGCGGAAGCTCCAGTGGACTTCGTCTTCGCTGGCTTCGTCGATGGTGAGGCGCAGCCGGGCGTGCAGTGGCGGCTTGCCGCCACGCGGTGCGTCGACGGTCAGCGCGGGGCCGTTGGTGCCCTGTTCGAGCACGAAGCAATGTAGCGCGGCGCCAACCAACGCCTGCATGCGTTCGTCCTCCTGCTGGTGGTCCAGAGGAGAAAGAATGTCGGCGGTGTCGTACAGGCGTTGGAACAGGGCGTCGACTTCGTTCGCTTCCTGTGAGTCCGCGGCCGGCTGGATCGCGGAGTCGGCCACAGCGGCGGCGAAGTCCTGCAGTTCCTCGACGGTGTCGTGGGTGAGACACCAGCGAATGTGCTCGTCCACGCGTTGCAGAAGTCGTCGAGGTGTCCAGTGGGCCACGTCTCGGCCTGTGAACGCGGACGGGTGTACGGGCCAGGTGGCGTGCGGGGGCGGAAAGCCGATCTCGCCATAGAGACTGGCAAGGTGCCGCTCCACGATCGCGGTGGCCACGGCGGTGCTGGGCATGGCGGTGCGCAGGTCGAGTACGCGGAACCGGCCGGCCGCGGAGTTGACGGCGTGATGCTCGATGAGCTCCCACGAGCGGGGCAGACAGGTCGCCACCACGATGGTGCGCCTGGTCTCCTCTCGCAGCCGCATGAGCCCGTCGGCCAGACGGTCGACCAGGGCTTGCTCTCCCGGTGAGTCGGCGGCCTGGCTGATGACGCTGTCGATCTGGTCGACGGCCATGACGACCGGACCGGTCAGCGCGAAGATCTTGGACAAGTCACCGAGCAGGAGCTGCGGAGAACGGGACTGGGCGCGAAATCCCCATTCCGCCCGGTCCGCGGCCTCCACACCATCCGGCAGGACGAGGTAGGCGTTACCCGCTTCCGACGGCTTGCCTTGTGCTCGATACAGGACAAGGGCCCGCAGTGTGTCCTGGCATTCGATGGCGACCTGGGCGTCGAGCGAGCGCAGTCCGTGGATCAGGGCGTCGATGTCGTGCCTGCGAACCGGAAGGGTGCCCGTGAGGCGCATGCTCGTTTCGCGGTCCTGCTCGGTGAGGCGGGCGAGCTCACCGAGCAGACGCCCGAGCTGGCCTCCTTGGCGGTCGAGTAGGCCGCTGACCACGCCGTGCACCGCTCCTGCCCAGAACGTGTCGCGGTCGAGGAGCTTGAGCAGGAAGAACGACCCGCCTTGCTGCTGTACGTGCTGCCGGAGCCAGCCGAGCATGTGCGTTTTGCCCACGCCGCGTTCTCCTCGCAGCACGATGTCCATAGGACTGGCTTGCGGGCGTCTTCCCGCGGCGGCGACGGCCTGGGTGATCTCGTTGACGGCGCGCGGGTGCAGGCCATCGACGTGGTGATGCATGGGACTCCAGATGTCGTCCGGCGTCATCGCCCAGCTGCACTGCACTGAAGTCAGTGCGTGACGCTGATCCTCCTTCACCGGACTGCCTCGATCACCAAGGTGTGACGAGGGCTGCCGCCGAGCACGAGGGCGGCCTGCCTGTCCGGATCGGTCAGCGACTTCTGGTCGGCTTCGGCCCACAGGTGGACGTCAGGGCGTTCCGCAAGGGCCGTCAGCGCCAGGTCGAGCCGGTCGGCCGGCACGTCATCGAGGTGTTCACGCAGCGCCCGCAGGGACACCGTGCCGCCGGGCCTGGTTGCCAGTGCGCGGTAGGAGGTCTCGATCCGACGTCCCAAGTCAGGAGTGAAGAACTCGCCGAGGACCCGGCCGTCGGTCTCCAGATGGCGTCGCACGCCGGCCAGCACGACGTAGAGGGCACCACCCAGGTATCCGGCCCGGGGAGGTCGCGGCGCGGACAGTTCGGCCTTGCACCACAAGGCGCCTTGGTCGGTGAGGTCGTGCACGTAAGCGCGGCCGACCAGGTTGCTCGCTACCAGCCCGAGATCGTTGAGGCGGCGACGGCAATCACCGTCGATGGTCAAGCCGGCCAGGTCGCGCAGCTCCGCGTTGGTCAACTCGCGGGCCTCAGCCATCAGCACCAGCAATGCGGCGCGCTCGCGAATGGTCAGCTGTTCTTCGGGCATCCCCGTTTCCGTTCCCGCGGTCATCCGCGTTCTCCATCGACAACGGTGAAGCCTCCCGGTTCCACCACGATGCCGTACTTCGCGCCAGTGATCTCAGCGCCACCCTCCACTCGGACGAGGAGTTCGGCGGCGTGCGCCTCGACAGCGGCGAGATAGGTCTGCTGATCCTCAACCCGCACCCGGACGGCACGTTCTCGGCCGATCGGTCGCCCGTCCAGCAGCAGTGCACCTCGCACCGTGACCACACGGCGTGGACCGTCGTGGGCCAGCCGTGTGACCCGGCCCTGGACGATGCCTCGGGCTGCGGCCGGCACTGCTTTTGACCGGCTTGCACTGACGTCCGCGCCGAAGTCCCGCGGAAAGTGCAGAGAGGTTTCCGCCCACTCGGTGGGCAGTGCGGTAGCCCAGCGGAAGACCAGGTCAAACGGCGAGCCACGGCGTTCACCCGCCAGGTCCGCCAGAGCTGAGAACACGTCCAGACCGGCAGCGTCCGGCCCATCAGCTGCCAAGGCGGCATTCGATGCGCGCAACAGGCGTGTCGTGGTCGCTCGACCAAAGTGTGGGGCGGTCTCGTGGTGGACCGGGATGAGCAAATCGAGTCCGAAGCCTTCGTCGGCGGTGGAGACGGAGGTCCGCTCGACCAGCCGACCAGGCGTCCGGCTGTCCGTGCCGGGCACGTCGTCGATCGCCGCGCGGGCACATGTGGTGATCAGGTCCCTGACTGCCCTCACCGCCCGAAGACCTGCTCCGAGTGAAACGGCGGCGAACTCGGGCAGCGCGACGCGATAAGACACCACGTCGGACTCCGGCAGCGCCATCTCTCTTGCCACGGAACGGGGAGAGCGCTCCTCGGCGTCGGCCACACAGATGATCAGGTCACGCATTCGTGACGCGGTGTCGGCGGTACCTCCGCCAGGAGGTAGCAGAACGTCGAACTCGTGTCGGGTCCAGACATCGGCGCCGCGCCAGTGACCCGTGATCTTCCATCCCTTGGCGGTCAGGTAGCCGACGATCTGCTCGACGCGTGGGAAGGCCGTCATGTCGCCGCTGGCAGGAGCGCGTTGTGGGTAACGAGGTCGCGGAGGCTCCTCGCCGTGAGAACGTTGCCCACAGGCACTTCGACCTTCGTACGCCGGCGGTGGTCAGGGGCCTCAATCGGGAGCCGGTCCCGCAAAGACACGTAGTAGCCGATGTGCCGCAGCAACAAGCCGGATGTGCTGAGGTCCGCGTACAGGTCCGCGCTCGGCGGCACGTGGACGACGAACAGGTAACGGGGCACGAGGAACTCCTTGCCCGCCAGCTTGGAGAACTGCCTCTCGTCCAGTCCGCGGAAGTCGATCACACCGTGCCGAGGTTCCAGCTTCGAGACGGTCTTGATCTGCACGTCGATCCGGGGCGAGAAACCCCGCGGAGTGCGACCGGGCAGCTTGATGCAGAGGTCGATCCCGTCCAGGTCGACGTCGTCCTCAGACCAGATCAGGCCCGCGCTGGAAGCCAGCACCCGGATGTAATCGGCGCCGAACTTCCCCTGGTGGTTGCGCGCGTCGAGCACGGTCCACCTTTCAAGTGAGTCGTGTTCCGAGTGAGCTTCCCTCGTACCTTACAAGGCCACCCAGCCACGATTGGAGCACACTTTCCCGTGCGGAGGAACATCAGGCCGTTTCCTCTCGATTGCGCGAACCAGCACTGGGGAAACAGCAGCTCGGTGAAGCTCGACCGGCGATGGAAGTGTCAGAGGGTGTCCAGCACTCGGAGCCTTCAACTCACGAGAGACGTGCCTGACCAGTGCTTACCTTACCGGGCTGACGAGGTCATGCGGGTGACGTGACGACGGTTGGATGGTTGATTGCGCGGGGTGAGCCACCTGCTGATGGGCAACGTCGGGATCGTGCGAAGTCAGTTGAAACACCCACTTGGCGATGTCTGGTTCCGGTCGCTTGAATGCGCCATTCCTGGTTTGGTGGAATTCTTCATCGGCTGGTGAGCCGTGCTGAACGGCGCACTCAGGAATTGGCCTTGATTTGTCCTTGAATCCCGAGCTTTCATGCGGTCGGGACTGAGTCGCTTTGCGTTCGCGCCTCGAGCACGCCTTGATGGCCCTGGGGTGCCGTCAGTGGCCTCGTGCTGGCGGCTCTGGCGCTGATGCCGCTGCTCTCGGTGGCGCGCAAGGAAGTACGCGCCGAGCATGTATCGGCGTCATGGACTGGTGGGAGACCGTGCCGGTGTTATTCGCCGAACGCCGAGTTGACCGACTTGGTCAGCTCACCGACCGCCTCGACCAGCGGGGCGACGGGCTTGACCAGGTTGGTGAGCCGCTCGAGCATCCGTGCGATCACACCGCGATCGGGCTCCGGCGCGTCCAGCTCGTCCTGCAGCTCCTCGGCGACTTCGACGGTCTCTTCCGGGACTTCCGCGCTATGACGTTCCAGCAACGCCATCAGCTGGGTCATCAGCTCGGTGTTGGCCGGTGCGGCGGTGAAGCTCAGGCCGTGGCTGACCGCGCGGGCGTTCTGGCCGACGGCCTGGTTGCCGATGTTGCTGACGCCGCCGGTCTGGATGATGCCCTGGTTGAGGATCGTCATCTGGCGGTTGCGGAACTCGGTGGTGTCCACGCCGTGCTCGTCGAGGAAGTCCAGCAGCGCGGCCAGCACGTGCCGTTCGATCAGCTTGAGGTGCTTGGCGGCGTCGGTCTTCTGGAAGTAGTTGTGGTAGTTGGCGTCCGTGGCCTGCTCGCGGACGCTGAACCGGGCACCGTAGTCGTAGCTGAGGTCCTGCAGGGCGATCGCCCGCTCCACGGCGCGGTGTCGTTGACAGCGCCAGTGGAACGTGGCGTCACGCAACACCCGGGCAGGCGCGCGTGGCACCGCGCTCGCCAAGCCGCTCGCCGCCCTCGCCAGGAGACGACCGATCGCGCCCGCGGTCAGCACCGGGCTGATCCGGTCCACGTCGTGGTACTGCCGCCACAACGGGCCCAGCACGGTCCGGTCGCACTGCAGGTGGAGCAGCCGCCCGTCGGTGGAGAAGTGCAGGAACGTGCTGGCCACCACCTCACCGCCCCAGGACGGGACCTGCGCGCACAGGTAGTGCCGCGCAGAGCCGTGCGGACGTGCGGCGAGCCGGGCCAGGTCCTCGCCGGCCAGATGCTGCCGAGGTGTCTGGTCGCGTTCGGGCAGCAGGGCCGGGTGCATGGTGAGCGCGTTGCCGCTGACGAAGGCCCGCTCGGCGAGCAGCAGGCCGGGCAGCTCGTCGGGCTCGACGCCGATGCCGGCCAGCCGGTCCCGGACGTGCGTGACGAGATCGACGGTGTCGAGCCGCACCACGCTTTCCTCGTCCTCGGCGGCGTCACGTCGTTGCAACGGCAGGGCGAACGACCACGTCGACACGAGCGGGCCGTGGCCGATGAACGGGGTGAAGCCGGAGTAGATCGTCACGTTGCCGCGCTCGGCTTCGTCGATCGCCGCCAGCCGGTCGGACAACCACGCCTGACCGGACGGCAACGGCGGCGCCTCATCGGGCCGGAACGCGGCTCGGGTCAGCTCACCCAGCAACGTCTGCCGGGTCTGCCACTCGCTCCACACCACCAGCCCGTACATCACCAGACCCGTCAGCAGCGCGAGCCACGGCACGCCGACCAGCCACTCCGCGACCGGCGGCTCCGGCGCCGGACTTCTCCGCGTCGGTTCCGGGGCGACGCCGAGCGCGGACACGATCGACACCGACAGCAACAGCAGGATCGCCAGGGCGCCCAGGGCGAACACGACGTCGCGCAGCCTGCGGGACTCTCCGGCCCGCCGAGCGAGGCCGCCGCCGACCGGAAGGATCACCAGCAGGGCGAGGAGAGTCCACAGTGGAGAGAGAATCAGCGCGAGCGCGGTCGCCACGAGCAGGCACCAGTCCCGCATCCGCCGTTGCCGGACCCCGGCCAGGGCGTGCAGCAGCACCGGGCGCAACGAGAACCCGACCGACGGCGCCACGGCGTGCAGGTCGTCGTTCAGCAGCGCCTTGGTCATCCGCTCGGCGAAGCGCTCGTCGGTCCTGGCCGCCACGCACAGATAGCGAGTCGTGTCGTCGGGGGAGAAGGCGGTCGGCTCGCTCATCGATCCCCTTTCACCACAACGACTTCGGTGCGTCGACACGACGTTCCTCGCTCGCGGGCGCCCGGCGCTGCCCGGCCACGACGCCACCGAGCACCAAGCCGAACAGCACACCGAACGAGGCCGACACGCCCAGCTCGCTCAGGAGGAACTCCTCCGGCCGGTCGGGCGGGATGTACGGAAATGCCGATCGCGGGTCCACCAGCGCCACCGCGGCAGCCGCGGAGGCCAGCCCGGCGACCACCGCGCCGAGCGTCGTCACTCCGGCCGTGGTGACGAACCGCCCCGTACCGCCCGCGGTGTCGCTGACCCAGCGCGACACCCTGTTCAGTCCTGCGACGGCCAACGCCACGAACAGCACCGTCCGCAGATTCGCGAACCAGAACACGAACGGGCCGACGCGGTCGACATCAACGTGCCAACTCGGATAGGAGAGCATCACGTTGACGAGGCGAGCGGCCGAGTCGGCGCTGGACAGCGCGATGGTGAGATCCCGGTTCAACCACGGGTTGCCAACCAGCAGGACGTAGCCGAGCAGCACGGCGACGCCCGGTGCAAACAAACGCGGTAAGTGAGGATCCCCCTGCCCGGCCACACCAGCAACCTAGGACCCCCGCCGGTTCCCCGCCGACGACCGATCGGCGTAAGTGTGAAGAGAAGCGTGCGTCTGAGAACTCGTAGTAGCCCGAGGGCTTTCGACACCGGTTAAGCAAGGCGTGAGACGGCCGCCGTGATCATTGTTGTTGGAGGTCGAGGAGTCGCCAAGCGCCTCCTGCAGCTGCCCTCGGTTGCGTGGCGCCCGCAGCAGCTCGCCGAGCAACGCCAGGCGGGCCGGGCTGCCGAGCGACTCCAACGTCGTGGCCGCGCGATTCCAGTCGCCGGCGACAACCTCGGCGTACGTGTGGTCCTTGGCCCACGCGTACTCGCGGTCGTCGAATCCGACCGACCCGGCGTAGCTGATCTCCCCGTCACCCACGCGTTCACGCAGGTGATCGACCAGCGTACGGCCGGCCTCCAACGCGGCGACCCGTTCCTCGAGTGCGAGGAGACGCTGCTCCACGTCCTCCACGACCACCCCCGTTTGCCTGTAATGCGATTCCGTTGATGCTGCTCGCGATCTGGAGCCGCGACTGGATCGGTTGGTGGTGCCTGCTGCCTGTCGCCGTCGTGGTCGTCTGGTTGTTCGTGAACCCGTCGGCGTTCCCGCCGGTCGAGCCGCGCGGATGAGCGGCCCGCGGGATCTACGGCGGGCACGCGTGGGTGCGGGACAAGTCGCTGGTGCCGCCCAACCACCTCATCGTGCTGCGGATTCTGATGGTGCTGGGGCTGGCCGGGTTCGGGCTGATGACCTGGGGGCTGGTCCGGCTGGAGGTGTGGCCCACGGTGTTCGGCACGACCTTGCTGGTCGTGGCGCAGCTGAGGGCCAGCACCGCGAACACCAGTGCGGGAGAGAACTCGATCATTGCTGCTCCCGGTGCGATTCGGCGTCCGGCCGGCCGGTGGGCAGGTTGTCCGGCGGTTCCACCCGCAGCGCCTTGGCCACCGGTACGTCGGTGGAGGAGTGCAGGACGATCGACAGGGCGATGGTGATGGCGACGAGGTCGAAGACGTGCTCGCCCTGCGGTATCCCTGCCTGCAGGGCGAGCAGTCCGTAGACCACTGACGCGAATCCCTTGGGGCCGAACCACGCGGCGGCGGAGCGTTCGCGTGCGGGCAAGGGGGTGCGGATCAGCGAGAGCATCATGGTGGCCGGCCGCACCAGCAGGATCGCGATGATCGCGACGACCCAGTCGCCGACGGTCAGGTGCGAGATCCGCTCGGGCGTGATGAGCTCGCCGAACACGAGCAGCGCGGCGAACTTCGTCGTTTCCGGCAGCAGGTCGCCGAAGTGTTCGAAGTGCTCGGCCGACACCCGGTCCAATGTGGCCAGTGTGGACCCGGCGGCGAACGCGGCGAGGTAGGGGTTGGCGTGGGTGAGGTGGCAGGTGGGGTAGAGGATCACCGCGATCGCCAGTGGTCCGAGCGCTTGCAGGCGCGGCTCGGCGGTGAGCACCTTCAACCGCCAGGCCAAGGTGATGACCGCGGGGATCGCGATACCGACGGCAAGGCCGAGCACGAGCTCGATGGCGATGGTGCCGAAGTCGGTGTTCCTGTTCGCCGCGGTGGCAGGAAGATCAGCACGAACGGCAGCGCCAGCCCGTCGTTGAGGCCGGACTCCACGTTCAGCAGCCGCCGCAACCGCATGGGTACGTCGGTGCGGCCGACGATCGCCGAGGCGAAGACCGGGTCGGTGGGGGAGAGGATCGCGCCGATCAGGAACGATGTCGTCCAGTCCAGCCCGGTGAGGAAGTGGCTACGGCCAGTACTTCCCCTGGTCGGTACCGGCGTTGTTCAGCGGCCTCGCCGGTCCGGACCAGCCGCCGCCTGGCGCGCTCGGTGTTGCCCTGGTGGTGCTGACCGGTGTGGCAGGCGTGGTGGGAACGGCGCTGTGGTGGCGGCAGGCCGACCACGACCGCTGACCTGACTCGCCTGTTCAGTCGTCGTCTGATCGGCGTCGCATCCTCTGCCATGCGCGAAACGTGACGAGAACCGGAAAGACCGCGGTCACGCCGATCTCGAGCACGATCAGCGCGAAGGAAGCCAGAGCGACACCGCCGACCAGCAGAGTCAGGCCCGCTGTGTAGGTGAGGAGGAGCAGACCGGCGAACAACACCCGGCCCGGCAGCCGACGGTACGGACGCGGTCGTCTGGCCAGCCGCGCGGCGAACGCTGGATCCTCCTGAGCGAGCTGCTCCTCGATGGCCTTCAGCGCACGCTTCCCGTTCTCGGGAAGCTCCGATTGTCAGACCGCGAAGACCCGCCGCGACCTGAGTGGCTTGCTCTACGCCGATGCCACCCACGACAGCCTGTACCGGACGGCCGGCAAAGACCACACCGCCCGCGAGAACGCCACGCTTCCTGTGCCACGGAGTCGGCTGGAGTCCGTCCCGATGACCGCGTAACCGATGCGACACGGACGGCGCGCTCAGATCAGGCGATGCGCTGTCCCTGCTCGCACAACGCGGTCGCGCCCTGCTCTGCAGCCTGCAGCGCCGCGGCCAGGCGGTCAGCCAGCAGCGGCTTCACCTTGCCGCGGACTTCGGCGAGGGTGTGGAACCCGGCGGAGAGGATCTCGCCGTCGGGAAACACCATGCCCACCAGGTCGGTCTCGTCCAGGACACCACCGTCGAAGACGAACGCCACACCCTCCGGGCGGGAGTTCTGCGGGCGCACGTAGTCCACCACCAGCGGCCGTTCCAAGCCCGACTCCCCAGGACCTCGAGTAGCAACGAGACATCGGCGGTTGTGTCGCTGGGCTTGCGATCGATGATCAGGCTGAGCAGCTGAAGCCTGAAGTCGTCCCCCGTCGGCTCGACAGTGCGCGCTCGACGTCGTCGAGTGACTCGGCGACGGTTACCCGGCGCGGGTCGTACGTGGCGTCGCTTGCTTTCAGCTCCCGCCCGGTGACCAGGAGAGCCAAGGTTTCCGACCGATCCGCCAGTCCCCGTTCGACCGCGGCTTCCAGCCCTGCCAGGGCTGCCGCGCCGGCGGGCTCGGCGCCCACGCCGGCTCGCCCTGCCAAAGCGGCGGCCGCACTCAGCATCGCGTCATCGGTGACCGGGACCATTCCTCCGCCGGTCCGGCGTACCGCGTCCAGCACGGCGTCACCGATGGCCGGGCGCACCACCGCGATTCCGCCGGCGAGGGTGGCGGCGGGATCCAGCTCAGCCGGTCGGACGGGTTCGCCGAGCCAGGCTCGAACCAGTGGCTGGCAGCGATCGGCCTGTACGCCGATCAGGCGTGGTTGCCGCGTGGTGAGGCCACAGCTGACGAGTTCGGCGAAACCCTTCTCGAGCGCGACCAGGGTCGGACCATCACCGACCGGGACGATCACCACGTCCGGGAGCCGGCGGCCGAGTTGTTCCCACACCTCGAACGCCACCGTCTTCTTCGCCTCGATGGTGACGGGGTTGACACCGGTGTTGCGGTCGAGCCAGCCGAACGTGCGAGCGGCGGTCCGGGAGAGGTCGACTGCTGCTGCGTAGCCCCCGCGCGCCTGGAAGACCCACGCTCCCGCCTGTGTCATGAGGGCGAGTTTCTCCGGCGAGCAGTCGGTGGACACGAAGATGACGGCCCGCATCCCGGCCGCCGCGGCGCCGAAGGCGGTGGACACGGCCGCATTGCCGGTGGAGGCGGTCGTGATCGTCCTCAGTCCGTGCCGCAGCCCGTCTTCGATCACGAGTGCGGTGGCGCGGTCCTTGTTGGACGCACTCGGGTTGCGCGTCTCGTCTTTCAGCCACAGGTGCGGTGTTCTCAGCGCATGCCTCAGCGCGGGCGCGTGGAGCAGCGGTGTGCCGCCGATCGGGACCGGATACCGCACCGGGCCGTCGGGGATCGGCAGCAACTCCCGGTAACGCCACATGGTGAACAGGACCGGCCGGTTCTTCGGCATCCGATCAGGACCGTAGTCGTACTGCAGCCGCTCGCACCCCGCGAGGTCGACCGATCCGGTCACGCTGCCCATGCTCTGCCCCCATGTCTCAGGCCGATCGGGAACCCGCGGTCAGTTCGCCGGAGCTGAGCACGTCTTCGCCGTAGACGCCCTGCAGCCAGTTGGTTTGGTAGATGGTGTCGAGATAGCGTTCGCCGAGGTCTGGTGCGATCGCGACCGCGGTGAGTTGGCGTTCGTCGTGCTGGGCCAGCCAGTTCATGGCGCCACTGACCACCGTGCCGGTCGATCCGCCGAACAGGAATCCGCTTCTGGCCAGCCGATGGCAGGCGCGGACGGTGTCCGCCTCGGCAACGTGCACCACTTCGTCCACATAGGACTCGTCCAGCAGTGGTGGGCGGATGCTCGTACCCAGACCGGGAATCATCCGGGGAGCCGACGCACCGCCGAAGGCCACCGAGCCGACGCTGTCCACCGCGACGACCCGCACACGGCGGCACCGTTCCCAGAAGTATCGTGCGCAGCCCATGAGGGTCCCGGTGGTTCCCACCCCGACGAACAGCACGTCCAGGCGCGGGAACGCGGCCGCGATGGCTGGTGCTGTCCGGTGGTAGTGCGCCTTCCAGTTGCTCGGGTTGGTGTACTGGTTCAGCCACACGTACCGGTTGTCGGAGGCGCACAGCGAATGGACGTGTGCGATCCGTGCGCCGAGAAAGCCACCTTGGGCATCCGGCTCGACGATGACGTGCACTTGGCTCCCGAACGCCTCCATCTGCCTTCTGGTCGACAGGTTGCAGCGGGTGTCGGTCACGCAGAGCAGCCGGTAGCCCTTGCTCGCCGCGATCATGCTCAATGCCACGCCCAGGTTCCCGGACGATGACTCGACCATGATCGATCCCGGCGTCAGGACTCCGTCCTGTTCGGCGGCCGCCACCATTTCCGCCGCGGCCTTCAGCTTGATCGAGCCGGCGAAGTTGAACCCCTCACACTTCAGGTAGAGCGAGTGCCCGATGATCGGCCAGAGGTCGACGTAGAGTTCCTCGGCGTTGAAGTCCTGCGGAGCGGAGATGACGTGCACTGCTACCCCCTTCTGTTGTGCGGCGGTGACTCGGCCGCTCACCCGTACCGGCGCAGCTCGTGGAAGAAGCCGTCGATGACGTGCAACTCGCCGGAGCGGACCACCTCGTCGTAGACGTACTTGCCCACCGCGAGGTCGAGCACTCCGAGTCCGAACGGTGAGAACACCACCGGCCGGTTCGATGGAACGCCCACTCGCCCAGCCATCACGTCGGCCAGCGTGCCGTGCACGAAGTCACGGTCACCGGCGAGCTGTTCGGCCAGATGCGGCGAGGTGTCGGCCTTCAGGCAGTGCTCGATGTCGTCGACGATGTTGGTCGAGGCGAGCACGATCTCCGGAGTGAGGTCACGCAGCGACACGTGCAGCACCAACGGATTGTGCGCGAACCACGTCACGTCGCTGACATGCGGCTCGCCGGCGACGGTGGCGAAGACCACGAGGTCGCTGGAACGGATCAGCTGTTCGGCGCTGTCGTGCACGGTGATCGGGCCGACGGCGCCGGACTGCTCCAGATATCCGCGGAAGCCGGCGGCGCTGTCGGCGTTCAGGTCGTGTACCCCGATCTCGTCGAACGACCAACCGGTGCCAGCCAGGAACGTGTGGATGTAGCGGGCGATGAGGCCCGCGCCGAAGAACCCGACGCGCTTCGGGCGCAGCCGGCCGCGGGACAGCCAGTCGGCCGCCGACGCCGCCATCGCGGCCGTTCTCGTGGCGCTGATGATCGAGCTTTCCAAGCAGGCGAAGGGATAGCCGGTGTCGGGGTCGTTGAGGATCAGCACTGCTGAAGCCCTCGGGATACCGGCCGCCACGTTCTCCGGGAAACTGGAGATCCACTTCAGGCCGGCCACCCGCACCTGCCCACCGATCGCTGCGGGCAGCGCGATGATCCGGGCGAGAGGACGACCTGGAAAACGCAGGAAGTAGGACGGCGGGTTCACCGAATCACCGGCGCTGTGCTGGCGGTAGGTGGCCTCGACCAGCTGCACGATCGAGTTCTCGCGCTTCTGCAGCGCGCGCTGCACCTGCACACCGGAGATCACTGCGAACGGCGGCACGGTGGTCGACGACGTGGGGCTTGGTTCTGGCATCGCGGACCTCGTTGCGGTGGAACGGATCGTGGTCATCCGGCGATCACCTGGATGGTCGGTGAGCAGTCGGACAGGGACACGGTGTCGGCCATCGCGACGAGCACTTCACGTGGTCCCTCGAAAGGATCCCGGCCGTGCGCGGTGCGGATGTTGTCGACGAGCATCAGGTCGCCGGCCTGCCACGGCTCGCGTGCGGTGTTGTCCTCGTAAACCCTGTTGATCAACTGCACGACGTCCTCGCCGATGGGGTCACCGTTGCCGAAACTGGTGTTGAACGGCAGCGCATCGGCGCCGTAGACCTCCACCAGGTACTCCCGTACCTCGGGCGCCATCGTCCACTCGTTGAGGAACGCGATCTGATTGAACCAGCAGCGCCGGCCGGTGTCCGGGTGGCGGACCACGGCGCTACGGCGTTGCCTGGTGCGCAGTCCGCGGCCGGGACGCCACTCGAACTCGATGGCGTTGGCTCGGCAGTAGTTCTCGATGGCACGGCGGTTCTCGGTACCGAACGCTTCGGCCAGGGACGCCCCGATCTCGTCGTTGTAGGTGCGGGTGAGCAGCCAGCCTTCCCGCTCGAACCGCTCGGTCAACTCGGCCGGCAGCGCATCGAGAACGACCTGTGAGTCGGCCAGCACGGTCGCACTGCCCCTGGTGGGCGCGTCGAGGCACGCGAACAGCATCAGGCCGGGGAACTCGAGCCGGTAACTCAGTTCATGGTGCATGCACATCTGTTGGTTGGCAGGCCACTTCGACGTCGAGTAGACGCCGCCGGAGTAGACGCGCCGGGGCGCGAAGGCCTCCTTCTCGACCATCAGCCAGGTGGCCAGCCGCTCGAACACCGCACGTACTTCGGCCGCGTGCTGCAGTCCGAGGCCGCGGACCAGGGCCGCACCGTGCTCCGCGACGACAGCCCGCAGCGCCTCGGAGTGCTCGGCCGCCCAGCTCGGCGCGTCGCCTGTGGGCTCGACCCGCAGTATCGGAGGTTTGCCGGGACACAGCTCCACACCGGGCGGCGGCGGGGATGAGCATGGCATCTCGGGTTCCTTTCAGTTGCTGCTGGAAGTGCGGGCCGGTGACGTGGCGACGTCCTGCCCGGATCCGCGGTCGAGGACGTGGGCGAGGTCGGCGAGGACCGCGTGACGGGTGATGTCGGTGACGGACACCGCACGGTCCAGGGTGATCGCCAGCGTCACCGCCGACAGCGAGGTGCCTCCGCGGTCGAAGAAGTGGTCCCGCCGGTCGATCTGGTCCCCGGGAATGCCGAGCACGGTGGACCACGCGGCTGCCAGGCGCCGCTCGGTCAGCGTGCTCGGTGGCTGGAAGCCGTCCTCGATGACGCCGAGTTCCCCGGCGAGCGCGGTCAGCGTCCTCCTGTCGATCTTGCCGTTGGCGGTCAGCGGCAGCCTCTCCTGCCAGTGGAAGGCAGCCGGGACCATGTACTCGGGCAGCGACTCGCCCAACCGGTCCCGCACGACGGCGGAGTCGAGCGGTCGCACGCCCGAGTAGAAGGCCACGAGGCGCTTGCCCCGATCGGCGTCGCCGGCGACCACCACCGCGCCGTCCTGGAGACCGGGCACCCGCAGCAGGGCGTTCTCGATCTCACTGATCTCGACCCGGAAGCCCCGGATTTTGACCTGGTCGTCCCGGCGGCCGAGGAACTCCAGCTTGCCGTCCGGCCGCCAGCGACCGTAGTCCCCGGTCCGGCAGAGCCGGCGGTCAGGACGGTGCGGATCGGCCATGAAGACCTGGCGAGTGCGTTCGGCGTCGTTGATGTAGCCGCGACCGACGCAGATCCCGGAGAAGGCGATCACGCCGGGCGCGCCCAGCGGCACCGGGGACAGGTTCTCGTCGAGGACGTAGACGGTCACGTTGGTGATGGGGCGTCCGAGCGGGACCCGGTCGGCGTCCGGGACCCGGTCCATGATCTCGTGCACGGCGTCGTCCGACGTTTCGGTGAGCCCGTACGTGTTGACCAGTTTGATCGTGGGCTGGGCCGCGAACCAGCGCTGGACGAGCTCTTTCTTCAGGAAGTCGCCGGTGGGTGACACGGTGTGCAGATGTGGCAGGTCGCGAGGGTGTCGCTCCAAAAAGGACAGGACGAGGTCGAGGTATGAAGGCACGAGTTGGAGGACACCGCACTGGCTGTCGACCACGGTGTCGACCAGCCGCTCGATGTCCATGATCACTTCCTGCTCGACCAGCACGGTGCGCCCGCCGACCAGTAGCGCGGCGACCAGCTGCCAGATGGAGATGTCGAAGCATTGGGGTCCGGTCTGGGGGATCACCTCGCCCTCGCGGATCTCCAGGTCGGCGATCTTGGCGTAGATGTGGTTGAGCATGCCCGCGTGCTCGCACATCACGCCCTTGGGTTCGCCGGTGGAACCGGAGGTGAAAAGGACGTAGGCGAGGTCATTCGGCGCGACGTCGACACCAAGATTCCCGTCGGCGTGGTCTTCGGCGTAGGCGGCGTCCACGAGGAGCTTCCGGACTCCGGGCAGCGAGTCAAGGGCGCGCTCGAGCGTGGTGGTACTGCCGCGTTCGGTCAGCACGAGCGTGCATTCGGCGCGGGACAAGGCGGTCGCGATGCGGCCGGCCGGGAAGTGCGGCTCCAGCGGCAGGTACGCACCACCGGCCTTGAAGATCGCGAGGACGGAGGCCATCCAGTCCAGGTCGCGTTCCATCACCACCGCGACAACGTCTTCCTGGCGCAAGCCGCGTGCCAGGAGAGCTCGTCCCAACCGGTTGGCGCGCGCGTTGAGCTCCCGGTACGTCCATTCCCGGCCACGGTGCACGGCCGCGACGGCGTTCGGGTGTGCCTCCACCCGCTGTTCGAAGAGTTCGTGGATCCGCTGGTCCGGCAGCTCCCGGCGGGCACCGGCGAGCTGGTCGAGCTGGAAGCGGAGCTCCTCGCCTGACAGCAAGCTCTGCCTGCCGTGCTCGGCATCCGGGTCGGCCGCAATCAGTGCGAGCGCGGTGCGGTGGTAACCGCCGATCCGGCCGGCGTGGTGCGCGTCGATCGCGCAGGCTCGATACCGCAGCCGCAGCACGAGCTGGCCACCGCGCCAGGAGATTCCCAGCGACAGCACGGTGTTCCCGTCCGGTACCGGGTCGCGGCCGGCACCCGTCAGATCGGCGACGGTCTCGAACAGCGGTTCCGTCAGCCCCAGCTCGTGCCGCAGGTCATCGACCGGGAAATCCTTGTATGCCAGCAGTTCCGACTCGGCTCGACGGGTGTGCGAGATCAGATCCCGCCACGAATCCGGTTCGGTGCTCAGCCTGCAGGGCAACGGCGGCTCGCCCGCCACGGCCACGTACCCGGTCACGACTTCGCGCTCCCCGGTCAGCGCGGCCAGCACCTTGGCGTGTGCCGCCAGCAGTACCGAGCTGAGTGGTACCTCCAGCGCGTCCGCCAGCCGCCGCACTGCCGCGAGATGGTCGTCGGGGATCAGCTCCTCGTGTTCGGCCACCGCCTCGACCTGATCGAGTGTCCACCGTGGAATCTCGGTGAATCCGCCGCCGAGGAGCTTGTCCCGCCAGAAGTCCCGGCTCGCGTGCGCTGGTGTTTCCACAGAGCTCTCCTCCCCGTTCGCCCGCTGATTCGTTGACGTGCCGATCAGCGAGCTGCGGACGTGATCACGGTGGCGCCGGCGGTGCCATCCTGCATTTCCCTGGCCGGGTTGCCGCCCCACCATGCGTTCGGCGGCATTTCCTCGCCCTTCATCAGGAAGGAATCCGGCGCCAGCACCGCGCCGTCACCCATCGTCACGCCGTAGTGGACGAGGGCCCCGATTCCGACCGTGCAGCCGGATCCGATCGTGATCCGGTCGGACTTGAGGGCGAAGTCCTCCAGCGAGTGGCACTGGATCGAGCTCCCCGCATTGAGGGTGCAGTCGTCGCCGATCGTCACCATGTCCTTCTCCGCCAAGGTGCAGCCGTCGTCGAAGAGCCGCCGGCCGAGCCGGACACCCAGAAGCCGCCAGGCCACACCCTTGAGCGGGGTGCCGTCGAGAACCCTGTGCATGTGCCCGGTGAGCTTGAGGAAGCGCTCTCGCCGCCAGCAGTCGGGCTCGTAGAGCGAGCAGGACGTCGGCCGCGTGCCCCGGAATGCCGTGGCAGCACGTTCGACGAACGCGAAGTACACGACACCGAACAGCAGGGACAGGACAGAGAACAGCGCGATCGCCATCGCTCCCCACGAGTCGTACAGATCCGAGACCCAGAAACCGAGCATCGTGAGCGCGAACGCGTAGCACCACCGTGACAGCAGGAGCCATCCGATGGTGCGGGCGTTGTGCTTGTTCTTGGCAGCCAGCCGGGCCGGCTGTTCGTCGCCTGTTGCCATGTGATGGAACCTGCTGTCCCGCTCGACCGTGCGCGGGATCTCGAAGCTGGGTGAGCCCAGCAGCCCGACGCCCTCCCGGATCTTTCCGTCGATCGGCACGAGGACCTTGGTGGCGAGCAGGCAGTTGTCGCCGATCCTGGCCTGTGAGGGGTACACGATGTCGTTGCCGAGGAAGCTGCGTGGCCCGATTGCGGCCCGCGTCACCCGGAACGAAGTGCTGGAGAACTCGGCGTTGGCGATCGACAACCCGTCGGCGATCACCGTGCCACTGCCGACGGAGACAAGGTACGGGGTGTCGTGCTTCACCTGCTTGCCGAAGTTCGCGCCGGTCTGCACGACCGGAGCCAGCCGATACCCCAGGCCACGCAGATATCCCACGACGTAGGAGCTGTCGCCGAGCAGCTCGACGAAGAACTTCCTGTTGGTCAGGCGCGTGATCGCCCGTTGGGCGGCGTAGCGGATCCCGTACAGCGGATAGACCTCGCCCGGCTTGACGAAACGGTTGAGCACCTGCGGGACGGTCACCACGACGATGAACCCGACCAGCATGGAGCCGAAGAACAGCACGAGTGAGGTCACCAGCGCGATGCCGTAGAAGGTCCAACTCGTGAAGGCCGCGGTCTGCGGGCCGGCGAAAACGGTGACCTGCGGGAACGCGGCGAGCAACAGTTCAACGCCGCCGTAGGTCAGAGGAATGTAGGCCAGCAGCAGGCTCGCCAGCTGCAGGACGGTGTAGATGGCCCTTCTGCCGGTACCGCAGCGGGCCGGTCCGATTCCCCGGTAGTCCGCCGCGCCCGGTTGCGCCGGGGACCCGTGCCAGCGCTCGCCGCCGGGCACGGTCTGACCCGCGTGCAGCGAGGAGCTGTGGCCGAGCTGGGCCGAGTCGCCGAGCGAAGTCCCGATGTCGAGCACCGACTTCTCGCCGACGAACGTGTCCCGTCCAAGGGTGACCGGACCGGTCTCGATCCACCCGGCGCAGGCTCGGTAGCAGGTGAGAAACGCGTCCTTGCGGACGACCGTGCCGTCGCCGACGGTGAGCAGATCGGTGCACACAGGTGCATGCCGCGAGAAGACCACGACGCCGCGTCCGATCCTCGCTCCGAGTGCCCTCAGGTAGCACACGTAGAGCGGCGAACCGGCGAACAGGACCAGCGGGCTCAGCGTGACGAGCGTTTTGACCATCCAGAAGCGGACGTAGGAGAGGCTCCAGATGCGGATCCGCTGGGGCCGCCACCGCCCGATCAGCAGCCACTTCGCCACGACCGGGAGTGCGCACACGCCGAGCAGTCCCGCCCCGCCGGCCAGCACCGTGCGCAGATAGACGTCGAGCGGGGTCGCCCCGGCGACAACCCACTCGATGCCGTGCTCGATGGCGAACGCGGCGAGGCTCACGTACCCGAGGAGGATCAGGACCTGCAGGATTCCGCAGAAGACGTACTGAGGCGTGCCGACCCGCGGGGCCGCCTGCACCGGCGCCGCCACCTGTTCGACGCAGGTACGGCTCCGCAGCGCGAGCGCGCCGGTGAGACTCCCGATCGTCGGGTGCTGGTACGTGTCCTTGATGGAAATCGACGGCAGGTTCGGTCGTTTCCTCACCCTCGCGCAGAATTGGGCCATCACCATCGAGTCGGCGCCGAGGTCGTCGAAGAAGTGGCTGTCCGCCGCGACCTGTTCGACGCGCAGGACGTCCGTCAGGATCTCGGTGAGGGCCTGCTCGGTGTCCGACGCGCCATCGCCGCCGAGGGTGCCGCGGTTCACGAACATCTCGTGCCTCCTTTGAGCGGTTTCGCCACGAATTGTTCGTGACCCCACGGCCACGTTGACGATTCGAGTGACCGCGCTTTCCGGGATAGTCGCCACGTTACAAGCGGCTGAGCGCTGCGGGAGGGGCCATCAAGTCTTGTGTGCAACATTTCTTCCAGAACAACTGGAGCGTCTGCCGATTGCTGCACAGAACCGAGATCGATTCCGCTCAATCCGGCCTTGCCCTGTTCGGCAGGGCGTCGTCGACAAGGGCCCTGAGGCACGAGGAATCGCAGTTAGCCGCGTAGTCGGGCGGGGCTGGGCTCGGCCGGTCGAGCGTCTGCGGCGCATGTTGTACCGGTTCTCGATGTATTCGAAGATCACGTGCGATTTGGCCCTGGTGGACCAGGTATGCCGGTGTAACAGCTCGGCCTTGACGGTGCCGAAAAACGACTCGGCCAACCGCATTGTCTCCGCGTTGGCCTCGTGGTTGGCCGATAGTCGGGCTCCGGCGTCGAGCTGTCCGTGGTCAGTGCGGCCGCTGTTCTCATCATCGTGCTCACCATTTGGGAATCAACCCCCGCCACAAGAGGGATGCGTTCGAGCGGCCGAGGCTTTCGGCAAGGTCGTACACGGGTGTTGCGCGCGATGGGTGCCCGGTTCGGCGAGCTCCGTCACTGGGGGCGACAGCTACGTGGGCGAAGGAGGTCGCGGAAGACCTGGCCGGTACCGAAACACTCGGCTGAGGGCTTTCGACGTTGCGCGTGCCCACCATGTGACCTGTGACGTCGCTGAGTGCACGCTGCTCGTGATCTGGGTGTTGCACGAATCTGGACATCGCGTCGCGGTCGACCTTCGTACCTCGCGGAACACCTTCCCGTCGCGCGCAGGCCACAGCTACGCACTCCGGGTGTCGGCGGTGGGAAGGATCTCGCCATTGCGAGCAGGAGACGAGGCGGTCGCGATCGTGTCAATGCCTCAGTGCCCGGGCGGGTGTTCCCGTGCGGATCGAGTGTGGCGAGTGCTCGGGTGGCTGCCCAAGGGGCCAATCCCGCCCAGATCGACCGTTTGCCTGGTTCGTGGGCCGCTCAGATGAGATGGGGTGGCCGCGCCGGGCCAGCTCACCTTGGATCCGTCGATGTCCCCACACTGGATTCTCGGACGCGAGCCGGAGCACGAGAGCCTTGATTGCTGCGCCGAGGGGAACGGTACCGACGCAGGCTCCTGTCGCTGAGCAAGCCCGCCGATTCGGCTGGCTCGGCGGCAACACCTGCGGTGGTCATGGTGGTTCGGGTGATCGCGCGTGGAGTGGGTCGTACGTCCCTGTCTCGCCGGGACCGCCGGACGCGGGTGCGGGGTTCCGCGGACCGATGTCAGGCACACCGAGGACCTTCGTCCCTGCTGCCCTGACCCGTGCCGCTCCAGCCTGGAGGTATGGGTTGGGATCCGATCAGGAAACGTCCCGCCGGGACTGTCACGCCGAACCTGCTGGACTACGAGCGAACGCGCGCGGACTTCAGCTGGGAGAGCGCGCGGCGGCAGCTCACCGGGTTGCCCGGTGGCGGGCTCAACATGGCGTTCGAGGCGGTGGATCGGCACGCGGCCGGTCCGTTGCGGGACAAGGTCGCGTTGCGCTGCCGGGATCGCGCAGGGCACACCGCGGAGCTGACCTACGACGAACTCAGGCGGGCCACCAACAGATTTGCGAACGTGTTGCGGTCACTGGGGGTCGGCAAGGGTGATCGGGTGGCGACGCTGCTCGGCCGGGTGCCGGAGCTGTATGTCACGGCGATCGGCACGGTGAAGAACACGAGCGTGTACGCGCCGTTGTTCTCCGCGTTCGGTCCGGAGCCGGTGCGGGAACGCCTGCGTCTGGGCGACGTGCGGGTGCTGGTCACGACGCCACAGTTGTACCGGAAACGGGTCGAGCAGCTGCGGGAGTCGTTGCCGGCGCTGGAACACGTGCTGGTGATCGGTGACGCGCTGCCCGGCACGCGGTCTTTCTCCGAGGCGATGGCAACGGCTGATGACGAGTTCACGATTCCGCCGACATCACCGGACGACATGGCGCTGCTGCATTTCACCAGTGGCACCACGGGAAAGCCCAAAGGCGCGGTGCACGTGCACGGCGCCGTGCTGGCACACCACGTCACGGCCGCGTACGCGCTCGACCTGCACACCGACGACGTGTATTGGTGCACAGCCGATCCAGGCTGGGTGACGGGAACGTCGTACGGCATCATCGCGCCGCTCACGCACGGTGTGACGATGGTCGTGGACGCGTCGGACTTCGACGCGCACGGTTGGTACGAGGTGTTGCAGGACGAACACGTCACGGTCTGGTACACGGCGCCGACCGCGCTGCGCATGCTGATGCGGTCAGGTGCGGAGCTGGCCAAGCGGTACGACCTGTCGGCGTTGCGGTTCGTCGCCAGCGTCGGTGAGCCGCTGAACCCGGAAGTCGTGGTGTGGGGCCAGGAAGCGCTCGGCCTGCCGGTGCACGACAACTGGTGGCAGACGGAGACCGGCGCCATCATGATCAGCAACTACGCCGCGGAGGACGTCCTGCCCGGTTCGATGGGCCGGCCGATGCCCGGCGTCGAGGCAGGGATCGTCGCCACCGAGAACGGCCGTCTCGTCGAGGTCACCGATCCGGAGGCGGTCGGTGAGCTCGCGTTGCGGCCGGGCTGGCCGTCGATGTTCCGCGGTTATCTGCACGACGAGGCGCGCTACGCCAAGTCCTTTGTGGACGGCTGGTACCTCAGTGGTGATCTCGCTCGGCGCGACGCGGAGGGCTACTACTGGTTCGTCGGCCGTGCCGACGACGTGATCAAGTCGGCAGGTCACCTGGTCGGGCCGTTCGAGGTGGAGAGCGCGCTGATGGAACATCCGGCGGTCGCCGAGGCGGGAGTGATCGGCAAACCGGACGAGGTCGTCGGCGAGGTCGTGAAGGCGTTCGTCACGCTGCGCCCCGGTCACGAACCGACAGAGGATCTGCGCTCCGAGCTGACCGCGTTCGGCCGCAGGCGGCTGGGTGCGGTGGCGCCCAAGGAGATCGCGTTCGACCAGCACCTGCCGCACACCCGCAGCGGCAAGGTCATGCGCAGGCTGCTGAAGGCACGCGAACTGGGACTGCCGGAAGGCGACACGTCCACGCTGGAGGTGGGACGGTGAAAGAGCATCTGGACCTGCTGCGCGAGATGGTGCGCATCCGGCGGTTCGAGGAGCGGTGCGCCGAGCTGTACAGCTCCGGTCAGATCCGCGGCTTCCTGCACCTGTACGTGGGCGAGGAGGCCGTGGCGGCCGGTGTCCTGTCCGAACTGGACCCGCAGGACGCGGTCGTGTCCACCTACCGCGACCACGGGCACGCGCTCGCCCGCGGGGTGCCCATGGACGCCGTGATGGCCGAGATGTTCGGCAAGGCGACAGGGTGCAGCCGGGGACGGGGCGGTTCGATGCACCTGTTCGACGCGACCCACCGGTTCTTCGGCGGCAACGCGATCGTCGGCGGCGGGCTGCCCGTCGCGGCGGGACTCGCGCTGGCGCACGTGTTGCGGGGCGAACCCCGTGTCGTGGCGTGCTTCTTCGGTGAGGGCGCGGCCGCGGAAGGCGAGTTCCACGAGGTGCTGAACCTCGCCGCGCTGTGGCGGCTGCCGGTGTTGTTCTGCTGCGAGAACAACCTGTACGCGATGGGCACGGCGTTCGCCAAGGAGCACGCCGCCGGTGACCTCGCGCTGCGCGCTTCGTCGTACGGACTGGCGGCCTGGTCGGTGGACGGCATGGACGTGCTCGCCGTGAAGGAGTCGGCCCGCCGCGCCACCGAGTCGATCCGGGCCGGCGGCGGCCCTTGCCTGCTGGAGCTGCGCACGTACCGGTTCCGCGCGCACTCGATGTACGACCCGGAGCGCTACCGGGACAAGGCGGAGGTGACCCAGTGGCGCCATCTCGACCCGATCGACCGGCTCGTCGAGGTGATGCGGCCGGAGTTCACCGACGACGACCGGGCGGCGCTGGAGTCGGAGGTGTCGGTGGAGATCGACCAGGCCGTGGCCACCGCCGACGCCGCGGATCTCGAGCCGGTCGCGGACCTCACCCGGTTCGTCACCTCGGAGGTGACCACGTGAAAACCACCTACCGCGAGGCCCTGCGGGAGGCGATCCGCGACGCGATGAACCGCGACGACCGCGTGTTCCTGATGGGCGAGGACGTCGGCAGCTACGGCGGCTGCTACGCGGTCAGCCTCGGGTTGCTGGAGGAGTTCGGCCAGGAGCGGATCCGCGACACCCCGCTGTCGGAGTCGGCGTTCGTGGGCGCGGGAATCGGCGCGGCACTGAACGGCATGCGGCCGATCGTCGAGATCATGACGGTCAACTTCAGCCTGCTCGCGCTCGACCAGATCCTCAACAACGCCGCCACGCTGCTGCACATGTCCGGCGGCCAGTTCCCGGTGCCTCTCGTGATCAGGATGACCACGGGTGCCGGGCGGCAGCTCGCCGCACAGCACTCGCACAGCCTGGAGGGCTGGTACGCGCACATCCCCGGCCTGCGGGTGCTGGCGCCCGCGACGCTGGAGGACGCGCGCGGCATGCTGTGGCCCGCGCTGTGCGACCCCGACCCGGTGCTGATCTTCGAGCACAACGCCCTCTACAACCTGTCCGGTGAGCTGGCCGACGACGCCGGCCCGGTCGACATCACCCGCGCCGCGGTGCGCAGGCCCGGCAAGGACGTCACGCTCATCACCTACGGCGGCAGCCTCGCCAAGACCCTCGCGGCGGCCGACGACCTCGCCGCCGAGGGCATCGACGCCGAGGTGATCGACCTGCGCACGCTGCGCCCGCTGGACGCGGACACGTTCCTCGACTCCGTACGGCGCACGCACCATGCCGTGGTCGTCGACGAGGGATGGCGCAGCGGGAGCCTGTCGGCCGAGATCGCCGCGCGCATCGCCGAAGAGGCGCTGTACGACCTCGATGCCCCGGTGCGGAGGGTGTGCAGCGCGGAGGTGCCGATCCCGTACGCCAAGCACCTGGAGGAAGCGGCACTGCCGCAACCGGGGTCGATCGCCGCCGCGGCGCGTGAGGTGGTGCGCGGTGGCTGAGTTCAGGATGCCCTCGCTCGGTGCGGACATGGACGAGGGCACGGTGATCGAGTGGCTGGTGAAGCCGGGGGACACCGTCGCGCGAGGCGACGTCGTCGCGGTCGTGGACACCGCGAAATCGGCGGTCGACGTCGAGTGCTTCGACAGCGGCGTGATCGAGGACATCCTGGTGCCGGAGGGAAAGACGGTGCCGGTCGGCACGCCGCTCGCCACCATCGGGACCGCGGACGGCGCGCAGCCCAAGCCCGTGCCGGAGCAGAAGCAGGGAGCGCCCGCTCCCGTCCCGGCGGCACCCGCGCCGACACCGAAACCGCGGCCTCCCGTCGTCGGGCCGATGGTGCGCAAACTGGCCGCGGAGCTCGGGGTCGATCTGACGACCGTGCACGACACCGGCAGAAGCGGCGCGATCACCCGAGCCGACGTGCAACGCGACGCTCGGCCACGACCTGTGGCCCCGCGGCCCGCGCGCGCCGCGGTGACGCCCTACGCACGGCGTCTCGCGAAGGAGCTCGGTGTCGACCTCACCCATGTCTCGACGCGCGACGGCGTCGTTCGCGCGGCCGACGTCCGTGCGGTGAAACCCGCACCGCAGGCCGAGAAACCGGCCACGCCCGTCGTCGATCGAGCCGCGACCACGCGGCTGGCCACCGCGAAGCTGATGGCGCGGTCGAAGCGCGAGATCCCGCACTACTACCTGAGCACCACGATCGACATGACCACCGCGATGGCGCGGCTGGCCGAGCTGAACCGCGACCTGCCGGTCGAACGCCGTGTCCTGCCGGTCGCCCTGGTGCTGCGAGCGTGCGCGCGAGCGGCGGAGAAAGTGCCGCAGCTCAACGGGTTCTGGAACAGCGACGGGTTCGAGCCCGGCGACGGCGTGCGCCTCGGGATGGCCGTGTCGCTGCGCGGTGGCGGGCTGATCGTCCCGGTGATCGCGGACGCCACCAGCCTCGGGCCGGTCGAGATGATGGACCGGGTGCGCGACCTCGTCACCCGCGCCCGCGGTGGACGGCTGCGCGGCAGCGAACTGACCGAGGCGACCATCACGGTCACCAACCTCGGCGACCGGGGCGTCGAGTCCGTCTTCGGCGTGATCCACCCGCCCCAGGTCGCCCTCGTCGGCGTCGGCAAGGTGCTCGAACGCCCCTGGGCCGTCGACGGACTGCTCGGCGTGCGTCCCGTCGTCACCGTGACGCTGTCGGCCGACCACCGCGCCACCGACGGGCACACCGGCGCCCGCTACCTGGAGATCGTCGAGAAACTGCTGACCACACCGGAGGAGCCATGACACCCGACGAAGCCCGCGACATGATCCAGGCCGCCCTGCTGACCGTCGCGCCGGACGCGGAGCTCGGCGACGTCACCCCGGACGCGGACCTGCGCGAGGAGCTCGACCTCGACTCCATCGACTTCCAGGCCTACGCGGCGGAACTGAGCAAGCGCAGCGGCCTGCCCGTGACCGAGGACGACCAGCGCGGTCTCACCACGCTGGCGGCGGGCGTGGCGTTCCTGATGCGTGCTCGCGTCAGTCCCTGACTAACCGTCCTCGCGGGGCGCGGTCTTGACCAGGCTCGACGTCTTCAGTCTCAGCTGAGTTGACACAGTTCGTGTCGCGGAGCAAGTGACACACCCTGG
>NZ_BMRE01000053.1 GCF_014648475.1 Lentzea flava | reverse complement strand
TCACCACGCCGAACCGCCAGCACACCACCAAGATCAACTTAAGCTACGTGGCATTGCCCTACTGCCGCGACTCCGTACTCAGTTGCGGATGAACAGACGGACGGACAGACGGACAGACCGTCAGGCAGACCAACAGACAGACCGTCAGGCAGACCAATAGACTGAGTCGCGCTTCTGACCTGGTGTTATGCGAGTGCTTCCGTGGATACGTGCGCAGTTCGCCCTCGCACGCGTACCGTGGAGATGCACGCGCAGTACGGGATCGTGCCCGAGTCCTAGCGTCGCAGGTACCCGTGACCCTGGAGCCATTCCAGTCCCAGCACTACGAAGCCGGATCGGCAGGCGAGGCGTAGGCGGCGGGACACTCCGAACGTCCTGGGAGTGTCCATGTTGCTTCTGTCCGTGCTGGTCGTGTGCGTCGCCTTCCTCATCGTGGTGAGTGGCTGTGCCGCGCACGTCGCCTTGTTCAACACAGACAAGCGGCGCCGAGCTGACGGCGCGAAGGTCCTCGGAATCACCTGGCGACCTACGGCAATCGCTAGCTTGGTCCTCGTAGCCGTGAAGCTGCACGAAAGCGGCGTGATCTAGCAGCGCTCCGGCGGTGCCGTCCGCAACGTGTCGTGGACGGCACCGCACCGGTTCGGCTCACGCCGCCGAGGCCACCAGTTCGCCGAATTCAGCCTCGCGAGGCCTCGGGACGCCGGGCAACGGCAGCAGGAGCTGCCCGGCGCCCGCCCACGTGCGGCCGATGCGCACGGGCTCGGCGAGCATGATCGGCTCGGGTTCAGGCTCGGCCCGTCGACGACGCAGGGCTCGGCGAGTGCGTTCGTAGTCGGTGTGCGCGGTGCGGCACAGGTCGCAGCGGCACCCGTGCTTGGCGTAGCGCGGGTTCGTGCCGTGCGCGGGCAGCACCGCGGGCAACTCGTGCCCGTCGCGCTCGGCGAGTCGCAGGCGTTCCTCGGCGTCGAGTCCACCCCACAGCCCCCAGGCTTCGCCGGTCGCGAGCGCGCTCGCGAGGCACTGCTCGCGTACCGGGCACCCGGCGCACAGCGCGCGACATTGGGCGTCCTCGGCGGGCGACTTCGGCTCGATGAAGTCGAGGTCAACGCGGCCCTTGCACGCCGCTCGGGTCTGCCACTCAGGCAGTCGGGGCAGCATCGAGCAGCCTCCGCACGGTGTCGAGCGCGTCGTCGAGCGCTTGCGTGATCGGGGAGTAGGCGACCAGCAGGGCGAGCGCGACCTCGGCGTCGTAGCGGTCGCGTGCCTGGTGGTGGGTGAGCGCGCGGTCGAGGGTCTCGGCCACGCCGGTGAGCGCGTCGCGGGTTTCGTCGGTCATCACGCGGCCTCGCTCACCGGCTCAGCGAGCGCGGCCAGCAGCCACGGCAGAGCGGCCGAACCTGTTGAGGCACAACGCCATTGCCGAGAATCCGTAGCGCGGCACTGCGTGAGATGCCGGGAACGTCGGTGACCCATCCCGGTTCGACACCCTGCATCCACTCGACGAACGCCGGGTTCAGGACCCGGTCGGCTCGTCGTCCGTCCACAGTGGGCGCAGGAGCGACTCGTCCGAGACGGCGTTCCCAGCGTTCGATGGCGGGTGCGTAGCCGCCGAAATCCACGCGGCTGGAACCTCGTCCCAGCTCGTGAACTCGTGCGGCAGCGTCCCGGAGGCCAGTTCGAGAGCCTGTTCGAGGCTCGCCCCCGAGGCGCCGCCCTGCTCCGCCGGACGCTGCGCCCACCGGACCCCGGTGCGCTTGGTCGCCGTGCGCGGTGTCGGCAGAAGCGCCGTCGGCTCGACGAACTCGCGGGCGAGCGTCTCCAGCGACGGGCGCACCGCCGCGCCGGGCGTCGGTGACTGGTTGGTGCCGTAGGGCGTGGCGCTCGCGGTCGGCAAGAGCTGCACCATCGTGCGCAGGTTCGGACTCCCGTCCCCGTGATGCCCCGGCCCGAAGCGATCCGACGACGTCGGAGTCGGCAGCAACGACGAAGATCCGGAAGCGTTCGTGAGGGGCGCCCACGTCGGCAGCGCGTAGGCCACACCACGCCGCGTCGTACCCGAGGTCGGCCAGGTCCGCGAGAACAACGCCGAGTGCCCGCATAGCTGGGCCTGCGTCGTCTCCCAGACACCACGGGCAGGGTTCCACCTGGCCATCGGCTCGCGCACTCAGCAGACCTCGCACGTTCTCGGCGATGATCAGCCGAGGGCGGAGGATGCTCGCGGCGTAGACCATCTGGGACCACAGCCCCGAACGGTTGTCCGGGCGCAGGCCTGCCCGCTTGCCCGCCGCGCTCAAGTCCTGGCAGGGGAACCCGCCGAGGAGCACGGCGACGTGCTCGACCTGCTCCCAGTCCACGGCCGCGATGTCACCGAGGTTGGGCACGCCCGGAAACCGATGCGCGAGCACCGCCGAGGCGTCCGGGTCGTTCTCGACGTGCCACGCGACGGTGCCGCCGAGCACGGCCTGAACGCCCAGGTCGAGCCCACCGAACCCTGAGAACAACGACCCGATCGCCGGCCCGTCGCCGAGAAAATCGACGTCGCCGAGGACACTCGCGGCGCCCGATTCTGACCCCCGATAAATGAGGCTTACCGGCGGCCAGACCTCACGCCGAGCAGCCTCGCCGACGTCGTCCTGACTCACCGAAGTTGGCGCCGGGCGCGGGGAATCCGGCGCAGCCTCGCGCCGTCTCACCGAACCTGGCGCGGCGTCGTCGCCGCGCTGCGGCGATGCCAGGTTCGATGAGACCGGCCTCGCGTGCGCGCGGAGCGGCCCGCGACCGGTCGCCGCCGCCGTCCCGAAATCCTTGTGCGTGTCCATCTCGTCCCCCAGGTGGTCAGTCATCGCGCGGCCGAGAACGCCTCGGCGAGCCGGGCGTCGTGCGCGGGTTGCTTGGTAAGCGGCTTGCCGCCCGGCCCGGTGCAGCGGGCGCCCGGCGGCGCCTTGCACCACGGGCAGGCCACGGCGAGGTACACGCGCCGGGCCTCGGCCTCGGTCTCGACGTGCTCGGGGTCGGCGCCACGGGCGAGAGCGAGCGCGGCGGTGACGCGAGCGACGCCGGAGCGGATCGAGCGCACGAGGTCCTAGGGCCGCTGCTCGATGGCACGGGCGCGCAACGCGGCGTTGTGCTCGCGCTCGGCGTCCTCGCGCCGGGCAGCGCGCCACGACTCGACGATGTCCGCGGGCATCACGGTTTCGGTGCTGCGTCGGTAGTGCTCGCGCAGCGCGTTCTCGGCGGCGGAGTACGGCACGTCGTCGAGCACGTGCGCCCACGTCCGCACCTGCATCGTGCTCCCGGCGCTGATCTTGTTGTCGAGCGTCGAGGCGATGCCGAGCAGCCGGGCGACCTCGGCGGCGTTCATCGCCGAGCCCCGTCGAGTGCGAGCAGCTCGGCGTCGACGACCTGCCCGTCGCCCTGGCCCTCGCGCTCGAACTCGGCGGCGAGCGCGAACCACCCGGCAGCCTTGGCGTCCCGCTTGGACAGCCCGGCGGGCGCGGCCGTGGTCTCGGCGTGCCGGACTCGGACGGCGTCGGCGTACAGGTGCGGCAGCAGACCGGGAGCGGCGCCGGGGCGGCCGTGCCACAGGTCGAGCGCGGCCGTGACCGTGTCCGGGTCGGCGCGGTCGGCGAGCAGCCCGTCGACCTGCTTGCCAAGCGCCCGCACCGTGTTCGTCGGGTACGGCGTGCCGACGGAGCGGTGCCACCCGGCGGTGAGCCGGTAGGCGTCCGGGCGCACGGCGGTCGCGGCGAGAGTGCCCGCGGTGACCCCGACGCCTCGCGTGCGCGTGCGCGCGTGACGCTTTTCTTGAGTTGGTAGTGAGTCTGGGTGACTACTCCCCTTACCCCCTACCCCCGCGTTTGACGGGAACCCTTCGGCGAAGGGTTCGGCGAACCCTTCCGACGGGGGGTTCATCAGGGGTAGGCGAGGACGAGGTCGAACGTGAGCTCGTGGGTTCCGTCTGGTGGTAGGTGGAAGTGCCGTCGAGGGTGTCGGCGACCGCGTCGGCGTGCACGTGATCGAGGCGCCGCAGCTCGGCGGCGAGCACGGCGCGCAGCCTCGGCGACTCGACCGCGAGGGCGTACCGGAACGCGGCCTTGAGCACGTTGGGTTGCTTGGCTACGCCGTCCTTGCGCAGGAACGCCCGCACGAGCACCTCGTCGGTGTCGGCGTCGACCACGGCGAACCGGGCGCGGTCCAGCTCGGCGAGCGCGGCCTCGATGTCGGCAACGCTGGTTGCCGAGCAGCCGCGCGCCCACCTGCTCACCGTGAGCGGCAGGACTCCGGCCTGGTTGATGGTCGGCTGCGAGAGCAGCAGGAAGTACAGCCGCTGTGCCTCGGGCGAGAGGGCGCGGAAGTCGTCGTCACGCCAAATCGCGGTCAGGATGCGTGCGTGTTCGCGGCTCACGCGGACGCACCTCGCAGGTGCGCCTCGGGCGCCGTAGGGCCGGCGGTCATGACGGCGATCGGGGCCTGTTTTGCCTGCTCGGCGGCACAGGATGCGCATCACCTCGGCAGCCTCGGCGGGCTGCAACTGGTCGAGCGGACGGCGGCCGACGAGGGCGGCCTCGACGGCAAGCGCGTCGAGCAGCCTCGGCTCGGCGGGCACACCGGTAGAGCTGATGGTCACGGTGAATCCCCCAGGAAGCGGCGAGCGCGGGCGTGCGCCATCGCGCCCGCCGCAAGATGACGACGGACTTCGTGGGATGTGGGTGTGAGCGGCTAGGCGGCCGACTGCGCGGGGTTCGCGACCCAGACGCGGTTACGGCTCGCTCGCCGACTGCGTCGTCGGCTGCGGTACTCGCCGCACGGCACGATCCGGCGGCGAGCGGCCCACGTGCCGATCAGGCTCGGCAGCACGTTCGGCGAGTGCGCCTCGATTCCTGTCGGGATGCCGCGCCGGATGTCCTCGGCGGTGAACGGCTGACCCGAGGCGACCAACTCGTCGAGCACGACCTCGGCGGCCTCGCGATGGCGACGGTGCGCGGCGACAGCGGCGGCGAGGTTGGCCTCTTGGCCCTGTTTGCGGTCGGCGAGGCCGAGCTGAAGCTGATCAGTCACGAAGTACCTCCCATCGCGGTGGGTTGTGGTCGAGTTAGCGAGCCCACTCGCCGAGGTCGGCGAGCAGGTGGTGATGCCGGGCGACCTCGGCGGCTCGCTCGGCAGGGTCGAGCCGGGCGAGCGTCGGACAGGTCGGGCACTCGGGGCAGCAGGGCACACAGTCGACGGCCGCGCAGCAGCCGCCGGGGAGGTGGTCGCCGCAGCACGCGGCAGGCACCTCCGCAGCGATGAGATCGGCGGTCACGCGGCGACGTCCGCACGAACCGGCGAGGGGCGCAGCGAGGGCGCCGCGCCGTTGCGACCAGGCACCCGGATTGCGACCGACTCGCCGTTCACCAGTGCCCGGCGGTGTCGTCCGAGCGCGTCGAGCACCTCGGACGTCGCTTGCAGCTTCACGGCCTCGGCGCGCTTGTGGTCGGCGACCGCAGCCCGGTACTGCTCGGCGAGCCTCGGCTCGATCTCGACCTCGGTGTCGTCGATCTCCGGGTGCAGCGCACGCACCGCTCGATACGTCGCAGGGTGCTCGTCGATCTCCGGGCGCACACCACGGTCGACCGAGTCGAGGAACTCGCGCGCGGCGGCGCGCAAGGCCTCGGCCTCGGAGAGGTTCCACTCGACGACGTACTCGCGGAACTCCAGGTTCGTGGTCAGCACCGCGACGTGCGCACGGTTCAGGCCGAGCGCGTCGAGCTGCCACATGACCTGACACCGGACGTAGCTCGGAACCTCGTCGGTGCCGCGCCGACCTCACTCGAACAAGTCGGCAGCGGTCTTGATCTTCAGCAGGGACCGCTCACCGAGCCCGGTCAGCATCCGGTCCGGCGTCGCGAGCTGCCACGGCCGTTGGCGGTTCGCCCGCATGCCGGTGCGGCGCACGCGGTACTCGGGATGCTGCTCGGCGAACCACTCGGCGATGACGGACTCAAGCCGGTGACCACGGCGCATCGCATCATTGCTCGGCGCCGAGGCGATGAGGCCCCGTTTCCTATTCCACAGAGAGAATACCGATTCATACGGCGAGACATTCATAACTGCGGCGATCTCTGAGCCCCCAAGGCCCATTGACCGAACCGCGTTCCATTCGCGAGAACCAGGCTCGAACGAGCCGACACGTACAGCGGGAGCCTTCACGCGGCGGCTCCGTTGTCCGTCCCGTCGACCTCGAACACGTCCTCAAACGAGACGTGGAGCTTGCTCAACGTAGCGGCGATTAAGGAGTTACCCGGCAGCTGCTCGCCGTCGAGCACCCGACCGACCGTGGACTGAGCGACACCGAGGTGCTTGGCGCGCGCATACCTGGATCTCAGGCCTTGCGCGTTTCCGATTCTCTCCAGCGCACCCGTGCGGATACGCACCTGTGCAGCCATCCAAACCCCCAGGCCGATTCGTGTACGGAACGTTCCCCGTTCACGATCACGACCCTACGTGCGCAGCTGGACAGGGCTCAACGATTGCGTTAACGGAAGTACCTGACGAAACCAACCGTCGACGCGCGTAGTGACGTAGGCAACTGCGCCGAACGGGTATGCGTTCGACCCGTCCGTTCTGTCCTGTTACGTCGGCGGGAGGTAGTTCGTTGCCGCGGCGTAACCAGCCACGGATAACATGGTTGAACCATCAAAGATCATGTGACGCAAGGGGAAAGATCGGCGCGAGATGTCCGTCGAGGAGCAATACGGCGAGTCGTCTGCGTGCGAATGACTACAATGCGCTTACTTGCGCAGATGGAACGGTTAGTCAAGCCTTGGCGACAACCTGTGTTTGTCCGAGGCGCCGAGTTGCGCCTAGATACAGTGATTGAAAACACATTGCTACGCAGGTGCGCACATGCATAACCGTTTGGGTCGGACTGAATTTTGGGCACTGATTATTGAGGTTGCATTGCAATGATATGTGTCGGATTGATGCTTGCTTAACCTAAGAAACTTCCCGTGTGTCTTAGTTGTGCATGGCGATCGCTTGCGGTCTGAGAGCTGCCCGAGATCGGTTGGTCCCAGGGGCTTGGGTAGCGGCTTTGAAGATCCACTTCTCACCCTTCACACATGCCACTTGCGCTCGTCTGTATGCTGGTGTTTGACCAGGTAAGTACAGCGCTAGTGCTGGTACGCCTTGTAAGCGAAAGGTTAGGGGTTCGATTCCCCTCGCCGGCTCTTGTACAACGAGGGTTCGCCCAGGTGGGCGGGCCCTCGTCTCAATTCGACGTGACAGTTCGTCAGCTTTTGCGAACGAGTCCGGTAAAGCCCGCGACACTCAGCGTGGCGAAAGACCAGCCGAGGATCTGCACCACCCAGCCTGCTCCTGTCGCCCACTGTCCGGCTGGTCCGTTCGCCAGTTCGCATCTCGGTGTGCCTCCGAGCTTGACGAGCGGGATCGCGAGATCCGCCGCAAGACTGATTCTGTTCACCGGTGAACAGGCGTCAGCTGGGCGATCTTTGGCCGGGGTCAGGCCGTTGAACTCTCCCGCTGTCCACACGAGACAGAGCGCGAGGACGAAGGTGATCAGCAGGCCGGCGACGGCTCTGGACGGTTTGTAGCCGTAGCCGAGGGTGACGCCGAGGAACCAGTGCCACAGCTTGTTGCCGGGGTCGCCTCTCCGTCGCAGATCTCGCTGCTGGGCAATCAGGACCTTTCGTGCGGTGTGTTCGTGGCCAGCGGCGCGATGGACGGCGGCAAGTTGTTGGTACGGCTGGGCTTCGTACCCGGCCGTGTGAGTGTTCAGCATCTTGAGCCATGCGCTGGTGTTGGATGGGGGCTCGGGATAGGTGAGGCCGTTGATGGTCAGGACGAAGTCTTCCGTCTCCAGCAGTGCTGGCACATTGAGGCTGAGCGCATCTCCGACCTTGGTACGGACGAGACTGAGCTCAGGGCCCGTTCCGTTATTGATCAACTTTGTCGGACGGAACGCCAGTTCGCTGTTCACGCTGGTGTCGCTGACCTCCACCGCAGCCCTTCGACTGGCAGCTTCGATGACGGTGTCGGTGACCACGACGCTCGCGCCTATCACCGCCTTGTTCAGCACCAGAGCTTGACCACCGTGGTTTCGAACACTGCCTCTGACGCCAAGACCGGCGCCGGTATGCGTATCAACCATCCGAATCGCGCAATCGGAGGCATGGTGAGCGAGCACGTCGAATCCGTCGTCAAGCCGCACTTCCTGGCGGAACTGTGCGCCGTCGAGATTGATCGCGGTTTCCTCCCAGCTGCGCACTACTGCGCGTCTCATCAGCAGGCTGCCGGCCGAAGCCTCTATGAGTCGAACTGCGGTGCCGCTACCACCTGCCTTGATGAAGACCTCGTCGAGGAAGATGGCGCCACCAACCCTGGCGCTGTTGGCGAGCAACGCCCCACCTGACTCGTTGACGATCACGGCCTTGTACAGCTGAAGATCGCCGCCGATATCGCAGCCGTCGAGCCAGAGTGTCGTGGCATACAGCCCGCTCGCGGCCACGGCTCGGTTGACCCGCAAGCCCCGCCCGTACATCAGGCCGACGCTGCTCCCGTGGATTAGCAGCGGGCCGTCGATCGATGCGTTGTCGAGGTTCAACGACTGTGTTCGGGCGTTCCGCATCCCGAAGTAGCGAACGCGCAGTCCGGCGGCATCGAGGCTCGGCAGCGTGGATCTGTCGAATGTCAGGGAACGGAGTTCGGCGTCGCAGACGGCTGGCGTCTCCTCGAACATGCACTTGTCCAGTTCCAGCGATGTCTGGAGGTGGAGATCGATGAGATCGAGACGACCAGTGACGCGTGCTCCATGCACCCTCACTCCGCGGGGATCAACGTCTCCGGCCCTAAGCAGGTCGCGGATCGCCTTCGCGGGGAGGGTGTTGTCGCCGCGCCGCGAGAGATCGAGCACCTCGCCGGCCTCGGCGGCACGCCTCAGCTCCTGCTCCGTCTCACCAGGACGTGACATCGTGTGCACCATGTCCTACCTCGCGGATAGCGCGCGCTACGACCAGATGACGTACCGGCGGACGGGCCGCAGCGGTCTCAAGCTGCCTGCCATCTCGCTCGGTCTGTGGCACAACTTCGGCGGTGACCGGCCGTACGAGCTGGGCCGCGGCATCGCGCGGAGGGCGTTCGACCTCGGTGTCACGCACTTCGACCTCGCCAACAACTACGGTCCGCCCTATGGTTCGGCGGAGATCACGTTCGGGCAGATCCTGAAGGATGATCTCAGGCCGTACCGCGACGAGCTGGTCATTTCGACCAAGGCGGGCTACGACATGTGGCCGGGTCCGTACGGGGAGTGGGGCAGCCGCAAGTATCTGCTCAGCTCGCTCGACCAGTCGCTGAGCAGGATGGGCCTCGACTACGTCGACATCTTCTACTCGCACCGGTTCGACCCGGAGACGCCGCTGGAGGAGACGATGGGCGCGCTCGTCTCCGCGGTGCAGCAGGGCAAGGCGCTCTACGTCGGCATCTCGTCCTACTCGCCGACGAAGACGCGTGAGGCGGCCGAGCTGCTCAGGTCCGCGGGTGTGCCGTTGCTGATCCACCAGCCGTCGTACTCGATGCTCAACCGCTGGATCGAGCCGGAGCTGCTGGACACCCTGGAGGAGGTCGGCGCGGGCTGCATCGCGTTCTCGCCGCTCGCGCAGGGCATGCTGACCGACCGCTACCTCAACGGGATCCCCGAGGACTCCCGTGCCGCGCAGGGCAAGTCGCTGTCGACCGACCTGCTCACCGAGGAGAACCTCGGCAGGATCCGCGCTCTCAACGACATCGCGAAGTCGCGCGGGCAGTCGCTGGCCCAGCTCGCGCTGACGTGGACGATCCGCGACCCGCGCGTCACGTCGGCGTTGATCGGTGCCTCGTCGGTCGGGCAGTTGGAGCAGAACCTCGCCGCACTGCAGGCGCCGCCGCTGACCGACGACGAACTCGCCGAGATCGACAAGTACGCCGTCGAGTCGGGCATCGACCTGTGGGCGACCAGCTCGCAGGCGGAATGAGCTAGCGCCGCCGGGGGAGACGGATGGTGAAGACCGTCGACCCCGGCCGGCTGGTCAGCTCGATCGTGCCGCCGTGGGCCTGGACCAGCGACTGCACCACGGCGAGACCCAGGCCGCTGCCGCCGCGCTGGCGGTTGCGCGAGTCGTCGACGCGGTAGAACCGGTCGAAGATCCTCGCCTGGTCGGCCTCCGGAATTCCGGGGCCGGTGTCGCTCACCTTCACCACCGCCCAGCCGTTCGACGCCGTCACCTGCAACGACACCGAGGTGCCCGCAGGGGTGTGCACGGCAGCGTTGGTCAGCAGGTTGTCGAGCACCTGCCGCAGCCTGGTCGCGTCCGCGCGCATGATCACCGTGTCGGCGTCGACCTCCAACGGGTGCGACGGACGGGCCGCGCGGAACGCGTCGGCGGCGGCCTCCGCGATCGCCGCCAGGTCCAGCTCCTCCGGACGCAGCGGTGGCTCCGACTCCGCGGAGTCCAGGCGTGCCAGCAACAACAGGTCGTCGAGCAGCACGCTCATCCGTGCCGCCTCCGAGCGCAGCTTCTCCAGGTGCTTCTCGCGTTCGCCCGGTTCGTTGGCCGCCGCGTACCGGAAGAGGTCCGCATAGCCGCGCAACGACGTCAACGGCGTGCGCAGCTCGTGGGACGCGTCGGCGATGAACCGGCGTAGCCGTTGCTCTGCTGCAGTGCGCGCGGCCAGTGAGGTGTCGATGTGCGCGAGCATCTTGTTGAACGCCTCGCGCAGCTCGTCGACCTCGACGCCGCCGCCGTTGCCGTCGACGCGCACGGTGAGGTCGGCCGAGTCGGTCAGGTCCTGCGAGGAGATGTCGTGCGCGGTGTCGGCCATGTCCGACAGCGGTCGCAGGCCCCGCCGCAGCAGTGCCTGACCGCCGACGACCAGCGTGACCAGCGCGGCCAGGAACGCGATCACGATGACGGTGATCAGCTGCGAGATGGTGCCGTCCCTGTCGTCCATGGGAGCGGCGCTGACCAGCACGATCTCGTTCGCTTTGATCGGGCACGCGCGCAGCCGGAACTTGCCCTGGCCGCGCAGGTACTCGGTCGAGAACTGTTCGGTGGTCAGCGCCTTCTTCGCGAGGTCGTCGAACTCCTCCCGGTCCTCGGGCTGCTGCTCACCCGGCTGGGCCTGCAGCCGGCCGTCCTGCACCTTGTAGACGACGGCGTACCAGGTCGGCGGAAGCTTGGTGACCTTGTCGTAGTACTCGACGTCGTGGGCGGCGCTGGTCTGGCTCATGGCCATCTGGTCGTCGAGCCGCTTGTCGAGGAACGTCTTCATCGACGTGACCATGACCGCGCCGACGATCGCGAACACCGCGAGGGCCAGCGCGCCGAGACCGAGGGCAAGCCTCGTGCCGAGGCGGAGCTGTGTGGTCATTCCGCGGCTCGGCGGAGCACGTACCCCACACCGCGCACGGTGTGGATCAACGGCTCGCGGCCGTCGTCGAGCTTGCGGCGCAGGTGGGAGATGACCAGCTCGACCACGTTCGAGCGGCCGCCGAAGTCGTACTCCCACACGTGGTCGAGGATCTGGGCCTTCGTCAGGACGGCGGGCGAGCGGCGCATCAGGTACCTGAGCAGCTCGTACTCGGTCGGGGTGAGGGTCACGAGCCTGCCGCCGCGGCGGACCTCGCGCGTGTCCTCGTCCATCACCAGGTCGGCGACCTTCAGCACGGAGCGCTTCCACGACGGACCTGTCGAACGGCGCAGCACGGCGCGAAGCCTGGCCATCAGCTCCTCCACCGAGAACGGCTTCACGAGGTAGTCGTCGCCGCCGCGCGTGAGTCCCGCCACACGGTCCGCGGTGCCGTCACGAGCTGTCAGGAACACCACGGGCACCATCGCCCCGGTCGCCCGCATTCGATCAAGAACAGTGAATCCGTCCAGGTCAGGCAGCATGAGGTCGAGCACGACGATGTCCGGCTGGAACTCGGCGGCCTCTCTGAGCGCGTCCTCACCGTTGAGCGCGGTCGCTGCCTGCCAGCCCTCGTACCGGGCGACCGTCGCGACCAGGTCAGCGATGTGCGGCTCGTCGTCCACGACGAGCAATCGAACCGAGTTCCCCTTGTCCACGTGCTCATGGTGCGTCACCTGGTGCCCCGCCCGCTCGATCGACAGGAAGTCGACAGCCCGTGCAAAGCGGAGCCACAGCTCGGACGCCCAGGATCGAGAACGACCGTCCGAAGAAGACAGACCGAGACCGCTGACCGAGGAGCTCGCCGTGACGACCACCCTGCAGCAATCCGCGCGACCGGCTCCGGCCGGCCGTGCGACGCCGCACAAGGTGCTGGCCAAAGCCGGCCTCTACGTGTTCCTCCTGGCCAACGCGGCGTTCGTGACCTACCTGTTCAACGCCGCCGGTGTCGGCTCGAACAAGCTCGTCAACCTCGGCCGGCTGGCCGGTCTCTACGGCGCGCTCGCGATGGCGTTCCAGCTGCTGCTGGTGGCCCGGCTGCCGTGGCTCGACCGGCGGCTGGGCATGGACAAGCTCACCTCGTGGCACCGCTGGGTCGGGTTCACGATCTTCTGGATGCTGATCGGTCACCTCGTCTTCATCGCGTTCGGCAACGCGGGCTCGGACGGGCCGATCGCCGAGATCGTGCGGCAGGCGACCGAGCTCGAGGGCATCCTCCGCGCGCTCGTGGCGTGGGCGATCATCATGGTCGTCGGCGTGGTCTCCGCCCGCTTCGCGCGGCGCAAGCTGGCCTACGAGACCTGGCACTTCATCCACCTGTACACCTACATCGCGATCTTCCTCGCGTTCACGCACCAGGTCGCGGTCGGCAGCACGTTCCGCAAGTCCGCGCTCGCGACCGGCTACTGGTGGGCGCTCTGGGCGTTCGCGATCGGGTCCGTCGTGATCGGCCGGGTGGTGCTCCCGTTGTGGCGCAACTGGCGGCACCAGTTCCGGGTCGCCGCGGTCGTGCCGGAGGCGCACAACGTCGTCTCGGTCTACATCGAGGGCAAGGACCTCGACCAGCTGGGCGCCAAGGCCGGTCAGTTCTTCCTGTGGCGCTTCCTCACCAAGGACCGCTGGTGGCAGGCCAACCCGTTCTCGCTGTCCGCGGCGCCGAACGGCAAGTACCTGCGGCTCACCGCGAAGGCGCTGGGCGAGGGCAGTGCCGACATCCGCAACGTCAAGGTCGGCACCCGCGTGTTCGCCGAAGGCCCGTACGGCGCCTTCACGACCATGCACCAGACGAAGCCGAACGCGCTCCTCGTCGCGGGTGGTGTCGGCATCACGCCGATCCGCGCGCTGCTGGAGGAGATCAAGGGCCACGTCGTGGTGCTGTACCGGGTGACCGACCCGCGCGAGGCCGTGCTGCTGCGCGAGCTCGAAGGCCTGGCGCAGGCCAAGGGCGCGGTGCTGCGGCTGGTGACCGGGTCCTCGAAGACGATCACGGCGAACGGTCCGTTGCTCGGGCCGAACAACATCGCGGCGCTGGTGCCGGACGTGGAGGAACGCGATGTCTTCATCTGCGGCCCGAACGGCATGACCAACGCCGTGGTCCAGAGCCTTTCCGAACTGGGAGTGCCCAGCAACCAGGTCCACGCCGAGCGCTTCGCGCTGGCCAACTGAGAGGGTTCGACGACGTGAAGAGGGCAATTCCCGTTCTGGCGCTGAGCGTGGCCGGCCTGGTCCCGGTGTGGCTGTACTCGCCGGGTCCCGCCCACGAGGGCGAGATCAACGAGGCCGCCGCCGCGCCGGAAGCCCAAGCGCAGACCCAGACCCAGACCCAGACCCCGGCTGCCCCGAAGACGACCGGCTCCGCGCCGAAGACGACCGGCTCGACACCAGCACCCCAGCAACAGCAACAGGCGCAGACGAGGACCGTGTCCGGCCCTGCGGTGAACACCTCAGAGGGCACCGTGCAGGTCCAGGTCACCTTCCAGGGCACCAAGATCACCGACGTGAAGGCCCTGCGGGCCCCGAACAGCAACCCGACCAGAATGGCGCTGCCGTTGCTGCGCGAGTCGGCGCTGAAGGCACAGAGCGCGGACATCGACACGGTGTCCGGCGCGACCGCGACCTCCGAGGGCTACAAGCAGTCGCTGCAGGCCGCCATCGACGGGGCGCGGTAGGAATGCCGGTGCGGCGCGTCGAGCACATCATGGGCCTGCCGATCTCGGTGGACCTGCGTGACGGGGACGCCGCCCTGGCCGAACGGGCGTTCGCGTGGTTGAGGGAGGCGGACGACCGGTTCTCGCCGTTCAAACCGGACAGCGAGGTCTCCCGGCTGGACCGGGGTGAGCTCACCAGGGAAGAGCTCACCCCGGACCTGGTCGAGGTGCTCTCGCTGTGCGACTGGTACGAGGAGTCGACCGGCGGCGCGTTCACGGCGACCGTGCCGGGACGCGGGCTCGACCCCTGCGCGGTGGTGAAGGGCTGGGCCGTGCAGCGCGCCGCCGACATCCTGCGCGAGGGTGGAGCGACGACGTACTGCGTCAACGCCGGTGGCGATGTCGTCACGGCCGGTGAGCCGGAACCGGGAAAGCCTTGGCGCGTGGGCGTTCGCCATCCCGACATCGCGGATCAGGTCTGCGTCGTGCTCGGCGTGCGCGACGGAGCCGTTGCCACGTCAGCGTTGTACGAACGCGGGCAGCACATCCTGGACGGCCGCACCGGCCGGCCGGTCGCGGGAATTCTGTCGGTGACGATTTTCGCCGAGGACCTCGCGATCGCGGATACCACTGCCACAGCAGCGTTTGCGCTGGGCAGGGACGGGATCGAGTGGGCAGCGGCACAGGAGGACTGCGAGGTCTTCATCGTCGACGAAGATCGCCGGGTGTTCTCGAGCCCTGGACTTCCCGTACACATCTGTTAACATGCCCGCCCAACGGAGCGTTGACTCCGGGGCACGGATTTCGTTGATCAAGAGCTGGATCGGAGCTCGCGCTCGGGGCAAGTCCCGGCCTGCTGTCGACCAACTACTCGTGCGGAACAGCCCGTGGACGAGCGAATTCGGGAGCGCTCCCCACGGGCTGTTCCTGTTCTCCCGCAACGATGATCGGCGGAACCTCGACGTCCTTCGCCGGCACGAGACGCGGGCCGTCCGGGCCGTGGACCGCACGCGGTTCCGGGAAGACGAAGAGCAGTGCGAGGAACAGCACGGCGGCGACGGCGATCGACAGCGGCAGGCTGACGTCCACACCACCGGCGAGATCACCCAGCGGCCCGACGAACTGCCCGGGAATGTTGGTGAAGAGCACGCCCACGAGCGCCGCGACCCACCACGCCGTCATGCCGCGCCAGTTCCAGCCGTGCGTGAACCAGTACCGCCCGCCGCGCTGCCGCCGGTTGAACACCTGCAGCGCCTCCGGGTCGTACCAGCCGCGCCGGGTGAACAGGCCGAGCATCATCACGACCATCCACGGCGTGGTGCAGGTGATGATCAGCGTGGCGAACGTCGAGATGCTGCGCACCAGGTCCAGTCCGAAGCGCCCGACGAAGATGAACACGATGGCCAGCGCGCCGACGAGCACCGTCGCCCGCACCCGTGACAGGCGCGGGAACACCGACGAGAAGTCGAGGCCGGTGCCGTAGAGCGCGGTGGTCCCGGTGGACATCCCGCCGATCAGGGCGAGCAGGCACACCGGCAGGAAGAACCACTGCGGCGCGATCGCGAGCAACCCGCCGACGAAGTCCTGGGTGGCCGGATCCACATAGGACGGTGCCTTGGCGGCGATGATGCTGGCGGTCGCGAGGCCGAACACGAACGGCACGAGCGTGGCGACCTGGGACAGGAACGCGGCGGCGACGACACGGCGATGCGGTGTGCTCGCCGGGATGTAGCGCGACCAGTCGCCGAGGAACGCGCCGAACGAGACCGGGTTCGACAGCACGATCAGCGCCGACCCGATGAACGCCGGCCAGAACAGGTCCTGGGTGATCGTGCCCGCGTACGACGGGTCGAAGCCGCCCGCGAACGCCAGGACGCCGAGCCCGAAGAGCAGCGTCGCCGACACGACGGCGATCTTGTTGACGAAGAGCATGAACCGGAACCCGTACGTGCACACGATGAGCACGAGACCGGCGAACACCGCGTACGCCGTCGCGTAGGCGAGGGTGCTCCGCGGTACCCCGAACAGCCGGTGTGCGCCGCCGACCAGCGCGTCGCCCGAACTCCAGACCGCGAGCGAGAAGAACGCCACCGCGGTGAGCAGCGACAGGAACGAGCCCACGATCCGTCCGTGCACACCGAGATGCGCCGACGACGAGACCGCGTTGTTCGTGCCGTTGACCGGTCCGAAGATCGCCATCGGACAGAGGATCAACGCACCGGCGAGCACGCCGAGGACGGTCGCCGCGAGCCCCTGCCAGAAGGACAGTCCGAACAGGATCGGGAACGCGCCCAGCACGCAGGTAGAGAATGTGTTGGCACCGCCGAAGGCCAGCCGGAAGAGGTCGAACGGGGTCGCGGTGCGCTCGGCGTCCGGAATCCGCTCGATCCCGTTGGTCTCGACCTGGGTGAGCGGCGGCGGTTGCTCGGCCATATCGGTCTCCTGGACGCGGCGGCAGCTGGTGCGCCGACGCTACAAACCGCGCCGTGACCTCGAACACTGGACGTTTCATCCAGCTGGCGGCCTCAGATTGTGCGAATCATCCCAGCGCTGACAGTACGCGGGGCCCTTTCGTACTGCATGAGCGCACGCGGGGGCCCCGCGTTTCCTTCTGGGGAACGTGGGGCCCCGCGTGCCGAAAGCAGCAGGGGGTTAAGCGTAGCGGTCCTCGTTGAAGTCGAGGTTCACGGCGGAGCGGCCCAGGTCGCGGCCCATCTCGTCCAGGAGGTCCACGAGTTCCAGGCCGCTCAGCCAGTCGCGGGGCAGAGCTTCGGTGCCGTGCAACGCGCCTAGCACGTTGCCCGTCAGCGCCGCCGTCGCGTCGCTGCCGCCGGAGTGGTTGGCGGCAGCGCGCATCGCGTCCACGAACTGCACGGGCTTCGGGTGGGTGAGCACGGTGTAGACCGCGATCGCCAGCGCTTCCGGACCGGTCCAGCCGCTGCCTAGCCGGTCGACGCGCACGGACGACTCGCCGTCGTGCTCCTCCGCGAGCACCACGGCGCGCGTCAGCACCGTCGCGGTGTACGTGTCGTCGCGCAGCACGCGGCCGATGACCTGGTCGATCGCCTCGCGCAACGGCCTGCCCTTCACCGCGAGCAGGTGGATCAGCAACGCGAGCGCGCCGCCGGACACCCAGCCGCCGGTCCCGCCGTGGGTGATCGCCGCGAACCGGCAGCCCAGGTCGTAGGCGATCGCCGCGGACGGTGCGAAACCGGCAGGCGCGGTGCGCGTGACGCCGTTGCAGCCGGACGACTCGTTGTGCGGGTTCTGCGGTGTGGACATGGTTTCCGCGGCGAGCGCGCGCAGGCACGTCAAACCCGGCGACCGGCTCTCGTACAGCCGTTCGTCTGCGAGCAGCCCCACCGCCCCCTGCTCGGGGGCCGGCTGCTGCTGGGTGATCAACCAGCGCCGGTAGCTGTGCCACACCATCTCCGACGGCTCCCACTCGCCGGTGCGCTTCCCGCGCACCCACGCGCGGAGGTAGCCGTCGGCGGTGAAGAGCGTCAGCTGGGTGTCGTCGGTGACGAGGGCGGGCTTCGGTGGTGCGAGCACGCCGCCGGCACCGTGTTCGCGCTGGATGTCGGCCCAGCCGAGGTACTGCACCGGTGCACCGAGCGCATCACCGAGAGCGCCGCCGAGGAGGCACCCGGCGCCGCGGTCAACCACGGAGTCACGATCTCGCGGCACGGTTGAACAGTAGCGTCCCGCGAACTTGAACCGCACTTGTATCTGAGACCCCGGCTCTCGCACCTGTTGAAGTGACGAGGTCAGCGGGCGTGAGGGAGGGGCATGCGGAGCAAAACCGGACTCGAGTTCGGCGTGCTCGGTCCACTCCAGGTGCTCGCGGACGGCCGGCTGATCCAGCTGGGCCGTCGCGGCATGCGCGGGCTGCTGGCCATGCTGGTCGTCGAGGCGAACCGACCCGTCTCGATCGACCAGATCGTCGACGCGCTGTGGACGGACTCGCCGCCTGCAACCGCGCGGACGATCGTGCACGGGTACGTCTCGCGGTTGCGCAAGGTGCTGGAGGAGGCCGACCCGTCCGGCTCTGCGGTCATCCGCACCACGCCGACCGGGTACCAGCTGACCGTCGACCCGTGGCGTCTCGACCTGCACCGCGCCCGGCAGCTCGTGGCGTCCTCCCGCGGCAAGCCCGCCGCCATCAGGGCGGGCTTGCTGCGCGAGGCGCTGGGTCTGTGGCGCGGGCCGGTGCTCGCCGACGTGCCGGGTGACCCGATGACCTCCGATCTGGAGGAGCTGCGGCTGTCGGCGCTGGAGGAGCGCATCGACGCCGAGCTGGAGCTGGGCCGCCACCTGGAGCTGGTGGGCGAGCTGAGGGGCCTGTGCACCGAGTACCCGTACCGGGAACGTCTGGTAGCGCACAGCATGCGCGCGCTGTACCGGTCTGGGCAGCGGGCCGACGCTCTCGATGCGTACCAACGGTTCCAGCGCCGTGCCAGTGAGGAGCTCGGCATCGATCCCGGTCCGCAGCTGCGGTTGCTGCACGAGCAGGTGCTGCGCGACGACCCGGCGCTCAGCCTGATCGGCCCGGTCGAGTCGCGTCCCGTCGCGCCGCGTGCGGGCATCGTGGCCCCCGCGCTGCTGCCCGCCTCCGCATCCCGGTTGTTCGGCCGTGACGACGACAAGGCGTGGCTGGACAACGTGTGCGCGGCCAGGAACCTGCTCGGCACGACCGTGGTGGTGCTGACCGGCGCCCCCGGTGTCGGCAAGAGCGCGCTCGCGATCACGTGGGGGCACGAGAACTCCGAGATGTTCCCGCACGGCGTGCTGTTCGCGTCGCTCGGCGACACCGAGCCCGGCGAAGTGCTGACCAGGTTCCTGGTGGCGCTGGGCGTTCCCGCCGACGGCGTGCCGGTCGCGGTGGAGGACCGCGTCGGGCTGTACCGGTCGCTGCTGAACCGCCGCCGTGTGCTGGTGGTGCTGGACGACGCGACGGGCTTCGAGCAGGTGCAGCCGCTGCTGCCGCCGGGCTCGGGCTCGGTGGTGCTGGTGACGTCGCGGTCGAAGCTGGAACGGCTGGTCGTCACGAACAGCGCTCGGGTGCGCAAGCTCGGGCCGCTGGACGACGAGGCCGCGCGCGAGCTGGTGGACGACGTGCTGGGCAAGCCGTTGTCCGCGGAGGACCCGGTGGCCGCCAGAAAGCTCGCCGAGCTGTGCGGAGGGCTGCCGCTGGCGCTGCGGGTGGCCGCGGCCAAGCTCGTGATCAGTCCGGAGTGGACGATCGAGGAGCTGGTGGGGGAGCTGGCCGACGACGGGCACCGGTTGCGCGGCTTGGACCTACCTGAGGCAGGCGTGGGGGTCTCGCGGGCGCTGGACCTGTCGACCCGCGACCTGCCGTCCGAGCTCGGCGAGGTGTTCAAGTCCGTCGGCATGGCGCCGGGTCGCTGGATGTCCTCGCACGCCGTGGCCGCGCTGACGCGCACGCACGTCGACTCGGCGCGCGACCGGCTGGCCCAGCTGGTCGGCGTGAACCTGCTGGCCGAACCGTGGCCGGACGGCTTCACGATGCACGAGCTGGTGCGGCTGTACGTGCGGGGAGCAGGCCGCCCGGACCTGGACTCGTTGCGGCGCCTGGTGAACTACTACCTCGTCGCGTGCGACCACGTCCGCCGCGCCATCCGGCCGGCGCGCGACGGGCTCGACTTCGCGTTGGGCGACAACGGTTCCACCGCGCTGCCCGCGTACGGCGACCCGATCGCCTGGTTCGACCAGGAGTGGCCCAACATCGTGGCGGTCGTGCACGCGGCCGCCGAAGCGGGCCTGCACGACCAGGTGTGGCAGCTCGTCAGGCTGTTGCACCACTACGCGACCGTGCGCGCGCTCACCGGGGAGTGGGTCGCGCTGGTCGGGTTCGGCCTGGCCGCGGCCGAGGTGACGGGGAGCCGCCTCGGCCAGGTCCTGATGCTGGACACGACCTACACGACGAACGCGAGGCTCGGACGTCCAGTCCTGCTGCCGGACGCTCGCCGCGCGCACCGGCTCGCGACGGAGCTGGGCGAGCGCCAGTACCTGGTGCTGACGCTCGCCCAGCTCGCGGACGTGCTGTTCCGGCTGGAGCACCACGACGAGGCGTTGCTGCACTTCTGGGAGTCGGTGCAGCTCGCGCAGCAGTCCGGTGACGTCGTCGGCGAGGGCCACGGGCTCAACAACGTGGCGCAGGTCGAACAGGCCCGTGGCCGCGTGGACGTCGCGCTGCAGCACCAAGCCCACGCCGTCGAGGTGTACCGGCGGTCCGGCGACCAGATCGCGTTGATCAGGGGCCTGGCCAACCTGGCCGAGCTGCACCTGCAAGCGGGGTCACTGGACCAGGCCGAGTCGTTGGCGCGGCAGGTCGTCGACCAGGCCGCCGTCGCCGAGGCCACGTACCTGGAGGGGTTCGGTCGCCAGGTGCTCGGCGGGGTGTTGCTCCGGCGGGCGGAATGGGTTGCGGCAGCAGCGGAATTGACCGAGGCGCTGCGCCTGTACACGCAGGTCAACTCGGCCCGCGCGGTCGAGGTGAGGACCGCTCTGGACTCGTTGTCCTCGGAGGTTTAGCCACCGTTTAGTCGTCTGGTCCCAAAACATGGGAATGTGGGAGGTGCAGGCCGCCGAGTGGGGGATTACCGAGGGGGTAAGGCGCCTGCGACGAGAAGGCCCGACCGGCATTCGGGGGAGAGTGCCGGTCGGGCCGCTTTCGTCACTGGAAGTTCTCGCCGGTGGCCCTGGCGACGGGCAGCAGCTCCGGCCGCTTCGGCGCCAGGCCGTCACCCATCGACTCGCCCCGCAGCTGCCTGCCGATCCACGGCACCACGTGCTCGCGGGCCCACTTCAGATCGGCCTTCCGCTGCGTCACCCAGTCCGTCTGCTCAAGCGCGGGCCACGGCTCGTTCCACGAGTGGTCGTCCGTCAGCCCCAGCACTTCCGCCGTCTTGAGCGCGACCCGCTGATGCCCCTCTGGCGACAGGTGCAGCCTGTCCTCGCTCCACGCGCGCCGGTCGTGCAGCACGTGCATCGACCAGAGATCGACCATCCGGCAGTGGTACCGCTCGGCGATCGACCACAGGTGCGAGTTGTAGATCGCGACCTTGCCGCGGATGCTGCGCAGCAACGGCGTGGCGCGCGTGTCGAAGCCGGTGAAGATCACGACGTCGCACCCGGCCGACCGGAGGTCCGCCACCGCCACCTCGTAGACCTCGGCCAGCGCGTCCGGATCGCTGTTCGGGACCAGGATGTCGTTTCCGCCCCCGCAGAACGTCACCAGATCCGGTTTGAGCGAGATCGCGAGCGGCACCTGCTCGTCGACGATCTCCTGCAGCATCTTGCCTCTGATCGCGAAGTTGGCGTACCTGAACTCAGGCGCCTTCGCGGCGATCATCCCCGCCAGCCGGTCGGCCCACCCGACGTAGGTGTCTCCCGGGCCTGGATCGTCCATGCCCTCGGTGAAGCTGTCCCCCAGGGACACGAGACTGTTCCATCGCAGCAGCACAACATCCCCCTCACCTAACGCGACTCCTGCCTGACCTGCCCCGCCCGCGGCTCCCGATCGCAGGCGACTGGTTAGCATGCACAACCAACCGCTGGTTACGCCACCGTCGGTTACGGCATCGTAAGTTTCGTTCGCTCTGGGTGACGATTCTTTTACCACTCGATCGAGCGAAGCTTGAGGTGGATCCGAGGAGATCCGGGGGATTCGTCTCATTCGGTCGCTACCTTCTGGCGCGTGCGTTCTGGTTTGCCGCTTCCTTCCCTTTCGGTGGGTGTAGCGCTTGTCACAGTCGGCGTGCTCGCGGGGCTGGCGATGTCCACCGGTGTCGTGCCGGGGCCAGGGCCCTCGGGTGGTGGCGGCGCCGAGGAGCCCGAGGTGGCTCAGCTCGGCGGGGATCAGCCGCCCATGGAGTTCACGCCGGTGCCGTCGGCGGTGAAGGTGGCGCCCTCGCGGCCGTCCTCCGCCCGGCCGGTGGTGACCCCGCCGCCGCATTCCAATCCGGTCGTCACGCCGGAGGCCGCCGAGCCGCGGTCGAGCGTGGTGGTGACGACCGTGGTGCCGTCGGTGTCGCTGCCGGCGATCTCGTCCGAGCCTCTGCAGAGCTCGTCTTCCGCCCCAACGGAAAACCCCCGCAGCGACGTCGGCGCGTGACGTCGCTGCGGGGGCCGTTGGGACCTTTCCGAGGGGGAGCGCCGCCGCCGATCAGCTCCCCCTCGGAAAGGGGTTGGGACCACTGCCCGGGACGCCGCCGCCGATCTGCCCCGAGCAGTGGGGTTGGGACCGTCTCAGGGGGCGCCGCCGCCGATCTACCCCCTGAGACGGGGTCTTCACCTCACCCGCTCGCCGCCACGTCCAGCGGGGACGCCGCGGCGGGCTGGTGATCGTCGTAGGCCGAGCGCAGCCTCAGCTCCGCGCCCGGCGAGGCACCGATGAAGTCGAGTCCGGCCAGCGCGGCGCCCACCACCGGGGGCACGTCGACGACTCGGACCTGGGCGAGCGGGGCGGCCTCGAGCACCTTCTCGCGGACAGGGCCCACCACCACCTCGCCCGTGTTGGTCAGGACGCCGCCGCCGAGGATCACGTCCACCGGCTCGTCCAACAGGTCGAGCTTGCGCATGGAGACGGTGGAGAGCAGCACGATCTCCTCGACCAGGCGGTCGACCTGGGCCAGCGCGACGGCATCGCCGCGGGCGGCGACCTCGAAGACCAGGGGGCACAGCGCGTGCGGGTCGAGTGCGATCTCCTCGAAGTGGATCTTCTCGACCACCGTGAGGATGGACTTCTCGCCGTAGTGCTCCAGCAGGGCGGGCAGCAGCTCGGTGGGCTTGCCGCGACCGTCCTCCGCGCGGACCGCGTGCCACAGTGCGTCGTTGCCGAGCTGGCCGCCGCCGCCCCAGTCGCCGGAGATGGCGCCCAGGGCGGGGAAGCGGTGGGTGCGGCCGTCGTGGGCCACGCCGACGGCGTTGATGCCGGCGCCGCACACCACGGCGACACCGACGCCGGACGTGGTGCCCGCGCGCAGCAGGGCGAACGTGTCGTTGCCGACGAACGTCGTCGTGGACCAGCCTCGCTCGGAGATCGCGCGCGTCAGGTCCTCCTCCTCGCGGGGCAGGTCGGCCCCGGCGAGGAAGGCGGCCGTGTGTGCGGCGATCGGCTCGTCGGGGGACAGTCCCGCCTGAGCTGCGGCCTCGCGTGCCAGTCCCTCGAACACGTCGAGTCCGCGCTTCATGCCCACGGTCTGCGGCGGGGCGCCGGGCCCGCGCACCTGCGCGAGCACCTTGCCGTCCGCATCGACCAGCAGCACAGCGGTCTTGCTGTTCCCGCCGTCGATGGCGAGCACCCGGTCGGTCATCGGTTTCAGGCTCCCTTCACCCACGGCAGCAGATCGCGGTTCTGCGCGATCAGCTCGTCGGCCAGCTGGTCCGCGATGGCGTGCTGGCCGATCAGCGGGTGGGCGAGCAGCGCGTTCGCCACGCGGTCGCGACCGCCGTGGAGCGCCGCCTCCAGTGCCAGGTACTCGTACGCGGTCACGTGCGAGATCAGGCCGGAGATGGAGGGCTCCACGGGGCGGACCGGCAGCGGCACGCCACCAGAAGAATCCACAGTGGACGTGACTTCGATCACGGCGTCGTCCGGCAGGAACGGCAGCGTGCCGTTGTTCTGCACGTTCACCACGTGCTTTTCGGCCTCGTCGCCGCCCGTCAGGGCGTGCACCAGCTGCACGGCCGCCTCGGAGTAGTAGGCGCCGCCGCGCTGCGAGAGCTGTTCCGGCTTCGTCACGACCGACAGGTCGCCGTAGATGTCGAGCAGCTCCTTCTCCACCGCTGCCACGACTTCGGCGCGCGGCGGCTCGGTCTGCTGCTTCTTCACGACGGCGTCGTGGTTGTAGAAGTAGTTCAGGTAGTACGACGGAACCATGTTCAGGCGCCGCATCAACGCGCCGTCGATGCCGATGTGCTCGGCGAGCCCCTCGACGTGGTCGAACAGCAGCTCCGGCAGCCGGTCCACGCCGTCGACGTAGACGCCGCGCTCCCACGTGAGGTGGTTCAGGCCGACGTGCTCCAGCTCCACTGTGGACGGGTCGACGCCGAGCAGGCCGGAGGTCCAGCGCTGGAACGTGATCGCCACGTTGCACAGGCCGATCGCCTTGTGCCCGTGCTGCAGCAGCGCCCGCGTCACGATGCCGACCGGGTTCGTGAAGTTCACGATCCACGTGTCGGGCCCGGCGATGCGACGCACCCTGTCCGCGATGTCCAGGACCACCGGCACGGTCCGCAGGGCCTTGGCGAGGCCTCCCGCGCCGGTGGTCTCCTGGCCGACGCACCCGCAGGTCAGCGGGAACGTCTCGTCCGAAGCACGCGCGGCCTGGCCGCCGACGCGCAGCTGCAGCAGTACCGCGGACGCGCCCTCGGCGCCTTCTTCGAGCGACGTGGTGGTGCGCACCTTCGCCGGGTGACCCGCGTGCTCCAGCAGGCGCTGGCTGAACGGGCCGACGATCGACAGGCGGTGCTCGTCCGGGTCGACGAGGACGATCTCGTCCACCGCCAGGCTGGTGCGACGGCCGGCGATGCCGTCGATCAGCTCAGGTGTGTAGGTGGACCCGCCACCGACGACGGTGAGTTTCATCCCTTGACTCCCGTGAACGTGATTCCCTTGACGAACGACTTCTGGGCGAAGACGAATAGGACGACGGCCGGGATCATCGTCAGGAACGTCACCGCCATCGACGAGTTCCACTGGACGATGTGCATGCCCTTGAACGTCGCCAGGGCCAGCGACAACGTCCACTGGTCCTTCACCTCGCCGGTGTAGAGCAACGGGCCGAAGTAGTCGTTCCAGGTGAAGAGGAAGCAGAACAGCGCGGTGGCCGCGATGCCGGGCTTCGCCATCGGCACGATGATCCGGACCAGCGCCTGGAACTCCGAGCAGCCGTCCACCCTTGCCGCGTCCACATAGGACTGAGGGATGGTGAGCATGAACTGGCGCAGCAGGAAGATGCTGAACGCGTCGAACAGGAAGTACGGCACGATCAACGGCCACAGCGTGCCCGTCAGGCCGAGCGAGGACCACGTGTCGTACAGCGGCACGGCCACGACCTGCGGTGGCAGCATCATCGCGCCGATGACGAGCAGGAAGGCCAGGTTCCGGCCGCGCCACTGGAGCTTCGCGAGCGCGTAGGCCGCGGGGATCGACGAGATCAGCATGCCCGCGGTCGCGAGCAGCGAGTACGTGAGGCTGTTGACGAGATACTGCAGCAGCGGGGCCTTGTCGAAGACCTCGACGAAGTTCTCCCAGTGCCACTCGCGCGGCCACAGGTCCGCGGTGAACGCCTGGTCGTCGGACATCACCGCGGTGAGGAAGACGAACACCACCGGCGTGGCGAACATCAGGCCGAGCGCGAGGCCGATCGCGTGCGTGGCGACCCAGTTCAGGAAACCGCCGACATCGCGCTTGCGTGCCGGCTGCTCCGGGTCCGCGGTGACGTCGACCGGTGGTTTGGTCAGCGTGGCGGTCATGCTCCCGGACCTCCTTCCTCGGCGGTGGAGTTCTTGCGCATCCGCTGCACCAGCACGATGGTCACGGCGAACGAGATGACGAACAGGACCGTGGCCATCGCGGCCGCGTAGCCCATGTCGAAGTAGCGGAAGCCTTGCGTGTACAGGTAAACCGGGAACGTCAGCGTGGAGTTGTCCGGGAAGCCGAGATATTTGGTCGATCCCGTCGCGTCCGCGGCGCCCGAGCCGGCCGACCCCGCGACGACCGCCTGCGTGAAGAGCTGCAACGCGAGGATCACCGAGTTCACGATGCCGAAGAGCAGCACCGGGGAGATCGTCGGCAGCGTGACGTGCCACCAGCGCCGGATCGGGCCCGCGCCGTCGAGCTCGGCGGCCTCGTACTGCTCCTGCGGCACGTCGAGGATCGCCGCCAGGATGATGATCATCAGGTCGCCGGAGATCCACAGCATGATCGCGGTGATGCCGGGCTTGGCCCACGCCGGGTCCGAGAACCACAGCGGCGAGTCGATCCCGAAGACGCCGAGCAGGTTGTCCACCGGGCCGCCGTTGGGGCGCAACACCATGAAGAACACGAGTGTCGCGGCCACCGGCGGCGCCAGCGAGGGCAGGTAGCAGAGCGTGCGGATCAACCCCACGCCCGACTTCAGACGAGCGATGACCGATGCCACGCCCAGCGCGAACACCGTGCGTGCGATCGTGAGCACCACGACGAACCACAGCGTGTTCGCGATCGCCTTGGTCAGCAAGGGATCCTTGAACATGTACGCGTAGTTGTCGAGGCCGTTGAACTCCGGCGCGTTGATCAGGTCGTACTTCGTGAACGAGAAGACGACCGTGGCGACCAGCGGGTAGCCGAAGAACAGGACGAAGCCGATGATGGCCGGGGCCATGAACCCGAGCACGGTGAGACGGTGGCGGGCACGTGCCCGCCCCCTGCCGGGGGCGGGACGGGCGCCGAGCGTGGCGGTCATCGTGCGAATCCCTACTTGCCGCTCTTGGCGATCTGGTCGTCGATGTTCTTGTCGACTTCCTTCAGACCGGCGGCCAGGTCCGGAACCTTGCCGGAGGTGTACGACACCGCGAAGTCCGTGACCGCCTTGATGTGCGCGTCACCGATCGGGGTGACCGGGTTGCCCTTGAGCTTGTCGCTCTTTGCGAGGTCGATGAACGTCTTGAACTGCTCGTCCACCTCGAGCTTCGGGCTCTCCATCGCGGCCTTGGTGCTCGGCACGTTCTTGATGGCGTTGGACAGGTCGACGATCGTGTCGGTGTCGAACGACAGGTGCTTGATCAGCTCCCACGCGGCACCGGGGTTCTTGGCGCCCTTGGGAATTCCCATGATCGTGCCGGTGGTGAACGCGGTGCCGTAGTCGGCGGGCTTCCAGGTCGGGAACGGAGCCGTGCCGAACTTGATCTGCGGCGCCTGCGCCTTGAGGAAGGCGGTGCGGTACTCGCCGTCCATCATGATCGCGATCTTGCCCTGGTGGAACGCGTGGTCAGCCGAGTACTCCTGGCCCAGACCGGCGCGGAAGCGCTCCAGCGCGTCGAAGCCGTAGAAGTCCACGAGCTTCTTCTGGAACGTCATCATCTCGGTGAAGCCGGGCGAGGAGGCGAGCGCCGACTTGCCGTCCTTCTCCCACTCGGCGCCGAACGACGGAGCCAGGATGGTCGGGCGGTTGGCGTAGAAGCCCATCGTGGGCAGGTAACCCGCGACCTCGATGTCGCCGTTCGGCGCCTTCTTGGTCAGCTTCTTCGCGGCTTCGAACAGCTCGTCCAGCGTCTTCGGCGGGGCCGTGACGCCGGCCGCCGACATCATGTCCTTGTTGTAGTACATGGCGTAGACGTCGGTGAGCATGGGCATCGCGCAGCGGTTGCCCTTGTACTCGGTGTACTCGCGGACCGCGGGCGAGATCTGGTTGAGGTCGACCTTGTCGCGCTCGATGTAGGCCTTCAGCGGCTGGAACGCGCCGGAGGAGCAGAACTGGCCGATGTTGTCGGTGGTGAACGACAGCGCGACGTCAGGCGTGTTGCCCGACCGGATGCCCGCGGTGATCTTGTCGTCGTCCTGCGAGCCCTCGTGCTTGATCTCGATGTTCGGGAACTTCTTGTTGAACGTCTTGAGAGCCTTGGTGACCTCTTCGTACTCGCGGTCGGAGTAGTTGCTCCAGACCGTGAGGGTCAGCTTGTCGTCCTTGCCAGGAGCAGCTGCGGCGTCGGAACTGGCGCCGCCACCCTTGCCCGCCGCACATGCGGTGAGGGTCAGCGCTGTAGCCATTCCTGCGGCGACACAGAGCAAGGCAGCACGGGTGTGCTTGCGCATGTGCACTCCTTCTCGATCAACGTGGGGACCCGGCGACCACAGGGCCGCGGAATGGAGCCGTGGTGGCTGCCGGCAGGCCGAACACCTGCTCGCGTGCGACGGCCAGCGCCGAGTGCAGTGCGCCGCTGCGCACCGGCTTCCCGGTCACCAGGGCCAGCTGGACAGGCGTCCTCGGCACCACCAGTTGCCGCAGTTCCGCGGCGACGAGATCGTTCAGCGTGGCTCCCCCTGCCTGGGCGATGTCGCCGGACAGGAGGATGAGTTCCGGGTCGAGCACCGCGACGACGCTGGCCACGCCCGTGGCGATGCGCCTGGCGAGATCGACCAGGAACTCCCGGCCCGCCGGCCCCGCGGCCAGCGCCTTGCGCACGGCACCGTGACCGTTGCGCGCGGCGAGCCCGTGAGCCCTGGCGAGCCTGCAGATCGATGCGTTGCTGAGCAGCTCACCGAACGTGCCGCCGGAGCGGTCGGTGTCGGTGTCGGCGGAGGCGCGGTCCGGGATCATCAGCCCGTCGATCTCGCCCGCACCACCGGAAGCGCCCTTGAGCAGCACTCCGTTGATCACGACGGCGGCACCGACGAGGTCGGCGGGCCAGATGACGACGAAGTCGCGCACCTCGGTGGCCCGTCCGGCGACCATCTCCTCCAGCGCGACGAGGTTGACGTCGTTCTCGACGCTCACCGAGGTCGCGAGCTGCTCCCGCAACCGGCCGGGCATGTCGAAACCGCACCAGCCGGGCAGATGTGGCGCGTAGGCGAGCTCGCCGTTCGCGGGGTTCACCGCGCCGGGACAGCCCACCACGACGTGCAGCAGCTGGTCGGGCTGCAGGCCTGCCTGCCCGCACGCCTTGCCGACCGCGCTCACGAACGCCTCGAGCACACCGTGCTTGGCGGGCATCGGCGCCTTGTGCTCGGTGAGCACGGTGCCGGAGATGTCCGCGATCGCGATGTCGACCGTCTCGGGGGTGAGGTCGACTGCCGCGATGTGCGCGAGGGCCCCGTTGACCGACCACAGCTGGGCACGAGGCCCGCGTCCACCACCGCGCAGTCCGTTGCGGACCACGGTGTCGGCGGTTTCCAGCCGGGTGAGCAGCTGTGCGGTCGCCGGCTTGGAGAGACCGATCAGGCCCTCCAACTCCGACCTGGTCAGCGGCCCGTTGCGCAGCAGAGCCTCGATGGCTGCGCGGTCGTTGATCTCCCGCAGCAGTCGTGGGCTTCCGGCACGCATTAGGTCGCTCCTGTCTGTTAACTTTCCAGACGATTTCCGTAGACGGTAGTGACCTGGTTCACCGCGGTCAATCCCCGATATGGGTCCGTTACCTGACTTAGGTTCACCTAAGGCAGTCTGGAAGCATGACGGACGTGCGCCAGGAGTCGCTCGCATCACTGCTCGGAGGCCGGGGCGGCGCCCTCGACGCCTCCCTGCCGCCTCTGGCGTTCGTCGCGGGCTGGCTGCTGTGGGGCCACTCGATCGGCGCGGGAGCCGTCGCCGCCGTGCTGTGCGGCGTGGTCATCGGCGTCGTGCGCTTCGTGCGCGGCGAGAAACCCCGTGCCGTGGTGCTGTCGGTGCTGCTCGTCGTGGCGGCGTCGCTGATCGCGCTCTACACCGGGCGCGTCGAGGACTTCTTCCTCATCCAGCTGCTGTCCAACGTGGCCTCGGCCCTGGCGTGGGCGGGCTCGATCGCGGTGCGCTGGCCGTTGCTCGGCGTCGTGGTGGGGACGTTGCTGGGCCAGAAGACGCGGTGGCGTCGAGATCCTGCCCTTCTGCGCGCCTACTCAGTCGCGTCGTGGGCCTGGGTGGGGCAGTACGTGCTGCGGGTCGCCGTGTTCACGCCGTTGTGGCTCGACGCCCAGGTCGTCTGGCTCGCCACGGTGCGGGCGGTGCTGTCGTGGCCGCTGCAGATCGTCTGCATCCTGGTGTCGGGATGGCTGCTGCGGCGGGCGCTGCCCGCGGGCCATCCCGGCTTCCGGCATCCGCAGGTGCCCGCCTCTTAGCTGTCCAGGCTCCATGCACTCACGCCTCACGTGATTGCGGATTTGCCGGACAAACCGTCACGATGGGTGACAACCTCAGTGGGAGGGGAGCCCATGACGGTGGAAGATCAACGATCTGAGGATCGGGATCCGGTGGTTGCCGCGCAGGACAAGCCGCCTCAGGCACTGGGGACCATGATCACGACGGCGGTGATGACCGCTGCGATCGTGCCGTTCGTGCAGGAGCTGGCGAAGAGGGCGGCCCAGGACTCCTACGACGCGACCCGGACGCTGCTGCGGCGTCTGTTCCGGGAGGCGCGGACGAAGAGCGGTGACGGTCCCGGACAACTGCTCATCGTCAAGGACGACGACCCCGGTGCGAAGGCGGTCCTGTACGCCAAGCCGGACATGTCGGACGAGGCGATCCGCGCCCTCGCCGAACTCGATCTCGACGGGCTCACGGCCAAGAACCGGAAGAAGCCGGACAAGGTCCGGATCTTCTGGGACGAGGCGGCAGGCCGGTGGCGCGTCGACCGGAAGTGACCGCTGGGGGAACTGGTGCTGTTGGGCGCGATGTCCTGCGAGTGCTTCCACTGCGTGGCCTACCGCGTGGTGCACAACGAGAGCCAGAGCAGGGATTTCATCCTGTCCGTCGCCGGGACGACGTGCCCGCTGTGCGGGGTGCGCACCGAGGAGTTCTACCTGGTCGCGGACACGGTCGACATCCAGCACGTCGAGAGCGGCACCGGGACGTGGAACCTCGCGACCGGGCCGGACGGCGGGTACGCAGGGTTCGGTGGCAAGCAGGAGAACGCCTCGCGCGGTACTTCGAGCGCTGCGCAGCGGTTGCGCCGGCAGCTGGCCGAGCAAGCCGATCAGGAGAAGCAGCGGATGTGCCGGCTGATCACGGACTCGGCGCAGGCCGGCGTCGCGTTCACCGTCGGTGACAAGGCTGAGCAGGACGGTCGCCTCGACCAGGCCAGGCGTGCGTTCGAGGTGTGCGCCGGCACCGGTGGCCGGGAGTCGTTCCAGGCCGCGCTGCGCCTCGGGCAGCTCTGGGAGTCGGAGCAGGACCACCGGTCCGCCGCGCGGTGGTACCGGCAGGCAGCGGACGCGCCGGACGCGGAGCTGCGGGCGGCGGCGAACCTCCTCCTCGGCAGCGCCCGCCAGAAGATCGGCGAGGTCGACGCCGCGGAGCGGGCGTACCAGCGAGCCGTGGACTGCGGCACAGGCTCCTTGCAGGCGCTGGCCGCTCTCCGCGTCGGCATGTCGCGCCACGACCGAGGCGACCGCACCGGAGCTCGCGACGCCTACGAACGCGTGATCGCGCTCGAGGACGAGGTGGCCTCGCCCGACGCCGCGCTGAACCTCGGCGCGCTGGAGGAGGAGGCCGGGAACTGGGAGCGGGCCCGTGAGCTGTGGGACTACGCCCACAGCTGCGGCGCTCTGGAGACGAGCAGGCTGGCGGCGTTCAACCTGGGGCGGTACTGGGCGCACCGGGGCAAGCGCCGGAGGGCCCGCAAGTTCTACCGGATCGCCGAGCACTCCGAGAATCCGGAGATCGCCGTCCGCGCCGCGAGGGAGTCCAGGTGACCGGCCCGCCCTCTCCCGTGGAGCAGGAGTACCGCGACCTGCTGGCCCGCCACGGGTTCGCGCACCTGCTCGATCCCCCGGATCCCGAACTCGTCCGCGAGTTCGTCGAGCGGCTCAGCGAGACCGATCGCGAGTTCCTCGGGAACGACTTCCTCGACGAACTCCGGGCGAACGACTACCGGCAGCCGTACCACAACCGGTTCGACGAGGCCCACCAGAACATCCGCAGGGCGCTGGCCGCAGGCGGCCTCGAACTGCCGGGTGAGGTGTACGTCGGCGAATACCCGCACCGGTCGTTCAACGCGCAGGCAGTGGCAGGCCGGACCGGCACGCTGATTCTGCTCAACACCGGCCTGCTGACACTGCTCGATCGGGTGGGCACGGCGATCGGCGCTTCCCTGCTGACGTTCGGCAGGACGCCCGACGGGCGCATCACCAGGGCGACGGCGACACCGAGCCAGGAACAGCAGCGCGTCTCGGCCACCACCGTGTTCGCGGAGTCGTTGGTCACCTACCTGGCCCAGGACGGCGTGCGCCTGCCCGAACGGTTGTCGACACCGTTCGACGAACGGGGCATGTTCGGCTTCCTCATGGCCAGTTCTGCCGTGAACTTCACCGTGGGCCACGAGTTCGGCCATCTCCTCGCCGGACACCTGCACGAGACGACGGGGCACCACGACATCCGGGACTGGCGGGCCGAGAGCCTGCGCCGAGAGCACGAGGCGGACGAGCTGGCGGCGCTGCTGTTGTTGCGCGGCCTGGACCCGTCGGCGGATTTCCTGCACCGAGCGCTCGCGGTCGCCGGACCGTTCCTCTTCCTGGCGCTGGACCACCTCATCACCAGGGTGCAGCAGGAGATCTACGACCTGCCCGACGGAGTGATCGAGCGGACCCACCCGCCGTCGGACGAACGCGCTGCCGCGGTGCGGGCCGTCTTCACGGAGCTGGGCGATCCGAACGCTCTCCAGTTCGCGGATGCCGTGGTGACCTGGCTGTCGGGGCGGGAGGACGAAGTCCTGGCACACGTGCGCCGGCTGTTGGCGGACTAGGCCGGGCGTGGAGCCCCCGGTCCGAGCACGTCGACGGCCGCGAGCCAGGCCGCACCCGCCGCCCCCTCGGTCGCCATGATCACCTGAGCGTTGCAGCGAGTGAGCAGCTCCTGCTTCAGATGCGTGCCGACGGGGGTCTTGATCAGCGAGCCGACCAGCACGATCGGGGAGGTGTCGGACGGTGAGCGGACAGCAGAAGCCGTGTTGGCGAGCAGCCGGGCGGCCGAGGCCACGATCGTCAGCGCTTCGGGATCGCCGTGGTGGTAGGCGGCACTGACCAGAGGGGCGAACTGGGCCAGCGCGATGGGCGGCCTGGCGTTGACCGCGTTGATCAGCTGACCGCGGGTGCGTGCTCCGGCGGCGGTCAGCACCGCCGTGGCGAGGCCTTCGAGCGGGGCGTCGAGGTCCAGCAGCCGCAGCGTCGCGCGCACGGCTTCGCGGCCCAGCCAGAACGCCGAGCCGTCGTCGCCGATCAGCCAGCCGTAGCCGCCGGACTGGGCGACCATGCGGTGGCCCTCCACGCGCCCGGCGATGGAACCCGTGCCCGCCACCAGGACCGTGCCGTCCGGGGACGACGTGCCGGTGGCGAACGCGGCCTCGCAGTCGGTGATCACGCGCATCGGGCAGTGCAGGCCCGCGCCTTCCCAGGCCTGCTGGAAGAGTTCCAGGACCGCGGGGTCGGACATCTTCGAGGCGCCTGCCATGCCCAGGACGCCGGAGCGGACCTTGCGGGAGTCGAGGCCGTCCAGGGCTTCGGCCAGCGCCTCGCCTATGTGGGCCGCGGCGACCGAGGGCGGGTGCGAGTTCGGGTTCGCGCCGCCCGCCACGCCCTGGCCCAGGCGGGCGCCCTCGAGGTCCAGCACCAACGCCCTGGTCGACGTGCCGCCCGCGTCGAGTCCGACCACCAGATCCATATCGACCGAGTATGCCGAGAGACGCTCCGCTGGGGCACGCCCAACCGGGTGTCACCTGGTCAGCGCGCGGTTACCCGTTGCGTTGTGGTGGAACAGCACCAACGATCCAGCCGGAACCCGATCACCCGGATGGACCACAGTGGACAGTGACGGGACGAGCACCTCGTAGGAGAAGACGGCGGAAGGAGCAACGTCGATCAGCTCGTCGGAGTCCGCCGGTGCGGTGTAACGGCCGTCTACGCCGACGGTGTAGGTCACCGGGCCCTGCGGCAGCACCGACCGGGACACCGGCAGCACCACGACGTCGCTGTCGAACACGTTCGTGTCGGAGCTGCCGTCCAGGCCGTTCAGGGGCTGCTCGTCCACGACCTCGTCGGTGCCTGCCACGACGGTGCGTGCCAGCCAGATGTCGGCCGTCACCTCGTCGTCGGCGTTCGTCGGCTTCACGGCCGTGGTGACGAAGTCCTTGCCGCCCACCGAGAACCGGACCTGAGGCTTGGTGTTGCTGCCGAGGTTGGTCCACGTGTTCCAGGTGGCGATGCCGAACGCCAGCAGGTCCGGCGTCGCCGTCGCGCCGACGTACCTCAGGTCGCCGCCGCGGGCCGTGCGGTTGACGGCGCAGTCGTCCTGCACGCCCTGCCCGCAGTCCGGCAGCCGGTCGGAGCGGGCGCCGAGCCGCAGGACGGTCATGCGCGCGCGGTAGTCCTGCTGGTCGAGGCCCTGGCCGACGACCCGCCCGGCGACGACGCTCAGGCGCGACACCGGCTTCGGCGCCGCGTACACCGGCACCCGCAGCGACCGGTCGCCCGAGAACATCACCAGCCCGGACGCCTCCGCCAGGAACTGCCGCCCGTCCTCCAGCGACACCGTGGGGTCCGGCGTCTTGCGCAACGCCGCCGGGTTCGAGATCCGCAGCTGCACGTTCACCGGCGACGACCCACCCGCCGGCACCACCACGTACGGCGGAGTGACCTGGAAGGACACGCCGGGAACCGACGTGATCGGCTCGTACCGGGCGTGCAGGCGGACAGGAGCGGATCCCTTGTTCACCACCCGGACCGTTCGGCCGTCCAGCAGCGGGCCACCGACCTCGACCGTGCCGAACGACGCGTCGCCCAGCGCCAGCACGTCGGCCGACAGCGCCGCGAGCCCGTCGACGCGACCGGCGCCGACCCGCATCGGTGCCTCCCGCACGCCGTCGGCGGACCGGATCACGCCGGAAGCGGTGTTCGTCAGCGCGGCCTTGATCTCCGCGACCGTCCACTGCGGATGAGCCTCGCGCAGCAGTGCCGCGATCCCCGCGACGTGCGGCGACGCCATCGAGGTACCGCCCAGCGAAGCACCGTCCGAGGCCGTCCCGGCAGCCGCGGAGAAGATCGTGTCACCCGGCGCGGCCACCGAGATCGACGAACGGGACCGCGACGAGGAAGGCGTGATCGTGTCCGCGATCGACGGGTCCACCGACGGCGCCGCGAGCTTCAGCGCGGAGGTCAGGTGGACCGTCAACGTCCCGGCCTCCAGTGCTGGGCGCAGAGCGGTGGACGCGCCCGAAGTCAGCTGGAACACCGGGATGTGCGCGTTTCCGGCGATCTTGGCCGCGAACACCGGCAGCGAGGTGGGCAGCAACACGCCGTCCGCCCCTGCCTTCCACGCGTTGTCCGTGCGAGCACCGGAACCGCAGGCACGCGTGGCGTCGTTGTCGTCCCACTCCAACCAGACGATCTTCCCGTCCAGCGGTTCCGAGATCGGCTGACATCCGTCCACATTGGACGAAAGCCGCACGACGGGCCGCGTGAGGTCGAAGGACTCCTTGTAGTTCAGGCTGTACTGCCCCGGCCACTGCTTGCCTGCCGCCTCCAGCCCGTCCAGCATCGAGAACGCGTCCCGGCTGTTGGCCACCGAGATCGCCTCGGCGGAGTTGCCGGGCGAGCCCGCCACGTCGTAGAGGTCGCCACCGTTGCCGGCAGCGGCGACGACGACCACCCCGTGCTGCACCAGCTTGCGCACGAACAACGAGTCCGGGTCGTCGGAAGCGCCGAAGTCGCTGCCCAGCGACAGGTTCACCACGTCGAGCCGGTCGGCGAAGTCCCCGTCGCCGTTGGGGTCGAGCGCCCAGTCCAGCGCCTGCGCGGTGAGGTTCGTGCTGCCCTTGCACCCGAACACCTTCAACGCGTAGAGCAACGCCTTGGGCGCGGTTCCCGGCCCGATCCTCAGCGAGTCGAGGTCGATCGACGAGTAGGACCCGCGATACGTCGAGCCGTCGCGGTTCACGCCGAACCCGGCCGCGGTCCCCGCGACGTGCGTGCCGTGCCCCTCGCAGTCCAGCGGGTCGGCGTCCGGTTCCGGCACGGACCCCGACGACCCGGTGTAGGCGTCACCCGCGAAGTCGTGGCCGCCGACGACCTTCGCGTTCGGGTACGAGCCGCCGCCGAAGTCCGCGTGCCGGTAGTCGATGCCGGTGTCGATCACACCGATGCGCACGCCGTCCCCGAGGCGTCCGAGCGACTTCCACACCTCGGAAGTCCGGGTCAGACGGACGGCGTGCGCGTTGGCGATCTTCTTCGGCACCATCCGGTGGACGGCACGCACCTCCGGCATGGCCGACAAAGCAGACAGGCGCGACTTTTCCGTCGAGAGGACGACACCGGGTACGGCGTTGGCCGTTCGGGCAACCTCTCGGCCGCCTGACCGGGAAACCACCCGAGAAGCCTGCGCCGACGTCGTGTCGCGGGCTGAACGCGCCTGCGCAACCGTCGCCGCGTCGGCGGCTGCGACCGAGGTCAGCTCGACGAAAACGGTTACAGGCTCAACGGGGCCGGACGGTGTGAGCAGTGCGCCCGCCAGGAGTGATGCGGCCATCAACTTCATGATCAACCCTCCAGTCATCGGACGACTTCACACTGAGACCTAGACGAACGTGCCCTCGCGGGGCTATACATCCGATGTATTTCGGCGGTGTGAGCAGAGGAGGAACGGCCGTGCAGCTTGTGCGCCTCGGGCCGGTCGGCGATGAACGTCCTGCAGTGAGGACCGACGACGGGACCACATACGACCTCCTGCCGATCACCCCGGACATCGACGGCTCGTTCCTCGCGAACGACGGGGTGGCCCGCGTGCGTGCCGCGCTCGAAGCCGGTGAGCTGGAGGTCCTGGACACCGAGGGGCTGCGCACGGGGCCGCCGCTCGCGCATCCCGGCAAGATCATCTGCATCGGCCTCAACTACCGCGACCACGCGGAGGAGACCGGCGCGGAGATCCCTGGCGAGCCGGTGATGTTCCTCAAGACACCGGACACGATCGTGGGCCCGTACGACGAGGTGCTCGTCCCGCGCCGGTCGGTGAAGACCGACTGGGAGGTCGAGCTCGGCGTCGTCATCGGGCGCACCGCTCGCTACCTCGAGTCCGAAGAGGACGCTCTGGCCTGCGTCGGCGCGTACGTGCTCTCGCACGACGTCTCCGAGCGCGAGTTCCAGATCGAGCGCGGCGGGACGTGGGACAAGGGCAAGAACTGCGAGACGTTCAACCCGCTCGGCCCCTTCCTCGTGCCCGCTGACGAGATCCCCGACCCGCAGAGCCTCGAGATGCGGCTCTGGGTGAACGGCGAGATCAAGCAGAACTCGTCCACCAAGAACATGATCTTCCCGGTGGCGGAGATCGTGCGCTACCTCAGCCAGTTCCTCGTCCTTCGACCGGGTGACGTCATCAACACAGGTACACCCGCTGGAGTGGCGCTCGGCCAGCCCGAGCCGAAGCCGTACCTGCGTGCCGGTGACGTCGTCGAGCTGGAGATCGAGGGCCTCGGCAAGCAACGTCAGACCCTCGGGCAGGCGTGATGCCGAAGATCACCGCGCTGGACGTCCTGGACATCAGGTTCCCCACGTCCCGCGAGCTCGACGGCTCCGACGCGATGAACCCGGACCCGGACTACAGCGCCGCGTACGTGGTGCTGCGGACCGACGACGGACCGGAGGGCCACGGGCTCGCGTTCACCATCGGCCGCGGCAACGACGTGCAGGCGGCCGCCATCAAGGCACTGGCACCGCACGTCGTCGGCAAGGACGTGCCGGAGAACGCGAAAGCGCTGGGAGAGCTGTACTTCGAGCTGATCGGCGACTCGCAGATCCGCTGGCTCGGGCCCGAGAAGGGCGTCGCGCACATGGCGATCGGCGCCGTCGTCAACGCCGCGTGGGACCTCGCCGCCCGCCGCGCCGGGTTGCCGGTCTGGCGGTTCCTCGCCCAGATGACGCCGGAGGAGATCGTCAGCCTCGTCGACTTCCGCTATCTCAGCGACGCGCTGACGCCCGACGACGCGCTGCAGATCCTGCGCAAGGTCGAGCACGGCAAGGCCGAACGCGCGGAAACCGTTGCCCGCGAGGGATATCCGGCCTACACGACGTCACCCGGCTGGCTCGGCTACTCCGACGAGAAGCTCGCCGGGCTCGCCAGGCAGGCACTCGCCGACGGCTTCGACATGATCAAGCTGAAGGTCGGCGGCAGCCTCGACGACGACGTCCGCAGGATGAAGCTCGCCCGCGAGGTCGTCGGTGACGAGGTGCGCGTGGCGGTGGACGCGAACCAGCGCTGGGACGTCGACACGGCGGTGCGCTGGATGCGGGAGCTCGCGCCGTACAACCCGTACTGGATCGAGGAGCCCACCTCACCGGACGACGTGCTGGCACACCGCGCGATCGCCGACGCGCTGGCCCCGATCCGGGTCGCCACCGGTGAGCACGTGCAGAACCGCGTGGTGTTCAAGCAGCTCCTCCAAGCCGGCGCGATCGACGTGCTGCAGCTCGACGCGTGCCGGGTGGCGGGTGTGAACGAGAACATCGCGATCCTGTTGCTGGCCAGGAAGTTCGACGTGCCGGTCTGCCCGCACGCCGGTGGTGTCGGCCTGTGCGAGCTCGTCAGGCACCTGTCGTTCTTCGACTACGTCGCCGTCTCCGGCGAGATCGGCGACCGCGTGATCGAGTGGGTCGACCACCTGCACGAGCACTTCCTGGACCCGGCCGTCGTGCGGAACGGCCGCTACCTGGCCCCCGCGGAGCCGGGATTCTCCGCTCAGCTCAAGGACGAGACGCTGTCCGACTACCGCTACCCCGATGGTCCGGTGTGGACTGCAATGGAGGGCGAGAGTGACTGACTTCGAAGGACTGGTCGCCGTCGTCACGGGCGGCGCGTCCGGCATCGGCCTCGCCACGGCGAACCTGCTGTCGTCGCGCGGCGCGACGGTCGTGGCGCTGGACCTCAACCCGGACGTCAAGGACCCGCTGGTCGGGATCCGCGCGGACGTGTCCGACGACGAGAGCGTGAAGGCCGCGATCGACGAGGTCGTGCAGCGGTTCGGACGCCTCGACGTCGTGGTGAACAACGCGGGCATCGGTGCGCAGGGCGACGTCACGGCCAACGGCGACGACGAGTGGCGGAAGGTGCTCGACGTCAACGTGCTCGGCATGGTGCGCGTGTCGCGGGCCGCGTTGCCGCACCTGAGGAAGTCGCCGTCCCCGGCGATCGTGAACACCTGCTCCATCGCTGCCTGGGCCGGGCTCCCGCAGCGCGCTCTCTACTCGGCCAGCAAGGGCGCGGTGTACTCGCTGACGCTCGCGATGGCCGCCGACCACGTGCGCGAAGGCATTCGCGTCAACGCGGTCGCTCCCGGCACGGCGGACACCCCGTGGGTGGGCCGTCTGCTCGACTCGGCGCCGGACGCGGCCGCCGAACGGGCCGCGCTGGAGGCACGCCAGCCGCACGGGCGTCTTGTCTCCGCCGATGAGGTCGCGGGCGCGATCGCCTACCTGGCGAGCCCGCTGTCCGGTTCCACCGCGGGCACGATCCTGGCTGTCGACGGTGGCATGTACGGCCTTCGCTTGCGTCCCCAGAAGTAGGACACAGCAGTCATGAAAGGCAAATGACACGATGATGCGTCGCAACCTCACCGCCGCGGTATGCCTCGCGCTCGCCGGTGCGCTCACACTCACGGCCTGTGGCGGTGGTGCCAGCGGAACGGGCGCCGGCGGCGTCGGCCCGATCGGTGCCGACCACCCGCGGGCGGACTCCGACTTCTGGAACTCGTACATCAAGTACTTCCCGGACAAGGCCAAGGAACTCGGCATCAACCTGCTGAACCCCACCAACTCGCAGAACAAGGTGGAGAACCTGGTCGCCAACGCGCAGTCGCTGCAGTCTCAGGGCGCCAAGGCGATCGTGATGGCACCGCAGGACACCGGCGCGATCGCGTCCACCCTGGACCGGCTCGACAAGGCCGGCATCCCGGTGGTCACCGTCGACACCCGGCCGGACAAGGGCAAGACGTACATGGTCGTGCGCGCCGACAACAAGGCGTACGGCGAGAAGGCCTGCAAGTTCCTCGGGGACAAGCTGCAGGGCAAGGGCAAGGTCGTCGAGTTCCAGGGCGCGCTGTCGTCGGTCAACGGCCGTGACCGCTCCGAGGCGTTCGCCGCCTGCATGAAGCAGAACTACCCCGGCATCACGGTGTTCGAGGAGCCCACCGACTGGGAGGGCCCGAAGGCGTCGGCGGCCCTGCAGACCAGGCTCAACCAGCACCCGGACATCAACGGCATCTACATGCAGGCCGGTGGCGTGTTCCTCGCGCCGACGCTGCAGGTGCTCAAGCAGAAGAACCTGCTGGTCCCGCCGAGCGACCCCAAGCACATCTTCATCGTCTCCAACGACGGCATCCCGTCGGAGCTGGAGGCCATCCGCAAGGGTGAGATCGACGCGACCGTGTCGCAGCCGGCCGACCTCTACGCGCAGTGGGCGCTGTTCTACGCCAAGGCGGCCGTGGAGAAGAAGACGTTCTCACCCGGCAAGACCGACCACGACTCCACGATCGTCGACGTCGGCGGCGGCCGCTTGGAGGACCAGCTCCCGGCACCGCTGATCACCAAGGAGAACGTGGACGACAAGGCCTTCTGGGGCAACCAGATCGCCAAATGACCGAGTTCGCAGCCACCGCGCGTGGCGTGACGAAGCGGTTCGGGCGGACGCTCGCGCTGGACGACGTGGGCATCGAGATCCGGGCCGGTGAGTCGCACGCGCTCGTCGGTCGCAACGGCGCGGGCAAGTCGACGCTCGTCTCGATCCTCACCGGCATGCAGGTTCCGGACGCGGGCGAGGTCAGCTTCTTCGGCGAGCCCGCGCCGCCCGTCGCCGACCGCGCGGCGTGGCGGCGGCACGTCGCGTGCGTCTACCAGAAGTCGACCGTCGTGCCGGAGCTGTCGGTCGCCGAGAACCTGTTCATCAACCGGCAGGACCTCGGCGGTGGCACTTTCGGGGGCCTGATCAGCTGGAAGAAGCTGAAGCGCGAGGCCACCGAACTGCTGGAGACCTACGACGTCGCGGTGAACCCTGACGAGCTGGTGTCCGCGTTGACCGTCGAGCAGCGGCAGCTGGTGGAGATCGCGCGGGCGCTGTCGATCGGCTCGCGGTTCGTGATCCTCGACGAGCCGACCGCGCAGCTCGACGGCCCGGCGATCGAGCGGCTGTTCGACCGCATGAGGTCGTTGCAGGACAAGGGAGTGACGTTCCTGTTCATCTCCCACCACCTGCAGGAGGTCTACGAGGTCTGCCAGACCGTGACGGTCTACCGCGACGCGCGGCACATCGTCACCGCGCCGGTCGCCGAGATGTCCAAACCGGACCTGATCGAGGCGATGACCGGTGAGGCGGGCGGGCTCAACGTGCCCAGCGGCGCAGACCGTCCTTCGTCCGAGGAACTGGTTCTGTCGGTGTCGTCGTTGAGCGGGGAGTCCTTTTCGGACATCTCGCTGTCGGCGACGCGCGGCGAGGTCATCGGGCTCGCGGGCAGTGCCTCGTCGGGCAAGCACGAGTTCGCGGAGACGGTCTACGGGCTGCGCAAGCCGTTGTCCGGCACGATCTCGGTGGACGGTACCGAGGTCCGCGGCGGTGACGTTCCGGCTGCCCTGAAGGCCGGAATCGGCTGTGTACCAAGGGATCGGCACCACCAGGGGCTCGTGCTGGACCTGTCGATCGCGGAGAACGCGACGATGAGCACGGCCAGCCGGTTCGTGTGGCCGTCGGCGCAACGTGCCGCCGGCAGCACCGCGATCGCCTCGTACGACGTCAAGGCCGCCGGTCCGGACCAGCCCGTGTCCGACCTGTCCGGCGGCAACCAGCAGAAGGTCGTGATGGCGCGGGCACTCGCCGGCGACCCGTCCGTGCTGGTGCTGATCAACCCGACCGCGGGTGTGGACGTGAAGTCCAAGGAGTCGCTGCTCGGGGTCGTCGACGCGCAGGCGCGCAGGGGCAAGGCGGCGATCGTCGTCTCCGACGAGCTGGACGACCTGCGGGTCTGCGACCGTGTTCTGGTGATGTTCCACGGCTCTGTCGTGCGCGAGTTTTCTCGTGGCTGGCGTGACCAGGAGCTGATCGCCGCTATTGAAGGAATGAGCTCGGAATGACCAAGGCCATGACTCCTGTGCAGGCGCCGGCACCACCGCCGCAGAAGCAGAAGTTCCAGTTCGCGCGCTATCAGGACCTGGCGCTGGTTCCGGTGATCATCATCCTGCTGATCGTCGGGGCTGTGTTGTCGCCGATCTTCCTGACGCCCGGCAACCTGATCGCGGTGCTGACCCAGCAGAGCGAGCTGTCGTTGCTGGTGCTCGGCCAGGCGATGATCCTGATCGTCGGCAAGATGGACCTGTCGCTCGAGTCGACGGTCGGTCTCGCCCCCGCGCTCGCGGTCGCGTTGATCGTGCCCGCGTCGGCGGGCGGGCTCGACGTCGGGCTCGCGGCGTGGATGGCGTTGCCGTTGTGCCTGCTCATCGGCGTGGTGATCGGTGGCCTGAACGGGTTTTTGATCCTGAAGGTCGGGCTGTCCGGGTTCATGGTGACCCTGGGCATGCTGACGATGCTGCGCGGTCTGCAGCTCGCGATCACCGAGGGCAAGTCGCTGATCGACGTGCCGGAGTCGTTCCTGTACCTGGGTTCCACGACCTGGCTCGGGCTGCCGGCGGCGGTGTGGATCTGCGTCGTCTGTTACGCCGTGGGCATCTTCGTGCTGAAGTACCTGCGCGCGGGCCGTTCGTTGTACGCGATCGGCGGCAACTCGGAGGCCGCACGGGCCGCGGGCATCCGGGTGGACCGCGTGGTGTGGACCGTGCTGATCATCGGTTCGGTGCTGGCGGTGGTCGCGGGCATCCTGATGACCGGACGGCTCGGCTCCGTCGCCGCGACGCAGGGCGAGGGCATGATCTTCCAGGTCTTCGCGGCCGCGGTGATCGGCGGCATCTCGCTGCAGGGCGGCAAGGGCACGCTGTTCGGAGCGCTGTCCGGTGTGCTGATGCTCGGCCTGGTCGAGCAGATCCTGCGCCTGCAGGGCGTGTCCGGCTTCTACATCAAAGCCTCGTACGGCGCGGTGATCATCCTCGCGCTGATCGTGACCAGGTTCGCGACCGGCCAGAAGCAGGAGTGACCCGTGGAGACCGTTGCGCTGCACACCCGGCTCCGCGAGGGGCGGGAAGCCGACTACGACCGGATCCACGCTTCCATCCCGGCGGAGCTGGACGCCGCGCTGCGCGAGGCCGGGGTGCATTCGTGGCGGATCTGGCGGTCCGGCCGCGAGCTGTTCCACCTCGTCGAGGTGGACGACTACAAGGCGATGCGCGCCCATTTGGCCACCCACCCGGCGAACATTCCGTGGCAGGCTGAGATGGCAGAACTGCTGGAGGTCGAAGACGACTACTCCGGTGCCGAACCCGATGTGCGACTCGTGTGGGAGCTGCCGTGAAGGTTGCTGTTTCTCGTCTGGGCTTCGGTGCCGCGCCGATCGGAAACCTGTACCGGGAGGTCTCCGATGAGGAGGCGTTCGGCGCGGTCGAGGCGGCGTGGCAGACCGGCGTCCGGTACTTCGACACCGCGCCGCACTACGGCCTCGGGTTGTCGGAACGGCGGCTGGGCGTCGCACTGTCGGGGCGGCCGCGCGACGAGTACGTGATCTCCACGAAGGTCGGGCGGCTGCTGGAACCGTTCGACGGAGAGGGCATGGACGACGAGGGCTTCGCCGTGCCGCGTCACTTCCGTCGAGTCCGCGACTACTCGGCCGACGGCGTCCGCCGGTCGATCGAGTCCTCTTTGGAGCGTCTGGACACCGACCGGGTGGAGATCGTCTACATCCACGACCCCGACGACTACTGGGAGGTGGCCGTCGGCGAGGCCTACCCGGCGTTGGAGGAGCTGCGGTCGCAGGGCGTCGTGGGTGCGATCGGTGTCGGGATGAACCAGTGGGAGATGCCGGAGCGGTTCGTCCGCGAGACCGACATCGACGTGGTGATGCTGGCCGGGCGGTACACGTTGCTGGAGCAGCCGTCTTTGGCGTCGTTCCTGCCTTTGTGCGTCGAGCGCGGTGTTTCGGTGGTGGCGTGCGGGGTGTTCAACTCCGGTCTGCTGTCGAAGCCGGAGGTGCCCGCCGACGCGAAGTACAACTACGAGACCGCGCCGCCCGAGCTGGTCATGCGGGCGCGGTCGATCGCCCAGGTGTGCGGGCGCCACGGCGTGACGCTGCCGCAGGCCGCCATCCAGTTCCCGCTGGGACACCCGGCGGTGGTGTCGGTGGTGATCGGCTCGCGGACGGCGGAGCAGATGACCGCCAACGCCGCTCACTTCTCCGCCGAGATTCCCGCTGACCTGTGGGCCGAGCTGAAGGAGCTGAACCTGCTCGACCAGGAGGTGCCGACGCCGTGATCGTCGACGCCCACCACCACCTGTGGGACCTGTCCGTCCGCGACCAGGACTGGATCACCGATCCGCCGATGGGTGCGATCCGCCGTTCCTTCCTGGAGCCGGACTTCATCGCCGCGGCACCCTCGGTCTCCGCGTCCGTGCTGGTGCAGACGGTGTGCGTGCCGGAGGAGACGCCGGAGTTCCTGGCGGTGGCGGCCTCTTCGGACGTCGTCGCCGCGGTGGTGGGCTGGACCGATCTGACGTCAGCGGGCGTCGGCGACGCGTTGGCGGAGCTGACCGGCGGTCCGCACGGTTCGTGGCTGCGCGGGATCCGGCACCAGGTGCAGGGCGAGCCGGACCCGGAGTGGTTGTGCCGCAAGGACGTCTGGAACGGGCTCGCGCAGGTCGGTGCGCACGGGCTGATCTACGAGCTGCTGACGTTGCCGCACCAGCTGCCGGCGGCGCGGAAGACCGTGGCGGCGCTGGGCAACGTTTCCTTCGTGGTGGACCACTGCTCGAAGCCCGCGATCGGATCGGGTGTCGGCGAGTGGGCCGAACTGATCAGGTCGTTGGCGGCGCACGAGAACGTGACGTGCAAGCTGTCGGGCCTGGTCACCGAGGCCGACTGGAAGTCGTGGACCGTTGCGCAGCTGCGACCGTACTTCGAGGTCGTGCTGGACGCGTTCGGTCCTTCCCGGCTGATGTTCGGCTCGGACTGGCCGGTGTGCCTGTTGGCTGCTTCGTACGACGAGTGGCTTTCGGCTGCTCGCGAACTGGTGTCGGAGCTGTCACCCGACGAGCAGGCCGCGATCTTCTCGGGCACCGCTCGCCGGGTGTACTCGCTCTAGGCGAAGAGCGCCTTCAGCTCGTTGATCAGCTTCGGCGTGGCCCCGGTCAGCGGCTCGCGCACCGGCCCCGCCGGCAGCCCGAGCAGGTTGAGCGCCGCCTTGACCGCCACCGCGCCGGGCTCGCGGGTCATGATCGCGGTGAACACCGGCAGCATGGCCTGGTGGCGGCGCAGGGCCTCCTTGTTGTCACCCTGGTCGAAGGCGTCGAGCATCGCCTTGATCTCGTTGCCGACGACGTGCCCGACAGTGCTGACCGTGCCGACGCCACCGATCGAGTACAGCGGCAGAATCAGCTCGTCGTTGCCGGAGTAGAAGTCCAGCCCGGTCTCGGCGATGACCCGCGCCGTCGCGAGCAGGTCGACCTTGCAGTCCTTCACGCCGACGATCCGCGGGTGCTCGGCCAGCCGCAACAGCGTCTCGGTCTCGATCGCCGTGGCCGTGCGGCCGGGGATGTCGTAGAGCAGCGCGGGCAGCCCGCTCGCGTCGGCCACCTGCCGGAAGTGGTTCTCGACGCCTTCCTGCGTGGGCTTGCTGTAGTACGGCGTGACGACGAGCAACCCGTGCGCGCCGTTCTCCTCGGCCTGCCTCGCGAGCTCGATCGTGTGGCGCGTGGAGTTGGTGCCAACCCCCGCGAGCACCTTGGCTTTGTCGCCGACCGCCTCGACAACAGCCTTGATGACCTGCGCCTTCTCGGCGTCGGTCGTGGTCGGCGCCTCGCCCGTCGTGCCGTTGACGACCAGCCCGTCCACGCGTTGTTTGTCGACGAGGTGCGCCGCCAGCTCCTGCGCACCCTTGAGGTCCAGGTCACCGTCGGGGGTGAACGGGGTGACCATCGCTACCAGCACTCGTCCGAACATGACTCCAGCCTGACGGTGCTTTATGCAAAGTTCCAGTTAGAAGTTCTGCCCGGAACGTTAAGCTGAGCTTTGTGTTGGACGTTCGACGGCTCCGCTTGCTCCACGCTCTGTCGGTCCACGGCACGGTCACCGCCGCTGCCGAGGCCCTGCACGTGACCTCTCCGGCTGTGTCCCAACAGCTCGCTGCACTGGAACGCGAGGCCGGCGTCGCCCTGGTCGAACGGGACGGGCGCCGGTTGTCTCTGACGCGCGCCGGGCACGTGCTGGCCGCGCACACGCAACTGGTGCTGGATCAACTGGCGGCCGCGGAGGCTGATCTGGCTTCTTTGCGGACGTCCGTGTCCGGCGTGGTGCGGATCGGGGCGTTCGTGTCGGTCGCGGCCCTGCTGCCACGCGTGATCCAGGTGCTGCGGTCGGCGCACGGGTCCGATGTGGACCTTTTCGTGCACGAGATGGAACCGGAGGCGTCGCTGCCTGCGTTGCGGCGCGGGGACATCGACATTGCGGTCATCCATTCGTACAACATCATGCCTCGGTCGCTGCCTGAGTCGTGCGAGTCCTTCGAGCTGTTCGTGGAGCCGGTGAACGTGGCTTTGCCGCTGTCGGATCCGTTGGTGCAGCAGGATTCTGTGGATCTTTCGGTCCTGGCGGATCGGCCTTGGATCATGCCGCGCACCGATGCTTCTTGTCACGAGCTGACGCAGCGGGCCTGTGGGGCGGCGGGGTTTGTGCCTCGGGCGCAGGCTTACTGCGACGATTTTGGTGTCATGTGCGGGCTTGTCGAGGCCGGGCTCGGGGTGGCCTTGGTGCCGTCGGTGGCGCGGCGGCCCGGGGTGGCGTTGCGGCCGTTGAAGCAGCAGGTTTTCCGGACTGTGTCAGCGGTCGTGCGGAACCGGGCGGACGGACAGCCAGCCGTTCGGGTGGTCTTGGAACAGCTACGCCAGATCTGATTTCTTGGCGCCCGCTGCGCTACTGGTAGTGGTCTGGCATGTGCTGACCGTCACCCGTTTGGCGTCATTGTCAATCCCTATCTGGGGAGGCAGACTCCTGCGACGAGGGTGGGTTCGCGTGTTGTCGGGGGCATGCGCGAATAGCGGGGGGCTTTACTTGACACGCGCCGGGGTGGCGCAGGCTTTGTCCTGCGCGTTCTTGTCGTGCACGGTTGTATCTGCGTTCGTTACGATCAGAGCGCGCTGTTAGGGGCAGGACATGAGTAATCCGACCTTTGAGGTCAGTCGCGTGGTTAGAACCGGCGCTGGCATGTGCGGGATTTGGCAGCCAGAGCACTTCGAGTACGTGACGAGCCTGGATGAATGGGAGGACGAGGTCTCCGATCCTGAAGCGCTTGAAGCGCACATCGAAGCAGGTGCGTTCGTGCCGCTTGATGTGGGCGGTGACGGGGTCTTCCAGCTGACGCTCCGCGTGGGAGGGCTGAACGCGAGGGAAGGGAGATACGTCCTCGTTTCATCGGATCCGTATCTCTTGATTTCGAGGGGATCGGTAGCGCTCGGCGGCCTGGAAGATGTCGGGCCTTACGCAGGCGGTGCAGACGAAATCGCCCTCGGTGTGGGAAGATATATGGTTATCGTCCACCTCATCGATTGGAAGGCTGAGCCCGGCTCCATGGATGGCGAAGGGCGACCGACAGCAGCTGCTCTACCGGACTTCTTGGTAGAAGTAGCCCCGGAGGCTGGATCCGTACCTATTACAGCGCTTTCGCTTTCTGGTTGACCGGGAAGGACTTTTGGGCTACCCGTCGGCGGCTCGGGGGCCTGGCGCGGCGTTGCGGCCGTTGAAGCAGCCAGCCGTTCGGGTGGTCTTGGAACAGCTTCGGCAGATCTAGGCGCGGTGAGAATCTCAGATTCCAGATCACGCCGATAATGTCTCATTCGTGTCCGAACCCACGTTCCGGCAGAGGCGGCTCGGCAGAGTGCTGCAGGAGCTGCGGGAGAGGGCCGGTCTCAGTCAGCGGGAGATCGCCGAGCGGCTGCATTACAACATCCCCAAAGTCAGCCGCATCGAGAACGGCCAGGTGCCGGACTACAGCGCCTTCGAGACGATGCTGGACGTGTACGGCGTGATCGCCGACGACGTCGAGCCGTACATCGAGATGTGGAAGCTCGCGGCTGAAAAAGCTTGGTGGCACCAGTACCGATTGGACGACACGGGGTACATCAGCCTTGAGCACGACGCCACCGTGATCAGGACGTTCCAGGCGACCTACATCCCGGGAACGCTTCAGTCCAGGCGGTACATGCAGGCGGTGTTCGCCAGCGTGCGGGCGCCGCGGTCGAAGAGGTGGGTCGAGGAGCAGATCGCGATTCGGGTGCGCCGACAGCAACGTCTCCGCGGTGACACGCCGCTCGAATACCACGCGATCATCACCGAGTTCGCGCTTCGCCACGCGGACCGCCAGCAGTTGTTGCACATCAACAAGGTTGGTGAGCTGCCCAACGTCACCGTTCAGGTCATCCTCGACTCGGTGGGCCTGCACGAGGGGCACAACGGCTCGTTCACCTTGCTGGACTTCCCCTACCCGAGCGACCCCAGGGTGTTGTACGTCGAGCACACCGAAGGGGCGATCCACATCGAGGACTTGGCTCGGGTGAAGTCGGCTACCCTCACCTTCAAGCATCTCTCGAAGCTGGCGTTGACTCACGAGCAGTCCGCCGCGTTGATCGAGAGGTTGGCTGCCGAGAGGTAGGGGTCGAAGTGTCCGTTGTGTGGCGCAAGAGCAGCCGCAGTGGCAGCGGGGGCAACGCCGACTGCGTCGAGGTCGCCCTGGACGGCTCCACTGCGCTGGTGCGTGACTCCAAGAACAAGGCGGAGACCATCGGCGTGCCCGGTTGGCACGCCTTCCTGGACGCGGTCAAGCGTGGAGACCTAAGCCAGGTCTGAAAGCCACTGCTCGACGCCGGCCACGTGCACCGTCGACCAGCTCCGCGCGAGCTCCGGCTGGTGAGCCGCCAGCGCGTCCACGATCGCCCGGTGCTCAGCCACCGTGCGGTCTACCGCGTTCGACTGCGTGATGCCGCGCCAGATTCGTACCCGCACCGTGGGTCCGGCCAGCGTGTCGAGGAGCTGGGCCAGGTAGGCGTTGCCGGAGCACGTGGCGATCGCGCGGTGGAACTCCAGGTCGTGTTCGACCAGTTCCTCGACGGACTTCGCGGACTCGGCGGCGTCGCAGAGGGCGCGAAGCTTCACGATCTCGTCCGGGTCGATGCGTTGGGCGGCCATCGCGGCGGCGGCCGGTTCGAGGATGCGGCGGACCTGGAGGACCTCCAGCACCGAATCTTCGCCTCGGTGCAGGTCGAGCACGAACGAGAGGGCGCCCAGCAGGTCGTCGGCGCGCAGCGAAGAGACGTACGTGCCGTCGCCCTGGCGGACGTCGAGCACGCGGACGAGTGACAGGGCCTTGACGGCCTCACGCAGGGAGTTGCGCGACAGGCCGAGGCGTTCGGCCAGGTCAGCCTCACGCGGGAGGCGGTCGCCCGGCTTCAGCTCGCCCGAAACGATCATCTCCTTGACGCGCAGGATCGCATCGTCAGTGACTGCCACGGCACCCTCAACTCGTCGTAGACCTCGGATGTCTGGGGACCAGTATGCGCCACGGCTGGTCGTCTTCCGTGCATCCCGGTGCTGATGGTCGTGATTCACGAAGTGATGTGTGAGATGGTTATCTACTAACGTTACGTGACGCGAACCCCTGTTGTCGCCATAATGGTCTGGACCATTCAAGGAGGGATCTTGGACGCCGTTGTCGCAGCACCGCGCGCTTTGCTCGGTCGCACGATCGTCGGTCCTGCCTCGGTGCGGATCAGGGACGGCCGCATCGTCGAGGTGACCACCGGTGAAGCACCACCTGGCGCGGAGGTTCTGTCCGGCGGCCTGCTGACGCCCGGACTGGTGGACGTCCAGGTGAACGGCGCCGTGGGCGTCGACTTCGCCGAGGTGGACGCCGCCGGGATGCGGTCCGTGGCCGAAGCACTGCCGTCGACCGGTGTCACCCGGTTCCTGCCTACGTTGATCACCGCGCCCGTCGACGTGGTGCTCCGCCAGGCCCGTGCCGTGCTGGCCGCTTCGGCCGCGCTGCCGGACGGGGTGGGTGCTCGGCCGCTCGGCGTGCATCTCGAAGGGCCGTTCCTGTCGCCGAAACGGGCCGGTGTGCATGATCCGGCGTTCATGGTCGAGCCGGGGCCGGACCAGATTTCGGCTCTGCTCAACGACGACACGCTCCGCCGCGCCCTGCGGATGGTGACGATGGCGCCCGAGCAGCCCGGTGGTCTGGAGGCCGTGCGGCGGCTCGTCGAGGCCGGGGTTCTCGTGGCGGTCGGGCATTCCGACGCCACCGGTGAGCAGACGCGTGCCGCTGCCGACGCGGGTGCGCGCATGGTCACGCACCTGTTCAACGCCCAGCGTCCGCTCGGCCACCGCGAACCCGGTGTGCCCGGCGTCGCGCTGGTGGACGACCGGTTCACGCTGGGGCTCATCGCCGACCTCGCGCACGTCGGGCCGGACGTGTGCCGGTTGGTGTTCAACGCGGCCGGGGCGCGGGTCGCTCTCGTCACGGACGCCGTTGCGGCGGCGGGGATGCCGCCCGGCCGCTACCAGCTCGGTGGCGCCGACGTGCTGCTGACCGAGGACGGCGTGCCGCGGTCGCCGGAGGGCACGATCGCCGGATCTGCCCTCACGCTCGACCGCGCGGTGCGGAACATCGTGTCCGTGGGCGTGCCCGTGGCGGATGCGCTGGCCTCGGCCACGATCGTGCCCGCGGAGGTCATCGGGGAGCCCGGTCTCGGCCGCCTCGCGCCCGGTGCCGTCGCGGACCTCGTGTGGTGGGACGACGACCTCCGGCCGAAGAAGGTGTGGGTCGACGGCCAGGTCGTGTTCGACGCCGAGGTGCCGGCCGAGCCCGTCTCCGCCGGGTACGCGACGGCGGGGCAGTAGCGTTCAGGATTAACTCATTGCAACGATCGTTGCATTGAAAACGGAGCCGTTGCAACGATCTTACGGCTTTGAACTGCAGGAACATTGATCGTGAGCCGCAGGCTCGTTGTCTCCAATCGTGAACGCAACGTAGCGTTTTCGACATCGGAAACAACGAGCACTGGGGCTGATCACAATGCAGAAGACCATCGACGAGCTCGTCGCGACCGGCTTCACCGGTCTGCAGCTGAGGGTGAACGGGTGGGTCGGCTCGGCCGGGCTGAGCGAGATCGGGAAGACCGCGCCGCCGCCGCTCGACGGGCGGGTCCGGATCGGCAGCAACACCAAGACGTTCGTCGCGACCGTGGCGCTGCGGCTGGTGGCGGAGGGCAGGATCGAGCTGGACCGCCCGGTCGACGACCACCTGCCCGAGTTCGGGATCGACCGGCGGATCACGGTGCGGATGCTGTTGCAGCACACCAGCGGGATCTTCAACTTCACCGGCGAGGTCTTCGAGGACGGCACGACCATTCCCGGAATCCCTTGGCAGGGCGAGGAATGGGTGAACAACCGGTTCAAGACGTACCTGCCGGAGGAGCTGGTGCGGCTCGCGCTCGCCAAGCCGGCGCGGTTCGAGCCCGGCACGGATTGGAGCTACTCCAACACCAACTACGTGATCGTCCGGCTGTTGATCGAGAAGGTCACCGGCCGTTCGCTCGCCGAGGAGATGGGACGGCTGGTCTTCGAGCCGCTGGGCCTGACGGACACGGTCGTGCCGACCACCGAGACGGAGATCGGTGACCCGCACGCCCACGCCTACTACCGGTACGAGACCGGCGGCGAGGAGAAGACGATCGACGTCACCGAGCACAACCCGTCGTGGATCTCCAGCGGTGGCGACATGATCTCGACGACCGCCGACCTGCAGACCTTCATCACCGCGCTCGTGGGCGGCAAGCTCGTGCCGGCCCCGCTGCTGGTCGAGATGTTCGAGCCGCACCCCAAGGTGCCCTACGGCCTCGGCGTGTTCGTCCAGGAAACGGGCAGCGGCAAGGTGATCACCCACAACGGCGGCATCATGGGCCACGCGGCGTTGATGTACTGCACGGTCGACGGCAGCAAGACCCTCATCGCCGCACTGAACTACGTGGACGACGCCGACCTGTCGCTGGCCGTGCCGTTCCAGAAAGCGACGGCGAGGCTCCTCGAGGAGATCTTCGGCTGACCTGGTGAGCGATGAAGGGCTCCTTCATCCACCTCAGGCTTGGGTTCTAGGGATCGTTGCAACACCTGAGTTGTGCAGGGGTTGCAGTGTTCAAGAT
>NZ_BMRE01000052.1 GCF_014648475.1 Lentzea flava | reverse complement strand
TTTTCGTCCGAGTTGACACCCCTCCCTGGGTGTGGCTCGCTCACGCGCGGCTCGTGACGAGACCCACCCCACCCGAAACGCAACCACCCACGCAACAGCAAGCCGCCCAACGCAACCGGCGTGCCATCAACCCGCTGAAGGCGCTGGTGGGTCTTTGATCAGATTGGCGGGGTCTGGGGCGGAGCCCCAGAAAGCAACCGGCACATGACTACGGCACGCAACCACCTACGGACACCCAACAGGAACCCGCCAACGCACCAGGGGGACGACCCACAAAACCCACGCGCACAACAACAAACGCAGAAACGGGGCAGCGGCAACAGCCACTGCCCCGCAGGCCGGGTGACCCAAGGAGGACGCGGTGCCGGCCAAGGTCGGGGCAGACCGGCACGGGCAACACCCAGCCCCGCACTGCACAAACAATCTGTGCGTTCTCAAAGCCCTGAAGAGGGTTGGGGCTTGGCGGAAGAAACCCCCAACCCCCCTCTATCAGGCCCCTGCCGAAGGCGCGGAGGACGTGGACAGAACCTCAGCAGGGGAAGGCAACGGCAACTCCAAACCCACCTCAACGGCCCCCTCGGAGCCCTCTCCGACAACCCCTTCGGAGCCCTCGCCAACAGCCCCTTCGGAGCCCTCTTCAGCCGACGAGGAAGGCTCAGACCGCTGAGACGGCGAGGAAGACCGCCCAGGCTGCCCCGACCGCCCAGGCTGCCCCGACTCCCCAGCCCGCCCCTTTCCGTGCTCCCCCTTCTCACAAGGAGGCTGAACAGGCGTGGTGGGAGTGACCGGCGGAACAGGATCCTCCGACCGAGGCGTGGAGCTAGGCGGAGTCTGCGTAGACGGATCGGACGGCGCCGACGTGCCAGGCGGCTGCGCAACAGGCGGCGCAGGAGGCTTGACCGAACTGGACGAGGTGACCACCGGCGGCGCCGAGGTGTCCGAAGAGGACGTCGGAACCGGCTCACCGGGCTCCTCGGCACCAGGCGACTCGTTCCGCGGCGCGGCAGGCGGTTTCGCCCCGGTGGCCCGGACGGTCTCGGTGACAGTGGACACCGCAACCCGAGTCTGCGTGGCCAGCCGAGCAGCCCGAGCCTCCCGAGCGGCTCCTTCCACCACAACGGTTTCCGTGACGGTGGACAGGGAGGTCGCGGTCTCGAACGGCTCGGTCCACCACTGCGAGGTGGGACGGGACGGCGGCGGCGCGGCGAGCGGCGCCTCTTCCGGCGACCCGGTGAGCGCGATCAGCGCGAACATGCCGCCCAGTGCCAGGAACGGCACGACGACCACGGCTCCGAAGCACCCGCGACCGCTGCGCGGCTCTTCACGGTGACTCATCTGGGACACCCCCGAACGGTGACAACTGTTCCATGTGGTTGATCGTCCACATGGAACAGTCCGTCACAGTTCTTTAGTCACACGATGGGGTGGTCAGGCCAGCGGTGGCAACTCCGGAGCGTGAGCAGCTGGCGAAGATGAAAGGCTTTCCAGGGCCAACGAAACGGCCTTCTCCAGCTGTGGGTCCCGCCCGGAAACGCGGTCGGACGGTGTCATGACCACCTCGATGTCCGGGTCGACACCGTAGTTCTCCACTGCCCACCCGTGGCCCTTGAACCACGTCGCGTACCTCGGTTGGGTGACCATGGTGCCGTCGACGAGCGTGTAGAGCATGTCGATGCCGATGACACCGCCCCACGTCCGGACGCCGACCACGGGCCCGATCCCGAGCTCCTTGATGGCCACGTTGACGATGTCGCCGTCCGAACCGGCGTACTCGTCGGCCACGGCCACGACCGGGCCGCGCGGCGCGTCCTGCGGGTAGGACTCCGACGCCGTGTACCCGCGGGCCACCGACCAGCCGATGACCTTGCGGCCGAGCTTCTCGATGACCAGCTGCGAGGTGTGGCCGCCGCCGTTCTCGCGGACGTCCAGCACCAGGGCCTCGCGCGCCAGCTCCACCCGCAGGTCGCGGTGCAGCTGGGCCCAGCCGGCGCCCATCATGTCCGGCACGTGCAGGTAGCCCACGCGGCCGCCGGACAGCGCGTGCGTGAACGCACGGCGGTTCGCCACCCAGTCGTGGTAGCGCAGCGGCTCCTCATCGGCCAGCGGCACGACCACGACCCGACGCAGCTCACCACCACCAGCAGGGCGAACGGTCAGCTCCACGGGCTTACCGGCAGTCCCCACCAACAACGCGCCGGGCCCGGCAATACCGACAGGACGACCGTCCACGGCCACGATGGCGTCACCCGCGCGCACGGCCACGCCAGGCGCGGCGAGCGGCGAACGGGCGTGCGGGTCGGACGTCTCGCCGGGGATCACGCGCTTGACGACCCAGGAACCGTCGACCAGAGCGAGGTCGGCCCCGAGCAGGCCCTGCCGGCGCGATGCGGGCACGCGCGGCGACTCGCCCCAGACGTAGGCGTGCGAGGTGCCGAGCTCGCCCTGCACCTCCCACAGCAGGTCGACCAGGTCGTCGTGGCTGCCCACCTGCGCCACCAGCGGCCGGTAGCGGTCCAGTTCGCCCTGCCAGTCGACGCCGCCCATGTCGGTGCGCCAGAAGTGGTCGCGCATGAGCCGCCCGTTCTCGGCGTACATCTGCGCCCACTCGGCGGCCGGGTCGATCACGACCCGCACGCGTGACAGGTCGATGTCGACGTAGTCGGACGAGTCCTCGTCGACCTTGCTGTCGGACGGCACGACCCGCAGGTCGCCGCGGTCCTCGACCACCATCCGCTTGCCGTCGCCGGACACCGCGAACGCCTCCGCGCTGTCCGCCAGGACGTCGGTCTTCTGCTTCGCGAAGTCGAACCGCTCCAGCACCGTGCGCGGCGGCCGTGCTTCCGGCGAGGCCAGGTTGTCGCCGAGCACCCCGAGCAACGGCCTGCGCAGCCACAGCAGCCCGCCACGGGCGGCCTTCAGCGAGACGTAGTCGGCGGCCGCGACGGGCACCGGCACGACGCGGTCGGCGAGGCCTTCGAGGTCGACCTTCGTGGTCGACGGCTTCTCGTCATCGTCGTCGGAGTCCTTGTCCTCGTCGCCGACCGGGCGCCCGCCTTGCATCGGGTGGAACGGCGACGGCGTGGTGGCGGCCAGCGGCACGAGGTGCGGCCGGCAGCCCGTGGGGAACGACAGGTCGAACACGTGCGCGTCGTACACCGGGTCGAACGTGCGGACCGACAGGAACGCCAGGTACTTGCCGTCCTCGGTGAACGACGGTGCGAAGTCCGAGAACCGCAGCGGCGTCACGTCCACAACGGACAGATCAGCCGTGTTCGCCATCTTGATGTGCCGCAACGGGATCGGGCCCGGATGCGACCACGCGAGCCACGACGAGTCCGGGGAGAAGGCGAGGTGCGTGACGTGCGCGTTGGCACCGGAGACGACCTCGCGCACTTCACCGGAAGCGATGTCCACCAACAACAACCGGCCGTCGTGCGTCGCCACGGCAACACGCGAGCCGTCGGGCGCGGCGGCCAGCGACATGACCCGCCCCAGCTGCCCGGAGGCGATCCGGCGAGCCGTGTTGCCCGGTTCGACACCACCGACGGGTGCGATCTCCAGGGCTTCCTCGCCCTCGACGTCGGTCACCCACACCACGTGATCGGTCTCGCCGAGCACCTTAGGCAGCCGCGCGCGGACGTCCGAGCGGTCGGCCAGGGCGCGCACGGGACCGTCGCGATGCGTCACCCAGTGCACGGAACCACGAACCTCGACGGCCGAGGCGCGGCCGGTGTGGTCGACGCAGAACGAGTCGATGTTGCCGGAAGCCTTGACGTGGTGCCGTTGCAGGCCGGTGCGCGGGCCGCCCAGCTTGATGTCGAGCTTGCGCAGGTCCGACAGGCCTTCCAGCAGCCACAGCTCACCGGCCTGGTGGAAGATCACCCGTGAGCCGTCGGTGGAAGCGTTGCGCGCGTAGAACTCCCCCGCCGTGTGACGGCGCAGGTCGGTGCCGTCCGGCAGCACGGAGTACACGCTGCCGACGCCCTCGTGGTCGGACAGGAACGCGATCCGCCCGTCGACCCACATCGGGTTCGTCAGCGACGATTTCAGATCACCGAGAATCCGGGAGAACTCACCGGTGCCCTCGACGTCCACCCACAGCTTGCCCGCGGTGCCGCCGCGGTACCGCTTCCACCACGCCGGTTCCTGCATGTAGCTGGACGACGTGACGACCTGCCCGTCCGGTCCGAACGAAACGTCGTTGACCCACCCGTACGGCAGCACCTCGGACGGTCCGCCGTCCAGCGGAACCGCGTGCGCCTGCTTGCGGTGGCGTGACATCTGGCCGGTGGTCGACACGGCGAGCACCCGCCCGTCCGGCAGCCAGCCGGACACGGCCGTACGGGCCACGCCCCAGTGCGTCAACCGGCGTGCGGGCCCACCGTCCACAGGCGCCACCCTGACCTCCGGCGCGCCGTCGATCCAGCTGGCCCAGGCCAGCTGCGTGCCATCAGGGGAAAACCGGGGTGTGCGGGCCGGTACCTGATCGGCGGACGCCCGCCAGGCCCTTCCTCCGTCGACGGGCGCGAGCCACACGTCGTCCTCGGCCACGAACGTCACCAAGTCACCGCGCAGGTGCGGGTACCGCAGGTAAGTCACGAGATCGACGTTAGCCCACGTTCACCGGTTGAGGAGGCCAAAAACGCCGCCAGTCCTCTGCCGTGAGCGAATCCAGACCTTCGGCCCGTGCCTTGGCCTCCGCCTCGCGGACGTTCGTGGCAAAACGGCGGCACACCTGGCGCAGTTCCGTCTCCGGGTCCTCACCCGCGAGCTTCGCCAGCGCGGTCACGGCGAACAACGTCGTGCCCGTGTCGTCGCCCTCCGGCAGCAGATCGACGGGGAAGCCAGCGCGTTTGGTGCGCTGCACCAGTTTCGCGGCCAGCGCGACCGCGGGCTGACCGAGCGCTACACCGTCCACACTGGACTCTCGCCGCTTCTCGACCTGCTTCAGCTCCTCCCACCGGTGCTGCTGCGAGGTCGCGTCGTGCACGGCCGGGTCGTGGCCCTCGAAGACGTGCGGGTGACGGCCGACGAGCTTCGCCACCAGTTCGCCCGCGACGGCGTCGATGTCGAACGGATCACCGGGGTCCTCGGCCGCGACCCGCGCGTGGAACAACACCTGCAGGAGCACGTCGCCCAGCTCCTCGCGCATCGCCGCGCGGTCGCCGTCCTCGATCGCCTCCAGCAGTTCGAAGGTCTCCTCCAGCAGGTACTGGCGCAACGACAGGTGGTCCTGCTCCGCGTCCCACGGGCAGCCGCCGGGAGAACGCAACCGGTGCATGACGGCGGCCGCGTCGAGCAGCGCGGCTCCCATCGGTTCCGGCGTCGTGATCACGTGAGCGCCCGGATACGCGGAGGGTTCCGTCGTGATCACCACCGCGCCGTCCTCCACCTCGGCGGGTGCGGGCCCGTCGACGCCGAGGGACGACCAGAAGTCCACCGGAACGCCCTCGCCCGCGTAGACGGCCTTGGCCGAGCGCAACGCGGGCAGGGCGGCAGCGGGCAGCACGGCGTCGAGCCGCTCGCTGAGGACGACGACGGTGATCAAGACTTGTTCTTGGTCGCGGTCACACCGACGAACCCGGCGCGCTCACCGGCGTTGCCCACGACGGTCGCGTCGGTCGGGTCCCACACGCCGTAGCGGGGGTTGACCTCGATGTTCAGGTCGGCGGCCAGGAACTGGGCGATCCGCAGGCCGAAGGCGGCGAGCAGACGCGGGTCGATGCGCTCGGACAGGTCGTCCTCGCCGGGCGTCGGCGAGACCGTGTTGCGCTCCTTGACCAGCGCGACCATCCAGCTGGACTGCTGCTCGTCGGCAGGGAAGGCGACGACGGTGCCGGGCTTCACGCCCCACAGCGTGGTGTGCACCAGCGACGGGTTCTCGGTGACGCGGACCTTCTGGTTCGTCGCCGACGCCTGCTGGCCGCCCGTGGTGCGCGGGGCCTCCTGGATGAACCGCGACATCTTCGAGGCGTCGGCCGCGACCTCGGCGGCCTTCTCCTTCGCTTCCTTCGGGTCCTTGGTCTGGAAGAAGTCGATCACGACCTCGAGCCGGGAGAGGTTGCGCTTCGCGAGCTCACCCATCACCAGCACGTCGCGCTGACGGCGGTAGATCGTGGTGGCGTCCTGCTCGCTCTGCTTGGCGGCGGCCTCGGGGCCACCCCGCTCCTGCACCGCGTCGTACACCTTGGTCTCGTCGACCGTGATGTTCTCGCGCTGCGCCGCGTGCTCGGCGATCTTGTGTGTGATCTCGTCGGCGAGCACCAGACGCGAGACCTGGTCGAGCTTGCCCTGGTCCTGCATCTGCTGAGCCGCAGGTTCCTTCTTGAGCACCGTGATGGTGCGGTCCTGGACGGTCTTCAGCTCGATCGCCTGACCACCGACGATCGCGGCCGAACCGGCCTTGGCGGGCCCGGTGCCGCATCCGGTGGCGACCAGGGCCACAGCAACACCGACCAGCGAGAAACGCTTCAGAACAGTGCTCACGAGGATCTACCTTCTCACGCCGTGGTGACTCCGGTCACGGGAGTCCCCGCGAGTGAGTCGAGGAACGCACCGCACCAGTCCAGCAGCTCCTGGTCACGCAGCTGCGGTGCACCCATCCGGCCGCCCGCCGCTCCCTCCGTCGGCCTAGGCACCGTCACGGTGCCCATGGCCTGCTTGTAGACGGCCTTCGGGAACAGCCGGCGCATCCTGACCAGCTGCGAGTCGCGCAGTTCGAGCTTCGCGAACCGCAGGTTCTGGCCCATGGCGATCACCTCGGTGACGCCGTGGCGACGGCAGGTGTGGCGCAGGCGGGCGACGCTCAGCAGGCGCTCGACCGGCTCGGGAGGCGTGCCGTAGCGGTCCTTGAGCTCGTCCCACACGGCCTGCAGCGCGGCGTCGTCCGAGGCGGCCGCGATCTTGCGGTAGGCCTCCAGCCGGAGCCGTTCGCCCGGCACGTACTCGTGCGGGATGTGCGCGTCGACCGGGAGATCGACCCTGACCTCGGCGAGCTCCTCCTCTTCGACGCCGCCGTCGGCGCCCGCGTGCTTGCGGAACGCCTCGACGGCCTCGCCGACGAGTCGCACGTACAGGTCGAAACCGACGCCCGCGATGTGCCCCGACTGCTCGGCGCCGAGGATGTTGCCGGCGCCGCGGATCTCCAGGTCCTTCATCGCGACGGCCATGCCGGCACCCAGCTCGGTGTTCTGCGCGATCGTCGCGAGCCGGTCGTGCGCGGTCTCGGTCAGCGGCGTCTCGGCCGGGTACAGGAAGTACGCGTAGCCGCGTTCGCGACCGCGGCCGACGCGGCCGCGCAGCTGGTGCAGCTGGGCGAGGCCGAGCAGGTCGCCGCGCTCGACGATCAGCGTGTTGGCGTTGGAGATGTCGAGGCCGGTCTCGACGATCGTGGTGCAGACGAGGACGTCGAACTCGCGCTCCCAGAAGCCCTGGATGATCTTTTCGAGCTTGTCCTCGTTCATCTGGCCGTGCGCGGTGACGACCCGTGCTTCCGGCACGAGGTCACGGATCCGGCGCGCGGCCTTCTCGATCGACGACACCCTGTTGTGCACGAAGAAGACCTGGCCGTCGCGCAGCAGCTCGCGCCGGATCGCGGCGGCGACCTGCTTGTCGTCGTACGCGCCGACGTAGGTGAGGATCGGGTGCCGTTCCTCCGGCGGGGTGAGGATCGTCGACATCTCGCGGATGCCGGCGAGCGACATCTCCAGCGTGCGCGGGATCGGCGTCGCGGACATCGTCAGCACGTCGACGTGCGTGCGCAGCGCCTTGATGTGTTCCTTGTGCTCCACGCCGAACCGCTGCTCCTCGTCGACGATCACGAGGCCGAGGTCCTTGTACCGCACGTTCTTCTGCAGCAGCCGGTGCGTGCCGATCACGATGTCGACCTCGCCGTCCGCGAGGCCCGCGATGGTCTGCTCGGACTCGGCGGCGTCGGTGAAGCGGCTGAGGCCCTTGATGTTCACCGGGAACTGGCGCATGCGCTCGGAGAACGTGTTGAGGTGCTGCTGGGCGAGCAGTGTCGTCGGCACCAGCACCGCGACCTGCTTGCCGTCCTGCACGGCCTTGAACGCCGCGCGGACCGCGATCTCCGTCTTGCCGTAGCCGACGTCACCGCAGATGACGCGGTCCATCGGCACACCGCGTTCCATGTCGGCCTTGACCTCGTCGATCGCGGCCATCTGGTCCTGCGTCTCGGTGAACGCGAACGCGTCCTCCAGCTCGCGCTGCCACGGCGTGTCCGGCGCGAACGCGTGGCCGGGGGCGCTCTGCCGGGCCGCGTAGAGCTGCACGAGCTCGGCCGCGATCTGCTTGACCGCCTTGCGCGCCTTGGACTTCGTGTTCTTCCAGTCGCTGCCGCCGAGCTTGTTGAGCGACGGCAGCTCACCGCCGACGTACCTGCTGACCTCGTCGAGCTGGTCGGTCGGGACGAACAGCCGGTCGCCGGGCTGACCGCGTTTGCTGCTCGCGTACTCCAGCACCAGGTACTCGCGGGTGGCGCCGGCGACCGTGCGCTGGACCATCTCCACGTACTTGCCGATGCCGTGCTGCTCGTGCACCACGAAGTCGCCGGCCTTGAGCGCCAGCGGGTCGACCGCGTTGCGCCGCCGCGACGGCATCTTGCGCATGTCCTTCGTGGACGTTCCGCCGCGACCACCGGTCAGGTCGGTCTCGGTGAGCACCACGAGCGCGAGGTCCGGCAGCACGAACCCGTCTTCGAGCGCACCGCGCACGACCGTGACGGTGCCCGCTTTCGGTGCCTCGTCGAGGCTTTCGACGCACACCGCCGAGACGTCGGCTTCCTTGAGCCGCTCGACGGCGCGCTGCGCGGTACCGGCACCGGGAACCACGAGCACGGCCGCACCACCGGTCGCGGTGTGCGCCTTGAGGTCGGCGAACGCGCGCTCGACGTCGCCCTGGTACGCCTCGACCGGCTTCACGTCGAGGTGCACGACGTCCGGCGCGTCGGTGGTGAGCTGGGTGAGCGTCCACCACGGACGGTCGTTGGCGCGCGCCTGCTCCGCGATCTCGCTGATGCTCTGGTACGCGCTGCGGCCGAGGTCGATCGGCGCCTTGCCACCGGCGGCCGCGGCCATCCAGGAAGCCTCGAGGAACTCCTGACCGGTGCGCACGAGGTCGGCCGCCCTGGCCCTGATCTTCTCCGGGTCGTTGAGCAGCACGTGGGTGCCCGGCTCGACCACCTCGGTGAGCAGCTGGAGCTCGCCGGGGCACAGCGCGGGGATGAGCGCCTCCATGCCCTCGACCGCGATGCCGTTGGAGATCTTCTCCAGCATCTCGGCGAGGTGGGCGTCGGACTGGTGCTCCTCCGCGAGATCCGCCGCGCGCTGCTTCACGTCGTCGGTCAGCAGCAGCTCACGGCACGGCGGCGCGACGAACTCGCTGACCTCGTCCGGCAGCGACCGCTGGTCCTGCACCGAGAACGGCCGGATCTCGCTGACCTCGTCGCCCCAGAACTCGACGCGGAAGGGGTGCTCCGCGGTCGGCGGGAAGATGTCGAGGATGCCGCCGCGGGTCGCGTACTCGCCACGCTTCTCGACCATGTCGACCCGCGTGTAGGCGTTCTCCGCGAGCCGCGTGATCAGCTCGGCGAAGTCCTGCTCCTCGCCCACCTTCAGGTGGACGGGCTTGAGCTCACCGAGGTCCGGCGCCATCGGCTGGATGAGGCTGCGGACCGTGGTGACGAGGACCCTGACCGGGTTGCCCTCGGGGTGCTTGAGCCTGCGCAGGACCTGCAGCCGCGCACCCACCGTGTCGGCGCGCGGCGACAGCCGTTCGTGCGGCAGCGTCTCCCAGCTGGGGAAGAACGCGACCTTGTCGGCGCCGATCAGGTCCTTGAGGACGCCGGTCAGCTCTTCCGCCTCGCGCCCGGTGGCGGTGACGGCGAGGACGGGCCTGACGGTGGACAGCGCCGCGGCCACGAGCGGGCGGGCGGCCAGCGGACCGTCCAGCTCCAGCTCTGGCACACCGGCGGAGTCGATCAACGTGCGGAGGGCTTTGTCGGGCAGGACACCATCGAGCAGGCCGAGCAGCGGCATGTGAGAAACCCCGTCGAGTGCGGAACGCCAGACAGACCCCTGCCTGGGACGAGGGGTCTCACCCCCACCTTAGCTCGTGAAGCGAACCCTTATCGGGTGGCTTCTGTCAGCGCGGCCGTGAGGTCGACCTCGACCAGCTGACCGGGGAATCCCAGCTGCGCCACACCGAGCAGCGTGCTCGCGGTCGTGAACGCGTCCCCCAGCGCCGAAGCGGTGAGCAGCCGCCAGACCTCGGCCAACACCGTTCGGTCGGAGCTCGCCACGTACACGACGGACCGCACCACGTGGCGGGGTTCCGCACCGGCCGCGGCGAGGGCCGTGAGGGCGTTCGACACGACCTGGCCGACCTGCGCGGCGAGATCTCCCTCGCCGACCAGCTCGCCGCCGGGGCCCATCGGGCACTGCCCTGCCAGGTAGGCGGTGCGGCCCGTCTCGACGATCGTGACGTGGTGGTAGCCGGGTGGTGCGTGCAGCTCGGCCGGGTTGATGCGGGTGATCTCCACGCGCTGACCGTGCCACGCCGAAATCCGGTGGCTCCACCGAATATCGGGCGGTCACCCTGTGGGCGTGGAAATGAGAGAGATCAGGGCTGACTACGACGATCAGTCCATCGTGGTGTACCAGGCGTATTCGCCGCAGATCGCGGCACCGGCCGTGGCGGCTCAGCGGTTCGTGCCGCCGTTCAAGATGGAGCGGATGACGTGGATCAAGCCGTCGTTCCTCTGGATGATGTACCGCTGCGGGTACGCGCGGAAAGAAGGCCAGGAACGCGTGCTGGCCGTGCGGATCACCCGAGAGGGCTTCGACTGGGCGGTGACGAACGCCGTCGAGAGCAACATCAAGGGCAAGCCCGCCGTGCGCGTGCAGTGGGATCCCGAGCGCGGGCTTCGGCACGAGGCCCTGCCGTACCGGTCGATCCAGATCGGGCTGACGCGTGAGGCCGTGCAGAAGTACGTGCACGAGTGGACCGTGAGCATCACCGACGTGACGGACCTTGCGCGCGAGGTGCATGCGGCGGTGCGTGCCGGGGACGACGACAAGGCGCGCGCGTTGCTGCCCGTTGAACGGCCTTACGCGGTCTCCGAGCGGTAGCTGTGGCCCAGCTGGTCGCCGAGGCCGAAGTAGTGCCGGAAGTTGTAGATCAACGGACTCCACGCCGCCGGGTCGACGTGGTCGGTACCGGGCACGACGATCCCGGGATCGGCGTGCACGGCCAGCACCCGCGCCTCGACGATCAGGAAGTCCCCGCCCGCGCCGAAGCGGGTGGACTCGGCCCGCGCCTCCAGCTGGAGCGGGCATTCGGCGACGCGGGGCGGCCGGACGTGCAGGGACGGCTCCTCGCTCAGACCGGCCGCCGCGAACTTCGCGGGTTCGTAGCGGTGCGTCGGCTTGTGAGCGGGAACGGGGTCACGCCCGGTCAGCGGGGCGAGACGCTCGACCGCCTGCCACAGCGACGGATCAGGGACGTTGATCACGACGTCCGGCCGTTCGACCAGGTTGCGGGCGGTCTGCCCCTCCGCGCCCAGGCCCAGCACGACGACCTGGCCGAGCGCCCAGGCCGAGGACATCGGTGCGAGGTTCGCGGTCCCGTCGGCGTTTTCCGTGGTCAGCAGGACGACGGGGGTGCCGAAGTAGAGGATCTTGGGCTTGATGATGGTCACGGCAGGCGACGCTAGGGCCGCAAAAGTTCGGCGACGGCCGAACTCACGGAACCTCCACGGCGCGAAACGCATAGTGAGGACATGCGCGCACTCGTTGCAGCCGGGTTGGTGCTGGTGGTCGCGGCCTGTGCCGCGCCGGAGCCGGGCGGCAACGCGCCGTCGAAAGCACCCGCTCCCGCGGGCCTGAAGATCGACGAGGTCGCCGGGGGCTTCGAACACGCCTGGGACGTCGGCTTCCTCCCGGACGGCTCGATGCTCGTGACCGAACGTCCCGCCCGGATGAAGCTCGTCAAGAACGGCCAGGTCACCCCGGTCGAGGTCGATCTCTCCGACGTCCAGGTGCGCGGCGAGGGCGGCCTGATGGGCATGGTCGTGCACCCCGATGGCAAGCGCTTCACCGCCTGCTACAACACCGCCAAAGACGTGCGGCTCGTGACGTTCCGCCTCGACGGCACCAAGGCCACCAAGGTCAAGGACCTCCTCACCGGCATGCCGAGCAACCCGAGCGGCAGGCACTCCGGGTGCCGGCCGACCCTCGCGCCGGACGGGACGATGTTCGTGGCGACCGGTGACATCGCCCAGGGCCGCAACCCGCAGGACAGGACCAGCCTCGGCGGCAAGGTGCTGCGGATCGACCCCGAGACCGGCGAGGGCGCGAAGGACAACCCGTTCGCGAGCTCCGCCAACGCCAACGAACGCCGGATCTACACCTACGGCCACCGCAACGTGCAGGGCGTGGTGTTCCGGCCGAACAGCGACCAGGTGTTCTCCAGCGAGCACGGGCCCGACGTCGACGACGAGGTCAACCTGCTCAAGGCCGGCGCGAACTACGGGTGGGACCCGTCCAAGGGCGGCACGCAGGGCGGCTACGACGAGGACGTGCCGATGACCGACCTGCAGCGGTTCCCGGACGCGGTGCCGGCCGTGTGGTCGTCCGGGTCGCCCACCGAGGCGATCTGCCAGGCCGCGTTCTGGCAGGGCAAGCTCGCGATCACGGCGCTGAAGGGCTCGAAGCTGATGCTCTTCACGCTCGACGACGCGGGCAAGGTGCAGAACGTCAGCATTCCCGACCAGCTGAACGACAGGTACGGACGGCTGCGCGCCGCCCGCACAGGACCGGACGGGGCGCTCTACATCACGTCGTCCAACGGCACGAACGACAAGCTCCTGAGGCTCACAGGAGCCGCGTGAGCCCGCGGACGAACGCCTGCTGCTCGTCGCCCAGCCCCGCGAAGTAGGCCACGTCGGCGTCCTCGACGTCCTTCATGGCCCTGACCACCAGCGCCTTGCCCTCGTCGGTCAGCGAGAGCAGCCGCGCACGGGAGTCCGCCGGATCGACCTCCCGCGAGACCAGCGACCGGTCCGCGAGCTTGCGCAGGACCTGCGAGGTCATCATCGGGTCGGTGCCCGCGTGCTCGGCCAGGCGCTGCTGCGAGGGCGCGCCGCTGTGGTTGACCAGCCACCACAACGACGCGAGCAGCACGAACTGCACGTGCGTCAGGTCGTGCGGGGCCAGCGCCGCCCGCATGGCCCGCTGCCACGCGAGCGTCACCCGCCACAACAGGAAGCCCGGTGAGTCGTCCGGGCCGGAGAACCGCGTCACGAGGCCAATTTCACCAGCGCCTCGACCGCGTCCGGCAAGTCGGCCGTCACGACGGGCCCGAGGAACTCCGCCCTGGGACCTTCGATGCTCACGGCGTGCGTGACCCGCACGCCCCCGGCGAGCTTCTCCACGCGGTGCGTGAAGCGGAGCAGCGCGCCGGGCACGGACGTCTCGTCGACGAAGCCCACCCCGGCCTCGACCGAGGTCAGCACGAACTCGATCGGACCCTGCCCCTTGATCGCCATCGTGCCGCTCGACCCCTCGGCGAACGGCCCGTCCAGCGTCACGGACTCCAGGCTCTCGTCCCACTCGACCCACCGGTCGACGTCACTCCACAGCGCCCAGACCGCCTCGACGGAAGCGGGGCCCTCGACGCTGTGCTCGAACTCGAACTTTGTCATGCGCGCATATTATATGCGCGCTTATCAACAGGCAACGAGCTGCTCACGAACGGATGCGCAGCTTGGGCTTGTGGTCCATCGCCGACAGACCCTTCCAGGCGAGGTTGACCAGGTGCGCCGCGACCTCGTCCTTCTTCGGCCTGCGCACCTCGAGCCACCACTGACCGGTCAACGCGACCATTCCGACCAGCGCCTGCGCGTAGAGAGGGGCGAGCTTGCGGTCGTAACCCTGCCGGGCGAAGTGCAGGCCGAGGATGTGCTCGACCTGCGAGGCGATGTCGTTGAGCAGCGAGGAGAACGTGCCGGAAGACGAAGCGACGGGCGAGTCCCGCACCAGGATGCGGAACCCGTCCGTCGAGCCCTCGATGTAGTCCAGGAGTGCGCAGGCCGCCTTCTCCAGCAGCTCGCGCGGGTGGCTGCCGCCGTCCAGCGCCTCGACTATCTGATCCATCAGGCGCTGCATCTCGCGGTCCACCACGACGGCGTAGATGCCTTCCTTGCCGCCGAAGTGCTCGTAGACGACGGGCTTCGAGACGCCGGCGCGGTGCGCGATCTCCTCGATCGAGGTGGCCTCGAAACCCTTCTCGGCGAACAGGGCCCGGGAGACGTCCAGGAGCTGCTCTCGGCGTTCCTTGCCCGTCATCCTGACCCTGGTCACCCGAGTCAGCCTACGTTGTTCACTTCTTGACGCTGATCCTGGCCAGCCGCTGCTCGCTCGGCCAGCGCACGTTCCACGCCCAGCCGAACTTCTCGAACAGCCAGATCAGCCTCGCCGAGGTGTCGATCTGACCGCGCTTCACGCCGTGACGCGCGGAGGTCGGGTCGGCGTGGTGCAGGTTGTGCCACGACTCGCCGAAGCTCAGGATCGCGAGCGCCCAGACGTTGGCGGAGCGGTCGCGCGCCGCGAACGGCCGGTCGCCGACCATGTGGCAGATCGAGTTGACCGACCACGTGACGTGGTGCAGGAACGCGACGCGGACGAGGCCCGCCCAGAAGAACGCGGTGACGCCGCCCCAGAACGACCAGGTGATCAGACCGCCCAGCACGGCGGGCGCGAGCAGCGAGATGGTCGTCCACAGCCAGAACAGCTTGTCGATCCGGACGAGGTCCTCGTCGGCCATCAGGTCGGGCGCGAACCGCTTGTGGTTGGTCTTGTCGCGGTCGAACAGCCACCCCATGTGGGCGTGCCAGAAGCCCTTGGCGAGCGCGGCAGGGCCGGTGCCGAAGAGCCACGGCGAGTGCGGGTCACCCTCGCGGTCGGAGAACGCGTGGTGCCGGCGGTGGTCGGCCACCCAGTCGATGACCGGGCCCTGCAAGGCCATCGAGCCCGCGATCGCCAGCGCGATCTTCAGGCCCCGCTTGGCCTTGAACGAGCCGTGCGTGAAGTACCGGTGGTAACCGATCGTCACGCCGAGCCCGGAGAGGTAGTAGAAGGCGACGAAGAGGGCCACGTCGACCCAGCCGAGGCCCCACCCCCAGGCGAAGGGGACGGCGGCGAGCAACGCCAGAAAGGGAACGATGACGAACACGTAGACGCCGAGCTGCTCGGCATGTCCGCGTTGCCCGTCGATCAACGGCTTGGGGCCCTGGTCGGTGGACCGGTCCATCGTCGTGGTCATACGGATACCTCTGGGGGGATGAGGGGCTTACCTACGCAACCGTAACTTACGGAAGCGTAAGTTAGGCCCACCTTGTTCGCCAGACCTCGCCTGGAAACTCACGGCCAGTTCTCAGGTTCGTCACGCTGTGTCGCCTGGAATCGAGATCCGGACGGGGCATCATCGGAGGATGGCCAGACGCAAGATCATCCGGATCACCGCGACCTCGCTCCTCGTGCTGCTCGTGCTGGTCACGGTCGCTCTGGGCGGCATCGGCTGGTACTACAGCGGGGAACTGCTCGAACCGGAGGAAGTGCCGCAGCGCTACCCCGAGACCGCGCTCGGCGTGGACGACAAGAACGTCGTGCTCGCCGAATCCAAGCTCACGTTGCAACGGGGCACCTTCGGCATCGTCTGGCCGGGCGGCGCCGCGAAGGTCGGTGACATCGCGGCGGCCGGGGACGGCCGCGTCGAGCGTCCGCTGTTGGAGGGCACCGCACCTCCCGAGGGCACCAAGGTGCGCATCGAGACCGACGTCTACGAAGGCAATCCCAAGACCACGCTGGGTCTGGTGTACAGCGAGGTCAGGGTGCCTGCCGAGCTCGGCGAGATGCCCGCGTGGTTCGTCCCCGCGTCGAACAACGACACGTGGGTGATCACGGTGCACGGGCGGGGCGCGTCCCGCGAAGAGGCTCTGCGCGTGGTTCCTCAGCTGCACAGTGCTGGGTTGCCCGTTTTGCTGATCACCTACCGCAACGACCCCGGCGCGCCCGCGTCGCCGGACGGCCTGTACCACCTCGGCGACACCGAGTGGCGCGACGTCGAGGCGGCGATCAAGTACGCGCAGGCCCAGGGCGCGCGGAAGGTCGTGCTCTACGGCTGGTCGATGGGCGGCGCGATCGTCGGCCAGACGCTGGCCCGCTCCAGCGTGGCGGCGGCGGTCAGCGGCGTCGTGCTCGACTCCCCCGTCACCAACTGGACGCAGACGCTGAACCTGCAGGCGGAGAACCGGGGCGTGCCGACGTGGCTCACGCCGGTCGCCGAGCTGGTGTCCGGGTGGCGGGCCGGCATCGACTTCGACCGGTTCGACCTGGTCCGCAGCCCGCCCGCGCTGAAGCCGCCGACCCTGCTCTTCCACGGCTCCGCGGACGGCACGGTGCCCACCCAGTCGTCGCGCGACCTGGCGACCGCGGCGAACGGGCTCGGGTGGCCGCTGCAGTACGTGGAGATCCCCGGCGCCGACCACACGTCGGGGTGGAATGTGGCGACCGACACGTACCGGGACGCGCTCGCGGACTTCTTGACCAGGTCAATCGGCGCCAAGCCGTGATCTTGACTTGAGCCGGATGAGTGGTGGTTGGACAAGAGGAGGACGTCTCGTGACAACATGTGCGCAGGACGCGCGCGAGCGCGTCCGTTCCGCCATGGTGTAAAGGCAGCACCTCGGATTTTGGTTCCGATGGTCCAGGTTCGAATCCTGGTGGCGGAGCAAGCCCCTGGGCACGGGGTGTCTTGTGCGGTCTTTGGGAGGTGCGAAGCTGCCCGAGGAAACGGTCGACGAGCAGGGCAACGTGGGCCACCGCCACCACGAGATGTCCGACGCGTGGCTGGTGGGCCGCGCGAGCGAGCTTGTCGCCGTGGCCCAGAGCAGTCACCTCGCGGCGCAGCTCGACGCGGCGTCGGAGATCGACCACATCCTCGCCGAGGCGCAGGGCCGTGGTGAGCCCCGCATCGTCGCGCAGCTGCTCAGAGCCGCGGCCGTGGTCCGGTTGGTGACGCCGGGCCTCGTCGACATGTCCGATCCCCAGCTCGACGAGATGCTCAGCCACTGCCGCCGCCACGGCCTGATCGTGCTGGAGGCGGACGCGCGGGCGTTGCGCGGACGCCGGTTCCTGCTGGGCAACGCCGAGGACAAGGCGCTGACCGAGATCGCGGCGGCACTCGCGATGATGCTCGACGAGGAACCGGAGATGGACCCGGTCTTCGACAAGCGGATCTGGGACCAGCTGCTCGCCACGACGCTGCAGGACATCGCCCTCGTGCTGACCCAGCTCGGCGTCTACGAGATGGCGGACGACGTGCTGGCGGGCGCGAACAACGCGTTGCGCGAGAGCGGCCAGCCGCACCAGATCTACGTGCACCTCGTGAACAGGGCCCGCCTGCGGATCGGCTGGGGCCTGCGGCTCGAACGGGTGAACCTGTTCGACGCCGCGCACGAGCAGTTCAAGGTCGCCTCGGGGCTCGCGGAGGCCGCCGAGGTGCCGTTCCGCCAGTCGCTGCACCCCGGCCGGCGCGACCTCGACGCCGCCGAGCAGGTGCCGATCCTCGGTGCCGCCCACGCGTTGACCAACCCCAGCGCAGACCACCTCGACCGGCTGTGGTCGTTGCGCGGCCTGTCGATGTACGCACGGGAGCTGATCATCGTCGCGATCGCGCTGGCCAGGTGCCTGGTCGAGGCGAACCGGCTGGACGACGCGCTCAAGGTGCTCGACGACACGCGCACGCAGATGGAGCACGACACGTCCGAGCCGTCGCTGGTGCTGTCGCTGGAGCGCGAGTACGCGCACCTCTCCGGCCCGCACACGATGTCGGCGCTGCAGTCCTACAACGCGGCGCTGGAGCTGGAGCTGTGGCAGATGCGGGAGTCCCGCGTGGCCACGCTGCAGACGCGCCGCGAACTCGAACGGCTGACGCGCGCGCACGGCGCGATCGCACAGCAGGCGTTGCAGGACCCGTTGACCGGACTGCCGAACCGCCGTGCCCTCGACGACAAGATGAGCGAGCTCATCGCCGGTCAGGTCGACCCGTTCTCCATCGCGCTGGTGGACCTCGACGGCTTCAAGGGCGTCAACGACCGGCATTCACATGCCGAGGGTGATGATGTTCTTCGGGTGATTGCCAGCACACTCCGGCAGGCCCTGCGCGGCGACGACATGGTGGCCCGCTACGGCGGCGACGAGTTCGTGGTGCTGCTGCCGGGAGCCCCTCTGCACGCCGCGGAAGCAGCACTCGGCAGGGCCGTGGATGCCGTGGCAGGCTTGCCAATCGACCTCTCCAGGGGCGTCACGCTGTCGGTCGGCGTCATCTCGTTGCGCCCCCGCGAAACCGCCAACCAGGCCCTGTCCCGTGCCGACTCGGCGATGTACGTGGCGAAGCGTCAGGGTGGCTGCCAGGTTGCGGCCGTGGCGGGGGAGCCCTCCTCGGAGGCTTAGGCTGGTCCGCGGACTTGGAACCACCCAGCCTGTTAGGGAGAGCATTGATGCTCGAGGGCCCTGTCAGCACGGTCGTGCTCGCCGCCGGGGAAGGCACCCGCATGCGGTCGTCCACGCCGAAGGTGCTGCACCGGATCGCCGGACGTTCACTCGTCGAACACGCGGTGCGCGCGGCAGCGGGCACAGATCCCGACCACCTGGCCGTGGTCGTCGGCCACGGCCGTGAAGCCGTCAGCGAGCATCTGGAAGGTCTGGCCGAGGCGCTCGGCCGCAAGGTCACCGTCGCGGTGCAGGCGGAGCAGAAGGGCACCGGCCACGCGGTCTCGTGCGGCCTCGCCGAACTGCCGCACGACCTGGCCGGCACGGTGATCGTGAGCTACGGCGACGTGCCGCTGCTCGACACGCAGACGTTCAAGGCCCTGCTGGCCGAGCACGCCGCCGCGGGCAACGCGGTCACCGTCCTGACGGCCGTGGTGGAGAACCCCACCGGCTACGGCCGCATCGTGCGCTCCAGCGACGGCACGGTCCAGCGGATCGTCGAGCAGAAGGACGCGTCCGACACCGAGCAGCTGATCAACGAGATCAACTCGGGCGTCTACGCGTTCGACGCGGCGGTGCTGCGCGACGGCCTCTCGCGCCTGTCCACCGACAACGCGCAGGGCGAGCTCTACCTGACCGACGTGCTGGGCATCGCCCGCGGCGACGGCCGTCGCGTGGGCGCGCTGATCGCGTCCGACCCGTGGCTCGTCGAGGGCATCAACGACCGCGTGCAGCTCGCCGCCGTCGGCGCCGAGATGAACCGCCGGATCGTCGAGCGCCTGATGCGCTCCGGCGTCACGTTCGTCGACCCGTCGTCGGTCTGGGTCGACGCCGACGTGCAGATCGGCCAGGACGCGCTGATCGAGCCGAACGTGCAGCTCCGCGCGGGCACGGTGATCGGCGCGGGTGCCGTGGTCGGCCCGGACACCACCCTCTCCAACGTGACCGTCGGCGCCAAGGCCTCGGTGGTCCGCACCCACGGCAGCGACTCGGTGATCGGCGACGGCGCCTCCGTCGGCCCGTTCGCCTACCTGCGCCCCGGCACGTCCCTGGGCGTGAAGGGCAAGATCGGCACGTTCGTCGAGACCAAGAACTCCACGATCGGCGAGGGTTCGAAGGTCCCCCACCTCTCCTACATCGGCGACGCCACGATCGGCGATCACAGCAACATCGGTGCAGCATCGGTAACCGTCAACTACGACGGCGTGAACAAGCACCGCACGATCGTCGGCTCCCACTGCCGCACCGGCTCGGACAACATGTTCGTGGCCCCGGTGACGGTCGGCGACGGCGCCTACACCGGCGCGGGCACCGTCCTGCGCCGCGACGTCCCACCGGGCGCGCTCGCCGTGTCCGGAGGCCCACAGCGCAACCTCGAAGGCTGGGTCCTCAGCCGACGTGAAGGAACCGCCGCGGCTCAGGCAGCGGCAGCCGCCCTCGCGAAGCAGAATGCGGATGAGACAGAGGAGGGTCGCTGACCGTGAACCCGCAGATGCCCGGCACACCGAAGAAGAACCTGATGCTCTTCGGCGGGCGTGCCTACCCGGAGCTGACGGAAGAGGTCGCCAAGCACCTCAACGTCACGGTGACCCCGCAGCAGGCCTACGACTTCGCCAACGGCGAGATCTTCGTCCGCTTCGAGGAATCCGTGCGCGGCTGCGACGCCTTCGTCATCCAGTCCCACACCAACCCCATCAACCAGTGGCTGATGGAACAGCTGATCATGGTCGACGCCCTGAAGCGCGCCTCGGCCAAGCGCATCACCGTGATCATGCCGTTCTACCCGTACAGCCGCCAGGACAAGAAGCACCGCGGCCGCGAACCGATCTCCGCCCGCCTGGTCGCCGACCTCTTCAAAACCGCCGGCGCCGACCGCCTGGTCTCCGTCGACCTGCACACGGCCCAGATCCAGGGCTTCTTCGACGGCCCGGTCGACCACCTGTGGGCCATGCCCCTCCTGGCCGACCACATCCGAGGCAAGTACGCGGGCCACGAGATCACCGTCGTCTCCCCCGACTCGGGCCGCACCAAGCTGGCCGAGAAGTGGGCCGACACCCTCGGCGGCGCCCCGATCGCGTTCATCCACAAGACCCGCGACCCGCTCCGCCCCAACGAAGTGGTCTCGAACCGCGTGGTCGGCAAGGTCGAGGGCCGCCTCTGCATCGTGATCGACGACATGGTCGACACCGGCGGCACCATCGCGGGCGCCGTGAAGCAACTGCTCGGCGAGGGCGCCGCCGACGTGGTGATCGCGGCCACGCACGGCATCCTGTCCGGCCCGGCCACCGAGCGTCTCGCCAACTGCGGCGCCCGCGAGGTCGTCTTCACCGACACGCTGCCGATCCCGGCGGAGAAGCGGTTCCCGCAGATGACCGTTCTCTCCATCGCACCGCTCCTGGCACGGGTCATCCAGGAGGTCTTCGAGGACGGCTCCGTCACCTCACTGTTCGACGGCAACGCCTGATCCTGCTTCAGCCAGGGCCAGCGGGGCCCTCCGCATCCGAAACCCGGACGCGGAGGGCCCCTTCTCGCTTTTTCGATCGCGAAGCCGCAGGCGAGCCCCAAGCGATGGCGCAGCCGAGCAGTCCTTGGCATACCGGGCTGGTGGGGTGGGTCCCGTCACGAGTCGTGCCTGATCGTCTGCCGCGCTCGCTCCGGTACGGCTTGTGACGGGACACGCCCCACCCGGAACGCAACCACCTACGCAACCGGCGGCCGCCCAAAGCAACCGGCGTGCCATCAACCCGCCCGCGGCGCTGGCGGGTCTTTGATCAGATTGGCGGGGTCTGGGGCGGAGCCCCAGAAAGCAGCGCAACACACGCACGCAACAGCACCACCTACGGACACCCAACAGGAACCCGCCAACGCACCAGGGGGACGACCCACAAAACCGACGCGCACCCCAAAGCAGGCCCCCGATTGGCCCCACTCCCAAGCCCTCACCTACACTGGTCGGGTTGCCTCGGCGAGGGCGAGCCTCACACCGGCTCGGCGTGATCGACGCGGTGGCTTGATGCCGCGCGTGTTGACGTCCCGCGCTGCTCGCCGCCGCAGGCCACCACCCCAAAGCTGAACAGCCGGACAGCTTCAACCGCTGATACTTGTGCACCGCCCCGACGTACAAGGCCAGACTTGTAAGGAGAGCCCCACCGTGTCCGAGGTCCGTCTCGCCGCTGAGCAGCGCACTGAATTCGGCAAGGGCGCCGCCCGCCGTACCCGTCGCGCCGGCAAGATCCCCGCGGTGCTCTACGGCCACGGTTCCGACCCGAAGCACCTGGCCCTGCCGGCGCTCGAGTTCGCCCGTGTTGTCCGCGAGCACGGTCAGAACGCCGTCCTCACCCTCGCCCTCGACGGCGGGAGCGAGCTGGCGCTCACCAAGACCGTCACCACGCACCCCATCAAGAACTACATCGAGCACGTCGACCTGCTGCTCGTCCAGCGCGGCGAGAAGGTCACCGTCGACGTCCCGGTCGTCGTGACCGGTGAGGCCGCTTCCGGCACGCTCGTCACGCAGGACGCCACCACGATCAGCGTGGAGGCCGAGGCCCTGCACATCCCCGAGCAGGTCGAGGTCTCGATCGAGGGCAAGGAGGCCGGCACCCAGATCCACGCCGGCGACCTGACCCTGCCGTCGGGCGTCACCCTGGCCGTCGACGCCGACGCTCTGATCGTCGCCGTGAACGAGGCCCCGTCGGCCTCGCAGCTCGAGGGCGAAGAGGCCGCGCCGGCGGCTGAGGCGACCGAGGAAAGCTGAGCCCCATCACGTCGGGCCGCACGAACGGCGCGCCACCTCCTCACGAGGGGGGCGGCGCGCCGTTGCCTTACCTGCGCCCGACCGAGATCCGGACCAAGACCTTCCGCCGCAAGCGGCAGGGTTACGACCCGGATCAGGTGAACGAGTTCATGCTGATCATCGCCGACGCCCTGGCCGGCCGCATCCGCCTGAACCCGGACCACGTGCGCACCGTCCGGTTCGCCACGGTCCCCAACGGCTACGACCCGCTGAGCGTCGACGGGGTCCTGCACCTGCTGGAGTTCCAGGTCCGCAACGGCATCGTGCCGCCGACGGGCCTGAACACCGGCGAGGACCTGTACGCGCGCAAGCTGCCGAAGACCGGCACCGGCTACGATCGCGCCGAAGTCGACGCCTTCATCGCCCGCGCCGCGGCCAACCTGGACGGCCGGGGTGGCATGACCTCCACCGAGGTCCGCAACACCCGGTTCAGCACCACGTCCGGCCTGCTGGGCAAGGGGTACCAGGTGCAGGCCGTGGACGCGTTGCTGGACGATCTCGAGCAGGAGTTGCGGTTCCGTGGACGATGACCTCGCCCTCGTTGTCGGGCTGGGCAACCCAGGCCCGAAGTACGAGGGCAACCGCCACAACATCGGCTTCCTGATCCTCGACGAGCTCGCCGCCCGCGTCGGCGGCAAGTTCAAGGCCCACAAGTCCGGCGCCGAGATCGTCGAGGGCCGCCTGTCGGGCCACCGCGTGGTGCTGGCCAAGCCCCGCAGCTTCATGAACCTCTCCGGCGGCCCGGTCTCGAGCGCCGTGAAGTTCTTCAAGCCCACCACCATCGTCGTGATCCACGACGAGCTGGATCTCCCGTTCGCCGCGATCCGCATGAAGCTCGGCGGCGGCGACAACGGCCACAACGGACTCCGCTCCATCACGAAGTCCTTGGGCACCAAGGACTACTACCGCGTCCGCTTCGGCGTCGACCGTCCGCCGGGCCGCCAGGACCCCGCCGACTACGTCCTGAAGGACTTCTCCACCGTGGAACGCAAGCAGCTCGCGCTGGAGATCGACAGGGCGGCGGACGCGACGGAGGCCCTCGTGACCAAGGGCCTGGAAGCGGCACAAAGCGCCTTCCACTGAGCCGTACGATCAAGGCATGACCAACCGAAAGGGCCATGCCGCGTAAGCCCGCAGGCAACGTCCGCAGGGACGTCCCTCCGCTGCCCCGCCGCGACGACGCAGTGCACGACCTCCAGGGCGTGTCACCCCGGACCCGGCAAGCGATCCGCAAGCTCGAACTCGCCCGCCTGTACCGGGGAGCTGTCCAGGCCTACGTGCGGACGTGGCGAATCGAGGCGTGCGGCCCACCGTGTCACGAGCTGTCCGACGGCGAGTGCCGGGAACCGTGGGCACGTCACGACGACAGCCACTGGGAACGCGAGCAGCTGGAGGAGGTCCTCCACCAGCTGCCTGAACACGCGGCGCGGGAGCTGCGGCGCCGCGTGGCGCGGATCGACAACCACCACCTGTCGGGGTGTCCTGGCTGGCGCGATTGCCGTTGGGATCGCGTCGGCAGAACACCCCCGACCTGGTGGCACAAGCCGAACTAGACCAACGCGGCCGCCGCGGACCGACGAAGCTTGCCCGACGGCGTCTTCGGCAACGTCCCCGGCGGCTGCACCACCACCGCGAACGGCCGCAGCCCGACCGCGTCCACGACCCGCGCCGTCACCTGCTTCACCAGGTCCTTCTCCGCCTCGGAGTCGCCCGCCAGCTTCGACTCCACCACGACGGCGAACCGCTCCCGCTGAGTCCCTGCGTCCAGTCGCACGGCCACGGCATTGCCCGCGCGCACGCCGTCAACCGCGCAGGCGGCACGCTCCACATCGGTGGGATAGATGTTCCGCCCGCCCATGATGATGACGTCCTTGCGCCGTCCACAAACGACAACCTGGCCGTCCTCCACCAGATACCCGAGGTCGCCGGTGGACAGCCAGCCCTCAGCGTCCTGAGTGGCCAGAGGGCCGTTCACGGTCAGATAGCCGGGAGTGACCGCCTCACCGCGGATCTGCAGCTCACCGACGTCCCGGACGCCCAGGACCTTGCCCGAGTCGTCCACGACTCGAAGCTCCAGGCCTGGCAACGGCGGCCCGAGCAACGGGAACGCGCGGCCCTCGGCAGCAGGCACGGCCCGGCGATCCGCCTCCACGGCGTCCGCGTCCACCACGTCCACGGAAAGCCCCGTGAACAACGGCGCGAACGCCACACCCAGAGTCGTCTCGGCCATGCCATAGGCCGCCAGGATCGACTCCGGCCGCAGCCCGAAGCGAGCACCCGCGTCGACGAAAGCCTGCACGGCAGCCGGATCGATCGGCTCGGCACCGTTCAACGCCAGCCGCATCGACGACAGGTCGAAGTCGTCCGACGACGACGCCAGGCGGCGTGCCACGATCGCGTAGGCGAAGTTCGGCGCGGCTGTGATCGTGCCGCGATAGCGCGTGATCAGGTCCGCCCACAACGTCGGCCGTGACAGGAAGTCGACAGGGGTGACCTTCACCAGTTCCAGGCCGTACAGCATGGGCACGGTCAGGAAGCCGACCATGCCCATGTCGTGGAAGAGCGGCAGCCAGGAAATCATCACGTCGGACTCGGGATCCAGCGCGGCCGCGATGCGCATGCCCTCGGCGTTCGCCATCAGGTTGCGGTGTGTGATGCGCACCGCCTTCGGATCGGCGGTCGATCCACTCGTCAACTGCAGCAGTGCCGTGGCATCCTCGGGAGTGGGAACAGGGTGAGCGATCGGCTCGCCGTCGAGCTCGGAGAGCAAGCGGTACGGGATGCCGTGCTGGTCCAGAACAGAGGCCAGGGCGTCGAACGGGCTGCCGAGCAGCACCAGGCGAGAGTCGATCATGGCGAGCACCCGCAGCGTGTCCTCGGCCCACTCGGCCAGGTCGGTGCGTGGTGTGGGTTGATGCAACATCGTGACGCTGCCACCACACAGCCAGGCTGCCTGCACGGCTGGGACGATCACGGCAGGCTCGGCGGCGAGCACCGCGATCGCGGTGCCCGGTGCCACGTCGAGCGCGCCGGCCATCCGCCGGGCGCGTTCGTGCACCTCGGCCCAGGTCCGGCGAACGGGCGCGGCGGGCTCCCCCGTCGTCATGCCCCTGTCCCGGCCGTTGGCGGCCGTCGCCAGCATCACATCCACGAACTGACTCATGTTCGCGATCGTAGTGGCGCCCTTTGGTCCAACAGGACGAAACGTTATGCCACACGAAACGCGATACTCCCCAGTACAGGTACGCAGGAGGAGGTCATTGGTGGATCGGGGCGGCCCCGGAGCGCAACATCGTCTACCCGCGCATCCGGCACCTCTGCTCTCCGCGCAGGACGTGGCCCTCGTCGCGTTCCACCGTCCCCCGAGGGGCGCGCGCGGGTACGACGCGGCTGAGGTGGACGCATTTCTCGACCGTGTCGAGGACACCATGCGCAGCAGGGACATCCTGACGCGCGAGGACGTGCTCAACGTCAAGTTCAGCACGGCGACCCGGGATCCGGGCTACGACGTGAACGAGGTCAACGTCTTCATGGAGCTCGTGGCCGACACGTTGCGCTCCACTCCGCAACGACAGCAGGCCGCGGCACCGGCTCAGGGCGCGCACGCCACGTCGCAGGCGCTGAGACCGGCGGTGCGACTGTCGCCGGAGGACGTCGCCGCCGTGCGCTTCCACAAGCCCAGACCGGGGACGCGCGGCTACCACGAGGGCCAGATCGACGCGTTCCTCGACCGCATCGAAGCCACGCTGCGCGGGCAGGACAACCTGACGGCCCAAGAGATCCAGGACGCGGTGTTCGGCGAGACCGCGCCGGGCACCTTCGGCTACGACGAGGAGGACGTCGACACGTTCCTCGACCTCGTCGTCCTCATGTTCGAGACGGCACCTCCGCCGGCCAAGACGCCGCCGACCACGCAGCTGCCGCAGCAACAGCAGCGACCCCAGCAGCGCCGTCCACAACCGCCGCCACGGCCGCAGCAGCAGCCTCCCGCGCAGCAGCCGGCGACCCCGCGCGCGGTCGAGTCACCGAAGCTCACCGCGGCGGACATCCGCAACGTCGCGTTCCACCGCCCTCCCCGCGGCCGCCGCGGCTACCAGGAGTCCCAGGTGGACGCGTTCCTCGACCGGATCGAGGCGACGCTGCTCGGTCAGGACAACCTGACCGCCAAGGACATCCGCGACGTCAGGTTCTCCCGTCCGCTGATCGGACGACGTGGCTACGACGAGACCGAGGTGGACGCGTTCCTCACCAGGGTCGAGCAGCAGCTCTCCGGACCGATGCGCAGCATTCCCCCGATCCGGTCGTGGAAGGAACTGCGCCAGCTGCGGATTCCGCAGGCGGCGTCCGGCCAGCGCGGCTACCGCACCGCGCAGGTCGACAGGATGCTCGAGGAGATCGGCGTCGCGCTCGACGGCATGCTGGGCGCGACCTCGGAAGAGGTCATGAAGGCGCGCTTCAGCTACGCGTTGCTCTCCGGGCAGGGCTACGACACGTCGTTCATCGACGAACTGCTGCCCATGCTCGCCAACGAACTGCGCCGCCGGGGCAAGTAGCTACCCCTCGACGACCTCGGCCGCGGCCATCCAGGCAGCCTCGACGTCGGCCTCTTCCGCCAGCACGGCACGGAGTTCGGCGTCGAGCTTCAGCAGCCTGTCGGGATCGGTCGCGGCCTCGGCGAGCGCGGCGTGCAGGTCGGCTTCCTTCTTGTGCAGCACCTCCAGGCGCCGCTCCAGCCGCGCCAGCTCCTTGCGGGCCGCGCGCTGGTCGGCGGCGTTCGAGGGCGCCTTCTCCACGGCGGGGGCGGCAGCGGTTTCCCTGTCGCGCAACGAGTCCCTGCGCTTGAGGTACTCCTCGATGCCGCCGGGAAGGTCGGTCAGCTTGCCGTCGCCGAACAACGCCACGACCTTGTCGCACACGCGCTCGACGAGGTACCGGTCGTGCGAGATCACCACGAGCGTGCCCGGCCACGAGTCGAGCAGATCTTCCAGCTGCTGCAACGTGTCGATGTCCAGGTCGTTGGTCGGCTCGTCGAGCAGCAGCACGTTCGGCTCCGCCATCAGCAACCGGCACAGCTGCAACCGCCGCCGCTCGCCACCGGAGAGGTCCGACACCGGCGTCCACTGCTTCTGCGACGAGAACCCGAACCGCTCGCCCAGCTGGGAGGCCGACATCTCGTACTTGCCGAGCACGACCCGCCGGGCGACCTCCTCGATCGCCTCCAGCACGCGCATCGACCCGTCGAGGTCGTGCAGCTCCTGCGAGAGGTGCGCGATCTTCACCGTCTGGCCCTGGATCCGCTTGCCCGTCTCGGGTTCGCGCTCGCCGGCCAGCAGCTTCAGCAACGTCGTCTTGCCGGATCCGTTGACGCCGACCAGACCGATCCGGTCGCCGGGCCCGATGCGCCACGTCAGATCGCGGACCAGCACGCGGTCCGGAATGGACAGTGTGGCGTCCTCGAGCTCGATCACCGTGCGGCCCAGGCGCTTCTTGGCGAACGCGAGCAGCTCGACCGTGTCGCGCGGTGCCGGAACGTCAGCAATCAGCGCCTCGGCGGCCTCGATCCGGTAGCGCGGCTTCGACGTGCGGGCGGGCGCGCCACGACGCAGCCAGGCGAGTTCCTTGCGCGCCAGGTTCTGCCGCTTCTCCTCCGCCGCGTCCGCGAGCCGCTGCCGCTCGGCGCGCGCGAAGATCCAGTCGGCGTAGCCGCCCTCGTACTGCTCGACCTTGCCCTGCACGACTTCCCAGGTGCGGTTGCAGACCGTGTCGAGGAACCACCGGTCGTGCGTCACGACCACGAGCGCGCACTTGCGCGCCAGCAGGTGCTCCGCGAGCCAGCGCACACCCTCGACGTCCAGGTGGTTCGTCGGCTCGTCCAGCACGATGAGTTCGAGGTCCTGGATCAGCGCGGCCGCGAGCGCGACCCGGCGCCGCTCGCCACCGGACATCGTGGAGACCACGGAGTCCAGGCCCAGCGCCGTGATCCCCAGTCCGTCCAAAATGGACCGGACGCGGGCGTCGGACGCCCACTCGTGCTCCGCGTCGAAGCCGAGCGGGTCGATCACCGCGTTGCGCACGGTCGAGCCGTCCGGCAGCTCGGTCCGCTGCGTCACGACGGCCATCCGCAGATCGCGCGACCGCGACACCCGGCCGTCGTCGGCGGGCTCGACCCCGGCCAGCACCTCGAGCAGCGTCGTCTTGCCACCGCCGTTCAGTCCGACGACACCGATCCGGTCGCCCTCGTTGACGCCGAGCGACACGCCGTCGAGCAGCGGCCGGACGCCGAACGACTTCGACACGGACTCCAGGTTGACCAGGTTGGCCATCAAAACCTCACGACTAGACGAAACTGCCCGACCCGAAGGCTACCCAGCCCACCCAAACCCCTGCTCCGGACCGCACGCGGGGCGCTTTCGCACTGTCATGCAGTGCGAAAGCGCCCCGCGTGCGGTCAAGCATGCACTTCGGGAGGCGTCGGCTTGGGCTCTTCGGTCGTGATGACGCGGGCGCCCGGTACGGGGCCGTGCGCCACGCGGACCGTCCGGCACACGCCGGCGCCGGCCAGCTCGGCGGCCACGCGGACCGCCGTGTCGCCGTCCTCGCACAGGAACGCCGTCGTCGGGCCCGAACCGGACACGATGCCGGCCAGCGCGCCCGCGTCGACACCGGCTCTGAGCGTCCGGCGCAGGTTCGGCCGCAGCGAGACCGCGGCGGCCTGCAGGTCGTTGCCCAGCAGCAGCGCCAGCTGACGCGGATCGCCGGAGGACAACCCCTCCAGCACCGCCTCGACCGGACCGACGCGCGGCGGGTCTCCCTCGGCGCGCAGGCGGTCCAGCTCGTCGAACACGTCCGGAGTGGACAGACCGCGCCGGTCGAAAGCCAGCACCCAGTGGAACTGGTGACGCCCCAGCACGGGGACGATCCGCTCGCCGCGGCCCGTGCCGAGCGCGGTGGCCCCGTACAGGGCGAAGGGCACGTCGGCGCCGAGCTTGCCGGCCAGTTCGGCCAGCTCGTCGCGGCTGATCTCCAGCCGCCACAGCGACGACAGGCCCACGAGCGTGGCGGCCGCGTCGGCGCTGCCGCCCGCCATACCACCCGCGACCGGGATGGCCTTGCGGATGACGACGCGGACCTTCGGGTCGTCCGGGTCCTTGCCCACGTGCGCGGCGAGCAGCCTGACGGCGCGCCAGGCGAGGTTCGAGGCTCCCGTGGGCACCTGGTCGGCGCCCTCGCCGTGGACCTCGACGCCTGGCTCGTCCGCCACCGCGACGGTGACCTCGTCGACCAGCGACAGCGCCTGGAAGATCGTCACCAGGTCGTGGTAGCCGTCCGGGCGCACGTCGCCGACGGCCAGGTGCAGGTTGACCTTGGCCGGGACGCGGACCGTGACCGGGGGTGGAACGACTGCGAGCACCATGTCAGCCTACGGGCGTTCTGGGGTCGTGGACTCCTCCCCCGGTCACCGGTGATCTCACACCGGGATGACGGAACCGTTGTAGGTCTGCTTGATGTAGTCCTTGACCTGCTGCGACCCGAGCAGCTCCGCCAGGTCGCGGATGCGCTTGTCGTTCTTCAGCTCGGTCCTCGTGACCAGGCCGTTGGCGTTCGGGTTGCCCTCGGCCTTCTCCAGCGCGAGCGAGTCGGTGGCGGGCTTGAGACCCGCGTCGATCGCGTAGTTGCCGTTGATCACCGACGCGTCGGTGTCCTCCAGCGAGCGCGGCAGCTGAGCGGCCTCCAGCGGCACGAACTGCAGGTTCTTGGGGTTCTCCGCGACGTCGCGGACGGTCGGCGCGTCGACGGCCTTGAGCTTGATCAGGCCGTTCGCCTCCAGCAGCTTCAGGCCGCGGGTCTCGTTCGTGGCGTCGTTCGCGAGCGCCACCTTGGCGTTCTGCGGCAACTCGTCGAGCTTCTTGACCTTTTTGGAGTACAGCCCCAACGGCTCGACGTGGACGGGCGCCACCCAGTCGACCTTGGCGCCGCTCTCCTTCGTGAACGTCTGCAGGTACGGGACGGTCTGGAAGTAGTTGGCGTCGAGCGAGCCGTCGACCAGCGCCGTGTTGGGCTGCACGTAGTCGGTGAACTCGACGACCTCGATCTTCAGGCCCTTCTGCGCGGCGAGGTTGTCGGCCACGTACTTGAGGATCTGCGCGTGCGGGACGGGCGACACACCAACCTTCAGCGTGTCGGAAGCGCTGCCACCGGACGAGCAAGCGGACAAAGCGGTCAAAGCAACTGCAATCAGGGCAGCACGAATACGCATGACGTTCCTTTGAGAATTTCTGACGGATCAGACTGAGGCGTGCCGGCGCCGGTCGGAGGCACGGGCGGCACGGGTGAAAGCGAGCTGGATCAGGGTGGTGAGCACGGCTAGCCACGCCACGGTGCTCCACAGGATCCGGTCGTTGAAGCGCTGGTAGCCCTCGCGGATCGCCAGGTCACCGAGGCCACCGCCACCGATCACGCCCGCCATCGCGGAGTAGCCGATCAGGGCGATCACGGTGACGCCGATGGCGTTGATCAGCGCGGGCAGCGACTCGCGGATCAGCACCGAGCGCACGATCCGCAACGTCGAGGCACCGGTCGTGACCGCGGCCTCGACCACGGTCACGTGCACCTCGGACAGGATGTTCTGCACGAGCCGCCCGACGAACGGGATCGCACCCACTGCCAACGGCACGATGACCGCTGTGCTGCCGATGGATCCGCCGACGATCAGGCGGGTGACCGACGTGAGCGCGACGAGCAGCACGATGAACGGCATCGAGCGGCCCAGGTCGGTGATGAAGCCGAGAACGCGGTGCACCGCGGGGTTCGGCCGCAGCCCGCCCTTGGCGGTGAGCTGCAGCCAAACTCCGAGGGGAACTCCGAAAGCTGTGGCGATCACGGTGGAAACGCCGACCATGTACAGCGTTTCCCCGGTGGCCTCGACGAGGTAGCTGACAACGTCGGGCCAGGGTGTAGCAGACCTCACGCAGCTACTCCCTGCGGACCCTTCAGGGACCTCTGCACAGCGCCACCGGCCTCGCCGATCCACTCCAGCGCGGAGTCGGACCGCTCGCCGTTCAGGCCGAGGCGGAACCGCGCGACCGGCGTCTCGCCGAGGCGGGTGAGACCGCCACCGACGATGTTCAGCTCGACGCCGAACCGGTGCGCGGCCTCGGGCAGCAGCGCGCCGACCGCGGCGAACCCGACGAGCACGACGTCCGCGACGCGGTCGTAGCTGCTCTCGTTGATCGGGTTCAGGTCGACGGCGGGCAGCAGGGCGCTGCTCGTGCGGCTGCCGGCATCGCTCACCAGGTCGAGCACCTTGCCGTGCTCGACGACGCGGCCCTGCTCCAGCACGGCGACGTCATCGCAGATCTTGCGGACCACGCCCATGTCGTGCGTGACGACGAGCACGGTCACACCCAGCTCAGCGCGCGCACGGTCGAGCACCGTCAGCACGGAACCGGTGGTCTCGGGGTCGAGCGCACTGGTGGGCTCGTCAGCGAGCAGCACGGACGGGTTCGCGGCGAGCGCACGCGCCACGGCGATGCGCTGACGCTGCCCGCCGGACAGCTGGTCGGGGTACGCGGCCGCCTTGTCGGTGAGCCCGACGAGGTCCAGCAGCTCGCCCACGCGGCTGCGGCGCTGCGGCCCCGGCACGCCCGCGGACTCGAGCGGCAAGGCGATGTTGCCGGCCGCCGTGCGCTGCCTGAGAAGGGAATCCCCCTGCGGCACAACACCGATCTGCCTGCGGGCGGCCCGCAGAGCGGACCCGTCCAGCGCGGTGATGTCCGTGCCGTCGACCCGGATGGCTCCGGAGTCGGGACGCTCGAGCAGCGCAACGCAGCGCGCGAGCGTCGACTTGCCGGCCCCGCTCGGGCCGACGACGCCGAGCACGGTGCCCGCTTCGACGTCGAGGGTCACGCCGTTCAGGGCGTTGACGCCCTGGAAGGACTTGGTGAGGTTTTCGACAGTGATCACTTCTGCTCCACGGCTGCGCGCGACGGCACACTCCGCCTCGTTCGGCGGCGTGCGGTCGAAGTTCTGCTCAGGTGTGTGCGCCACTCGTTGATCGAGCGCGCGTCAAAGGACTTGGAGAAGGCGCCTTAGACGAGGTGGCGACGACATGCAGAAGCGGTGCGACGGCACTGGTCGACGACTCGCCGGCGCGTCAGCATTCGCGTGGTGCCCATGTGATCCTCCATCGGTCCTGGCGTTAGCACCTGCCCGCATCCAGCGGGTGGTTGCTGCGACGTCAAAGAGCCAGGTCTCTCGGTCGCTCCGGATGGCAACTAGCAGTCAACCGGACGCACGTTCGGTTGCGCAAGCCAGAATCCGGATCGTTCGACAGATCACACTGTTGGCCGATGGATCCCCGGCCTAGACCTCCGCGATCCGGATGAAGTCGATCACGCTCAGCTGCTCGCCCCTGGACTGCGGGTCGATGCCCGCCTTCTGGAGCAGCTCGTCGACGTTGACGGTCTCGCTTTCCGCCCAGCCCTTGAGGGCCGCCCTGAGGGTTTTGCGGCGTTGCGCGAAGGCGGCGTCGACGATCGCGAAGAGCCTGGTCTTGTCCACTGTGGACAGCGGCTTTTCGTGGCGGTGGAAGGAGACCAGGCCCGAGTCCACATTGGGAGCCGGCCAGAAGACGTTCCTGCCGACCGGGCCCGCCTTCCTCGCTTCCGCGTACCACGCGAGCTTCACGCTGGGCACGCCGTAGATCTTGCTGCCCGGCTTCGCTGCCATTCTGTCGGCCACCTCGGCCTGCACCATCACGAGGCCCTTGTCGAGGGTCGGGAGCTCGTTCAGGAGGTGCAGGACCACCGGGACGGCGACGTTGTACGGCAGGTTGGCCACGATCGCGGTGGGCTGGACCACGAGGTCGGCTCGAGTGATCTTCATGGCGTCCTTGAGGACGACGTGCAGCTTGTCCGCGTTCTCGGGGTCCATCTCGCGCGCGGTCTGCGGGAGGCGTTCGGCCAGCGGCGGGTCGATCTCGACGGCCACCACCTGCTTCGCGCTGGGCAGGAGGGCGAGGGTGAGCGAGCCCAGGCCAGGGCCGACCTCCAGGACGACGTCGTCCGGCGTGAGCTCAGCCGCGGCGACGATCTTGCGGACCGTGTTGGGGTCGTGCACGAAGTTCTGGCCCAGTTTCTTGGTTGGCCGGATGCCCAGCTCTTCGGCCAGACGTCTCACTTCGGCAGGTCCCAGCAGACTCACCGGAGCATTCTCGCAGGTTGGGGTTGGGGGTGGGTCGGTCGGGTGGATCGCCCTGCCCGGCTCGCACACGACGAAGACCGCCCCTGGCGAACCAGAAGCGGCCTCATCGGGAACGAAGAGAGGTGCGGGTTTACGGCAGGCCCAGCTTGGCGCGGCAGCCCGGCCAGGCCGAGTAGGTGCCGCCGCGGCCGTCGCGCAGCTTGGTGGCGATGGCGATCTGCTGTTCGCGGGTGGCCTGGTGGGGCAGCGCGGCGTAGGCCGTGCCGCCGTAGGCGCGCCAGGTGCTCGCGTCGAACTGGAGGCCGCCGTAGTAGCCGTTGCCCGTGTTGATGGCCCAGTTGCCGCCTGCCTCGCACTGGGCGAGGCGGTCCCAGATGGCACCGTCGGGCAGCGGCTTGGTGCCCACGGTGATCTTCTTGGGCTTCGGCTCCTTGGTGACCTTGCCGCCGATCTTCTCGCGGCTGATCTCCTTGCCGTTCTTCACGGTCACGCGGTAGGTCGAGATCTGCTCGCCGGCCTCGCCGGGGTCGGTGACCTTCTGCTCGCCCGCGTTCATGTTCGGGTCGTTGGTCTTCTCGACGGGCGGGGCGACCGGCTCGTTCACGTTGATGACCGTGACGCCGGTGCGGGAGATGTAGACCTCGGCGCCCGTGGCGAGCTTCACGTCGGTGCCGGAGGCGACCGCGTCCTCCGGGCCGAGGGTGAGGTTCTCGTTCTTCAGCAGCTCGTCGACCGTGACGGCGGTGGTCTGGATCTCGCGGACCGGGTTGGCGCCGTCGAAGAGCTTGATGGTCTTGCGGGTCTTGATCTCGAGGTTCATGCCCTCGAGGGGGATGTCCTTGTCGCCCGGTGCGGAGAACCAGGCACCCTCGGTCGGGACGCCTGCCTGGCGGGCGGCTTCCTCGACGGTGATGGAGCGGACCCAGTCCTCGCGGGCCTGCCCGTCGATGCTCATCTTGACGAGGCGGCCGCGGTCGAGGGTGATCTTGCCGCCGTCGGAGATCGGGGCGTTCAGCGACGGGGAGAGGGCGTCGTGCTCACCGACGACGATGCCTTCCTCCGCCAGGACCTCGCCGACCGTGCCCTCGTAGGAGTGGACGGTCTGGAGGGCGCCGTCGACGTCGACGGTCAGCGACTTGTCCATCGCCATGGCGGTGACGCCGCCACCGGAGATCGAGACGAGAACCGCGGCGACCGCGCCCTTGAGGAAGCGGCGCTTCCAGGACGAGACGGCCGTGACGAGGAGCTGCGGGTCCTTCTTCTCCTCTTCCTCCGACGGGAGGACGAGGGGCGGCATGATCGTCGTCTCGGCGTTGATGAGCCGGATCAGCTCGTCGACGTCGACGTTGGCCGTGGCGAGCAGGTCGTCGGCGTCCGGGCCGAGCACCTCGAGCACGTCCGCGGGCGTGATGGTCAGCGCACCGGCGGGAAAGCTCGGGTGAGGATCGGCGACCGCGGTGGCCGTGGTCATCCCGACCGGCGTGAACCAGTCGGTGTCCTCGTTGAAGTCGTACGGAGCGGCAGTTCTGTCGCTACCAGACACTGGGTCGATACCTCCATTGCGGAAGCTCGAGGCCACCGCACAGTTGGCGTTGACAAGATCATTCGAGTTGGAGCTCGAAGGTTCCCGGCAACTCCTCCTACGTGGTCTCGCTTCTTCGCGCTTCTGGCTTCGGTCCCGCCCCGACTGCGGGCGTGCCCCTAACCGACAAGGTCGGCTTCGGTGGCACGGTCACGGGACAGTAACGGGGTCGCGCACGTTGCGCAAACACCCCCGCCAATGTTGTGACCTCAGTCACCCCATGGGGGTAGGAACCTCTTGCTCCGTTCGTCTTAGATCGCATCTCAGTAGTCGAGTCCGAACACTCGTTGAGCATTACGGGTGACTGCGACGCAGAGTTCAGAAAGATCTTCGCCACGCAGCGTGGCCAGATCGCGAACTGTGTAATTCACACAATAGGGTTCGTTTGGCCGTCCCCTGAACGGATGCGGCGTCAGGAACGGCGCGTCGGTCTCCACCAGGAGCTGATCCCGTGGCACGAGCCGGGCCGCCTCCTGCAGGGCGCGGGCGTTCTTGAACGTCACCGGGCCCGCGAACGACAGCACGTAGCCCGCGTCGACGCACCGCCGGGCGAAGTCCGCGTCGCCGGAGAAGCAGTGGAAGACCACAGTGGACGGTGCGCCCTCCGCCTCCAGCACCTTGAGGATGTCCTCGTGCGCGTCCCGGTCGTGGATCATCAACGGCTTCCCGACGCGCTTGGAAAGGTCGATGTGCCAACGGAAAGCCTCGTGCTGGGCAGCCGGCGGCGAGTAGTCCCAGTAGTAGTCGAGACCGGTCTCGCCGATCGCCACCACACGGGGCTGGACGGCCAGCCGCTCCAGTTCGGCCTTCTCGACATCACCGAACGTGGAGGTGCGCGTCGGGTGCACGGCCACCGCGGCGTACACCCTCGGGTCCCAAGTGGACGCCTCGGCGGCCCACTGCGCGGCCTTCAGATCGTCCGCCACGGTGATCACGTGCGAGACCCCGGCGGCGTTGGCCCGGTCCAGCAGCTCGGCCACACCGGCGGCGTCGACAGCCCCGCACGCGTCGAGATGCGTGTGGGCGTCGATCACCGGTGCCGGAAGAGCTTCCGGCACCGGCGGTCGTTCGCGCTTGTCAGTCACTTGTTTTCAGGCACTAGTCGGTGACGATCGGGGCCCACTCGGGCCCGACCTCGCCCAGCTTCGGGTCGAGCTTCGCGAACAGCGGCGACGGCTTGGCCAGCGGCCGGCCGACCTCGATCGGCGTCGACTCCCACTTCGCCTGCTCGTTCGCGTAGTCACCGGTCAGCACCGGGTACTCGCGGTCGGCGACGTCCAGGTCCTGCACCTCGGTGAGCTGCGGCTGCGCGGCCCACACGCCCGTGCCGCCCAGTGCCTCGTGCACCTTCTGCGCGGAGTGCGGCAGGAACGGCGTCATCAGCGTGTTCGCGTCCTGCACCACCTGCAACGCGGTGTGCAGCACCGAGTCGCGGCGGTCCGGGTCGTCCTTGAGCTTCCACGGCTCCTGGTCGGACAGGTACTTGTTCGCCGCGGAGATCACGCGCATGGCCTCACCGGAGGCCTGCTTGAACCGCGACCGGCGCAGGTGCGCGCCGACCGTCTCGAACGCCGCCTTCGACTGCGCGAGCAGCTCGTGGTCGGCGGCAGTCAGCGACGTCGCCTTCGGGATCGCGCCGACGTTCTTGTGCGCCATCGAGATCGAGCGGTTGACCAGGTTGCCCCACTCGTTCGCCAGCTCGAAGTTCGTCCTGCGGACGAACTCCTCCCAGGTGAAGTCGGTGTCCTGGTTCTCGGGACCCGCGACGGAGATGAAGTACCGCAGCGCGTCCGGCCCGAACTCCTTCAGGAAGTCGCCGACGTAGATCACGGTGCCGCGCGACGTGGAGAACTTCGAGCCGCTCATCGTCAGGTACTCCGACGACACGACCTCGGTCGGCAGGTTCAGCGTGCCGAACCGGCCGGGCTCGCCGCCCTTGTCGCCCGCGCCGTTCTGGCCCAGCAGCAGCGACGGCCAGATCAGCGAGTGGAAGACGATGTTGTCCTTGCCCATGAAGTAGTAGCCCTGGGCGTCACCTGTCCAGAACTCCTTCCAGGCGTCGTCGTTCCCGGATCGCCGTGCCCACTCCACGGAAGCGCTCAGGTAGCCGATCACCGCGTCGAACCACACGTAGAACCGCTTCATCGGCTGGTCGCTCCACCCGTCGAGCGGGATCGGCACACCCCAGTCGAGGTCGCGGGTGATCGCACGCGGCCGCAGGTCGGAGATCAGGTTCTGCGAGAACTTGAGCACGTTCGGCCGCCACTCGGTCCGCGTGCCCATCCACGCGCCCAGCGACTCGATGAACGACGGCAGGTCGAGGAACAGGTGCTCGGTCTCGACGAACTTCGGCGTCTCCCCGTTGATCCGCGAGCGCGGGTTCTTCAGGTCGATCGGGTCGAGCTGGTTGCCGCAGTTGTCGCACTGGTCGCCGCGCGCGCCGTCGTACCCGCAGATCGGGCAGGTGCCCTCGATGAAGCGGTCGGGCAGCGTCCTGCCGGTCGACGGGCTGATGGCGCCCATCTCGACCTTGGGGACGACGTAGCCGTTCTTCCACAGCGCGGAGAACAGGTCCTGCACCACCTGGTAGTGGTTGCCGGTGGTGGTGCGGGTGAAGAGGTCGTAGGAGAGGCCGAGGCCCTGGAGGTCTTCCGCGATCACGCGGTTGTACTTGTCGGCGAGCTCGCGGGCGGTGAGCCCTTCCTTCTCGGCCTGCACCTGGATGGGTGTGCCGTGCTCGTCCGTGCCGCTGACCATGAGCACCCGGTGTCCGGACATTCGCATGTAGCGGGAGAAGACGTCGGACGGGACACCGAAACCGGAGACATGACCGATGTGCCGGGGGCCATTGGCGTAAGGCCAGGCCACCGCGGTCAGTACGGAGGCACTCATGCACATAGCCTACGGAGGCGGTGCCAGCCGCTTTTCACTGCATGGGAGGTCGGTTTGTCCGCGACCAGGATGCTGGTGCTCGGCGTGGTCAAGCTCGTCGGCGAGGCACACGGCTACGTGGTGCGCCGCGAGCTGAAGTCGTGGGCGGCGGACCAGTGGGCGAACGTGCAGCCGGGCTCGATCTACCACGCGCTGAAGTCGCTGGCCAGGGACGGCCTGCTGGAGCCGGTCGGCACGGAATCGGGCGAGGGTCCCGCCCGCACCACCTACAAGATCACCGCGGCCGGTGAGCACGAGCTCCAGGACCTGTTGGCCCACGCGCTCGCCGACGCGACCGCCGGCAACGACGAGGTCTCCGCCGCCGTGGCGATGCTCAACCTCGTCCCCCGCAAGCAGGCGGTCGTGCTGCTGAAGAACCGGCTGGCCGGGCTGGAGGGGCAACTCGCGCCGACGCGGCACGGTGTCACGTCGATGCCGGAGATGGGCAAGCCCGAGCACGTCGGCGAGCTGTTCCGGCTGTGGCTCGTCCACCTCGAAGGCCAGGTGCGCTGGACGCAGGAGCTGATCGAGCGCCTGGAGGCCGGCGCGTACGCGCTCAAGGACTAGTCAAACTTGAATAGTTCCGTCTACCCTCTAGTCAAACTTGACTAGAGGGGGTTCGGTCATGATCAAGGCACGCGGCCTCGCGCGCCGGTTCACGACGAAGCTCGGTCCCGTGGACGCGGTCCGCGGGGTCGACATCGACGTTGCGGTTGGGGAGCTCGTCGGGTTTCTCGGCCCGAACGGCGCCGGCAAGTCCACGACGTTGCGCATGCTCACGACGCTGCTGCAGCCCACGGCGGGCGAGGCGGTCATCGCCGGGCACGACCTGCTGACCGACCCGGCCGGAGTGCGCCGCAACATCGGCTACGTCGGGCAGAAGAACGGCGCGAGCGCCGACCAACGGGTCGCAGAGGAGCTCGCGTTCCAGGCCCGGTTCTACGGCCTGGGAAAGCACGAGACCCGCAGGAAGGTCGGCGACCTGCTCGAACGGTTCGAGCTGCAGGGCATGGAGAAGCGAGCGGTGATCACGCTGTCCGGCGGGCAGCAGCGCCGGCTCGACATCGCGATGGGCGTGCTGCACGACCCGCGGCTGCTGTTCCTGGACGAGCCGTCGACCGCGCTCGACCCGCAGAGCCGCCGCAACCTGTGGGACCACGTCAAACAGCTCAAGGCCGACGGCACCACGGTCTTCCTGACCACGCACTACCTCGACGAGGCCGACTTCCTCAGCGACCGGCTGCTGGTGATCGACCACGGCTCGATCGTCGGCGAGGGCTCACCGGACGAGCTGAAGAACAGCGTCTCCGGCGACCTGGTCGTGCTCGGCACACCGCAGGCCTCGCTCGTCGCCACGAAGTTCGAGAACGCGGTCGTGGACGGCGAGAAGGTCAACTTCCGCATCCCGGACGGCGACCGCGCGCTGCCCGCGTTGCTGCGCGACCTCGACCAGATCGGCGTCGAGCTGCACTCGGTCCAGGTCCACCGGCCGACGCTGGACGACGTCTTCCTGACCATGACCGGCCGTTCCCTGAGGGAGGAAGCCAATGCTGCGTGACACCTGGCTCGTCTTCGCCCGCGTGATGCTGCCGGTGGTGCGCAACCCCGTCGCGGTGGTCTTCGGGCTCGCTCAGCCGTTGCTCTACCTGGCGCTCTTCGGACCGCTGCTCGGCGACTCCGGCTGGCAGTGGTTCGTCCCGGGTCTGCTGGTGCAGCTCGCGCTGTTCGGCACCGCCTACGCGGGCTTCTCGCTGCTGCCGGAGGTGCGGACGGGTGTGATGGAACGGCTGCGGGTCACGCCGGTCAGCCGGGTCGCGCTGCTCGTCGGCAGGGTCGGCAAGGACGTGGTGCTGCTGGTCGTGCAGGGTCTGCTGATCGTGCTCGCCGCGATGCTGTTCGGGTTCCGGGCATCGGCAGGCGACGTCCTGCTCGGCCTCGGGTTGGTGGCGTTGCTCGGCATCGCCATCGGGTCGGCGTCGTACGCGATCGCGTTGAAGGTGAAGCTGGAGTACGTCTTCGCGTCCGTGCTGTCGTCGACCATCGTGCCGTTGATGCTGCTCTCCGGCGTGCTGCTGCCGATGTCCAACGGCCCGCGGTGGCTCTACTGGCTGTCTCGGGTCAACCCGTTGGCGCACGTCGTCGACGCCGAGCGGTCGATCTTCAACACGGGCTCGGTGCTGCTCGGGCTGATCTCGGTGTCGGCGCTGGTGCTGACCGGCGTCTTCTACGGCGTCCGCACGTTCCACCGCGAGTCAGCTTGATTTGATCGCCGCGTCGTAGAGGACCTTCTTGCTGATCCCGGCCGCCTCCGCGATCTCGGCGGCGGCCGACTTCAGCCGCTCCCCGTCCGCCACGCGCTGCTTGACCTCGGCGACCAGCGTCTCCAGGTCGGGCTTGTCCTCCGCCGGGGCGGGGCCGAGCACCACGGTGATCTCGCCGCGGGCGCCTTCCACGGCCCACTCGGCGAGCTCGGCGAGAGTCCCCCGCACGACCTCTTCGTACTTCTTGGTCAGCTCACGGCAGACCGCGGCGTTGCGATCCGGTCCGAGCACCTCGACGGCGTCCGCGAGCGTGTCTGCGAGCCGATGGGGTGCCTCGAAGAAGACGACCGTGCGTTGCTCGCTGGCGAGCGGCGCGAACCAACGCTTCCGCTCACCGGACTTGCGCGGCGGGAAGCCGTCGAACGCGAACCGGTCGCTGGGCAGACCGGACACGGCGAGCGCGGTCGTCACGGCGGACGGTCCCGGCAGGCAGGTGACCTTGAGGTCCTGCTCGACACACGCGGCGACCAGTCGATATCCGGGATCCGACACGGACGGCATCCCGGCGTCCGTCACGAGCAGCACGGTCTCGCCGTTGTGCAGCGATTCCAGCAGCCCCGGAAGGCGTGCGGTCTCCACCTGGTCGTAGAAGCTGATCACCCGTCCGGACGGCTTGACCTGCAGCGCGGCCGCGAGACTGTGCAACCGCCGGGTGTCCTCCGCGGCGATCACGTCGGCTGTCTCCAGCGCCTCGACCAGGCGCGCGGAAGCGTCGCGGATGTCCCCGAGAGGGGTGGCTGCCAGAACAAGACGGCCTGAACCGGATACAGGACTCACATGGTTCACCCTACGATCGGCGACGTGACAGTCCTCGTGCAGCCAGGAGAGGCGCCCGTCGTCGTCGAGGAGCCGCGCACGGATCGTGCGGCCGCGCTCGACCCGCCGCCGTCCGGAGACCGCCTGCGCGGCTGGCTCGTCACGATCGTCGTGACGCTGATCGGCGCCTTCGTCCGGTTCTGGAACCTCGGGTATCCGACCGACAAGGGCACACCGATCTTCGACGAGAAGCACTACGTGCCGCAGGCGGCGCAGGTGCTGCGCAACGGCGGCTACGAGGACAACCCCGGCTACGAGCTGATCGTCCACCCACCGCTCGCCAAGCAGCTCATGGCGATCGGCCAGGATCTCTTCGGCTACGACGGCATCGGCTGGCGGTTCGCCTCCGCGCTCGCGGGGACGATCACGATCCTGCTGATCGTGCGGATCGCCCGCCGCCTGACCCGCTCGGACCTGCTGGGCGCGCTGGCCGGCGTGCTGCTCATCGCGGACGGCGTCTCGCACGTCCAGTCGCGGATGGGCATGCTCGACATCTTCCTGGCGCTGTTCGTCGTCGGCGCGTTCGGCTGTCTGGTCGTCGACCGCGAACAGGTGCAAGAACGGCTGGCCGTGGCCGTGCGCGAGGGGTTCGTCACCAACTCGGCGTTCGGGCCGTGGCTGGGCTTCCGCTGGTGGCGCTTCGGTGCGGGCGTGTGCCTCGGTCTGGCGTGTGGCGTCAAGTGGTCGGGTATCTGGTACATCATCGCGTTCGGCCTGCTGACGGTCGTCTGGAGCGCGCTGGCCCGCCGTGCGGCCGGGGTCGAGGAGCCGTGGCTCGGCGCGCTCGCGAAGGACGTGCTCCCCTCGATCGGCGGCCTCGTCGCGATCCCCGTGCTGGTGTACGTCGCGACGTGGTTCCCGTGGATGGCCAGCGAGACCGGCATCGACCGGCACGTGGTCGGCGGCAAGGTCAAGGACGTCCCGTACATCCCCGACGTGCTGCAGGCGCTCTGGTACAACGCCAAGAACGTCTACAAGTTCCACGTCGAGCTGGTCACCTCGGCGACCAACCGGCACCCGTGGGAGTCGAAGCCGTGGACGTGGCCGATGGGCCTGCGTCCGATGCTCTACTACTACGACAACGGCGTGACGGGCTGCGGCGCGGCGTCGTGCCTCGGCGCGATCATGCTGATCGGCACGCCCGCGATGTGGTGGCTCGCGTTCCCGGTGATCGGCTGGGCGGTCTGGCGCTCGATCGGCCGGATGGACTGGCGCTACGCCGGCGTGCTCGTCGGGTACATGGCCGGCCTCCTGCCGTGGTTCCTCAACCTCGACCGGCAGATGTACTTCTTCTACGTCACGCCGATGGCGCCGTTCCTGGTGCTGCTGATCGTGCTGGCGCTGGGCGAGATCCTCGGCCGCCGCACCGCCGGTTCCGAACGCCGCGGCACGGGTCTGCTGGTCGTGTCGCTGTACGTCGGCATCGTGGTGGCGAACTTCGTGTGGCTGTGGCCGATCCTGAACGGCAACCCGATCACACCGGAGATGTGGCAGCAGCAGCTGTGGCTGCCTAGCTGGCGCTGATCTCCAAGGCTTTCTCCTTGGTCAGGTCGCCCTGGAGCCTCATGGTGACCTGACCTCGTTGCCAGATCAGGGTTTTCCCCGCACCGTGCGGTTCCTCGTCGTGCCACACGCCGTTGCGGTCGATGTAGAAGATGACGTGCGGGTACGGGATCCAGACCTTGTCCCCGATCTGCTCGACGCCTTCGCCGTGGACCAGCTTGCCGATCGCCTCCCGAACGGTGCCGTCGAACTCGTCGAGCCGCAGGTTCCCGTAGTGCAGCGTCACGAACCGTCCTTCGTGGACAGTGATCTTGTCGGGCGTGCCGAGCTGTCCCGGCAGGTGGATCTCGAACGGCATCTGCTTCCGCGCCTCGTCGAGCGAGAGCTCCTGACTGGGCAACGGAGGCGCGATCGCCGGCGGCGGCTCCTCGCGGAACACGACACCCGCGAACTCCAGGAGGTTCTGGACGCCCGCGCGCACCGCCGGTGACACGGCGAACGCGATCGCGAACGCAGTCACCGCCGCTACCAGCGCTGTGAGCCAACGGTTTCGCCTGCGCGGGGCGTTGATCCTGGTGAGGACGCTCGCGGTGAGCTCCGGCGGCTCCGGCACGTGGATCTGCTGGCCGAGATCGCGGAGGGCGGCCTCGACGTCGTCACCGGTCATGGGCCACCTCCTCCAGCATCGGCCGCAGCTTGGCGAGCGCACGGGACAGTCGCGACTTCACGGTTCCCTTGGCGAGGTTCAGGGTCTGCGCCGTCTCGGCCTCACTCAGGTCCAGCAGGTAGCGGCAGGTGACGACCTGACGGTCGTGCTCGGGAAGGCTCTGCACGGCCTTCAGGAGCTTGGCGCGGGAGTCGTCCACGAGCGTTCCGGGGTCGTCGTGGTCGACGGTCTCGGTCATCGCCCCGACCTTCAGTTCCATCAGGTTGCGGCGCCGTCGGCTGCGGTGGAGGTTCTTGGTCTCGTTGGCGACGATCTTGAGCAGCCACGGCTTGAAGTCGGCGTCCCGCTTGAAGGTGTCGAGCTTGCGGTACGCCTTCACGAACGCCTCCTGCACCACGTCACCGGCGTCCGCACCCGCCCCGAGCAGGTAGGCCGTCCGGTGCGCGAGCGCGGTGTACCGGGCGACCAGCTCGCCGTAGGCCGTCTGGTCACCTGCGATCGCCCGTGCCACCGCTTCGTCCGTGATGCCTTTCCTACACCGGGAACCCGGCCTTGGTTCCCGGTGTATTCGCGCCATGAGGATTCTCGCCTTGATATGCGCGTTGCTGCTGATCAGCGCACCTTCTGCGCACGCGGGCGGCTGGGCGGTCACGTACCTCGACCCGGTGCCGTCGATCGAGACCTCCGTCACCAACACCGTCGGCTACTGGGTGCTGCAGCACGGCACGCACCCGTTCAGCGGAGGAGATCTCGGCAAGACCGGGCTGCGGTTCAGGTCGGGGCCGGACGAGCGGGTGTTCACCGGCGTGCCGCTGGAGCAGGCCGCGCACTACGCCGTGACGTTCAGCCTGCCCGCGGGGTCGTACGAGGTGTTCGGCGTGCAGGGGGTGTTCCCCGACCACCCGCTCGGGACGCTGACGGTGCCCGGCACGTTCCTGATCAAGCCCGTGGACCCGCAGATGGTCCAGGGACCGACCGACTGGAAGTGGGGGGACCTGGCGCCACCGCTGAAGAAGCCCGAGGTGGCGCCCGCTGCCGCGGTGGTGCCGTCCGAGCCCGAGCCTGAACGCGGACCGGCGCCGGTGTGGGTCGTCGGGCTCGTGGTGGTGGCCGCGACCGGGCTGTTCGTGGTGGTGCGCAAGCGGTTGCGGCCGCCGGCGCGAGGGTGAAGTGGTGAGGCGATCGGCGGAAACCGCCTCACCACCCCTCGCAGGGCATCGCCTCCGATGCCGAAGCTTTCCGGGTGACCACGGCTTAGGTCGTTGAACGGTGAATCACCGTTACGGCCGCACCGGAACGTTCACCCGGATCGCCTAGGCGTCGACCGGAACCTCGTGGTGAATCGGCGGCGCCGTGCCGGTGATCGGCTCCTCGTCCGGGGCAGCAACCGGTGCTTCGAGTTCCGGGCCGTCCTGCGATGACGGTGCCGTCGACACGAGCGCCACCGGCACGTCGGCCGGAGGCGCGAACGCGGCCTCCGCCCTGATCTTCGGCGGCGTGGCGGCCCACGGCTTGAGGTTCTGCACGATCTCCTCGTAGAACGACGAGACCGCGTTCAGCACCGAGTCGATGAACGAATTGCGCCCCATTCCGCGTTTGGTGCCCATCGGGACCGAGATCTCGATGCGGAACCCGCGGATCTCTTTCTGCGGATCGGCGATCAGCAGTGCGGGATCCGCCCGGACGGCGCCCAGCAGTTCCGACGCGCCCGCTCCTCTGCCGTGCGCGACGAACGCTTCAAGGCGAACCGAATCAGGTGCGTTCTTCAACTGCCGGATCAGCCAGTTGACCCGCGTGGCCGGGCGGCCTTCTCTGGGCGCTTCCAAATCGACGCCGCAGATCACGGAGCCCGCCCGCAGATCGGCGATGAGGTGCAACACCCCGACGGTGTCGGGGATGCGGATGCCGCCGGACAACCTGCCGTCGCTCACCAGCTGGTTGAGCTGCCGGGAAAGACGGATCTGCGGTTCGGCGAGCTCCTTGCGGGACAGGGCGGGCGTGACATCCGTGCCGAGACGTCGACCGAGCTGCAGCCCCGCGAATCTGAGCAGTGCTTCGAACCGGAGCACCACGTCAGGTGCGATCTTGTCGGTGGCCCGGAGCGTGCGGGCCTGCACCGCCTCACGCAGCGGAACCCACGACTGGCCCATGTCCTCGAACGCCATGGCTCCGGACCTGGGGTGTTCGAGGTACCTGATCAACTCTCCGAGGACCCAGGCCTGGTCCGGATCGGCCACCCCGCGGTGTTCCTTCTGCATCACGGCTTCGCAGAGCACCTCGCTCCACGACAAGTGGTGGAGCGCGACCTTCTTGAGCTTCTTCCGATCGACCGCGGTCGGGTGCTGGCCCGGCAGCGGCGGGATCTCGTTCGAGATCGTGATGACAGCGTCGAACCCGAACTCGCGCGCGATGTCGAGGTAGTTCTCCAGCTGTTCCACTTGGAGCTCATTGGACCCGGTTTTCACCTCGACCAGCGCGGTCCACGACTTCTGCCCGCGGGTCACCCGGATCAGTCCGTCCGGGATGAGCTTGCGCCCGTCGAGTTCGAACGGAACCTCGATGAAGGTCTGCACCGCGGCCGCGGGCGCTCCCAGCGGTTGTGTCAGCGCCCGCCCGAACTCGCGCACCGCTGACATGACAGCCAGCAGCGCCGAGGTCGCACGTCGTTCTTGCTCTTCAGCACCGTTGATGCCCGAGGTCGGAATCAGGCGTGCAGCGTGCCAGCTCTCTTCAGCGGTCATGGTTCCCTCGCAAGGCGGCTGTGCGGTCAGGAAACAACGCTGTCGTCGTTGAACCTTGAACGACCGTTATCCGCCATGCGAGACGTTCACCCGGATCGCCTACATCGGCATGTGCTTCGTGGGAGGAGGAGCCGGCTTGCTGATGATCTTCGTGACCGGGCCTTCCTTGCTCATCCCTGCCTGGTCGAGGAACTGCGCCAGCTGACCCCGCACCTGCGCCAGCGTCGGACGGCGGCTCGGCTCCGGGTCCATCGCCGCGAGCAGGAGCCGTGCGTGGGCGCTGTTCTGCGGGAGCTTGGTGATCGGTTCGCCCTGAGCGGCGGCCATCAGCGAGGAGATCGGGTTCTCGCGGGAGCCGCGCGGCGGGTGGCCGGTCAGCGCGTAGGAGACCGTCGCGGCCAGCTGCCAGGAGTCCGACGCCGGGGAGGCCGTCTCGCCGCGGGCGGTCTCCGGGGCGAGGAAGTCCGGCGTGCCGACCATCATGCCGGTGGCCGTGAGGGTGCTGTCGCCCTTGGAGCGGGCGATGCCGAAGTCGATCAGGTGGGCGGTGCCCTGGTTGTCGACGATCACGTTGGACGGCTTCACGTCGCGGTGCAGGACACCCCGGTCGTGGGCCGCGGCCAGCGCGTCGGCCATGTTGAGCCACAGGCGCGCGGCGAGCTTGTCGTCGATCAGGCCGTTCTTGAGCACCGTCTCGGACAGCGACGCGCCCTCGATGTACTCCATGACCAGGGCGAGGCCGTCCGGGTCCTGGACGATGTCGAACACCCGCACGCAGTTGGGGTGCCTGACCGCGGCCAGCGCGCGGGCCTCGCGGAGCATGCGCTGCTCGGTCTCGTTGTCCGGGGCGTGCGCGAGCTTCACCGCGACCGTGCGGTCGAGCTGCTCGTCGACGGCCAGCCAGACGGTGCCGAACCCGCCGGAGCCCAGCTGGCGGACGCGGCGGAACCTGCCGTTGCCGGGGTTCCAGACCTTGCCCGACTTCTGCACCGGCGCGGGCGAGTCGGCGTTCGCGGCACCCGGCCCGAACGGCAGCGGACCGGGCGTGTCGGCGAGCGCCGCCGGTTGCGAGGGCTGCGGCGACTGCACCTCGGCAACCCGCGTCGGCGGGTACTGCCTCGGCGGTGGCGGCGGCTGGTTCACCGGGCGCATCGGCCGGTTCATCGGCGCGGGCTGGTACGGCGGCACCTGCGCCGGCTGGTACGGCGGCGGCTGGTGCCCGGCGGCGTTGATCGGCTTGGTCGGCGCCTTCTTCTGGGGCTGGTTCTGGGGCAGCGGGGGCTGCGGCGTGCGAGCCACCGGCTGCGGTGGCGGGTTCTGCGAGTTCCGGTCGGCAGACCGGTCGCGGCCGGGGCGGTTCAGCATGGCGGTAGTCAACCCGAAAATCCGCACGACGATTGAGCCGATTACCGCAATGGGCAAAAACCCGAGGAGCACGTGGCCCACGAGTGTCACGGGCTGTGCCGACGTCGCTGCGAGCAGCACCAGGAACGGCGGCCAGAACACGCGCCGCGGCCAGCTGGGCCCGAGCCGGAACGCCGACCCCGCCTGCAGCATCACGAACAGCAGGCACAGCAGCGCCAGCACCACGGTGATGCACGCCGCGACCAGGAACACGGGCTCCGCGGTCGGCTGCCGGATCACGCCGAGGATCGACGGCGTCCCGTCCACCAGGTAGTCGCCCTGCTGCAACTGCCCGAAGCAGGTCGACCCGTCGAGCGATTCGGAACCGGGGATCGTCCGCTTCTGCAGCCCCTGCACGGTGCCGCGCATGATCAGCCAGGGCAGCACGAGACAGCTGGCGACGCCGAGCACGGCGAAGATGGCGCCCGTCACCGCGCCGTAGGAGTTGCCGACGATCCGGCGCACCACGATGGACAGCAGCGCCCCGATCGTGGGGAACAGCCCGAGCACCGCGCCGAGCGCTGTGGTGGTCCACACCCAGTCACCGGGGCAGACACTGGCGCCCACGAAGCCGTGCAGCCACGTGAGCAAGGACTCCGCGAGCCCCACGACCCACACCACCCCTTCCGCGATCACCCCCAGCCTAGGCGCACTGTCAGCCTACGGTGCGTGATTGGTCTGCGGTTGACGCCACAGCAACCCTTTCCTTGATCACTGCGTTGTACCTCCGTCCCGGTGAGAAAGCGCTGCCCGGTTGGCCACTACAACGCTCCGGTGCCCGGTCCTGTTGAACCGCACCGTCACGGTTGATGTCGGTCTGCGGCCGGTGAGCGTGACGCTCCGCGGCGAGCACCTGATCACCGTGTTCGAGTCAGCCGATCTGACGCTGCCAACGCGTGTACCGCGCGGCGATCGCGGCCGTCGTGAGCACCACTTCGACGTGCGGCAGCGCCATGAAGTCCTCGCCGCGGGAGCGCTGCGGCGGCGGAGCGGGAGGGCTGGTTCGCTGCGGAGCAGCAGGGCTGGGCGGTACCGGCACCGCTGCCTGTTCCGGCAGCTGGGACCGGACGTGCCACAGCTCCTCCGCCGCTCTGTCGACGGCGGCCACCGCGACGCGTTCCTCCTCGGCCAGCTGCCCGCGGAGCCGTTCGACCTGGTCCGGGTCGCCGAACTCCATTAGGCGGGCAACCTCGGCGTGGGTGTGCAGGTAGGTCTCGACGGCGTCGGAGGCGTCTCCGAACGAGTCGGACACGTCGAGCCAGCGCATGCGGGCGCGGTGCCGGTACTCGTCGAACGCCGTGCTCGCGGGTCCCGTCCACGACGGCGGTGTCGCCTTGGCGTAGGCGACACCGACGGACGCGCTCTCGTCGCGCATCCGCTTCAGCCACTCCTGGACGCTCCGGAGGGAGTGGAAGTCACCGGAGAGGCTCACGCCGGGAAGATGTCCGCCTGCTCGTAGTGCCGTGCGGTGTCCGCGAGCCGGGACGCGGTCTCGTCCACGTCGCGCACCAGCACACCGGTCGCGTGATCAGCCGCGGCGCGGAACCGCGTGAGAGCCGCGAACAGCGCGCCGCGGGACCGGTCGGGACGCCCGTCCGGGTGGCGGGCCAGTTCGACGACGTCCTCGGTGGCGCGCAGCAGCGGCCGGACCAGCACGCGCAGCTCGTCGGTGTCGACTGCGAACCCGTTCACGGCACCTCCCCCAGCCCGGAAAGTTTGGTGAAGAACGATACAACAGGGTCAGCAGGTGAGCTCGCGGATTTCGCGGGCCGACACGAACACCATCTCGTCGAGCGGCGCGCCCGCGTCGACCACGACGCCCACGCCGAGCGGCGCCACGAACGGCAGCAGCTCCGCGCACTCGACCTCGAGCCACCGGTCACCCCAGGGCAGGCCCTTGAGCGCGCGATAGGCCACCAGCCGGTCGAGGCCGGTGAAGACGAGCACCGACCGCTCGTGCCCCTCGACCGCGGTGGCCATCAGCCCTGGACGGCCGGGATCCGGCAGGTACACGGTGGTGTTGAGCAGCTCGGCGACGATCCCGGGATCGCCCGCTCGCGCCAGCTCCCGCAGCCGCGGCTCGCCGACCTCGGGCTTGGTGTACATCGGCTGCCCGAGCAGCTGGTGCTCGAGGTCCACTGCGGACGCGGGCACGGCGGGATCGACCACGAAGTGCGGCACGCAGTGCAGCGACGGCGGGATGTCGTCGGTCGTGGCGCCCGGCAGCACGACGACGATCACCTTGCGCTGGAACAGTTCCGGCTCGCGCATGAGCAGGCCGCGCAGGTGTTTGAGCTCGTACTCGGCACCGCGGCTCAACGGGTTGCGGCCGCTGAAGGCGAGCTTCCAGCCGGACGACACCGCCACCACGATCCGGTCGGCGTCCTCCATGCGCTGCAGGCAGAACGTCGACCAGTCAACGGGTTCGTGCTGGTGGTAGAGGTCGAGGTCGGCATCCACGCCGATGTGGTGCAGCAGCTCGGCGAACCGGTGCACGGTGGCCCGCCACGCCTGCGTGCGCACAGCGTCCCAGCCGGGACTGGTGTGCGCCCAGACCACGAAGACCTCGGGACGCATCGGCACATCATGGCAGCCCGGCATCTCAGCCGTCGTAGACCTCGTGATTCGCGTGCGTCCGCGACCCTCCGTCCCCGGCCGACGCCTTCACCGCGGGATCCGGTGCGACCGGCAGATCACCGAGGCCGGCGACGTGCTCGACGGTCCACAGGTGCCGCGCGGACGGGTTCTTCTCCGTGAAGGCGTCGCCGAGGTCATAGGTGGCGACGCGGGCGTCCCCGGCGCCGTACATCTCCACGGTGATCTGCGAGCCGAGCAGGCCCTTCTCACCGGGGGGGCAGGCCAGTTCCAGGCGGGCGCGGATCCACTGTGGAACGCCGGCGGGGTCCGCTTCCAGTTCCGCCGCGACCGCGGTGCAGGAGGTGCCGTGGGCGCGGGCCACGAAGACGGCCCGGAAGACGACGAGCTCACCGGCCGTGCAGCCGGTGAGAACGCGCGCTTCGACAGCAGTCTCGGTCGAGGTCACTACGGGGCGGGCGGCCGCGCACCTCGCGGCGGGGGCCTCGGACGACGCCGCTGCTCCGCCGGAGGTGACGGCCACGAGTAATAACGCGGCGGCCACAGATCTCATGCGAGAAAGTTATTTGCGGGGGCCGCTTTCCTCACCGAACTTCACCCCACAGATGGGTGAGCGGAGGCTCAGTGATCGCCGTGGTCGTGATCGTGCTTGGGCGCGAACGGTTGGTAGATGTAGAACATCGTGACGGGCTGATCACCGGCCACGGTCTCGTGGTCGACACCGGGCGGTACGAACGCGTACGAGCCCGCCGTCGCCTCGACGCCGCCGATGCTGACCGTGCCGTCGAGGATCCACGTGTGCTGCGTCGCCGACGGGTGGTTGTGCCCGACGTCGCGCGCACCCGGTGCCATCTGGATCAGGCCCACGATGGTGTCGCCGCTGGAGGACTTCCACAGGAGCTTGTTCTGCAGCCGTTCGTCGCCGTGCAACGGGAACGACTTCATCTGGGCAAGGGCTTCAGCGGACAGGACTGTCACCTTGTCCTGCGGCGAGTCGCTCATGGGCACAGCCTCTCGGGAGCCGAACGGGCTTATGGCCGATATATAGACGAGCGGGCCGCCCACATTACGGCGGACGGCCCTGCTCCGCTCAGCCGCACTGCGCTTCCGAGTCGAACAACAGGAACTCTGCCAGCTTGCCGTCGGCGAAGTGGAAGACCAGCACGGTGCCCTGCTTGTCCGGCACCGGCACGTTGAAGGTCTTGTCGTCCTCCTGCACGAGGTTCGGGTAGGCCGCCTTCACCTGGTCGACCGTGGCACCCTTGCCGATGTTCTTCGCCGTCGTGGCACCCGGCGGCGGCAGGATCATCCGGATCTTGTCGCCGGCGAACAGCACACCGCCGTTGGCTTCACGAGCCTCCGCCCGATCGGCGATGCGCTTCGTGGACTCCGCGGAGAGCTGCACGACCTTGTTGCCCGCCTCGGCCGACGCCGCGATCCGTTCCGCGTGGGCGGCGTACTCCGCGGCACCCGCGTTCGCTCCCGGCGCGGGTCCGATCGCGGCCTTCTTCGCGCCCTGGTACCGGAGCCCTCGCAGTTGCCGGACCTGCCCGCACCCATGGCGGCCCGCTATCCGGCGATCGTGCGGTTGTGGGACAAGTCTGGGCCGAATTCGTGCCGTTCCTCGCCTTCGAGCCCGAGATCCGCAGGGTGATCTGCTCGACCAACGCCATCGAGAACGTCAACGCCCGCATCCTCCGCGCCGCGAAGGCTCGCGGACGGACACTTCCCCAACGAGCAAGTCGCGCTCGAATGCGTCGCATGACTGGGCCCGACCGGCACCGGCCGCAACGGCTGGACCATGCACTGAAAGCCCGCACTCAAGCCTCCCGAGATCGCCTTCGATGGTCGCCTGGCCGCCGCACGCAAGTAGTTTCCTTCAACCCGAGTTATGCCGTTCGTTTGACAGGCCCCGAGCGGCGGTGTCGACTGCGGTCACAATGCCGACAGGAAATTCCTCGTAACGTCAACCGCGGCTTTCGAGGAACCTCCGTCCACTATCAATACAGCGAAGGCCATGTTGCGTTGATAGCCGACGAACCAGCCATGAGCGCGACTGCCATCACCGAATTGCGCGGTCCCAGTCTTTCCGTGTACCTGACCGAAAGGCGCCAATGCAGTTGCTGTACCACTGGTCACGACGTCACGCATCATCGAACCCAACGCAGTCGCAACATTTGGCGCCAGACCAGGCAGATCGGTGTTCTTGATCGTTGGGATCTCGCGGATCAATTTCGGAGTTGGCGTCTTCCCGCCTGCAGCCACGGTCGCGGCGGCGAGCGCCATGCCGAACGGAGTCACCTGGACTTTGCCCTGCCCGATACCGTTCTCAACCTTCGCTGCCACGTCCTGAGCCGAAGGCACTTTGGCGGTATTCGTACTGATACCTGCGATGGCGAAGTCGGCACCGAGCCCGAACCCGAGCGCCGTCTTAGGCAATGCGTCACCGGGCAGGTCGGCCGCCAGCTTGCCGAACGTCGTGTTGCAGGACTGAGCGAACGCCTTGCGCAGCGGGACTTTCCCGAGTTCGAAGCCTCCATCGTTCGGAATCTGCCGGGTGCCGATCGTAACCTTTCCCGGACACTCGACCTGTGTTTCAGCGATTAAAGAGTTCTGTTGCATCGCTGCCGCCGCTGTCACCATTTTGAAGGTGGATCCAGGTTCGAAGAAGAGGCTCAGCGCAACCGGTCCAACCTCCTGCGCAGAACGATTTTCCGCAATCGCGAGAATCTCACCACTGGCGACGTCGAGCGCCACGATGGCGGCTTGTTTCTGGACGGCGTCCAGAGCACCCTGTGCCGCAGCCTGCACAGATTTGTCCAACGTGAGAGTGAAAGGCTTTGTTCCCTCTGTGGATTCCTCCACCAGCGAGTTCACGACTCTACCTGAAGGATCGACAGCTGCTACCTGCCACCCAGCGCCACCGTTCTCGGTCAAGGCAGTTCTCACCCCAGGGATCACCGCTTTGGCATAGTCGCCGGTGTCTTTCGGTATGGGCTCTCCGTCGCGGTCGCGCAAGACACCGTCACTGGCCTTGGGCAGGAACGTCAGCGCCTCATCAACGCCCAGCAACGGATGCAGGACAGTGGGTGACCAGTGCAGGCGCCAATGCCCGTTGTCACGGTTCATGATGAACGTCGTTTGGTAGTTCCACCGCGAGCCGCTGGGTAGAGTCCACGAAACGTCAGCGGCAAGTTTGACCGTCATCATGCGATCTTGGATGAGCGGCACCGTGCCCAGCCGCACTTCATACTTTGCCTTCGCCGTCATCCCAGTCTTCGTCCTGGCGAGAACCTTGGTAGCAATCTGTTCGGCGTCGGTGTGAGCGGCGGCCGCAGCGATGTCACCTGTGTTGAACGCCGCAACGAAACCTTGGGCCGCCACCTCCAACTTCTCATTGAGGCCGCTTGCGCGTGACGAGTTCAGGCGTGTCCAGATCACCACAGTTGCGGTCACGAGCATGGCGACCACCGTCAGGCCAACGATCAAGGTGATTCGGCGGGTTCTCGTCTTCACGTTGTCAACCTCTCTTGCGTTCGAACCACCGCCGCCGGTTCAAGACCAGGCTTTGCGGTCGATGCCACCCAGAGCACAGCGGGCGTACTGCGAGAGGTCAATAGCTGACCTAGATCTGAGGCACAGCGTCGCGCAGTTGTGCCCGTCTGGCCAACGATGTGGGGTTTAGGTTTAGGGGCATGTCGAGTCTGTCTGTTCAAACAATCAGTCGAACACAGTTGTCAACGAGCCATGGTCAAGACCGGTGAATGAAAATCTTTAGGCTCCGATGGGTGTGCATGTTCGTCGGATCGTTCGAGGAGTTGCCGTTCTCGAAGCTGGCGCCGACGCGGACGAGTGCGACCAGCTGCGAAACGTTGACCGCTCGCCAGTGGGCCTCGGCGGATTCGATCAGTTTGAGTGCCAGGCCGACGGCAGCCGGGGGAGCCGGGCCGCCCTGTGACCTCGGTGCGGTGGCGAAGGTGGGACTCGATCAGGTTCGTGGTGCCCAGGTGGATCCGATACTCGGCGGGGTAGTCGTAGAACGCAACCAATTCCTCGAGATCGCCGGTGAGCTTCGCGGTGGCCTTGGGGAGTTTCGCGCCGGGATGCGCAGACTTCGGCAGTGCGGACAGCACGTTGCCGACCTTGTGGGACCAGCAGCGCTGCTCGCGGGTTCAGGGAAGACTTCGCGTAACGCGCCCGAACCCCAGCGGCCCGTCGCCAGCCGCGAGTACCGGGGGCGCGTGCCGCGGCGGGCCCAGTCCCGCAGCAGATCAGCCCATGCCTCGGTCGATTCACGGTATCCGCCGGCCAGAGCGACGAGTTCCTTGCGGCTATCGGCACGGGTTCCGATCATGACCAGCAGGCTGAGTTTGTGTGCTTCTAGGCGGATGTTGACGTGGATCCCGTCCGTCCACAGATACGCGAAGTCCACATCGGACAGGCTGCGTCCAGCGAACGCGTTGCTCGGCCTGCCGCTGGTTGGCCGGCCTCGCTAACGCTCATGGTGCGATCCTCAATACGGGTATGCGGATCATGTCGGCCCGATACCCGGACGAGTCCAACCGCTGTGTTCGGCCTCCGGAAGGGTGCGATCCTCGGGCTCGCTTGGGGCGCGCCCGACTTCGAGCATGCGAGTTTGCGGTGACTCACCAGCTCCAACGGGGCCGGTGAGGAGCTGCTGCACCGCGAAACGAAAACAGACGCCTCGGAGACACGTTGCCGCTGCCATCGATCGTCGTAGCGGCGCTTGAGGAGCGGAGACGGCAACAGCTCAGATCGGAAGGAAGCAGACACGGCGTGACACAAGTCGGACCTCGTCTTCACAACCAAGTTCGGGCTGCCGATCGATCCCCGGAACTTCAACCGGTCCTGGGACAACAGGGTTGCCCGCTCCGGGGTCCGCAAGATCACGGTCCATGACGGACGCCGATCCTGCTGAACGCTGCTGGTCGACCTCGACGTGCACCCGCGTGTGATCATGGCCATCCTGCGCCATGCCGAATTCTCCGTGACGATGGAAGATCTACGCGCAAGCGTCCTCGCAGAAGACGCGGGACGCGCTCAAAGCGGCTTGGTGAGAGTCTCGATCAGTAGCACTGCTGTACTTCGCTGCTGTACTGGCAACGAAGAAGGAGACGCACGTCTGCCTCGCTCAGTCGGTCGCTGACCCGCCACTGTCGGGTGCCGCGCCCAGTCGAACGCACGCTGTCCGATGTAGTCGTGTCGTCGGCTCGTGCCTGCTGAAGCTGATCCAATGCCGTGACCAGCGATGACGCGAGGTCCAGGCGGTTGGAGTAAGCCGTCACGAGGTCCACAGCACGTCAAAGGCCGTCCACTTTGGAGTGGACGGCCTTGGCTCACGCGGAGCATCGCGCAGACTTCCGGAATCGTCAGAAGTACGGGCGCGATGCTTGCGAACGAGCCGCTTGACGCTGCTCTCACTCACGCCGTACTGCTCGGCAAGCTTCCACTTGGGTGTGCCGGACTCGAACGCCTCGACCAGCCTCCTTTGTCAGGGGCGTCCTGCGCGCACATCGGGACCAGCACGGATTTGCAACGGGCCTGGTTTTCACAACCGGGAACGATACCCCGATTGACCCTAAAAACTATTCACGCTTGTTCAAGCTGCTATGCAAGCGGAATAGAGTCCGCAGCATCAAGCTGCATCATGTTCGACACACGACGGCTACGCTACTCAAAGACCTGGGCGTACCTGACCGCGATATACAACTGATTCTCGGCCACGCGCATGTGTCAACGACACAGCAGATATATCAACACGCAAGTATGGAGACTCGAACAGCAGCGCTCGAAAAAATGGAGCGGTTGCTCATGCGAGCAGCAGGAAGCCCGCGTTGCCGTCAAGGACTGCCGTCACAGCCTTCAATCATTGCAAGACTTACATCATCTATCTTTGGTACACCCGGCAGGATTCGAACCTGCGACCCCTTGGTTCGAAGTCATACCGAGTGTCGCAGTGCTGACAGGTTCACCGAAGTTCGAGGAGCGTTGGAGGCATTAGGCGGATGTGGTTGTTAGGCCTCGTTGCCGTCATCGCTGCCGTCAAGTCTGACGGCTTACAGTCCTTATCCTGGTACACGACGAATAGTTCGTCTTCACCATCGGAATCAACTGCATAAAGAGAAAGACCCTGACAGGACCACTAGTCCGCTTTAGTAATTCCTGCCCATCTACTTCAACCGCGAAGATCGATTGCGCAGACGCGATCGGAGACCTGCTCGTAGAGGTAGAACCCCAACGGGAACATCCCGCGCGCGGTGTGCAGCAAGGTGGCTGGACCTCAATGCCGCTAAGTTAAGCGGCCCTGCCGAAGATGTGCAGCTCGGGCGGCATGTCGTGG
>NZ_BMRE01000051.1 GCF_014648475.1 Lentzea flava | reverse complement strand
CACTGCAACCCCTGCACAACTCAGGTGTTGCAACGATCCCTAGAACCCAAGAGGTGGAGCAAGGAGCCCTTCATCGACGTGACGTGAGGGTCAGGCGGGGCGGATCGAGAGCGGGTGGTGGAACACGTTGGCCGGGTCGTACTTGGCCTTGATCCGCTGCAGCGCCGGGTAGTTGTCCTTGTAGTAGAGCGTGTACCACGGCACCCCCGACCGGTTGCGGTTCGGGTCGAGCAGGTCGAGGTCGGGGTAGTTGATGTACGCGCCGTCCTGGGCGTCGTTGGGCGCGGGCGCGCCACCGGTGGCCTTGTGGATGCCGGTGTAGGTGTCGCGCACCCACTGCACCTGCACGGCGTCCTCGGCGGGGTCGGCCCACGAGGTGCCCACCGCCATCTTGAACATGGAGCTGCGCTGTGGCACGGCGGTGGCGGATGGCGCGACGGTGTTGATGGTGCAGCCGTAGGAGGCGAGGTACACCTTGCCCTGGCCCTGCCGCTGCGGGTCGGTCAGCGACCGCCACACGGTGTCGACCTGCTCGTCGTTCAACGGCTTGCGCAGGTTGCTGCCCTTGGTCTCGTTGCGGTTCGAGCCGGTCGGGTCGACCCACACGTCGACGGCGTTGGCGAGGAACAGGCCTTCCCACGGCATCGCGTTGACCTTCACCGAGACGCCCGCGCCGACCGCGGCGATGTAGTCGTCGAGCAGCTTCTGCGCGTTGGGCAGCGTGCCGTCGATGCGGATCTCCAGGAAGATCGAGCCGACCGACTTGCGGTTGAGGTGCAACGAGCTGTGCAGGCTCTCGTAGGCCGAGCCGGGCGCGCTGTTCGCGGCGTGCCACGTGCCGTGGTTGCGGACCAGGCGCTTGAAGTCCTGCTCGGTCATGCCGTCCCAGGACCAGGTGGCCCAGCACGACAGCAGCCGTGCGGGCGGGCGGGGCAGCAGCTGTGTCGGGTCGTTGCCCGAGATTCCCGGTGTGCGGAACCAGTACTTCGTGATGACGCCGAAGTTTCCGCCGCCGCCACCGGTGTGCGCCCACCACAGGTCGCGGTTGGGGTCGCTCGGGTTCCTGGTCGCCACCACGGTCTTCGCCCTGCCGTCCGCGCCGACCGTGACGACCTCCACGCCGTACAGGTGGTCGACGGTCAGGCCGAACTTGCGCGACAGCGGGCCGTAGCCGCCGCCGGAGATGTGGCCGCCCGCGCCGACCGACGGGCACACGCCCGCGGGAAGCGTGACGCCCCAACCGTAGTAGAGCGATCGCAGCAGCTCGCCGATCGTGACGCCGGACTCGACGCAGATCGCCTTCATCCTCTGGTCGAAGTAGACGCCCTTCATCTCCGAGACGTCGATCAGGACCTTGTTGGCCGGGTCGTCGACGAGCCCGACGAAGCAGTGCCCGCCGCTGCGGACCGAGAAGTGCTGCTTGTTCTTCACGGCGCTGTTGAGGACGTTCTCGATCTGTGCGGGGGTGTACACGACGTGCGCCTGGTCGGGCTTTCCGATGTAGCGCTGGTTGAAGCCGCGCGCCACCAGTTCGGCGTACCTCGGGTCGTCCGGTCTGACGGTGACGTCGGGGAAGCCGCCGTGGCAGTTGTCGGTGCTCGCCGAGGCCGGCGCCCCGGCCGCGATCGCCGTTCCCGCCGCGGCGGCGGAACCGATGAATAACCGGCGTGAGATGGACATCGTGTACCAGCTTTCAGCGGGTCGTGGGACTGTGTCGCGGCAAGTAGATGCCCGGTTCCTCGGATCCCGCTGTACTCCCGATTGACACGGTCTACAGCGCGGCGATCCGGATCTCTTCGAGCAGTCGTGCCTGCTCCAGGTAGTTGTCGTGCGGGGCGGCGCCGACGCGGACCGCCGCCGCGAAGGCCGCGACCGTGTTCGCGACCTGGTCGTCCACCGGCAGCGTGATGCGGTGCGGCACGGAGTCCCGCTCCAGCAGCACGGTCGGCGCGTAGTCGGCGGGCGGCGTGAAGACGCGTTCCACGGTGATGCGTCCCTCGGTGCCGCTGAGCTCGTAGGTGTTGCGATAGCCGTGTTCCAGGCCGAACGCGAGCTGCGCGGGTACTCCATCCACAGTGGACAGAAGTGCCGCACCCCTGGTGTCGACGGCGAAACCGGGGCCCGTCAGCGTCGCGCCCGCGACCGTGAGCTCGGAGTCGAGCAGGTGCAGCGCGGCGCGGACCGGGTAGACACCTGTGTCCCACAACGCTCCGCCGCCCAGCTCCGGGTTGTAGCGGATGTCGCCGTCTGGCTGGCGGGGGATCGCGAACTCGGCGCGGAACGACCGCAGCTCGCCGATCATCCCGTCCGCCACCAGCTTGCGCACCGTCGCGTGCTGGCTGTGGTGCACGAACATCACGTTCTCCAGCAACGCGAGACCGCGTTCGCCGGCGAGCTCCAGCAACGCCGCGGTGCGGTCCCGGTTCAGCGTGAGCGGCTTCTCCGCGAGCACGTGCTTGCCCGCCAGCAGCGCCGCCTCCACCCACTCGGCGTGCAGGGCGGCGGGCAACGGCGTGTACACGGCGTCGATCCCGGGATCCGCGAGCAGCGCCTCGTACCCGTGCACCGCGTGGCAGCCGAGCTCCGCAGCCAGTGCCTCGGCCTTCGCGGAGTCCCTGCTGGCCACCGCGGCCAGCGTGACGTCGGCGGAGGCGAGGAACGCCGGGATCATCCGGCGTCGCGCGAACGCCGAGCAGCCCAGCACCCCGATCCGGACGGGTGCGGTCATCGCGGCTGCCCCACGAACTCCTTCACCGAGGACGCGATGTAGTCGATCATCTCGTCGGTCAGGCCGGGGTAGATGCCGACCCAGAAGGTCTGCTCGGTGATGATGTCGCTGTTGGTCAGGTCGCCGACGACCCGGTACGGCTGCCCGATGTAGGCGGGGTGGCGGGTCAGGTTGCCCGCGAACAGCCTGCGCGTGCCGATCTTGCGGTCCTCCAGGAAGGCGATCAGGTCCGCGCGCTTGAACGGTGCGTCCGGCAGCACCGTGAGCACGAACCCGAACCAGCTCGGGTCGCTCTTCGGCGTGGCCTCCGGCAGCAGCAGGTGCGGCACGCCGTCGAGCGCCGCGCGCAGCCGGTTCCAGTTGTGCCGCCGTGCCGCGCAGAACTCGTCGATCTTCGCGAGCTGCGTCAGCCCGAGCGCGGCCTGCAGGTCGGTCGTCTTCAGGTTGTAACCGACGTGCGAGAAGATGTACTTGTGGTCGTAGCCCGCGGGCAGCGTGCCCATCTGGTAGTCGAACCGCTTGAGGCACTTGTTGCTCTCGCCCGGCTCGCACCAGCAGTCGCGGCCCCAGTCGCGCATGGACTCGACGATCCGCGCGAGGGTGAGGTTCGAGGTCAGCACGCAGCCGCCCTCGCCCATCGTCAGGTGGTGCGCGGGGTAGAAGCTGACCGTGGTGAAGTCGCCGAACGAGCCGGTGATCTGCCCGTCGTAGAGCGACCCGACGGCGTCGCAGTTGTCCTCGATCAGGAACAGCTCGTGCTCGGTCGCGAGCTCGGCGATCTCCCGGACGGGGAACGGGTTTCCGAGCGCGTGCGCGATGATGATCGCGCGCGTCTTCGGCCCGATCGCGGCGGCGACCCTGTCGACGGTCGTGTTGTAGGTCGCGAGGTCGACGTCGACGAAGACCGGGATCAGTCCGTTTTGGAGGATCGGGTTCACCGTGGTGGGGAAGCCGCACGCGACGGTGATGACCTCGTCACCCGGCTTCAGCCGCGCGTCCTCCAGCAACGGCGAGGTGAGCGCGGACACCGCCAGCAGGTTCGCCGACGACCCTGAGTTCGTCAGGTGTGCCTTGCGCCGCTTGAGCTTGCGCGCGAACGACGACTCGAACTTGCGCGAGGTGAACCCGGCGGCGATGCGCATCTCCAGCGCCGCCTCCACCAGTGCCACCCGGTCGTCCTCGTCCAGCACGGCACCGGACGGCCAGATCTCGGTGACACCGGGGACGAAACCGCCGGCGGGCTGTTGCTCCTGGTGGAACTTGCGGACCTCGTCGAGTACCAGCGCCTTGTGCTCGCTCATCTGTGCTTCCCCTTCTTCGGTGTGCGTGGTCATGCGGCGGCGAGCAAGTCGCGCAGCGACTCGTCGAGCCCGCGCCGCGGGCGCCAGCCGAGCAGCCTGTCCGCCTTGACGATGTCCAGCTGCAGCCACTCCGTGTCGGCGCGACCGCCCGCCGCGTCCTCGACGATCGCGACACCCCTGCCGCTCAACGCGACCATCCGTTCGACGAGCGTCCTGGTCCGCACGGCCGCACCGCTGCCGATGTTGATCACCTCACCGGTGACGGGCGCGGTGACGGCGCGCAGCACGGCGTCCGCGACGTCACGGGCGTCGACGTAGTCCCGCCACGCCCGCAGCGAGCCGAACGTCAGCGGCGCGTCCGACCCGGAGGCGAGGTGGTCCGCGACGGTCCGCATCAGGCTGCCCTTCGGCACACCGGGACCGATGACGTTCGAGACCCGCAGCACCACGACGTCCCGCCCGCTGTCCAGCGCGGCCGTGGTGCCGATCAGCTTCGACTTGCCGTACGGCGTCAGCGGAATCGTCGGCTGCGTCTCGGTGGTGCCGCGGCCGGCGACGCCGGACCCGTACTCGTGCACCGTGCCGAGCTGAACGAAACGCTGACCGGACAACGCTTTCACGAGCCGGTCGACCAGTGCCGCGTTCGCCTCCAGCATCTGCTGCTCGGTCGCGAGCCACACGCTGCCCGCCGCGTTCACGACGACGTCGCACCCGTCGACGACGGGCGCCAGGTCCGCGGTCATCAGGTCGACGCCGGTGCCGCGCGAGACGGACAGCACGTCGTGGCCCGCTCGGTGCAGCGCGTCACGGACGTGCCGTCCGACGAAGCCGGTCCCTCCCAGCACGAGGATCTTCATCGGTGCTGCGCCGTCAGCTTCTCGATGGACGGGACGACGTCGTTGGGGCTGGGCATCGCGAGCCAGTCCGCGTGCAGCCGCCGGGCGCCCTCGGCGAACGACGGGCCCTCGATCACCCGCATCAGCTGCTTGCGCAGCTCGTCGACGTCGAGGTTGTCCGCGTCCAGGATGATCCCCGCGCCGCTGTCGGTGATGCGCCTGGCGTAGAACGGGGCCTCGACGCCACCGGTGTTCGGCACGACGAGCTGCGGCACCTGGTGCGCCACCGCGGAGGTGAACGTGCCGCCACCGCCGTGGTGGATGAGCGCCGAGCAGGTCGGCAGGAGCTGGTTGAGCGGCAGGAAGTCGACGGTGCGCACGTTGCCGGGCACGGTGTAGCCCTCCAGCTGCGCGGCGTTCAGCGTGGCGACGACCTCGACGTCGAGCCCGCCGAGCATCTCCAGCAGCGTGCCGATCAGGTCGTTGCCCGCGGCGTGCTCCCGCACCGACGCGCCGAGCGACACGGCGACCCGCGGCCGCTGCGGCTTCGGGTAGATCCAGTCCGGGATCGTGCCGATGCCGGTGTAGGGCACGCGGCGGTGCGGCACGACCCGTTGCCGCGTCGGCAGCCGCATGGCGGGCGGCGTCGGGTCGATGGTCCACTGCCCGTACAGCAGCTCGTCGTCGACCTCGACGCCGTACTGCGCCGCGATCGGCTCTACCGCGTCCAGCAACGGGTCGGTGAGCCCGGCCGCGGCGACCTCGGCCCGCCGCGCCGCGAACCGCTCCTCCATCCAGCCCGAGTAGTCGAGGCCCCACACCATCCTGGCGTGGGCGGCCCCGCACAGCCTGGCCGCGATCGGCGAGGCCGCCATCTCCGGTTCCCAGATCACGAGGTCCGGCCGCCACCGCAGCGCGAAGTCGACGAGGTGGTCGGCGAGCGCGCTGGGCCCGCCGGGCGGGTGCAGGATGTGCAGCCCGATCTGGTGGTAGGTGCTGCAGATCTCCCAGACGTCGTAGTCCTCCGGCGTGAGCCCCAGCGGTTCCCGGAACTTGTCGCGGTGCTCCTGCGGCAGGTCGTACTTGCCGTAGTTCTCGAGCGTCAGTCCGGGCACCGTGTCCGGCGTGCCGAGCGACACGGCCGTCAGCCCCGCGCGCGTGGTCGCGGCGGCGAGGTCGGGGTGCGAGGCGACGACCACCTCGTGGCCGGCGCCCTGCAACGCCCACAGCATCGGGATCGACGCGTACAGGTGTGATGGGTTGGGCCACTGGGTGACCAAGACGCGCATGAGAGCTCCTCGCAGAGTGGTGGCGGAGGTGAACGGTGCCGGTGCGCGCTGGACGCGTACTTGAACGCGGGCGCAGCGAGCCGCGCGCGAGCGCCCGTCGAGCCGGGCTGCGCACCGTGACGCGGAAGGGTCCCCGAACGAGGAGCAATGCCGATGACCGAACCGGTCGACGTGTCGCTGCGGCCCATGCCTCTTGTGGTCATGGGCATCTTTGTCGTTCCACCGCTCGTCTTCGTCGTCCCGCCGCCGATTCACCTCGACGGCGCCGCCGAGGACGAGCCCGCGACGCGGTAGCGACCTCTCCAGAGTGCCGTCAGGGGCACCCCTCGTCGTGTCCGCGCGGTGAGGGGTGCCCCTGACGGCACCTTTCGCGCGCCCAAGCGGGAGTTGAGCGCCGGGTCCTACCTTCGCCGCATGGACACGACAGAAGCGGATTTGACCGGGGCGAACTCCGCTTTCGCCGCCGACCCCTACCCGTTGTTCGCCGAGCTGCGCGAGCGCGGTCCGGTGCACCGGGCGCGTGTGCTCGACGGCAGGTCGTGCTGGATCATCACCGGCTACGACGAGGCCAAGGCCGCGTTCACCGACCCGCGGCTGAGCAACGACATGAAGTACCTGAAGGCGTGGGACAGCCTGGGCCGCGCCGTGGTCGGCAAGACCATGCTGCAGGCGGACCCGCCGGACCACACGCGGCTGCGCAAGCTGGTGGCACGGGAGTTCACCGTGCGCCGCATGCAGTCGCTGCAGCCGCGGATCGAGGAGCTCGCCGCCGAGCTGCTGGACGCGATGGTGCCGCAGGGGCAGGCCGATCTCGTGTCGTCGTACGCGCTTCCGTTGCCGCTGCAGGTGATTTGCGAACTGATCGGTGTCCCGTTCGCCGACCGCGCTGCGTTCCACAAGTGGTCGGCCGACCTGTCCGCGCCCGCGACGCCGGAGGACGGCGAGGCCGCGCAGCGCGGACTGACCGAGTACCTGGCCGCGCTGATCGAGGACAAGCGCCGCACTCCGTGCGACGACCTGATCGGCGCGCTGGTGAACACCACCGACGAGAACGGCGACTCGCTCTCGTCCGACGAGCTGCTCGGCATGTCGTTCCTGCTGCTCGTCGGCGGCCACGAGTCGACGGCGAACCTCATCGCCAGCGGCACGCTCGCGTTGCTGCGCCACCCCGAGCAGCTCGCCGCGCTGCGTGCCGACTGGTCGTTGCTCGACACCGCGGTGGAGGAGGTGCTGCGCTACGACGGCCCGGTCGAGTTCGCCGCGTTGCGCTACACCAAGGAGCCCATCGACATCGCCGGCACGGTGATCGGCGAGGGCGAGGTCATCATGATCGGCCAGTCGTCGTCGTCCCGCGACCCCAAGCGCTTCCCGAACCCGGACAGCTTCGACATCAGCCGCGACCTGCGGGAGGCGCGGGCGCACTTCGGGTTCGGCTTCGGCGTCCACCACTGTCTCGGCGCGCCGCTCGCACGGCTCGAAGGCGCGATCGGGATCAGGGCGCTGTTGCAGCGGTGCCCGGACCTGGCGCTCGCCGTCGATCCTGCCGAGCTGACCTACTGCCCGCCGACCTTCTTCATGCGCGGGCTCAAAGAACTTCCCGTTCGGTTCCAATAGCGGTCATAAAGTGACCTAAATACGGTCTACGTTGAGTTGACCAGCACAAAAAGGCGAGGAGCATCAGTCATGACGATCTTGGTAACCGGTGCGACGGGTCTGGTCGGACGGCACGTCGTCGACCAGCTCGTGCAGGCGGGCGAGTCGGTCCGGGCGCTGACCCGCAACCCGGCCAAGGCCGGATTGCCCGAGGGCGTCGAGGTCGTCCAGGGTGACCTCCTGCAGCCCGCGTCGCTCGGGCCCGCCCTCGACGGCGTGGAGAAGCTCTTCCTGTTCCCGCAGCCGGAAACGGCGGCCGAGGTCGTCGACCTCGCGAAGCAGGCGGGCGTGCGGCGCATCGTCGTGCTGTCCGGCGCGGCCGTGACGCTCGGCTTCGACACCGACTACCACGCCCGCGTCGAGCGCGCGGTCGAGGAGTCCGGGCTCGAGTGGACCCACGTGCGGCCCGGCGAGTTCATGACGAACATGCTGCCGATCTGGGGTCCGATGATCAAGGAGTCGCGGACCGTGCGGTACCCGTTCGGCGACGACCTCGGTGGCGCCCCGATCCACGAGGCGGACATCGCAGAGGTCGCCGTGGTGGCGCTGCTGGAGGACAAGCACGTCGGCCAGGCGTACACGCTGAGCGGCCCCGAGCAGCTGACCGTGCGCGGTCAGGTCGAGGCGATCGCGGACGCACTCGGCGAAGAGGTGCGCTACGAGGAGGTCTCGCGCGAGGAGGCGCGGGAGATCCTCAAGGGGATGGGCGGTTTCGCCGCCGAGAGCGCGGACCTGTTGCTCGGGTTCGTCGACTACGACGGTGGCGCCGGCTCCGGCGACGAGGGTTACTCCGACCAGGACTACTCGGAACTCATGAAGCCGCTGCCCGGTTTCGGCCTGGCGACCGGGAAGCCCGGCCGCACCTACGCTGAGTGGGCGCGCGATCACGTGGAGGACTTCCGCTGACGTTCGACCTGCTGTCGAGGTCGCCGGGCGACCCTCTCACCGAATCCTGTTTGGCCACAGAGGACGGTGAGCATGTCGAGAAACTGGCGTACCAAGACAGCGGCGCTCTTATCCGCGGTCGGGCTCGTGTTCGTGCCGGTCGGCGTCGCGTCGGCGGGCATGAGCACGAACCCGGTGGGAGGAGCGCAGGAAACCACTGTTCGCAACACACTTCCGGTCGGCGTGTGGAAGACCACGATCGACTTCGGTGGCGGGCAGATGGTCAACGTGACGCACTCCTACACGTCGAAGCACGAGCTCTGCCACCGTGCGAAGTCCGACAACGGCTACCTGGGCTACGGCAAGGGTTCGTGGAAGCCCGCCGGCACCAACAAGTTCTCCTACGCGGTGGTCGAGATCTTCTACGACCTCGACGGGAACTTCAACGGGCATGCCGAGATGCGCGGCGACGCGACCATCACGGGGACCACGTTCAAGTCGCTGCACTACTCGAAGGCGTTCGACAAGAACGGCAACGTCCTCGGCGAGGGGACGGACTACCTGACCTTCACCCTGGTCTCCCGGCAGGACCCGCCGTGCCCGGCCAAGCCGTGAAGCGGGTCGCGGCGCTGCTCGCGGGCGTCCTGCTCGTGGCGCCGGTGGGCACGGCATCCGCCGCGCCGTGCCCACCGGTGGGCGTGTGGCTCACCGAGATCGACTTCGGCGGGGGACAGGTCGAGAAGGTCTGGCAGACCTACCGGTCCCGCGGGTTCTGCCACGAAGGGCAGCTCGAGGGTGCGCGGGCGTTCGGCCGCGGCGACTGGCGGCGCACCGGCAACCGGACCTGGACCTACGAGGTGACCGTCGAGTTCTTCGACGGCGCGGGAACCCCTGCAGGGCACGCCGACATGACCGGCAAGGCGGAGCTGAAATCCCTGCGAGCAAAGAGTTTCGAGACAGCGCACCACGTCCGCTTCTTCGACGCCGGCGGCACGCTGGTCGGCGAGGGCGAGGGACCGCTCACCTTCACGAAGGTCACCTCCGGCCCATCTTGTTGACTCGATGAACGGCGCTTTTGTCCGCCCCAGGTGGACAAAAGCGCCGTTCATCGTTCACCAGCGGGTGAGCAGGCCCAGCTCGGCGGCCTGGGCGGCCGTCGGAGCGTTGGCGTCCTTGGGAGACATCAACGGCGGCTCGGTGAAACCCCACGGCAGAGCCAGATCCGGGTCGAGCGGGTTGATGTCCACCTGTGTTCCCGGCACGTGCTCCGAGGACAACACGTAGCAGATGGTCGCGTCGTCGGTCAGCGTGAGGAACCCGTGGCCGACGCCCTCCGGCACGTAGACCTGCGTCCCCGACTCGGCGTCGAGGACGTTGGTCTCGTACTTGCCGTAGGTGGGGGATCCGATGCGCAGGTCGACAACGATGTCGCGAAGCACACCGCGAACGCACGACACGTACTTCGCCTGTCCCGGCGGAACCGTCACGGAGTGGATGCCCCGCAACGTGTTCCGCTTCGACACCGAGTAGTTGATCTGCTTGGGCACGAAGGGGTGCCCGAGCAGATCTTCGAGCTGGCTCGCCCGCATCGACTCGTAGAAGTCGCCGCGTTCGTCGTGCAGATGCCTGGGGGACAGGACGTACGCCCCCGGCACCGCGGTTTCCCTGACCAGCATCAGTCTCCCCAGGTGACCGGCAGCGAGGTCAGGGTGTGGTTGATCTCCCCGGTGTGCCAGGGGAGTTCGCTCTCGTCGATGGCCAGGCGCAGGTCGGGGAAGCGGCGCACCAGGCCCTCGATCGCGACCACCAGCTCCATCCGGCCGAGGTGCTTGCCGAGGCAGTGGTGCAGCCCGTGCCCGAACGAGATGTGCGGGTTCGGCGAGCGTTCCAGGTCCATCCGGTCGGGGTCGGGGAACACCGCGGCGTCGCGGTTGGCCGACGCGAGCGACAGCAGCACCGGCGCACCCGCGGGGATCGTCGTGCCGCCGACCTCGATGTCCTCGGTGGCGATGCGCGGGAAGCCGGACGTGTCCGTGGCGAACAGGTTCACGTGCCGCAGCAGCTCCTCGACGGCGGCGGGGATGCGCGACGGGTCCTCCGCGAGCCGCTTCCACTCGGCCCCGCCGCCGGTGACGAGCGCGAGGACCGAGTTCGCCAGCTGGTTCGCCGTCGTGTCGAAGCCGGCGCCGATCAGCGTGAAGCCGAACGTCACCAGCTCCTGCTCGCTCAGCCGGTCGCCCTCGTCGCGCGCGGCGACCAGTTCGGACAGCATGTCGTCGGTCGGGTTGGCGCGCTTGTCCGCCACCAGGCCGACGATGTACTCGTTGAGCTTCGCCAGTCCTTCCAGCGACGCCTCGCCGCCGGCCCTGTCGTCGACCGTGGCGAACGCCCGCGCCCACTTCTCGAACGTGCGCAGGTCCTGCGAGGGCACGCCGAGCAGCTCGCCGATCACGGTGAGCGGCAACGGAACTGCGAGCTGCTCGACGAGGTCGATCGGCCCGCCCTTGGCGGCCATCTCGTCCAGCAGCTCGTCGCACACCTGCTGCACGCGGTCGCGCATCAGCTCGACCTTGCGCAGGGTGAACGCGCCCGCGACCAGCTTGCGCAGCCGCGAGTGCTCACCGGCGTCCAGCGAAATGATCATCTCCGGGGTGGTGTGCATGGTGCCGCCGACGCGCGGGGCGCCCTCACCGCACGCGCGGGCCCGGCTGAGCCGCGGGTCGGCGGACAGCGAGCGGACGTCCTCGTACCGCGTCACCAGCCAGGCGTCCACACCGCCCGCGGTGGGCACCCGCACCACGGGCTCGTCCTCGCGCAGCTGCGCGTACTGCGGCGCGGGACCTCGGTAGCTGGAGCCGGCGAACGGGAACGTACCGGGGAAAGTGTCGGACACGGTCAGCTACCTCTCAGGACGGGTTGTGGATCTTGTCGGCCCAGTTGGCCGAGTCGTGGGTGACGACGCGCGCCTTCGTGAACAGCTCGCCGTTGCGGCGCACCAGCTGGTCCTCGACGGTGGTGGTCGGCTCGAAGCTGACCTTGCCGTCGGCGTCGGTGAGGCTGACGATCGCCTGGTAACGCACCCGCAGCTGGTCCGGGCCGGTCTCCTCGATGAGCATGCGGTCGAACCAGTAGCGGTAGACGAGACCGTCGTAGTAGGAGATGTTCTCCTCGCGCGCCCGCCGTGCGGACGTCTCCTCCGTCTTGGGCTTGGAGGGGTCGCCGCGCCGCGCCGACATCTCCTTGAACAGCTGCTCGCGTCCCTCGAACCGCCACCCGAACGGCACGTGCTCGAGCGTGCAGTCCTCGGTGAAGGTCTCCAGGAACGTCTTGAGCTCCCGCGCCTCGAGCAGCGGCATCTGCCGCGCGTAGAACTGCTGCACCTCGACGTAGGTGTCCGCGCTGATGTGGGACACATCGGCTCCTTTCGACTGTTCTGCGAGGGTGCTGCCCGCCGGTGGACGCGGTCTTGAGCGCCGGTCGTGCGTGTTCTAGCTCGGCTGTCCCGCCGTTCGAGCGCCCGTGACGACCCTGAGGCGCGAACACAGGAGGTGTTTCCAGTGACGTCGACCCAGGCGCGGACCGCTTCGCTGCGGCCGCGAGAAGATCCCGACATTCCGGCGAGGCTCGCGGTGTCCGCCGACACGCTGCACGGCACCCACCTGCCGACAGAGCAGTTCAGCGTGTGGATGAAGGAACGCGAGGCGGCGCACGCCTTCGAGGTCGTGCCCATTCCGTTCGACCAGCTGAACGGGTGGTCGTTCCACCCGCAGACCGGCAACCTCGGCCACGTCAGCGGGAAGTTCTTCACCGTCGAGGGACTGCGGGTGCGCCAGCCGAAGCAGGTGTGGCACCAGCCGATCATCAACCAGGCCGAGGTCGGCATCCTCGGCATCCTGGTCAAGGAGTTCGACGGCGTCCTGCACTTCCTGATGCAGGCCAAGATGGAGCCGGGCAACCCGAACCTGCTCCAGCTCTCGCCGACGGTGCAGGCGACCCGCAGCAACTACATGCGGGTGCACCAGGGCAGCTCGGTGCGTTACCTGGAGTACTTCGCGGGCGCCGAGCGCGGCCGGGTCGTCGCGGACGTGCTGCAGTCCGAGCACGGGGCGTGGTTCTACCGCAAGCGCAACAGGAACATGGTCGTCGAGGTGACCGGCGACGTGCCGCTGCACGACGACTTCTGCTGGCTGACCCTCGGCCAGATCAACGAGCTCATGGCGCGCGACAACGTGGTGAACATGGACGCGCGCACGGTCCTCGCCTGCCTGCCGCAGGTGCCGTCATCGTCCTCAAAGGACGGTTTCCGGTCGGCGCTCGCGTTGTCGCGCGACCAGGACGCGGGCGCGTTGCACACGACGGCCGAGGTGCTGAGCTGGTTCAGCTGGCAGCGTTCGGAGACCGAGCTCGACATCCAGCGCATCGCGCTGTACGACCTGCCGGGCTGGTACCGCACGGACACCGAGATCGCGCGCGAGGACGGGCGGTTCTTCAAGGTGGTCGCCGCGGACGTGCGGGCCGACAGCCGCGAGGTGAAGGGCTGGTCGCAGCCGTTGTTCCAGCCGCACGGGCTGGGCATCGCCGCGTTCGTGGCCCGGGAGTACTGCGGGGTGCTGCACCTGCTGGTGCACGCGCGGGTCGAGGGTGGTTTCGCGGACGCCGTCGAGCTGGGTCCGACGGTGCAGTGCGTGCCGTGGAACTACCGCAGCTCCGACTCGCCGCCGTTCCTCGACCAGGTGCTCGCGGCCGGCTCGTCGCGGATCAGGTACGAGGCGATCCACTCCGAGGAGGGCGGCCGGTTCCTCGAAGCGGAGAGCCGCTACCTGATCGTCGAGGCCGACCACACGGTGCCGGACGACCCGCCGGACGGCTACGCCTGGGTGACGGTCGGGCAGCTCGCGGATCTGTTGCGGCACGGGCAGTACGTCAACGTGCAGGCGCGCACGCTGATCGCGTGCCTCAACTCGTTGCGGTAGCGCCGCGCAGCAGGAGCTCCGCGGTGTCGCGCAGGTAGTCGCGGAACTCGGCCGGCTGGTCCACGCGGAACTCGCCGCCGAGCGCGGCCAGCACCAGCACCAGCCAGTCGAACTCGTCGACCTGCATGATCAGCACGCAGGACGTCTCGTCGATCGGCTCGACCGAACCGCCCGCGTAGGCCGTCGCCTTCTCCACCTCGGCGGCGGGCAGCTGGATGGTGACCTTCACGTGGTGGCGCAACGGAATCGACTGCAGCTGCTGCTGCACGAACTCCGCCGCGTCGGCGGCGGGCAGCTCGCGTTGCCGGAACCGCGCACCCGTCGCCTGCGGCTCGGTCAGCCGGTCGACCCGGAACGTCCGCCAGTCGCCGCGCTCGACGTCGTAGGCGACGAGATACCACTTGCGGCCCAGGGGAACGAGCCGGTACGGCTCGACCAGCCTGGTCGTCCGCTCACCCCCTCTCGCCGTGTAGGAGAACCGCAGGCGCTCCTCGTCGCGGCACGCCTGCGCCAGCACGGTGAGCACCACCGCGTCCACCTTCGGGCCCTTGCCGGGTGGCGCGGGCACGGTGAACTCCCGCAGCGCGCCCACCCGCCCGCGCAGCCGGGGCGGCATCACCTGGATCACCTTCGTCAACGCGCGCAACGACGTGTCCTCGATGCCCTGCACGCTGCCGCTCGCCGCCGCCCGCAGGCCGACCGCGATCGCGACGGCCTCCTCGTCGTCCAGCAGCAGCGGCGGCATCGTCGCTCCGGACTGCAGCTGGTAGCCACCGGCGACGCCACGGCTCGCGTCGACCTGGTAGCCCAGCTCGCGCAACCGGTCGACGTCGCGGCGCAGTGTGCGCTCACTCACCTCGAGGCGTTCCGCCAGTTCGGTGCCCGGCCAGTACCGGTGGGTCTGGAGCAGGGACAGCAGCCGCAGCATTCGTGCGCTCGTGTTCGCCATGAAATCCAGATTAACCGCAATTCAGGTCAGGAAGTGGCCGGAATTAATTCTACGGTGGTGCCATGACCGACACGATGATTCGGACGAGCGCACTGACGAAGCGCTTCACGGTGAAGAAGGAGACCGTCGAGGCGGTACGCGGTCTCGACCTGCGCGTGATGCGCGGTGAGATGGTGGCTTTGCTCGGACCGAACGGCGCGGGCAAGTCGACCACGCTGCGGATGCTCACGACGCTGCTACCGCCCACCTCCGGCGAGGCGGAGGTCGCCGGGTTCGACGTGGTGACTCGGCAACGCGAGGTCCGGGCCAGGATCGGCTACATCGGTCAGGGCAACGGCGCAGGGCACAGCCAGCGCGGCCGCGACGAGCTGATCAGCCAGGGCCGCGCCTACGGGTTGTCCGTCGCGGACGCCCGCCGGCGGGCGCAGGAACTGATCGACTCGCTCGACCTCGGTGCCGTGGCGGACCGCGTCGTCTCGTCGCTGTCGGGCGGCCAGCGCCGCAGGCTCGACATCGCGATGGGCCTCATCCACGCGCCGGAGCTGCTGTTCCTCGACGAACCGTCGACCGGCCTCGACCCGCAGAACCGGGCGAACCTGCAGGAGCACGTCGTGCGGATGCACGCCGAGCACGGCACCACGATCGTCCTCACCACGCACTACCTCGACGAGGCCGACGCGCTCGCGGACCGGGTGATCGTCATCGACCACGGCAAGCTCATCGCCGACGACACCCCCGAGCGGCTCAAGGCCGACCACGCCGGCGACCGCATCACGCTCACCTTCGACAGCGAGGACGAGCTGCGGCGCGCGGAGGGCCACACGCTCGGCATCACGGCCGCCCGCACCGGACTGACGCTGACCCTGCGCGCCGACGGTGGCCGCCACCTGGTGCAGAAACTGATGCGCGGGTTCGACGAAGCCGGTGTGCACGTGTCCGCGGTCGAGGTCGCCCGGCCGACGCTCGACGACGTCTTCCTCGCCCTGACCGGGCGTTCGCTGCGTGAGGAGAACCAGGCATGATCCACGACACCACGATCGTCTTCAGCCGCGAGCTGAGGCCGGTGCTGCGCGACCCGTTCTCGGTGATCTTCACGATGGTGCAGCCGCTGTTCTTCCTCGTGCTGTTCTCCCCGCTGCTGCCGGAGGAGACGGGGCTGCAGTGGTTCGTGCCGGGCATGATCGTGATGTCGTGCCTGTTCGGTGCCGGCTCGACCGGCGGCAACCTGCTCTTCGAGATGCAGACCGGATCGCACGAGCGGATGCTCGTCTCGCCGTTGCGCCGCTCCGCGCTCATCGTCGGGCGCGCGCTCAAGGAGATCGTGCCGACGATGGTGCACTCCGTGCTCATCATCGCGATCACGATCCCGTTCGGGTTCCGCCCGCACGCCGGCGCGGTGTTCGGACTGCTGCTGCTCGCGATCATGTGCGTCGGCCTCGGCGCGTTGTCCTACTCGCTCGCGCTCGCGTCCAAGAACAAGGAATGGATCTTCTGGGCCGTGCAGCAGACCATCAGCTTCCCCCTGCTGCTGCTCGCCGGGATGCTGCTGCCGATCGAGGGCGGTCCCGCGTGGCTGCAGTTCCTGTCGAAGCTGAACCCCTTGTCCTACCTCGTGAACGCCGAACGCGAGCTGTTCAACGGTGAGGTCTTCACGGCGAACGTCGGGCTGGGACTGCTCGCCGCGGTCGGTGTCGCCGCGCTCGGACTGTGGGTGGGTACCAGGCAGATGCGGCACGCGGTCGCCTGAAACCTCCGCTTGAGCGGGCTTCCGGCTCATCTCCAGGCACGGGTGGAAATCTCGCTCCATCCGACTGGGAGGACTCGTGATGACCGAAGCCGCCATGACCGATGCCGAGGAGACGTTTCCCTATCAGCGGCAGTGTCCGTTCACGCCGCCGAAACAGTACGCCGAGATGATGGCGGAGGACGTCTCCCAGGTCACGCTGACGGGGTCGGGGCTGAGGATCTGGACGATCACCGGCTACCACACGATCCGCCAGATCCTCACCGACCCGCGGATCAGCGCCTCGCGCAAGCACGACAACTTTCCGTTCTACTTCATCGCCCCGCCGGAGTTCCGCACCGAGACGTCGTTCATCGGCTACGACAACCCGGAGCACACGCGGACCCGGCGCAAGGCCGCCGTCACCTTCACCACCCGCCAGGTGAAGCGGATGCGGGGCCGCATCGAGGAGATCGTCCACGAGTACATCGACAAGCTGCTGACGATGACGCCGCCGGTGGACTTCCACCGCGAGTTCTCGCTGGCCGTGCCGATGACCGTGATCTGCGAGCTGCTCGGCATCCCGCAGGACGAGCACGACTTCTTCATCAAGCACGGCACGTGTCTGCTCGGCGGGCACAGCACGCCGGAGCAGCGGCAGGCCGCGATCGTCGAGGTGAACGCCTACGTCGACGAGCTGATCACCATCAAGGAGCGCGAGCCCGGTGACGACCTGCTCAGCAGGGCGATGGCCGAGTACGCCGCGTCCGGCGAGGAGTACACGCGCCGCGACCTGTTCAACATGATCCGCCTGTTGATGAACGGCGGCCACGAGACCACGGCCAGCATGCTGTCGCTCGGCACGGCCGCGTTGCTGGAGAACCCCGACGAGCTCGCGAAGCTGCTCGCCGACCCGGAGGGCATGATCGAACCCGCGGTCGAGGAGCTGGTGCGGATCGCCACGATCGGCGACACCGCGATCCCACGCGTGGCACTGGAGGACATCGAGATCGCGGGCAAGACCATCAAGGCGGGCGACGGCATCCTGTGCCTCGGCCTCGCCGGCAACCGCGACCCGGAGATGTTCCCCGAACCGGAGAAGCTGATCCTCGAACGCGGCACGCGCAAGCACCTCGGCTTCGGTTACGGCCTGCACCACTGCATCGGTGCCGACCTCGCCCGGCTGGAGATGCAGATCGTGTGGACGACGTTGTTCCAGCGCATCCCGTCGTTGCGGCTCGCGAAGCCGTTCCTCGAAATCCCGCGCAAGGAAGGCGCCGTGATCTACGGCCTGTGGGAGCTCCCGGTCATGTGGGACGAGGTGAACTGACATGCCCAAGATCACCTACACGCAGCCGGACGGCGTTCAGTCCGTTGTGGACGTCAACGAGGGCGACTCGGTGATGCGCGGCGCCGTGCTGAACGGCGTGCCGGGCATCGTCGCGCAGTGCGGTGGCGGCGCTTCCTGCGGCACCTGCCACGTCTACGTCGACAAGGACAACACCAAGCCGTTGCCCGAGATGCATCCCGTGGAGGACGAGCTCCTCCACTGCACCTCCAGCCCCAGGCAGGACAACAGCAGGCTCAGCTGCCAGCTGCCCGTGTCCGCTGAACTCGACGGGCTCGTGGTGCACGTGCCCGAGACACAGATCTGAGGGGAAGCAGATGACCGCCTTCGTCACGGGCGCGACCAGCGGGATCGGTCTCGCCGTCGCGCGCAGCCTCGCCGAGCAGGGCCGCGAGGTCTTCGTCGTGGCGCGCAACGCCGAGAACGTGTCGTCCACGGTGAAGCAGTTGCGCGAGGACGGGTACACAGTGGACGGTACGACGTGCGACGTCACGTCGACCGCCGACGTGCGTGCCGCCGTCGCGCTCGCCGTGGAGAAGTTCGGCCGCATCGACGTGCTGGTGAACAACGCGGGCCGCGGTGGTGGCGGCGAGACCGCCACGCTGGACGAGGACCTGTGGCTCGACGTCGTGAACACCAACCTCAACAGTGTTTTCCGCGTGACCCGTGAGGTGTTGAGCAACGGCAAGATGCTCGACGGCTCGTGGGGCCGCATCATCAACATCGCCTCCACGGGCGGCAAGCAGGGCGTGATGCTGGCCGCGCCGTACTCCGCGTCCAAGCACGGCGTCATCGGCTTCACCAAGGCGGTGGGCCTGGAGCTCGCGAAGACCGGCATCACGGTCAACGCCGTGTGCCCCGGCTACGTCGAGACGCCGATGGCCGTGCGCGTGCGCGCCGGGTACGCGAACTACTGGGGCGTCACGGAGAACGACGTCCAGGAGAAGTTCAACGCGAAGATCCCGCTGGGCAGGTACTCGACGCCGGAGGAGGTGGCGGGGCTGGTGTCGTACCTGGTCACCGACACCGCGGCGTCGATCACGGCCCAGGCGCTGAACGTCTGCGGCGGACTGGGCAACTACTGATGTCCGTCGTGGTGATCGGCGCCGGACAGGCGGGCTGTCAGGCCGCGGTGTCCCTGCGCGAGCAGGGGTACCGCGGCCCGGTCACCATCGTGGGTGACGAGAACGTGCCGCCGTACCAGCGGCCACCCCTGACCAAGGCGTACCTCGCGGGGGACGTCGACCTCGACGGGGTGCTGGTGCGGCCGGAGTCGTTCTACGCCGAGCACGGCATCGACCTGGTGCTCGGCGACCCGGCCGCGGCCGTCGTGCGGGAGGACCGCGAGGTGCATCTGCGGTCCGGCCTCGTGCTGCGCTACTCGCACCTCGTGCTCGCCACAGGTGCCCGTCCGCGCACCCTGCCGGGCGCGCTGACCCTGCGCACCGTCGCCGACGCCGAGGTGCTGCGGGAACGCCTGCACCGCCCGGCCCGCGCCGTGGTGATCGGGGCCGGGTTCGTCGGGCTGGAGTTCGCCGCCGTGGCGCGCACCAAGGGACACGAGGTGACCGTCGTCGAGGCGCTGCCGCGGGCACTCGCCAGGTCCGTGTCGCCGATCGTGGCCGACCACGTCGTGGCGCGGCACGAGGAACGCGGGGTGCGGGTGCTGCTCGGCGCCCAGCTCTCCGCGCCGGAACGCGGCAACGCGGACCTGGTCGTCGCCGGCATCGGTGTCGTGCCGAACGTGGCGCTGGCCGAGGACGCCGGGCTGACCGTCGACGACGGCGTCGTGGTCGACGCGCACCTGCGCACCGACGACCCGTTCATCTACGCCATCGGCGACTGCGCGAGCTTCTCCAGCGCGTTCGCGGGGACCAGGATCCGCCTGGAGTCCGTGCAGAACGCGATGGACCAGGCGATGTGCGTGGCGGCGGGGATCATGGGATCGGCCGAGCCCTACACGGCCGTGCCGTGGTTCTGGAGTGACCAGTACGACATGAAGCTCCAGATCGCGGGCATCACCCGCGGGCACGACCGCACCGAGATCGACGGCGACCCGTCGAGCGGCCGGTTCGCGGTCTACTGCTACCGGGGCGACCGCCTGCTCGGGGTGGAGTGCGTGAACAAGCCGGCGGCCTTCGTGCAGACGCGCCGGCGGCTGGCGGAACGGCAGGAGTTCTCTGTCGCCTGACACACCGGTACGGGCACCCCGCGGGGTGCCCGTACCGGTGTCACGGCTGGTTCGCCCAGTGCGGGGAGTCGAGGATCTCGACGACGGCGCAGCCCCAGCTGTACCCCGCGCCGACCCCGACCAGCACGATCCGCTGACCAGGCCTCGCCCTGCCGGAGTCGACCAGGTGGCCGAGGCTCGCGAACTGGTCACCCGCGCCGAGGTGCCCGACGGTCCTGCTCCACTCCCACGTCGTGCGCTCCGGCGCGATGTCGTAGGGCCGCAGGTAGTTCACGTCGAGCCGGCGCCTGCCGAAGTGGGGCAGCACCACCCACTCGGCGTCGCCGAGCTTCATGTCCGCGTCCGCCAGCGCCTCGTCGATCACGGCGGCCTGCCCGGCGTTGGCGCGGTTGATCCCGTAGGAGAGCCCGTACTGCCTGGCGAAGGCGTTCTTGGCGGCCTCGAAGTCGACCGGCATCCGGTGCGCGAAGGGCGCCAGCCCGAACGGCTCGTCGCCGCGGTGCAGCGGTTCGAGCTCGGAGTCGGCGTTGACCGAGAGCGACAGCAACTGCGCGTAGCCGCCGCGGCGCGAGAGGACCACCGCGCTGGCACCGTCCGCGTAAGGCGTGCCGGGGTCGGTCCGCCAGCGGTCGATGCCCGGCAGGCAGAAGCGGTCCGCGGTGGTCAGCAGCGCGTCGGCGGGCTCGCGCAGGGCGAGGTACGACACGGCGAGGTCCAACGCGGCCATGCCACCGTTGGACATCTGCCGGATCTCCAGCGCCAGACAGCCGTTGCGCACCGTCTCGCGCTGGATGTACGAGCCGACGGGCCACAGGTCCTGGCCCTGGTGGTAGGTGTCGGCGTGCAGGATCAGCGCCACGTCCTCTGGCGTCGAGCCGGCCCGCGCCAACGCGGTCCTGGCCGCCGCCACGGCCATCTCGGCCGCGGACTCGTCCGGCGACACGGCCACCGACACCACGTCGGTGCGCGCCACCAGACGCGGCTCGCACTCGCCGGAGGCGAGCGCGTCAGCCACCGTCAGCGTGGACGGCAGGCGGACCCCGTTGCCCCGGATGAAAACGTCGTCGATTCGCACACCGATGATCGTCGCGCCCGGCTCTGGATCTCGGCCTCAGCGTGCCTTGAGCACGGTCCGTCACGGGCGCGTTAGGGTGGGCCTGGTGGGGTGGAGGGGAAACAGATGATCCGAGTCCTGCTCGCCGAGGATATGCACATGGTGAGAGGCGCGCTCATCGCCCTGCTCAAGCTCGAGCAGGACATCGAGATCGTGGCCGAGGTGGACACCGGCGACAAGATCATCCCGATGGTGGCGAAGCACCGCCCGGACGTCGCGGTGATCGACATCGACATGCCGGTGATGGACGGCCTCACCGCGGCTGACGAGATCCGCGAGAAGATGCCGGAGATCCGCATCCTGATGCTGACGAGCCTCGCCAGGCCGGGCACCCTGCGCAGGGCGCTGTCGCTGCGGGTGGACGGCTTCCTGCTCAAGGACGCGCCCCCGGACCAGCTCGCGGACGCCATCAGGGACGTGATGGCTGGCAAGCGCGTGGTGGACAGCCAGCTGGCACTGGCTGCCTGGGACAGCGGCGCCTGCCCGCTCACCGACCGTGAGCTGGGCGTGCTCAAGCTGGCGGCGAAGGGCGCGGACGCGGCGGAGATCGCGAAGTCGCTCAGCCTGTCCGTCGGCACGGTGCGCAACTACCTCACGACGATCATCACCAAGCTGAACGCGCGCAACCGGATCGACGCGATCCGCATCGCCGACGACGCGGGCTGGCTCTGACGCTGATATATCGGATATCGGGCTGCTGTTCGCGCCGTATCCAGTACATCGGTCCGCTGGCCTTGATATATCGGATATCGCACGCCATACACAGTATCCGATATATCGGTCCCTGGAGCGTGCAGCGTTCTACCGATGGCGCAGGTCAGTTCCCGGCTGAGCGTGGCACGTTGATATATCGGATACCGGCTGTCGTTCGCAGTATCCAGTATATCGGCTTGCTGACCCTGATATATCGGATTCTGCACGACATCGCAATATCCAATATATCGGCGTCTGGTGGGTGCGGGCTCCGTGGCAGATTGATATATCGGATATGGCATGCCATCCGCAGTATCCGATATATCACCGCCCAGGCTCGGGCGTACAAAGCTCAGCCCCACGCCGCGGACTCAGGCCAGCTACAAGACCAAGGGCCCGAGCCGCCCCAGCGAGCTACCCGACGGGAATCTCGGCATGCAGCCGGTAGATGTCCGCCTCACTGCAGGCACGCAGCGTCCCCCCGACCGCACGCACCCGCGTCGTCAGGTTGTCGATGCCGCTACCGGCCAACTCGTGCCGCCCAGAAGCGGGCACGCCGTCGTTGACGATGTCCATCGTGACGGTGCCAGTGGAGTGCGTCAGCGTGATCTCGCACCGCTCAGCCTTGCTGTGCCGCAACAGGTTCGTCACGCCCTCCCGCAGCACCGTCGCGAGCGTGGTGCGGACGTCCTGCGGCAGGTCGCACTCGTCGAGCCGCATGGTCACGTCGATGTCCGCCGCCCGCAGCAGGGCCTGGGCGGACTGGGCCTCCTCGTCGAGCGACAGCTCGCGGTAGCTGCGAGCGACCGAGCGGACGTCGGTGAGCGCCTGCCGGCAGATCACCAGCACCTCGCCGAGCTCGTGCGTGGCGCGGGCGGGATCGCGCAGCACGAGCTGGCCGGCGAGCTCCGTCTTCAGCGTGATCGCGGAGAGGCTGTAGCCGAGCAGGTCGTGCAGGTCCCTCGCGAAGCGCAGCCGTTCCTGGGTGACGGCCAGTTCGGCGAGCTCGGACCTGGCGTCGTGCAGCTCCTGCACCATCGAGCGCAGCCGGGACATGCCGTAGACGACCAGCGCGCCGTTCATCGTCGCGACGATGCCGTAGCCGACGCCGAACCAGCCGCCGCCGTAGGCCCACTGCAGGCCGCACACGCCCAGCAGCACCGCGCCGGACGCCGCCCAGTTCACCGGCGGGCGCAGCACCAGCAGGGCGCTGCCCGCGACGAACCCGTAGATGCCGAGCGTCGGCCGTTCGAACGTCACGATCGGCAGGAACGTGAACGTCGCCAGCGCGGCCAGCGCCGCGTAGCCCGCCGGGGTGTGCAGCTCGAAACGCGGGTTGCTGAAACAGCCCAGCTGCAACGCGAGCGACCCGACGAGGCAGGCCACGGTCAGCGCGGTGGCGCCCGGGCCCAGGCCGGCGTCCAGGGTCCACAGCACCCCGTTGACGAAGTACACGGTGAACACCGCGCTCACGAGCAGCAGCGCGAGCCGCGGCGCCATCGACGGCATGCGGTCGTGGTGCTCCGCGTCGTCCTCGGCGATCGGTTCCGCCGTGATCGGCACCGTCGCGTGCAACCGGAACGTCTTCTCGTCGACCGGCCCCGCCTCGAGCTCACCGGCGAACGCGCCCACCCGCGTCGTCAGGTTGTCGAGGCCGCGGCCGCTGGGTTCTCCGGGGGTACGCCGTCCGTCGTTGACGATCTCGATCGACACCGAGCCGTCTTCGCGCGTGAGGGTGATCGCGCACCGCTCGGCGCGGCTGTGCCGCAGGATGTTCGTCACGCCCTCGCGCAGCACGGTGGCGAGCACGGTGCTGATCCCCGACGGCAGCTCGCCCTGCCGGGCGTCCAGCGTCACGTCGACGCCTGCCGCGCTCAGCACCGACCGCGCCGACGCGATCTCGTCGTCCAGGGAGAGCTGGCGGTAGCTGCTCGCCACCGCCCGCACGTCGGTGAGCGCCTGCCTGGCCACGGCGAGTACCTCGGTCAGCTCCTCGCGGGCGCGTTCGGCGTTGCTCGCGACGAGCCGGCAGGTGAGCTCGATCTTCAGGGTGATCGCGGAGAGGCTGAAGCCGAGCAGGTCGTGCAGGTCTCTGGCGAACCGCAGCCGTTCCTGGGTGACCGCGAGCTTCGCGAGCTCCGACCGCGCGCAGTCGAGCTCCGCCACCAGCGACCGCAGCCGGGACAGCCCGTAGACGATCAGGCCGGTGCTGGTGGTGACCATGACCATGTACAGGATGTCGATGAACGGGCCGGTGTAGTGGGCCTGCAACGCGCCAATGGCGACCGCGTTGGCCGCGAACACGAGCCAGCCCGCGAGCCGGGGGAGCACGAGCGCCGCGCTGCCCGCGAGAAAACCGGGCAGGCCTATCCAGTCCTCGCCGAAGTAGGCGACCGGCACCCAGATCAGCGCGGCCTGCGCCGCGAGCGCCGCGTACGCGACCGGGGAGTGCAACTCCGAGCGCGGGTTGCTGAACACCTTGAGCTGCAAGAACATCAGCGCGCTCAGGCAGAGGAGCGCGATGGTGATCCGCGCAGGGGTCGGGCCGTTCGTCAGCACGTACAGGAACGTGTTGATGAAGAAGCCCGCGAACACGACGGTGGCGGCGAGGAAGGCGAGTCTTGGCGCGGTGCGGGAAACCGTGCCGGGCTCCATGCGTTCAGCCATCCCCGCTCCTCCACGAAGACCGCGATCCGGCGGCGCGCCGGCCCCCCTGGCAAGCCTCGCGGTCATCGTACCCACCACAACGGATCACTCGTCCGCGTTCGGCGGTAATGAGCGGCCTGGCAGGGTGAATCCGGCTCCGGTGAGATAGGCGACCACGTCGGCCACGACCGGCCGGTCGAGCTGCAGCGAACCGGAGATCTCCGTGATCGTGGTGTCGCCCGCGAGCAACGCCTTGGCGACCGCCGTCGCCGGCTCCCGGTGCAGCACCACCTGGTAGCGCAGGCCGGGCACCACGAGCACCTGGTCGCCGTTCAACCCCTCGATGACCGCTTCCGGCCGCAGCCTCACCGGCTGGTCGTCGTCGACGTGCGGCAACGTGAAGACCGCGTCGTGGGCCACCGCGATGACCGACAGGATCGGCCCCGCACCGTCGAGATGGCCCAGTGACGGGACGACGACCCCGCCGAGCTGGTCGAGTGTGCGCTTGAGCCGCCGCCATTCCGTGCACGGCCCGGAACCCGCCTTCCACCGCGCGAAGTTCTCGTTGAGCGGCCAGATGTTCTCGAGCGCGACGGGTCCGAGCGTCATGCGGCGCAACGCCTCGCGGACGACGGGGTTCGGATCGGCGACCACGATGTCGCCCCAGCGTCCCCTGACCGTGAGTGCTTCGCCGTCGACGCCGTTGTCGACGACCGCGTCCTCCAGGAGCGACCACAGTGGCCGCCCCGAGGGAACGTGGGATGGGCGGTGTGCCGGCACGATGGCTCCTTGACTCACATGAACAGCGGAATCGGGTTCAGCTCGTCGTAGGCGGAGGGTTTGTCGAGCCTGCCCAGTGTTACCGGAACGTCGTAGAGCCTCCCTCGAGCGAGCCTGGACCAGAAGTGCCGCAGGCCCGGCACGATCACCTTGACCACCGGCAACCCGATGTCCGGCCGGGTCTGGTCGAGCACCAGGACCTCGAGTCCGAGCGCCTCCAGCCGTGCCTGGATCATCCGGACGTCCGCGTGCAGGTCCGGTTGCCAGCTGTACCGGTGCTGCACGGCGGGCGTCGTTGTGCTGGGCAGCAGGTACGGCTGGTTCGCCACGGTCGCGGTGCTCAGCCACTGCCGCAGATCCGTGTCGAGCTCCCGCCACGCCGCCGGCGTCAGGTCGACCACGGCGGGCAGCACCTGGTTCAGCTCGGTGAGACAGCGGCGCAGCGCGATGTGCGGGTCGAGGTGGGCGCCGAAGCCGAACATGACGTCCTCGCGCGGACCGTCGATCCGCCGGGACACCGCGGCCATGACCGGGATGTCGAGGTCCGCCGTCAGGTCGAGCACCCACACCTCGCGTCCCAGTCCCCGGTGCACCTCGCGCATCTCGGTGATCCACGGGTCGGCGAACGAGTCGAGGTCCACCGCGGGCATCGGCGTGCGGTTGTACCACCACAACGCGACGGCGTCGCGCTCGATCAGCTCCAGCATCCCCTGCAGCACCGCGTCCTCGATGCTGCTGCCCGCGGCGCAGCCGTTGGAGTCCGCGATCACCCCGGGGTGCGCGGGCGCGCCGAAGTAGAGCATGCCGGTGGGCAGCAGCCGGTGGTGTTCGCCGGTCAGCGACCACACCGGCGTCCAGTCCAGTTCGGCGTTCTCGTCGAACGCCTCGGTGACGTACTGGAACGCCGAGTGCCTGTCGTTCCACCGCGCCCGATCGGCGAACTGCCTCGGGTGGAAGAGCTGGCAGGTGTCCGGGTGGATCGCCTGCTCGCCGAGCGAGCGGAAGCTGGCGCGCAGCACGGCCTCGTCGCCGTGGAACGACGCGCTGTGCCGTTCCAGCGCCTCGCACAGCGCGCCCACCTTCGCGTCGAGCGGCGTGGCCCCCTTGCCGCCGCTCTCACAGCGCAGCGTCGACCACAACCCGTCCAGCCCGCGGCCGGTCGCGGCGAGGTTCCCGCCCGCCAGGTAGGAGTTCAGGAACTCCGGCCCGCGCGGGTCGCGCCGGACCTCCTTGACGATCCCGGTGATCGGGCTGATCAGGTGCTGGTACCTCGCCAGCACGTCGCGAGGTTTCGACGAACGGTGGCCGCCGCCGGCACCGGCCACTTTGGTCCGCGACTGCAGCCGGACCGGCCGGTTCGCCTGCTCGCGCAACGCCTCCGGGTCGCCGCACGCCCGGCACTGCGGCCGTGCCGTCACGGTGTGGTGCGAGACGCGCGTGGTCAGGCTGTCGTAGGCCCAGACCTCGCGCTGCCCGTCGTGCCGGTACCCGGCGAGCCACTTCGTCGTCTCCAGCGCGGCCACCTGCGCGGCCGTACCGGAGACCGACGGCAGGAACACGGCCGGACGGGCGGCCGGACCACGCTGTCCGGACGCCGCCTGCACGTGCGCCTCCGCCGGGCGGTTGGCGGACAACCGCGCCGCCAGGCAGTGCCAGCACGCGCTTTCCCCCGGAGTGAAGAACGGACCCACCCACACCTGGGTGCCCACGGGCTTCACGATGAGCCACGGCCGGTTCGCGGCACGGTGTGCCGCGTCGATCGCCGCGAGTTCCGGCGCCAGGTAGTCGGCGCAGACCACCACGGTGAGGTCGCCGGCTGCGTCGGCGACGACCTCGACCCCCGCTTCCCGCAGCGCGCCCGCCATCGGTTCGGTCAGACAGTCACCGACGCCGGTCACGCTGACCCGCGCGGTGGTGGTGCTGGTCGAAGCTGCCACCGGGTCGAGCCCGGTGGCGTCCCAGTAGGCCAGTGCGGCTTCCTCCGCGGCGAGGGACTCGTCGGACTGCCAGCCGATGAGTCCCGCGGTGTGCAGCCGCCCCAGCATCTTGCGGATCTGCTCGGACGGGACGTGTGCGGGCACGTCCCGGAGCAGTGAGTCGACATCTCTCGTTCCGTCCAGCAACGACGCCAGCAGCTCGATGTGCTGCCCCCGGATCGCCGTGACCCCGCTGTCGGAGAAGAGATAAACAGCTTCCCCCTTGACGACTTCCGGCCTCAGGTGTCGTTTGAAGCCAATTCTTTCTGTCCCGCCGTGTCCCCCCTCCACTGTCATGCCGCTTGCACCGCGCCGACCGGAGGCATGCAGCAGCGCCCCGTGCTGCAGACGAAGCTGACGCCGGACACGGTGATCGTCGGCCGGTCGAGCTCCAGGATCAGCAGGTCGGCGTCGTCCGAGGTCAGGGTGTGCTCGGCGGACGGGAACAGCAGGTCCAGCGTGTGCTTGGCAGACATCTCGGTCTCCTGGTTCTGGTGGGTGTTTCGTTGGTGGAGACCATTCTGGTTTTAGGCCGCGAGCTGCCGGTAGTGCTCGGTTAACGCCTGCGCATATGACATTTTCATGCCTCCGCACGGGCCGGACTCATCCCAAACCGGTGGCCGGTGCACTGCTGTTTTTCCTCCGGCGGGACGACACTTCTGAACAAGGAGGTGGACAGCGTGGAAATCAAGGTCCTGGGCCCGGTGGAGGCCAAGGTGAACGGTCGTTCGGTGACCCCGACGGCGGCGAAGCCGAGGCAGATGCTCGCGCTGCTCGCGCTGCACGCCGGACACGTCGTGTCCGTCTCGACGCTCATCGAGGAGCTGTGGGACGACCGTCCTCCGCGCAGTGCCCGCACCACGTTGCAGACCTACATCCTCCAGCTGCGCAAGCTGATCGGGGGCGTGTCGTCCGGTGACGCCAAGGAGGTGCTGGTGACGAGGTTCGGCGGCTATCTGCTGGACGTCGCACCGGAGTGCGTCGACGTGCACGAGTTCGAACGGCTGTCGCAGGCGGGTTATCGCGCCGCCGAGACAAGGGACTTCGCCTCCGCGTCCCGGTTGCTGCGCTCGGCGCTCGCCCTGTGGCGCGGGCCGGCGCTCGTGGACGTCCGGCCGGGCATGCCGCTGGGCGCCGAGGTGGTGCGCCTGGAGGAGAACCGGCTGAACGCGGTGGAGGCGCGCATCGAGGCGGACCTGCGGATCGGCAGGCACCACGCGTTGCTCGGCGAGCTCGCCGTTCTGGGCGCGCAGTTCCCCATGAACGAGAACCTGTGCGAGCTGCACATGGTCGCGTTGTTCCGGTCCGGCAGGCAGTGGCAGGCGCTGGACGTCTACAAGTCGTTGCGGGAGACGCTGATCCGCGAGCTGGGTGTCGGCCCGTCGGCCCGGCTGCAGCAGCTGCAGCACGCGATCCTCAACTCCGACCTGAGGCTCGACAGCTCGCGCGCACGCGAGCCGGAAACTCTGCTGGCCTGACACCAGGAGCCGGAGAAACGCTCGGCCGGGGCTTCCGGCCGAGCGTTTTTGCTCGTGGTGATGGCTGTCCGAAAAGGACTCTCAAGGCGATGTCCAGCGTCGGCCCAGCTCAGACGTGCAGGCTGGCACGTGGCGGTTGGATCGCCTTGGTGAGAAAGGACAAGACGTTGAGTGAGCTGACGATCTCAGGGCTACAGGAGATCTTGCACGAGGCGGCGGGCGGCGACGACTCCGTCCAGTTCGGACAGGACGTCCTCGACACGCCTTTTCTCGAGCTGGGCTTCGACTCCCTCGCACTGCTCGAGACGGTGGCACTGATCAAGCGCAAGTACGGCGTGGCCGTCGCCGACGACGAGCTCGCCGACCTGCAGACCCCGCGCGAGCTGTTGAACAAGGTCAACTCCGGCCTCGCGGCCGCCTAGAGAGGCAACGACATGACGGAGCGCACCACCCACACGGTGGTCATCGACGCGCCCGCGAAGGTCGTCTACGACCTGATCGCGGACGTGACCCGGTGGCCCTACACGTTCGGCCCGACCGTGCACGCCGAGGTGTTCGAGACCGACGGTTCGACCGAGCGACTGCGGTTGTGGGCGTTCGCGCACGGCGCCGTGCGGACGTGGACCTCACGCCGCCACCTCGACTCGCAGGCGCTGACCGTCCGGTTCCAGCAGGAGAAGTCGGCGGCCCCGGTGACGCACATGGGCGGTGAGTGGCTGGTCAAGCCGATCACCGACACCGTCACCGAGGTCGAGCTGCTGCACGACTTCCGCACCGCGACACCGGAGACGGTCGAGCTGGTGTGGCAGGCCGTGGAGAACAACAGCACCGCCGAGCTCGCCGCGCTCAAACGCGCGGCCGAGCTCGGCGACGACTACGACAGGCTGGTGCTGTCGTTCTCCGACAGCGTCATGATCGACGCACCGCGCCAGCGCGTGTACGAGTTCCTGCACGAGGCGGACAAGTGGCCGCAGCGGCTGCCGCACGTCGCGAGGCTCGACCTGACCGAGGCCGTCACCGGCGTGCAGTCGATGGAGATGGACACGCGCAGCACGGACGGATCGGTGCACACCACGCACTCGGTCCGGGTCTGCTTCCCGAACGACGGCATCGTCTACAAGCAGACCGCCACACCGGAGATCATGGCCGCGCACGTCGGCCGGTGGACGTTGCGCGACCTCGAAGGCGGCGGTGTGGAGGCCACGTCGCACCACACCGTCGTCATCCGGCCGGAGAAGATCGCCACCGTGCTCGGACCGGAGGGAACGGTCGAGCGCGCGCGGGAGCTGATCCGCAAGGCGCTGGGCACCAACAGTGTGACCACTCTGCGGCACGCCAAGGCGTACGCGGAGGAGTAGCGGTCGTGGGTGATGAGGAAGGCCCGCGGTCGTCCTCATCACCGACGACACCCACCAGCACGAGGAGGTGCGGGTGATGACATCCGGGCTGGCCGGGGTCGACCTGCTCACCAGAGCGGCGCGGGTCGCGAGCGGGCACGGGCTCATGACCGTGTCGATGTACCTGGAGAAGGCGGCGACGGAGCACCGCCGCAACGGCTGCCCGTCCGCGCCGGCGCCGTGCGCCTACGAGATCGAGGCGGCACGCGTCCTGATTTCCGGTTCATAGAGCCACTTCCTGGGGAGCGCCTGCATGTTCCAGCTCTACGACACGACCCTGCGCGACGGAGTGCAGGGAGAGGGGCTGGCCCTCACCGTCGCCGACAAGCTCGCGATCGCCCGCCACCTCGACGCGTTCGGCGTCACCTTCATCGAGGGCGGCTGGCCGGGCGCCATCCCGAAGGACACCGAGTTCTTCCGCCGCGCGCACACGGAGCTGACGCTGCGCAACGCCGAGCTGGCCGCGTTCGGCTCGACCCGGCGGCCGGACACCGCGGTCACGACCGACCCGCAGGTGACGGCGCTGCTGGCCGCGCAGACGCCGGTGGTGACGATCGTGGCGAAGAGCCACGTGCGGCACGTCGAGCTCGCGTTGCGCACGACGCTCGCGCAGAACGTGGCGATGATCCGCGACACCGTGCGCCACCTCGTGCGCGAGGGCAGGCGTGTCTTCCTCGACGCCGAGCACTTCTTCGAGGGCTATCTCGCAGATCCCTTCTACGCCACCGAGATCGTGCGGGCGGCGGCCGAAGCGGGCGCGGAAGCCGTGGTGCTCTGCGACACCAACGGAGGCATGCTGCCCGACCAGGTCGGCGCGATCGTCACCGCGGTCGGCGAGACCGGCGCCCGGCTGGGCGTGCACTGCCACGACGACAGCGGGTGCGCGGTCGCCAACACACTCGCCGCCGTCGATGCCGGTGTGGACCACGTCCAGGTGACCGCGCACGGCATCGGTGAGCGCTGCGGCAACGCGAACCTGTTCACGGTCGCCGCGAACCTGGTGCTGAAGAAGGGAATTCCGGTCGTCAGCGAGGACCAGCTCGCCACGATGGCCGGCACCGCACAGCGCATCACGGCCATCACCGGCGTGCCCGCGAACCGGGCCGCGCCCTACGTCGGCGCGTCCGCCTTCGCCCACAAGGCAGGCCTGCACGCGTCCGCGTTGCGCGTCGATTCCACGCTGTACCAGCACATCCAGCCGGACGCGGTCGGCAACGCGCGCCGCACCCTGGTCTCCGACATGGCCGGTCGTGCCTCGATCGAGCTGAAAGCTCATGAGCTCGGCTACGCGCTGACAGCGGGCTCCGACGTCGCCGCCCGCGTCACCGAGCGCGTCAAGACGCTGGAAAACCACGGCTACGCCTTCGAATCCGCCGACGCCTCGTTCGAGCTGCTGTTGCGTGAGGAGTTACGCGAGGGCGTCTCGGCACGCCCGTTCGACATCGACTCGTGGCACGTGACCGTGCGCCGGCCGAAACCCGGTGGCGCCGTGCTCACCGTCGCCGAGGTGACCGTGCGCGTGGGCGACGTGGTGCGCAGCGCGTCCGGCGAAGGCAACGGCGCCATCACCGCGCTCGACCGTGCGTTGCGCGCGGCACTGCTGGAGTTCTTCCCCGGCTTGCTGGGCCTCGAACTCGTCGGCCACCGGGTCCGCGTCGTGGAGGAGAGCGCGGACGGCGACCCGGTCGTCAGGGTGCTCGCCTCGTTCCACGACGGCTCGCGGCGCTGGAAAACCGTTGGTGTGGAAGCGAACGTGATCGGTGCTTCGCTGCGGGCGCTGGTGGACGCACACCAGTACGCCGTGCTTCGAGGGGGACTCGATCCCGCCGACTCAGTATCAGGCAGAACACGTAGGTCCCAGATTGGAGCAGACCATGTCCGCACTTAGCGCGATTGGAGGTGTCCGATGAGTCGTCGCGCCGTCATCACCGGGCTGGGCACGGTCGCCCCAGGTGGAATCGGAACAAAGGCGTACTGGAATCTCCTGTCCGAAGGGCGGTCGGCGACTCGGATCATCACGCACTTCGACGCCTCGCCGTACCGGTCGAGGATGGCGGGTGAGGTCGATTTCGACCCGGTGCGTGAGGGCCTGAGTCCGCAGGAGATCCGCAGGCTCGACCGCGCGGCGCAGTTCGCGCTGGTCGCGGGGCGGGAGGCGATGCACGACTCCGGCATCGAGTTCGACCACCTCGACCCCAGCCGCATCGGCGTGGCACTGGGCACCGCGGTCGGGTGCACCACGAGCCTGGAGCGCGAGTTCGTCGTCGGCAGCGACCGGGGCAAGTACTGGGAGATCGACCAGAACTACACCGTGCCGCACCTGTACGACTACTTCACGCCCAGCTCGATGGCCGCCGAGGTGGCCTGGCTGGTGGGCGCGGAAGGGCCGGCCACGGTGGTCTCCACCGGCTGCACCTCCGGTCTCGACTCGGTCGGCTACGCGGCCGAGCTGATCGCAGAGGGCAGCGCGGACGTGGTGATCACGGGTGGCACCGAGGCACCGCTGTCGCCGATCACGGTGGTGTGCTTCGACGTCATCCGGGCGAGCAGCACCCGCAACGACGACCCCGAGCACGCGTGCCGCCCGTTCGACAGGACGCGCGACGGCCTGGTGCTCGCCGAAGGTGCCGCGATCCTCGTGCTGGAGGAGCTCGAGCACGCCCGTGCCCGCGGCGCGCACATCTACGGTGAGGTCGCTGGGTTCGCGTCGAGGTGCAACGCCTACCACATGACCGGGCTGCACCCCGAGGGCAAGGAGATGTCGGACGCCATCAACGCCGCGATGGACATGGCACGGGTCGACCCGACCGCCATCGGCTACATCAACGCGCACGGTTCCGGCACCAAGCAGAACGACCTGCACGAGACCGCCGCGTTCAAGCGCAGCCTCGGCGATCACGCCTACCGGACACCGGTGAGCGGCTTCAAGTCGATGATCGGGCACTCGCTCGGCGCGATCGGCTCGCTGGAGATCGTCGGGTCCCTGCTCGCGTTCGAGGAGGGGGTCATCCCTCCGACGGCGAACCTGCACGACCCCGACCCGGAGTGCGACCTCGACTACGTGCCGCTGGTCGCCCGCGAGGCGAACGTGAACGCGGTGCTGACGGTCGGCAGCGGTTTCGGTGGATTCCAGAGCGCCATGGTGCTCCGCAAGGTGGAAGAGGTGCGTCGATGACCCGCGCGGTGGTGACCGGTATCGGTATCGCCTCGCCCAACGGACTGGGGCCGACCGCCTACTGGCGTTCGACCGTGCACGGTGAGGCCGCGATCAAGACCATCACCCGGTTCGACCCGTCCGGGTACTGGGCCAAGATCGCGGGCGAGGTGCCCGGTTTCGAGGCGGGCAGGCACCTGCAGGGCAGGCTGCTGCCGCAGACCGACCACATGACCAGGCTGACGCTCGTCGGCACGGACTGGGCGCTGCGCGGTGCCGGCGTGCAGGAGAACGACATCCCGGACACGGACGTCGCGGTGATCACCGCGGCGACCGCGGGCGGGTACGAGTTCGGCCAGCGCGAGCTGCAGAAGCTGTGGCACCAGGGCCCGGACTACGTGAGCGCGTACCAGTCGTTCGCGTGGTTCTACGCGGTGAACACCGGGCAGATCTCGATCCGCCACGGCACCCGCGGGCCCGGCGCGGTCGTGGTGAGCGAGCAGGCGGGCGGCATCGACTCGATCGGGCACGCCCGCAGGCAGCTGCGCAAGGGCGTGCGGCTCGCCCTCACCGGCGGCATGGACAGCTCGCTGTGCCCGTGGGCGTGGGTGGCGCACCAGGCCTCGGGATCGTTGAGCCGCAGCAACGACCCGCGCCGCGCGTACCTGCCGTTCGACCGGGACGCGAGCGGGTACGTCGCCGGTGAGGGCGGCGCGATCATGGTGCTGGAGACCCCCGAGTCGGCGGCGGAGCGGCCGGGAACCCGGATCTACGGCGAGATCGCGGGGTACGCCTCCACGTTCGACTCGCGAATGCCCAGCAGGGAACCGGGGTTGCGGCGCTGCGCCGAGCTCGCCCTGCGGGACGCGGGCATGGACGCCTCGGAGATCGACGTCGTGTTCGCCGACGCGGCGGGCATTCCCGAGCTGGACAAGGCCGAGGCGAACGCGATCAGCGCGATCTTCGGCCCGTACGGGGTGCCGGTGACGGCGCCGAAGACCATGACCGGGCGGCTGTTCGCGGGCGGCGGGTCGCTCGACGTGGCCACGGCGATCCTGTCCATCTACTGGAGCACGATCCCGCCGACCGTCAACGTCGAGAACGTCGTCCCCGAGTACGAGCTCGACCTCGTGCTGAACGAGCCGAGGCACGGCCGGGTGCGGGCGGCGCTCGTGCTGGCCCGCGGCCGTGGCGGCTTCAACTCGGCCATGGTGGTCCGCGAGTACAGGTGACCGACAGGCCGTGAGGGTTCTGGAGTTTTCCAGAACCCTCACGGCCTTTTCTTGCCAGAGGAGGCTCGTGGTGAGCGTGGCGTTGATGTTCCCGGGACAGGGTTCGCAGCACGTGCGGATGGCCGCCGGTCTGCACGGCCGTGAACCGGTGTTCACGTCGGTGATGGACGAGGTTCTCGCACTGTTCGGCGACGACGGCGAGGCCGTGCGCGAGGACTGGTTGGCAGGCAACGACATCGACCACGTGTCGCGCGCGCAACCGTTGCTGTTCGCCGTCGACTACGCCCTCGGCCGGACCGTGCTCGGCTGGGGTGTCACGCCGGTGGCGATGGTCGGGCACAGCGCGGGCGAGGTCGTCGCGGCCACGCTCGCCGGGGTGTTCACCCTGGAGGAAGCCGTGTCGCTGGTGCACGGACGGGTGCGCTCGGCCGCGCCGATCCCGTCCGGCGGCATGCTGGCCGTGGCGGCGTCGGAGGCGGACATGGTGCCGTACCTGGTCGACGACGTCGCGATCGCGGCGGTGAACGCGCCCAAGCAGACGATGCTGGCCGGGTCGGACGCACCGCTCGCCGCCGTGCGGGCCCGGCTGGAGGCCGACGAGTTCACCGTCCGCACCGTGCCCGCCACGACACCGTTCCACTGTCCCGCGATGGCACCCGCCGTCGAGGAGGCGTTGCGGGAGTTCAGCGCCACGCCGAGACCGCCGCGGATCACCGTGTACTCCGGCTACACCGCCAAGGAGCTGACCGAGGCTGACGCGACCTCCCCGGTGTTCTGGGCGCGGCAGCTCGCGGACACCGTCTACTTCGGACCGGCGCTCACCGAGCTGCTGGCCGCGCACGACGTGACGCTGGTGGAGGCGGGGCCCGGCCAGACGCTGACCGCGTTCGCCCGGCGCACCAAGGCCGTCCGCACCGGCGCGAGCTCCGTGCTGCCGCTGCTGCCACCAGGTCCTGGCGGCGACGACTGGGAGAGCCTGCAGGCCGCCCGCCTCCGTCTCGTCCCTTGACGACAAGGGGACCCTTCGGCGTGAAGGGTCCCCTTTGTCGTTACTCGAGACCGCGCAGGATGTGACTGTCGTCGTGGTCGGGCGCCGGCAGCTTCGCCGTTCTCGACCAGGCGGTGAGTGATTCGTTCATGACCACACCGTAAAAATGGTGACTCCGGTCTCACTCGATCACCGGTCAGTCGTCCAGCAGCGCCACCGCCCGCGTCCAGCCCGCGCCAGCGCCGCCGATCTTCACCGGGAAGCACACGACGGTGAACCCGAAGGGCGGCAACAGCTCCAGGTTGGCGAGCCGCTCCACCTGGCAGTACTCGCGTTCCCTGCCCGCGAAGTGCGCGGGCCACAGCACCGAGCGGTCCCCGGTCTCGTGGTAGCGCTTGATGATGTCGCCGAACGGCGCGTCGAGGCTGAACGCGTCCGTGCCGATCACCTTGACCCCCAGGTCCAGCAACAGGTTCGTGGCGTCGCCGTCGAGCCCGGTGAAGTCGGTGAAGTACCGCTGGGTGCCGGCGTGCTCGGCGGCGCCCGTGTTGAGCAGCACGATGTCCATCGGCTGTGGTGTGTAACCGATGCGGGCGAACTCCTTCTCCAGGTACGCCGCGCCGACGACGCCGGTGCCCTGCCCGGTCAGGTCGAGCACCACACCGGGGTTGTGAAACCACTCGAGCGGCATCGCGTCGATGTGCTTCGGCGTGCCGTAGGCGGCACGGGTTCCGTAGTGCGACGGCGCGTCGACGTGCGTGCCGGTGTGCGAGGTCAGTGAAATCCGGTCCAGGGAAAGGAATTCCGAGTCGGGCAGCACGGACGGGTCGAAGTCGATCCCCAGCCGCAACCGCACCTGTTCGCTCATGTGTTGCGCGCCCTGTGCGGGGGTGAGCACCTCGTGCGTCACCGGATCCGCCTCGTAGGCGGACGCGTCGATCGTGGAGGAGAGGTCGAGTATGCGCATGCCCCCATGCTCGAAGCCGAGCCTCGAGCACAGGTCGAGATCGCCGGGGCACAGTGGTCGGCATGGCGATCACCTTCATCAACCGCTTCACGGTCAACGGCAAGCCGGAAGACTTCGAGAGCGCGTTCACCGAGACCGCGGAGTTCATCCGCAAGCAGCCGGGTCTGGTGCGCTACACGCTGTCCCGCGACCTCGAGGACGAGACCAGGTACGTCAACGTCGCGCTGTGGGAGAGCGCGCAGGCGTTGCGCGACGCCGTGGCGCATCCCGACTTCAAGCAGCACGCCGCGGCCATGCGCGCACTCGCCACCAGCGAGGGCACGGTGTACGCCGAGCGGCTCACGTTCGCGGGTGAGTGATGACCAGAGGTCCGCTGGACGGGCTGAAAGTCCTCGAGGTCGGTGGCATCGGGCCGGGCCCGCACGCGGGGATGCTGCTGGCCGACCTGGGCGCTTCGGTGCTGCGGGTCGAACGGCCGCACGGCGGGCTGCAGGTCGTGCCCGACCGCGACAAGGACTTCCTGTTGCGCGGCAGGGACTTCCTCGACGCCGACCTCAAGGGCCGCTACGGCCGTGAGCTGGTGCTTTCGCTCGCGGGCCGCGCGGACGTGCTCATCGAGGGCTTCCGTCCCGGTGTCATGGAACGGCTCGGAGTCGGCCCGTCCGCCTGCCTCGCCCGCAACCCGCGGCTGGTCTTCGCGCGGATGACCGGCTGGGGCCAGAACGGTCCGCTGGCCGAACGCGCCGGGCACGACATCAACTACCTCGCGCTCACCGGCGTGCTGCACGCCGTGGGCACCCCGCCGCTGAACCTGCTCGGCGACTTCGGCGGCGGATCCCTCTACCTCGTGGTGGGCATCCTCGCGGCGCTGATCGAGCGGGAACGCTCCGGCTGCGGCCAGGTCGTCGACGCCGCGATCGTCGACGGGGTCAGCTCGCTGGCCCAGATGATCTGGTCCATGCGCGCCCAGGACCAGTGGAGCGACCAACCGGGCACGAACCTCCTCGACGGCGGCGCGCCCTTCTACTCGATCTACACCTGCGCGGACGGCCGCGACGTCGCCGTCGGGGCGCTCGAACCCCAGTTCTACGCCCAGCTGATCGCGGGACTGGGCCTCGACGACCTGCCGGACCATCACGACCGGGACAGCTGGCCGTTGCTGCGCAAGATGTTCGAGGAGGCCTTCCTCCGCCGCAGCCGCGACGAGTGGGCGGAGGTGTTCGAGGGCACCGACGCCTGCGTGACCCCCGTCCTGAGCTTCGGTGAGGCCGCCGAGCACCCCCACCTGAAGGCGCGCGGCACGATCACCGCCGACGGGGCCGCCGCCGCACCCCGGCTCATGCCGCCTTCAGTACATTGACGATTCGTGGAGCTACGAATTTTCACCGAGCCCCAGCAGGGTGCCGGCTACGACGACCTGCTGCGCGTCGCGCGGACCGCGGAGGACGCGGGCTACGGCGCGTTCTTCCGTTCCGACCACTACCTCAAGATGGGATCGGTGTCGGGTCTGCCGGGCCCGACCGACCCGTGGATCACCTTCGCGGGCCTCGCCCGTGACACCTCCACGATCCGCCTCGGCACGCTGATGACCGCGGCGACGTTCCGCTACCCCGGTCCGCTCGCGATCAGCGTGGCCCAGGTCGACCAGATGTCGGGCGGCCGCGTGGAGTTCGGCCTCGGCGCGGGCTGGTACGCCGAGGAGCACACCGCGTACGGCATCCCGTTCCCGGCGCTGGCGGAGCGGTTCGAGCGGTACGAGGAGCAGCTCGCGATCATCACCGGCCTGTGGGAGACCCCTGTCGGTGAGACGTTCTCCTTCGACGGCAAGCACTACACGCTCACCGACTCGCCCGCGCTGCCCAAGCCGAAGCAGTCACCGCGCCCGCCGGTGCTGATCGGCGGCAAGGGGGCGAAGCGCACACCCGCGCTGGCCGCGAGGTACGCCGACGAGTTCAACCTGCCGTTCGTGAGCATCGCCGACGCGGAGACGCAGTTCGCCAGGGTCGACGCGGCCTGCGAGGAGATCGGCCGCGACCCGAAGGAGATCATCCGGTCGGCCGCGCTCGTCGCGTGCGTGGGCAGGACGGACGCCGACGTCGCCCGGCGGGCAGAGGCGATCGGCCGTGAGGTGGCGGAGCTGAAGCAGAACGGTCTCGCGGGCACTCCCGGCGAGGTCGTGGAGCGGATCTCGCAGTGGCGGGAGCGCACCGGAATCCAGCGCGTCTACCTGCAGATCCTCGACCTGGCTGACCTCGGCCACATCACCGAGATCGCCGAAGAGGTCATGCCGCGGCTCTGATGGCCTTCCGCACGGACTCGGGGAGCGCGAACGACCTGCCCCGGTGCCGCGGCAGGTGTCCGATCACCCGCAGCTGCAGCGCCGGATCGTCCAGGTAGCGCTCCTCGAGCCCGTCCTGTCCGAAGATCAGCTTCAGACCACGCCCGAGCATGGACGGCGTGTCCAGCGACAGCCGCTCGCGCAGCAGGTCGGCCGCCGCGTGGTCGCCGTGGTCCACCGCCGCACGAACGACGTCCCGCAGCGGCACGAGGCGATAGGGCTCGTCGGCGCGGACGCCGTCACGGTGCTCGATGCCGAGCGCGGTCAACGCGCGCTGGTGAGCGCCTCCGTCGAGGCCGAGGTAGTAGCGCTCCCAGTCCCCGAGCTGCACCTCGCCCTGCACAGCGGCGTGCGCGATCGAGGGTGGGACTACGAGCGTGATGCCGATGGCGGCGAGCAGGGTACGCCGGGAGAGAAGCACTACGGAATGCTAGCGAAGGTGATCCCGGGTGCGACGGGGCCAGAGCGGGCCAAAGTGCGGTCCGTCAGGGGGAGCGTTCCCTCCAACGCCGCGAGCACGGCGTCACGGGCCATCGGCAGCACCTCGGCCACGGTGACGTCCCGGCCCAGCTCGTGCGAGAGCGAGGCGACGCCCGCGTCCTTGATGCCGCACGGGATGATGTCGCCGAACGCGTCGAGGCTCGCGTTGCAGTTGATCTCGAAGCCGTGCATCGTCACGCCCCGCTGCACGCGGATGCCGATCGCGGCGACCTTGCGCTCCGGGCCCCGGTCGTCGGCGGGAATCCACACGCCGCTGCGGCCCTCGACCCGGCCGGTGTGCACGCCGAGCTGGTCGCACACGTCGATCAGGCCCTGCTCGATGCGCCGCACGTACTCCACGACGTCGATCGGGTCGGTCAGCTTGACGATCGGGTAGCCGACGAGCTGGCCGGGCCCGTGCCAGGTGATCTTGCCGCCGCGGTCGACGTCGATGACCGGGGTGTCGCCTCCGCGCGGGCGCTCCTCGTCCAGGGTGCGCCGCCCGCACGTGTAGACGGGCGGGTGTTCGAGCAGGAGCATCGTGTCCGGCCCGGTGCCGCTCGCTCGCTGCTCCGCGATCTCCTTCTGGAGGTCCCACGCCGCCATGTAGTCGATGAGGCCCAGCTCACGGACGACGACGGGGTCTGACGAGGTGCGGCACGAGTTCACGACCCGACGTTACCAACCCCAGAGCGAGCGCTGCCACGAGTCCCACACCCGTCACACCCAGCACCGCGCCGATGACGTCGGTGACCCAGTGCATCTCCAGCACGACCCTCGCGAACCCGGCCACGAGCACCGCCAGCACGCCCCACAGGACACCGCGTTTCAGCAGGACGACCATCGTGAACGCCACCGAGGCGACCGCCACCGTGTGCCCGCTCGGATAGCTCGGCAGGTGGTACTCCACGGGCCGCACGCGGTCGAACAGCCAGCGCACCAGCAACGTCGCGCAGCACAGCCCGTGCAACGCCAGCGCCTTCCACAACCGCAGGTCACGCCGTCGCCAGGCGAGCACGAACAGCACCGCCGCGAACGCCCAGCCGATCGTCGGCCCGAGCAGCAGGCCCACGACGTACGCCGTCATCCGCAGCCACTCGGGGCGCGGCATCCCGTCGTGCACCCACACGTCGAGCCACGTGACCTCGGGCATTCCCAGCAGGATCCACGAGATCACCAGCACGGCGGCGACAACACGGGTCATGCGACCGCCGCGGTCAAAGCAGACGGCAACGCCGGATGCATGAAGTGGAACCCGTGGCTCTCCAGCACCTTCGGTGTCAGCCCTGGCCCGGTCAGCAGCAGCTCCTGCGCCATCTCGGCACCGAGCAACGTCTTCAACGCGAACGCCGGCACGACCCACGGCGTCGGCCGGTGCAGTGCCGTGCCGACCGCCTTGGTGAACTCGGCGTTCGTCACCGGCGTCGGCCCGGCGACGTTGACCGGCCCGCGGATGTCGTCGTGCTCGACGACGAACCGGTAGGCGGACACGACGTCGTCCAGCGACACCCACGGGAAGAACTGCTCGCCGGTCCCGAGCTTGCCGCCGAGGAACAGCTGGAACACCGGCTTCAGCCGGCCGAACACACCACCGGACGGCGAGATGACGACGGCGGTGCGCATGAGCACGACGCGCACGCCACCTTCCTGCGCCACCGAGGTCGCCGCCTCCCAGTCCTGGGTCAGCCGCGACATGAACGTGTGCCCGCCCGGCGCGTCCTCGTCCGCGAGCCGCGTGCCCGTGTCGCCGTAGAAGTGGGCGCCCGACGAGTTCACGAGCGTCGGCACTCCGTGCTCGACGACGGCGGCCGACAACACCTCGGCCGGCACGATGCGGCTGTCGTGCAGGACCTGCTTGCGCGCGTCGTCCCACCGCTTGTCGCCGATGCCGGCGCCGCACAGGTTGATCACGGCGTCGACGCCGTCGAACGTGTGGGAGTCGATGCGCCCGGCGTACGGGTCCCACCCGCGTTCGTCGGGGGCGGCGGCTTTGCGGCGCACCAGCCGCAGCACCTCGTGTCCCGCGGCGCGCATCGACGCCACCAGGCTCGTGCCGATCAGGCCCGACGATCCCGCGATGACAACTCGCATGAGTAGATCGTTCCGCACTCAACCATCTCGTGCACAGCGGTACGGATGTGCTGAAGGCCACCCCGGCGAACCGGGGTGGCCTTCAGGCGGTATCCGATATATCAGTCGCTCAGAGGCCCAGGTCGGCCTCGAACGCACCTTCCTCCAGACGGTTCTTGACCGTCGTGAGGAAGCGGCCCGCGTCGGCACCGTCGACCAGGCGGTGGTCGTAGGTGAGGGCGAGGTACATCATCGAGCGGATCGCGATGGTGTCGTCGCCGTTCTCGTCGGTGATGACGACCGGACGCTTCTTGACGACGCCGACGCCCAGGATGCCGACCTGCGGCTGCTGGATGATCGGGGTGTCGAAGAGCGCGCCGTTGCTGCCCAGGTTGGTCAGCGAGAACGTGCCACCGGTGAGCTCGTCCGGCGTGAGCTTGTTCGAACGGGCGCGCGCGGCCAGGTCGCCGATCTTGTGCGCGAGACCGGCGAGGTTCAGGTCACCGGCGTTGTGGATCACGGCGTTGAGCAGGCCGCGCTCCGTGTCGATCGCCAGGCCGAGGTGCTCGGCACCGTGGTAGGTGACCTCCTTGCGCTCCTCGTCGATCGACGCGTTGAGCACCGGGTGGGCCTTGAGGGCCTCGATGGCGGCCTTCGCGAAGAACGGCAGGAACGTGAGCTTCGCGCCCTCACGCGCCTCGAATGCCTTCTTCGCCTGGTTGCGCAGGCGGGCGATCTTGGTGACGTCGACCTCGAACACCTGGGTGAGCTGGGCCGACATCTGCAGCGACTCACGCGTGCGCTGCGCGACGATCTGGCGCAGCCGCGGGAGCTTCTGCACGGTGCCGCGCTTGCCCGAGTTGTCGACCGCGACCGGGGCGGCGGTGCGGGCGGCGGGGGCAGTGGCAGCCGGAGCAGCGGCGGCGGGCGCGGGAGCCGGGGCCTTCTTGGCCTCGACGGCGGCCAGCACGTCCTGCTTGCGGATGCGGCCACCGACACCGGTGCCCTTGAGCGTGCTCAGGTCGATGCCGTTCTCCGACGCGAGCTTGCGCACCAGCGGCGTGACGTACGGCGTGCCGTTCGCGTCGTCGCTGGACGCGGCGGCGGGAGCGGCCTGCGGAGCCGGAGCGGCCGGGGCGGGGGCAGGCGCCGGAGCGGCCTGCGGAGCCGGGGCGGGCGCCGGAGCCGGAGCCGGAGCCGCCTGCTGGGGAGCGGGCGCCGGGGCCGGAGCGGGAGCGGCGGCGGGAGCCGGGCTGCCCGAACCGATGACGGCGAGCTTGCCGCCGACCTCGACGGTCTCGTCCTCACCGGCGGTGATCTCGAGCAGCGTGCCCGCGACCGGCGACGGGATCTCGGTGTCGACCTTGTCGGTCGAGACCTCGAGCAGCGGCTCGTCGACCTCGACGCTGTCGCCGACCTGCTTCAGCCACCGGGTGACGGTGCCCTCGGTGACGGACTCGCCGAGCGCGGGCATCGTGACGTCGGTGCCCTGGGCCGGACCGGAGGACTGTGCCGCACCGGAGGACTGGGCCGGAGCCGGGGCGGCTTCCTGAGCGGCCTCGGCGGGCGCCGCGGACGGCTGCGTCTGCTGCGGTTCAGGCGCGGACTCCTGGGCCGGAGCCGGTGCCGGGGCAGCGGAACCGCCGTCGCCGTCACCGATGACGGCGAGCTCGCCGCCGACCTCGACGGTGTCGTCCTCCTGCGCGACGATCTTCTGCAGGATGCCCGCCGCCGGGGACGGGATCTCGGTGTCGACCTTGTCGGTGGACACCTCGAGCAACGGCTCGTCCACCTCCACCCGGTCGCCTTCCTGCTTCAACCACCGGGTGACCGTGCCCTCGGTGACGCTCTCACCGAGTGCGGGCATCTGGACGGAGAAGGCCATTGTTCGCTGACTCCTCGTGCTCTCGTGTGGCTGACTTGGATGGGGAACGGTCAGCCGTGCACGTGCAGCGGCTTGCCGGCCAGGGCGAGGAAGGCCTCGCCGAGGGCTTCAGTCTGGGTCGGGTGGGCGTGGATCAGCGGAGCCACGTCCTCCGGGTAAGCCTCCCAGCTGTAGATCAGCTGGGCCTCACCGATGAGCTCGCCGACGCGCTCGCCGACCATGGTGACGCCGACAACGGGACCGTCCGGAGCCTTGATCAGCTTCACGCCACCGGCGGTCTTGAGGATCTGGCTCTTGCCGTTGCCCGCGAGGTCGTAGATGAACACCTCGGCGGAGCCGTACTTCTCCTTCGCGGCGGCCTCGGAGAGACCGACGGAGGCGACCTCGGGCTTGCAGTAGGTGACGCGCGGGATGCCCGCCTCGTCGATCACCTTCGGGTTCTGGCCCGCGATCTCCTCGGCCACGAAGATGCCCTGCTGGAAACCGCGGTGCGCGAGCTGCAGGCCCGGCACGATGTCGCCGACCGCGTAGACGTTCGGCAGGTTCGTGCGCAGGCGCTCGTCGGTGACGACGAACCCGCGGTCGATCTTGATGCCGGCCTCCTCGTAGCCGTGACCCGCGCTGTTCGGGCCGCGGCCGACCGCGACGAGCAGCAGGTCGGCGTCGAGGACGTCGCCGTTCTCCAGCGTGATCGACACACCGGTGTCGGACTGGGTGGCACCGGTGAACTTCACGCCGGTCTTGAACTTGATCCCGCGCTTGCGGAACGCGCGCTCGAGCTGCTTGGACGCGTACTCGTCCTCGGCGGGCACCAGCCGGGGCAGGGCCTCGACGATCGTCACGTCCGCGCCGAACGACCGCCACACGCTCGCGAACTCCACGCCGATGACGCCGCCGCCGAGGACGACGACCTTCTCCGGGATGAAGTCCAGGTTGAGCGCCTGGTCGCTGGTGATGACGCGGCCGCCGATCTCCAGACCGGGCAGGCTGCGGGCGTACGAACCGGTCGCGAGCACCACGTTCTTGCCGACGTAGCGCTGACCGTTCACGACGACGGTGTTCGGGCCGGCGAACGTGCCCGCGCCCTCGACCAGGGTGACCTTGTTGGCCTTCGCGAGACCCTGCAGGCCCTTGTAGAGCCGCGAGATCACGCCGTCCTTGTACGAGTTGACGCCGGCGATGTCGATGCCCTCGAGCGAGCTCTTCACGCCGAACTGGTCGCCTTCACGCGCGTTGTCCGCCACCTCGGCCGCGTGCAGCAGCGCCTTGGTCGGGATGCAGCCGCGGTGCAGGCACGTGCCACCGAGCTTGTCCTTCTCGACCAGGACGACGGACAGGCCGAGCTCGGCCGCGCGGAACGCGCAGGCATAGCCGCCCGAACCACCGCCGAGGATCACGAGATCGGCGTTGGTGGCCGAATCCAGTTCCGGCGAAGTCACTTCGGATCTCCTCGGGATTACTTACTACGCGCGGGTGCGCGCGAGGTACGCGGCCATCTTGTCACTAGTTGCCGGAGCGTGGTGATCCGGCATGGGACACCACGCCCTGTTCTGATCATTCACCTACTCATCACACCCTCACCTGGCACCATTGGTGCAGGGAATCGCAGGAGGTGCTCGATGGGGCTGTTCGATCGTTTTCGCAGGAAGCCGCGCCCAGGCGTGCTGCGGACCGCCTCCAACCAGGACACGAGCCACCTCGAACAGTGGGCCGCGAGCCGCCACGGCGTCGAGGCCTATGTGGAGCCGAAGACCACGGTGACCGAAACCACTGTGGTTCTCGTCGCTCACGACGGCGAGTGGACCCGCCGCCGCGTCTCGTCCCCGGACGCCGCCCGCGCCTTCGCCCGCAAACTCGGCATGCCGATCTACGACGCCGGCATCGTCGGCTACCCGAAGCGCATGCGCGACTACACCGCGCGCAAAAAGGCCGCAGGCGAGCTTTAGACCTTCACCGTCGGCTCGTGCCGCACGGGAAAATTCACGCTCGCCGCGATGAAGCACAACGAGTGCGCCTTCTCGTGCAACGCCTGCGCGGTCTCCCGCTTCTCCGGATCCGCGATCGTCACCACGGGGTTGAGCGTCACCTCGGTGAACCGCCCCGACCCGTCCGGGTGCTCGGCCATCGTGCCGGTGGCGTGGTCGCGGTAGTCGGTGACGATCACTCCGTTGGTCGACGCCAGGTGCAGGTACCAGAGCATGTGGCACTGCGACAGCGACGCGACGAGCAGCTCCTCGGGGTTGTACCGGCCGCGGTCACCGCGAAACGACGGATCCGACGACCCGAGAATCGTCTCTTTCCCCTCGACGCGAACCTCGTGCGCCCGCTCGTAGTTCTTGTACCCGGAAGTCCCGCTCCCGGTGTTTCCCGTCCAAACAACGTCGACCTCGTACCGATGCGTCCCCATGTGGAAATCCTCCTCTCGCGGCCCGCACCGACCTAGCCCCGTGAGGCGCACGTCTCCATCCAGCCGCCCACCGTTCGAGCCCTCCGGCCCCCGCCCAACCGATATATCAGTCCCCGCCACCCCGCTCCACCTGCTGCTTAGCAACGGTTCGTTGGACTTCGACCGCAAACGAGCCATTGCAAAGGCGGTTGGCGACGACGCCGACCGGCCCCGGTGCCCACGGCGGCGAGTCCTACATGGACACCGCACGGATTTCGTTCGAGGAAATGCGTCCGTCGCGCAAAACAAAACGGGCGGAGTCCCCGGTGAGGGAACTCCGCCCGTGCGGAACGAACGAACTCAGCCGTTGGCGGCGATGTCCGCGAGCACGGCCGCGATGGTCCGCACCGGAACACCGGTGCCGCCCTTCGAGGTGTACCCGTACGGGCCACCCGTGTGGTACGCCGGGCCCGCGATGTCGATGTGCGCCCACTGCACGCCCTCGGCCACGAACTCGCGCAGGAACAGACCGGCCGCGAGCATGCCGCCCCACCGGTGCCCGGTGACGTTGGCGAGGTCCGCCAGGCGCGAGTCGAGGTCCGCGCGGAGCTCCTCTGGCAGCGGCATCGGCCACGCCGACTCGCCGACCGCGGTGCCGATGGCCGCCACGCGGTCGCGGAACTCGTCGGAGCCCATGACACCCGAGGTGCGCTTGCCCAGCGCCACGACCTGCGCGCCGGTCAGGGTCGCGGTCTCGATCAGGTAGTCCGGGCCGTCCTCGCACGCGCGCACGATGGCGTCGGACAGGATCAGGCGGCCCTCGGCGTCGGTGTTGAGCACCTCGACGGTCTTGCCGCCGTACATGGTCAGCACGTCGCCGGGGCGGTACGCGTCACCGGACGGCATGTTCTCCGCCATCGGGATCGACGCGATGATCTCCAGCGGGTACTTGAGCTTCGCGGCGAGCACCATGGTGGCGACGATCGCGGCGGCACCGGACATGTCCGAGGTCATCTCGTCCATGTTCGCGGCCGGCTTGATCGAGATGCCGCCGGTGTCGAACGTGATGCCCTTGCCGACCAGCGCGACCTTCTTGGTGGCCTTGGCGCCCTTGTACGAGATGCGCACGAGCCTCGGCTGGCGCGACGAACCGCCGCCGACGCCCAGGATGCCGCCGAAGCCCTGCTTCTTCAGCGCCTTCTCGTCGAGCACCTCGACGTCGAGACCGGCGGCGGTGGCCAGCTTGGCGGCGCGGTCGGCGAACGAGGCCGGGTAGAGGTCGTTCGGCGGCGTGTTCACGAAGTCGCGCGCGATGGCGACGGCCTCGGCGATCGCGACGGCGGCCTTCAGCGCGGCCTTGTTCTCCTTGGAGCCCGCGGCGACCAGGTCGACCTTCGCGACCGGGGCCTCACCCTTCTCCGACTTGTACTCGGTGAACGTGTAGGCACCGAGCAGCGTGCCCTCGGCGGCCGCGGCGAGGTGCAGCGACGCCAGCGTGTTGATCGCGCGCTTCTTGCCGGCCAGCGCGCGGGCGGCGACACCGGACGCGCGGCGCACCTGCTCCTCGCCCGTCGTCTTGCCGAGGCCGACGGCCAGCACGAGCGGGGCGGCGAGCTTGCCGAACGTCGGCACCTTCACGAGCTCGTCGGCCTTGCCGGAGGCGCGCAGGGTGCCGAGCACGTCGAGCAGCGCGCCGTCGAACGCGGCGCTGACAGCTTCGGCACCGGGGGCCAGCTCCAGACCGTCCGCACCCTGCAGGGTGCCCACGACGACTGCGTCCGCGGCGGTGGTGCTCAGGTCACCTTCGGTGAGGGCCAGCTTCGGGGCTGTCACGTGCTGCTCCAGGGTTGTGCGGTGGTAGGGGTGGTCGGAATCGTGACCAATGCTAAAGGTCCATTGGTCCACCACCGTCGTGCCCCGCCACGTTCGGAGGCAATCAGTGACGTTGACAGTTGCTCTGGGTGGCGATTCGCCCATTCCGCGCATCAGTCGACCGGGTGGTTACGGCCGGATGCCGCATCTGCGAATGTGTACCGGTGACCCACACGCCTCGCGAGATCGTTGTCACGGTCGCGCTCGGTCTTCCCGCGGTGCTCGGTGCGGGGGTCTTCGCCGGATTCGCCCCAGCCGCAGGCCTTGCGGGCTGGTGGACGCTCCCGGCGCTGGCCATCTCCGCGTTCGCCGCCCTGTGCTCGGCTTTCTCGACCGCTGACCAGTCACGGGCCTACCCGGACGTCGGCGGCGGTTACGGATACGTGCGCGCCCAGCTCGGTGTGTGGCCCGCACGGATGACGGCGAGCGCCCACCTGCTCGGCCGGTGCGCGATGGCGGCGGCGGTGGCGCTGATGTTCGGCGCGTACGTGGTGCCGGACCGGCCGTTGATCGGCGCGCTCGCCCTCCTCGTGGCCACGGCGCTGCTCGGCGCCGCCGGCTTCCGCTTCACCGCCGGCGTCAGCGTGCTGGTGTCGTTGGTGGTGCTCGGTGTGCTCGCACTCGTGGTCGCGTCGAGCTTCTCGATCGCACCGGTGCCGTCGGCGGGGGAGACGGGCACGGCCAACGAACTCGTCGGCGTCGCGGGCCTGATGTTCATGGCGTTCGCGGGTTTCGAACGCATCACCGCGCCCCATCGCGGCGAGCGGCCGCATTCGGCGTCCGTGCTGAGGATCGCGATTCCCGTCCTCATCGGACTGTCGCTCGTGGTCTACCTGGCGGTGGGCGCCGGTGTGCTCCGTCAGCTCGGCAGCGCGCGCCTCGCGTTGTCACCCGCGCCGTTGCGAGACGCGCTCGTCGCGGCGGACGCCTCCGCGTTGGTGCCGCTCGTGCAGATCGCCGCGGCGGTGGCGGGTGTGGCAGCGCTGCACTTCGTTCTCCTGTCCGCGCACCGCACGCTCACCGGACTGGTCGAGGACGGCGACCTGCCGACCCGCCTCAAGCCGGGCGTGCTCATGCTCGTGGTGGTCGCCGGTTCCGCGCTCGCCACGCTCCTGCCGATGTCGCTCGCACTGGGCGTGGCCGCGTGCGCGACGCTCTTCTACTACGCCTTCACGAACGCGTCGGCGCGCGTGCTGCTGCAGAACGACCGCACGTGGCCGATGCGCACGGCGTGTCTCGGACTGGGTCTCTCGGTGCTGCTCGCGATGAGCACGCCGGTGCCCGCGCTGCTCGTCTCCCTCGCGGGGCTGGGCGCGGGCACCGGACTCATCGGGCTGATAGCGACACTGAGAGGAAAACGAGCAGCGTCACGCCAACACACACCGCAAGCCCGATGACGCGACCGTTGGTGGCGGGGCTTTCCTTCGCGCGGGTCCAGTAGGCGCCGAGGAAGACGGCAGCGGCGAACGCCGCCACGAGCACGCCGCCGACACCGCTGAGCACCCAGCCGTCCAGGAGCGTCAACCCGGTGCCCAGAACGAGCAGCGCAGCCTGTAAGACGGTGCGGACGTCCGCACCCTTCGAAGATCGTTCCTGTTCGCTCATGGCCGGGCACTTTAGCCAGGCCGAGTTAGTAGGACGTCCGAGTTTTGAGAAGACGATTTTCCGTATCCCGACCAGCGGGTTACCGTGCTCACATGACGAGCGAGTTGCCTTTCACCCGGACTCCCCACCCGCACCCGGCGACCCCGGAGCGCGTAGCGGAGGTACTTGCCAAGCCGGGCTTCGGGCAGCACTTCACCGACCACATGGTGACGATCCGCTGGAACCGCGAGAAGGGCTGGCACGACGCTGAAGTCGGCCCCTACAGCTCCCTCTCACTCGACCCCGCGGCAATGGTGCTGCACTACGGCCAAGCGATCTTCGAAGGGCTCAAGGCCTACCGCCAGCCCGACGGTTCGATCGCGTCCTTCCGCCCTGAGGCCAACGCCGAGCGCTTCCGCGCCTCGGCCCGCCGCATGGCGATGCCCGAACTTCCCGACGAGCTCTTCCTGGAGTCCGTCCGGCAGATCCTCGCGGTCGACAGCCGCTGGGTGCCGACGGCCGAGGAGGAGTCGCTCTACCTGCGGCCGTTCATGTTCTCCACGGAAGCCGGCCTCGGCGTGCGACCCGCGTCCGAGTACCTCTACGTGTTGATCGCTTCCCCCGCGGGCTCTTACTTCTCGGGTGGAATCCGCCCGGTGAGCGTGTGGCTCTCGACCGAGTACGTCCGCGCCGCTCCCGGTGGTACCGGCGCCGCCAAGTTCGCCGGCAACTACGCCGCGTCCCTCGTGGCGCAGGCGCAGGCCGCCGAGAAGGGCTGCGACCAGGTCGTCTGGCTCGACGCGGTGGAACGCCGCTGGGTCGAGGAGATGGGCGGCATGAACCTGTTCTTCGTCTTCGGCGACAAGGTCGTCACCCCGGAGCTGACCGGCACGCTGCTGCCGGGCATCACCCGCAGTTCGTTGCTGCAGCTCGCCTCCGACCTCGGACTGTCCGTTGAGGAGCGTCGCATCTCGACGGACGAGTGGGAGAAGGCCAACGCCTCCGGTGAGCTCACCGAGGTGTTCGCCTGCGGCACCGCCGCGGTCATCACGCCGGTCGGCCACGTCAAGCACGCGGGCGGCGAGTTCACCATCGGCGACGGTGGCTCCGGCGAGGTGACGATGAAGCTGCGCGAGCGCCTGACCGGCCTCCAGCACGGCCACGTCGCCGACACCCACGGCTGGATGACCAAGCTCCTGGACTAGATCATCGGGGCTAAGCGATCACCAGGACGGCCAGAAGCGCGATTTCGGCGGCAGCACCGAGCACATCACCGGTGATGCCGCCGAAACGCTTTCCGGTGTGCTTCACCAGCAACCACACGAGCGCGCCCGCGACGACGACGGCGACGACCGCGCGCCACCCGAGCGGAACGGCCGCTGCGGCGAGCACCACCCACGTGCCGACGACCAGCATCGGATGTTGTGTGCCCGCGACAAGCGCACCGAGCCCCTCAGGTCGTGCGGCGGGCACGCCACGCATGCAACAGATCCCGAACGCGGCCCGGCTCGCCGCGAACGCCAGCACGACGACGCCCCAGTGAGCGTGGGGGAGCTCTGCGGCCTGCGCCCCCAGCACCACGATCAGCGTGACGACGCCGAACGGCCCGGCGCCGCCGTCCTTCATGACCTTCAGCGCGCGTTCCGGCGGCCCGTAGCAACCGAGTCCGTCGGCGGTGTCGGCGAGCCCGTCGAGGTGCATGCCCCGCGTTGCGAGCGCGACGACGCCGACGACCAAAAACCCCGCCACGAGCGCCGATATATTGGATATCGCCAGCAGCTCGAGCACGCCGACGGCGAACGCGCCGAGCAGAACGCCGACAACCGGCGTGCACGCAATGGCCCGTCCTGCCGCTTTGCGGTCGACGTCGTCGACGCGCAGCGGCAGGACCGTCAGCCAGGAGAGCGCGAGCTTCATTCCTTGTTCGTGACGCCGGCGCTCTCGAACGTCGCCATCTCCGCGAGCACCTTCACCGCCGAGATCAGCAACGGCAGCGCCGCCACGGCACCGGATCCCTCGCCGAGCCGCATCTCGAACTCCAGCAGCGGCTTCACGTTGAGGTGCCCGAGCGCGATCGCGTGCGCGGGCTCGGCCGACTGGTGCCCGGCCACCCACCACTCGCGCGCACCCGGCGCCATCTCCTCGGCGACCACCGCCGCCGCGCCGACGACGACGCCGTCGAGCACGACCGGAGTCCGTCGCACCGCGGCCTGCGCCAGGAACCCGGCCATCGCGGCGAGGTCGGCACCACCGGCCGTGGCGAGCAACGCGATCGGGTCGCTGATCACCAGGCGGGCCCGGCGCAGCGCGTCCCGGATCGCCGCCGTCTTGCGCATCCACGCCTGGTCGTCGATGCCCGTGCCGCGGCCGACGACCGCGACCGGCTCCGACCCGGTCAGCGACGCGATCAGCACGGCGGACGGCGTCGTGTTGCCGATGCCCATGTCGCCGGCGACGAGCACGTCGGCGCCCGAGTCGACCTCCTCGTCGGCGATGGCGCGCCCGGCCGCGATCGCGCGCTCGCACTCCTCGCGGGTGAGCGCGTCCTCCCGGTCGATCGACCCGGACGAGCGCCGCACCTTGTGCGTGCTGACCGCCTCCGGGGTGTCGGCGTCGACGGCCATGTCGACCACGCGCACCGTGGCACCCGCGACCTGAGCGAGCACGTTCACCGCGGCACCGCCCGTGAGGAAGTTCGCGACCATCTGGCCGGTCACCTCGCTCGGGTACGCCGACACGCCCTGAGCCGTGACGCCGTGGTCGCCCGCGAACACGACGACGCGAGGCCGCACGAACGGCTTCGGCGGCACGACGCCCTGGCACGCCGCGATCCAGTTGCCCAGCTCCTCGAGCCTGCCGAGCGAGCCGACCGGCTTGGTCAGCACCGCGTGCCGGGCCTCGGCCTCGCGCAGAACTGTCTCGTCCGGCGGTTCAACCGGCGGGAACTCGGTGCTCACCAGGTCGCTCCTTAACGCAGTCTCAACGGGATGCCCGCGACGAGCAGCATGACTTCGTCGCACACCTCGGCGATGCGCGCGTTGAGCGCACCGAGGTGATCGCGGAAGAGTCTGCCTGAGCGCGTCGACGGAACAACGCCGAGGCCGACCTCCGCCGTCACCAGCACGAGCCGCGTCCGGCACATGGCCACCGAACGCACCAGCTCGTCCACGTTGTGTTCGATCATGTCCGCGCCGTGGCCTTCCCACGCGTCGGCGTCGTCCAGCACGCCGACCAGCCACGTGGACAGGTCGTCGACCAGGATCGGCGGGTCGTCGTGCTGCGTCGCGGTGAGCAGCGCGGGCAGGTCGGCCGGTGCCGGGGCCTCGACCGTGTGCCAGGTGGACGGACGGCGTGCGACGTGCAGGGCGATGCGCGCGTCCCAGTCCGGGTCACCGGGGTATCTGCGGGCGGTTGCGACGTAAGTCACGGCCGCGTCGGTGAGCAGGCCTTCCGCGTGCGCTGACTTGCCTGAACGCGCTCCGCCGAGCACGAGCGTGCGAGATGACAAGAGTTAGCCTTCGTCCATGGAGTTCCGCTGGCGCTACCAGGATGCACAAGGCCGCGACGTCGCGGGCCCGGACGTGGCGTTCGCCGACCAGACGGAGGCGGAGGAGTGGTTCAGCGCCGAGTGGCGTGACCTGCTCGACGCCGGGGTCGAACAGGTCACGCTGCTGCGCTCGGAATCCGAGGTGTACGGCCCGATGAGCCTCCACCCGGTCCAGTAGTTCAGCCCTGGGCCGTGAGCCGCGGGTCGTCGGTGATGACGCCCTCCAGGACGGTGTCGATCTGCTTGAGCACGTCGTCGTCGAGCGTGATGTCGATGGCCTTGACGTTCTCGTAGACCTGCTCCGGACGCGACGCGCCGATGATCGCGGACGCGACGTTCGGGTTCTTCAGCACCCACGCGACCGCGAGCTGCGCCATCGTGACGCCGGCTTCCTCGGCGATCGGCTTGAGCTGCTGCACAGCGTTCAGCACGTCGTCACGCATCCAGCGCGCGATCATCTGCGAACCGCGCGCGTCGGCGAGCCGCGAGCCCTCCGGCACCTCGGCGCCCGGCAGGTACTTGCCGGTCAGGATGCCCTGCGCGACGGGGGAGAAGACGATCTGGCTCAGGCCCTCGCGCTCACAGGCCGGGATGACCTGCGGTTCGATGACGCGCCACAGCATCGAGTACTGCGGCTGGTGCGACACGAACGGGATCTGCAGCTCGCGAGCCAGCGCGGCTCCGCGGGTGATCTGCTCGGCGGTCCACTCGGAGACACCGACGTAGAGCACCTTGCCCTGGCGGACGAGGTCGGCGAACGCCAGCATCGTCTCTTCCAGCGGCACGCTGTAGTCGAACCGGTGGGCCTGGTAGAGGTCGACGTAGTCGGTCTGCAGGCGCTTCAGCGACGCGTTGGCCGACTCCATGATGTGCTTGCGGCCGAGCCCGCGGTCGTTGGGGCCGCCGGGACCGGTCGGCCAGTAGACCTTCGTCAGGATCTCCAGCGACTCGCGCCGCTCACCCTTGAGCGCCCGGCCGAGCACCGACTCCGCGGCCGTGTTGGCGTAGACATCGGCGGTGTCGAAGGTCGTGATGCCCGACTCGAGCGCCGCCTTCACGCAGGCGTGCGCCTGCTCTTCCTCAACCTGCGAGCCGTGCGTGAGCCAGTTGCCGTACGAGATCTCACTGATGGACAGGCCGCTGCGGCCGAGTCGACGGAACTTCATACATCGGAGCTTAAACCGAAATCGTTCGTCCTGCTAATGAACTTCGGGTGCGTGCCAGACCAGCGAATACCGCCAGAACACGTGCCTGCGGATGCGCGCGCCGGGCGTGATCTCCGCTGCCACCGCGCGGATCTCCGGCAACGTCGGCGCCGTCATCACCACCGGCATCTCCGCGTCGTGCGGCTTGCCTCCGGTGCCGTTGAGGGCCTTCACCAGGCCCACGATCGCGTTCGCGGGCAACGTCACGAGCTCCATCGCCCGGTCAGCGGGCGTCGCCGTCATGTACAGCCCGATGACGATCAGCAGCCCGCCCGGCTTGGTCAGCTCGGCGAGCCGGGCGAGGCCCTCGCGCAACGGCACGTGGTGCAGGCTCGCCTCGGCCGTGACGACGTCGTAGCGGCCCAGGTCGTGCGTGAGCACGTCACCGTGAATCCATCGGACCTCGTCGCTGGTCGCGCTCGCCCGCTCGATCATGCGAGCGCTGGCGTCGATCGCGGTGACCTCGTCAGCGTCGATCGACCGCGCTAGGTCGCCCAGCCCGCAACCCACGTCGAGCGCGGAACCGACCCGTGACGGCAACTGCCGGAGCAGCCAGCGGCGGTACCACTCGTTGTGGTTCCACCGCAGCTGCTCCGGCAGCTGAAGCCTGCGCTGCTTCTGGCGCACTCCCGCTTGCTTCTACTTGACGGCCTCGCCGGGCTTCACCCGCGGCTTCGGGACCCGCAGGCGGCGCAGCTGGCTCGCGCGGATGAACGAGTACCAGCCGATCGAGATGCCCTTGATCGGCTCGTTCGGGAACTTCGCCCGAACCCTCCTCGTGACGATCCGGCCGAGCACGAGGCCCTCGATGACCATCGCGATCAGCATGAACGTCGTCGCGAGCGTCGCGTACCGCTGCACCGCGAGCGACGGCGTCAGCAGTGCCACGAACACCAGGATCGCGAGCGGCATGAACAGGCCCATGAGGTTGCGGCGCGAGTCGACCAGGTCGCGGATGTACGCCTTGACCGGACCGCGGTCGCGCGGCAGCAGGTACTTGTCGTCACCCGCCATCATGCGCTGACGACGCTCGGCGGCCGCGGCACGGCGCTCTTCCTTGCTCACCTTGTTGCCGCGCATGCGCTTGAACGCCTCGCGCTGCGTGCGCGGAGGCGGCGGAACCGGACCACTACGCCGGCCCTGCGCCTCACGCCGCTTCGGCGTCGGCCTGCCCTTGCCCGCGCTGCGTGCCTTCTCGAGCGGCTCGGCGAGCTCGGCTCCGGACTCGGGAGCTTCGGCAGTGGTGTCGGAGTTGCGACGCAGGAACCTCACGGCACAAGGGTAGGACAGTGGCTCTTCTGTACCTTTCGCGAGGTGCGCGTACTCATCGCTCCGGACTGCTTCGGCGGCACCCTGACCGCCCGCGAGGCCGCCGACGCCATCGCCACCGGCTGGCGCGAGGCCAAGCCCGACGACGCCATCACCCAGCGCCCACTGGCCGACGGAGGCCCCGGCTTCGTGGACGTCCTGCACGCCGCACTGGGCGGCGACATCCGATATATCACCGTCACGGGCCCGCTCGGCAAGCCCGTCGAAGCCCGCTGGCTCAGCGTGACCACCAACGGCGTGCGAACCGCATACATCGAGTCCGCCGAGGCGTGCGGCCTCCACCTCATCCCGGCGGAACTCCGCCCCGAAACCTGCGAGACGGCGACAACGCGCGGCGTGGGCGAGCTCATCGCGGCAGCGGCGGATGACAACGATGTCATCACGGTCGGCCTGGGCGGTTCCGGCACGACCGATGGCGGCGCCGGAATGCTCGCCGCGCTGTCCGACGCCGGAGTCGCTCTGACTGATATATCGCTCGTTGCGGCCTCCGACGTCGAAAACCCGCTCCTGGGCCCGCACGGCGCCGCACGCACCTTCGGTCCCCAAAAAGGCGCCTCCCCAGAAGCCGTGGAGCGCCTCGAAGCCAAGCTCGCTGCGATGGACGCCCTCAAACCAGTGGCCGACATACCGGGCGCCGGAGCGGCAGGCGGCCTCGGCGCCGCCCTCCTGTCCCTCGGCGCCACGGTGAAGTCCGGCGCCGGCCTCGTCCGCGAACTGACCGGCCTCGACGCCGCACTCGACGACGCCGACGTCGTCGTCACCGGCGAAGGCAGCTTCGACTGGCAGTCACTGCGCGGCAAGCTCATCACCGCCGTCGCCGGCGGCGCCGCCGAACGAGGCATCCCGTGCATCGCCATCGCCGGCCAGGTGACCGTCGGCCGCCGCGAGATGGGCGCCGCCGGCGTCCAGGAGGCCTACTCGGTCTCCGACCACGTCGGCTCTGTGCAAAAGTCGATTGCGGACGCCCGCAAAAGTCTCGTTGCAACGGCCCAGCACGTGGCCCGGCAGTGGTCGCGGTAGCGCGCGCTCGAGGCTTGCTCGGCCCTGGCTGATATATCGGTTGGGTCCGGCGGGGTGGTCCACGTGACGTTCGACATGGGTGCGCGCTGTGGGACCATGGCAGTGGAACAAAGCGGGAAACGCCCGTGTTGTTGTTGGGCGAACCGCCCGCAAGGACCTCTTAGGAGTGCCATGACGACCGCTCAGGATGCCGCTTCGACCTCCGAGGCGCCTACTCACGGCGTGACGCTGACCGACGCGGCCGCCGTCAAGGCCAAGGCGCTGCTCGACCAGGAGGGCCGCGACGACATGCACCTGCGCATCGCCGTCCAGCCCGGTGGTTGCGCGGGTCTGCGGTACCAGCTGTTCTTCGACGAGCGCACGCTCGACGGCGACGCGTTCCGCGACTTCAACGGCATGAAGGTCGCCGTTGACCGGATGAGCGCCCCGTACGTCGAAGGCGCTGTCATCGACTTCGTGGACACGATCGAGAAGCAGGGTTTCACGATCGACAACCCGAACGCCGGCGGGTCCTGCGCCTGCGGCGACTCGTTCCACTAAGGCGAACAACGCGCGAGGCCGCGTTCCCGCACCGACGGGAACGCGGCCTCGTGCTGTGCCGGACGGAAGTTTCCGGGCCGGACGGAAGTTTCGCTCAGGAGTCCGTCAAGTGCTGGATGTCAGGCTCCGTACTCGGTCAGGCCTTCGACCTGACGGGTGCACCGTTCGTCGACCAGCCAGGGCGCAGCCGCTCGCGGGGCCGGAAGGGGGTGCTCGGGGTGTGTCAGAGCGAAGGGGAGCTGCGCGCAGTCGTCGATCAGCTCACTCATCGTGGTCGCCTCGGGGATCGTCACGTCCCGACGGTATGACGGCAGTCTGACCTGCGATAGCCCTACCAAACGGTAGTCTTCACAGCTGCACTCATCCGGGTGAGTTGTCACGTAGCGCAACAAGGAATGGGAGAGCCGACGTGCCGGTAGCCGTGTGCGGCAGCATCGCGACCGACCATCTGATGCACTTTCCGGGTCGTTTCGCGGACCAGCTGGTCGCGGAGCGTCTCGACCGTGTGTCACTGAGCTTCCTGGTCGACGACCTCGTAGTCCGCCGCGGTGGCATCGGCGCGAACATCGCGTTCGGCCTCGGTGTCCTCGGGGTCCGCCCGGTGCTCGTGGGTGCCGTCGGCAAGGACTTCGACGACTACCGCTCGTGGCTCGAGCGGCACGGCGTCGACACGTCCGGCGTGTACGTGTCCGAGGTCGCGCACACCGCGCGGTTCGTCTGCACGACGGACGACGACATGTGCCAGATCGCCTCCTTCTACGCCGGCGCCATGGCCGAGGCGCGCAACATCGAGCTGGAGCCGATCGCGAACCGCGTCGACGACCTCGAGCTCGTCGTCATCAGCCCCGACGACCCCGCCGCCATGCTCCGGCACGCCGAGGAGTGCCGTCAGCGCGGCTACCGGTTCGCCGTCGACCCGTCGCAGCAGCTCGCCCGCATGGACGGCGACCAGGCGCGCGCGTTCATCGAGGGCGCCGAGTACCTCTTCAGCAACGACTACGAGTGGGAACTGCTGCTGCAGAAGACCGGCTTCAGCGAGGCCGACGTCCTCGCCCGTGTCGGCAAGCGCATCACCACGCTCGGCGCCAAGGGCGTCGAGATCGTCGACAAGGACGGCTTCTCGCTGCACGTCCCCGCGGTCGCCGAGGTCGCGAAGACCGACCCGACCGGTGTCGGCGACGGCTTCCGCGCGGGCTTCCTCGCCGGCACGACCTCGGGCCTGAGCATCGAGCGCGCTGCTCAGCTCGGTTCGTTGATCGCCGTCGAGGTGCTCGAGACCGTCGGCACGCAGGAGTGGGTGCTGGAGCGGGAGTCGGCGCTCGCCCGCATCCGTGGCGCCTTTGGTGACGAAGCCGCTGAGGAGATCGCCCCGGTCCTGCCATGATCGGACAATGGGGACGTACCTGTTCGGCAACACCGGTGAGTTGCTCGATCCGCAGTTCGACGCGCTGAGCTCCCTGCTCGACGCGGGCACGTTCGCCCGCGTCGAGCGGCTCGGCATCACAGACGGCTGGCGCTGCCTGGAGGTCGGGGGCGGCGGGGGCTCGGTGGCGAACTGGCTCGCCGACGTCGTCGCGCCGTCCGGCCATGTGACCGTCACCGATCTGGACGTCTCGCGGCTCGAGGAACGCGACAACGTCACCGTCCTGGAGCACGACGTAGTATCCAATATATTGCCCGGAAACGCGTTCGACCTGGTCCACGCCCGCCTGGTGCTGTTCCACCTCCCCGCCCGCGACGCCGTCCTGCGCAAGCTGCGCGACTCGCTGCGCCCCGGCGGCTGGCTCGTGCTCGACGAGTTCGACTGCCTCCCGCTCGAAGTGCTGAAGGCCGCCCCCGACGACGCGAAGCTGATCATGCGGGTCAAGAACGCCCTGCTGACGCTGCTCGAACAGGCCGGAGCGGAGCTGGCCTGGGGAGCGCGCATCGAGAAGGCGCTGCTCGACACCGGCCTGCACGACGTCAGCGGCTCCCGCGAGGTGCAGGAGTGGGCGGGCGGCTCACCTGGCTGCCGTCTGCTCGCCACCAGCGCCCGCCAGGTGCGCGCGAAGCTGCCGTTGTCCGACGACGAGTTCGACCGCTACCTGGAACTGATGGCGTCGCCCGAGACCGTCGTCAGCTCGTACGCGATGTGCAGTGCACAAGGCCGCCGGTGAATGAGAAGGGCCCCTCCGCCGAGGGGCCCTGTCACTAGAGCTTGACCGGGTAGTGCGGCTCCGGCACTTCCGGCTTGATGCGGCCCTCGACGAAGATGCCGTGCCAGATCATGAACACCAGCAGCGCCCAGATGCGGCGGCTGTGGTCGATGATCCCCGAGCGGTGCTCCTCGATCAGGCGCAGCACCGCGTGCTTGTCGAGGTACTGGTCGGTCTGCGAGGCGCGCACGACGTCGACGGCCCAGTCGTGCATCTCGTCCTTGAGCCAGTGCCGGATCGGCACCGGGAAGCCGAGCTTGCGGCGGTTGAGCACGTGCGCCGGCACGATGTCGCGGATCGCCTTGCGCAGGGCGAACTTCGTGGTGTCCTTCGTGATCTTCAGCTCGCTCGGGATCTGCGAGGCGATCTTGAAGACCTCGGGGTCGAGGAACGGGACGCGCAGCTCCAGCGAGTTCGCCATGGTCATCTTGTCGGCCTTGACCAGGATGTCGCCGCGCAGCCACGTGAACAGGTCGACGTGCTGCATGCGCGTGACCGGGTCCCAGTTGGCCGACTCGCGGTACGGCTGGGCCGTGACGTTCATGTGCGAGACGTTCGGGTCGTACGTGCGCAGCACCTCGCGCAGCTGCGGGTCGAGGAAGATGCGCGCGTTGCCGTAGTAGCGCTCCTCCAGCGTGAGCGCGCCGCGACGCAGCAGGTCCTTGCCCCGCACGCCCTGCGGAATCTTCGTGGAGACCTTGCCCATCGCCTTGCGCAGCGCGCCGGGCACCTTCTCGAACGCCGCCAGCGACAGCGGTTCGCGGTAGATCGTGTACCCGCCGAACAGCTCGTCCGCGCCCTCACCGGACAGGACGACCTTCACGTGCTGACGCGCCTCACGCGCGATGAACCACAACGGCACCAGGGCCGGGTCGGCCACCGGGTCGTCCAGATACCAGGTGATCAGCGGCAGGGAGTCCATCATCTCCTGCGCGCTGACCGTGCGGACGACGTGCTTCACGCCGATCAGCGCCGCCGACTCCGCCGCGACGTCGACCTCCGAGAAGCCCTGGCGCTCGAAGCCCGTCGTGAACGTGATCAGGTCCGGGTTGTGCTCCTTGGCGAGCGCCGCGACCACCGTCGAGTCGATGCCGCCGGACAGGAACGATCCGACCGTCACGTCCGCGCGCATGTGCTTGGCGACCGAGTCGCGCAGCGCCGCCGTGATCTCGTCGTACAGCGCGTCCGCCTCCGCCTCGCTGCGGACCGTGCGCACCTTGAAGTTCGCGGGGAAGTAGCGCTCGAACACCGGCGCCTCGCCCGGCACCAGCGTGAACGAGTGGCCGGACTCGACGCGGGAGATCGACTCGTGCAGCGAGGAGGGCTCGGGCACGTACTGCAGCGTGAGATAGTGCTGCAGGCCCCTGACGTTCATCTTCGGCTCGATGCCGAGCGTGGGGGCGATCTCCAGCAGGATCTTCTTCTCACTGGAGAACGCGACGCCGGCGCTGCCCTGCGCGTAGTACAGCGGCTTGATGCCGAACGGGTCGCGGCCGCCGAACAGGACTCGGCGCTCGGCGTCCCAGATGATGAAGGCGAACATGCCGCGCAGCTTCGTGATCGCCGCGGGGCCGAAGTAGTGGTACGCGGCGACGATCGTCTCGGTGTCGCCGTCGGTGTGGAAGACCGCGCCGTGCTTCTCGGTGAGCTCGGCGCGCAGCTCCAGGTAGTTGTAGATCTCGCCGTTGAAGTTGATCGTGTAACGGCTCGGCGACTCCGGCGGCCCCCACGTCAGGGGCTGGTGGGAGTGCTCGATGTCGATGATGGCGAGGCGGTTGAAGCCGAACACGACCTCGTCGACCCGCCGGGTGCCGCTCTCGTCCGGCCCGCGGTGGCGCATGCAGCGCAGCGCGGCCTCCACAGCCGGGCGGGCGGATTCGGCCTCGTTCTCGCTAGGGCATACCAGTCCTGCCAGGCCGCACAAGGCTCTCGCACCTCTCAGAAAAGCGAAGGGGAAGTCCCCAGTATGCCGAAGCGGCTCTGTGTGACCGAAACTGCACCGCAAGGGCGGTGCCCCCAAGGGGTGAGTCCCGTTGCGCTGGGCTACGCTCCCGCTTGATCCGTTGGCATGGCCAGTTGTTGTGAACGAGGAGGCGGGCGAGCAGTGGGCCTGAAGGAGGGCACCAGGGCATCCCGGCTGGCGAAGACCGCCGGGCTGGTCGGCCTGGTCGGTATCGGGGCCACCGGTTGCTCCACGGACGAGGTGCTGCGCTTCGGCTGGCCGGTGGCCGTCACGCCGCAGGCCGAGAAGATGCGCGAGCTCTGGACCTGGTCCGTGATCGCCGCGCTCGTCGTCGGCGTCATCGTGTGGGGTCTGATCCTGTGGTCGGTGGTGTTCCACCGCAAGAAGTCGGAGGAGCTGCCGCGTCAGACGGCGTACAACCTCCCGCTGGAGATCGTGCTCATCGTCGTGCCGACGGTGATCGTGGCGGTGCTGTTCTACTTCACCGCCATCACGCAGAACTACGTCACGGACAAGTCGGGCAAGCCCGACGTGAACGTCGACGTGATCGCGTTCCAGTGGAACTGGGAGTTCCAGTACCCCGACCACAAGACCGAAGACGGCAAGGTCGTCAGCACGGTCGGCACCTCGGGTGAGATCCCGATCATGGTGCTTCCGGCGCACAAGCGCATCCAGTTCAAGCTGCGCTCGACCGACGTCATCCACTCGTTCTTCGTGCCGGAGTTCCACTTCAAGCGCGACGTCTTCCCGATGCCGGAGAAGAACAACCAGGACAACGTCTTCCAGATCGACCAGATCGACCGTCCCGGTGCGTTCGTCGGCCGCTGCGCCGAACTGTGCGGCTCCTACCACGCGGTGATGAACTTCGAGGTCCGCGCCCTGAACGAGGCCGACTTCGACAAGTACATCGAGCTCCGCAAGGAGATCAACACCAAGACGGGCAAGCCGTACACCACGGCCGAGGCGCTCGCGCAGGTGAACTGCGGTGAGCTGTGCGCGCCGCTGGCCACCACGACCACCCCGTTCAACACCGACCGGACGGCCCGTGAGGCTTCCGGCGCGGGTCAGAAGTAGGGACACGCCCCGCGATGAAGATCGAAGCTCGCGTATTCGACCTGGTGATGGCCTTCTCGTTCCTGATGGCCGTCGTCTACGGCTACTGGACGCACGCGGCGACCGGCCACGTCGAGCCCACCGGCACGGTGGCGCTCGCCCTGACCGGTGGCCTGGCCCTCATCTCCGGCACCTACTTCCGGTTCGTGGCCCGTCGCATCGAGGTGCGGCCGGAGGACAACCCCGAGGCCGAGGTCTCCGACGGCGCCGGTGAGCTGGGCTTCTTCAGCCCCGGCTCGTACTGGCCGGTCGGCCTCGCGGCCGCGGCGGCGACCGCCGGTGTCGCGGTGGCGTTCTGGCACGTGTGGCTGCTCGTGATCGCCATCGTCCTGGTGCTGATCATGGTCGGCGGCCTGGTGTTCGAGTACCACACCGGACCCAACCACGACTGATATCCGGTATATCGGATATAGCTCGCGCTGAGGCCCTCTCCGTCACGGGCGAGTTCTAGGGGTCGTCGCAACACAACTGATCAACTGGCTTGGGCCAGGAGCTTA
>NZ_BMRE01000050.1 GCF_014648475.1 Lentzea flava | reverse complement strand
TGCTCCTGACCCAAGCCAGTTGATCACCTGTGTTGCGACGACCCCTCGAATCCACCCCTCACGTGGAGGAAGGAGCCCTTCATCGATGTCCGGGTCAGGCTCGGTGGGCGGCGGTCAGGCCCTCCAGCACGGGCACGATGTCGTTGGGGCTGGGCATGGCGAGCCACGAGGCGTGCAGCCGCTCCGTGCCGGCCGCGAACGCCGGGTCCTCGATGACCTGCATGAGCCGCTTCCGCATCTCGTCGACCGTCTGCTCGTCCTGGTCGATGGTCAGCCCGGCGCCGTTGTCGAGCGCGTAGCGGGAGTACGTGAACGACTCGAAGCCGCCGGAGTCGATGAGCTGCGGCACCTTGTGCGCGACGGCCGTGGTCAGCGTCCCGCCGCCGCCGTGGTGGATGATCGCCGAGCACGTGGGCAGCAGCTGACCGAGCGGCACGAAGTCCACAGTGGACACGTTGGGCGGGACGGTCTGCCCTGCCAGCTGCTCGGCGTTGAGGGTGGCGACGACCTCGATGTCCAGGCCGCCCACCATCTCGAGCATCGTCGCGATGGCCGCTTCCGGGCCGCCGATGTTGCGGTGCGACATGCCGAGCGTCAGTGCGACGCGGGGCTTCTCCGGCCTGCCGTAGAGCGACTCCGGCAACGTCTGCACGCCGGTGTACGGGATGCGGCGGACGGGGACCACCCTGGTGGCGGTCGGGATGCGCAGCTCCTCGGGGGTAGGGTCGATCGTCCACTGGCCGAGCAACAGGTCGTCGTCGAGCTCGACACCGTGCCGCTGCGCCAGCGGGCGCATCATCTCGACCAGCGGGTTGGCGTCGCGGGGCAGGTTCTCGACCGCCCAGCCGCAGTAGTCGGGGCCCCAGAGCTGCCGCGCGTGGGCCGCGCCGCTGACACGGGCCGCGATGGCCGCCGCCGGCCAGAGCATGTCCCACAGCACCAGGTCCGGCTTCCACGCCACCGCGAAGTCGACCAGGTCGTCGACGCCCGGCAGCCGGCCGGGGCCGTGGTGGAACATGCGCATCGACGTCATCAGGAAGGTGGCGAACATCGTCGCCGCCTCGCGCTCTGCGGGGTCGTCCGCGAACGCGTCGATGACGCGGTCCCGGTCCTCGTCGTCCAGCGTGAACCGCTGAACCGTCTCGTAGTCCAGCGAGGGCATGGTGTCCGGGTCACCCAGGCCGACCGCGTTGAGGCCCGCGGCGGTGATCGTGTCCGCGAGGTCGTGGGACGACGCGAAGCACACCTCGTGACCGGCTCCCTGCAACGCCCACGCGAGCGGGATGGCCGGGTAGAGATGCGATGCCGCTGGCCACACGGCGAACATCACGCGCATGGTGAACTCCTCGTTCTCGGTGTCACCGCCCAAACTCCCGCCCCGTGGTCGAGCACAGCTCGAGCCCCGCGCGTGATACTCGCGCCATGACGTGGAACGCAGTTGTCGCCAGGCGGCTCGATCGGCACGGGCTCGCCGCGCCCCGCGACTGGACGCCCGCGGACGCGGTGAGCGCGATGTGCGGTGCGCACGCGCAGGTGCTGTCCGCGGCCGAGCTGTCGGTCGGCCTGCGGGTGCCGGGAGCGACCCGCACGACCGTGCGCGAGGCGCTGTGGGAGGAACGCAGCCTGGTCAAGACCTACGGGCCGCGCGGCACCGTGCACCTGTTCGCTGCCCGCGACCTGCCGATGTGGACGGGCGCGCTGGACTCGATCCCGCCGGTGGCGAACCACTTCACCGCCGACGTGCGGATGTCGCCGGAGCAGGTCGACCAGGTCGTGGCGGCGATCGCGGAGATCCTCAAGGAGACCGAGATGACGCCGGACGAGCTGACCGGCGAGATCGTCGACCGGGTCGGCTCGTGGGCCGGCGACCTCGTGATGCCCGCGTTCCAGGGGTTCTGGCCGCGCTGGCGGCAGGCGATCTCGACCGCGGCCAACCGCGGCGCGCTCTGCTTCGGGCCCAACCGCGGCCGCAAGGTCACCTACACGAGCCCCCAGCGCTGGTTGCCCGGCTTCGAGCCGATGCCGGACGGGATGTCCGAGCTGCTGCGCCGGTACCTGCACGCCTACGGTCCGGTGACGCCGCAGCAGTTCGCGCAGTGGCTCAACGCTCCCCGCGGCTGGGCCACGAGCCTCTTCGAGTCCCTTGTGGACGAACTGGAACCCGTCGAGGTCAACGGCGCCAGGGCGTGGCAGCTCGCCGGGGACACGTGGGAGGACGCGACGCCCGGCGGTGTCCGGCTGCTGCCCTACTTCGACGCCTACACGGTCGGCTGCCACCCGCGGGAGCTGGTGTTCCCCGGCAAGGCCTTCGACCGCGCGCTCGCCGCCGGCCAGGCCGGCAACTTCCCGGTGTTGCTGGTCGACGGCGCGGTGTCCGGTGTGTGGCACCAGAAGCGGTCCGGCCGGAAGCTCGGCATCACCGTCGAGCCGATCGGCAAGATCGCGCGCAAGGCGGTGGAGGAGCAGGTCGAACGGGTCGCCGCGATTCTGGAAGGCACGCCGGCGCTGACCATCGGGACCGTGACCGTCGGTGCGCACGCCTGACACCGCGGGCGCCTGGACCGCCGAGGTGCGCAGGCCACGCGGAACGTTCACCCGCACCCTGCGCTTCACCTCCGACGGCAGGGCGTTCCTCGACCACGCGGGCGTCGGCACGTGGCACCGCACCGGCGACGGCTTCGCGTTCCGGATCACCGAACCGATCGTCGTGGACGGCCGGTGCACCGGCTGGGTCGCCATCGAGCAGCACGCCGTGTGGGACGGCGATTCCTTTGCCGCACAAGGCGTCTCGGTCGTGCACGACGCCACCGGCAACCCGGCCTACCGGGTGCCGGTGGCGATCACGGCACGTCACGAGATCCGCACGGCGATGTTTCCCTGATATTTGCCGGAGAGCAGGTCGAGCAGCGCACCGGGCGCGGCGTCGATGCCACCCTCCACAATGGTCTGCGGGAACACGAACTTCCCCTCCGCCAGCCACTGCGCGAAGTGGGAGGTCCAGTTCCAGATCTGCTCGGGCGTGTGGTAGGTCGCGTACGGGCGCAGCTCGAGGTGCTTGCAGATCGCGGTCATCAGGTCGAGCCTCGGCTGCCCGCCGGTGCCGCCGATCTGGCCGGACAGCGCACCGCACAACGCGAACCGCGCGTGCGGACGGGCGACCTGGATCGCGGCCTCGAACTGCTCGCCGCCGACGTTGTCGAAGAAGACCGAGATGCCGTCGGGCGCGTGCTTGCGCAACTGGTCGATGACGGGCCCGTCCTTGTAGTTGAACGCGGCGTCGTAGCCGAGCTCGCCGACCAGGAAGTCGATCTTCTCCTGACTGCCCGCGCTGCCGATCACCTTGGCGGCGCCCCGGTTCTTCGCGATCTGCCCCGCGAGCGAGCCGACGCCACCCGCCGCGCCGGACACGAACACGACGTCACCCTCGCCCACGCGCGCGATGTCGGCCATGCCGTAGTACGCCGTCGGTCCCTGGCTCAGGAAGTACGACGAGCTGGGGAACATCGAGGCGTCGACCTTGTAGTACTGCTCGGCGGGGCCGACGGAGTACTCGCACCAGCCGCCCATGGTCTGCACGGTGTCCCCGACGGCGAGGGCCGGGCTGTTGGACGCCACGACCGTGCCGACCTCGCCGCCACCGATGCGGCCGCCGACCTGGTACGGGGGAACGGGAAGCGGGCAGTCGGGTCGCATCAGGTCCTGGTACGCCGCGGCCACGAACACGAAGTCCGTGCGCACGACGACCTCGCCGTCGCCCGGCTCGGGCACGTCGACCTCGACCACCGAGAAGTACTCGGGCGAGATGGCGCCGTCCAGGTGCTTGAACAGCTGGACTTCCTTGGCCTTCTGGGGAATTTCCATGGGCAGATCGTCGTCGTCCCAGCTCGAGTGGCAGTCGAGGCGACCGCCCTAGCTTCGGGTGCGTGACTGCGAACGTCGACCAATCATTGGCGAAGATGACCGCGTTGTCGTCCTTCGACGAGTCCTCACCCGCAGGCACGTGGGTCGAGCGCTTTTCGGTGGACGGCGTGGAGAAGACCGGCACGCTGCACTTCACCCCGAACGGACGGGTGTTCATCATCGCGGGCCCGCCGCACGGCGGCGCTGGTGCTGGATCGTGGCGGCCGACCGGGGAAGGCACGTTCTCGTACCGGATCGCCGAACGGATCCTGGGCCCCGGCGGGGAGTTCATCGGCTGGGTCGACATCGACCACGAGGCCGTTCAGGACGGGGACTCGTTCTCCAGCACCGGTGTCTCGCGCGTCTACGACGCCGAGGACCAGCTGGTGACGACCGTCGCAATGCGTGCGGACGGGACTCGAGTGCGGCTTGAGGGCGGATCGACCACCGCCTCCTAGGTTTCGCACGTGGTCCCATATCTGGACAAGGGAGAAAGTCATGACTGAAGCGATCGTCGCCGAAGGGCTGACGAAGCGTTTCGGTGATGTCGTCGCGCTGGACGGCCTGAGCCTCTCGGTGAAAGAGGGCACGGTGCTGGGTGTGCTCGGGCCGAACGGCGCCGGCAAGACGACCACCGTGCGTGTGCTCGCGACCCTGCTGCGGCCCGACTCCGGACGCGCCGTCGTCAACGGCGTCGACGTGCTCGCGAACCCCATGGCGGTGCGCCGCCAGATCGGCCTGTCCGGTCAGTACGCCGCCGTCGACGAGGACCTCACCGCCCAGGAGAACCTGGAGATGATCGGCAGGCTGTACCACCTCGGGTGGGGTGCGGCCCGCAAGCGCGCGGTGGAGCTGCTGGAGCGCTTCGACCTCGCCGACGTCGCCGGGCGTTACGTGAAGGGCTTCTCCGGCGGTATGCGACGCCGCGTGGACCTCGCGTGCGCGCTCGTCGCGAAGCCGTCCGTGCTGTTCCTGGACGAGCCCACGACCGGTCTCGACCCGCGGGCCCGCGTGGGCCTGTGGGAGGTCATCACGGAACTCGTGGCGCAGGGCAGCACGTTGCTGCTCACCACGCAGTACCTGGAGGAGGCCGACCAGCTGGCCGACCGGATCGCGGTCATCGACCACGGCAGGGTCATCGCGGAAGGCACGCCGGACAAGCTGAAGTACGACCTCGGCGGCGACCGGCTGGAGCTCACCGTCGCGTCGGCGTCCGACGTGACGCCCGCGCGGGACGCGATCGCCCGGATCGCCAACGGCGACATCACCGTCGACGAGGAGATCCACCAGCTGATCGTGCCGGTGACCAACGGCCCGGAGGCGCTGCCCGCCGCGATCCGGTTGCTGGACGACGCGAACGTGACCGTCATCGGCACGAACGTTCGTCGCCCCAGCCTGGACGAGGTGTTCTTCGCGCTCACCGCGAAGACGCCCGAGGTGGCCGCCGAGCCCGAGCTCGCGAAGGAGGCCGTGGCATGAGCATCGCCTACGCCATCAACGACAGCCTTGCGCTGACCCACCGCAACCTCGTCAAGAACCTGCGCAACCTCACGATCATCGTGTGGGGCGCGTTCGTGCCGATCCTGACCGCGCTGCTGTACGCGTTCGTGCTCGGCAGCGCGATCGAGATCCCCGGTGTCTCCTACCGCGAGTACATGGTCGTCGGCATCCTGGTGAACTCGGTGCTGACGGCGTCGACGAACACCGCGGTCGGCATCGGTGAGGACATGAAGAAGGGCCTCATCGACCGGTTCCGCTCGCTGCCCATCGCCCAGCCCTCCGTCCTCATCGGACGGACGACGAGCGACGTGCTGAACGTCGTGCTGACGGTCGCCCTGATGGCGCTCACGGGCCTGGCGATCGGCTGGCGCATCCGTTCGTCGTTCCTCGACGCGCTGGCCGGCTTCGCTCTGCTGCTGCTCTTCGCCTACGCCGCGATGTGGATCACCGCGTGGATCGGCGTGCGGTCGAAGTCGGTGGAGGTCATGGCGAACTCGCTGTACCTGTTCCTGATGCCGCTGGTGTTCGTGTCGAACGCGTTCGTGCCCACCACCGGCATGCCGGGGTGGCTGCGCCCGATCGCCGAGTGGAACCCGGTGTCGGCCGTGGTCTCCGCCTGCCGGGTGCTGTTCGGCAACATGCCGCCGGCGACGGAGGGCGCGTGGCCGATGGTGAACCCGATCGCCGCCACGCTGCTGTACGTGGCCGTCATCCTGCTGATCTTCGTCCCGCTCGCCACCCGCCGGTTCAAGAAGACCGTCGGCCAGTAAGGAGAAAACCGTGCGCGTGTTGTTCATCACCGGCGGTGGCACCGGACCGCTGCACGCCCTGGCGCCCTTCGCTATGGCCACCCGTAGCGAAGGGCACGAGGTGATCGTGGCAGCGCCCGACGACCACGTGCAGCAGCTCGTGGACGTCGGCCTGCCCGCGGTCGGCGTGTCCAAGCTCGGCCTCTTCGACGCCATGTTCATCGACCGCAAGGGAAACCGCCTCGACCGCCCGATCGGCCCCGAGGCCGAGCTCGAGTTCGCGAGCCGCGGGTTCGCCCGCATGGCAGCCGACTCCTACGGTGCCATCTCCGAGCTGGCGCGGGCCTGGCGGCCGGACATCGTGGTCGGCGGCACCCGCAACTACGCGGCCGCGCTGATCGGCAACCAGCTCAAGATCCCGTACGTGTGCCAGGCGTGGGACGGCATCGAGCGCGTGCCGAGCGACCTCGTGTACGCGAGCGACGAGCTGTCGCCCGAGCTGACCGAGCTGGGCCTCGACCGGATTCCCAAGGAAGACCTGTTCGTCGCGATCACCCCGCCGAGCGTCCGCCCCGCCGACGCGGAGCCCGCGCAGTACATGCGCTGGCTGCCGGGCAACCGGCAGATGGCGCTCGAACCCTGGATGTACACCAAGGGCGACCAGCGGCGGGTCCTGATCACCTCCGGCTCCCGTGCCGCGATGATCCCGGACCTCGGCGTGAACTTCTTCAAGCCGCTGCTGGAGAACCCGGTGTTCGCCGACGTCGAGCTGATCATCCCGACCCCGGAGAAGGTGGCCGAGCAGCTGCGCGAGCTGCGTCCCGGCCTGCACACCGGCTTCTTCCCGCTCGACATCATCGTGCCCACCTGCGACCTGATGGTGCACCACGGCGGTGGCGTGACGAGCGCGACGGCGTCCAACGCCGGCGTGCCCCAGCTGGTGCTGGCCGACATGATCGCCTCGGCCGACCCGACCCGCCGGATCGACGCCTACGGCGCCTCGATCACGTTGCTGCTCAAGGACGCCACGCCCGACGACGTGGCCCAGGCCGCGCAGAAGATGCTGACCGACCCGTCCTACAGCGTCCGGGCCCGCGCCCTCCAGCAGGAGATCGCGAACCTGCCCCGTCCGTCCGACGTCGTCAAGGTCATGGAGGACCTCGTCGCCGCCAACCGCTGACCCTCCCCCACCACGAAGGCCGCCTTCCCCGTCCGGGAAGGCGGCCTTCGGCGTTTCACGAACAGGACTTCCAGAAGGCGGTGACCGCGTCGCGCAGCGAGTGCCGCGGCCGCCAGCCGAGCAGGTCGTGTGCCGCGGTGGTGTCGATCTGCAGCCAGCTCGACTTCGCGCGCCAGCCGGTGTCGATGTCCCGTTCCACGACGTGCGCGGGCACCCCGCTCACCTCGATGAGCAGGTCGACCAGGGACCGCACGGGGACGGCCTCGCCGCGGCCGATGCCGATGATCTCGGCGGAGACACCGGAGTGCGCGGCGGCGACGGCAGCGGACGCCACGTCGCGCACGTCGACGTAGTCGCGAAAAGCCGACAGGGGCGCCAGTTCGACGTCGCGGCCTGCCAGCAGCGCGGAGGCGACCTGGCCGAGCAGGCTCGTCTCGGGCAGACCCGGTCCGACCGCGTTCGCCACCCGCAACACGACGCCGCCGGAGGCGACCACAAGGCGGGCGGCGGCGAGTTTCGCGACGCCGTAGGAGGTGTCGGGCCGCTCCGGCGTCGAACGGCCAGCGGACTCCCCGTGCGGAATCGGGCCGTACTCCAGCACGGAGCCGAGGTGCACCAGCCGTGGCCGCACGGGCAGCAGCGACAGGGCGGCCTGGAGGTTCTCGGTCAGCGCGAGACAGCGGGTCGCCATGTCCTCTTCGGACAGTCCCCAGCTGCTCCCCGTCGCGTCCACGACCACCGCGCACGAACCGAGGACCCCGGCGAGTGTCTCCGCCGAGGTCCTGGACAGGTCGAGCGCGCGAAAACGAGGTGCCGGCGGTGGCTTTCGCGCCACCGCCAGCACCTCGTGTCCCGCGGCCGTGAACGCATCGCACACATGGCGGCCCACGAAACCCGTGCCGCCGAGCACGATCACGTCCGGCATGGTCAGCCCGCCGCGCGGGCGACCCAGAGACCCCACGGGAAGCCGTCGATCTCCTGGTGTTCCGCGACCGCACCCGCCGCCGCGAACCCCGCGGCCAGCTGCTCGCGGGTGAACAGGGTCAGCTGGACCTTCTCGGTGAAGTCGCGCAGGCCGGCGCCGGAGTCGGCGACGGCGTAGTGCACGACCATCTCGATGCGGTCGTCGGCGATGCGGCGGGCGTGCGACAGGCGGACGATCGCGCCGTCCTCCTTCGTCATCAGGTCGCTCGCCACGTGGCCGTCGTTGAACCCGTCACCGTCGTACCAGGGTTCGATCACGAGCACGCCGCCGGGGTTGAGGTGCTTGAGCAGACCCCTGATCAGCGCCTCGAACTCGTCCGCCGACTCCAGGTGCGGGATCGCGCACAGGCTGGTGATCGCGTCGAACTTGCGGCCGAGATCGATCTCCTCGCGGAAGTCGACCCGCAGCGTTTTCAGGCCCTCGATGCGGCCGGCGGCGAAGGCGAGCATCTCCTCCGAGTAGTCCGCGCCGACCACGTCGTCGAACTGCTCGGCCAGGAACTGCAGGTGCAGTCCGGTTCCCGTGCCGAGGTCCAGCAGGGACTCCGCGTCCGGCGCGTGCTCGCGGACCACCCGCGCCACGTCGAGCGCCTGCGTCTTGAAGTCCTTGCCCCTGCTCTGCATGAGCAGGTCGTAGGTCTCGACGTAGTCGTCCTTGTACATGTGTCACACCGCTTTCGTTGGGTTCGGCTTCGTTTTCGTCACGCCGCCGCGCGTGCGACCCAGAGGCCCCAGGCGAAGCTGTCGCGCTCGACGTGCTCGGCCACGGCGCCCGCGGACGCGAAGCAGGCAGCCAGCTGCTCGCGGGTGAAGAGCGACAACCGGACCTGTTCGGTGAACTCGCGCAGGCCCTCGCCGGGGTCGGCGACGGCGTGGTGCACGACCATCTCGATGCGGGCGGCACCGATCCGGCGCGCGTGGGACAACCGGACGATCGCGCCGCCGTTCTCCTTGCTCATCCGGTCGCCGGCCACGTAGCCGTCGTGGAACTCGTCCGGCCCGTACCAGGGTTCGATCACCAGCACGCCGCCGGGGTTGAGGTGCTTGAGCAGTCCTGCGATCAGCGCCTCGAACTCGTCGGCCGACTCCAGGTGCGGGATGACCCACAGGCAGGAGATGGCGTCGAACGTGCGGCCCAGGTCGATCTCCGCGCGAGCGTCCACGCGCAACGTCGCCATCCCGGGAACACGCTTGGCCGCCAAGGCCATCATGTCCGCGGAGATGTCCGCGCCCACCAGGTCGTCGAACTCCTCGGCGAAGAACTGCGCGTGCAGGCCGGTTCCGGTGCCGAGGTCCAGCAACGACGCCGCCTCCGGCAACCGTTCGCGGATCTCCCGCACCACACCGAGCGCCTGGGTCCGGTAGGCCTTGCCCCGGCTGCGCATCAGCAGGTCGTACGTCTCGACGTAGTCGTCGTTGTACATGTCTCACACCGCTTTCAGACGACGTGGACCTCGGGCACGTACAGGATCCACTTGCCGCCGTTGGCGCGGAACTCCTTCTCCTTGGCCATGATCTCCTCGGCGTGGTTCCACGCGAAGAGCAGCGCGTAGTCCGGATAGGACCGTGCGAACACCTCGGCGGGCTCGACCGGGATGTGCGTGCCCGGCGAGAGCCGGTGCTGCTTGGCGGGCGTCGTGTCGCACACGTACGAGACGAGCTCGGGGCCGATGCCGCAGAAGTTCGTGACGGTGGCGCTCTTGGCCGTGGCACCGTAGGCGGCGACGGTCTTGCCCTCGTCCTTCAGCTTGCGCAGCAACGCGATCAGGTCGGTCCGGATCTTCGCGACGTTCGCCGCGAACCGTTCCAGCGTCGCGAGGTCCGACAGGCCGTCCTCCTCCGCGACCAGCGCGGCGACGGCGGGGCTCGGCGTGCGGGCACCGGCGCGGGCGAGGGTGTAGCGCACCTCGCCGCCGTGCACGGGCAGCCGGGTGACGTCGACCAGCTCCAGCCCGAACCGCTCGGCCATCGCCTGCACCGACCGCGCGGTGAAGAAGAAAAAGTGCTCGTCGTAGATCTGGTCGAACGACGTCTTCGCGACGATGTCACCGAGGTACGGGTCCTCGAACACGAACACGCCGTTCGGGCCGAGCAACGCGTCGACACCGCGCAGGATCGAGTCCATGTAAGGGATGTGGCACAGCGTGTTCGCCGCGTAGATCACGTCCGCGGGCCCGTCCGCCTCGTGGATCCCGATCGCGGTCTCCTCCTCGAAGAACGCGTTGAGCACCCGGATACCCTGCGCCGCCGCGATCTTCGCCACGCCACCGGACGGCTCGACGCCGAGGTGACGCACGCCAGCGTCCTTGACGGTGCCGAGCATGATGCCGTCGTTGCAGCCGAGTTCGACGACGAACGGGTCGGCGGAGGTCAGCTCGCGCTCCAGGAAACCGCGTGCGGTGGCGGCGAAGTGCTCGCGCATCACCGACGAACCCGAGGAGTGGTACGGGTAGTCCTCGTGGAACATGCGGTCGCGCGGCACCTCCTCGACCAGCTGCACCATCGTGCACGACTCGCACACGCCGACGGCGAGCCGGTAGAAGAACTCCCCGTCGGTGTCCTGCGGCCTGAGGAAGGCGTCGGACAGCGGCTGCCTGCCGAGGTCGAGGAACTCCGTCACGGCGCTCTCGCAGATCCGGCACTTGCTCATCGTCGTGCTCCTTCGCATTCCCCTGACAACTTCGCAGGTGGCACCGTGTCACCGTGCGCTTGAACCAGGCTCGTGCCGCGACCGCCGGCGCTCGCGATGAACGGCGCATTTGTTCACCTCAGGTGGACGAATGCGCCGTTCATCGGGTGCTCGTGCGCCACGACACCCGCGCTGGAGACCGGTGCAGCGAGGTTTGAGCGAGTCGCGATCGCGGCCCGACAGCATGAGGTCCATGACCACGTATGTCTGGGACTATCTGCGGGAGTACGAGAGCGAGCGCAAAGACCTGCTCGACGCCGTCGAGACGGTCTTCGGTTCCGGGCAGCTGGTGCTCGGTGACAGCGTTCGCGGCTTCGAGGAGGAGTACGCCGCCTGGCACGGCGTGCGGCACTGCACCGGTGTCGACAACGGCACGAACGCGCTCAAGCTCGCACTGGAGGCGCTCGGCGTGGGACCGGGCGACGAGGTGATCACCGTGTCCAACACGGCGGCGCCGACCGTGCTCGCCATCGTCGGCGCCGGTGCCACACCGGTGTTCGTCGACGTGCGCGAGTCGGACTTCCTGATGGACACCGACCAGGTCGCGGCCGCGATCACGCCGCGCACCAAGGCGTTGCTGCCGGTGCATCTGTACGGCCAGTGCGTCGACATGACGCCGTTGCAGCGGCTGGCGAGCAAGCACGGCCTGAAGATCCTCGAGGACTGCGCACAGGCGCACGGCGCACGCCACCACGGCGAGCTCGCCGGCACGATCGGGGACGCGGCCGCGTTCTCCTTCTACCCCACCAAGGTGCTCGGCGCGTACGGCGACGGCGGTGCCGTCATCACCGACGACGCGCAGGTCGACGCGAACATGCGCAGGCTGCGCTACTACGGCATGGACAAGGTCTACTACGTCGTGCAGACGCCCGGCCACAACAGCAGGCTGGACGAGGTGCAGGCGGAGATCCTGCGCCGCAAGCTCGTCCGGCTCGACGAGTACGTCGCGGGCAGGCAGCGCATCGCGCAGCGGTACGCCGAGGCGTTGGGCGACGTCCTCACGCTGCCGCAGGTGACGCCGGGCAACGAGCACGTCTACTACGTCTACGTCGCGCGCCACCCCGACCGGGACCGGATCATCGAGGAGCTGAAGAAGCACGACATCGCGCTCAACATCAGCTACCCGTGGCCGGTGCACACGATGACCGGGTTCGCGCACCTCGGCTGGGCCGAGGGCTCGCTGCCGGTGACCGAGAAGCTCGCCGGGGAGATCTTCTCCCTGCCCATGTACCCGTCGCTGCCGACCGACGTGCAGGACAGGGTGATCGACGCGGTGCGGAAGGTGCTCGCATGAGTCTGTTGTGGACGGTCATCGACGGCGTCGAGCACACGACGCTCCAGGTGCCCCTGGACTACGCCGAGCCACACGGCGAGCAGATCACCCTCGCACTCACCCGGCGGCGCGCCGCGGACCCGGCCCGTCGGCGCGGCGTCCTGCTGTCGGTCAACGGCGGTCCCGGCGGCGACTCCGGTCTCGGCCGCGACCTGCCGTCGGTGTTCGAGGGCACGCCGGTGCACGAGGTCTACGACCTGATCGGCTTCGACCCCCGCGGCACGGGCGCCTCCACACGGCTGTACGCCGACGTCGTGATCCCCAAGGCGCCCTTCGACTCCCGGCCGCCGGACAGCGCGTTCCCCGTGCTGGCCGAGGACATGCGCGTGCGCGAGCTCGCCTGCCAGCGGGCCGGTGCGGACATGCGGCCGCACGTCAGCACCCGCAACACCGCTCGGGACATGGGCTCGATCCGCGTCGCGCTCGGCGAGGAGAAGATCTCCTTCGTCGGCTACGCCTACGGTTCCTACGTCGGCGCCGTGTACGGCAGCATGTTCCCGTCCGGCCTCGACCGCAGCGTGCTGGACTCGTGCGTCAACCCCGAGTGGACGTGGCACGAACAGTTCCTCTCGCAGGGCGATGCGATCCAGCGCAACGTGGACCAGTGGGCGGCCTGGACCTCGCAGCGCCACCGGCACTTCGGCCTCGGCACGTCACCGGCCCAGGTGCTCACGCGCGTCGAGGAAGCCGTCACGAACCTGGAGTCGTACGGCATCCGCCTGCGCACCCTGTTCGACGGCGCGGTCGGTGTTCAGGCCGGCGACCGCAGCAGGTGGGAGAACCTCGCGGTCCTGGTGAAGGAGCTGCGGAACGCGACGGAGGACCAGGCCCAGCGGCTGCTGGCCGCTCAGGGCACCTGGCGCTCCTTCGACGCGGAGGGCGAGCTGCGCATTGCCGTGCTGGAGGCCGTCACGCTGGAACACGCGTGGCCGTCGGACATCGAGGTCTACTACGCGCAGATGCGCGACTTCCGCAAACGCTTCCCCTACGGCTACGGCGTCCTGCGCGCACAACCGTGGGTCGGGGCCTTCCGCACGTTCGAGCTGCGGGAAGACCCCGCCGAGATCACCCGCGACGGCTACCCGGTCGGCCTGGTCGTCCAGGCCGACGGCGACGCGATGGACCACTACGAGGGCGGCGTCGCCATGGCGGAACGCCTCGGCAGCCACCTGATCACCGTCGAGGACTCCGGCGACCACGAGGTCTACGCGTTGTGCGCCAACCCTCACGTGGACACGCTGGTGAACCGCTACCTGGTCGACGGTGAGCTGCCGGCGCCGCGCACGGTCGTGCCCGGCACAACGCCCCGGCCGGACGTCCCCGCCGACGCCTGAACCCCCTCCCCCGCCGGGCGCCGCCTACCCCTCAGGCGGCGCCCGGCATCTTTTCAGGCCTGGCGGTAGCGCTTGAGGTGCTTGCCGGTCAACGAGGTGCGCGACTTGAGCAGCTGGGCGGGCGTGCCCGTGAACACGACCTCACCACCGTCACGACCACCGCCGGGACCGAGGTCGACGACCCAGTCGGCCTGCTGCACGACGTCCAGGTTGTGCTCGATCACGATCACCGTGTTGCCCTTGTCCACCAGCCCGTTCAACAGACCGAGCAGAGTGTCCACATCGGACATGTGCAGGCCGGTGGTCGGCTCGTCCAGCACGTAGATTCCCGCCGTCCGGTTGAGCTGGATGGCGAGCTTGATGCGCTGGCGCTCACCGCCGGACAGCGTGCTGAGCGGCTGGCCGAGCGTGAGGTAGGGCAGGCCGACGGAGACGAGCGACCGCAGCTTCGCGGCGAGATCCCGTTCCGGGAAGAACTCCAGCGCCTCCTCGGCGGGCAGCTCCAGCACGTCCGCGATCGACAGCCCGCGCAACCGGTGCGCCAACACCTCCTCCTTGAACCGCCGGCCGTCACAGGTCGCGCAGTGGGTGGTCACCGGGTCCATGTAGGCGAGCTCGGTGATGATCACGCCCCGGCCCTTGCAGTCCGGGCAGGCGCCCTCGGAGTTGAAGCTGAACAACGAGGCCGGTGCGCCACTCGCCTTGGCGAACAGCTTGCGGATCGAGTCCATCATCCCGAGGTACGTCGTGGGCGTGGACCGCGAGGACGCCGTGATGGCGGACTGGTCCACGAAGATCGCGTCGGGGTAGGTGTTCATGAACACGTCACCGATGAGCGTGCTCTTGCCGGACCCCGCGACACCGGTCACCACCGTCAGCACACCGGTCGGAATGCTGACCGAGACGTTCTTCAGGTTGTGCAGGTTCGCTCCCACCACAGGCAGCTCGCCGGTGGGCTGGCGGAACGACGACTTGATCGCGGTGGACCTGCGCAGCCCTTCCCCGGTGGGCGTCTTCGCCTTGCGCAGCCCCGCGAACGTGCCCTCGAAGACGATCTGGCCGCCGTGCACGCCCGCGCCGGGACCGACGTCGACGACGTGGTCGGCGATCTCGATGACGTCCGGGTCGTGCTCGACCACCAGCACCGTGTTCCCCTTGTCCCGCAACGCGCGCAGCAGGTCGTTCAGCATGCCGACGTCACGGGGGTGCAGCCCGGTGCTGGGCTCGTCGAAGATGTAGGTGAGACCGGTGAGGCTGCTGCCGAGGTGCCGCACCATCTTCAGCCGCTGCCCCTCACCGCCGGACAGCGTGCCGGTGGACCGGTCGAGGCTCAGGTAACCGAGCCCGATCTCCTCGATCCGTTCCAGCGCGGCGCGAACGGTGTCGACGAGAGAACGCACCGCCGGGTCGGTGATGGCGGACACGGCCTTGATCAGTTCGCTGATCTCCATGCGCGACCACTCGGCGATGTTGCGGCCGTCGATCCTGGCGGCGAGCGCGGCGGCGTTGAGCCTCGCGCCCTCGCACTCCGGACAGGTGCCCTCGGTGATGAACGGCAGCACCGACTCCCGCGTCCGCTCGCTCACCTTGCTCAGGTCGCGCTTCAGGTTGAAGCGGGCGAACCGGTCGGCGACACCCTCGTAGGCCACCTCCTGCGATCCCTTGGTGGTCTTGATGCGGACCGTGCCGCCGGTGCCGTGCAGCAGGGTGCGCATCTCCTGCTTCGTGTAGTCGCGCAACCGCTTGTCCGGGTCGAACTTCCCGGAGTTGGCCCACCGCTGCCACTCGATGCTGCCGACACCGTGGGCCGGCAGCAGGATCGCGCCCTCGTTCAGCGACTTGGACAGGTCGAGGATCCGGTCCGCGGCGAGCTGCGTCGTCACGCCGAGGCCGTCGCACTCGGGGCACATGCCGCGCGGGTCGTTGAACGAGAACGACGACACGAGACCGTCGGACGGCTCGGCACAACGCGCGAACAGCACGCGGATCATGGCGTAGATGTCGGTCATCGTGCCGACCGTCGAGCGGGCGTTGCCGCCGACGGGGTTCTGGTCCACGATGACCGCCGTCGTCAGGCCTTCGATCTCGTCGACGTGCGGGCGCTCGTAGCGCGGCAGCTGGTTGCGGATGAACCAGGTGAACGTGCTGTTGAGCTGGCGCTGTGCCTCGATCGCGATCGTGTCGAACACGATCGAGGACTTGCCGGAGCCCGACACGCCGGTGAAGACCGTGATCTTGCCCTGGGGGATGGTCAGCGAGACGTCCTTGAGGTTGTGCTCACGCGCGCCGAGGATGCGGATGTCCATGCGGGCACGCTAGGGGCACGCGCTCAAGCCAGGCTCGAGAAGAACGACCGCAGCTCGCCCACCAGCACGTCCGGCTGTTCCAGTGCGGGGAAGTGCCCGCCGCGCTCGTGGTCGACGAACCGGCGCAGGTCGGTGAACCGTCCGGCGATCCACGGCTGAGGCATGCGCCCGTCCTTGGGGAAGTTGGACACCGCGGCAGGCACGGCGACCGGGCCGAGCGCGAGCTTGTTCTGGCTCTCCCAGTAGATCCGCGCCGACGACGCACCGGTCGCGGCGAACCAGCCGACGCTCACGGCGTCGAGCAGCCGGTCGCGCGGGATGACCTGTTCGACGGAACCGTCGTGGTCGCTCCACGCCCAGTACTTCTCGACCATCCACGCCAGCTGCGCGACCGGCGAGTCGGTGAGGCCGTAGCCGAGGGTCTGCGGCCGGGTGGTCTGGATGACCGAGTACCCGCCCTCCTGCTGCTGGAACTCCTTCATCGCGGCGAGCCCAGCGTAGTCCTTTTGCGACAGTTCGACCTGCTCCTCCGGCGGCCGCGCGAACGGCATCGTCAGGTGGATGCCGAGCAGCTGCCCGGTGTCGGTCTCCCCCATGATCGCCGTGATGAACGAGCCCCAGTCGACGCCGTGCGCGGCGTACCGCTCGTAGCCGAGCGAGGCCATCAACGTCTGCCACGCGGTGGCGATGCGTTCCGCGGTCCAGCCTGGGCCGGACGGCTTGTCGCTGAACCCGAAGCCGGGCAACGAGGGCGCCACGACGTGGAACGCGTCCGCCGGGTCCGGCGGGTCGACCAGCGGGCCGATGACGTCGAGGAACTCGACGACCGAACCGGGCCAGCCGTGGCTGATCAGCAACGGCGTGGCGTCCGGGTGCGGGGAGCGCACGTGCAGGTAGTGGATCCCGAGACCGTCGATCTCGGTGCGGAACTGGGGCAGGGCGTTCAGCCGCGCCTCGGTCTTGCGCCAGTCGTAGGACGTGCGCCAGTACTCGGCCAGCTCCCGGGCGTACGCGAGCGGCACGCCCTGGCCGCGCTCGGTCTCCGCCTCCGGCCAGCGCGTGCGCGCGAGCCGTTCGTGCAAGTCCACAACGGACTCTTCCGGGATCTCGACGCGGAACGGTTCGTGCGTCATGACTCACCTCCGATGTCGAGTCCACCGTCGACGGTGACGACCTGGCCGGTCACCAGCGGGCTGGCGGCCAGCTGGGTGATCCACGGCGTGATGTCCTCCGGCTCGGCCACCCGGCCGAGCGGGATCTTGTGCGCGACGCCGGCGAAGAGGCCCTCCACCTGCTCGGGGCTCAACCCGTTGGCGGCATAGGCCTCCGTGCGGACGAAGCCGGGCGCGACGGCGTTGACCCGGATGCCGAGCGGCGCGAGTTCGGCCGCCCAGCTGCGGGTGAAGCTGTGCACCGCGGCCTTGCTCGCCGAGTACAGCGAGCTCGACGGACCGGGGTTGTGGCCGCCGCGGCTCGACACCAGCACGATCGCACCGCCGGGTGAGCGCAGCTGCGGCAGCAGCCGGGAGGTCAGCAGCACCGGCCCGAGCACGTTGGTCTCCAGGACGTCCCGCGCGGTCGCGAGGTCCAGTGCGGCGAGCGGGGTGAAGCGGAAGATCCCCGCGTTGTGCACCAGCACGTCCACCTGGCCGCGCACGGCCTCGGCGACGGCGTCCGCTCCGGCCGCCGTGGTGACGTCGGCGGCGACGGGCACGATCGCGGGGTGCAGGGCGGCGACTTCTTCGAGTCGTTCCTTGCGACGGCCGGTGATGATCACGTTGGCGGCGCCGAGCCCGGCGAACGCGAGCGCTGTGGCGCGCCCGATCCCGGTGCCCGCGCCGGTCACGACGACGGTCTCCATGCGGGGAAACCTTCCAGCGGCCGCTCGACATCCGCTCGAATCCGCCGCTGGGCCAACCCGACCAGTCAGTCTCCAGTGCTGCCCAACCCCTCGACAACATGCTGGCCCCACGAGCAAAGCTGCTGAGGAGAAAGCACATGAAAGCACTCGTGTTGGCCGGAGGCCTGGGCAGCCGGCTACGTCCGTTCAGCCACACCATGCCGAAACAGCTCATCCCGATCGCCAACAAGCCGGTCATCGAGCACGTGATGGACAACCTGCGCGCGATCGGCGTCCGCGAGGTCGGGATGATCGTCGGCAACCGGCGGGAAGAGCTCGAGTCGAAGCTCGGCGACGGATCGGCGCTGGGCGTGGACATCACCTACATCCAGCAGGACGAGCCGCTCGGGCTGGCGCACTGCGTGCTGATCGCGCGTGACTTCCTCGCCGACGACGACTTCGTGATGTACCTGGGCGACAACATGCTCATCGACGGCATCGAGGAGATCGCCGACGAGTTCCGCACCACGCGGCCGACCGCGCAGGTCGTCGTGCACAAGGTCGCCGACCCGCGCGCGTTCGGCGTCGCCGAGGTCGACGAGAACGGCCGCGTGAGGCAGCTCGTGGAGAAGCCGAGCGAGCCGCGCAGCGACCTCGCCGTCATCGGCGTCTACTTCTTCACCCCCGCCGTGCACACCGCCGTCGAGCGGATCACGCCGAGCGCCCGCGGTGAGCTGGAGATCACCGACGCGATCCAGTGGCTGGTGGCCGAGGGCATGGACGTCCGCGCTCGCATCTACTCCGGCTTCTGGAAGGACACCGGGCGCGTCGAGGAGGTCCTGGACTGCAACCGGGAGTTGCTCGACCGGCTCACCGCGACGGTGCGCGGCGAGGTCGACGAGCAGAGCCAGATGGTCGGCGCCGTCGTGGTCGAGGAGGGCGCACGGGTGCTGCGCTCGCGCATCGTCGGACCGGCGATCATCGGTGCGGGGTCGCTCGTCGAGGACAGCACGGTCGGCCCGCACACCACGATCGGCGAGGACTGCCTGCTGCGCGGCGCCGGCATCGGCTACTCGATCCTGCTCGACGGCGCGTCGGTCGACAACGTGCGGGGCGTGCACGGCTCGGTCATCGGCCGGGAGGCCAGCGTGGCGTCCGCCGAGCGCAACCGGCTGGTCGTCGGCGACCACTCCAGCATCGAGGTGCCCGCGTGAAGGTCTTCGTCACCGGTGGCGCCGGCTTCATCGGTTCGCACTACGTGCGGACGCTGCTCGACGGCGGCTATCCGGGGTTCGAGAACGCCGAGGTCACCGTCCTGGACAAGCTCACCTACGCGGGCAACCGGGAGAACCTGCCCGCACAGCACCCGAGGCTGACGTTCGTGCACGGCGACGTGTGCGACCTGCCCGCGTTGCTGGAGCTGTTGCCGGGCCACGACTACGTGGTGCACTTCGCCGCCGAGTCGCATGTGGACAGGTCGCTGACGGACGCGTCGGCGTTCATCCAGGCCAACGTCGCGGGAACCCAGTCGCTGCTGGACGCGTGCGTCGCGGCCGGGGTGCGGCGGATCGTGCACGTGTCGACGGACGAGGTGTACGGGTCGATCGACTCCGGCGAGTGGACCGAGGAGTCGCCGCTGCTGCCGAACTCGCCGTACGCGGCGTCGAAGGCGTGCAGCGACCTGATCGCGCGGGCGTACTGGCGCACCCACGGCCTCGACCTCTCGATCACCCGGTGCTCCAACAACTACGGCGCGTACCAGCACGTCGAGAAGCTCATCCCGCTGTTCACCACGAACCTCCTCACGGGCGTGCCGGTGCCCCTGTACGGCGACGGCGCGAACATCCGCGAGTGGCTGCACGTCTCCGACCACTGCCGGGCGATCCAGCTGGTGCTGGAGCGGGGCCGCGCGGGCGAGGTGTACAACGTCGGCGGCGGCAACGCCCGCACCAACAAGCAGATCACCGAGCTGTTGCTGGAACTGTGCGGCGCGGACGAGAGCCTGGTGCGGCGGGTGCCCGACCGCAAGGCGCACGATCTGCGCTACGCCCTGGACGAGACGAAGATCCGCACCGAGCTGGGGTACGAGCCGCTGGTGTCGTTCGAGCAGGGCCTGGCCGAGACGGTCCGCTGGTACGTCGACAACCCGGCGTGGTGGAAGCCGGTGAAGGAACGCCAGCGCTGAACGCGCAACGGGAAGAGGGCGTGACCGCGGTGGTCACGCCCTCTTCCCGTGTGCCGTCACGCGGCCGCGGCCGGCCGGTCCCGGTGGATCGTGCGGGACCTGGTGTAGAGCTCACCGTCGAGGCGCACCAGCACGTCCTCGATCGCGAACGTCGGCTCGAACGTCACGTTGCCGTCGGCGTCGGTTCGCGTGACGAGCGAGCAGTACGACACCGCGAGGGTGTTCTCGTCCACCTCTTCGATCAGGTAGTGGTCGTTCCAGTGCCGCACGGCGGCACCCGCGTACCTCGGCAGCGCGAGCTTGGCGCCCGCGATCAGCGCGGCCCTGCCCTCGACCCGCTCACCGCGGTGGGCGTGATCGGTCACGCCGTCCTCGGTGAACGTCCCCGCGTACCCCTCGACGTCCAGCGCGTCCAGCAGCCGCATCTGGCGCGCGTAGAAGTTCAGTACCTCGACGTGCACCTGCACGCTGACTCCAGCCACGACAGCTCCTCCCGATTCGTCTGCCACCACGATGCGCGAACCGGCTGGAAACCCGCTCAAGTTCCGTTCCATTCCACGTCCACCCGCGCGGGCGAAGCTGGCTCACGAAACCGTTGACGTACAAGGAGGTCTCATGTCCGAGCAGGTGCCCGACGTCAGCAAGTCGGTCACGGTGCAGGCCTCACCGGAACAGGCCTTCAAGATCTTCACCGAACGGCCGCTCGAGTGGTGGCCCTCCTCGCACGTGTTCGTCGCGCAGCGCGAGTCGATCACCTTCGAGGGCAGGGTCGGCGGCAGGTACTTCGAGCGCGGCGCGGACGGCGAGGAGATCGCCTGGGGTGTCATCACCGAGTGGGAACCGGGCAGGCGCCTGGTGATGACCTGGCGGGTCGGCCCGAACTGGCGGCCGATCTTCGACGACGAGAAGGCGAGCTTCATCGAGGTCGACTTCACGCCGAAGGGCGACGACACCGAGGTCCGGCTCACGCACGCCCAGCTGCACCGGCACGGCGAGATCGCCTCGTTCATCCACGCGGCCCTCGACGGCCCCAGCCCCGGCGAGACCCTGGAGAAGTTCGCGAAGGTCGTCGCCCAGCACGTCTGAGAACGATGAAGGGCTCCTTCATCCACGTCAGGTGGATGAAGGAGCCCTTCATCGCTCTCAAGCCGCGGAGACCTCGCAGAGGTCGACTACGCGGCGCAGCTGGTGGACCAGCTGGTCCACCGAGCGGCCCTCGCGCAGCCGCACCTGGACGTCCAATCTGGACAGACCGTCAGCGTCGGCGGGGTTGAGGCTCAACGACTCCACGGCGACGTCGCGCGTGGAGAACAACACCACGACCCGCGCCAGCGCGCCGGGCTTGTTGCGCAGCAACAGGGACAGCCGGTGCATCAGAGGTCCTCCCCCGTGTCGGAGTCGCACAGCGGCCGCAGACCACGTGCGGTCATGATCTCGTCGTTGCCCGTGCCCGCGGCGACCATCGGCCACACCTGGGCGTCCGCGCCGACGACGAAGTCGATCACCACCGGCCGGTCGCGCACGGCCATCGCCTCGCGCACCACGTCGTCCACCCCCGGCCGCGACGAGCACCGCAGGCCGACGCAGCCCATCGCCTCCGCCAGCAGCGCGAAGTCCGGTGTCGAGCCGAGCGAGGTCTGCGAGTACCTGCTGCCGTAGAACAGGTTCTGCCACTGCCTGACCATGCCGAGGTTGCCGTTGTTGATCACCGCGACCTTGATCGGCAGGCCCTCCAGCGCGCACGTCGCCAGCTCCTGGTTGGTCATCTGGAAGCAGCCGTCGCCGTCGATCGCCCACACCTGCCGGTCCGGCGCGCCGCACACGGCACCCATCGCGGCGGGCACGGCGAAGCCCATCGTGCCGAGCCCGCCGGAGTTGATGAACGACCCCGGCCGCTCGTAGCGCACGAACTGCGCCGCCCACATCTGGTGCTGGCCGACCCCGGAGGTGTAGATCGCCTCCGGCCCGACGAGCTCGCCGATCCGGGAGATCACGTACTGCGGTGCGAGCGAGCCGTCCTCCGGCCAGTCGTAACCGAGCGGGAACGTCGTCCGCAGCCCGTCCAGGTACGCCCACCACGCGCCGAGGTCGCCACCCGTGGTGACAGAAGCGTTCAACGCGCGCAACACGTCACGGCAGTCGCCGACCAGCGGCACGTCGGCCCTGCGGTTCTTGGAGATCTCCGCGGGGTCGATGTCCGCGTGCACGACGAGCGCCTCCGGTGCGAACCGCGCGAGCGACCCGGTCACCCGGTCGTCGAACCGCGCTCCCAGTGCCACCAGCAGGTCCGCCTTCTGCATCGCCGCCACGGCCGCGACCGTGCCGTGCATGCCCGGCATGCCGAGGTGCTGCGGGTGCGAGTCGGGGAAGGCCCCGCGCGCCATCAGCGTCGTCACGACGGGCACGCCGGTGCGTTCCGCGAGCTCCAGCAGAAGAGCCGCGGCACCGGCACGCACCACTCCGCCGCCGACGTAGAACACCGGCCGCTCGGCGCGGGCCAGCAGGTCCGCCGCCTGGCGCACCCCAGCGGGATCGAGCCGTGGCCGCACGACGACGGGCGGCTCGGGCTCCGTCCACGCGGCGGGTGCGGCGAGGACGTCCTTGGGCAGGTCGACCAGCACCGGACCTGGTCTGCCGGACGCGGCGAGGGTGAACGCCTCGGCGATCACGTGCGGGATGTCGTCCGGATCGGTCACCTGGTAGCTGTGCTTGGTGATCGGCAGCGTGATGCTGCGGATGTCCGCCTCCTGGAAGGCATCCGTCCCGATCACCGGTCTGGCCACCTGGCCGGTGATCGCCACCACCGGCAACGAGTCCAGGTAGGCGTCGGCGAGCGGCGTCACCAGGTTCGTCGCGCCCGGCCCCGACGTCGCCATGCACACGCCGACCCTGCCGGTCGCCTGCGCGTAGCCGGAGGCCGCGTGCCCGGCGCCCTGTTCGTGCCTCGTCAGCACGTGCCGGATCTTCGCCGAGTCGAACAACGGGTCGTAGGCGGGCAGGATCGCCCCGCCGGGAATGCCGAACACCGTCTCGCACCCGACGGCCTCGAGTGCCTTGATCAATGCCAGCGCACCGTTCATGACGTCGGCGGGCTAACCGGCGAGCTGACGTTCCAGCGACTTCACGGACATCGACGTGTCCAGCGCCGGATCCGAGCTGAGGATCGCGCGCTGCAACTGCCGCAGCCGCATCGACGGTTCGAGGCCCAGCTCCTCGATCAACGTGTCGCGCAGCGCCTGGAAGGCCTCCAGCGCCCGCCACTGCCTGCCGGAGCGGTACAGGGAGAGCATGTACTGCGCGCAGAGGTTCTCGTGCATCGGGTGCTGCGCCGTGAGCATCGACAGCTCGCTGATCATCGACTGGTGCCTGCCCAGCCGGAGATCGGCGTCGATGCGCGACTCCAGCACGCCGAGCCGGCTCTCCTGCAGCCGGGTGACCTCCATGGCGAGCTTCGTGCCGACCTGGACGTCGACCAGCACCGGTCCGCGCCACACCTCGAGCGCCTGGCCGAGCAGCCGGGACGCGGACTCGAGGTCACCGGTCTCCATCGCGCGCTGGCCCGCCGTGGCGAGCCGCTCGTAGCTGCGGACGTCGACGTTCTCCGGCGCCACGTTGAGCAGGTAGCCGCCGTAGCGGGTGACCAGCACGTCCTTCGCCGCCGCGACGTCCTCTCCCGGCATCGCCGCGTTGATCTTGCGGCGCACCTGGAGCACGTAGGTCTGCAACGTCGTGAGCGCACTGCGCGGCGGGGCCATCCCCCACAGCTCTTCGATGAGCGTGGGCACGGTGACGACGTGACCGGCCTGCAGCGCGAGCAGTGCGAGCAGCTGCCGCGGCTTGCTCGCGGTCGGCGTGATGGACACGCCGTTCTCACGGGCTTCCAGCGGTCCCAAAACCTTGATCTCCATCGGTCCTTCCCCCTGTCGACCAGTACGGGATCTGCACTTCAAGTGCACCCGAGCAGCGCTTGTGCACGCCACGGAGCACGGCACGAGTCCTCAGTGGCGTGGTCCTGTGCGACCACGTGAGAAATTCACGCAGTGATCATGTGAACGCGCTCCGTGTTCACCGCTACGACGGCCGTTGTTCCGCCGTAGGATCACGTTCATCGACAACGGGCACCTGTGGGGGTGAGGCATCCGTGGGTCGTTCAGGTGGCATGGCCGCTGTCACTACGCCGACGGCATCGCATGTCACGCGGACAACCGTGCTGATCGTGTGCGGCCTCGCACTGGTCGACGCGGCCCTCGTCTTCACGCGGGACCTCGATCCGCTCCGGTCGACGTTCGAGATCGCGGCCGTTGGCGCCGTGACGGCGCTTCAGCTCGCGTACTTCAGCCGCCCGTTCGTCACGGTGCGCCCACCGCTGGGGCACGTCCTGCTGGCGGTGCAGGCCGCTCTGGTGATCGGGCCGGTGCTGGCGTTCGGCCACCCGCCCGCCGGCACGACCGGCTTCGTCGCGGCCAGCGCGCTGGTCGTGTGGCCCAAGGCGGCGGGGCTGGGGATCGTCGCGGCGACGGTCGTGTTCGGCGCACTCATGCAGCCCTCGCCGGCGCAGATGGCGCTGTCCGCGGTCGCGACGACGACGGTGGCACTGCTGTTGTACGGCCTGCCGTGGTTCGCGGAGCTGGTGCAGAACGTCAGGAACGCGCACCGGGCGGAACGCGCCCGCGTCTCCCGCGACCTGCACGACCTGCTCGGCTACAGCCTCTCGGCGATCAAGCTGAAGAGCGAGCTGAGCCACCGGCTGCTGCTCGACGACCCCGACCAGGCACGGGGCCAGCTGGAGGAGATCGTCGACGTCGCGGGCCACGCGCTGGCCGACGTGCGCGCCGTCGCGCACGGGTACCGGCCGATGTCGTTCGAGGAGGCGTCCACCTCGGCCCAGGCGCTGCTCGCGGCGGCCGGCGTGGACGTGCGGGCGTCCGTCGAGCACGACTCGCTGCCGGACGAGGTGGAGACCGTGCTCGCCACCGTGCTGCGCGAAGGCGTGACGAACGTGTTGCGGCACAGCAAGGCCGAGGAGTGCCACATCAACGTCCGGCAGACCACGAACGTCGTCGTGCTGGACATCATCAACGACGGCGTGCGCGAGGACGAGGCCGACCCGACCAGCAGCGGCCTGCAGAACCTCGCGGAGCGGGTGGACCAGGTGAGCGGCGAACTCGTCGCCCGGCGCACCGACGACGGCCGTTTCCACCTGCGCAGCACGATCCCCCTGGTGCGCGACTGAGCGGTGGCGCCTCAGAGCCAGCCGGAGGTGCGGGCGATGCGCACCGCGTCGATGCGGTTGCGGGCGTCCAGCTTGGCCGACGCCGTCGTGAGGTAGTTGCGCACGGTGCCCACGGACAGGAACAACACCTCGGCGATCTCGGTGGCGCTGGCGCCGTCCGCGGCGTGCCGCAGCACCTCCAGCTCGCGCGGGGTGAGCGGGCACTCGTCACCGTCCCACGCGGCGAGCGCCAGCTGGGTGTCGATCACCCGGCGACCGACGGCGACCCCGCGAATCGCGTCGGCGAGCTCGTTCACCGGTGAGTCCTTGAGGATGAAGCCGTTCACCCGTGCGTTCAGCGCCCTGCGCAGGGTGCCCGGTCTGCCGAGGCTGGTGAGGATCAGCGTGCGCGTGGCCGGGGAGCTCTCGTGAATCATCATGGCGGCGGAAAGCCCGTCCATGCCGGGCAGGTCGATGTCGAGCACCGCCACATCCGGCCTATTCTTGTTAACCGCCGGCACGATTTCGCCACCGGTTGCGACGGACGCAACGACTTCTATATCCGGCTCCAGGTTCAAGAGGGTTTCGAGCGCACCCCTGACCATTTGCACGTCCTCGGCGAGCAACACGCTAATCATCGAGCTTCCCCCAAGCCGTCAGACGCTTGTCCTAAAAGGGTTTCTACACTCGGTCACCGGGTCCGACAAGCAGTTGGGCCGAATGCCCTAACGCGATCACGAATCCGTGATCGCGCGATGACTTTCCGTCAGCGGGGGATGCTGCAAATGGAACAGTCACCGGCATCGGAGCGTGATCGGCGGCCGTGACGATTGCGGCCGTTTCCGGCCAGGGACCGGTCTAGCCCGCGCGTCGCAGCCCGAGTCCGCCGTCGACGGTGATCACCTCGCCCTGGATCCACGCCGCCTCGTCCGTGCACAGCAACGCCACCGCGTCCGCGACGTCGCCGGGCACCGTGAGGCGGCCGGACGGGCAGCGGATGGCGAGGCGTGCCATCAGTTCGGGATCGGTGTTCATCGGCCCGTGGTCGACCACCGGCGTGACGACGGCGTTGACCGCGACCCGGTGCTGCGCCAGGCCCAGCGCCAGCTCCCGCACCGCGTCCCCGACCGGCGTCACGGTGTACCCGGCGACCACCACGCGCCCGCCGCCGTCGAACGCCTTGGCGAGCCCGTCGGCCGCGCCCACCAGCGGCCAGAGGTCCGGCGAGGTGACCAGGTGGACGTACAGGTCCAGCCGTTCCCAGGTCTGGGTGACTTCGGTGAGCACCGCGCGGATGCCGGCCTCGTCCGCGGCGTCGGCGGCGAGGAACGTCACCGGTCCCGGCCGCCCGCTCAGGACGATCTGCGCGCGCTCGGCGTCAGGATCCTCGGCAGGGCACGGCAGGACGACGTGGACGCCGTTGTCGCACAGCTTGGTCGCGACGGCCAGCCCGAGACCTCGGGTGCCGCCGGCGACGATCGCGATCTTGCCGTCGAGGCCGAGCCGGGTGGGCGCTGGTTCGAGCATTCTGATCACCTCGGCGTCGAGGGTCCGCCCCACCCCTGGAGGGCTGCTCGAAGGCGGTCAGAACCAGCCGGACTTGCGGGCGATGCGGACCGCGTCGACGCGGTTGCGGGCGTCGAGCTTGGCCGTCGCGGCGGTCAGGTAGTTGCGCACGGTGCCGACGGACAGGAACAGGGTGGTCGCGATCTCCGTCGCGTCGGCCCCGTCGGACGCGAGCCGCAGCACCTCGAGCTCGCGCGGCGTCAGCACGCAGTCGTCGGTGTCCCACGCCGACAGCGCGAGCTGGGAGTCGATCACTCGTCGCCCGACGGACACACCGCGGATCGCGGCCGCGAGCTCGCCGATCGGGGCGTCCTTGAGGATGAAGCCGTTGACCCTGGCGTTGAGCGCCCGGCGCAGGGTGCCCGGCCTGCCGAGGCTCGTGAGGATCAACGTGCGCGTCGCCGGGGCGGTGTCGTGGATCGCGGTGGCGGCGGACAGCCCGTCCATGCCGGGCAGGTCGATGTCGAGCACCGCCACGTCCGGCTTGTTCGCCACCACCGCGGGAAGAATTTCATCGCCCTTCGCCACGGAGGCGACGACGTCGATATCCGGTTCAAGGTTCAACAACGCGACCAAAGCACCGCGGACCATTTGCACGTCCTCGGCGAGTAACACTTTGATCATCCGTCCACCTGCCTCCCCCCTCAGGTCACCATTTCGAGTTTTACACTCGGTCACCAGACAGGACAAGGATCGGCGCCAACACCACCGAGCATTACTCCGAATGAGCCAAAGTCTTCAGAAATGGAAAACGGCACATTACCTTGTGTCATCGGTCGATCACGGCACGCGAATGGCCGAACCGGAAACCACGTGCACGATTCGGCCACAAAAGACCGGCCGGGCTACTTCGTGCGCAAACCCTCCAGCACGCGCAGGATCGCGCGTTCCACCTCGCGCCCGGTGCGCTTCGGGTCGGACGAGCTCGCGATCGTGCTGGCACCCGCGGACAACGCGCCGAACAGCAACCTGGCCATGATCTCCACGGGCGCTTCCTCGATCTCCCCCGCGTCGACGAGCAGCTGAACGGCCGTGCGGAGCAGACCGAAGCTGAAGTGCTCCTCCGCCTCACGCCAGCGTTCCCAGCCCATCACGACCGGCGCCTCGTGGATGATGATCCGCTGGTACTCGGGGTCCAGGCACTTGCGGACGTACGCCCGCAGGCCGGCGACCGCGGTGTCCCACGCGTCACCGTCCGCCGTGACCACCGCGGTGAGCGACTCGATCGCCCGCGTCTCGACCTGCGCGAACGCCGCCTCGAACAACGCCTGCTTGCCGCTGAAGTGGTGGTAGAGCGCGCCTTTGGTCACGCGGGCGCGTTTGACGACCTCGTCGAGCGAGGTCCCGGCGTACCCGCGCTTGGTGAACAGGTCGACGGCGCTGTCCACGAGCGCCTGCCTGGTCGACTCCGAGTACTCCGCCCGTCGTGTTCGCACGGCCGCAACGTATCTCACATACCGACGGTACGTACCGGTGGTATGGTCGTGTCATACCAGGAGTATGCGAGAGACCGGGGGTACGAGACATGGGCTGGGCAGACCACTACCGCCGCCGTGACGCACTCGACGCCGTGCTGCGCGACGCCCGGCGCGACCCGTCCGCACCGCTGATCGTGGATCCGGACGTCTTCTCCTCACTGAACGAACTGCTGCTGGCGCTCGATCACCGCTGGCAGAACAAGCTGACCGCGCGCATGGAGGCCGCCGCGCTGGACGGGCCGGTCGACGAGCACCTCGTCACCGCCGAACTGGCCGCGGACGAGCCGGTGTTGCGCGCCGTGCTCGATGCACACCTTTCGCTCAGCAGTTACCGGACGGTAGGAATGACTCCATGAGTCGTTGGAGCGAAGCCGACATCCCCGACCAGACCGGCCGCACCGTCCTGGTGACCGGCGCGAACTCCGGTCTCGGCCTGCGCACCGCCCAGGTGCTCGCGGCCAAGGGGGCCCACGTGATCATGGGCTGTCGCTCCGTCCAACGAGGTGAAGCGGCACGGCGAACGGTGCAGGGCTCCGCCGAGGTTCTCGAACTCGACCTCGCCGACCTCGGCTCCGTTCGCTCCGCCGCCGAGCAGGTCGCCACGCTCGACGTCCTCATCAACAACGCGGGCATCATGGCCGTCCCGTACGGCAAGACGGTCGACGGTTTCGAGCGCCAGTTCGGCACCAACCACCTGGGCCACGCGGCCCTGACGTGGCTGCTGCTGCCCGCGCTGAGGCAACGTCCAGGCGCGCGCGTGGTGACCGTGTCGTCGCTCATGCACCAATACGGCCGCATGAACTTCGACGACCCGAACTGGGAGCGCCGCTCGTACAGCTCCAGCGGTGCCTACAGCCAGTCCAAACTGGCCAACATCCTGTTCGCACGCGAGCTGGAACGTCGCGCATCGGACGTGACGTCCATTGCGGCCCATCCCGGCATGACGGCCACCGAACTGACCAACAACATGGCCGACGCGCACAAGTCGTCGATCATGCGGATCGGCGGCAGGATCAGCCACCTGTTCTCCCAGTCCGTGGAGATGGGCGCACTGCCGCAGCTCTACGCGGCGACGTCTCCCGAGGCGCGCGGCGGCGAGTACTACGGCCCGGACGGCTTCCGGGGTCTGCGCGGCCACCCCACCAAGGCGGGGATGACCTCTGCCGCCCGCGACGACCTCGCCGCGAGCCGGCTGTGGGACCTCACCGTGAAACTGACGGGCATCACGCCAGATCTGCCCTGACCAGACGGCACGTGACGCCGGACACGCCAGGTCGCAGCGTAGGGTGAGGTCGTGACTGTGGTACCGGAGGGTCGGAAGCTGCTGCGGCTCGAGGTCCGCAACAGCCAGACGCCGATCGAGAAGAAGCCCTCGTGGATCAAGACGCGGGCGAAGATGGGCCCCGAGTACCGGGAGCTCAAGGGTCTGGTCAAGCGCGAGGGCCTGCACACGGTCTGCGAAGAGGCCGGCTGTCCCAACATCTACGAGTGCTGGGAAGACCGCGAGGCCACGTTCCTGATCGGCGGCGAGCAGTGCACCAGGCGCTGCGACTTCTGCCAGATCGACACGGGCAAGCCCGCCGACCTCGACCGCGACGAACCCCGCCGCGTCGCCGAGAGTGTCCAGGCGATGGGCCTGCGCTACTCCACGGTCACGGGTGTCGCTCGTGACGACCTCGAGGACGGCGGCGCGTGGCTGTACGCGGAGACCGTCCGCCAGATCCACGAGCTGAACCCCGGCACCGGCGTCGAGCTGCTCATCCCGGACTTCAACGCGATCCCCGAGCAGCTGAACGAGGTCTTCGAGTCGCGTCCCGAGGTCCTCGCGCACAACCTGGAGACCGTCCCGCGGATCTTCAAGCGCATCCGCCCCGCGTTCCGCTACGAGCGCTCCCTCGAGGTGATCACCAAGGCCCGCGAGTTCGGCCTGGTCACCAAGTCGAACCTGATCCTCGGCATGGGCGAGACCCCCGAGGAGGTCACCGAGGCGCTGGCCGACCTCTACGACGCGGGCTGCGACATCATCACCATCACCCAGTACCTGCGCCCGTCGCCGCGGCACCACCCGGTCGAGCGCTGGGTGAAGCCGGAGGAGTTCGTCGAGCACAAGGAGATGGCCGAGAAGATCGGCTTCCTCGGTGTGATGGCGGGCCCGCTGGTCCGCTCCTCCTACCGCGCCGGCCGCCTCTACGCGCAGGCGAAGCAGAAGCGCGGCGAGGAGCTCCCGGAGAACCTCCAGCACCTGCTCACCGTCTCCGCGTCGCAGGAGATCACGAGCCTGCTCGCCCCGCGCTGAGCCCCGCCGAGGAAGCAGGCCGGGTGGCCTGCTTCCTCAGTACAGCTCGTCCAGCAGTGCGAGATCCGGCGGCACCAGCGTGGTCGACAGCACCAGCTCCTTGAGCAGGTTGTCGTTGAGCGAGTTGCCGACGGGCTCGCCGACCTCCTCGCGCCGCAGGCCCGTCACCCCTGCCTTGGACAACCGCGCCCGCACGTCGGCGATCACGCGGTCCACCCGTTTGACGTTCCAGTCCTGGCCTGCCCGCAGCTCCGCCATGGCGGCCGCGACCTCACTTCGTTGCACGGGCTGAGGGTTCGCCTCGTGCAGCAGGTACCGCTGTCCCAAAAGGACGAGCAGGAGCCGTTCGTCCTCGGTGAGCCGCCACCGCTTCGGCTGCTGGGTCGCCGCGCTGTGCAGCGTCGCGGGCTGGCCGCCGTCCTCACCGGCGACGTACACCTCCAGCAGGTGTTCGCGCACACCGCGGACGAACAGCGGCGTGTACCCGTCCGACAGCGGGAGCGGGTCCTCGTCCTTGAACAGCAACCGCGTTCCCGGCAGCCGGATGGGCAGCTGACCGGTGTTGCTCACCCACCACCGGCCGCTGTCGTGGGTCAGCACCCCGTGCAGGCGGCTCACCCGCAGATCGGTCTCACCGACGCAGACGTCGACCGCGGGACGGTTGCGGCCGAACCGGATCGACGCACCGCCCACGGGTGCGGCGCTCACCTTGCCGCTGACGGTGAGTGCGACGACCGCGCCGGGAGCCGCACCGGCCACCCCGCGCGCCAGACTGTCGTGTTTCATGGCCGGCTCCTCGAAAGTCGCGTACATCCCAGGAGTGTGGACGTTGCCGCGCGGGACCCCTCCCGGTCAGCGGTTCATGTTGTCGGCCGCGATCTTGGTCAGCCGTTCGGCCATGGCGCACCGCTGGTCCTTCGGCCCGTCCGACACGGTCAGCATCAACACGTCGACGAGAGCGACCTTCGGCTGGTTCGACGGGTGGTAGGGCACCCGGTACGTGCACTCGTCGTCGGACTCCTGGAGGTAGGCCTCATGGCCGCCCACGGGCTTCAGCGTTCCCTTGATCGGCCACCTGGCCTCGTGCTGGTCATAACGCACGTGCACACCGGTCTGGGTGGTCGCCGTGTACCACTTGCAGGACCAGCCACCGAACACGTTCACGCCGGCGGTGAAGCTCGGCAGCGCGTCGGCGGGCAGCAGACCGCACGTGTCGATGCGCGCGGCCGATCCGGGCGGGAATTCTTCGGTGCGACGGGGAATCGGACCCGCGCGCAGCACCTGCCGCACCCGCTCCACCGCGACGTCGGCGATCTTGCACAGGTCTTTCGGGGAGTCTTCCAGTCCCGCGGTCAACCGCACCCCGTACCTGTCGTCGATGATCACCAGCCGGTTGCACTCCGGCTCGTCGCCCGACGGGACGTCGAGGACCTCGAACGGCGGGGCGGCGATCGTGCGCCACGTCGCGTTGCGCAGCTGGGACGCCATGGTGGCGAGCTGCAGCTCGACCCGGAGCTTCTCCTCCCGCCCCACGTCGATCAGCACGTCGCAGCGGTTGAAGTTGCCCCACTTGGGTTTCAGCTCCGGCGGGCCGAACTCCGTGAAGTCGCTCGCCTGAAGCAGCGCGCACGGTTCGGCCGTGCGCTCGTCCCCGACCAGGTCGGCGCGGCTCGATCCGGGTTGTGCCAACGCGACCACCGCCGCCGTCAGCGCCACCACGACCACGCCGGCACCGGCGGCCTGGAAAGTCCTGCGCCGCCACCACGGCGGTCCGGCGGGCGGCGCGGCGGACGGTTCCCAGTCGCCGACGATCTCGCGCAGCCGTTGCCGCACCTTCTCCGCCGACGGACGCCGGCCCGGCTTGCGCTGCAGCATCTCGGCGAGCAGGTCCGCGAGCGGACCCTCGTGCCGCATCGGGGGAATCTCACCGGCGCGGGCCCGTTCGAGCACCACGGCCGGCTCGTCCGTGCCGAACGGCGGTGTCCCCTCCAGCGCCGCGTAGAGCGTCGCGCCGAGCGAGAACACGTCCGACTCGCGGCCGGCGGGATGCCCGGCCGCCACCTCCGGCGCGGTGTACGCGGGCGTGCCGCTGACCCGCGCGTCGTCGAACCCGGTGACCTCGCGCCAGACGGAGATGCCGAAGTCCGTCAGCTTGGTGAGGTCGTCGGCGGCGACGAGAACGTTGCCCGGCTTGACGTCGCGGTGGACGATGCCGCGCGCGTGGACGGCGGCCAGCGCCGCCGCGGTCTGCACGCCGATCCGCGCGACCCGGTCCGCCGGCAGCGGGCCGTCGGCCAGGATCAGATCCAGGCTTCTCGACTCCAGGTGCTCCATCACGAGCCAGCCGTCCACGGCGTCGAAGACCGCGATCAGGTTCGGGTGGTGCACCTGTGCCGCGATCTCGGCCTCGCGCCGGAACTGCTCGCGGTCGGCCGCGCTCACCGCGCCGTGCGGGCGTTTGAGCGCGACCGTCCGCTTGAGCTTCGTGTCGAACGCGGTCCAGACGATTCCCCCGGAGCCGGATCCCTTCGCGTCTTCGAGCCGATAGCGCCCGTCGACCAAATCCCCCGTACGCACGCACCGCAGCTTAGTGATTCCGCTCCGTCACCACCATAGGGTGCGAATCGAAGCGTTTCTCACAAATGCGCGCGCACGTGGAAAAGCGCCTGTCAGCGATGGGTGACCGTGAGCTTGTAGATCGTGACCTGCCCGAAATTGCTCGCGTCGCACGGCGCGGAGTTCCCGCAGTTGGCCTGCGTGTAGGCACCGGCCTTGAAGTAGCCGCCGGAGAACGACGTCGCGATGGTGCCGACCAGCTGGTCGTTGTAATACGCCCTGACCTTGCCGTCGCTGACCTCGAACTTCGCCTGGAACCGGGTCCCGAGCCGGTAGTCGTCGTCAATCAGTTTGTACCGACTGTTGTCCCCATTCGTGAGATAGAGCTTGGTGCCTTCGAGGCGGAACACGGTGACGTCGTCACTCGAGTCGTGGATCTGCCCGACGACCACGTAGGGCCTTTCCTTCGGCAATGCCGTGACGGCCTGCTCGACGACCATGGTGTGCTTGCCGGAGGTCGAGGACCAGCTCGCGAGCTTCGTGCCGTCGTCGGTCATCTCCCGCAGTTCGGATCGCGGATTCTTGCTGTTCTGAGTGGTGACTCCGTTGACGGGCGCGCGGAACCGCACGCCCTTGCAGCCGGAGTCGGTGACGAACCACGGGTCCTGCGCGAAGCCGTCCAGCTTCGGCTGGGTGATCTCGCGCGGCTGCGTGCCGTCCTTGTCCGGGTCGTCGACCGGCAGCGTGATCTTCCAGTTCCGCAGGTCGAGCACCTGCGCCGGCCGTTCGCACGGAGCGGGATCACCGCCGCCAGGCCCGAGCACGTCGACCTCGGTGATCGAGTTCCACCCGTTGCCCGACGAGTTGCCGTGGCCGACGATCCGCACGTACCGCGCTTCGGCGTCGGGGATGTCGTACACCTCCTGGGCGAGCGTCCTGCGGCTGGTCAGTCCCTCCGCCGCCGGTGCCCACGTGCTGCCGTCGGCGGACGTCAGCAGGTCGAACGTCGCCGTGCGCTGATCGCCCTGGTGCCACGCGATGCTCACCGCGGACACCGGCTGGGCCGCGCCGAGATCGAAGCTGATCCACGCGCCGTCGCCCTTCGCCGACCAGCGGGTCCCCAGGTTGCCGTCCAGGGTGTTCGCGGGCACGTTGCCGTCGTCGCCGCTGGCCACCACCGCGGTGACGGGCAGGGTCGCCGCGGCTCTCTCCGCCGCGTCCGCCGCCATCGCGGCCACCGGCAGCAATGCCACCGCGGTCGCGGCCGCGAGGCCCTTGCGCATTGCCATGAGATCTCCTTTGCAGAGTTGACGTTCGATCAGGCCGCGAGGCGGTGCAGCCATTCGCTGACGATGTGGTGGGTGGCGGGGGTGGCGTGCACCCAGCGCTCACCGCGGCCGTCGGTGTACCGGGTGACGAGCCAGCGGCCGTCCGGGCAGTCGATGGTGGTGAGGAACGACTCCGACCGCCGGCGCCGCCCGTGCCGGTCCCGCCTGGCCGCGTAGAGCTTCGCGACGCACGTTCGCGGGCGCTGCATCAGCTCGTCCAGCGCTCGTGAGTGCTGTGCCTCGCCGGCGCGCGCGTTGATCGACGCGCCCCTTCCTGGCGGCATCTCGGGAAGGTGCGCCAGAAGCGTGTCCGCCGGGTTGCCCCGCACCGCCTCGATCCGCACGTAACCGTTGTCCCGCAACGCGAAGACGCCGTGCCGTCCGGCGGTGGCCGCCACGACGGGCAGCGTGTCCTCGCGGGTGAACCCGATCCACCCGAAGCACTCGAAGTCGGCGAATGCCAGTACCCGCAAGGCATCCAGCGTGTCGTCGATCCGCACACCCTCGCGGTGCAGTGCGTGCTCGACTTCCAGTGCGTTGGCCTCGCTCGGCGACACGTGCAGCACGGTGTGGTGCTCGCCGAGGTCGTCGTGGTGCCACAGCACGTCGAACGCCGTGTCCGACAGGACCACCGGTGCGCGCAACATCAGTCCTCCCCGATCACGGGTGCCACGCTGCCGGGCAAGCTGCCGATGATCGCGTCCGCGTCCTCCTCCAGGTACACGGTCCGCTTGTGCTCCCGGTCTTCCTCCTCACGCGCATGTGCGGCGTGCGGCGCGAAGCCACCCACACCGGTCGCACCGACTTTGCCCACCGCCCCGCGCGCACCGGCCGTCACGGGAGCGTTGGTGAGCGTCTTGCCGAGAACGGCAGAGCGGTCACCTGGAGACTGGGACGTCCGCTGCCCCCTCGTTCCGGTCGGATCGCCGATGCCCATCCCGCCCGGCAGCATTCCGGCGGCGCCCGCCAGGTGGTCGCCCTTCGGAACGCCCGACGTGTGCGCCGTGTCCCTGGCCGACGGTGGCCGCGTGGCCAGCGGCACGGCCGGCACGCCACTGGGCAGGTCGGCGACCGTCGTCCGGTCACCGGGTTGCTTCGGAACGGCCGGCGCCTGGCCGGTGGGCACCCGTCCGGCAAGACCGCCACCGCCGCCGTCGCCCCCACCGGCGTTGCTCGCGGACGTCTTGCCGCCGCCACCACCGTTCGTCGACGGCGGCGCGGATGCCTTGTCACCACTGGAAGATCCGGCTGACGAGGGCGACGTCGCACCCGCGTCGCCGACCTGGGGAGGAGTGGACGTCGCGCCCTGCACGCCCGGTCCTGCCGTGGCCTGGACCGCGGTGGCCGTCGCGAGCACGCCACCGGATGCCTGAGCCATCTGCGGCAGGGTCGCCTGGTTCTGCCCGGTGGCCGCGGCGTACTCCGCGTAGACACGGCGGTTGTTCGCGTCGGCCGCGAACCACGCCTTGCGGGCGAGCTCGCTGTCGGTGTCCCACGGCGTGAGCTGGTCGAAGAGGGTCAGCTCCGGCGGCTGGGGCGTCGCCATCGGCATGACCTGCTTCTTGAACGCGGCGTACCTGTCCGCCTGCGCCCGCAACGAGACGTCGGCCTGGTCCAGGGCCTCCTGCGCCCGCTGGAGCGCCTGGTCGATCGGCTGCGCGGCCTCGGCGGCGCGGTCCGACGCCTTGCCCTGCCAGTTCGACTGGAGCTGGCCGGTGAGCCGGCGGAGCTCCGCGCTGAGGTTCTCGATCCGCGTGCGCGCGCTCTGCGACACGTCCGCTGCCTTGATGAGCACCTCGGGGCTCTCGCCCTGCGACGCCATCTGCCAGATGTCGTATCCGCTGAGCCCGGCCATCAGTCCTGCACCGCCAGCCGTCGCTGGTTGGCCCGCTCCGTCTTCTCGTACTGGTCGACCGACGCCTTCAGCGCGTCGATCCGTGCCTGCAGCTCCCGCTCGATCCTGGTGACGGCGTCGAGGTGCTGCCGGCCCGCCTGGCTGGCCGCGGTGACGTAGCCGGTGGTCGCGGGGTCCCGCATCGGAGGCCGGATCTCCGCGAGCGGCTGGCACTTCAGGTTGGCGGCGGTCAGGTCGTCGTGCACCTTGCCGTGCTCAGCGACCACCCTGTGAAGAGTGTCGATTGTCAGTTCGAAGTCGCCCATGCACACAGCGTGGCGGCAGGGCGCCGGGACCCCTCCCGGTCAGGAGAAACGCACCTCGCCCGCCACGACGCCGTCCAGCTCGCGGACGAAGTCGGCACCGAACGCGCTCGACGGCGTGTGAACGCCGGGTGCGACGCCGCCGATCTTGCCGACGGCGCGGAGCACGGAGTCGGCGGTGAGGCTGTACGCGTTGGGCGTGGTGATCGCGCACTCGACCTTGGTCTGGTCGTCCCAGGCCTCGCCGAACACCTCGGCCCTCGTGTTCGCGCGCTTGCGCTCGTCGGGGCCCTTGACCTTGCCGGCGACGCTCTTCGCGAACGTCTGCACGAGCGATGTCTGCAACACCGGGGCGAACACCTGCTGCAGCTGCCCGAGCACGCCCGGCACGACGGTGAACGTCGTGATGTTCGGGATGCCGGTCGACCGGTAGGCGGTGCTGACGTCACCCCACGGGATGCTGCCGACCTCGCGCGGGCCGGAGCGGAAGCGGGCGGTGCGGCGACGGTGGCCGATGCGGACGCCCTTCAGCTCCCCGTTCTCCCTGATCCGCCCACCGACCGCGGCGGCCTCGACCGACGTCCTGGCCGTCCCCGCGCTCGCTCCTCCCCCGACGACGAACGCGAGGTCGAGGTGGGTGGCGGTCGGCAGGGCGTTCTTGAGGATCGCGGCGACGCAGTCCGTGGGAACGACGTCGAACCCAGCACCGGGGAGCAGCGCGATGCCGGCTTCACGCGCGTCGGCGTCCCTCAGGCCAATGGACTCGAACACGTCGATCTCACCGGTGATGTCGAGGTAGTGCGTGCCGGTATCCAGGCAGGCGTCGACCATCGCCGCGGACGTGTGGGCGAACGGGCCCGCGCAGTGCACGACGGCCTCGACGTCCTTCAGGTGATCACTCGCCCGGCTCAGGTCGAACGCCCGGTGCTCCAGGCCCAGTTCGAGAGCGATCGGCTCGACCTTCTCCCGCGAGCGCCCCGCGAGGATCGGCCGTTCTCCGCGCTCGATCGCGAGCTCCGCGATGAGGCGTCCGGTGTAGCCGTTGGCGCCGTAGACCATCCACGTCATGCCGCGACCTTACCGGCGAGTAGCGTTGAGTGAAGAGACCAAAGAGCCGATCAGCAGTAGTGCGCCCACGCCCATCACCGGCAACGCCCAGAGCAGTCTGCGATGCCTCAAATCGGCGCAGATGTCCACATAGGCCTGACCGGCAGCGGCAGTCGCCGGCTCGTCGAAACCGAGGCCCAGACCGTTGCCGCAGGGGATCAGCGAGCCGCTGGGCGCCTCGACGGCCAGCATGACGAACAGGATCGCACCTCCACCGAGCAGGAACGCGAGACCGACCACGACGGCGAAGGTGCGCACTGACATGAACCAAAAGTTACGTCTCAAATGGACTCGGGGATAGCCCTGGTCAGACGCATTGGGGTTGATCCCCTAATCCCCGGCTAAACGCTCTCACGCCCCAGTTGCGCCTGCGCGAGGGAGAACGAGTAGCGCTGCTCCACCCGGCCGGTGCTCGGATGCGGCGCGGGGTCGCCGACCTTGATCCATCCGAGGCGTTCGTAGAGGCGCACGCCACGCACGTTGTCGACGAAGACCAACAGCTCCGCGCCCGTGTATCCGCGCTCTGTCAGCGCATCGGGCAGCGCGCGCAGCAACGCCTCACCGACCCGCCTGCCCCACGCGTCGGGATGCACGCCGACGTAGTTGATGAACGCGGTCCCTGTCCCCTGTGGACCTCCCGCCAGAAAGCCAACCGGCTCACCGTTTTCGAGCGCCAGCAACAACAGCGACGGCTCGTTCGCCAACGCGTTCTCGATGCCGGGCCGCGCCTCTTCGAGCGTAGGAACCTCGTCGTAGCCGTCCCGCGCGGTCACGGCGTGCGCCCAGATGAGCGCGGCCGCGTCGACGTGTTCCGGTCCCCCTTGGATGATCTCCACGCACACCAGCGTAGGTCAGGCCCTCAGCACGACGGGAAGGGTTTTCGAGCTGGCCATGATGTCGTTCCACACCACCACGGGCTGCTCGTCACCGGAGTAGGTGGTGCGCGGGAACCGGGCGGTGAGCTCACGCAGGACGATCTCGGTCTCGAGCCGGGCAAGCCCGGCACCGAGGCAGAAGTGCGGCCCGTGCCCGAACGTCACGTGGCCCGGTCGACGCGGTACCGCGCAGCGTCCTCGTGCGCAACGGGACACCGTCCGGCGGCGCCGAGGTTGATCAGCAGCAGGGTGTTCTCCGGCACCTCGACCCCGTCGATCTCGAGCGCCTCGGTCGTGATGCGGTGCGTGGAGTTGCGCACCGGCGAGTTGTGCCGCAGCGTCTCCTCGACCAGCACCGGCACCAGACCGGGGTCCGCGGCGGCCTTCTCCCACAGGCCGTTGTCCAACGCGTCATGCACGACATTCGTGATGAGACCGGCCGTGGTCTCATGGCCCGCCACGACGAGAAGGAACGCCATCGCCATGAGCTCGTCGTGGGTAAGACGGTCACCATCGTCGTCAGCCGCGACCAACGACCCGAACAACGAGCCCTCGTCGAGTTCGGCACCGGTGAGCAGGGCGTGGAAGTAACCACCCAGCGCGTCGCTCGCGGGCTGCGACACCTCGGGGTCCATCGACATCATCGTCTGGATCAACGCGCGAACCCGCGCCCGATCCCTCTCCGGCACACCGAGCACCTCACCGATGACGTGCAACGGCATCGGCACGGCCAGCGCCTCGACGAGGTCGACTTCCACACCGACCGGCAACCGGCCGATCAGCTCCGCGGTGATCTCCTCGATGCGAGGCGCGAGCCGCTGCACCGCCGCGGCGTTGAACGCCTTGACCGCGAGCGCCCGCAACCGCGCGTGCTTCGGGTTGTCGCTGTTGAGCATGCTCGGCCCGAAAAGCCCGGCAAGCTCGCTCTGCGTGCTGCCGAGCTCCGCGAGCTGACGCTTGATCTCCTTCTGCAACGCGTCGCTGTCCTTGGAGAGCCGCCTGTCGGCGAGAAGCTTGCGAGCGAGCTCCAGCCCAACCGTGACGACCTTCACCCGCACCCCGTCGGGCCGCGTGGCGTCGTGCAGCGGCCCTGCCGCCCGCGCGTCGTCCTCGATCCGATGGTGCTCACGCGCCCGCAATTCACCACCGGTCAACAGGTTCGACATGAGCTTCGCTCCCCCGGAAGAGTTGGCGTCGCCACCGTTCTACCGTGCCGGGCCGAGATGTCCACCGACCGTTCCGGTCACTGGAGCGCGTCGAGCACCCTGATCGTCTCCACCGCCGGCAACCGAGGCGGCGGCGCGGCAATGGCCTTGCGCCCCAACACCCATCCGGGCAGGTGGTGCTGCAACGCCGCCCGCCCTTCTGGCGTGATGTCGACGGGCGCGGCCATCCCGTGGTCCATGGCCCGATCCGGCCGCTCCCACGTGATCCAGCGACGCAGCTGGAGAATCTCCAGGTCCTCCGCGTCCCACTGCTTGGCCGGCCGGTGCTCCAGGTACCAGCTGGTGGCCCCGCGGTGCACGCCCCCTTGCTCCACCAGCGCGAGCAGCTTGATCTGCTCCTGCGTGACGGTGGCCGGGACGGGCTTCGCGACCTTGCCCTTGCGCTTCACAGGTAGTCGTCCTTCGGAGGAGGCGGGCCCAAACGTCCCCGACAACCCGTACAAAATACGGCACGACCGCGTCCCGTTCCAGATAGTGACCGGTGTTCCCCCAGCCACTCACCGTGATCACCGGAGGTGAGCCATGAGCCCAATTCCCGGAGGCCATCACAGCGGGCCACGCCGCAGTGTGGTGCACGAGCACACCGACGCATGGCGAGCCGGACCAGCCGCACGCCCAGCCGGCCAAGCGAAGCAAGGCCGAACCAACGCGACCACGCTGGGTCGGGACCAACCGCACCGTGGGGGGCTTGGGGGCTCGGCCACCCAAAATCATCCACAGCCGACATTCGCGAAAGTGGCGAAGCCACTGAGCAAGGCCGGCCTTCGGCCGTGGGCGCGACAGGGATCGAACCTGCGACCGCTCGGAGGTAATCGCAGGGTTCGCCGCGCTGACGTGGCGGTTTCCGAGACGTACGTCTCGGGGAGGTTCGCTTCACACCAGGGCCAGTCCATAGCCGGCCACCACCGTCGATGTCACACATTGATGTCAGCAGTCGGCTGAAGTTGCAGCTATAGCACGTTCGCACCGAGGCGTTGGTCGACGTTCGCCCCAGGCGTCCAAAGCGTTCAGTCAGTACGCGACTCGTCGGGTTTCTCTGCTGCCACATCGTCGATCGGGACTAGGGCCTCCCCAGCTTCTTGGAGGAGGCTTTGCAGCATGGCCAGGATCTGTGCGGCCTTCATGTGGCCTGCGTCAGCAGCGCTGCGGAGGTAGCCCATGGCTTCCTCCTCACGCCCCCGCTTGGCCAGCAGACCCCCCAGAGCGGCCATAGCGTTGACATCGCCTGCGTCAGCAGCGCTGCGGAAGTAGTCCATGGCTTCCTCCTCACGCCCCCGCTTGGCCAGCAGGCCCCCCAGAGCGCCTACGTTCTCGGTTTCGCCTGCGTCGACAGCGCGGCGGAGGTATTCAATGGCTTCGTCCTCACGCCCCTGTCTGACCAACATCTTGCTCATAAAGTTCAGAACTTTGGTATCACCTGCATCGACAGCACGACGGTAGAACTCCGCGGCCTCGTCGTAATGGCCTTGCCTCTCCAGCGTGATACCCAGAGTGCCCAATACGTTGGTTTCTCCTGCATCAGCAGCTCGGCGGAGGTAGCCCAGAGCTTCGTCGTCACGCCTCTGCTTGGCCAACATCATACCCAATAGGCCGGTGGCCTTAGTCTCACCCGCCTCGACGGCACGACGGAGATAGTCCAGGCTTTCGTCATCACGACCCCGCTCCATCAGCAACATGCCGACGAGACCCATAGCGATGGTGTCGCCTGCGTCGGCGGCAGCGTGATAGAGCTTTTCAGCTTCGTCTTCACACCCCTTCTCCTTCATCAGAATTCCGAGGTTAACCAAAGCGCGGACGTTGGCGGTGGACGCCTTTTCCCAGGCTGCTTGAGCGATATCGACCAGATCCGCATGGTAGGCGGCGTTACCAATGGATATAGCGTCTACGGCGGCGGAAGAATCAAGCAATCTGAGCCATAAAATATCATTGACTCGCTCGGGCAGAGGGGACTGGCCACTCCGTGAACGGTCCAGCAGGTAATCAGAAGCGAGGGCTGTGCTCTGAGAACGAGGTTGCAGGCAGGAACTGGCTCCCAGTACAGGCTGGTGGGTCCATCGCAGCGCTTCTGCGATCGTGGGCAGATCATCGCGATGACGCCAGGTCGGAGCCATGTAGTGACGGTGCAACTCACCTAGCAGCGTGATAGACACGGGTTTGTGGTAGCCCGCACGGCGGCAGTCCACCGCGGCGCTGATCAATGCCTGGCCGACCATAAACAGCGGGCCGTCGCCGATCGACCATCGACCCATCATCGCCGTGCCTGCCGCCAAGTACTCCGCGAACCCTTCCGGCGCCTGCACCGCACGTCGCACTCGACCGTCACGCTCACCCACTTGCTGTGCGCGTTCTCGTTCGCTGGCAGAGAGAGCGGCGGCCACCGGAATTCGGCGACGCCCTTGGACCTGGGCGATCAAATCGATCGCTGCCCGATCGATCCTCGCGTCCACTCTGTCAAATTCAGTACTGGCAATGGTGTGGCGGGCCAATTCTTCGTCGCGCATCGTCGCCACCACGACGGTCCTGCTCAGCCTGCCGGCCGGGCACAGCTGTTGCAGCAACGCTAGGTCCAGGCCGTCCGCAGCGAGGTAGAGCTCCAAGTCATCCAGCCACACCACAGCGCCGTCCGGCACCGCGCCTGCTGCAACCAATTCCCGTAAGGCTGGGCCGTCGCGCGGTATCAGCAGCGGATCGTGCTGACGGAGCCGCCGGAGTGCCTCAATCCCGGCACGCGACTTCCCTACGGCAGCCCGCCCATGTAGCAACACCATGCCACCGGTCGCGATTGCCCATTCCAGGTCCTCATCCAGATCACGCCCCACGTACGGGGGCAGGTCCGAGCCGTCCTCGCTGTGAGTATCGATGGCGGGTTTGACTCGCACTTGCAGCAACCCGACTTGCCCTACTTCAGGCAGATGTCCATCCACCAAGTGCAACGCCCGTCCCACCAGGTGATTCGCTCGGTCCAGTGTCGCCACTTGGTCGTGCACGATCGCGGCGGTGCCTTGGGATACCCGTGAGTCCGGCACAATCCACCGCCAGACTGGTGGGCCCACAGCCCACAGCAGTGCCACCACGGCAGCAAGCCAGCTCAAGCCCTCCATAACGTTGCGCACCGTGCCGCCATCGGCTACCAGCCAGTCAAACTGCCCGAAACGCACCGACAACGCCGCAGCAACCGGCGCCACTACAGCCAGAGCGACCCGCCACCATCGGCGTTTCACAGCACCTCCAAGTGCCCAATGCCCTACCCGCCACAGTCGCAGGTACCAAGAACTGTCGCGAAATCGGTCCCAGTCGCTACAGCGGCTGGCTCAGTTCGTCTCCAAGGCTGGCTTGGCTAGCGTTCATCTGGTGCACGCGTACCAGACCGGTTGGTGAGGTCAGCGTCGCGGATACCCTGGTGAGCAGGCGTATCCCGCAATCAATGCCAGTGACCGGGGTGCTGCTGTGACGAACCCAATGGACGGGGCAGGTCATCAACTGCGGCTGATCCGCCATGCCCGAAAGAAGTCGCTGACGGTCATCGCTCAACGCGCCCGGCATCTCAGCCTCCTACCTGTCGCGGCTGGAGAACGGCGAACGGGCGCTTGATAGCCGCTCGCTCGTTTCGGCGCTCGCGAACGCGTTGGAGGTGGCTCCGAGCGAGATCACGGGTGCCGCGCTGGCAACTCCGGGCACCTCGGACGAGGACCGCTCCCTGAACGGTGTCCGGCTCGCGCTGCTCGCAGTGACCATGGGTGAGCCTGAGGGCAACGTCGTGCCGGTCGAAAGGCCTGCGAGTTCGCGTGACGGATCTGCTGAACGATCAGAAGGACTGCAAGGTCGTCGAGGTCGGGCAGGCGTTGCCGAGCCTGATCAGGGACCTGCACACCACCCTTGGCGCTGGTCACGACGTCGCGGTGGTGCTCAGGCTCTTGGCCCTCGCGCACGTGCAGGGAACGCAGGCGTGGCTGATGGATGTCGGGGCCAACTTGATCTCGCCCGGCAGGCTGCTGCGCTGGCAAAGAGTGCCGCCGAACAGGTGGACGATCCGCTGACTCACGCCGTGAGTGCTTTCGGCACCGGCTCTCAGAGCCCGACTGATACCACCAGACAAAGGCAACGGCGCCTCCCAATTCACGGAGGCGCCGTTGCGACTGATCGAGTTTGCCCGCCGTTACTCGCCACCCATAACCAGGTCGTCGCTATGCTGATGGCGAAGCTGCGTAAGGACCAGGCTCCCTAGGCCCAGTACACCGAACGCATAGCGCTTTGCGTCAGTTCGCTTCTGAATGTTGTGCCGATCAACGTTGCTGAGCGCCTGAGCGAACCCGATACCTAGCGCTCGCCAGCCCTCCCATTCGCCCGGCTGCTTGCCGAGGCGATACTGACCGCTGTCCGCAAAGATGGTGGAGAACAGCCTCTTGCCTATAAGTGCTTCGCCGGTAGGAGCCGTAGGATTCCCGCACCACTGACGAACTCGATCCTCAACAAAAATTGCAGTCTGACTTGCAACCTTTTGCCATTCTTCATTTTGGACGTGGCTTTGAACGTGCGCCCAAAGATCAGGGTCGAAGGCAGTTTCATCCACAGCGTCATCACTGGTGCCCGCAAGCTCAAGCTCGAAGATGGCAGCTTCTATTACACCTACGGCTTTCGCCAGGCCGCCAAGAAAGGCGTTGTCATAGTAGCTTTGAGCCGCGCCAGAAATAACCATGGCCCTGTACTTGACGTCCATGAAAGCCTTGGTCGCGTGGTGATCCGCCCCCAAGGCACGCGTCAGTACCGTCTGCACGCGGCCCTGCCAGGATGCAAACTTCGTCGGCGGCTTGAGCTGGATCTTCTGCTGCTCCGCCTCCTCCTTGAGCGACCTCAAGTTCTCCAGGGCGGCACGCGTCTGCACGGACGGCATCGTATGACTGCGTCACCGGGTCACACCACGGTATTAGCAAAGCATCGACGATCCTCGTGCTGGACGAGGCAGGCCGGCGGGTGACAGCGGGGCAGGACCTGCTTCCAGAGCCCAACGGATGTCAACCGGTGATATCAACGGCGCCTTCAGGCCTATCGGAGGAGCCGTTTTGGCTGGTGGGCGCGACAGGGATCGAACCTGCGACCGCTCGGGTGTAAACCGAGTGCTCTTCCGCTGAGCTACACGCCCCGACCCCAGCACCCGAGAGCGCCAGGGGTACAGCTACATCATGCCTTGAGAGAGGCTACGGCCTTCTTCCAGGCGTCCTGGTCCCGGGCCTCACCCGGCGCGTTCACCTCGGCGAACCGCACCACACCGGCCACATCGACCAGGAACGTGCCCCGGAGCGCCATGCCCACCGTGTCGTTGAACACGCCGTAGGACTGCGCGACGGCGCCGTGCGGCCAGAAGTCGGACAGCAGCGGGAACTGGTAGCCCTCCTGGTTCGCCCACGCCTTCAGCGCGAACGGGGAGTCCACGGACACGCCGAGCACCTGGACGTTCTCGTCCTCGTAGGTCGCGAGTTCGTCGCGCAGCTGGCAGAGCTCGCCGTTGCAGATGCCGCTGAACGCGAACGGGTAGAAGACCAGGAGCACGTTCTTCTTGCCGCGGAACGACGACAGCGTCACAGGCTGCTTGTTGTAGTCGTTGAGCGTGAAGTCCGGGGCTTCCGAACCGACCTCGACCGCCATGAAAACAGACCCCTCCGGTTGACGAAGACGAACCACGGACGTCGCAGCGTCCGTGGATCAACCCTATGTCAGCCGTGGAGCGCTCAGCGCTTGGCCTTGGTGGACTTCGGCCACACCAGGCGGGTGCCCGCCCAGTCGTCGGCCACGCTGATGTTCGAGGTCTGCGACAGGCCGGCGGTGGGGACGGCCTCGGCGATGTCCGAGGGCTCCACGTGGCCGGGGCGGCCGGTCTTCGGGGTGAGAACCCAGATCACGCCGTCCTCGGCGAGCACACCGGTGGCCTCGAGCAGAGCGTCGACCAGGTCGCCGTCGTCCTCTCGCCACCAGAGCAGAACCACGCTCACGGTCTCGTCGGCGTCCTCGTCGAGGAGGTCGCCTCCGATCTGCTCCTCGACGGCGGCACGGAGGTTGTCGTCGACATCCTCGTCCCAGCCGAGCTCTTGGACGACCATGCCCGGTTCGATCCCGAGCTTCTCGGCGACGCCGATCTTGCCGGCGTCTTCCGCGGCGACCACGGTTTTCACTCCTCCAACTACGCAAGAGCGACAGCCCTAAGACTGCCGCCAGAGTCCGTTACTCGCGCTAGCGAACACTGTCAGCTACCTCCGGCGCAACTGTTGACCACGTGACACGCCGTAACAGGGACCCCTGTGAAGATCCCTAGACTGGCATGAGGCACGCTCTACACACCTCTTATCGCGCGCGCGTGAGAGACACGATCCAGAACTACCGATCAGTAGCGGTGACGAAGTCGACGCGCAAGGACAACGATAGGAACGCGGGGCACGGTTTCCGGGCCCCCGCACGAACCGCCAACGAAGCCGAGGAGACACCTTGAGCCCGCAGAACACCGGCCCCGAGCGGGTGCGTGTCATTCGTGACGGTCTGGCCGCACACCTGCCGGACATCGACCCAGAAGAGACGTCCGAGTGGCTCGAATCGTTCGACGAGGTGCTCAAGGGCGGGGGTCAGCAGCGGGCCCGCTACCTGATGCTGCGTCTGCTGGAGCGTGCGCGTGAGAACCACGTCGGCATGCCCTCGCTGACCAGCACGGACTACGTCAACACCATCCCCACCGAGCGCGAGCCGTGGTTCCCCGGCGACGAAGAGGTGGAGCGCCGCTACCGCGCCTGGATCCGGTGGAACGCCGCGATGACGGTGCACCGCTCGCAGCGGCCCGGCGTGGGTGTCGGCGGCCACATCTCGACGTACGCGTCCAGCGCGTCGCTGTACGAGGTCGGCTTCAACCACTTCTTCCGCGGCAAGAACCACCCCGGTGGCGGCGACCAGGTCTTCATCCAGGGCCACGCCTCCCCCGGTGTGTACGCCCGCGCGTTCCTCGAGGGGCGCCTCTCCGAGCACCAGCTCGACGGCTTCCGCCAGGAGTACTCGCACGCCGGTCCGGGTGGCGGCCTGCCGTCGTACCCGCACCCGCGCCTGATGCCGGACTTCTGGGAGTTCCCCACGGTCTCCATGGGCCTCGGCCCGATGAACGCGATCTACCAGGCGCGGTTCAACCGCTACCTGCACGACCGCGGCTTCAAGGACACGTCCGACCAGCACGTGTGGGCGTTCCTCGGCGACGGCGAGATGGACGAGCCGGAGTCGCGCGGCCTGCTGCAGCTCGCCGCGAACGAGCACCTCGACAACCTGACGTTCGTGGTCAACTGCAACCTGCAGCGCCTCGACGGCCCTGTGCGCGGCAACGGCAAGATCATCCAGGAGCTGGAGTCGTTCTTCCGCGGCGCCGGCTGGAACGTCATCAAGGTCATCTGGGGCCGCGAGTGGGACGCGCTGCTGCACGCCGACCGCGACGGCGCGCTCGTGAACCTGATGAACTCGACGCCCGACGGTGACTACCAGACCTACAAGGCGAACGACGGCGCGTACATCAAGGAGCACTTCTTCGGCCGCGACCCGCGGACGAAGGCGCTCGTCGAGCAGATGAGCGACGACGAGGTGTGGAACCTCAAGCGCGGTGGCCACGACTACCGCAAGGTCTACGCGGCCTACAAGGCGGCCACCGAGACCGTCGGCCAGCCGACCGTCATCCTCGCCAAGACCATCAAGGGCTACTCGCTCGGCCCGCACTTCGCGGCCCGCAACGCGACGCACCAGATGAAGAAGATGACCCTCGACGACCTCAAGGGCTTCCGGGACAGCCTGCGCATCCCGATCTCGGACGAGCAGCTCGAGGCCGACCCGTACCTGCCGCCGTACTACCACCCCGGCCAGGACGCGCCGGAGATCCAGTACATGCTGGAGCGCCGCCGTCAGCTGGGCGGTTTCGTGCCGGAGCGCCGCACGAAGTCCAAGGCTCTGGTGCTGCCCGGCGACAAGGTCTACGACGGCATCCGCCGCGGTTCCGGCAAGCAGGAGGTCGCCACGACGATGGCGTTCGTCCGGCTCGTCCGCGACCTCGCGAAGGACCCGGAGATCGGCCCGCGCATCGTCCCGATCATCCCGGACGAGGCGCGCACGTTCGGCATGGACTCCATGTTCCCGACGCAGAAGATCTACAACCCGAACGGCCAGGCGTACACCTCGGTGGACGCCAACCTGATGCTCGCCTACAAGGAGTCCGAGCAGGGCCAGATCCTGCACGAGGGCATCAACGAGGCGGGTTCCACGGCGTCGTTCACGGCGGTCGGCACGTCCTACGCGACGCAGGGCGAGCCGATGATCCCGATCTACATCTTCTACTCGATGTTCGGCTTCCAGCGCACGGGCGACGGCCTGTGGGCGGCGGCGGACCAGATGGCGCGCGGCTTCGTGCTCGGCGCCACCGCGGGCCGCACGACGCTGACCGGTGAGGGCCTGCAGCATGCCGACGGCCACTCGCTGCTGCTGGCGCACACGAACCCGGCCGTGGTCGCCTACGACCCGGCGTGGTCGTTCGAGGTGGCGCACATCGTCAAGGACGGTCTGCGCAGGATGTACGGCGAGAACGCCGAGAACATCTTCTACTACATCACGGTCTACAACGAGCCGTACGTGCAGCCGGCCGAGCCGGAGAACCTGGACGTGGAAGGCCTCCTGCGCGGCCTCTACAAGTACCAGGACGGCCCGCAGACCGGCGGTCCGCGGGCCCAGATCCTCGGCTCCGGCGTGGGTCTCCCGTGGGCGCTCAAGGCCCAGCAGCTGCTGGCCGACGAGTGGGGCGTCTCCGCCGACGTGTGGTCCGCCACGTCGTACTCGGAGCTGCGCCGCGACGCCGTCGACACCGACCGCCACAACCTGCTGCACCCGGACGCCGAACCGCGCGTGCCGTACGTGACGCAGGTGCTGCAGAACGTCCAGGGCCCGGTCGTCGCCGTCTCCGACTGGATGTCGGCGATCCCGGACCTGATCCGCCCGTACGTCCCGACCGACATGACGACCCTGGGCACAGACGGCTTCGGCTTCTCCGACACCCGCCCGGCCGCCCGCCGCCACTTCCTGGTGGACGCGGAGTCCGTCGTCGTCGCCACGCTGGCCGCACTGGCCAAGCGCGGCGAGATCGGCCAGGACAAGGTCATCGAGGCGGCCCGCAAGTACCGCATCGACGACGTGCAGGCGGCCGGTCCGTCCACGTCGGACGCGGGCCTCGCGTAACCGTTCGTCCCGAAGGGCCGCTCCGCACGCGCGGGGCGGCCCTTTTCACGCCCTGAGCGCGTACTCCGTGAACTGACCGGCGATGGTGAACCCGAGACGCCGGTACACGGGCTCACCCTCCTCAGAGGCCTGCAGAACCGCGATCCGGTAACCCTCGGCCCGTGCGGCCCGCAAGGCCGCCAAGGTGATCGCGCCACCAAAACCGCGCCGCCGATGCTCCGCGAGCGTCGCGATGTTGTAGATCCCGGCGACCCCCGCGTGCAGGAACACCTCCGCTGTGCACACCGCGCGCCCGTCCACGTACCCGACGAGGTAGCGCGCCGGGCTGTCCAACGCGTACGGCCCCGCGTCGGCGTAGAACCGGCGGACCGTCGCGGCGGGCGGATCCCAGTTCGAGGCCAGGACCGCCGCGTGGTCCGCGAGGTCGGCCTCGGTGGTGACGCGACGGATGTCCAGCTCGGCGACCTGCCGTCCAGCCAGCGCCGCATCAGCGAGATCCAGCCACATCACCGCCTCGGTCTCGGCCGCCGCGATCCCGGCCTGCACGAGCAGGGGACCGAGGTCCGCCGGGGTCGACGCGGGCCCCACCCACCACGAGAAAGGCCGGCCGGTCGCCTTCACCGCGTCCACCGTCTCCGCGACGCGAACTCCGACCGTCTCCGCGGTGAACCTGGCCGCGGCAACGATGTTGAACGTGTCGTCGTCCAGCCCGCTGTCCGCGATCAGGAGGTCACCGCTCTCCACCACGGTCGCGTGCTCAAGCTTCCGATGCAGGTGGCAGGCGTGCTCGGCGAGATTCCGCTCCACGCTCTCCAGCAAACCGGTGCTGACCTCGCGCAACCGCTCATCAGCCGGATACACGTAGTCGTACTCGTCGGCGTCGATCCAGGCACGCACATCGGCGAGGAACGCGACCGTCTCCGGTGAGAGCGTCCAGCCGACCGGCGCCTTCTCCGCGTCCGCCTCGCCGTCGTCGTGGAAGTAACGCACCAGCTGCACGACCGCGCTGATCTCGGGGTCGGCGGTGAGGCGCACGAGCTCGTCACGGACAGGCAGCAGCCGATCGACGAGCTGCCGAACCTGGACGTCGACCGCCTCTGCACCGCGCCGGACGATCTTCCACGCGTGCACCCGCGGCACGTCCCGCTCGAGACTCCTGCTGCCGCGCACGAGGACCTCGTCCGGTTCCATCCCGAGCCGCCGCGTCATCTCGGCCGCCGAAATCGTGAGGCTCTTCAGAGCGAAGTAGCTGTACTGCTCGACCCGCATCGGCCCATCGGAGCACGCTCCCAAGATCGTCTGCGACCGATATATCAGCCCACCGATATATCAGTTATGCAAAAGACGTTTGCGGACGTCCGCAAACGTCTTTTGCATAAGGACGATAAGCGCAGGTCAGAGCAACTGATATATCGGTTGGTGGCAGCCGATCAGCCGCACTGGGCGACGGGCTGGGCCTTCAGCAGAGGCTCGTCGGCGCGGCCGTCCAGCAGGAGCGGGATGATCGAACGCGCCTCCTGCTTCATCGGCACGATGCGGTCGCCGCCGCGCAGGTACTGGGACTTGATGCCGTGCAGGTCGAGTTCGTCCCGCGCCTCGACGTACTGGGCGCCGGTCAGCACGTAGCCGCACGGTGGCGTCGAGAGCACGTCCTCGGGAGCCGGAGCCTGGTTGTCGGCGCCGCCGAAGTAGACGGGCCCGGACCGGACGGCACGGGAGGCGGCGTTCGCGGCTTCGATGGCCGGCCGGTTCTCGCGGACGAACGCCTGCGTGCCGTCCAGGGCGAGCAGGTGGGACTCGACGCGGAAGGCCGGAGTGCCCGTGTCGTTGGTCTCGACGAGCAGCCCCATGCCGTGCTTGAGGCCCCCGGTGTTGCGCAGGATGCGTTCCTGGTGATCACCGGCCACCTGGCGGATCGGCTCACCGGTCACCGGGTCGACGTAAATGCCGTAGACGCCGGAGGTGCGGCCGGCGGCCTCCACGGCCGGGCGCACGTAGGACCGCGACAACGTCTCGGAGAGCGAGTGGACGCCGGGTGCGACGTTCAGGTTGCGGGGCCACAGCCAGAGGACGTCCTTCACGTAGTAGGGCGCTGACGGGCCGAATTCGTGGAGGTCGTGGATGACGTCGGGCTTCCAGTCGCGGAAGACGGCGGCCATGGCGCGGGCCTCGGCGGTGCGCAGCAGGAGGTGGTCCCGGTTGATGTCGATGCCCTGGGAGTTGCCGCGGGTGTTCGCGGCGCGGCCGTCGGGGTTGGCGGTCGGCACGAACAGGTACGTCACGTCGGAGTTGCGCGGCAGGGAACGCATGCGGATCAGGCACGCCTCGCGACCCGCCGGCTCGTCGCCGTGCTGGGAACAGATGAACACCACGACCGTGCGGGCGGAACGCGGGCCGACGCGCACGAGCTGGATGGGGCGGCCTTGGGCCGTGACGCCGATCTGCGTCAGAGGAAGGCCCACCTCACGCAGGTAGGCCTGTTCCTCGGCCTCGGTGGTCCACCTGCTGGTCTTCTCGAATCCGGTCCGCGGCGATGCGGCAGCCGCCGGAACGGGAACCAGCAACGAAGCAGCAGCCAGTAAAGCGATCAGTCCCCTCATACGGGAGACTTTGCCGCCTGTGTCAACCGGCGGGCGGTGCGGTTCCAGTCCCAGAAACCGTGGATCACCAGGCCCGCGAAGATCAGGTACACGAAGGCGCTGAAGTACAGGCCCGACTGGATCTGCAGCGGCACGCCGACGGCGTCGACCACCAGCCAGACCAGCCAGAACTCCACCAGTCCCAAGCCCTGCAGGGCGAACGCCAGCACGGTGCCGACGAAGATCGCGGCGTCCGGCCACGGCGCCCACGAGGCGTCCAGCCAGTCCAGTACCAGCGCGAACGCGACGGTCCCCACGACGAAAACGCCGGCCACCGCAAAGCGTTCACGCCATGAACCCTTGCGCACCACCACGCCGAAGACCGGGTCGCGGCGGCGCACCCACGCGTACCAGCCGTAGACGGCGATCAGGCCAACGACGACCTGACGGGTCGCGAGCCCGCCGAGGTGCGAGGACAGATAGACGGTGAACAGCAGAGCAACGGACACCAGCTGAACAGGCCAGGTCAAGAGTGAACGGCGCTGCGCCAGAAAGACCACAGCGAGCGCCAGCACCTGCCCGACCAGCTCCGTGTACGCGATCTTCTGGCCGAAGATCGTCAGTCCCAGCTCGTACCACACGGCTTGTTCCCCCGGGGTTCAGTCGCCGTACACCGGTGTTTCCTACGGTCCCACCATGTCATCTCCCTTAGCGCTGGCGCTCGTCCCTTTGTTCCTCACCACGCCTGCGACGCCCGTCATCACACCGACTGTGATCACGCAGACGTTCGAGGAGCCCGCGGACGCCGACGATCCGGCCATCTGGGTGAACCCGCGCAACACCGAACGCAGTGTGGTCCTGGGCACGCTCAAGGAAGGCGGTCTGGCCGCGTTCGACCTGAACGGCCGCACGATCAGCGTCCTGCCGGCGCCGCAGCCGCCCACCCCTGATGCCAAGCCGGGGCGCTACAACAACGTCGACGTCCTCGGCGACCTGGCGTTCGTCAGCGACCGCGGCCGTGACCGCGTCCGAGTGTTCAAAGTGGACGAACACGGCGTGAAGGACGTCACGAACCCCGCCACCAAGCCGGTGTTCTCCCAGACCGAGCAGGAGGTCGACGAGCAGCGCACCGTCTACGGGCTCGCCGCCGGGCACGTCGGCGGCAAGGACGTCGTCGTCACGAGCCGGCGCAACGAGACCAGCATCGCGCTCCTGCAGGTCCAGAAGGGCACCACCTACGACACTAAGAAGGTGTCCACTCTGGACCTCCCGAGCACCTTCACCCTGCCGAACGGCCAGAGCTGGACGGTGTGCGGCGAGCCCGGCGAGGGTCCGCAGGTCGAGGGTATGGTGATCGACGAACGCACGAGCACCCTCTACGCGGCACAGGAGGACGTCGGCATCTGGCGCATCCCCTTGCGCGCCAACGGCTTCGGCCGGCCGCAGCTCGTCGACAAGGTCCGCTCGTTCGGCGCACCGCAGAAGTACAACCCCGAGACCGAGGAGTGCGAGGCCGACGGCGAGAACCCCGGCTTCGGCGGCAAGTGGCTCGAAGCCGACGCGGAGGGCCTCACGCTCACGGACGACGTGCTGATCGCGTCCAGCCAGGGCGACTCGCGGTTCGTCGCCTACCGCAAGGCCGACATGAAGCCGCTCAGGGACTTCCGGATCAAGGACGTCGAGCACTCCGACGGCGCCGACATCGTCACCGGCAAGCTCAACCTCCTGGTCGTCCACGACGGCGAACGTCCGAACGGCACCGGGTTCGCGTTCATCAGGTTCTAGTGCCGCGGCACTAGCCTGTCCCGATGGGGACCACACTGAGTCGGGACGCCCTCAACCGGGCACTGATCGAACGCCAGCTGCTGCGCGAGCGCGCCGACCTGAGCGCGCTCGCCACCATCGAGCACCTCTTCGGCATGCAGGCGCAGGAACCGAAGTCGCCGTACGTGGGCCTTTGGAGCCGGTTGAGCAATTTCCGGCCGGAGGACCTCGAAGAACTCCTCATCAGCCGCCAGGCCGTCCGCATCCTGCTCATGCGCGGCACGATCCACCTGGTCAGCGCGAACGACGCACTCGGCCTGCGACCCCACACCCAGCTCAAGCTCGACCGCGAGGTCACCAGCGGCCCGTTCGCGAAACGCCTGCAGGGCCTCGACTTCGACGAGGTCGCCGAGGCCGGGCGCAAGATCGTCGAGGACACCCCGCTGGGCACCGCGGACGCCGGCAAGCTGCTCCAGCAGCGCTGGCCCGACCGCGAGCACACGGTTCTCGGCAACGCCCTGCGCAACAAGCTCCCCCTCGTCCAGATCCCGCCACGAGGCCTGTGGCACAAGAGCGGCCGCGCCATCTGCACGACGGTCGAGCACTGGCTCGGAAGGCCCCAGCAGGCCATGCCCAGGGAGGAGATCGTTCTCCGCTACCTCAGGGCGTTCGGCCCGTCGACCGTGATGGACGCCCAGCAGTGGTCCGGCCTCACCCGGCTCGGCGAGGTCTTCGAGAAGCTCAGGCCGGAACTCGTGACCTTCCGCACCGAGGCTGGCAAGGAGCTCTTCGACCTCCCGGACGCCCCGCGCCCCGACCCGGACACCCCGCTCCCGGTCAGGCTGCTGCCCGAGTTCGACAACATCCTGCTCGCCCACGCCGACCGCAGGAGGGTCATCGCGGACGACCGGCTCGGCGTGGTCATCGGCGGCAAGCCCACCGTCCTCGTCGACGGCTACGTCGTCGCCACGTGGTCGATCACCAAGGAGCGCACCATCTCCGTCGACTACCTCGACAAGCTGCCGAAGAGCAGGCAGAAGGCGGTCGCCGACGAGTGCGACCGCCTTCGGGACTGGATCGGCTAGGCCGCGGCCTGGAACCGGACCCGAGCCCGGCTGCCGATCACCGACTTCTCGATGCCGGACACGTCGTGCACGGAGGCCTCGTTCAGCACGACCGAGTCGGCCACCCCGGACGTGGTGATCCGGCAGTCCGCGCCGATCGACGTGTAGGGCCCGACGATCGACTCCTCGACCAGCGTGCCGGGGCCGATGATCGCGGGCCCCACCACGCACGACCGCACCACGCGGGCGCCTTCCTCGACGACGACCTCGCCGATCAGCCGCGACTCGGAGTCCACGAGGCCCCGGATGTCCGTCCGCAGTCCCATCAGCAGCTCGCGGTTGCACTCCAGCAGGTCCTCGACCGTCCCGGTGTGCTTCCAGAACCCGGAACAGACGTGCGCCCGCACGTCCCGCTCGTGCGTCACGAGCCACTGCACCGCGTCGATGATCTCGAACGACGGCTCGACCGCGTCAACGGCCGCGTGGATCGCGGGCGTGAAGAAGTAGACGCCGATCAACGCGAGGTCGGTGCCCGACTCCCGCGGCCGCTCGACCAGCCGCGTCACGCGGGAGTTCTCGTCGACCTCGGCGACGCCGTGCAGCCGCGGGTCCTCCACCTTGCCCACGAGCACGTGCGCGGACGGCCGCAGCCGCGCGAACTCGTCCGCGATGTGCCCGATGCCTTCGGCGATCACGTTGTCGCACAGGTACAGCACGAAGTCGTCGTCGCCGAGGAACGGCCGGGCGATCCGCACGGAGTGCGCGAGACCGAGCGACGCGTCGTGGCGGAGGTAGGTGATCGAGACGCCGAGGCGCGTCCCGTCACCGAGCACCTCGGCGATCTCGTGCTCGGCCTCGCCGACCACGACGCCGATCTCGGTGATCCCGATGTCCCGCAGGTTCTCCACGCCGTGTTCGAGCACAGGCTTGTTCGCGACCGGGACGAGTTCCTCCGGCAGCGATGATCCGCGCAGTCGTGTTCCCGCGCCTCTGGACAGCACAAGGGCTTTCATGGGTCCTCCACCGCGACAGCGGACAGTTCGGTGGACCCGAGCCTGGTTCCACGCGCTGGACGGAGCCTGGAGAACCGCCGAACAACGAAAAAGGGGCCCCGACGCGCGGGGCCCCTTCTCCGAGATGAGAACTCAGGGCATCGGCGTGCCCGACGGCGGCGTCGGAGCGTCACCCGGACGACCGCCCACCGAGGCCGGCATCTCCTGGGACGCACGCGGCATCGGCGACACGGCCTGCGCCTCGTCCTGCATGCGGTTCAGCCAGCCCTCCCACCGCTGCTGCATCGGGCGCACCAGGCCGCCACCGACACCGATGACGATCACGCCAGCCACCGTGGCGAGCACGGCGATCAGCACCGGCATGGTCACCGAGATCGCGATGCCGAGCTGGTTGAGCGCCGCGATGATGCCGAGCGCCATCACGAAGCCGTAGGTGATGTTGCCCATGATCCGGGTGTAGGAGCGCTGGCCGAGCGCACCGGTCACGAGGCCCTTCAACGCGGTGCCGATGGCCGACGCGACGATCACGAGCACCATCGCCACGACGATGCGCGGCAGGTACGCGATGACCTCGTTCAGCAGCGTGCTGACCGGGTTCGACGCACCGAAGACGCCGAACGCCAGCTGCAGCGCGATGAGCAGCACGAAGTAGTAGACGATCTTGGCGATCAGGCCGGTGGCGTCCATCGACGACTGCCGCATGGCGCTGTTCAGGCCGGACTTGTCGACGAGCTTCTCGAAGCCGAGGCGCTTGAGCAGGAACTGGACACCCTTGGCGAGGGCCTTGGCGATGAACCAGCCGATGACCAGAACGAGCAGGAAGCCGAGCAGCTTCGGCACGAACGTGGCCACCATCGCCCACGCCTGGCCCAGGCCCTCGGTGATTTGCGAGCCCACGGGCCCTCCTAGAACGAAGTTGCGGTGAGTGAAGATCCGACCAGTTGATCGTTTCGCGGATCACACCGCCCGGCAACTTCGACACTGTGACACGAAAGGGTGGCTGACGTGGATTTTTGTCTCAATACAGTCCAGAGTGGAGCTACCGGTGGGGACCGGGGAGAGGGAAGCGCCCGCCACGCTCCGTGGCGGGCGCTTCCACATTTCTACGGTCGTCCCGCGCTCAGGCCGCGCCCGTCGAGGTACCCCTGGATCCGCTCGGGCGACAACGCCGGTGCCGCGCCGCCCTGACCGTCCTTCGGCACGTCCGGCCGCGGGTCGCCGGCGCATTCGGAGCTGCTGCCCGGCAGCGCCCCGTCGATCAGGTACCGGTTGACCTTCGTGTCGACGCAGGAGTTGCCGCCGTTGTAGAGGCCGTGCTTGCCCTCGTCGACGACGGTGATCAGGTTGTGCCCCAGCCGCGCCGCCATCGCCGGGCCGCTCGCGTACTGGGTCTGCGTGTCGCCCTCGGACTGCACGACCACGCCGACGGGGTAGCCGTTGCGGCTGATCCGCACCGGCGGCTCCGGCGGGGTGAACGAGCGGAACGTGCACGTCATCGGCGCCGCCCTGACGATGCCGAACCCGAACGGGTAGCGCTCGCGGAACGTCCGCATGTCCTCGTAGTAGAGGTGCAGGTCGGTCGGCCAGTCCGACTCGCAGGTGACCGTGTCGAACACGCCGGACCGCAGCTCCTGCAGACCGGTCTTCGCGAGCACCTGCCCTGCCTTGGCGCCCTCGGTGTTCTCCGGCTTCTCGCCCGACCGCAGCTTGATCACGATCGACGCCAGGTCCGACCACAGTGGACGGTAGCGCGACCCCACTCCCACGGCGCCGTCGAAGGAAGACCTGTTGTGCTCACCGATCGGCGCGCCGTGCAGCTTGGCCGCGACCTTCTCGACCTCGGCCAGCACCTCGTCCCGCGACTTGCCGAGCGCGAACTTCTCGTTGCGCTCCCCCACCCACGTCGCCCACATCTCGACGTCGTGGCGGTACGCGACGGCCTGCTGGCGGAACTGCTCGTGCCAGATCCACTCCGGGTGCACCGCCGAGTCGAGCACGCTGCGGTCCAGCCGGTTCGGGAACAGCGTCCCGTACACCGCGCCCAGGTACGTGCCGTAGGAGTAACCCAGGTAGTTGATCTTCGCTTCGCCCAGCACGGCACGGACGATGTCCATGTCCCGCGCGGTGTTCGCGGTGCTGATGAACTGCCGGATCCCGCCCGCCGACTTCTGGCAGGCCTCCTCCGCCTCCCGCGCCTCGGCCGCCCACTTGCCGAACTCGCTGTCAGCCGGCCGGGAGTCCGGTGCGGCGATCGCGGGCGCCGTGCGGCAGTTCAGCGCCGTCGAACCGCCGACACCGCGCGGGTCGATTCCGATCACGTCGTAAACCCCGACGAGCTCGGACTTCGCGAGGAACAGCGGCAGGCCGAGCCCGGAGCCACCAGGTCCACCCGGATTGGTGAACAGCACGCCGCGCCTGCGGTCGGGCGCCGTGGCCTTCTTGCGGCTGATGGTCAGGTTGATCCGGTCGCCGGCCGGTTTGGTGTAGTCGAGCGGCGCGACGAGCGTGGCGCACTCCAGCTCGCTGAGCTTTCCGGTGCACGCCGCCCACTTGACCGGCTGGGCGTGGTACTCGGCCAGAGGATCGGGTGGGTCGGCGGAGGTGGTCACGCCCGTGGCGGTGAGCGCGACCACGCCGAGGACGAAAGCCGGGAACCTGCGCAAGACGAAACCTCCACGCCGAACGAAATGACCTCTGCTGCCCGAAGGTATGGCCGCGCAAACGCAGGAGAGGGTTCTGTCACCCGTCCCGGTGATGTCACCCTCAGGGCCTTAAGCTGCGGGTATGACCAAGGCAGCCGAGGCGAAGGAGGAGCGTCCGCCCACCCTCTCCGCCCGCACGATGCGCAAGATCGAGCGCGCGTCCGGAACGCTCGCCACCGCGAGCGTGGCCGAGATGGAACAGCGGCTGCCGTGGTTCGCGCGGATGCCGGCGGACCAGCGCGCGAGCGTGCTGCTGCTGATCCAGAACGGCGTGGCGGGCTTCGTCGAGTGGCTGCACGACCGGCAGCAGGCGATCCGCCTCACCGCGGACGCGTTCCGGTCGGCGCCGAAGGACATCTCCCGCTGGGTGAGCCTGCGGCAGACCGTCGAGCTGGTCCGGATAGCGCTGGAGCACTTCGAGGAGCAGATGCCGCAGATGGCCGCCAACGAGGCCGAACGCGCGCTGCTCATGGAGGGCGTGCTGCGGTACGGGCGGGAGATCGCCTTCTCCGCCGCCACCTCCTACGCGGCGGCCGCCGAGGCGCGCGGCGCGTGGGACGCCCGGCTGGAAGCGCTGGTCGTGGACGGCATCGTGCGCGGCGATCCCGAGGAGTCGTTGCTCAGCAGGGCCGCCGCGCTCGGCTGGGACCCGGCGCTCGAGGCGACGGTGCTGGTCGGCAATCCCGGCAGCGACGACCCGCAGGGAACGAACTACCTGGTGCGCAGCAAGGCCACCCGCGCGGGACGGCCGGTGCTGCTGTCGATCCAGGGCTCCCGGCTGGTGGTCGTGCTCGGCGGACCGACGGAGACCGGTGAGGACGTGCTGGGCCGCATCGCCGAGGGCTTCGGCGAGGGCCCCGTCGTGGCGGGGCCGACGATGGCGACGCTCTCGGAGGCCCACCGCAGCGCCAGCGACGCGTTGAGCGGGCTGCGGGCGGTCGTGGGCTGGCCTGCCGCACCGCGGCCGGTCCGCTCGGTCGACCTGCTGCCGGAACGGGCGCTCGCGGGCGATCCGGAGGCCGAGTGGCAGCTCGTCGACAGGGTCGCGCGACCGCTGGAGGACGCGGGCGGCGCCCTGCTGGAGACCGTGGACGCGTTCCTGGAGGTCGGCGGCGTGCTGGAGACGTGCGCGAAAAGACTGTTCGTGCACCCGAACACGGTCAGATATCGCCTTCGGCGCGTTCAGGAAATGACCGGAAGAAATGCACATGACGCTCGGGACGCACTTGTGCTCCGCGTCGCTTTGTCTGTAGGACGCCTTGCTCGGGCACGGGGCCTGTGGTAGCGAACGGCCTGTGACGGACTTCGCACACATCCGTTAGGGTGATGGCCAAACGACCTGTCCACGCCCTGAGCTGGGCATACGTCGCGAGCGGTTCACCTGGCCGACACTTTTGTAGGGTCTCTACAAACACGATCGCCGTACTTCGTTCTTTACGGCATGGGGTACCGGTGGGTTCACCAGCTTTAGTAATCGGCGTGATCGCACTCCTCGCCCCCGGACAGGGGTCCCAGACGCCCGGCATGCTCGCCCCCTGGCTCGAACTGGAGGGGACCGAGAAGCAGGTGCGCGCCTGGTCGGAGATCACGGGCCTCGACCTCGTGCGGCTCGGCACCACGGCGGAGGCCGAGGAGATCGTCGACACCGCCATCACCCAGCCGCTGGTCGTGGCACTCGCGCTGCTCGCGTTCGGCGAGCTGCGCCGCCGCGTCGAGCTGCCCGCCGGCGTGATCGTCGCGGGCCACTCGGTCGGTGAGCTGGCCGCCGCGTCGATCGCGGGCGTCATCAGCGCCGACGACGCGGTCGCCCTGGCCGCCGTGCGCGGCGCCGCCATGGCGGAGGCGTGCGCACTCGAGCCGACCGGCATGGCCGCGGTGCTCGGCGGCGACGAGCAGGAGGTGCTCGCGCGCCTGGAGGAGCTCGGTCTCGTGCCCGCCAACCGCAACGGCGCCGGCCAGATCGTCGCGGCAGGCCCGCGTCCCGCCCTCGACGAGCTCGCGGAGAACCCGCCGGGCACGGCGAAGGTCCGCAAGCTGGCCGTCGCGGGCGCGTTCCACACGAAGTACATGGCGCCCGCAGAAGACGCCGTCCGCGCGCGTGCCGCGGAAGTCACCACGCACGACCCGTTGATGCCGTTGCTGTCCAACAAGGACGGTCAGGCCGTCACCGAGGGCACCGAGGTGCTGCGCCGCCTGGTCTCCCAGGTCACCAGCCCGGTGCGCTGGGACGTCTGCCAGGCGACGCTCGTCGAGAAGGGCGTGTCCGGCTCCGTCGAGCTGCCGCCCGCCGGCGCACTCACGGGTCTCGCCAAGCGTGCGATGAAGGGCACCGCCACCCTCGCCCTGAAGACGCCCGACCAGCTCGAGAAGGTCGCGGAGCTCTTCGACACCGTTGGAGCCACTCAGTGACGACCTTCCAGGCCGCGCAAGCCTCTGCGGGTAGCCGCATCATCGGCCTCGGCAGCTACCAGCCCGAGACGGTGGTGAGCAACCACGACCTCGCCGCTCGCATGGACACGTCCGACGAGTGGATCCGCGAGCGCGTCGGCATCGTGAACCGGCGCATCGCGAACAAGGACGAGGGCGTCGTGGACATGGCTGTCACGGCGGGCACCAGGGCGATCGCGGACGCGGGCCTGACCCCGTCCGACATCGGCGCCGTCATCGTGGCGACGTGCACCATGCCGTCGACGATCCCGAACGCCGCCGCGCAGGTCGCCGACCGCATCGGCGTGAAGGCAGCGCCGGCGTTCGACCTCAACGCCGCGTGCGCCGGCTTCTGCTACGCCGTCGCGACCGGCGCGGACCTGGTCCGCGCGGGCACGGCCAAGCACGTGCTGGTGATCGGCGCGGAGAAGCTCACCGACTGGACCGACCAGGACGACCGCTCGACCGCGATCATCTTCGCGGACGGCGCGGGTGCCGTCGTCATCGGTGCCAGCGAGGAGAACCAGATCGGCCCCGTGGCGTGGGGCTCGGCCGGTGACCTCGCCGAGACGATCGTCATCGCCGACCGCGACTCGTTCATCCACCAGGAGGGCCAGTCGGTCTTCCGCTGGGCGACGACCCAGATCGCGCCCGTGGCGATCCGCGCGGCCGAACTCGCGGGCGTCGCACTGTCCGATGTGGACGTGTTCGCCCCGCACCAGGCGAACTTGCGGATCATCGAAGCGATCGCCAAGCGCCTGCGCAACAATGGTGCGCGGGAGGACCTGAAGGTCGCGCGAGACATCGTCGAATCCGGCAACACCTCCTCGGCCTCGATCCCCATGGCGCTGGACCACATGCGGGCGGCGGGCGAGATCTCCAGCGGAGATGTGGTGCTGATGGTCGGTTTCGGCGCAGGTCTGTCCTACGCGGGACAGGTGGTCCGGTGCCCGTGAGTACCCAAGGTTTTTTCATCGTTTCAATCGAAAGGGAACTTCAGTGAGCGACAACGTCCTGTCCGGTCTTGCCGAGATCGTCGAAGAGGTCGCCGGTGTGGCCGCCGACGACGTCACCGCTGAGAAGTCCTTCGTGGACGACCTCGACATCGACTCGCTGTCGATGGTCGAGATCGCCGTCCAGGCGGAGGACAAGTTCGGCGTGAAGATCCCGGACGACGAGCTGGCGAACCTCAAGACCGTTGGTGACGCGGTGAACTACATCACCAGCAACAAGTGAGTTCGGACATCGACGTCGTCATCACCGGGCTGGGTGCCACCACCCCGCTCGGCGGTGACGTCACGTCCACCTGGGACGCACTGCTCGCGGGCAAGAGCGGGGTTCGCCCCCTCACCCACGACTGGGTGGAGAAGTACGACCTGCCGGTGAAAATCGCCTCGCAGCTGGTCGTCGACCCCACCGAGGTGCTCCCCCGCGTCGAGGCAAGGCGCCTGGACCGCTCCGAGCAGGTCGCCATCGTGGCGTCCCGCCAGGCGTGGCAGGACGCCGGCCACAGCGACGACACCGTCGACCGCCAGCGCCTGGCCGTGATCATCGGCACGGGCATCGGCGGCGCGATCACCCTCCTGACCCAGGACGACCTCCTGGAACAGCAGGGCCTGCGCAAGGTGTCCCCGCTGACCGTCCCGATGCTGATGCCGAACGGCCCGGCAGCCCACGTGGGCCTCGAACTCAAGGCCCAGGCAGGCGTCCACGCCCCGGTTTCGGCCTGCGCCTCCGGCGCGGAAGCCATCGCGTGGGCCTACCGCATGATCAAGTCCGGCGAAGCCGACGTGGTCGTGGCAGGCGGCGCCGAAGCGTGCATCACGGCAATCCCGGTGGCAGGCTTCTCCCAGGCCCGCACCATGAGCACCCGCAACGACGAGCCGGAAAAGGCCTCGCGCCCGTTCGACACGGCCCGCGACGGCTTCGTCCTGGGCGAGGGCGCAGGCGTCATGGTCCTGGAACGCCGCGAGTTCGCCGAGGCCCGCGGAGCCAAGATCTACGGCCGCCTGGCAGGCATCGGCACCTCCGCCGACGGCTACCACATCACCGCCCCGGACCCCGAGGGCGTCGGTCAGTCCCGTGCCATCGCCGCATCCCTGCGGTCCGGCGGCATCGACCCGTCCGACGTGGGCCACGTGAACTGCCACGCCACCTCCACCCCGGTGGGCGACGTCGCGGAAACCGTGGCCATCCGCAAGGCAATCGGCGACCACCCGGTCCTGACGGCCCCCAAGGGCGCCCTGGGCCACCTCCTGGGCGCAGCCGGCGCAGTAGAGGCCATCGTCACGGTCCTCTCGATCCGCGACGGCGTGGTTCCCCAAACGCTCAACCTGGAGAACCTCGACCCGGCGGTCTCCCTGGACGTGGTGGCAGGCGAGCCACGCAAGATCAAGCTGGACGCCGCAGTGAACGACTCGTTCGGCTTCGGCGGCCACAACGTGGCCCTGGCCTTCACCCCGGCCTAACCGTTCAGCACGCCCACTTCGCCCCGGTCCGCCACAGCGGCCCGGGGCGAAGTGCTTTCCCCCTCACGGCACCGCAACCGCACGCGTGGCATCCCAGCTCTCTCGCGAGGCCGGAGGCGGCGGCGAGGGCCAGCGGCGAGGCACGCGAGGGCGAGCGGCGAGGCCGAGGGCGAGCGGCGAGGCACGCGAGGCCGCAGGCGAGCCCACCGCGAGGCCGGAGGCGAGCCGTTCCGAAGCCGCAGGCGAGGCACGCGAAGGCGGAGCCGAGCCCAAGCGATGGCGAAGCCGAGCAGTCCTTGGCATACCGGGCTGGTGGGGTGGGTCCCGTCACGAGTCGTGCCT
>NZ_BMRE01000049.1 GCF_014648475.1 Lentzea flava | reverse complement strand
CCGTCCCAAGGACCTCACCCCTGGTTAAAACACCAGGTGGACGAAAGCGCCGTTCATCGCGAACGTCAGTCGGCGAAGCCGGCCAGCATGCCTTCGCAGCTGCGGATGACGACGCGCGACGCGTCGGTCAGCGCCAGGCTGGACAACGGGTTCTCCAGGCGTCGCCGCCACCGGCTCAGCGCGTCCAGTGCGGCGTTGCGCTGCTCGGCCGTGGTGGCGTGCACACCGAGGCCGAGTCTCGTCGTCGAGCCCACCCCCAGCCCGCCCAGCAACCGCTCGGCCTCGGCGAGCACGTCGGCGGGGAGTTTCACCGAACCCAGCCGCAGCGAACTGAGCAGCCGCAGCTCGGCGAACTCGTGTGCACCGGCCACGATCCGTTCCACCTCGACGACCAGCGACTGCGTCTCCGGCCGGACCGCCCTGCTGAGCACCACGTCCAGGGCGAGCAGTGCGGACCGCGCCTTCAGCAGCTCGGCGCGTGCGGTGAACCCAGCGGTGAGCACGCCGCGCAGCTCGTCGAGGCCGCTGCGCCGCACCAGTTCGCCTGCCAGCTTCGGCGCGCTGTCGAAACCCTGGCGCACCAGCGTGACGGCCAGCCGGACCCCGCTCAACCCGAACCGGTGCAACAGGTCGGCGCACACGTCCGGCTCGAGGCCGTCGTAGCGTGCGAACCGGTCGGCGGAGAGCAGCGCGGCCTCGACATCGGACCGCCGTGCCCGCACGAGTTCCAGGAACGCCGCGAACTCGGCCTGCCGCATCGTCCTGCCCGCCTGCGCGAGCAGACCGGAGACCGGTACGACGGTCTGGCACAACGCCCGCAGCTTCTCGTCGGCGCCGTACCGGCGCGCGATGCGCCGGGCGGACATCAGAGCGTCGATCCGGCCTGCGCCGATCTCGTCCGCCCTCGACAGCACCGCGATGGTGTTCACCGGCGTCGCGCGAGCGATGCCCCTGTCGTAGAACGACTCCAGGAACCGCACGTTGGTCGAGTGCAGGTGCCGCATCAGGTAGATCACCGCATCGGCCTCCGCTGGCTCCTCGTCGCCCGCCAGGAAGTCGACGGTGCGTGCCGAGATCTCCGCCGAGATCGACTGCAGGCCAGGGGTGTCGATCAGCGTCATCGTGCGCAGGTGCTGTGACGGCCAGTCGACGACCACGCGATCGACCCGGCTCGTGCCCAGCTCCACGCGCAGCGCTCCGCCACGGCGGTCGACGGGCAGCTGCCGGGGTGGTGCGTCCACCGGGTGCACGGTGATCCGCGGCGTCTCGGCGTCGCGGTACCAGGTGACGGCGCGGGTGCACTCGCCGGCGTCGGTGGCCGCGATCTCCTCGCCCACCAACGCGTTCAGCAAGGTCGACTTGCCCGCCTTGACCTGTCCCGCGATCGCGACGCGCAACGGTTCGTTCATCCGGTCCAGGTGCCGCTGCAGGTACGCCACCGTGTCCGGGCTGTCCCGGTACGCCTTGATCGCCCGTCGCATCACGGCGCGGACGGACGCGCCGATTCCCGTCGTCGCGTTCACCGCGCCACCTCGCTCAGCACCAGCCGCGGTTCCGCCGTCAGTTCACGCGCGCGGTCCTCCAGCGCGGCGACGCGGGCGAGCTCGGCCTGCAGGTCGGAGATCGCGCGTTTGCACTCCTCCTTGTTGGCGCGCAAGGCGTTCTGCGCCGCGTGCAACGAGTCGTTCACCGATCGCTGCAGCTCCTCGGCATGGCTGGTGAAGTGGTTGCGCAACGTGCGCTGCACCTCGCGGAGCATGTCCCTGGACTCCTTGCCCAACTGGAAAACGACGTCGTCCAGGTGCCGGCGAACGGCGCTCTTGGCCTCCATCTGCCGCCGCTGCACCAGCCTCTTGCGTTCCTCGCGCACCGTGCGGCCGCCCAGCAGCAGGCCCGCGGCGATCGAGAACGGGTTGAGCAGTGCCATCCCGACCAGCGTGCCCGCCATGCCGAACATCAACGTGCCGCCGTAACCACCGCGCATGCCGAGGAGGAGTTTGTTGCCCAGCTTCAGCTTCTCGTTGCGCGGCAGCTCGATGGCGTCGATGCAGCCGGTCATCCTGGCGAAGTCGACGTCCCGCAGGTCCGGCAGCACCTTGTCGCCGTCCTCGGCGAAGTGGTCGGCCACCTGGTCGGCGAGCCAGCGGCCGCGCTCCATCGCCCACACGAAGTTCGCCGACGCGGCACCGGAGACCTGCTGCTGCAGCCACGCGGCGAACTGGTCCTCCATCGCGACGGGGTCGGCCTGGTCGATCTCGCGTTCGGCGTCACGGCCGATCTGCCGCATCCTGTCCCGCAGGTCGTACTCGATGTCCGAGATCAGATCCGCGATGCCGTCGCTCAACGTCTGCTGCCAGCGCGCCGACCGCTCCCGCAGCCGGTCGGCACGCAGCTGCGCCAGCTCCAGCTCGCGGATCAGCTCGGCGGAGGCGTCACCGCCCTGGTACGCCTGCAGCTGCGCCCGCATCGTGGTCGTCAGCTGCTCGGTGACGGCCAGCACGTCCTGGGCCGCGGCACGACGGGCGAGCTGGTCGGCCTGGCCGGCGATCCGGTCCCGCAGATGCCCGATCAGCACGGGAAAACCGGACTCGGTGTTGAGCATGTGGTCGTTGGTGCGGACCGCGTGCAGCCGCAGCGTCGACGAGACGGGCACGACCTCCGCCTCCAGTTCGGCGTTGGCCAGGTGCCGGCGGTCGATCTCGGCGATGCGCCGCCAGTGCGGGTAGAGATCGATCTTCGTCAACGCGCACACGATGTTCGGGCACACCTGCGCGGCGTGCCGGAGGAAGTCCAGTTCGGGCGCCGTCAGCTCCGAGCCCGCGTCCGAGACGAACACCACCGCGTCGGCCAGCGGCAACGCGGCGATGGTGGCCGCACCGTGCATCGACGCGAGCCCGCCCACACCCGGCGTGTCCACCACGACCAGCCCGCCGGCCAGCAACGTGCGCGGGACACCCACCTCGGCGTAGCTGATGCCGCGCCGGTTGCCGGGGTCGCAGACGTAGTCGGTGAGCCGGTCGACCGGAACGGGCTTGCTCTCGGCGGGCGCCTCACCGCCGTACTCGTGCACGACCACGGCCGCGGGTTGCTCCGCATAACGCACGACGGTCGGCACCGCCGTCGCGATGTCGTCGTCGATCGGGCAGACCGACGCGTTGAGCAGCGCGTTGACCAGATGGCTCTTGCCTTGCTTGAACTCTCCGACCACGAGCACCCGGACGCCGTCCTCGGTCAGCCTGCGCCGGGTCTGGCGCAGGCGGGCGCCGAAGTCGGCGCGACCGTAGGCGAGTGCCGCCTGGAGCGCGAGGTCGACGACGTCGATCGCTGCGGGAACCGACAAGTGCTACTCCCTCACAGAATCCTTCTCACGGGCTCCGGCGCCCGATCCAGGCGTGGCACCTGGACCGGGCCGAACGTGCCCCTACAGGTGCAGACCGTTGAGCAGGTCGACGTCGTTGTGGCTCAACAGGTCGACGTCGTTCAACGTGTCGTCGACATCGACGTCGACCAGGCCGTGCTGGTCGCCGTGGTGGACGTCGACGTCGTGTTCGTGTTCGTGGTGGTACGAGGTGTCGATCGTGGTCTGTGAATCCTGGTGGGTCACCTCATGTGAATCATGTTCGGAATTGTTGCCGGAGTTGCCGGTGACGTCGCCCTGACCGAAGTTCTGCAGATCCGCGTCACCGGTGGCGGTGGCGTTGGCGTCGCCGTCGACGACCGTGCTGTCGTTCGCGGTGATGGTGTCGTTGTCGTACTGGTTGCCGTTGCCGTAGTCGTTGTCGAACGACTGGTTCACGTCGCCCTGGGTCCAGATGGTCTGGTGCACTGAATAGTCCACGTTCGCGTCGTGGCTGTCGGTGTAGGAATAGTTGTGCACGATGTGGTCGATCTGCCGGATCGCGATGTCGAAGTGGTCCTCACCCGGTTGCGGTGAGGGCAGGTTGCCGCCCGTGCCGCTCACCATGACGTTGTCCACCACCAGCGGCAACGCGTCGTGCACGTCCTGACCGCAGACCTCGTCGAACCCGTGATCACGCAGGGCCTGCTGGGGGTTTGCTTTGAACTGCTCCTGAGCCACCGGGTCCCTGAGCAGGGTGAGAATGAATTCCAGCAGGCTGGTCATGGCGTTTGTCTTCTCCTCTAGGTCGCTGATCGTCTCGAATGCACGTCGAACTCCGCGCCCGACCGCACGAACGCTAGGACCGCGGCAGAAGCTTGCCATCGGTGATCGCTCCGAATTCCACGGGATGCCGCTGGGGGATGCAGAACATACCGCGCCACCCGAATGAGTGACGGGGATCGGGGTGGCAGGATAGGGGAAATGGGGGATTGCCGTTCGCGCCTAAAATGTTGCTAATGTTGCGCGCTGTGGTCTATCAATTGGGTGTTGACCTGGGCACGACGTTCACCGCCGCCGCCGTGCACCGGACGTCCACATCCGCCGAGGTCGTCGCATTGAGTCCTCGGTCGGCGCCGGTCCCCTCGGTCCTCTATCTCGGCGAGGACTCCTGCGTGCTCGTCGGGGAGGCCGCCGAGCGCCGCGCGGTGACCGACCCGGAGCGGGTGGTCCGCGAGTTCAAACGCCGCATCGGCGACCCGACCCCGCTGATGGTGGCCGGTGCCCCGCGGCACGCCCACGAGCTCGCCGGCTTCCTGGCGCGCTGGGTCGTCGACCGGGTGTCCGAGCGCGAGGGCGCGCCGCCGGACCGGATCGCGGTCACCCATCCCGCCGGATGGGGCCCGCACAAGAGGGCGCTGCTCGCCGAGGGGCTCACCACCGCGGGCCTCGACGAGGTCGTGTTCCTGACGGAACCGGAAGCGGCCGCCGTGCACTACGCCTCCGCGCAACGGATCGAGCCCGGCGGCACGATCGCCGTCTACGACCTCGGCGGCGGCACGTTCGACACCGCCGTGCTGCGCCGCACCGAGAGCGCGGGATTCGAGTTGCTCGGGCGTCCGGAAGGCATCGAACGGCTGGGCGGCATCGACTTCGACGAGGTCGTGTTCGACCACGTCCGCGCGAGCATCGCCGACGTCGTGGACGAGCTGGACCCCGAGGACCCGGTCGCGGTGGCCGCGGTCGCGAGGCTGCGCAGGGACTGCACCGAGGCGAAGGAGGCGTTGTCCACCGACACCGAGGTCACCATTCCGGTGCTGCTGCCGGGAACGCGGGCACAGATCCGGCTGGTGCGCGCCGAGTTCGAGGCGATGATCCGGCCCGCGCTGGTCGACACGGTCGAGGCACTGCGCCGCACCGTGCGCTCCGCCGGGCTGGAGCCCGACGACCTGGCCGGGGTGCTGCTCGTCGGTGGATCGTCCCGCATCCCCCTGGTGGCGCAGCTGATCTCGACGGAACTGGGCCGCCCGGTCGCCGTGGACACCGACCAGAGCACGTCCGTCGCGACCGGCGCCGCGCTGGCCGCGTTCGACGCACGCCCCGTGATCACGCGCGCCGAACCGCCGACGCGTCCCGTGGTGACGACCGCGCCGCTGTCCGTTCCCCGTTCGCGGCCCCGCGGCGGTCCCAAGATCGTCGTCGGTGCGGCCGGCATCATGGCCATCGGTGTCGCCGCACTGGCCGCCGTGGCCTGGACCGACCGTTCGACAGGCACCACCGCGCCCGGCGAGCCGAACCAGACCGCCACGGTGCCCAACGCTCCGGCGGAGCTGAACGTCCGCGCGACCGTGCCGCACAACCCCGTCACGTCATCGGCCCGCACGGCCTCGAGCACGCCCACGTCCACTTCGGCTTCGGTGTCCAAACCCGCCACGAGCGCGGCGTCCACCACCCCCGCGCCTCGCGCCGAGCCGCCGACGCCTGTCGTCGTGCCGCCGGTGACCACGACGTTCTCCCCGCCGACGCCGTCCGCCACCAGCAGCGCCCAGACCCCGCCCCCGCCCGATCCGCCGAGCACACCTCCGCCTTCGGCGTGACCACCGGAGTGTCCTTTGTGGAGCTGCGGGGAGGTCTGCGGCCGGTCTGCGGCTAGCGGGTCGCGTCGATCGTCGCGCTGGCCAGCACGACGTCGCCCGCCGCGTCCTCGCGGTAGATCGCCACGGCCTGGCCCGGCGCCACACCCCTGAGCGGCTCCCGCAACTGGACCTGCAGCACACCGTCCACCAGCTCGGCGACCGCCGGAGCCGTGCCGCCGTGCGCGCGCACCTGGGCCACGCACTCGACCGGTCCGTCCAGTTCCACGTGCACGACCGGGGCCGAGGCGGAGATCCCGGTGACCGCGAGCTTCTCGACCGAGCCGACGCGGACGTTGCCGGAGACCGGCTCCAGCGCCAGCACGTACCGAGGACGGCCGTCAGGCGCCGGGGCGTCGATCCCGAGGCCCTTGCGCTGTCCCACGGTGAACTCGTGCACGCCCGCGTGCCGGCCGAGCACCGCGCCGGTCTCGTCGTCGATCAGCAGGCCGGGCTTGGTCTCCATCCGCCCGGCGAGGAACTTCTGCGTGTCGCCGTCCGGGATGAAGCAGATGTCGTGGCTGTCCGGCTTCTTCGCGACCGACAACCCGCGCGCCGCGGCCTCCTCGCGGACGGCGTCCTTCGTGGTGTCCCCCAACGGGAACATCGCGTGGGCGAGCTGATCGGCCGTCAGCGACGCCAGCACGTAGGACTGGTCCTTGCCCAGGTCGGCCGACCGGCGCAGCTCGGGACGCCCGTCGACGAGTTCGAGGCGCGCGTAGTGGCCCGTGCAGACGGCGTCGAAGCCGAGCGCGATCGCCTTGTCCAGCAACGCTTCGAACTTGATCCGCTCGTTGCAGCGCAGGCACGGGTTCGGCGTGCGGCCCGCCGCGTACTCCGCGACGAAGTCCTCCACGACCTCCTCGGTGAAGCGCTCGGCGAAGTCCCAGACGTAGAACGGGATGCCCATCAGGTCGGCCGCGCGGCGGGCGTCGTGGGCGTCCTCGATCGTGCAGCAGCCGCGGGCGCCCGTGCGCAGCGTGCCGGGCTTGGCCGACAGCGCGAGATGCACGCCCGTCACGTCGTGTCCCGCTTCGACGGCGCGTGCCGCCGCCACCGCGGAGTCGACACCACCGCTCATCGCCGCGAGGACCTTCACTGCTTGACCACCTTCCGGTTCCGCCTCATGCCTGCCAGACCTGCCGTACGCGCGCGCTCGACCACCGGGCCGATGACCGCCGCGAGTTTTTCAACGTCGGCGCGGGTCGACGTATGCCCCAGCGAGAACCGCAGGGATCCACGTGCGAGGGAAGGCTCCACGCCCATCGCGAGCAGCACGTGGCTCGGCTGCGCGACTCCGGCCGTGCACGCGGAGCCCGTCGAGCACTCGACACCGCGCGCATCGAGCAGCATCAGCAGGCTGTCGCCCTCGCAGCCGGGGAACGTCAGGTGCGCGTTGCCGGGCAGGCGGTCGACCGGGTCGCCGTTCACGATCACGTCCGGCACCACCGCGCGCACCGACGCGATCAGCTCCTCGCGCAGCGCGACGAGTTCACGCGCACGCTGCTCCTGCTCGTCGACCGCGATCCGCACGGCCCGCGCGAGGCCCACGATCGACGGCACGTCCAGCGTGCCGGACCGCACGTCCCGCTCCTGGCCACCGCCGTGCAGCAACGGCGCGCACTTCACGTCGCGCGCCAGCAGCAGCACGCCCACGCCGTACGGGCCGCCGACCTTGTGGCCGGTCATGGTCAACGCGGACGCGCCGGAAGCGGCGAAATCGACCGGTACCGCGCCCACGGCCTGCACCGCGTCCGTGTGGAACGGAACACCGCGCTCAGCGCACACGCGCGCGATGTCGTGCACCGGGTTGATGGTGCCGACCTCGTTGTTCGCCCACATCGTCGTGACCAGTGCCACGTCGTCGTCGAGAGCTGCTTCGACCGATTCCGCCGACACGCGGCCGTAGCGGTCGGTCGGCAGCCAGGTGACCTCGGCACCCTGCTGCTCCAGCCACTCGACGGCGTCCAGCACCGCGTGGTGCTCCACCGCGGAGGCCAGCACCCGAGGCCGCTCGCGCGCCCAGTAGATGCCCTTGACCGCGAGGTTGTCGCTCTCCGTGCCGCCACCGGTGAAGAGCACCTCGGACGGCCGGGCGCCGAGGGCGTCGGCGATGGTCTCGCGGGCCTCCTCGATCGCACGCCGCGCCCGCCTGCCGGAGGTGTGCAGCGACGAGGCGTTGCCCGTGGTGGACAACGCCTCGGTCATCGCCGCGACCGCCTCGGGGTGCATGGGGGTCGTGGCAGCGTGGTCGAGATAAGCCATCAGGTCTCAAGGGTAGCCCGCATGCGGGGTCCGGTCAGAATCGCTCCCACCACGGCCAACGCCGCCATCGACAGGTTCAGCACGACGACGCCCGCGGTCGGAGCGGTCGCCACGACCAGCACACCGCCGATGCCGATCATGGTCGCCGAGCCGAGCATGTCCGAGATCTGCAGCGCCGCCGAGTTGAACCCGCGGTCCTCCTCGGGTGACGCGGCCATCATCAGCACGCCGACGCTGGACGTCGCGAGGCCCATGCCCGCTCCCGCGAAGCCCCACAGCACCAGCGTCAGCCAGGCGGGACCCCACGAGGGTGCGATGAGCGTCACGGCCGCCATGCCGGTCGCGGTGAACAGGAAGCCGACCCGCACCAGCGTGTGGCGCTCGATCTCCGGGTGCCGCGACGCCCACATCGACGCACCGGCCCAGCCGAGCGCGCTCAGCGTGAGGGGAAGGCCCGCCTCCAGCGGCGAGTAGCCGTGCACGACGGTCAGCGTCAGCGGGATGAAGCCCTCGACCGCGAAGAACGTGCCGGCCAGCAGACCGCGCGCCAGGATCGTGACCGGGAGGCCGCGCCGGGCCGTCAGCGTGCCCTTGGGCAGCAGAATCCGCAGCGCGGGCGCGAGCAGCACCAGCGCCACCGCGAGCAGCCACCACGTGCGGTGCTGCAACGCCCAGCTCAGGCTCGCCACCCCGACACCCACCGCCACGGCGGCCAGCGGCAGGTACTTGCGCTGCGGCGGAACGGCGTCGTGCGGAGGAAGGCCCCTGAGCACGGGCACGAGCAGCACGATGCCGATCAGGACCAGCGGGATGATCCCGAGGAACACCAGCCGCCAGCTCAGGTGCTCGGTCGCCCAGCCCGCGACCGCGGGCCCCACCAGCGACGGCACCACCCACGCCGCGGACAGCGCCCCGAACACCGCGGGCCGGTCGCTCTCGGGGTAGGCGAGCGCGATCAGCACGTAGATCGCGACGATCAGGAAGCCGACGCCGAACCCCTGCAGCACCCGGCCGACGAGCAGCACGGTCATGGTCTCCGCGACACCCGCGACGACCAGTCCGGCGAGGAAGAGCGTGACACCGATCAGCACCGAGAGCTTCGGTCCCCGCCGGTCCGACAGCCGTCCGGAGAAGACAGTCGCGATGACGCTCGCCGCGAGGTTCGCGAGGAACGGCCACGCGTAGAGGGCCTCGCCCTTCAGCTCGTGGACCATCGTGGGCATCGCCGTGCCCACGCCCATCACCTCGAAGGCGACGAGCGTGACCAGCAGGAGGATGCCCGTCGTGGGCCAGCGGCGGTCAGGCGACCAGAGGCGAGATCGGGCGGGCGCGGTGAGAGTCACCCGTTGATGGTGCTATCTCCAGTTCGGTCGAGGTCAAGCGGTTTGACTGCGCCTCGGCGAGCTCAGCCAGCTCCCTGCGGTTCGCCGCGCGGCCGGGAGCGATCTCGTCGAGCACGTGCACCTCGACGACCAGGCCCTTCACCTTCAGCACGCGCCGGATGGAGTCGATGAGCGTGTCGCTGCCCACGAACGCGGGCTGCGTGGTCAGGTGGTCACCGATCCGGTAGCGCAGCACGATCGGCCGCACCGGCACACCGGCGTCGAGCGCGGCCTGGAACAACGCGGGCTTGTATCGCCCGGACGCGAGCCCGCACCACGTCGTGCCCTCGGCGTGGATGCCGACAGCGCTGCCGTTGCGCAGGGTCGCCGTCAGCTCGCCGACGGTCTTCGGCAACTCGCGGAGCTTCTCGCGGTCCAGGTAGACCGTGCCCGCGGCGGTGATGATCCGGCCGAGGACGGGCCAGCCCTTGATGTCCTTCTTGGCCACGATCTTGATCGGCTGCACCGCGTCGATCGCGAGCTCGTCCAGCCACGACACGTGGTTGCTCGCGACGAGCACACCGCGCCGGGGAACGGCCTGGAACCTCTTGGGGCCGTGGACCTCCAGCCGCACGCCGAACGCCCTCAGCACGGCGTGGAACCACAGCCTGACCACGCTCTCCCGCTGCCTGCCCGGCAGCAGCAGCGCGACCGCGATCCACACACCGCAGAGGATCGCCATGACGGCCGTGAACGCGCGCCAGGCCTGTCTGACCGCGCTGACGTTGTCCGGAGTGCCGCTGACACACCCGTCGCCACAGGGCGACGTGGGCATCCAGGCGTGACTCATGCCGTCTCCCCCAGGAAGAACTTGAGATAGCGCTGATCCACGTGATCCATGCCGAGCAGGATGAAGAGGTCCGCGACCCCGAAGTCGGCGTCGAGCGCGGGCCGTCCGCACACCCACGCCCCGAGCCGCAGGTAGCCCTTCAGCAGCGGCGGCAGCACGGTCCTCCCGGGCCGCGCGACCGAGTCGACGTCCCACGGGTTGTGCGGCGTGACGCGGTACTGCTCCGGCGCGTAGTTCTTGGCGTGCACGGTGTCCCACACCCCGGCCGCGAAGCTCCCGCCGTCCTGCAGGGGGATGGACGCGCACCCGACGAGCCACTTGTGCCCGCTCAGCAGCATGTACCGCGCGATGCCCGCCCACACGAGGCTGACGACGGCCCCGTTGCGGTGGTCGGGGTGCACGCAGGAACGCCCGGTCTCCACGGTGGTGTGCCGGATGTCCTCGAGGTTGCTCAGGTCGAACTCGCCGTCGCTGTAGAGCCGCCCGGCGTCCTTCGCGCGCTCCGGCGGCAGCATGCGGTAGCCGCCGACGATCTGGCCGGTGCGGTCGTCGCGGACGACGAGGTGATCGCAGTGCTCGTCGAACTCGTCGACGTCGTGGCCGGGCACGCTGGTGTGCAGCGTCGCCCCCATCTCACCGGCGAACACCTCGTAGCGCAGTCTCTGCGCGGCCACGACCTCGGCGCTGTCGCGGGCGACGAGGAGGGAGTAGCGGGGAGCGTCCTTGTCCTGCTGGACGGGGGTGCTGACAAGCAGTTCCGGCTGCGTCATGCGAACCAGGGTGAAGCCGGTTCGGCGAATGACAGCAGGTCAGAACGATGACGCCTCAGTGGCAGTCGGGTTAACCCCCGGTGGTCCTGCCGCGAGCCCTCCGGGCGACGCGGTCGAGGTGCCGAACCAGGTGGAACGAACGGCCGCCCCACCGAGGCGGGACGGCCGTTCGTCGTCGAGCGGGAGTGCTCAGCCCTTGCGCTTGCGGACCTCTTCGGTCAGCTGCGGCGCGACGTTGAACAGGTCGCCCACGACACCGAAGTCGGCGATCTCGAAGATCGGCGCCTCGGGGTCCTTGTTGACCGCGACGATCGTCTTCGAGGTCTGCATGCCCGCGCGGTGCTGGATCGCACCGGAGATGCCCAGCGCCACGTACAGCTGCGGCGAGACCGTCTTACCGGTCTGGCCCACCTGGAACTGGTGCGGGTAGTAGCCGGAGTCGACCGCGGCGCGCGAGGCACCGACGGCGGCACCCAGGGAGTCGGCGAGCTCCTCGACGACGGAGAACTTCTCGGCCGAGCCGACGCCGCGGCCACCCGAGACGACGACAGAGGCCTCGGTGAGCTCCGGGCGGTCGCCGCCGACGACGGCCTCGCGGGAGGTCACGCGGGCGGCCTTGGCGGCGTCCACGGAGATCGAGACGGACTCGTCCAGCACGGCGTCCGCGGGCGACTCCTCGGCCTCGACGCCGCCGGGGCGGACGGTGATGATCGGCGTGCCCTTGCTGACCTTCGCCTTGACGACGAACGCGCCACCGAAGATGGACTGCACACCGGTGCCGTCGGCCTCGACGTCCACGACGTCGACGAGCCAGCCGGAGTCGATGCGCACGGCGAGACGGCCGGCGACTTCCTTGCCCTCGACGGTCGCGGAGACGAGCACCGCGGACGCGTTCGGGGCGAGCGCGGCCAGCGCCTCGACCTTCGGGGTCGTCAGGAAGTTGACGGCGTCGTCGGACTCGACGGCGTAGACCTTCGCGGCGCCGTAGCGGCCGAGCGACTCGCGGATCTTCGACGCGGTGCCGGGAGCGCCCACGACCACGGCGGCCGGGGTGCCGAGGCGGCGCGCGGCCGTCAGCAGCTCGTAGCTGACCTTCTTGACCTCGCCGTCGACGTGGTCGACCAGGACCAGGACTTCAGACATTTCTCTTCCCTCCCAATCCTTCTCAGATGAGCTTCTGGCCGACGAGGAACTCGGCGATCTTCGCGCCGCCGTCGCCGCTGTCCTCGACGCGCTGACCCGCGCTGCGCGGCGGCTTCGGGGCCGCCTCGAGCACCTGGGTGTACGCGCCGGACAGGCCGACCTCGGACGCGTCGATGCCCAGGTCCGCCACGGTGATCGTGGAGACCGGCTTCTTCTTCGCGGCCATGATGCCCTTGAAGGACGGGTAGCGCGGCTCGTTGATCTTCTCGGTCACGGAGACCACGGCCGGCAGCGACGCCTCGAGGAACGCGACGCCCTCGTCGGTCTCGCGCTCGCCCTTGATCGTCGTGCCCTCGACGGTGACCTTGCGCAGCTGGGTGACCTGCGGCAGGCCGAGCAGCTCGGCGAGGATGGCCGGGACAGCGCCCGCGCGGCCGTCGGTCGCCTCGTTGCCCGCGATGACCAGGTCGACGTTCTCGACCGTGCCGATCGCCTTCGCGAGGACCTTCGCCGTGGCCAGCACGTCCGAGCCGTGCAGCGCCTCGTCGCTCACGTGGATCGCCTTGTCGGCACCCATGGACAGCGCCTTGCGGATGGCGTCGGTGGCGCGGTCGGGACCCATCGCGATCACGGTGACCTCACCGCCGTGGGCCTCCTGCAGCTGCAGAGCCTCTTCGACGGCGCGCTCGTTGATCTCGTCGAGCACGGCATCCGCGGATTCGCGGTCAAGGGTGTGGTCGGCGTCGGTGAGCTTGCGCTCGGACCAGGTGTCAGGCACCTGCTTGACCAGGACAACAATGTTCATAGGTCCTCTTCGACCTCCTGCGGACGGGCGGCGACGCTTACGCAGAGGACTTTAGGACTGCGCCGCCGGGTGTTCACGACCCTGCCATCACCCGGATGTTACCCGCCAGTAGCCCCCCTGCAAACGGAAGCAAGCACCCGGCTAGCGTGACGGTTCTCACCCGCTTGCGCCACCAGGTGAGACGTAACCCATTCGGAGGAGCTACGCTGCCGTGCGTGTACAGGCGAGTGGCAATAGTGACCGACTCGACGGCCTGTCTCCCGAAGCAGCTGACTGACCAACTCGGCATCGAGGTGGTCCAGATCCAGGTGCGGATCGGCGACCACACCGACGACGAGTCCCGCATCCCGGTCCCGGAACTGGTATCGGCCATGCGTTCCAACGTGCCCGTGGCGACGATTCCGCCCGACCCCGGCGCGTTCTTCTGGACGTACAACGAGCTGGCCGCGCAGGGCGTCCGCTCGATCGTGTCGGTGCACGTGTCGAGCCGTCAGTCCGCGACCGTCGAGGCGGCGCGCACCGCGGCGGCCCAGGTCCGCGTGCCCGTCCACGTGGTCGACACGCACACCTGCGGCATGAGCATCGGCTACGCCGTCCAGGCCGCGGCGAAGATCGCCGAAGCGGGCGGCAGCGTCGAGAGAGTGCTCGCGACCGCCCAGCGCCGGTTCGACAGATCCACCGAACTGATCTACGTCGACACGCTCGAGTACCTGCGGCGCGGCGGCCGCATCGGTGCCGCGGCTGCGCTGGTCGGCGGTGTGCTGTCGATGAAGCCGCTGCTGACCATGACCGACGGTCAGATCACCCCGCTCGACCGCGTGATGGGCGCCGACCGCGCGCTCAACCGGATGCTGGACATCGCGATCAAGCGCGCGGGCACCGACACCGTCGACGTGGCCGTCGAGCACTTCGACGCCGAGGAGAAGGCCAGCAGACTCCTGCGCAAGCTCCGGCGCGGCGTGCCCAACGTCCGCCAGTTCATGTTGACGCAGGTCAGCTCGGCGATCGGCGCCCACGTGGGCCCCGGCGCGCTGGGCATCACCGTTTCGCCGGTCTGACGTCCGGGAACTCCGGGTGCTGTTCCGTCCGTTGAAATGGACGTAACGGACACCCGGAGGGACCGAATGGCCTCGTTCATGGACAAGATCACCAGGTTCCTGCGCAGCCCGCAGGGTCAACGGCTCCAGGCCAAGGCACGGCAGGTGGCCAACGATCCCCGCAAGCGCGCGCAGGCCGAACAACTGCTGCGCAAGTTCCGCGGCAAGAAGCACTAGCCCCTGAAGAGCGCGTTGAGCTCGCCGTACTCGATGCCACCTTCGACACTGCTGTAGGTGCCGTCGGTCAGCAGCTCCACCGTTGCCCGCCTCGCCACCGCATAGGCCGCCTCGGCAACGGCCGAACCGAGGCTCATCCGCGCGACGCCCGCCTTCGCCAGCTCGTCGACGGCGGGCGCGCCGGGCCCGACGAGGACGTTGAGCGGAGCCGCGATCCCCTTCGCCAGCTCCGTGACGATGTCGAGGTCGGTCACGCCCGGCACGAAGATGCCGCTCGCCCCGGCGTCCAGGAACGCCGCGGCACGCTCCAGCGTGTGCTCGAGCCTGGTTTCGGGTTCGCCGATTCCGCGCAGGCACGTGTCGATGCGCGCGTTGATGTAGATCGCCGGCGCCGCCTCACGCGCCGCGGCGAGGCGCTCGGCCTGCTCCGCGATCTCGCGCAGCGCCCCGCCGACGCCGTCCTCGATGTTCACGCCGGACGCCCCGGCCTCGACGACCGCCCGCACCGTCTCCGCCACCTCGCCCGCGGTGCGCCCGAACCCGGACTCGATGTCCGCGGTCACCGGGATCTCGACGGCCTTCGCGATCCGCGCGACGAGGTCGATCACGCGGTCGCGCTCGACCTCGTTGCCGTCGGGTGCGCCGAGAGTCCACGCCACACCGGCGCTCGTGGTGGCGACGGCCTTCGCGCCGGCGGCCTCGACGACGAGGGCGGAGGCGACGTCCCAGGCGTTGGGGAGGGCCAGCGGGCCCGGCTGGTGGAGGGCGTGGAAGAGCTGGGTGCGGTCGGTGCTGGAAGTCATGATCCGAGTGATATCAGCAGGCACCGACAGAAGTCCGGCGAGTTTCGGACGTGAACCGACCACTTCCGGACAGGGCTAGTGGTGTGGCGCGGAACGTTGCCGGGGGAATTTGCGGTCAGACGGGTGCATCGTGGTGCCGCCCCCACGCCCTCGTACTGGTTGTACGTGGGTGTGGGGGCGGTGCCGCGAGGTGCCCTGCTGAGCGTGAATTACCTCGCCCACGCTCCGGGTCGCACCACTAGTTGCTGCCCGCCTTGCGACGCATCTCTTCGAACGTTCTCAGGTAGCGCTGGCGGAAATCGTCGCGCTCCACCCACGTCGTGTGCTCCACCGGCTGAGGAGCGGCGGGCGGCGGCAACGTGGCCTCCACAACCGCTTCCGGCACGGGCTCGGGCTCCGGTTCCGGCTCTTCGGCCTCGTCGACGGCGTCAGAACTGTCGGTGCTCGCCGCTACCGTTGATTCGGGGGCTTCAACGTCCCCCACGGGGGGCTCGAGGTCCCCATCCCGATCGTATCCGGCCGCACCGACAGTTTCGGGCTCGGCGACAGGCTCCGGCTCTGGCTCGACTTCGGCGACCGGCTCGGGCTCGGGTTCCGCCACCGGCTCGGCCAGCACCGCCAGCGCCGGTTCCAGCTGCGGCAAGCCCACCACCGGGTTGCGGTGGATCGGCCGCGAGTCGTAGTCGTCCTCCACCGGCTCGACGACGACGGGCTTCTCGACCCACACGCGTTCGGCGGGCGCGTCCGACGGGGACGGCGAGGGCGCGTGGGCGTCCTCGCGACGGCGCACCAGCACGTACATCAGGGCTGCCCCGAGCGTGAAGGACAGCACGCACAACCCGAAGACGATCCCGACGGCCCCTGCCATGCCAAGGCTCCTACCTATACGACGAGGACGTCGACCTGGGGTCCGCCGTCCGACGGCGGGCCCCAGACGGGGTCCACGATCACCCGAGTGGTGATGACGCTGTCGACCCCCTGCTCGGCCAGGTACTGCCGCACCAGGCCGGCCCTCTCCATGGCGAGCACGTCGCAGCGGTGAGACGCCGTCTCGCCGTTCCACGCGTGCGACACCAGCGTCACGGTGCCGGTGACGTTGCGCAGGAGGCTGGCGAGGCCGCGGCGCACGTCCTCGCCGCGGCCCACCAGGGAGGCGGTGCCCGGCGCGAACGTGATGCCCTTGACGGCGTGCGACGAGAACAGGTCGCGCACGTGCTGCTGCGCGGCGGCCGCGGACACCACGAGCGGTGCGGGCGGTTGCATGCGCAGCGGCGCGATGAAGTCGTCGACCGGTACCGGGCCGGGGCGGGTGTCGGGGGTGGCCGGTGACGACGACAGCGCCGTCTCCAGTTCCTCGCCGTAGACGGAGAACCCGAACGCCGTCACCGACGCGGGGACCATGAGCGCTCCGACGACCAGGGGCACCCAGCGCTTCACGACGCGGCCACCTGTTCGGGGATGTGCACCGGCGCGACGCGATCCGCGGCCACCGACAGGGCAGCGCGTGCGGCCGCGAGTTGCGAGTGGACGGTCCGCTTCAGCTCGTGCAGCTCGTTCGTGCGTTCGGCGACCTCGGCGAGACGGCGGTTCGCCTCGCGGCAGGCCACCTTCACTACGAACTCGGCGCGCGCCTTGGCCAGCGCCTCCTGCTCCTGCAGGTGTTGCGCGGCCTCGTTGCGGCGGCGGGTCATGGTCAGCTCGAAGAACTGCTGGGCCTTCTCGCGCTTGCGCTCGGAGTCGGCCTCCAGGGAGTTGCACTGCAGAGCGGTCTCGCGGAGCAGGCGGTCGGCGTCGGCCTGGGCCAGTGCCATCGCGGCGGCGCACTCGCGCTCCACCTCGTCGGCGCGCTGGCGGTGCTGGGCCTCGAGGTCGGAGCAGCGGCGCTCCATCTCCAGCTCGCGCCGCTCCATCGCGGCGGCACGGGTGGCGCAGTCCTGGCGGGCCGCGTAGAGCTCGGCCTCCGCCTCGGAACGCATGGCAGCCGACTCGCGTTCGGCGTCGGCGCGCATCGCGGCGACCTCGACCTCGGTTCGCGCGCGCAGGTCGGCGCACTCGCGTTCGGCCTGCAGGTGCATCTCCGCGGCCTCGTCCTCGGCGAGGCGGAGCATGCGGTGCATCCGTTCGGTGGCGCCCGCGTGCGTGCCGGAGTTGGACTCCAGGCGCTCGATGCGGGAGCGCGCCTCCTCCAGGTCCTGGCGCGTCATTTCCAGCAACTTGCGCAAATCGGCGGCCTGCGCCAGAGCCTCCGCGCGGTCGAGGCTCGTGAAGCGCAGCTGCTCCTCGAGATTCTCGATGTGTTCGATGACCTGACGGCGATGAAAACCTCGGTAGACAACGTCGAAAGCGGCGTGCAGCGGAACTAGTTCCTGCTCTTTTGCACCCATGGTCACCTACTCACTCAACCAGGCCGAAGATTGTGCGAGCTTACCGACCTCCGGTACCGCCAACCAGCGTCGACAGTGGACAGACGGCATACCTGTAACGCGTGGAATAACGGGAGCTTCCTGCGCAAACGAGACGCTTGTAGATCAACTCCAAACAACGGGCAGTCACCCGATTGTGTCAAGTAGGGCGCCTTTCCGAGGGGATCACTCCGCGCGTTCGCCGTGTACGGAATGCAACCGCCCAGGCGTAGATCACACGAATTGCCTTCGATCATCAGTGGCTACTGCGATCACCCTTCGTTAACCTTCTCGTTCGTGTCCTCACGAGTAGCCGTCGTCACCGACTCGACCGCGTCACTTCCGGCCCGTCTGGCCGAACGGTTCAACATCATCACCGTTCCCATGCAACTGAAGATCGGGTCGGAGCTGATCGACGAGGCCTACGTGCCGACCGACAGGCTGCTGCAGGCGATGGACGCCCAGATCCCGATCACGACCCAGCCGCCGGCTCCGGACGCGTTCTTCTGGGCCTACCAGGACGCGTGGGCCAAGGGCGCGGAGACGATCGTGTCGGTGCACGTGACGCCGACGCTCTCACCCGCGACGGACGCGGCCAAGGCGGCCGCCGCCAAGTCGCGCGTGCCGGTGTTCATCGTGGACTCGCACTCGTCGGGCATGACGCTCGGTTTCGCGGCGCTCGCGGCCGCGCGGATCGTGCAGAACGGCGGCAACGTCCAGCACGCGCGCAGCGTCGCGGAGGAGCGCGGCCGCAACGCCAGCGTGCTGATCTACGTCAACACGCTGCACTACCTGCGCCAGGCGGGCCGGGTCAGCGCCGCGGCGAAGCTCTTCGGCGACGCGCTCTCGGTCAAGCCGCTGCTCACCGTCGTCAACGGCGAGGTGGAGCCGTTCGACAAGGTCGTGGGCAGGGACCGCGCGCTCGGCAAGCTCGTCGACAAGGCCGTCGCGCTCGCGTACGGGCGGAACGTGGACATCGCGGTCGAGCACTTCGCGGCCGAAAAGGAGGGACACGAGCTGCTGCAGATGTTGCAGCAGCGGATTCCGCACGCCCGCGACGTCGTTCTGACGCAGGTCAGTGCGGCGATCGGCGCGAACGTGGGTCCCGGCGCGCTGGCCGTTACCGTCTCGCCGTTCTGATCATCACTACTGGCAAGTAACCTGACGGGCGTGACCCTCCCCCTGACCGGCGAACGCACGGTGCCCGGCATCGCCGAGGAGAACTACTGGTTCCGCCGCCACGAGGCCGCGTACCTGCACCTCATCGGACACTGCGCGGACGCCGTCGTGCTGGAGGCGGGCTGCGGCGAGGGCTACGGCGCCCAGCTGATCCGCACCGTCGCGCGGCGGGTGATCGCGCTCGACTACGACGAGCTGACGTCGCACCACGTCGCCCGCGCGTACCCGCAGCTGGACGTGCTGCGCGGGAACCTCGCGACGCTGCCGCTGCGCGACGCGAGCGTCGACGTCGTGGCGAACCTGCAGGTCATCGAGCACCTGTGGGACCAGGAGGGGTTCCTCGCGGAGTGCCGCCGGGTGCTGCGTCCCGGCGGGACTCTCATCGTGACGACGCCGAACAGGCTGACGTTCTCGCCCGGCCAGGACAAGCCGCTGAACCCGTTCCACACCAGGGAGCTGGCACCGTCCGAACTGGACGAGATGCTGCGCGAGGCTGGTTTCCGCGTTGACGAACTGGCCGGGCTGCGTCACGGACAGAGGCTTGACTCGCTCCTGGATGGACAGATCATCGAGGCACAGGTCGAGGTCGCCCTGTCCGGTGCACCGTGGCCGGTCGAGCTCAAGGAGGCTGTCGAGTCGGTGACGGTGGACGACTTCGACATCAGCCCCGAGGACATGGACACGTGCCTCGACCTGGTGGCCGTGGCGGTGCGCCCGTGACACGGGAAGGCTCGGAGGGAACGTTCTGCCTGGTCCTGCACAGCCACCTGCCCTGGCTCGCGCATCACGGCACGTGGCCGGTCGGCGAAGAGTGGCTCTACCAGGCGTGGGCGCACTCGTACCTGCCCGTCGTGGACATGCTGCGGCGGTTCGCCGACGAGGGCCGCGAAGACGTCCTGACGCTCGGCGTCACGCCGATCCTCGCCGCGCAGCTCGACGACCCGTACTGCCTGCGGGGCGCGCACGACTGGCTCGGCAACTGGCACCTGCGCTCGCACTACGCCGGCGAACGGCTGCGCGAGCTGTCCGCGTACGAGCACCGGGCGTCGTCGTGGGCGCTGGAGCAGTTCGAAGCGCACTGGCGGCACGGGTTCTCGCCGATCCTGCGGTCCCTTGTGGACTCCTCGACGATCGAGCTGCTCGGCGGGCCGGCGACGCATCCCTTCCAACCGTTGCTGGACCCGAAGGTGCGGGCTTTCGCGCTGCGGACCGGTTTGGACGACACGAAACTGCGGATCGGCAAGGCCCCGGAAGGGATCTGGGCGCCCGAGTGCGGTTACTCGCCCGGCATGGAGGCGGGGTACGCGGCGGCGGGCGTGCGGCGGTTCATGGTGGACGGACCCGCGCTGCACGGCGACACGTCGTCGGCGCACCCCGTCGGATCGTCGGACGTGCTGGCGTTCGGGCGTGATCTCGAGGTCTCGTACCGCGTCTGGTCGCCGAAGGTCGGCTATCCGGGTGATGCCGCGTACCGGGATTTTCACACCTACGACCACCCGACGGGCCTGAAGCCGTCGCGGGTGACCGGCAAGCACGTGGCACCCGAGGACAAACGGCCGTACGACCCTTTGCTCGCACGGGAAGCGGTCGGCCGGCACGTCGAGGACTTCGTGGACACCGTCGTGCGGCGGCTGCGGGCGATCGACGGCGGACTGGTCGTGGCGGCGTACGACACCGAGCTCTACGGACACTGGTGGCACGAGGGTCCGTTGTGGCTGGAGGCCGTGCTGCGCGCGCTGCCGGAAGCGGGCGTGCGCGTGACGACCTTGCGCGGAGCCGTTGAAGCCGGGCATGTTGGTGCACCTGTCGAGCTGCCCGCCTCGTCGTGGGGCAGCGGCAAGGACTGGCGGGTGTGGGACGGCGCGCAGGTGTCGGACATCGTGTCGTTGAACTCGTCGGTGCAGCAGGAACTGCTGGGGCTGGATTTCTCGTCCGACGTCAGGGATCCGGTGCTGGACCAGGCGGTGCGCGAGGCGTTGCTGGCGTTGTCGAGCGACTGGGCCTTCATGGTCACCAAGGACTCGGCAGCCGACTACGCGCGTTACCGCGCGAAGATTCACAGCGATCGTTTCAGCGAGCTCGCGGCGTTGACGCGAAGCGGTCGTGGCCAGGCGAGGGCGGCGGAACTCCGCGCGGCGGACGGCCCGTTCGGGCATCTGGACGCGCGAGGAATGAGGTAACGGGATGCGCGTGCTGATGTTGTCGTGGGAGTACCCGCCGGTGGTCGTCGGCGGACTGGGCAGGCACGTCCACGCGCTCGCGACACAGCTGGCCGCGCAGGGGCACGACGTCGTCGTGCTGTGCCGCCAACCGTCCGGCACCGACGCCGTCACGCACCCGACCACCGACGTGGTGAGCGAGGGCGTGCGGCTGATCCGCGTCGCCGAGGACCCCGCGCACCTCGTGTTCGAGAAGGACCTGGTGGCGTGGACCCTCGCGATGGGGCACGCGATGACGCGCGCGGGTCTGGCGTTGGGTTCGTGGCGCCCGGACGTGGTGCACGCACACGATTGGCTGGTCACGCATCCTGCCGTCGCGCTCGCCGAAGCCTTCGGCGTGCCGTTGGTGGCGACGATCCACGCGACCGAAGCCGGGCGGCACTCCGGCTGGCTCTCGCACCCGTTGAACCAGCAGGTGCACTCGGTGGAGTGGTGGCTGGCGAACCGGGCCGACTCGCTGATCACCTGTTCCTCCGCCATGCGGCGCGAGGTGGCGCATCTGTTCGATGTGGACACTGCTGACGTTTCCGTGCTGCACAACGGCATCGAGCCGGGCGGCTGGAAGGTGCGGGCCAAGGACGTCGGCGAGGCCCGGCGAACCTACTCGCCGCACGGCGACCCGTTGCTGCTGTTCTTCGGGCGCATCGAGTGGGAGAAGGGCATCCAGGACCTGATCGCGGCGCTCCCCCGGATCCGGCGGCACCACCGCGGCACCCGTGTCGTGGTGGCCGGTGGCGGCTCGCAGACCGAGTGGCTGCAGGAGCAGGCGCGCAAGCACCGCGTGCTGCGCGCGGTCGAGTTCGTCGGACATCTCTCCGACAGGTCTTTGGCGGCGTTGCTCACAGCGGCCAACGCCGTGGTGCTGCCGTCACGCTACGAGCCGTTCGGCATCGTGGCCCTGGAAGCCGCGGCAGCCGGAACGCCTCTGGTGGCGTCGACGGCCGGCGGTCTCGGCGAGGTGGTCCTGGACGGGGTCACCGGTCTGTCGTTCGCCCCCGGTGACGTGGACGGACTCGCCCGCGCCGTGCGTGCCGTGCTGTCCGATCCGACGGCCGCCGCCGCTCGTGCGCGCGCTGCGAAAGAGCGTCTGGCCACGGACTTCAACTGGGCGACCATCGCCGCGGACACGGCAGCGGTCTACGCGTCCGCCGTCGTGCGCGAGCCGCGGGTGCTGGGCCGCCCCAAGATCGCTACGGGCAACCTGTTCACTTGATCTTGGTACAGTCGCCGGTCCCGTTAACAAGAGGTGACCGAGGACTGAATGAAATACCAACGCTTCGTGGCGCTCGGGGACAGCTGCGCCGAGGGCCTGGACGACCTGCTGCCCGACGGCCGGTACCGCGGCTGGGCCGACCGGGTCGCGTCCGTGCTGGACGCGCCGGGCTTCCGCTACGCCAACCTGGCCGTCCGCGGCCGCCGTCTCGACCAGATGCTGGTGGAGCAGGTCCCCTCGGCGTCGGCGTTGGAGCCCGACCTGGTGGCGGTGTTCTGCGGCGGCAACGACGTGATGTCCGGGGCTTCGTGCAGTCAGATCGCGCGCCGTGTCGACGCGGCCGTGCGGGCCGTGACGTCGTTCGCGCCGACCGTCGCCGTCTTCACGTTGAGCGACGTCTCGCACCGCATGCCCTTCGGCTGGCGCATGCGTCCGCGCATCGAGGCGCTGAACGACGCCGTGCGCGTCGCCGCCGTGCGGTACGGCGCGGTCCTGGTCGACGTGGCGGACGACGAGTGCGTGCACGACTCGCGCTACTTCGGCCCGGATCGCCTGCACCTGTCCTCGCTGGGGCACCGGCGGTTGGCAGGCCACCTGCTGTCAGCGCTGGACATCCCGTTCGACGCCTCGTGGCTGGCGCCGCTGGAAGGCACGGCCGCACCGGCGTCAGTGCTGGACCACTGGCGGTGGCTGCGTGATCAGGTGCTGCCGGTCGCCTACACGCGCACGCGCAACAAGCTGATCGGCCGCCAGCCGGGCGACGGCTTCCGCGCTAAGCGTCCGCAGCTTCTTCCGCTCGCTTAGCCAGCGCCTCCTTGGCCTTGCGGGCCATGTCCGCGATGTCCGCCCGCCGCTGGGCATCCGCCTCGTAGTCGGCGCGCCGATCCCGCACGACCCGTGCCGGCGCCCCGACCGCGATCTTGAAGTCCGGCACGTCCCCGCGCACCACGGCGTGCGCGCCCAGTACACACCCGCGACCGACGCGGGTACCGCGCAGCACGGTCACCTTGGCCCCGAGCCAGCAGTCCGGGCCGATGCGCACCGGCGACTTCACGATGCCCTGGTCCTTGATCGGCAGGGTGATGTCCTCGGTCTTGTGGTCGAAGTCGCAGATGTACACCCAGTCCGCGACCAGGCTGGAGGCCCCGATCTCGATGTCGAGGTAGCAGTTGACGGTGTTGTCCTTGCCGAACACGACCTTGTCGCCGATGCGCAGCGATCCCTCGTGGCAGCGAATGGCGTTGCCGTCGCCGATGTGCACCCAGCGCCCGATCTCCAGACGGCCGTAGCCGGGGCGGGCCATGACGTCGACGCGCTTGCCGAAGAAGACCATGCCGCGCAGCACCACATGCGGGTTGAGCAGGCGGAACTTGAACAGGCGCCAGTAGCGGACGAGGTACCACGGGGTGTAGGCGCGGTGGCGCAGGACCCAGCGCAGGGACGCCAGCGTGAGGAAGCGTGCCTGCTGCGGGTCGCGGCGTGACCTGGCCCATCGCGTCCACACCGGAGCGCCCCACATGGAAGTCATGGACGGCACTTTAACTATTCGCGGACACCGCGTCGGGCCAGGCACCATGCGCCGGTGGAAGAGGTCAGCGGGTACGTCTTCGAGGACAACCTCGGCAAGGTGGTCGAGCACGTGGCGTGGTGCGCCGGCTACCGGTGGGACGACCTCGACGACGGCGCGGTCGAGGCCGGGCTGAAGGCGACGGACGAGGACGCCGACGTCTGGTTCGACTACCCGATCGGCGCGCTGACCCTTCACCTCACCCGCGACCACGGCGGTTCGATGATCAGGGTGCGGGTCACCGGGATCACCAACGAGGTGGCCGCCGTGCACCTCGACACGATCTTGGGCGTGCACTGGCTGCCTTGAGGCAGGCTGGACGCATGGCGATCCCTCTGATCATCGACACCGACCCCGGCGTGGACGACGCGTTCGCGATCGCGCTCGCCGCCCGCAGCCCCGAGGTCGAGCTCATCGGCCTCACGACGGTGTTCGGCAACGTCTCGCTCGACCTCACCACCCGCAACGCCCTGCGGCTGCTCGCCTACCTCGAGCGGACGGACGTGCCGGTGGTCAGGGGTGCGGAGGGGCCCAGCGGGGCGCCGGACGTGCACGGCGAGGACGGGCTCGGCGGGCAGGTGCACACGTTGCCCGAGAGCGACCGGGGCGCCTTCGGCGACGACGTCGTCGGCTTCTTCCGCGAGCACCTCACGCCCGAGACCGTGGTGGTCGCCATCGGGCCGCAGACCAACATCGCCAGGGCGCTCGACGCGGGGGTCGAGTTCCCCCGGCTGATCGTCATGGGTGGCGGGCTCGGGCTCGGCAACACGACCGGGCGCGCCGAGTTCAACTTCTGGGCCGACCCCGCCGCGGCGCGCACGGTGATCCGCAAGGGCGACCCGGTCGTCGTGCCGCTCAACCTCACGCACCAGTGCGTGGCCGATGCCGAGTTCCTCGGCAAGGTCGACCCGGTGCTGAGCAACCTCACCGGCACCTACCGGGCCTACATGGCCAACCGGTCGGAGAACACCGGCATCTACGTCCACGACGCCGTGGCGGTGGCCGAGGCGATCGTCCCCGGCACGCTCAAGACCACGACCCACCTGCTCGACGTCGACGACGAGGGCGCTCTCGTCGACGGGAATCACCAGGTGGAGGTCGCGGAGGACACCGATTGGCCCGCGCTGCGTGCCTTCATGGAGCAGCGCTTGTCCGTTTGACGACAACTTCGCGTCGCTCTCTGGGGTTGCGCGGGCACGGTAAGTAGGGTCCGCGACCATGCAGCGAAGAGTCCTCACGACGGCTGCGGTGGCGGTGGCCATGACGTTCGGAGTGGTCCCTGCCTCCGCTGAGCCCCAGATTCAGGTGGTGCCGGATCCCGCGGCACACGTGAACCCGTTCATCGGCACGACCAACCTCGGGAACACGTTCCCCGGCGCGGTCGTGCCGTTCGGCATGTTCTCGTTCAGCCCCGAGGCCAGTCGCGGCAACACCCTGCGCGCCGCGGCACCCGGCGGTTACCGCTACGACGCGACGAAGATCCGCGGCTTCAGCCTCACGCACATGTCCGGCACCGGGTGCGCGGGCGGCAGCGGTGACATCCCGATCTTCCCGCACGTCGGCGCGGTGACCACGTCGCCGACCACGGACGCGAAGGACGAGGTCTACGCGAGCGAGTTCGCGCACGCGGACGAGGTCGCCAAGCCTGGCCGCTACGACGTGACGCTCAAGTCCGGCGCCAAGGCCGAGCTCAGCGCCACCGAACGCACCGGCGCGGCCCGCTTCAGCTTCCCCGCCGACAAGCCGGCGACCGTGCTGATCAACACGTCCAAGTCGCAGGTCGGGTCGTCCGACGCCCAGACCGTGATCGACAAGGGCAAGCGCACGATCACCGGCAGCGTCACCGCGGGCAACTTCTGCGGCTACATCAACCAGGTCGGCCGCCGCAGCTACTACACGCTGCACTTCGTGGCGGAGTTCGACCAGGACTTCACCGAGGTCGGCACGTACCAGGACAACGTTGTCACCCCCGGAAGCACCTCTTCCAAGGGCGGCACGACGTACGGGACGAACGGCTGGCCGGTGCTGGGCAAGGGGTCCGGCGCCTACCTCGGGTTCGCGCCCGGCTCGCAGGTCAACGTCAAGGTCGGCATCTCCTACGTCAGCCTGGACAACGCGCGGGCCAACCTCGCGGCCGAGAACAAGGGTCAGTCCATTGAGGACATGAGGGACAACGCGTACATCGCGTGGCAGAAGCAGCTCAGGCGCATCGAGGTCGGCGGCGGCTCCGATGACGAGCGGACCAAGTTCTACACCGCGTTGTACCACTCGTTGTTGCACCCCAACCTGTTCAGCGACGTCAACGGCGAGTACGCCGGGTTCGACGGCAAGGTGCACAAGATCAACAAGGCGCGGCAGAAGGCCCAGTACGGCACGTTCTCCGGGTGGGACGTCTACCGCTCGCAGCTGCAGCTCGTGACGCTGCTGGAACCTCAGGTCGGTTCGGACATCGCGCAGTCGCTGCTCAACCAGGCCGAGCAGAACAACGGCGTCTGGGACCGCTGGACGCACAACAGCGGCGGCACGCACGTCATGAACGGCGACCCGGCGCCCATCGCGCTGGCCGCGATCTCGGCGTTCGGCGGCGACAGGTACGACATCAGGTCGTCGTTGCGGAGCCTGGTCAAGGCCGCGACCACGCCGACCGCGCTCGACCTGAGCAAGGACGGCTGGGCCGTGATGTCGGTCGGGCAGCGGCCGTCGCTCGACAAGTACCTGAAGCACAAGTACATGCCGTCCGTGTCGAACGCGTGGGGTGGCGCGGCGGAGACCCTGGAGATCTCCGCGGCGGACTTCGCGATCAGCCAGCTCGCCGCCCGCGTCGGCGACCGGTCGGTCCAGCGCACGTTCGCGGAGCGCGCGCAGTGGTGGCAGAACAACTTCGACCCGGTCGCCCACAGCACCGGCGGCTACATCCGCAACCGCAACGCCGACGGCACGTGGGTCAAGGACTTCACGCCCGACACCGGCAACGGTTTCGTCGAGGGCAGCAGCGCCCAGTACACGTGGATGGTCACGCACAACGTCGCCGGGCTCGTGGAGTCGCTGGGCGGCCGCGACCGCGCGAACAAGCGCCTCGACGACTTCTTCCACAACGCCGACGGCAGCTGGGCTCTCACGGGCCGCGGTGGCGCGAAGTCCGAACTGGACAACGAGCCGTCGGTGAACGTCCCGTGGCTCTACAACTACACCGGCCAGCCGGCCAAGACGCAGGAGACGCTGCGGGAGACGATCACCACGCTGTGGAAGAACGCCCCCGGCGGCATTCCCGGCAACGACGACCTCGGCGCGATGTCGTCGTGGTTCGTGTTCACCGCGATGGGCATCTACCCGCAGGTGCCGTCGCGCGCCGAGCTGGTGCTGAGCAGCCCGCTGTTCACGTCGGTGAAGATCAACCGCGGTGGCGGCAAGGACATCACGATCACCGCGCCCGCCGCCAACACCGCCACGAAGTACGTGCAGTCGTTGAAGGTCAACGGTCGCGCGTCGACGAAGACCTGGCTGCCGGAGTCGTTCGTGGAACACGGAGGCAAGCTGGACTTCGTGCTGGGTCGCACGCCTTCTCCGTGGGGCACCGGCGCTTCCGACGCGCCGCCGTCGTTCCGCGAGGGCGAGCAGCCGATCAAGCACGACCAGCCGTACTACCTGACCGTCGAACCGCGCCAGCTGGTGGTCGAGCCGGGCAAGTCCGTCACGGCGAAGGTCAACGCGGTGAAGCTCTACGACGGCGACCCGAAGGCGACCTACACGATCACCGGCCCGGAGGCGCTGACGTTCACGCCGACGACCGGCGCGGTGCCGTCCGAGTTCACCGTCGCGGCCGCGGCGGGCACCGCACAGGGCTTCTACGACTTCACCGTCACGGTGACCGTCGAAGGCGCCGCGAAGCCCGTCGTGCTACCGCAGACGGTGAAGGTCGCTCCGGCCGGCAGCATGCTCGCCGCCGTGAACAACGTCGGCGCCTCCGACGACGCCGACGGCGAGGGCGACTTCGACGGCGGCGGCTACAGCTACTCGCGCCAGGCCCTCGCCCAGGCCGGCCTGACACCGGGCGGCACCGGCACGGTCGACGGCCTGTCGTTCACGTGGCCGTCGTCGCCTCCCGGCCGCCCGGACAACGCGACCGCAGCGAAGCAAACGCTTGCCCTGTCCGGCACCAGGCTCGCTTTCCTGGGTTCGGCCACGAACGGAGCCCGCACCCGCCCCGCGGTGGTGACGTTCACCGACGGCACCACGGCGTCCGTGGAGATCGGCTTCAGCGACTGGACGCTGGGCGGCGGCGGTCAGGCGCCGAGCTACGGCAACGTGATCGTCGCGAACACGCCGTACCGCAACCAGCTCGGCGGCGGCAGCGAGAAGGTCGCCACGCACATCTTCGCGACGAAGACGTACGTGGCTCCCGAGGGCAAGACGCTGGCCAGCCTGGTGCTCCCGGAAGATGTGAACCTGCACATTTTCGCACTGGCACTGGGCTAGTTCGTCGAACGTGGGTGGTTTCTGGCGCGGTGGCGGCAGAAACCACCCACGACCTATGGTGTGTGTGCCCAAGTGCCGCCGCCTCGCTTCGAGCGTGAGGCGCCATGCCCAAAGGCGTGCGGTCAACGAGGATCGCAGTGCATTCCTGGGACCGGCTCACCGCGGACGCCGTCGCGACCTGGCTGGACGCGCTGCCCGGCTGGCTGGTCGTCGGCACCGCCTGCTCGGTCGCGGACCTGCTTCTGTTGTGCCGTTTGAGGCCTCCGGACGTCGTCGTGGGACAGCTGGAACCGGGTCTCGTGCCGGACTTTCCACTCGTCCCGTTGTCCCCGGCCTGCGGGCTGGCTGCCTTGCGGGCCTCTTTGGAGCACGTGCCGCTGGTTCCACTGCGCCGGGTCGCGCCGGGTGCGCTGACCGATCGCGAGATGGAAGTGCTCGCGCACGTCTGCTCCGGACTGTCCGCGGTGTCGGTCGCTTCGGCCTTGCGGTTGTCGCCGCACACCGTGGTCAACCACAAGCGGCGGATCTTCGCGAAGCTCGGGGTGCAGAGCCGGGTGCAGGCGGCCGCACTGGTGGCGCGGCTCGGGCTGGTCAGGGCCGCGTGTTCTGGTGTCGTCACTCATGAGAACGTTCCCACACTCACTCATCGGGAGCACGACATTCTCGCTTCGATCGCCCGTGGGGAGTCGGTGCGGCAGACCGCCCACGCGTTGGGGATCGCGGTGAAGACCGTGGAGTCGGAGCAGCGGCAGTTGTTCTTCAAGTTGCGGGTGCACAACCGGGCTCAGGCGCTGGTGGAGGCGCGGCGGCTCGGGTTGCTAACGTAGCCGGCCCATTTGGGGATAGCCGAGCGTGACCGACATCGAGCAGCGGCTCATCGAGGCGGCCCGGAACGGCGAATGGCTGGAGTGCGCCGCGCCGGACAACGTGGTGCGTGCCGAGTTGATCAGGAAACTGCTGCTCGGTCACCACGGGCAGCTGGACCCCCGCGGAATCTGCCTGGAAGGGGCACGGATCGAGGGTGTACTCGATCTCGACCGGGTGAATGCATCGGTCGCACTGTACTTCGTCGACTGCACGATCGACGAGCCGATCAAGGTGCGCAACGCGAGCCTTCCGGACCTGGGGCTCCACGGCGGCCTGTGCGCTGGACTCAACGCCGATGGCGTCCGTGTCGACGGCAGCCTGACCCTGCGTGGTGGACTGCGAATCGCCGTGGACACCAAAGGTGGTGCGATCCGGCTGCTCGACGCTCACGTCACAGGCGACCTCATCGTGCGTGACGTGGAGATCTCCAACACCGCTGGGACTGCGCTGCACATGAACGGCATCCGAGTCGACGGCAACATCTTCTTGAGGGAGAAGGTCCGAATCACCGGGCACGGCGGCGACGGCGCGGTCGACCTCGTCGGCGGACACATCGGCGAGACTCTCGAGTTCGACGACGTGGAAGTCTCGAACTCCACGGGCACCGCTGTGTGGGCAGACCGCCTCCGGGTCGCCGGACGTCTGTTCCTGCTCGGCCAGACGCGGCTTTCCGGAGGCGGTGGCAACGCCGTGATCAGTCTGAGCGGAGCATGCGTCGACGGTGGCATCGACAGCGGGCGTGAAGTCGTGCTGGAGGCCAAAGCCGCATCGGCTCCGGTCCTCAGCCTGGAGGGGATGACAGCTGGAGGCTCGGTCTCGCTGCCGCCCTCTCTCGCATGCACCGCACGTGGGCGGCGGTGGGAATGCACGAACAAGGGTTTGGTGCGACTGGACGACTTCGGGTACACATCGCTCGGACCTGAGTGGGACTGGCGGCGGTGGTTGCACCTGATCCGCTGTCACACCCCGGCGTACCACGCGTCGGCGTACCAGCGGCTGGCCGCAGTCGAGCGCGCCGCGGGACATGACGGCACCGTCCGCAGAATTCTCATGGCCCAGCAGACCGACCTCCGCCGTCGCAGCCCCGCGTCCCTGGGCGGGTGGATGACCCGGCGCTTCCACTGGATGTGGGGTGTGCTGGCCGGTTACGGCTATCGAGCCCGCCGCACCGCCGCCGCGCTCCTCCTGGTCCTCACGATCGCCGGTGCACTCGGCTGGTGGGCAGGCCAGGTCCCCACCCGCCCCGGCCACCTGGCCGCCGAACGAGTCGCCAGCGCAGCCGCCGCGGCCGGAATCCCGTGTTCCACAGTGGAACTCATCGGCCTCGGGCTGGATCGCGGGCTGCCGTTGGCCACGACCGGAATGCGGTCGAAGTGCGACCTCGACACCACGACCCGGCGTGGTGGAGCGTTCACCTATGCGATCTGGGCCACGCAGTTCCTGGTGTGGGGACTCGCGACACTGGCGCTCGCGGGCTACACGAACCTGGTCCGCAAGCCCGGCTGACGTGGAAACCGGCGTAAGGGATTGGTGTCCCCTGCATGGTTCTTCGTCCGTGCGGCACCAGGTGATCTTGCAGAACACTGCGCTGACATGGGCATTCTCACCAGACGTGGATTTCTGGGAGGGGTCGCCGGCGCCGGTGCCGTCGCGCTGGCGCCCTCCCCCGCCGTGGCGCAGGCAGAAACGGCCACCTCGCCCCGGTTCTTCGGGCGGATGTTTCCGAACCTGCCGCCGTTCGCCGAGAACACGCCGCGGGTGCAGGACGCGTTGCGGGCGATGGGGGCGCCGGGCGGGCTGCTGGACGCCAAGGATCCGTTGCACGAAGGGCCGGTCAGGCTCATCACCAATCCGGAGTTGAGTCCTGGCAACCTCGACAATCCCTTCCACACGGCCGGGACGACGTTCCTCGGGCAGTTCATCGACCACGACTTCACCTTCGACCTCAGCTCGCGGCTCGCGGTGCCAGCGGTGCCCGAGCAGAGTCCGAACACGCGCAATCCCACGCTGTCACTGGACTCGGTGTACGGCGGCGGGCCGGTTCAGAGCCCGCAGTTGTACGACAGCAACGACAAAGCGAAGTTCCGGGTCGAGAGCGGTGGGCTGTTCGAGGACCTGCCGCGGAGAAGTGACGGGGTGGCGATTATCGGGGATCCGCGCAACGACGAGAACCTGATGATCGCCGGGCTGCACGTGGCGTTCCTGTTGTTCCACAACCGGGTCGTGGATCGGCTGCGGGCGCAGAACACGCCGAGCGAGAGGGTTTTCGCCGAGGCGCAGAGAACTGTGGTGTGGCACTACCAGTGGATCGTGGTGCACGAGTTCCTGCCGCAGATCATCGGCTTCGGGCTGACGCAGGACGTTCTCACGCACGGACGGCGCTTCTACCGGCCCGCGCAGGGGCAGCACTACATGCCGGTCGAGTTCCAAGGGGCGTGTTACCGGTTCGGGCACAGCATGGTGCGGCCGTCGTACCGGGCGAACCTGAAGGGGGACAACGGACAGCCGTTCTTCGGGTTCATCTTCGACCCCGCGGGCGAAGGGCAGCAGGACCCGGTGGATCTGCGCGGCGGGCGGCGGGCGCGCAGGAGGTTCATCGGGTGGCAGACGTTCTTCGACTTCGGGGACGGGCAGGTGCGGCCCAACAAGAGGATCGACACGCACATCAGCACGCCGTTGTTCCGGCTGCCGCTCGGGGCCATCGCGGACGGAACTCCGCCCACGGCCTTGCCGCGGCGCAACCTGCTCCGGCACCTCACGTGGTCGTTGCCGTCGGGGCAGGAGGTCGCCAGGGCAATGGGCATTCCGGTGCTGGACACCGTGTCCGAGCTCAAGGAGTTCGGCTTCGACCGCTCGACGCCGCTCTGGTACTACACGTTGCGGGAGGCCGAGACGCTCGGCGACGGGATCACGCTCGCCGGGGCGTCGGCGCGGCTCGTCGGTGAGGTGTTCATCGGGCTGCTGCAACTGGATCCCGACTCGTACCTGAAGCAGCAGCCGAACTGGAAGCCGACGCTGCCGTCGCGCAACGCCGGCCAGTTCGGGATGGTCGACCTCCTCAGGTTCGCCCGAGTCGATCCCGCCGGCCGCGGTCAATAGTGTTGGGGTGTGTTCACGGTTTCCGAGCGCGACGAGCTGCGGCGTGACCTGGTCGACGCCGCCGACGCCGACCCGCGGGTGGTCGGAGCGGCGTTGACGGGGTCGGCGGCCGTGGGCCGGGAAGATCGCTGGTCCGACATCGACCTCGCGCTGTCGGTCGAGACCGGGATCGACGCGGTGGTGGCCGACTGGACCGCGCTGATGTACTCCCGCGGTGCGGTCAGCCACCTCGACGTGCGGCACGGGGCCGTCCTCTTCCGCGTTTTCCTGATGCGGTCGACGTTGCAGGTCGACCTCGCGTTCTGGCCCTCGACCGAGTTCGGGGCCACCGGGCCCGCGTTCCGGCTGGTCTTCGGTGAGGCCAACGAGCTCCCGCAGGCGAAGCAGCCCGACCGCGCCGGCCTCGTCGGGCTCGCCTGGCTCCACGCGGTGCACGCGCGGTCGTCCATCGAACGCGGGCGCGGCTGGCAGGCGCTCTACATGATCAACCACATGCGCGACCACGTGATGTCGTTGCGCTGCCTGCGCGAGGGCGTCAACGCCGTGCAGGGGCGCGGTCTCGACGATCTAGCCGACGCGGGCGAGTTCGCCGGGACGCTCGTGCTCTCGACGCATCCCGACGAGCTGCGCAGGGCGTTCCACGTCCTGACGGGACTGCTGCTCACCGAGATCAACGACGCGGAACTGGCTGAGGCCGTGCGGGCGCTGTCTCCCGGAGCAGCAGCCCGGCGGTGAGCAGCACCAGCACGGCCGCCGAGCCGTGCACCGCGAGCGCGTAGGCCACCGTGCCGCCGTGCGTCATCACCGCCAGGCAGTCGCCGATCGGGATGATCGCGTCGGCCAGGACGACCCAGCCCAGCGCACGACGCTGCTTCATCAGCAGCAGGATCATCGCGGTCAGCGCGTAGGCGAGGTCGCGCACGCCCTTCACTACGTAGTAGCCGTCGGGGTCGACGATGCCGAACCCCGCGGCTGCGCCGGTGCCGTCGAGCAGGTAGCTCAGGCCGAAATAGAAGCCGGCCAGCACGACGAGCCAGCCCATGACCGTGGTCAACGTCAACCGCATGATGTCCTCCCAGAGGTTCTAGCACTGCTAGCGATGAGAGTGACGCTAGCACTAGTCGCGCTTGGATGTCTAGCAGTGCTAGATTTCTTGTCGTGAGCATCCAGAACCGGCGCGAACGCGAACGCGCGGAACGTCACCAGCTGATCATCGACGCGGCCAGGGAGCTGGCCGAGGCGGAAGGCTGGGACGCGGTCACCACGCGCAGGCTCGCCGAGAAGGTCGAGTACAGCCAGCCGGTGCTGTACAGCCACTTCAAGGGCAAGGACGCGATCGTGCGCGCGGTCGCGATCCAGGGGTGCGGCGAGCTCGCCCGGCTGTTGCGCGAAGCCCGTCCCTCGCGAGGCGAGTCACGGCTGCGGGCCGCGGCGGAGGCGTACCTGAAGTTCGCGCGAGAGCGACCCGCGCTCTACGACGCGATGTTCGTGCAGCAGTCCGACCTCCCGTGGGGCACGGAGGAGGTGCCGCAGGAGCTGCTCGACGCGTTCGGGGAGCTCGTCGCCGCGGTCGAACCGGTCCGGGGCGAGCGGGACCTGGAGGCGCTGACGGAGGTCTTCTGGAGTTCGCTGCACGGCATCGCGACGCTCATGCAGGGCGGCAGGCTGCGGCCGGCGCACGACGAGACCCGCCTCGACCTGCTGCTAGGTGCGCTGAGCCTCGCACAGGACGAAGACCGGCTTTGAACCGATCCGCGTCAGCACCACCGTCGCCTCGCCGGAACCGGTCAGCTTCAGCCGTTTCCGCAACGTGTTCGGGTCGACGTCCAAGCCCCGCACCAGGATCTCCAGCCGGCCGACCCCGCGCGTCCTCAGCAGCGACTTGAGCGCCTTCTCCGTGTAGTGGCCGTGTTCGAGCACGCGGAACGCCCGGATGCCCGCGGGAGGTGTGTCTCCGCTCAGGTACGCGATGCGCTCGTCGAGCTGCCACAGGCCGTGGCGGGCCGCGTAGTGCCGCACCAGACCCGCGCGCACGACGGCGCCGTCCGGATCGATGATCCACTGACCTGGCGGGGCTATCGGGCAGTCGTCGGGTTCGGCGTTGGTGATCGTCCACGAGGAGTCGCCGTGCAGCACCGTCGCGCGACGCGAAACCCCTGCTGTGGCAAGGCCTCTGGTCCACAGGCAGGCTTCCCGGACGGCACCGTCGAGCGAGACGAGCTCGATCTCGTCCGCCCACGGCGCGACCGCGAAGTCGATGCCGGGCGCGCACTTCACCGCGAGGTCGGCGCCCGCGTACACCTCGGAGAGTTCGTCGAGCGGCGGCACGAAGTCCTGCGGGTGCCACTTGCGGCGGCCGGACGAGTCGCGCCTGGCCGGGTCCGCGGTGACGGCGGTGGCCCTGGAAACCGGCTTCAACGCGTCCGCCTGGACGACCAGCTGGCCCGGGACGTTGTTGCGCGCCATGGCGAGGCGGACCGGGTCGAGGTCCGAGCCGAGGCACCGGGAGGCCACCGCGTTGAGAGCGAAGAGGTCCGCGCCGATCGAGCACGTGACGTCGTGGACGTCGCGGCCGGCGAAGCGCGCCGCGCGGTGGCGGGCGACCGGTGACGCGGTGGCCTGCTGCAGCGCGTCGTCGGTGAAGAGCCAGGTCTCCGGGGAGTCCAGTTTGGACGCCGCACGACGGCGCAGCAGCACGGTTTCCACAACTGGGGCGAACCGCTCGCCGAGGAGCTTGCGGGCGACGCCGACGTCGTGCAGGCGCGAGGAGTCGGTGAAAGGCAACGCGTTCACCTCGGCGAGAGCGGCGACTCCGGCGGCTGACCGCAGGAACGCCACGTCGTCCGAGGTGAACGCGTACCCCAACTCAGGAGGACTTCTTGCCGGTGACCGACACGTTGTAGAACACCTCGCGCGGCAGGACCTTCGCGAAGATGTTCTGGTCGACCCACGAGAGGTTCTGCCAGGTGCGGTAGGCGAACATCGCCCAGCCGAAGCCCAGCTTCTCGCGTGGCACGGCGGCCTCGAACGTGCGCACCGGCCAGCCGAAGAGCGCCGCGGACAGCTCGTCGGTGACCGCGCGGACCTCCAGCGCGCCTGCGCGGCGAGCGGTGGCCTCCAGGTCGTCCGGGTCGAACGTGTGCAGGTCGACGACGGCTTCCAGCGCGGCGGCGCGGGAGGACTCGTCGAGCTCCTCCTGCGGGCGGCGCCAGTCGTTCAGCGCGGGCACGGCCTTGGTGATGTTGGTGGTGAGCCACCACGTCGCCTGGCCGAGCTTGCGGGCGTAGAAGTTGCCGATGTTCGTCGGATCGCCCGCGAACACGAACTTGCCGCCCGGCTTGAGCACGCGCAGCACCTCGCGCATCGCCGCCTCCACATCGGGAATGTGGTGCAGCACCGCGTGGCCGACGACGAGGTCGAACGTGTTGTCGTCGTACGGGATCCGCTCGGCGTCGGCGACCCTGCCGTCGACGTCGAGACCCAGGTGCTCGGCGTTGCGCAGCGCGACCTCGACCATGCCGGGCGAGAGGTCGGTGACCGAGCCCTTCTTGATCACGTCGCCCTGCATGAGGTTCAGCAGGAAGAAGCCGGTGCCGCAGCCCAGCTCCAGCGCGTGCTCGTACGGGCCGGTGTCGCCGGCGACGGCCTTGAAGCGGTCGACGGCGTAGGTGATGCAGCGGTCGTCGTAGGAGATCGACCACTTCTCGTCGTACGTGCCCGCTTCCCAGTCGTGGTAGAGCACGTTGGCGAGCTTCGGGTCGGAGTACGCCGCCGCGACCTCTTCCGCGGTCGCGTGCGGGTTGGGTGCCGGGTCAGTTGCCACTGAACTTCGCCTTTCCTGGCCCGTTCTCGATGAACGACTCCACGCCCGCCTTCTTGTCCTCGGTCGCGAACAGCGCCGCGAAGAGGTGGCTCTCCAGCTTGAGACCGGACTCGAGGTCGGTGTCGAGGCCGCCGTCGACGGCGGCCTTGGTCGCGGCCAGCGCGAGCACCGGCCCGTTGACGAACTGCTTGGCCCAGCGAACGGCGGCCGCGTAGACGTCGTCCGGAGCGACGACCTCGTCGACCATGCCGATCTCGAGCGCCTGCTGGGCGCCGACGAACCGGCCGGTGTAGAGCAGGTCCTTGGTCTTCGACGGGCCGATCAGCCGGGCGAGGCGCTGCGTGCCGCCACCGCCGGGGATCAGGCCGAGCAGGATCTCGGGCTGGCCGACCTTCGCGTTGTCGCCCGCGATGCGGCGGTCACAGCCGAGCGCGACCTCGAAGCCGCCACCGAGCGCGTAGCCGGTGATGGCCGCGACGGTCGGCTTCGGGATGGTGGACAGCGCACCGAGCGCGTCGCTCAGGCCCTTGGCCCGCAGCGTCATCTCGGCGTGGGAGATCTGCGCGAACTCCTTCACGTCGGCACCGGCCGCGAAGACCTTCTCGCCGCCGTAGACGATGACCGCGTAGACGTCCTTGCGCTCGGCGGCCTCCTTGGCGGCGGCCTGGAGCTCGGTCTGCACCTGCCGGTTCAGGGCGTTCATCGGTGGCCGATCCAGCCGGATCGTGCCGATCCCGTCCTCGACCTCGAGCCTCACGAACTCAGCCACTGCGGCGCCCTCCTAGTTGTCGCGACGGCGGTGTCACGTTACCCGGCGGTAGCTTGCCAGGTGTCGTGGCCGTCGGCCATTGCCCCGCATTTCGACGTTCAGACGGGTGCATCGTGGTGCCCTGCTGAGCGCCGGAAGACGCGGCGATGGTCGACGGCCACAACACCTACACCTTCCGGCGGGCGAAGAACCGCTCCCCCGACTTTTGCAGTTCGAGGTCCTGACCGAACGTCTTTGAGAGGTTTTCCTCAGTGAGCACGTCGTCGAGCAGGCCCTGGGCGACGATCGAGCCCTCGCGCAGCAGCAGCGCGTGGGTGAAGCCGGGCGGAATCTCCTCGACGTGGTGCGTGACGAGGATGGTCGCGGGCGCGTCGGGGTCCATGGCCAGCTCCGAGAGCTTGGCCACCAGGTCCTCGCGTCCGCCCAGGTCAAGGCCCGCGGCGGGCTCGTCGAGCAGCAGCATCTCGGGGTCGGTCATGAGGGCGCGGGCGATCAGCGTGCGCTTGCGCTCGCCCTCGCTCAGGGTGCCGTAGAGGCGGTCGGCGAGGTGCTCGATGCCGAGGGTGCCGAGCAGTTCCCTCGCCCGGTCGGTGTCGAGCTTGCCGTACTCCTCGCGCCACCTGCCGAGGACCGCGTAACCGGCGGACACGACCAGGTCGACGACCTTCTCGTCGGCGGGGACGCGGCCGTTGAGGGCCGCGCTGCACAGGCCGATGCGGGGCTTGAGCTCCTGGACGTCGGTCTTGCCCAGGCGTTCGCCCAGGAGGTGGACCTTGCCCTTGGTGGGGTGCAGCTCAGCGCTGGCCAGTCGCAGCAGGGTGGTCTTGCCTGCCCCGTTCGGCCCCAAAACAACCCAGCGCTCGTCCAGTTCCACGCTCCAGTCGATGTTGCCGACCAGCGTGTTCTTCCCTCGGCGGACCGATACGCCCGCCATGTGCACGACCAGATCTGTCACGTCGACGTCCGCCACGCCTCGCATTCTTCCCAACGGCCTTCCCCCGCCCTCCCATCGGGGTATCCCCCGACGGCACGCGGGGACCCTGCGTAACCCAGGACAGTACGAAAGCTCCCCGCGTAACTTCCGGCAAGCGGAAAAGCGCTGGGATGTGAGGGGTGCACGCGATAGGCGGACGCACTGCGCCGCCTGGCTGAACTCGCAGGTTTTTTGTCGGTGGTGGGTGCCAAGATCGGGGGTATGGCTACGCGACCCGAGTCCGAGGTGCTGGCAGGCCGTCCGTTCCCGCTGGGGGCTCATGCGGAGGCGGGCGGCGTGCGGTTCGCGGTCGCCTCGCACGTCGCCGATGCCGTCGAGGTGTGCCTGATCGACGACGACGGGACGGAGAAACGGGTCGAGCTGACGGAGCGGACGTTCGGGGTGTGGCACGGGCTGGTGCCGGGCGTCACGCCGGGGCAGCGGTACGGGTTCCGGGTGCACGGGCCGTACGACGCGGGGCGGGGGCTGCGGTGCAACCCCGCCAAGATCCTGGTCGACCCGTACGCGCGGCAGATCAGCGGAAGCATCACGGACCTCAAGGCCGCCCTGGGGTACGTCGGGGATCCGATGCACGGGCCGCCGTCGGCCGTCGACTCGCTCGGGAGCGTGCCGCTCGGCGTGGTGAGCTCGCCGGGCGGGGCGGACACCGGGGTGAAGCCCGAGGTGCCGTTCGAGGAGACGGTCATCTACGAGCTGCACGTCAGGGGGTTCACCAAGAACCATCCCGACATCCCGGAGAAGTTGCGCGGCACGTATCTCGGGCTGGCGCACCCGGCGGCGATCGAGCACCTGACGAGGCTCGGGGTCACGACGGTCGAGCTGCTGCCGGTGCAGGCGTTCCAGGACGAGCCGTCGTTGATCCAGCGGAACGCGAAGAACTACTGGGGGTATTCGCCGCTCGGGTACTTCGCGCCGCACGCGGCGTACGCGAGCGAGCCCGGCGGGGAGATCCAGGAGTTCCGGACGATGGTGGCGGCGCTGCACGCCGCGAACATCGAGGTGCTGATCGACGTCGTCTACAACCACACGTGCGAGGGCGGCCCCGACGGCCCGACCATCTGCTTCCGCGGGTTCGACGCGCCGGGGTACTACCTGCACGCGGGCGGCGGCAGCACGGTCGACATCACCGGGTGCGGGAACACGCTGGACGCCGGATCGCCTCAGGTCGTGCGGCTCGTCACGGACTCGTTGCGGTACTGGGCCGACGAGATGGGCGTCGACGGGTTCCGGTTCGACCTGGCGTCGACCATGGGGCGGCCCGGCGGCGGGTTCTTCGACCGGCACAGCGCTCTGCTGACGGCCATCACCACCGATCCCGTGTTGTGCAGGGCCAAGTTGATCGCCGAGCCGTGGGACGCGACCGGGGACGGGTACCGCGTCGGCGACTTCGGGGTGCAGTGGGCCGAGTGGAACGGGCGGTATCGCGACACCGTCCGGGATTTCTGGCGCGGGCACACGTCGGTGCGGGACCTGGCGTACCGGCTGTCCGGGTCCAGCGACCTGTACGCGGACGACCTGCGCAGGCCCTGGCAGTCGATCAACTTCGTCACGGCGCACGACGGGTTCACGTTGCGCGACCTGGTGTCCTACAACGACAAGCACAACGAGGCCAACGGCGAGGACAACCGCGACGGCACGAACGACAACCGGTCGTGGAACTGCGGGGCCGAGGGGGAGACGTCGGATCCCGAGGTGCTCAGGCTGCGGGCCAAGCAGGCGCGCAACCTGCTCGCGACGCTGCTGCTGTCCACCGGCACGCCGATGATGGTGGCGGGCGACGAGATGTGGCGGACGCAGCGCGGCAACAACAACGCCTACTGCCTCGACAACGAGGTGTCGTGGGTCGACTGGGAGCCGACGGACGCCGGGGAGGCCCTGCTCGGGTTCACCCAGCGGCTCATCGATCTGCGGGCCAGTTCGCCGGCGCTGCGGCAGCCCGAGTTCTTCGAGGGGCGCACCACGCCCAGCGGCAACCCCGACCTGGTGTGGTTCCGGCCGGACGGGCATGAGATGGCCGAGACCGACTGGTTCGACGAGGGGCGCCGCACGCTCGGCATGTTCATCGACGGCTCGAACTGCCTCTCGCGCACACGTGACGGCGAGCTGGTGTCGGACGACTCGTGGCTGTTGCTGATGCACGCCGGTGCGGAGGCCATCACCGTGACGTTGCCGCACGAGCGCTACGGGCCGTCGTACGAGCCGTTCCTGGACACCACGACGCCGGACGGCTCCCCCGCCGATCCCGCCGGCCTGCTGCCCAGGTCGAAGGTGACGATGGAACCGCGCTCGCTGCTACTGCTCCGCCTGCCGCGCTGATGCGCGGTAATTCGCGGGTGTGACTCCGGTCATCCGCTTGAAATGGTCACGCAGCGTGCCCGCACAACTGAATCCGACAGCTCGGGCGATCTGGTCGACCGTGTCCGGTGTCGTTTCCAGCAACGCCTTCGCGGCGTCGATGCGCCGGGCCAGGATCCACTGCCCGGGAGAGAGGCCGGTCTCCGCCCGGAATCTTCTGGTCAACGTCCGCTGAGACAGATGTGCGCGCGCCGAGAGTTCACTCAACGGCAACGGAGTTTCGAGGTTGTGAACAATCCATTCACGCAGAGCGGCCAGGTTGCCGGATTCGTCTCCATTCGACAGTGACCGGACAGGAATGCCGCCAGGGCCGCGCCGGGTGAGATGCCGCAGCAACGCGCTCGTTCCCACCGAGTCGCTCGACGTGGAAACACCTTCCCACTCCGTGTACGGCACCCCCGCAGCGACGTCGACCTGCGGAAACCGGCGGGTGAAGACGTCTGCCCACCCGAGATCGACCGCTGCGACGCCGTCGTTCAGCACACCGGCCTCTGCCAGCACGAACGTGCCGGTCGAGAGCCCGGCGAGGCGCGCACCGGCCCGGTGAGCGGCGCGCAACGCACCGGCGGCTTCCGGCGTGACGGACCGGTTGACGCTGGTGAAAGCGGGAACAACGATCGTGTCCGCGCACTTCAGCAGTTCGAGTCCGCCGTGCATCTCAATGAGCATCCGATGCGAGGTGCGCACACTTTTCCCGTTGAGACACGCATATCTCAATTGGTAGCGACTCGCGCAGTCCTCGAATGCCCGGGACACCATCCCGAGATCGAGCAGTACTACACCTTCTGGCACGTACGCAACGACCTTGTGCATTGGCCGGATTCCTCCCCCACGTGACGCTTTTCACCCCTTGGCGGCAGCGGAGGTCATTGCTGACAATAGCAACCACTCCGCGCCGCAGTCGTTTATCGCCGAACCGCGAGGGAGAACGCCGTGCCCAGCAAATCAACCGCAGGCCCTGCCGTGCTCGACGAAGAAGCGGTGGACCCGTGGTTCGTGATGCTCAGCCCGACGGAACCGGTGCGCGGCGAAGTGGCCGCGCTCGGGGTGACCGAACCCGAGCCCGAGGTCGTCGAGTCGATCGACCACGCGTCGATCAGGGCGGCCGCGCTGAACGACGCCGAAACGTTCATCGGCAAGATCCGCTCGAAGCTCGCCAGGATCGACGACCCCGCACGGCGGATCTTCGAGATCATGGCGTGCGGGCGGTACCGGGCGGGCAGCCTCGAGAAGACCCGCTTCCCGCAGAACTGGGAGCTGTGGCGGGACACCCTGCGCCTGCACGTCGAGCAGGGCACGCCGATCCCGGTGACGCTGCCGTCGTACCCGTTCAAGATCCCCAACCCGGTGAAGGTCCGCCGCCGCTCGCCCGACATGGCCGAGCTGCTCAACCTGCGGCGGCTGATCGAGCTGAGCCACGCGATCAGCCTCGTGCACGAGCCGGGGGCGGTGATGCACGTGATCAGCGACGGCATGATCTACGGGCCGTTGTTCGGCGTCAGCGACCACGAGGCGCGCTGCTACCGGGCCGACGCCGAGCAGATGATCCGCGATCTCGACGCCGAGAAGACGATCACGATGGTCGACATGCTCGACGACGTCGTCGCCTCGGTGCAGGACGAGTTCGACGACGTGAAGGCCCGCCTCGAACCGAAACTGCGCAAGTGGTGGCAGGACAACACCGACGACGCGCATCGCAAGTACCTCGTCCGCAACCTCACGGCCAACATGAACACGCACGCCGAGGCCGTGCACCTGCTCAGTCAGGTGCTCTCCCGCACGGTGGCCGGTGAGGACGTTTCCGAAGCGGCACAAGAGATGCGCGCGGTGGGCGACCACATCCTGAAGCGCGCCGACGAGTACGCGTTGCGCTTCACGCTGACGCTCTACACGTTGCGGGTCATGAACATGGTGCCGCGCTACTACCCGCACTCGATCCGCGGCACCGTGCACCCGAAGCCCGGCCAGTGGGGCTTCCACCTGGTCAACAAGTTCACGAACGTCTTCCCGTGGCAGGGCGTGGCCGTGCTGAAGCCCAACGGCCAGTGGCGGGTGCGCACCGAGCTCGACGCCAAGCTGCGCGGCGCGATCCCGGTGCACCTCCCGAACGACCCGTTCCCCTACTACTACCGCGAGATCAACTAGAGCGGCGGTCAGAGACTCGTGTCGCCGTGAGGTCACCCACATGTTCCCCACCAGCCTCACCGCGGCGCACGCGGGGCGCTTTCGTCCGCTCTGACAGTACGAAAGGGCCCCGCGTGCCGTTCGGCAACAGGAGGCGGGGGCGGCGGCCGTGGTCGGGCTGAGTACGGGTTGGAGTCGTCTTGTCGTGAGGGCTGGGGAAGGGCACTGACCACGTCGTGGACGCTCTAGCCACCTTCCAAGAGCGTCTGGCACGATCACCGACGTGCTGGTCTATTGCTGGACTGACCGCACGATCGACCTCGTGCTCGTGGCGTCGTGCGGGTGTAGCTCGACGCGACGCGCGCGCTGAGCCGCTGGGCCGCGCCCTCGCGTCGCGTCTGATCGCCACCCCGTACCGACATGGCCATCAGGAGCGAGCCGGTGACTTCGACCATCGCAGAATTCGACCTGCACCCGGAGCTGGACAGCCAGCTGCTGCGTGACGTGATCCACCCGTCCCGATCCCTCTGGACGCCGCGCGAGCTGCGCGACCTCACCTCGTTCGTCGCGAGCGAGCTGACCACGGACCTGCTGAAGATCCTCGAGTACTCGGCCGAACGGCGCTGGTGGGCGCGGCTCGGCCTGACCGAGGGCGTGGAGCTGTGGCTGCTGTCGTGGCTGCCCGGCCAAGGCACCGAGCCGCATGACCACGGCGGCTCCGCCGGCTCGTTCACCGTGCTGACCGGCGCGTTGCAGGAGGACTACCGCTACCCGGCCGGGCCGATCCGCACCGCGGTCCGCACCACCGGCGACGCGCTGGGCTTCGGCTCGGGGCGGGCCCACCAGGTGACGAACCCGTTCGCCGCGCCCGCCGCGACCGTGCACGCCTACTCGCCGCCGCTCGTGCCGACCCGCGAGTACGCGTCGCTGCTCGACATCCCCGACGAGATCCCGCCGCTGCCCGCCCAGCGTCTCCCCCTGTCCGCACTGCGTCAGCTGGCCGACCAGGAGGGCCCGTGAGCACCGTCGACACCCTCGTCGAAGAGGCAAGGTCCCACCTGAAGCGCCTGGAGCCGCACGAGCTGCACCGGCTGAAGGACGCGTTGATCGTCGACATCCGGCCGATCCACAACCGGCTGGCCGAGGGCGAGATCGAGAACTCGGTCGTGGTCGAGCGGATCGTCCTGGAGTGGCGGCTCGACCCGGCCGGTGACTGGCGGCTGCCCGGCTTCGACGCGGACACGACGGTGGTCGTGGTGTGCAACGAGGGATGGGCTTCGTCGCTGGCGGCGCGTGATCTGCAACGGATCGGGCTCGCCAACGCCACCGACCTCGTCGGCGGGTACCGCGGCTGGCGCGCGGCCGGCCTGCCGATCCGGGAGGGCGGATCCCAGGCCGTCGTCTGAACCGCGCGTGGAACCGCTGCCACGCCGGTAGCGTCTGGTGACCGTGACAGTTGTGCGCTGGGTCGTGACGGCACTGGTGGTGGCCGGCACGATCGTCTGGACCCTCTCGGACTTCCCCGCCGGTCTCGCCGGGGCGCTGGCAGGTCTGCTGCTGGAGCTCGTGGCGGTGCAGGCGGGCCTGGCGCTCGGCGCCGTCCTCTTCGGACTGCGGATCACGCACGTGATCATCGGCGTCGGCGGCGAGCTCAGGTCGTGGACCACGACGCACCGGCGGATCGTGCTGCGCACGTTCCCGGTGCTCGCCACGGTCGGCATCACCGGGCTGAAGCCGGGCGTGCGCCGGCGGACCGTCCTCACCGGAGCGTTCTCCGTCGTCCTCTCCGCGGCGATCGCGGCGGCGACCTGGCTCGCGACCGGGTCGGCGTTCGGCAAGGGCATGGCGCTGGCCGCGACGGCGTGCTTCGTCCTGCAGCTCGTGCCGATCGAGAAGCCGGGGCACACCAGCCTGGGCTGGTTCGTGTTCAGCCTGCCGAAGCTCTCCGGCAGGCCGCTGCGCGAGCTGGAGGTGCGGCCGCGGGTGCTGGCGGGCATGGACGCCTACCACCGCGGCGACCTCGACGAGGCCGAGCGGATCCACGACGAGCTGGTGCGGGACCACCCGGACCTGATCACCGTCGTCGGGCTCAAGGTCGTGACCAGTTGTGCCCGCGAGAAGTACCTGGACGCGCTGCAGACGGTGATCGGGTTGAACGGGCGCGAGGACGTCAGCACGCGCGACGTCGCGTTCATCATGGCGACCATCGCCGGTGTCGCGGTGCTGGCGGTGGAGGCGGGACAGTTCCCGGCCGAGGTCGGGCTGGAGACGGCCCGCAGCATGCTGAACAACGCCTACGAGGCCGGCTATCCGAAGCACCGGGCCCACGGGACGCTCGCGATCATGGCGTTGCTCGAGGGCGACTACGCCAAGGCGCGGCAGCTGGCCGGGTGGGCCGCCGAGAGCAGCGAGAACGCGCTGGGACGTGCCGACGACCTGATCACCATCGCGCGGGCGTGGATGGCGGACGGCAACAACGCGAAGGCCCGCGAGCTCGCAGCCGAAGCGCACGAGCTCGCGGGCTGGAGTCCGCGGGTGGCGGCGACCCGCGCCCGTCTCGCGATCAGCTGACCGACAGATCAGGAAACGTTGTTGCCGCCGCCACCGTTGCCGTTGCCCACGGGTTGGCCGACAGCACGGTGACCGTGAGCGGCCTGTGCGTCGACGCGAACAGGCCCATGCCTGCGAGCAGCGGATCGAGCAATCGCAGGCTAACCACATCATCCGAGCAAAAACGAATCGGTCGCACCATTGTGTGCAATTCCGAAAAACGCTTGGACCGCCACGAACGGGTGACCGCGCTGGTCGCATCACCTATTCTCGGCTGTACGGAATACTACGGAATGCACACAGGGAAAGGGCCCGTCACCGAGACCGGTGACGGGCCCTTTCCCACCCCGCGCGTGAGATCAGCTGTTCTCGACCGGCAGCGGCAGACCGGGCAGCGCCGGCAGACCGCCGGGCGGCGCCGGCAGACCGCACTTCTGCAGCAGGTCGGTGACGGTCTTCAGCAACGTCGTCAGCAGCCCGGTGATTTTGCCGACGTCAGGCAGGCCACCGCTGGCAGCGCCCAGGATCGTGCCGCCGAGACCGGCGATGGACGAGATCAGGTTCAGCACGACCGGCAGACACTGGTCGACGGGACCGTTGTACTCGGCGGCCTTCGTGGGCAGTGGCACTCCCGGCACGCTCACCGGCGGTGTCGGCAGACATCCCGCGCCCTGCAGAGCTGTGACCAACCCGAGCAAGTCGCCGATCAGCGGTGTCACCGCACCCACGTTCGGAATGGGCAACAGGCTTCCGACGACTTTCGTGAGCTTCCCGGCGAGATCCGTCACGAGACCGGCGCAGGCGGCTGGGAGTTCTGGCGCGGCAGGCGTCGCACTGGCAGCCGGTACGGAGGAGGCGGTGAACAGAGCTGCGACGAGCGAGAGTGCGGTAATCGTTTTCTTCACGGCTACCTTCTTCCTCAATGCGCAATTCACTGGAGCCGCGCCGGAAATGCCGTCATGGGAATTCTGGTGCGGTTCATTCCATGCGACAGAGCGTAAGCCTGCACACGCACCCCTACCAGCGGAGATCGGGAATTCACCCACTCGAAAAAGGGCTCATTCGATTGAGGGAAGGCGCTGAATCGAACACGCGCCTGAACCAGGTCACGAGCAGTGAACAGGAAACAAAGAAGACGAACGCATCAGGGCATCCAGCCCGCCGTTTGAAGGCGAACTGGATGCCCTGTGTTGATCTCGGGCCAGGTCAGCTGGCCAGAACGACCCTGCCGAGCTCCGCGGGAGACGCCAGCAGAGGGTGACGAGGCAGCACGCGCACGGTGTAGCCGAGCGAGCCCGCGTGCGGCAGCGGCACCTCCGCCTCGTAGTTGCCGTTGCCCGCGTAGTTCATCGGCGCGGTGACGACGTCGGAGAGCTCGTCGGAGTCGTGGGACACCTTGCCGAGCACGACCTGGACGTCCACTTCGGACGGCTCCAGCCCGGCCAGCTCGACCCGCGCCCGCACGATGACCGGCGCGCCCAGCACCGGAACCGACGAGCCGCCGAGCACCAGGTCGCTGTCGAGCACCCGCACCCGCGTCCACGACGCGCGCAGCCGGTGCCGGTAGCCCGACAGCTCCTTGGCACCGCGGAAGCCGTCGCCGACCACGCCGTTCGCCGACGCGGCCGCCGGCGCGTAGTAGCTCTCCACGTAGTCGCGGACCATGCGCGAGGCCTGCACGACCGGTCCGAGCGAGGCCAGCGTGTGCCGGACCATCGACATCCAGCGGGTAGGCACGCCGTCCTCGCCTCGGTCGTAGAACAGCGGCGCGACCTGCGAGCCGAGCAGCTCGTAGAGGGCGTTCGCTTCGAGGTCGTCCCGGCGGATCGGGTCGCTGACGCCGTCCGCGGTCGGGATCGCCCAGCCGTTGGACCCGTCGTAGAGCTCGTCCCACCAGCCGTCGCGAATGGACAGGTTGAGGCCGCCGTTGAGCGCCGCCTTCATGCCGGACGTGCCGCACGCCTCCAGCGGGCGCATCGGGTTGTTCAGCCACACGTCACAGCCCCAGTACAGGTACCGGGCCATGGACATGTCGTAGTCCGGCAGGAACACGATCCGGTGCCGCACGCCCGCGTCGTCGGCGTAGCGCACGATCTGCTGGATCAGCGCCTTGCCGCCGTCGTCGGCCGGGTGCGACTTGCCCGCGACCACGAGCTGCACGGGCCGCTCGGGGTGCAGCAGCAACGAACGCAGCCGCTCGGGGTCGCGCAGCATCAGCGTGAGGCGCTTGTAGGTCGGCACGCGGCGGGCGAACCCGACGGTCAGCACGTCCGGGTCGAACACCGAGTCGGTCCAGCCCAGCTCCAGCGCCGACGCACCGCGCTGCAACCACGACTCGCGCAGCCTGCGCCGCACCTCGGTGACCAGGCGGCCGCGCAACGTCGACCGCAGCTCCCACAGCCCCGCGTCGGTGACCGGCTCGAACGCGCCGATGCCGAGCCCGGAGCTCTGGTTGTCAGCTTCTGACCCGCCGAGCAGCTTGCTCATCTCGGTCGCGGCCCACGTCGGCCCGTGCACACCGTTGGTGACCGACCCGATCGGCACCTCGGTGGCGTCGAAGCCCGGCCAGAGGCCGCGGAACATGTCGCGGCTGACCTCACCGTGCAGTTTGGACACGCCGTTCGCGCGCTGGGCCAGGCGCAGACCCATGTGGGCCATGTTGAACATGCCGGGGTTGTCCTCGGCGCCGAGCGCGAGGATCCGCTGGGTGTTCACGCCGGGCACGAGCTGCTCGGACCCGAAGTAGTGCTGGACCAGGTCGACCGGGAACCTGTCGATGCCCGCGGGCACGGGCGTGTGCGTGGTGAACACCGCACCGGCGCGCGCGGCCGTGAGCGCCTGGTCGAAGTCGAGACCGTCGTTGGTGATGTACTCGCGGATCCGCTCGAGGCCCAGGAAGCCCGCGTGGCCCTCGTTCGTGTGGAACACCTCTGGCTGCGGGTGGCCGGTGAGCTCGCAGAACGTCCGCACGGCCCGGACGCCGCCGATGCCCGCGAGGATCTCCTGGCGGATGCGGTGGTTCTGGTCGCCGCCGTAGAGCCGGTCGGTGACGCCGCGCAGGTCCTCGTCGTTCTGCTCCACGTCCGAGTCGAGCAGCAGCAACGGCACCCGGCCGACCTGCGCCCGCCAGATCTTGGCGCGCAGCATCCGGTCGCCCGGCATGGCCACGTGGACCAGCAACGGCAGCCCGGACGGCTCGGTGAGCAGCTCCAGCGGCAGGCCGCGCGGGTCGAGCTGCGGGTAGTGCTCCTGCTGCCAGCCGTCGAGCGACAGCGACTGCCGGAAGTACCCCGACCGGTACAGCAGACCGACCGCGATCAGCGGAACGCCCAGGTCGGAGGCTGCCTTGAGGTGGTCACCGGCGAGGATGCCGAGGCCGCCAGAGTAGTTCGGCAGCGCCTCGTGCACGCCGAACTCCATCGAGAAGTACGCGACGCTCGTCGGCAACGGCGTGTCGGTGGTCGACCCGTGCTCGCGCCGCTGGGCGATCTCGTCCTGGCGCCGCTGGTACCACCGCGGCCCCTCGACGTAGCGCTCCAGGTCGGAGGCGAGCGCGTGGAGCTTGAGCAGGAACTGCTCGTCTCTCGCGAGGGCCTCCAGTTTTCCGGCGTCCACGACGGAGAGCAGGCGCAACGGGTCGCCACCGACCTCTGACCAGACGCGTGAGTCGATCGAGGCGAAGAGCTCCTGCGTGGGCGGGTGCCACGTCCAGCGCAGGTTGGTGGCGAGCGTGCTCAGCGCGGACAGGGGCTCCGGCAGGCTGGCTCGGACGGTGAACCGGCGAAGTGCTCGCATGCCGAGGCAACTTACCTGCCACCCCCGCACGCCTGACAACGTTCCCGGTCACACCTGCAACGACTTGCAGAACCGGTCAAGACGGGGACCGCCCGTGAGCAGCCGATACGGGGATTCAGCCGCCCGCTTCGCGCGAATGGGCGATGAGCAGCCTGCCGTCCCTGACCACGAGATCGAGCCGGAAACCCTCGATCGACACGTCGTGCTCACGGGCGCCCCGCTCGCGCAGCGTCAGGTCGAGCTCGACGGCGTACCTCTGGTCGTCCTGCACGGTGCTGGTGATCCGGGGCTCGCCGTAGATCGCCACCACCTCGTACCGCTGCCAGAACTGGTCGTCGGTCTGCTCGGCCGGCCGGAACTCCGGCACCCAGTCCTGCCGGGCGGCCGCGGTGTCCTTGGGCAGCTTGGCGAAGTGCTGCTGGATGAAGGCGTCGACGTCCTTGGTGGTGAGCGCGGCCGGCACAGCGGACGTGCTGGGCGGCGTGCTCTGTGCCGTCGAGCGGTCGCGGCCGAGCAGGAAGGACGCGAGCACTCCCCCGGCGACGAGCAACACCAGCACGGCCGCGGCGACCAGGACCAGGGCCCGGCGCCGGGAGCGAGCAGGGCCGGTGAGGGCCGCCAGTTCCTCGGCCACCTGCACGGCGGTCGGCCGGTCCGCGGGCTCGATCGCCAGCAGCCGGGTCAGCAGCGGCGTCAGCGGTCCGGACCGGACGGGCGGCGTGACCTGTCCGGTCGAGATCTTGTAGAGCAGGCCGAACTCGTTCTCGGTGCGCCCGAACGGCGGCTGCCCCTCCGTCATCGCGTAAAGAGTCGCCCCGAACGAGAACATGTCCGCCGCCGGGTCGGGTTCCGCGCCGCGAGCCAGCTCCGGCGCGAGGTAGGCGAGCGTGCCCGAGAGCCTGCCGGTCCTGGTGACCGCCACGTCGTCGGCCGCACGCGAGATGCCGAAATCCGTGATCTTGACACTGCCGTTGTGTCCGATGAGGACGTTTCCCGGCTTGATGTCCCGGTGGACGATCCCCGCCTCGTGCGCGGCGGCGAGCGCGGCCACGACCTGTGCGCCGATCCGCGCGGTCTCCTCCGGCGGCAGCGTGCCCCGCTCCTTGAGCACCTGCGACAGGCTGCGGGACGGCAGGTACTCCATCACCAGGCACGGTTTGCCGTCCTCGATCACGACGTCGAAGACCCCGATCGCGTTCGGGTGGTGCAGCCGGGCGGCGATCCTGCCCTCCCGCATCGCCCGCTCACAGGCCTCCTCGACCTGCCTCGGCTCGAGATCGGGCAGCAACAGCTGCTTGATCGCGACCTCGCGGTGGAGCATCTCGTCGCGGGCTCGCCACACGACTCCCATCGCGCCGCTGCCGAGGCGCTCGAGCAGGGTGTACCTGTCGGCAAGGGTCTGCACGGGCGCTGAGGTTACTAGCGGTCCTCCTTGACGATCTGCAGTTTCTCGCCCTTGCCGTCGATCTTGAGCGTGTGCTCCTCGGTGACGGTCTTGTTCGTCTCCGCCTCGGTCAGCTGCAGGGCCGTCGTCACCGTGAAGGTGCCGTCGTCGGACGCCGTGACCAGCGGCGGGCCCTTGATCGCGACCTTGGTGTAGTCGCCCCAGTACTGCTTCTCGGAGTTCACGCTCGGAGCCTGGTCCGGGTCCCAGTCTTCGACGGCCTCGGCCGCGTTCTGCGGCAGCTTCGCGTAGTGCTGCTGCACGAACTGGGTGACCTGAGCCTTCGTGAACTTGCTCGCCGGCGGTGCCGAGGTCGGCTTGCTCGGCTCGGTCGTCTGGGCCGGCTTGGTGGTCGTCGGCTTGGCGTTGGTCGTGGTCGGCTGAGCGCTCTGCGTCTGCGAGGCCGGCTTCGTGGTCGAGGCGCCGGAGTCGGTCGCCCTGGACTTGTCGCCCTGGTTCTGGATGATCGCGTACGCCACGCCCGCGATCAGCAGCACGCCGAGGATCACGGCGGCGATGGCCAGCCCGCGGTTGCTCCTGCGCGGCGGCTCCGGCTCCTCCAGCGGAGCGGGCGGCCGGGTGCGCGGGCCCTGCGGCGGCATGGTGCGCGGGCCCTGGGTGCCAGGACCCGACGACGGCATCACGGCCGTGCCGGACGGCGGCGTCATCGGGCGCGGAGGGAGCACGGTGGTGGCCGGAACGGGAACGCCGTCCGCGATCGCCTTCAGCTCCGCCGCCGCCTGGGCCGCGGTCGGGCGCTGCGACGGCTCGTTGGCGAGCAGCCGCACGAGCAACGGCGTGAGGGGGCCCGACCGCATCGGCGGGCGGGTCTCGCCGCGCGCGACCTTGTAGAGCAGGCCGAGGTCGTTGGTGCTCCGGCCGAACGGCGGCTCGCCCTCGGTCATCGCGTAGATGGTGGCGCCGAGCGAGAACACGTCGGACGGCGGCGCGGGCTCGGCACCGCGGGCGAGCTCCGGCGCGAGGTACGCGGGCGTGCCGGCGAGCATGCCCGTCTTGGTCACGGCGACGTCGCCCAGCGCGCGCGAGATGCCGAAGTCGGTGATCTTGACGTTGCCGTCGCGTCCAATGAGGACGTTGCCCGGCTTGATGTCGCGGTGCACGATGCCCGCGGCGTGCGCGGCGGCCAGCGCGGAGGCGGCGAGCGACCCGATGCGGGCGGCCTCGAGAGGCGGCATCGGCCCGCGCTCGTCGAGGATCGCGGACACGTTCTTCGACGGCAGGTACTCCATGACCAGACACGGCTTGCCGTTGTCGAGCACGACGTCGTACACGGCGATCGCGTTCGGGTGCTGCAGGCGCGCGGCGATGCGCCCTTCCCGCATGGCGCGCTGGACGGCCTCGTGCGCCTCGTGCGGCTGCACGTCGTTCAGCAACATCTGCTTGACCGCGACGTCCCGGTGCAGGAGTTCGTCGCGTGCACGCCACACGACGCCCATCGCCCCGGCGCCGAGCTGGTCGAGCAGAACGTAGCGGTCGCCAAGCTTGTTCACGCGCGGGACGGTACCCGTAGCCCCTTCGTAACGTCGTGGGTATGGCGCGAACGGTCCAATGTCGAGAACGTGAGGCGGCCACATGATGGCCGGAGACCCTGGACACGCGTACCGCTCAAGGTGTGCGATCGACACCGGCGGGGTACGGATCTACAAGGGGTAACCCGCTGACGGGCTGCTTGATCGAGCAAGGCAGGATTACGGGCGACGCGGAGCGACACGGCGGAAAGGCGCTGCCGATGAGTGGACGGCTCGGTATCGACGACGTATCCCCGGTGGTGTCGGCTGGCAGGTATCCAGCCAAAGCCGTTGTGGGAGAACACATTCCGGTCCAGGCGACAGTCTGGCGCGAGGGGCACGACAAGCTCGCGGCGACAGTGACGTGGCGCGGACCGAACGACCGAGTCGCCCGGCAGACGAGAATGCACGAGGTCGGAATCGGCCTCGACCGCTGGGGCGCGACGATCGTTCCCGACCACCAGGGCGCGTGGACGTTCCGGATCGATGCGTGGAGTGACCCCTGGGGCACCTGGAAGCACGCCGTTGAGGTGAAGATCGCGGCGGGACAAGGCGCCGGTGATCTCGCAAACGATCTCGAAATCGGCGCACAACTACTCGATCGGGTGGCACGCCGACCCGATCGGAGGCAAGAGCGAGCCCTGCTCACGTCTGCGGCGGAAGCACTGCGCGACGAGGACCGGCCCCTCAACGAACGCGTCGCGCCCGCGCTGGCCGACGAGGTCCAGAAGGTGATGTTCGAGCACCCGGTGCGCGAGCTGATCACCAAGGGCAGGACGCACAAGATCTGGTGCGACCGCAAGAAGGCCGCGTACGGCTCGTGGTACGAGTTCTTCCCGCGCAGCACCGGCGGGATCGACGAGACCGGCCAGGCGGTGCACGGCACGTTCGCCACGGCGACCAAGGAGCTCGACCGGGTCGCGGCGATGGGCTTCGACGTCGTCTACTTCCCGCCGATCCACCCGATCGGGCGAGTGAACCGGAAGGGCCCCAACAACACTCTCGTCGCGGGCCCCGACGACACCGGTTCCCCGTGGGCGATCGGCTCGGACGAGGGCGGCCACGACGCGATCCACCCGCAGCTCGGCACGATCGAGGACTTCGACGCTCTCGTCGAGCGGGCGCACGAGCTCGGCCTGGAAGTCGCGCTGGACTTCGCACTGCAGTGCGCGCCGGACCACCCGTGGGTGCTCAAGCACCCGGAGTGGTTCACCACCCGCCCGGACGGCACGATCGCGTACGCCGAAAATCCGCCCAAGAAGTACCAGGACATCTACCCGATCAACTTCGACCTCGACCCGCAGGGCCTGTACCACGAGGTGCTGCGCGTGATGCTCTACTGGTGCGAGCACGGGGTGCGGATCTTCCGGGTCGACAACCCGCACACCAAGCCGCCGGACTTCTGGCAGTGGCTCATCTGGAAGGTCAAGGAGGTCTACCCGGACACGCTGTTCCTGTCCGAGGCCTTCACCCGTCCCGCGCGGCTCTACGGCCTGGCCAAGCTCGGCTTCACCCAGTCGTACACGTACTTCACGTGGCGGACGGGCAAGCAGGAGCTGATCGAGTTCGGCGAGGACATCCGCGACCACTGGGACGAGGCGCGGCCGAACCTCTTCGTGAACACGCCGGACATCCTGCACGAGTCGCTGCAGCACGGCGGCCCCGGAATGTTCGCTCTCCGTGCGGCCCTCGCGGCCACGCTCGCCCCGTCGTGGGGCGTGTACAGCGGCTACGAGCTGTTCGAGCACGAAGCCGTGAAGCCGGGCAGCGAGGAGTACCTCAACTCCGAGAAGTACCAGTTGCGGCCACGGGACTACGCCCGTGCACTGGCGGACGGGCGGTCGCTCGAACCGTGGCTGCGCAAGCTGAACCACATCCGCAAGGCGCATCCGGCGCTCCAGCAGATGCGCACGCTGAAGTTCCAGCACATCGACAACGACGCGCTGATCGCCTACTCCAAGCGCGATCCGGAGACGGGCGACACGGTCGTCGTGGTCGTGAGCCTCGACCCGAACAACGCGCAGGAGGGCACGCTGTACCTCGACCTGCCCGCGCTCGGGTTCGACTGGCACGAGCGGGTGATCGCGCACGACGAGGTCACCGGCGAAACCTGGGACTGGGGACAGGCCAACTACGTCCGCCTCGAGCCGTGGCGTGCCACCGCGCACGTCGTGAGCCTGCAGCGCCGCTTCAGCTGATTGATGAAGGGCTCCTTCATCGACCTGAAGTGGATGAAGGAGCCCTTCATCGAGGACACCACACCCCCGACGAGGTGGGAGATCATGAACGAAGACACCCGTCCGGACGCGGCACTGGGGCTGGAAGGTGTTCCGCACACCGGTGAGGCCATCGACGACCACGGCATGCTCGTCGAGCCCCAGTCCGAGGACTTCAAGTCGGCGAAGCAGGCGAAGCCGAACCCCAGCTGGTTCAAGGGCGCCGTCTTCTACGAGGTGCTGGTCCGCGCGTTCAGCGACTCCAACGGCGACGGGACAGGCGACCTCAGAGGGCTCGCGTCCCGGCTGGACTACCTGGAGTGGCTCGGCGTCGACTGCCTCTGGCTGCCGCCGTTCTACGCCTCTCCCCTGCGCGACGGCGGGTACGACATCAGCGACTTCCGCGCGGTGCTGCCGGAGTTCGGCACCGTCGAGGACTTCGTGTACCTGCTGGAGGAGGCGCACCGGCGCGGGATCCGGGTGATCACCGACCTCGTCCTTAACCACACCTCCGACGCGCACCCGTGGTTCCAGGAGTCGCGGCAGAACCCCGACGGCCCGTACGGCGACTACTACGTGTGGAGCGACGACGACTCGCGTTATGCGGACGCGAGGATCATCTTCGTCGACACGGAGTCGTCGAACTGGACGTACGACCCGGTGCGCGGCCAGTTCTTCTGGCACCGCTTCTTCAGCCACCAGCCGGACCTTAACTACGAAAACCCGGACGTGCAGGAGGCCATGCTCGACGTCCTGCGGTTCTGGCTGGACCTCGGCATCGACGGGTTCCGCCTCGACGCCGTGCCGTACCTCTTCGAGGAGGAGGGCACGAACTGCGAGAACCTGCCGCGCACGCACGAGTTCCTCAAGCGCTGCCGCAAGGTCGTCGACGACGAGTACCCCGGCCGGGTGCTGCTCGCCGAGGCGAACCAGTGGCCGTCGGACGTCGTGGAGTACTTCGGTGATCCGGAGGTCGGCGGCGACGAGTGCCACATGGCGTTCCACTTCCCGTTGATGCCGCGGATCTTCATGGCGGTGCGGCGCGAGTCGCGGTTCCCGATCTCGGAGATCCTGGCGCAGACGCCGGCGATTCCCGAGAACGCGCAGTGGGGCATCTTCCTGCGCAACCACGACGAGCTGACGCTGGAAATGGTCACGGACGAAGAACGTGACTACATGTACGCGGAGTACGCCAAGGACCCGCGGATGAAGGCGAACATCGGCATCCGCAGGCGGCTCGCCCCGTTGCTGGAGAACGACCGCAACCAGCACGAGCTGTTCACCGCGCTGCTGCTGTCGCTGCCCGGCTCGCCCGTTCTGTACTACGGCGACGAGATCGGCATGGGCGACAACATCTGGCTCGCCGACCGCGACGCCGTGCGCACGCCGATGCAGTGGACGCCGGACCGCAACGCGGGTTTCTCCTCTTGCGACCCAGGCCGCATCTACCTGCCGGTGATCATGGACCCGGTCTACGGCTACCAGGGCCTGAACGTCGAGGCGCAGCTCAACAACTCGTCGTCGTTGCTCAACTGGACCCGCCGGATGATCGAGGTGCGCAAGCAGCACCACGCGTTCGCGGAGGGCGACTTCAGCGAGCTCGGCGGCTCGAACCCGAGCGTGCTCGCCTACAAACGACTGTGGAAGCGACCGGACGGACGCGAGGACATCGTGCTCTGCGTGAACAACCTGTCACGCTTCCCGCAACCGGTCGAACTCGACCTCTCCGAGCACCGCGACTACACGCCGCTGGAGCTCACAGGAGGTGTCAAGTTCCCGGCGATCGGGGAACTCCCTTACCTGCTGACCCTTCCCGGTCACGGTTTCTACTGGTTCCAGCTGGTAGAGGCGGGCGACGACGGCGAAATGAGGTGAATCGCGCGTGATTGATCCCGACGAGCTCACCGACAAGCTGGTCACCACACTGCCCGACGTCCTGCCCACGCTGCGCTGGTTCGGCGGCAAGGACCGCCCGGTCACCGCCGTCCGTCCACTGCGGACGACCCCGCTGGCCGACGACGTGGTGCACGCGATCGTCGAGGTCGAGCAGCCAGGCCGCACCGAGGAGTACCAGCTGATCATCAGCGAGCACTCCGACGGCTTCGACGCCACGGCCGATCCCGACCGCAACGGCTTGTTACTGGCCAAAATCGCGGCGGGGGAACGCGTGGACGGCATCACGTTCGCGCACGAGGAAGGCGTCGAGCTGCGCACGTCGTTGCGCGGCAGGCCGATCGGCGTCGAGCAGTCCAACACCTCGGTGATCTACGGCCAGCAGTACATCCTGAAGATCTTCCGCAAGCTCGCCCGCGGCGAGAACCGCGACCTGGTGATGCACCGGGCGCTGCGGTCCGTCGGCTGCGAGCACATCGCCCTGCCGCTGGGCTGGATCTCGACCGAACTGGACGGCGACCCGGTCACGCTCGCGATGCTGCAGGAGTTCCTGCCGGACGCGGTCGAGGGCTGGGACATGGCCAAGACCTCGGTGCGCGACCTGATGGCGGAGGCCGACCTGCACGCCGACGAGGTCGGCGGCGACTTCGCGGGTGAGGCCTGCCGCCTGGGCCACGCGGTCGCGCAGGTGCACGCCGACCTCGCCGAGGCGCTCGGCACGCGGCTGGCGGACGAGGACGCGATCACGCACGCCATCGCGGGCATGCAGCGGCGGCTGGACACCGTGCTGGACGCGGTGCCGGAGCTGGGCCGCTACGAGGAACCGCTGCGCGCCGCGTTCGGGGAGGCACGGCAGCACATCGGGGCCATCCCGATCCAGCACATCCACGGCGACCTGCACCTCGGCCAGGTGCTGCGGACCGTGCACGGCTGGCTGCTGATCGACTTCGAGGGCGAGCCGGCGGCACCCGCTGCGGAACGCAACGCGCTGAAGTCGCCGTTGCGGGACGTGGCGGGGATGCTGAGGTCGTTCGACTACGCGGCACGCCAGCTGCTCATCGGCCAGCCCGACGACGACCAGCTCGCCTACCGCGCGATGGAGTGGACGAAGCGCAACCGGGCGGCGTTCTGCGACGGCTACGCCGAGGTGGCGGCCGATCCGCGGGACAACACGCACCTGCTGCGCGCGTTCGAGCTGGACAAGGCGGTCTACGAGGTCGCGTACGAGCACGCGAACAGGCCGGAGTGGTTGACGGTGCCGCTGTCGTCGATCGCCCGCATGACTAGCGGAGGAGAGTGAGCCCGTGAAGGCCGACCTGGACCGGATTCTGGCCGGTGCCCACCACGACCCGCACTCGGTGCTGGGCGTGCACACCGTCGGTGATCAGGTGATCGCGCGGGCGTTGCGGCCCGGTGCCACGTCGGTCGCGGTGTCGTGGGGTGACAAGCAGGTCGAGCTGCCGCGCATCGCCGACGCGCTCTTCGAGGGCGAGCTGCCGGAAGCACCCGGCGACTACCGGTTGCTGGTGTCCTACGGCGACCACACGGTCGAGGTCGACGACCCGTACCGGTGGCTGCCGACGGTGGGTGAGCTCGACCTGCACCTGATCGGCGAGGGCAGGCACGAACGGCTGTGGGACGTGCTCGGTGCGCATGTCCGTTCCTACGAAACGACTTCCGGTGACGTCACCGGTGTGTCGTTCGCGGTGTGGGCGCCGAACGCGCGCGGTGTGCGCGTGACGGGCGACTTCGACGGCTGGGACGGACGCGCGAACCCGTTGCGCTCCATGGGTTCCAGCGGTGTGTGGGAGGTGTTCCTGCCGAACGTGCCGGTGGGCTCGCGGTACAAGTTCCGCATCCTCGGCGCGGACGGTGTGTGGCACGAGAAGGCCGACCCGATGGCGTTCGCGACGGAGACGCCGCCGCAGACGGCCTCGGTCGTCACGCGGTCCGAGTACCAGTGGCAGGACGCGGAGTGGGAGGCCCGGCGCGAGGCCACCCAGTGGGTGAACGCGCCGATGTCGATCTACGAGGTGCATCTCGGGTCGTGGAAGCCGGGTCTCGGGTACCGGGAGCTCGCGAACGAGCTCGCGGACTACTGCGAGGACATGGGCTTCACGCACCTGGAGCTGCTGCCGATCGCCGAGCACCCGTTCGGCGGGTCGTGGGGCTACCAGGTCACCTCGTACTACGCGCCGACCTCGCGGTTCGGGTCACCGGACGACTTCCGGTTCTTCGTCGACACGCTGCACCAACGCGGCATCGGCGTGATCGTCGACTGGGTGCCCGCGCACTTCCCGAAGGACAGCTGGGCGCTCGCGAAGTTCGACGGCACGGCGCTGTACGAGCACGCCGACCCGCGCCGCGGCGAGCAGCTCGACTGGGGCACGTACGTCTTCGACTTCGGGCGCAACGAGGTCCGCAACTTCCTCGTCGCCAACGCGCTGTACTGGATCGAGGAGTTCCACCTCGACGGGCTGCGAGTGGACGCCGTCGCGTCGATGCTCTACCTCGACTACTCGCGGCCGGAGGGCCAGTGGCTGCCGAACGAGTACGGCGGCCGGGAGAACCTCGACGCCGTGCGGTTCCTGCAGGAGCTGAACGCGACGGTCTACCGGCGGCACCCCGGCATCGTGATGATCGCCGAGGAGTCGACGGCGTGGCCGGGCGTGACGCGGCCGACGCACCTGGGCGGGCTCGGGTTCGGCTTCAAGTGGAACATGGGCTGGATGCACGACACGCTGCACTACCTGTCGCGTGAGCCGGTGCACCGGTCGTTCCACCACAACGAGATGACGTTCTCGCTGGTCTACGCGTGGAGCGAGAACTTCGTGCTGCCGCTGTCGCACGACGAGGTGGTGCACGGCAAGGGCTCGTTGTGGGGCCGGATGCCGGGTGACGACTGGAACAAGGCCGCCGGTGTGCGGTCGTTGCTGGCGTTCATGTGGGCGCATCCGGGCAAGCAGCTGCTGTTCATGGGCGGTGAGTTCGGGCAGCGGCAGGAGTGGTCGGAGTCGCGGTCGCTCGACTGGCACCTGGTGGAGCAGGAAGGCCTGCACCAGGGGATTCAGTCGCTGATGCGCGATCTGAACTCGGTGTACCGGCGTTCCGCGGCGTTGTTCTCGCACGACGTCACGCCCGAGGGGTTCCAGTGGATCGACGCGAACGACTCCGGCGGCAACGTGCTGTCGTTCCTGCGGATCGGTGAGGACGGCTCGGTGCTGGCCTGCGTCGCGAACTTCGCAGGGACCCCGCATCACGACTACCGGGTCGGCCTGCCGTCCGGCGGGCGGTGGAAGGAGCTCCTCAACACCGACGCGGCGCACTACGGCGGCTCCGGCGTGGGCAACCTCGGTGGCGTCGACGCCGAGGCCAAGCCGTGGCACGGGCGGCCGTACTCAGCGGTGTTGCAGCTGCCACCCGCCGGTGTGCTGTGGCTGGTTCCCGACCCCGCCGCCGAGAGCGACTGATCTGTCCGGCAGCGCTCCGTTCCAGTAGAGCGCGCCGGATACCGTCGCCGTGGCCGGTGTCATGCCGGCGCAGGTGCGGACGACCTGGCCGGTCAGGTCGAACGGCGGGGTGTCCGCGCAGCCGGTGGCGGTGAGCTTCAGGCTGGTCAGCGGCACGCTGCCGGTGTTGGTGACGGTGATCTTCAGGGTGTCCTGCCCCGCTTCGAGCCGCAGGTCGTAGGCGGACACCCGGAGGAAGACGCACTCCCAGTGGATCTCGGTGTTCGTCGTGGCGAAGAACCGGACGGTGGCCGCCTTCGGTGGCGCGATCATGCCGTAGCTGTTGTACCTCTTCGGCTTCGCCTGCGTCGGCCGCCGGGCGTAGGTGCGCCCGGTCTGGGCACCGGCCTCGTCGAGGAACTGCAGGCCGGTCGCGGTCGCCGGTCCCGGCTTCGTGCTGCCCGACCAGACGCTCAGGTCGTAGACGCCTCCCGGGACCGCTTTCAGGCTCGTACCGACGGTGCCGGGCCCGGTGATCACGCCGTGGCGCGGGTCCGGCGCGATGCCCCCGATGCAGCCGGGCATGCCCGGATCGGCCCCGGTGGGAGGGCCGACGAGGAACATCAGGGCGCAAAGCAATTCGCGCACACCTGGAAATGTAGGTCGGTGGCCGGATCACGGCTCGGTGAACCTCTCCGGTGATCCGCACGTTGCCTCTTGTATGCGCCTGAGTTCGCCGAGTAGGCCGTCCCTCAAGCCGAGCGCCAGGCACAATGGGCTCATGCCGCTCCGCAGCGTCGTGCTGATCGTCCTCACCGCCCTGCTCGCCGCGGGGTGCACCGCGGAGATCCCGGGACGCCCGCGTGCCGCCAAGGTGGTGAAGAAGGAGGCCTCGACCGAGACCGTGCAGGTGCGCGGCTCGGACAACGGCCCGATCGACAAGCTGGCCGCCACCGCGCTCACCGACATCGACGAGTTCTGGACGCAGTCGTTCCAGCAGACGTTCAACAAGCCGTGGAAGAAGCTGACCGGCGGCTACTACTCGGTCGACACGGCCGACGCCACCGCGAAGCCGCCGCCGTGCACCCAGAAGGCCGCCGACGTGGAGGGCAACGCGTTCTACTGCCCGGCCGCCGACGCCATCGCCTGGGACCGCGCGTCGCTGCTCCCGGTGCTGCAGGACCGCTTCGGCGAGGCCGCGGTCGTCGTCGTGCTGGCCCACGAGATCGGTCACGCGGTGCAGAACCGCATGGGCATCACGCCGGAGGCCGAGCGCCGCGAGCCGGACAAGTACCCGACGATCCTCACCGAGGCCCAGGCGGACTGCTTCGCGGGCTCGTTCGTGCGCAACGTGACCGACGGCAAGTCGAAGCGCCTGGACATCGGCACGGACGCCCTGGACAAGGCCCTGGGCGCGCTGATCACGTTCCGCGACCCGGTCGGCACCTCACCCGAGGACGAGCAGGCGCACGGCAGCGCGTTCGACCGCGTGGCGGCGTTCCAGGACGGCTACGAGCAGGGCACGAAGTTCTGCGCGGCGATGTCGGTGCAGAACCGCACGTTCACGCAGCGCGCGTTCACGACCGTCACGGACCGCGCGAACGGCGGCAACCTGCCGTTCGCGCAGATGCTCGAGTCGGTGACGCCCGACCTCGACGGCTACTTCAAGACCCTGGCCACGGCCGCGGGCAAGACCTGGCCCTCGCCGCGCGCCGAGTCCTCGAAGACCGAGCCGACCTGCTCCGGCGACCAGGGCCCGGTCGCGTACTGCCCGTCGGACAAGACGATCAAGATCGACACCAAGGACGAGCTGCCGCAGCTGCACAAGGAGCTCGGCGACTACGCGACCGGCACGCTGATCGCGACCCGGTACGCGATGGCCGAGCTGGCCGTGATGGGCAAGCCGGTGGAGGGTGAGGAGGCGTCGGCCGCGGTGCTGTGCCTGGCTGGCGCGTACACCGGTGCGGTGTTCCAGCGTCAGGGCAGCGAGTTCGGACTGTCACCCGGCGACTTCGACGAGGCCGTGACGGTGCTGCTGCGCTTCGACTACGCGGCCCGCGACTCGCGCGGCCGTGACGCCGTGGATCCGGGGTTCGCGCGGGTGGCGCGGTTCCGGGAGGGCGTGTTCGAGGGCCCGAAGAAGTGCGGCCTCTAGTCCTTCACCGCACCTGGTCGTCCAGCGGGTGGGCCGTGGCCGCGAACCTGGGCGGCGAACCGTCCTTGGGAACGATCAACGGACCGTTGCCCACGAGCGCGTGCCTGATCTTCCCCGTCTCCACGTAGGCCTTGGTGTTGTAGCTGAACACCCAGGCCGTCTCGTACTCGTGCTCACCGGTGATCACCACGTCGAGCTCCTCGTCCGCATAGAGATCGCCGATGAGTGCGTCAGCTCTGTGCCGGAATTCGGCCGGTGCGCCCGTCACCCGGTAGATGATGCCCCGGGATGAACTGAAGCCCGCACAGCCTCATGGCGTGTGCGGGCTTCAGGGCTTTTTGCGGGCGTCAGCGGCGTTCGACCGGGGCCTGCGGCGCCGCCACCACGGAGATCCGCGCGCCGGGGATCGTGAGCTTGCCGCCCTTGAGGTCCGTGTTGCGCACCGTCACGTCGGTGAACGTCACGAACGGCACGTTCAGGGGCGGAGGGTGGGCTGCCGTGTAGTCCACCGGGATCTTGATGCCGAGGATGTCCAGGTTGCCCTTGAGCTGGATCGTGAACAGCTCGATCCGCCCGGACGAGACCGTCGACGTGCTGCCGGGGCGCGCCGTCGTGACGAGCTTGACGCCCGGCGACACCTCGGCCGACTGGACCAGGTCCCTGATCTTTATGTCCGTCGTCGTGAACTTCAGGACCTTGATGACCTGGCCGTTCAGCACCGCGTCGACGACACCGACGAAGTTGAGCCCGCCGAGCTCCAGCCGTGACGCGTTCAGCGTCCACTCACGTCCTCCGCCCGCCACCGGGGCAGGGGCCGGTGGCGGGGGCGCCGACGTCGGCGGCGGCTCCGTGCTCGGCGGAGGGGTCGGCACGGACGACGACGACGGCGGTGGAGTGGCGCTGCTGCTGGAGACAGGAGGCGGCTCCGAGCTCGTCGTCGGAGCCGGTGAACTGCTGCTCGGGGGCGGCGGCTCGGAACTCGACGGCGGCTGCAGCGCCAGCACCGCGACCATCGCGACCGCGGCCATCGGCTGAGTCCGGATCATGTGGGTTGAACCCTCTGGGTCGTCTCCGTGGCCGGTTCGGCACCGCCCTTGGGTTTCTTCTGCTTCTTGGGGGCATCCGTCCAGGCCACGGCGAGCGCGCCGCCGAGCAGGCTGAAGAGGGTGCCGAAGAGGAAGCCGCCGAGGTTGGTCACGACGAGCGCGACCAGCGACAGCAGCACCGTGACGATGCCCGCCGCGAGCCGGAACTTCGGCGCCACCCACAACGCCACCGCGCAGATGACCAGCAACGCGCCGATCAGCAACGCGGACACGCCACCGAGCGTCTGGATGGAGATGACCATGTCGCCGAACTTCAGGTTGGCGTACGGCGGGAACAGGATGATGAGCGCACCCACGGCCACGAACAGGCCGGCCCAGAAGGGCCGGCCACGTCGCCACGCGGTGAAGCGGCGCCAGACCCTCAGAAGCACTCTTGCTTCCCTTGGCGAATGGTCAGGTTCATGCCCTTGAACCTGATGGTCTGGGCCGTGGTGGACCAGGCGGTCTGCTTGAGCCCGGTGATCTTCGCCGAGTCGGCCTGCAGACCGAACGAGCCCGGCAGGCCCTTGAGGCCGTCCGGCCCCTTGGTGGTCTTGCTCGCGTCGATGCCGATGTCGGGAGCACCGAGCTCCAGGTCACCGGAAAGATCGGTGAGGTTGACGACCAGGTTGTCGGCCGACATGCCGCCGACGCCGTCCGCGGTGATGCGCATCGTCACATCGCCCACGATCGGCATGTTGGCGACGAACACCGACTGACAGAACTTGTTCAGCGAGGCGGTCTTGAAGCCGCTGACCGCGACGACGTGCACCTTGCCCGCACCCGCGTCGACCCCACCGAACTGGACGAATCCCTTGCCGTCCAGTGAGTCGGCGGACACCTTGAAATCTTGGCCGGACACCGCGAACGAGGCGGCCAGCGCTCCCTGGGACATGCCGAAGAGGAGGGCACCGGCACCCACGGCCCCGATACCGAGCACCCCGACGAACCGTGCCCAGCGCGTTCTACCCATACCGCCAAACTCCTTCCACACCGAAGGCTTGCAGGGTGGGACTGTGCGCTCCGAAACATAGGCAGGACAACGAAAACGAGTCCGTGCAGTCTTGAAATCACCCCTGAGGGTGAGACGGTTTCACGTTTGGCCCCTGGTCCTTGCGCCAGCGGTATGAACCACGCTTAGTAGGGTCTGGTCATGGGGATCGGACGAATCGCCGTCGCACTGGCCGCGACCGCGGCGCTGACCGCCTGCGCTTCCGTGGTCGAGGGCTCACCGAAGGGCGAACGCCCCGATCCCACGAAGGTGGCGGGCCTGGAGATCTCCAACGGCCCGTCCGGCCCCAAGCGCGGCGTGCCGGACGCCGATCTGAGCGTCGAGAACGGCGACGGCGGCGAGATGGACCAGCTGGCCATCAACACCCTGGCCGACGTGCAGGAGTTCTGGAAGGCCGAGATCCCGAACTCGTTCCCCGGCAAGACCTTCGAGCCGGTCAAGCGCTTCATCTCCTACGACTCGGCCGGCAAGGGCGTCGAGGTCTGCAAGCTCAACACCGCGGGCATCGCCAACGCCTTCTACTGCGCCCTCGACGACAGCATCACGTGGGACCGCGGCGAACTCCTCCCGATGCTCAAGGACGCCTTCGGCCCCATGGCCGTGGTCACCGTCCTGGCCCACGAGATGGGCCACGCCGTCCAGTACAAACTGGGCGCGGCCTCCAACATCGGCGCCAACACCCCGTCCATCGTCAAGGAACAGCAGGCCGACTGCTACACCGGCGTCTTCATGCGCTGGATCGCCGAGAACAAGTCCAAGCACTTCGAACTCTCCACCGGCGAGGGCCTCAACCAGGTCCTGCAGACGATGTTCTTCATCCGCGACGCGGCAGGCACGTCCTTCGAAAAGCAGGGCGCCCACGGCAGCGCCTTCGACCGCGTGTCGGCCTTCCAGTTCGGCTTCACCCGAGGCGCCTCGCGCTGCGCCGAGATGAACGAGGCCGAGATCAACAAACGCATCACCGAACGCCCCTTCGACCTGGCCGACTCCGACCAGGGCCAGGGCCGTGGCAACGCCAAGATCGACCAGGACAAGTACCTCAAGGCCCTCGACGAGTCCCTCCGCGACGCCTACAAGTCGAGCGGCGCGGCCTTCCCCACCGTCGACAAGACCGGCATCAAACCCTGCACCGACGCCCAAACCACCTCCCCGGCCTCGTTCTGCCCCTCCACCAACCAGATCCAGCTGGACCTCCCGTCCCTGGTGAAGATCGGCACGCCCCCGAAGAAGGGCACGAAGGGCGGCATCGGCGACTTCGCGGCCTTCGCCGTCATCGCCTCCCGCTTCTCCCTCTCGATCCAGCACGCCACGGGCTTCAAACTGGACGACGACGCCGCAGGCCAGCGCACCGCCTGCCTGACCGGCGCCTGGGCAGGCCTCACCAACCGCCCCGACGCCGCCGCAGGCCTGAAGCTCTCCCCGGGCGACCTCGACGAGGCAGTGGCCGAACTCCTGGCCGACAACAGCCTGATCGCCTCCGACGTGAACGGCAAAGCCGTCCCCTCGGGCTTCGCCCGCGTGGAAGCGTTCGGCGACGGCTTCTTCCGAGGCTCCTCGTACTGCGTGAAGAAGTATTCAATTTGAAAATTCCATCGACGCACGTCGATACTTCCTCCCGTGCTGACCGATGAAGCCGCGACCTACGCCTCGTGGTTCTCGACCCTGTCCGACCCCACCAGAGTCCGCCTGCTGCACCACGTGGCCTCAGCCCCAGGCCCGGTGACCGTCGGCGAACTGACCACCCTGCTGGGCGTGAGCCAGTCGACCTGCTCCCACCACGTCCGCAAACTGGCCGAGGTCGGCTTCGTCCAAGTCCAACGCGAGGGCACAACCACCCTCGTCACCGTCAACCCGGCCTGCTGCACGGGCCTCCCGCACGCCGCAGACGCGGTGATGGGCGCCCTGACGACAGGCTCGGTGTCCCCCGTATCCGGCGTAACCGTCCGCGCGATGACCGCCGCCGACTGGCCAGACGTCCGCCGCATCTACGGCGAGGGCATAGCCACAGGCAACGCCACCTTCGAAACCGAAGTGCCCTCCCGCCGCACCCTGGAATCCAAGTGGCTGCCAGACCACCGCTGGATCGCCGTGGTCGACGGCCAGATCGCAGGCTGGGCCGCCGCCGCTCCCGTCTCCGCCCGCGAGTGCTACTCCGGCGTGGCCGAGACCTCGATCTACGTGAGCGACGCCCACCAGGGCCGAGGCGTGGGCAAAACCCTGCTGCACCACCAGGTCTCCGCCGCCGACGCCGACGACCTGTGGACCCTGCAAGCCGTGATCTTCCCGGAGAACCGGGCCAGCATCGCCCTGCACCACCGAGCAGGGTTCCGGACGGTGGGCGTACGCGAACGAATCGCCCAGCACCACGGCAAATGGCGAGACACAGTCCTCTTGGAACGCCGCCGCCCTTGAGCGCCCCAACATCCAGCCAGCCACGCAGCCATCCATTGGATGGATGGATCTCTCGCGAAGGCGAAGCCGAGCGGCGAGGCCGAAGACGAGGCCAGCGAAGGCGGAGCCGAGCCCCAAGCGATGGCGCAGCCGAGCAGTCCTTGGC
>NZ_BMRE01000048.1 GCF_014648475.1 Lentzea flava | reverse complement strand
TCTTGAACACTGCAACCCCTGCACAACTCAGGTGTTGCAACGATCCCTAGAACCCAAGACGTGGATGAAGGAGCCCTTCATCGAGCGCTAGCTCGTCGGGAAGTTGTCAGGGGTTCGGATTCGTTCGCGCACCCACACGCCGGCGGGCTTCAGGACACCGGTTCCGGCGAAGGTGTTGCCCGCGCAGGTGCCGGTTTTGAAGACTGCGCCGGACAGGCCGTCGTCGGAGTAGTTCCAGTTGGCCCAGGAGATCTTCTTCTGCGCCATCAGGTCCAGGTACTTCTGCGACATCGTGAAGTCGTTGCTGCCGCCACCGGACGAGGTCTGCGTGCCGTACTCGGTCACGAACACCGGGACCTGGCTCGACACCCGGTCGAGGACGCTGAGGTAGGCGTCCTTGTGCGAAGCCGCGTAGAAGTGGAACGAGTACATGAAGTTGGTCGCGTTGACCTTGTTGTTCAGCACGACCGACGGGTCCTCGCCGTCGGAGTGTCCGAACGTCGACCAGCCGTGCGTGCCAGAGACGATGAGGCTGTCCGGGTCGATGTTGCGGATGATCGGGATCATCGTCTCCGCGTAGGACTTGACCTTCGCCCACGAGACGTTGTTCGGCTCGTTCGCGATGTCGTAGATGATGTTGGTCTTGTCCTTGTGGCGCTGGGCGATCTCGGTGAAGAACGTCTTGGCGCGCGACAGGTTGTAGTTCGGGTCGCCCGGCGTGAGCTGGTGCCAGTCGACGAGGACGTAGATGCCGCGGCGGGTGGCTTCCTCGATGTAACCGTGCATCATGTCGGTGAACTTGCGGGGATCGGTCTCGTAGCCGTCCTCCTGGATGTACATGGCGACGCGGATGAAGTCCGCGTTCCAGTCGTTCACCAGCGCGTCCCACCACGCGGCCTTGGCGCACTGGTGGTACCACTGGATGCCGTGCGTGCTCATGCCGCGCAGCTGGATCGGCTTGCCGTACTGGTTGCACAGCTGCACACCGCACACGCGCAGCAGGCCGTTGATGTCGTGCGGCCTGGTGCCGCCAGGGGTGCCCGGCGTGGTCTTCACCGTGACCGAGTTCGAGGCGCCGGACAGGTTTCCCGCCGCGTCCCGCGCCTGCACGGTGAAGGTGTACGAGGTGTCCGGGGTGAGACCGGTGACGGTGTGCGTGGTGCCGGTCGCGGTCTGGCCGTTGGACAGCACGTAGCCGCTCACGCCCACGTTGTCCGTGGACGCGTCCCACGCCAGTGTGATCGACGACGCGGTCTGCGCCGTGGACCGCAGGTTGCCCGGCGTCGAAGGAGCCTCGGTGTCCGGGGTGCCGGACGGGGGTTCGACGTCGAGCCGGTCGACGTTCGGGCCGCCGTTGGACGTGGTGGCGGTCGCCTTGATCTTGTTGGTGCCCGCTGTCAGGTTCACGGTGGTGGTGCGGGTCTGCCACGTGGTCCACGCGCCCGTGCCGGGGAACGACAGCTCGTCCGCCGCCAGCGAGCCGTTGACCGTGATGTCCATCGGGCGGTTCGCCGTGGTGCCGTTGGCGAACCGGAACGTGAGCGTCGCCGGTCCCGCGCTCGGCGAGGACACGGTGAACTCGACGGAGCTGCCGACCTCGTTGTCGTAGTTGACGAAGCCCGACCCGGTGTAGCCGGAGTGGTTGGACTCGACGAGGCCGTTCGAGATCGTCGCGTTCTCCGCCTGGTACTGGACCGGGGCGGCGACCGCGATGGCGGGGACGGCGAGCGCTAGCGCTGCCGGTAGGACCAGGAACAGGGATCTGGCCACAGGTGCCTCCTGTGTGAGGGAACAACAGGGTGGCGGCGATTTAGTTAGGAAGCTTTCCTATCTGATGTGCGTTGAATCACAGCACCAGACCACTGCGGCTGTCAACAAATTCGCGCGACCGGAACTGGGCCGGTCGGGCATCCTCACCTGCGATGAGATCCACAGTCACCGTGACACCAGCACAGCTTCCGGAGGTGCTGCTGCACGTCGCCGTCGTCCGACCGGTCTTCCTCTGGGGAGCACCGGGTATCGGCAAGTCCTCGCTCGTCCGCAAGTTCGCGGCCGAGCTGGGCCTGGAGTGCGTGACGCTGCTGGGCACGCAGCTCGCGCCGGAGGACCTGATCGGAGTTCCGGAACTGGTCGGTGGCCGATCCCGCTTCGCCCCACCGGAAACGATCGCCCGCCACGACCCGTACTGCCTCTTCCTCGACGAGCTCAACGCGAGCAGCCCCGAGGTGCAGAAGGCGTTCTACTCGCTGATCCTCGACCGCCGCATCGGCTCCTACGAGCTGCCGAAGGGCTCGATCGTGATCGGCGCCGGCAACCGCGCCGTCGACAACGCGCTGGCGCGCCCGATGGCGTCCGCGCTCGTGAACCGCATGGTCCACGTGCACCTCACGGCGTCGGCTCGCGACTGGCTGGCCTGGGCGCGGGAGAACGACATCCACCCGTGGGTGCTCGAGTACCTCACGCAGCGCCCGGACCACCTGTGGAGCGCGGCGCCCAAGGTCGAGGAGACGTTCTCGACGCCGCGCGGCTGGCACATGCTGTCCGACGCGCTGCACTCGTTCGGCGAGGACATCTCCGACGAGCTGCTCGGGGTGCTGGCGTTCGGCACGGTCACCGCGAACCACGCCTCGATGTTCAAGGCGTTCGTGAAGACCGTGCGGCACGCGTACGGGCTGGAGGCCGTGCTGCGCGGTGACGCGCGCTGGCCGTCCGCGCCCGCCGACCGCGACCTGCTGTACTTCCTGGCCGAGGCGTTCCGGGCGCGTCTGGTCAAGGAACTGCCGCACGACAAGGCGCACGCGCCCGCGGCGGGCAAGCAGCTCGCGCACCGCGGCAAGGCGCTGCTGGTGGAGCTGGCCGAGCTGTCGCTGGAGATCGCGCAGATGGTGATCGCCGCCGACGACGACGGCAACCCCGTGCTGCCCGCGTGGTTCCTCGTGGAGGTCACCCGCGATCTGCCGCGATTGGTCGCAGCGCGCGCATGAGCCGCCGCACCAGAGGTCGGGCTGACCCCGCCGCAGCGGCGTTCGCCGCGGCGGACCGGCGGATCTATGCCCATCCGCTGTTCGCCGCACTGAGCACCAACCACCCGTTCCGGCAGTCCGAACACGAATGGGCGGACATCTCCCTGGACGGCTCGCTGCTCGCACATCCGACGCGGAAAGCGAGCGAGGACGAGTGGTCGTGGGTGTTCGCGCATTGCCTGCTGCACTTGGGCTTCGGCACTGCGGACTGCGACGACGTGCTCGGCTTCCAGCCCGCGCTGAAGTTCGGCACACGCCCGGCCTCGTGGGAACCAGGCCGGTGTGTGCGCGGCGGCGAGTCGAAGGATCCGAAGAAGTGGGCGGACCGGTTCGCCGCCGGGCTCTCCAACGCCGCCGTGGCCGCGATCGACGTCGCCGGTGGCGCGCGCACTTCGCTGACCGACAAACGGCCCGCGAAGACCGAGTGGGACCTGGCGCTGAGCTGGTTCGTGTCGAACTACCCGCTGCTGGGCGCGCTGGCGTCGGCGATGACCGTGGTGGCGGACGCGGAACTGGCGCGCGGCTGGAACATCTCGATCGCGGCGGTCTCCACGGCGTCGGCGGAGATCTACGTCAACCCCCTCGCCGGGCTGAAGCGCGAGGAGTGGCGGTTCGTGCTGGCGCACGAGATGCTGCACGCCGCGTTGCGGCACTGCGACCGGGTCGGCGGGCGGGATCCGTACCTGTGGAACATCGCCGCGGACTTCGTCGTGAACGGCTGGCTGATCGAGATGGGGGTCGGGTCGACGCCGGAGGGCGTGCTGCACGACCCGGAGCTGCGCGGTCTGTCGGCGGAGTCCGTCTACGACCGGATCACGACGGATCTGCGGCGCTACCGCAAGCTGCTCACGTTGCGGGGCGGGCACCAGGGCGACCTGCTCGGCGAGCCGTTGCGCGGCCCCGCGGACATCACGGACCTCGACGAGTTCTACCGGCGTGCGCTGCTGACCGGCCTGAGCAGCCACACCGTGTCGCGCGGTCTGCTGCCCGCCGGGCTGGTCGAGGAGATCCGCGCGCTGGAGCACCCGCCCCTGACGTGGGACGCCCAGCTCGCGCGGTGGTTCGAGGAGTTCGTTCCCGCCGTGGAGAAACGGCGCACCTACGCCAGAGCGTCACGGCGGCAGGCGTCCACTCCGGACATTCCGCGGCCGGGCTGGGTGCGGCCGGAGACGCTGGAGTCGCGGCCGACGTTCGGCGTCGTGCTCGACACGTCCGGCTCGATGGACGTCCGGTTGCTCGGCAAGGCGCTCGGCGCGATCGCTTCCTACGCCGCGGCACGTGACGTGCCCGCCGCGCGCGTGGTTTTCTGTGATGCGATGGCATATGACGCCGGATACGTGCCCGTCGAGGACATCGCGGGCAGGGTGACGGTGCGCGGGCGCGGCGGCACGGTGCTGCAGCCCGGCATCGACCTGCTCGAACGCGCGTCCGACTTCCCTTCGACCGGCCCGATCCTCGTCATCACCGACGGCTGGTGCGACGTGCTGCGGATCCGGCGCGAACACGCGTTCCTGATCCCCGCCGGCGCTTTCCTGCCCTTCCGCGCCCGTGGTCCCGTGTTCCGGATGTCCTGATGGAGATCGCCTGCGACGAGTCGGGATCCGAGGGCGAGAAGCTCGTCGGCGGGGTCACGGCGGTCTTCGCCCACGCCGGGGTGCGGATGTCGCACGAGGAGGCGGCCGACTGCGTCGCCACGCTGCGTTCGATGATCAAGTCGCCCGCGCTGGAGTACAAGGCGAACCACCTGCTGCGGACCAAGAACCGGTGGGTGCTGCTGTGGTTCCTCGGGCCTGCCGGGCCGCTGGCGGGACGCGCCCGCGTGCAGCTCGTGGACAAGCGGCGGTTCCTCGCCTCGCGGGTGCGCGCGGAGTTCGGTGCCGTCACGGGACCGCTGGAGCACTACAACGACCTGCTGCGCGCCCGTGGCCCGCGCGGGGCGCTGGACCCGTTGTTCCCCGCCATCCTGCGTGCTGTCGCGCAGTGGGGTGGTCCGGTGTCGATCGTGCACGACCAGCAGCTGTCGTTGACCGACGGGCGGATCCGGCAGCTCAAGAAGCTCGCGCCGCGGCTGCAGAGCCTGACTTTGGTGAACTCGCAGCACGACGCGCGCGTCCAGGTGGCCGACTTCCTGGCCGGGATCGCCCGTCGCGTCGCGGAGGAAGAACTGAACGGGCGGCCCGACCGCGAGGTGATCGGGCTGCTGCGACCATTCGTCGCCGGACCGAGGATGTGGCGTGCCTGACCTGATCTTCAGCGACCCGCGGCTGGCGCGGATCTACGACCTCTTCGACGAACCGCGCGACGATCTCGCGCTGTACACGGGCATCGCGGACGAGCTCGGCGCGTCGAGCGTGCTCGACGTCGGGTGCGGCACGGGCAGCCTCGCGGTGCTGCTGGCGTCGTCCGGCCGCTCGGTCGTCGGGGTGGACCCGGCCTTGGCGTCGCTGGAGATCGCGCGGGCCAAGGACTCGCGGGTCACCTGGATTCACGGCGACGCGACTTCTCTGCCCGCGCTGGAGGTCGACCTCGCGACCATGACCGGCAACGTGGCGCAGGTGTTCCTCGGCGACGACTGGGAGCTGACGCTGCGCGGCATCCACGACGCCCTGCGTCCCGGCGGGCATTTCGTGTTCGAGACGCGGCGTCCGGAGGCGCGGGCCTGGGAGTCCTGGGCGGCGACCGCCCCTCGGGTGCTGGACGGCGTGGAGGAACGGTTCGAACTGCTCGACGTGCACCTGCCGTTCGTGTCGTTCCGGCACATCTACCGGTTCCCGGACGGGTCGGTGCTCACCTCGGACTCGACACTGCGGTTCCGCTCGCGCGAGGAGGTCGCCGGCAGCCTGGTGGCGTGCGGGTTCGAGGTCGTGGACGTGCGGGACGCGCCGGACCGGCCGGGGCGCGAGTTCGTGTTCGTGGCGCGGAAATAGGATCGGCCGCATGGCGTTCGGCTACATCGGCTCGATGAGGACCAAGCCCGGTCACCGCGACGACGTGGTGGCGATCCTGACCCGCGGTCAGGGCCTGAGGGAGGCCGGGTGCCGGCTGTACGCGGTCGGGCTCGACCCCGAGGACCAGGACAAGATCTGGGTCAGCGAGATCTGGGAGTCCGCCCAGCACCACGCCGACTCGTTGCAGCTGCCGGAGACGAAGGCGGCGATCGCGGAGGCGATGCCGATGCTGACGGGTGAGTTCACCGGGCAGCGGGTGGAGATCGTCGGCGGGCTCGGCGTCAGCTGACCGGCCCTGGTCAGCTGACCAGCGCCGGTTGCCGCCACGCCTGCACGAGCCACGGCAGGATGCGCGGCATCCGGTCGGCCACGATGTCGTGCAGCACCAGCACCATCCGGCCGGACCGGTCGGGTCCGGCGTCGAGCCACACGGCCTGCATCAGCACCCCCGCCTGGAGGTCGAGCCCCGCCTCCGCCCGTGCCAGTGCGGCATCCGTGGCGGCGGCGGGGTCGACGACCTCGAGGTGCGCGAAGCCGGAACGACACAGTTCGGGATGCAGTTCCACGAGGGACTCCACCGCGGCGGCCAGGCGTCCGACTCCCAGGCCCGCCCGAACCTGCACCGTCATGGCTCTCACGTTAGGAGAGCCTAACCTACGCTCCAGGCCGGGTTCCGCCCACTGAGTCCCAGGACACGGTCGAGCAGAGGCGCGTTCGAGTCGACCTCGACCGCCGCTCCGAAGAGCGAACCGTCGCGGTCGTCCTGACCGATCGACGACACGAAGCCGTGGACGACCTGGAGCAGGTCCTCGTCGACGTCGAACGGTTGCCCCGTCGCGCGGGCGAGGTCCCAGCCGTGCAGCACGACCTCGTCCAGCGCCACCGCGGCCGCGACCTCGCCGGGCAGGTCGACGCCGCCCGCCGCCGTCATGCCCTCCCACGCCTGCGGCGCCTGCCAGGCCTTCGCGAGCTCGGCCAGGCGCTGCGGCACCGACTCGCGGAAGTCGGCGGGCAGCCGGGAGGCGTCGCCGGAGCCCGAGCCGGTCAGCGGGGTCTTCAGCGCGGCCATGGTGAACGCCACCGACAGGCCGTTGATGTGGTCGAGCAGGTCGCCGACCGTGTAGTCGGGACATGGGGTCGGTGCCCCGAGGTCGCCGTCCGTCACGTTGCGCACCAGCCCCGCGAGCCGATCCGTCGCGGGCGATAAGTCGAACATCAGTAGCCGTCTCCTCCCCAGAACTGTTCTTCGAGCATGTCCGCCGTGCCGGCGAGCAGCTGGAGAGGGTCGGTGAACTCGTGGATGTCGAGGTGCGACAGCGGCAACGAGTGCCTGACCACGACGTGCTCCCCCATGATCGCGAGCCCGCACGCCACGGTGGACCTGCCGACCTCCTCCAGCACCTCGCGCAGGTCCACGTCCTTCGCGAGGCCGCACGGGGAGGCGATCTGCACCCATTCGTGCATCTTGTCGAGCACTTCCCTGACGATGATCACCACCTGGGTGCGGTCGTCGTCGCCTTCTTCCTCGTCACCGAAGGTGAAGAGGATCCTCAGCTCCTCGTCCTCGTCGTGGACGACGTCGTACTCGGCGCGGACGTAATCCGCGAGGTCTCCCCAACTCGCCATGGCGCAACCCTACTGGCCGCGATCGCCCACAGCCCGACGACGAGCACGGCGCCGACCTCGGCGATGAGCAAGATCCTCTCGATGTAGCCCAACGGGAACACCCGCCACCACCGAACGTCGGAAGCCGCCCCCAGCGCAATGGCGTAGAGGATCGGCATGAATGCGACAACGCTCGCCACACCGGACGCCAAGGTGAATTTCGCGTGCCGGCCCCACACGTGGTGCTTCAGCCAGGGCCGGGCCAGCAGGATCACGGCGATCGGCAGGCTGACGAACGCGATCATGCTGCCGAACCGGTGGATGCTGCCGCTGAGCTGGTTCGTGCCCATCGCCCAGTTCGTCTTGGGGAACGCCACGACCAGCAGCAACCCCACCGACCAGAGGATCAGCGCGATCGACCCGCCCGACCGCCATCTCGCCAGTCCCTTGTGGACGAGCGCGGCGAGGATCGCGAGGGAGCCAACGGCCAGCAACAGCACGGCGACGTCGAAGACGGGGCGGTAGTCGCCCAGCGCGTACTCGCTGATCGTGCGGTGCAGCGGGCCGACGGTCAGGTCGAGCAGACCGACCATGGCCACCGTCACGACGACGGCGAGGCAACCACCGGTGGCGGCGAGTCGAGGAATCAGCACATATCGCCCAACGCCGGGCCCGACCGGCACGGTTCCCGGATTCAGGAAGCCGACAGGTTTCTAGCCCAGCGCCACCGCGGCCTCCTCCGCCACCGCTTCGGCCACCGCGGTCAACGCCGGGGAGTCGAGCTTCCACTGCTGCCAGTACAGCGGCACCGAGATGGTCCGGCCGGGCGCGAGGTCGACCAGGCCCTCCTGGAGCTGCTGCGGCGGCACCATGCCCCAGCCGAGCCCCGCCACGATCGCCCGCACGTACACCTCCGACGAGGGCACGTAGTGGCGGTGCTCCGAGGCGCCGCGGCCGCGGGTCAGCGTGCGCACGAACCGGTCCTGCAGATCGTCGTTGCGGTCGAACACCACGACCGGCGCGTCCGGCAGCCACGACTTCACCGGCCCGGCGGCGAACCTGTCCACAAAGGACTGCGTTGCCATGGCGGCGTAACGGATGCTGCCCAGCTTCCGCACCGAACAGCCCGCGACCGGCTCGCGCGAGGACGTCACCGCGGCCATCACCAGGCCCTGCCGCAGCAGCGCCGTCGTGTGGTCCTGGTCCTCGCGGTGCAGGTCGAACGAGATCCGCAACGACGGCGGAACCCGTTGCAGCGCGGGCAGGAACCACGTGGCCAGGGAGTCCGCGTTGACCGCGATCGGCACCCGCGCCACGGCCTCGGAGCCGAGGGCCGCGTCCAGGTCCTGATCGAGAGCGAGCAGTTGCCGACCGTACCGGACCAGCACCTCCCCCGACGGCGTCAGCCGCACCGGCCGGGCCCGCACGAGCAACACCCGGCCGGTGCGCTGCTCCAACGCCTTGATTCGTTGCGAGACAGCGGAAGGCGTGACGTGCAGAGCGGCAGCGGCGGCGTCGAACGTGCCCGCGTCGACCACCGCGAGCAGCGTGCGCACCAGGTCGAGGTCCATCACGGCTGCTAATGGTACGTAAGAATCTTTAGCTGGTCTCATCAAGACGGCGTCAATACCGTCGTGGGCGTGACTGACCTGCTGCTCGGCTTCGGCACCATGATGACCCTGATCGTCGCGATCGGCGCGCAGAACGCCTTCGTGCTGCGCCAAGGACTCCGGCGACACGCGGTCGCCCGGGTCGTCGCCGTGTGCGCCCTCTCGGACGCCGTCCTCGTGGCGGTCGGTGTCGCCGGGTTCGGGGCGATCGTCCGCCGGTGGCCCCAGGCGATCACGGTCGCCGCGATCGTGGGCGGGCTTTTCCTGCTGGGCTACGGGTTTCTGGCCGCCCGCCGCGCGTTCCGCCCGTCCTCGCTGAACGCCGGGGACACGACGACCGGCAGGCCCGTGCTCACCGCGCTGGCGCTCACGTGGCTCAACCCGCACGTCTACCTGGACACCCTGCTGCTGCTCGGCTCGATCGCGGCCGGCCGGTGGCTCTTCGGCGTCGGCGCGGTGACGGCGAGCGTCACGTGGTTCGTCGCGCTCGGCTTCGGGGCGCGGTTGCTCAGCCCGCTGTTCGCGAAGCCCCGCGCGTGGCGGGTGCTGGACGGCGTGATCGCGGCCGTGATGATCAGTCTCGGGGTGGGCCTGATCGCCGGGTGGTGATCATCACCAGCACCGCGGACACGGCCAGGACACCGCTCGTCACGGGCGCCGCGGCACCGATGGCGAGCGAGGCCGCGGCCAGTCCCGCGCTGACGACAGCACCCGCGACGACGCGCGGCCGAAGATCACCCACGCGCATCACCCTAGACGACGACACGCCCATGTTGGGTGGTGATCCGGAGCGCACCACCACATGTAGTATCTGCCGCGCTGGTGGTTCACCGGCCCGGAGCACCGGGCCGGTGAGGCAAGAGGGAACCTGGTGCGAGTCCAGGACTGCCCCGCAGCGGTGAGTGGGAACGAAAGCCGTCAACGAAGCACTGGGTCGCGAGACCTGGGAAGCGACGGCCGGTAGGAGCGAGCCAGGCGCCCACGAGTCCGAAGACCTGCCACTGGTGTGCGCGCAAGCCTGCGCGCACGACACGGTGCCCCGAGGGAGGGCGGCTGTGTGCACCAGTGGTGTCCTCGCCGGCGTGCGCACGCGTTTTCCCCGGGCCAGCTCGCGAGGAGAGAGCGTGCCCGACCGCCTGACCCCGTTGGATCGCCTGTCTGGGGTGATCCATGAAGCATGTGCCGACCTGCCCAACGCGTCGGCCGAAGCGGTTCTGGCCGAGACCAAGCGAAATCTGTACGCCGGGATCACCGACGCCGAGCTCGCGCTGGCGCCGATCATGGCCGCCCGCACGATGGTCGAGCACGACCCGGACTACTCGTACGTCAGCGCCCGGTTGCTGCTGGACAAGCTGCGCGCCGAGGCCTGCGGCACCCCGTTGTCGCACGCCGAGATGACCGAGCGCTACCCGTCGTACTTCGCCGGGTTCGTCCGGCACGGCATCGAGCTGGGCCGGCTCGACCCGCGCCTGGCCGGCTACGACCTGGCGAGGCTGGGCACCGCGCTGCGCCCGGACCGTGACCTGAACTTCCAGTTCCTGGGCCTGCAGACGCTGTACGACCGCTACTTCCTGCACCACGACGGCCGCCGCTACGAGCTGCCGCAGGCGTTCTTCCTGCGCGTCGCGATGGGCCTCGCGCTGGAAGAGGACGACCCCGACGCCCGCGCGATCGAGTTCTACGAGCTGCTGTCGTCGTTCGACTTCATGTGCTCGACGCCGACGCTGTTCAACTCGGGCACCACCCGGCCGCAGCTGTCGTCGTGCTTCCTGACCACTGTGGACGACGATCTCGCCGGCATCTTCCACGGCATCAGCAACAACGCGATGCTCAGCAAGTTCGCCGGAGGCCTCGGCAACGACTGGACACCGGTGCGCGGCATCGGCGCGCACATCAAGGGCACCAACGGCAAATCGCAGGGCGTGGTGCCGTTCCTGAAGATCGCGAACGACACGGCTGTAGCGGTGAACCAGGGTGGCAAACGGCGGGGCGCCGTCTGCGCGTACCTCGAAACGTGGCACATCGACGTCGAGGAGTTCCTCGACCTGCGCAAGAACACCGGCGACGAGCGCCGCCGCACCCACGACATGAACACCGCGAACTGGGTGCCGGACGAGTTCCTGCGCCGGGTCCGCGCGACCGGCCAGTGGACGCTGTTCTCCCCCGACGAGGTGCCTGACCTGCACGACGCGTTCGGTGACGACTTCGCCCGGAAGTACCGCGCCTACGAGGAGAAGGCCGACAACGGTGAGATCAAGGTGTTTCGCCGGGTGCAGGCCGTCGACCTGTGGCGGCGCATGCTGACGATGTTGTTCGAGACAGGCCATCCGTGGATCACGTTCAAGGACCCGTGCAACCTGCGTTCGCCGCAGCAGCACAGCGGTGTCGTGCACTCCAGCAACCTGTGCACCGAGATCACCCTGAACACCGCGGTCGACGAGGTCGCGGTCTGCAACCTCGGCAGCGTCAACCTCGCGCGGCACGTCACCGAGCAGGGCATCGACCACGCGCGGCTGGAGAGGACCGTGCGGACGGCCGTGCGGATGCTCGACAACGTCATCGACGTGAACTACTACACGATTCCCGAGGCGCGGAACTCCAACTTCAAGCACCGCCCTGTCGGTCTTGGGCTGATGGGCTTCCAGGACGCGCTGTTCACGCTCGGCACGCCGATGGCCAGCCAGGAGGCCGTCGAGTTCGCGGACCGCTCCATGGAGGAGATCAGCTACTACGCGATCGAGGCGTCCGCCGACCTCGCGACCGAGCGCGGCGCGTACCGGTCGTTCGAGGGATCGTTGTGGAGCCAGGGCATTCTGCCGATCGACTCCATCGGGATCCTCGCGCGGAACCGGAACGCCGGGGAGCTGGAGCAGGACCGCGAGTCCACGATGGACTGGGACCGCATCCGCGCGAAGGTCCGCAAGGGCATGCGGAACTCGAACGTCATGGCGATCGCGCCGACCGCGACCATCGCGAACATCACCGGTGTCACCCAGTCGATCGAGCCGCTGTACCGCAACCTGTACGTGAAGTCGAACATGTCCGGTGACTTCACCGTCATCAACCCGGATCTGGTGCGTGCGCTGAAGCAGCGCGGGCTGTGGGACGAGCAGATGATCTCGGACCTGAAGCTGCACGACGGCAGCCTCGGCGCGATCGACAGGGTGCCGCCGTACCTGAAGGCCTTGTACGCCACGGCGTTCGAGGTCGACAGCTCCTGGTTGATCGAGGCGGGCGCGCGCCGGCAGAAGTGGATCGACCAGGCGCAGTCGCTGAACCTCTACCTGGCCGCACCCAGCGGCCGCAAGCTCGACGAGCTCTACCAGCTGGCGTGGGTGCGCGGGCTGAAGACCACGTACTACCTGCGCACGCAGAGCGCCACGCACGTGGAGAAGTCCACCCTTCAGGGCACCGACGGCAAGCTCAACGCCGTCTCCCCCGTCGCCTGCTCCGTCACCGAACCCGATTGTGAGGCTTGCCAGTGACCAACATCGAAGCAGGCGCCGCCCGCGTGAACGTCGACGACAAGGCGATGATCAACTGTCGCGCCGACGTCAACCAGCTGCTGCCGCTCAAGTACCACTGGGCGTGGGAGAAGTACCTCAACGGCTGCAACAACCACTGGATGCCGACCGAGGTCTCTATGCAGGCCGACATCAGCCTGTGGAAGTCGAAAGACGGCTTGACCGACGAGGAACGCCGCATGATCAAGCGGAACCTCGGCTTCTTCGCGACCTCGGAGTCGTTGGTGGCCAACAACATCGTGCTCGCGGTGTACCGGCACCTGACCAACCCGGAGTGCCGCCAGTACCTGCTGCGCCAGGCCTTCGAGGAGGCCGTGCACACGCACACGTTCCAGTACATCTGCACCTCGCTCGGCCTGGACGAGGGCGAGCTGTTCAACATGTACCGGGAGATCCCGTCCATCACGGACAAGGCCGCCTGGGCGCTGCAGTACACCCAGCACCTGGAGGACCCGGAGTTCTCCACCGGCACGCCGGACCGCGACCAGGCGTTCCTCAAGGACCTCGTGGCGTTCTACGTGGTGTTCGAGGGCATGTGGTTCTACACGGGCTTCGCGCAGATCCTGTCGCTGGGCCGCCGCAACAAGATGGTCGGCATCGCCGAGCAGTACCAGTACATCCTGCGCGACGAGTCGATCCACCTGAACTTCGGCATCGACGCGATCAACCAGATCAAGATCGAGAATCCGCACCTGTGGAACGACGTGTTCCGCGAGGAGGTGCGCACGATGCTCGCCGAGGGCTGCGAGCTGGAGATCGCCTACGGCAGGGACACGATGCCCAACGGCATCCTCGGCCTCAACGCCGAGCTGTGCGAGCGGTACATGCGGTTCATCACGAACCGCCGCTGCGCCCAGCTCGGCCTGGAGCCGGTGTGGGAGCAGACCGAGAACCCGTTCCCGTGGATGTCGGAGATGATGGACCTGAAGAAGGAGAAGAACTTCTTCGAGACCCGCGTCATCGAGTACCAGAACGGTGGCTCACTGCAGTGGTGAGCCCAGCCTGACCGCGCTGGGCAGCCCGGCCCGGTCCGCGACAGGCCAGGCCAGCGGATCGGGCCCGAGCTTCACCAGCTCGGCGACCTGCAGCTTCGCCCACGGCGAGATCTCACGGGTGCCGTCCAGCACGGACCGGGCGAACTCAGCCCACGGCACGCGCTCGGCCGAGTCGACCTCGGCCGGGTTGGGGACGGGCTCGTCGTCGCAGACCACCCGGAACACCGGGCACATCTCGTTCTCGACGACGCCGCCCATCTCGGCCCGGTAGCGGAAGCGCGGCAGCAGCAGTTCGGGCTCGGAGCACGTCATGCCGAGCTCGTCCCGCAGGCGCCGCAGCACGGCCTGGGCCATGTCCTCGTCCGGCAGCGGGTGACCGCAGCAGGTGTTCGTCCACACGCCGGGGAACGTCTTCTTGTGCAGCGCGCGGCGGGTGAGGACGATGCGCCCGGCCGAGTCGAAGACGTAGCTGGAAAACGCCAGGTGCAGCGGGGTGTCCGCGTGGTGCACGACGGCCTTGTCCTCGACGCCGATGGCCGAACCGTCCTCGGCCAGGAGGACCACCTGTTCCACAGTCACAGGCTCAACGTAATCACACGTCCGGCCGAATCCGGAAGCCGGGACCGGTCACCTGCGTGCGGCCAGGGTGGACCTCAAGGCGTCGTAGGCGGGCTTGCGGCTGAAGTCGTCCCACATCACCGTGGCCGCGCCCTGCCCCTGGAAGAAGACCGGCACCCACGAGTACTTGTCGACGAAGCCCCAGATGGTGAACGACCGGCAGGAGCTGACGTTCAGGCAGGCGGTGAGCATGCGCTGGTAGTAGTCGGCCTGCTGACGGAGCTGGGCCTCGGTCGGCACGCCGCTCGCGGGCAACGTCATCCGCACGTCGACCTCGGTGAGCGCGGTCTGCAGGCCGAGCCCAGCGAACCGCTTCAGGTTGCGCTCCAGGTCGTCGGGGAAGCCGTAGTCGAGGCTGAGGTGCCCCTGGGCGGAGAAGCCGTGCACGGGCACGCCGGCGGCGCGCAGGTCCTTGATCAGCGCGTAGTAGGCGTCGCTCTTCGCGTTGACGCTTTCGACGTTGTAGTCGTTGAAGAACAGCTTCGCCTTCGGGTCGGCCTGGTGCGCCCACCGGAACGCGTCCGCGACGATGCCGGGGCCGAGCTCGCGGATCCAGATGTTGTCCGCGGTCCGCAGCGCGCCCGTGTCGGTGAAGATCTCGTTGGCCACGTCCCACTGCTGGATCCGGCCCCGGTACCGTCCGACCACGGTGGTGATGTGCTCGCGCAGGATCGCGCGCAGCTCGTCCTTGGTGAACGTGCCCTTCTCCAGCCACTCCGGGTTCTGGCTGTGCCACAACAGGGTGTGGCCGCGGACGACCTGCCGGTTCTGCTGGGCGAACCGCACGATCGCGTCCGCCGTGCCGAAGTTGTACCGGCCGCGCTCGGGGTGGATGTACTCCCACTTCATCTGGTTCTCCGGCGACACCGAGCTGAACTCGGCGGCCAGCACCCGCCGGTACGGCCGGTCGGAGGTGAAGGGGTCCGGGTACGGCTGGTTCTCGTGGTGACCGCCACCGGCGACCGCGCTGCCGATGTGGAATCCCTTCGGCGCCGCCCAGCGCAGGGTCTGGTGGTGGCCGCCCGTCTCCGGTGCGGCCGAGGCCACCGGCGCCGACAACGTCACAGCGGTGAACAACGTGAGGATCAGGCGAGCCGGCTTCATCAGACCTCGTTTTCGCGACGGCTGGAACCGAGAACCTTCGGCACCATATGGCGCTCGTCTCGGCAGCGTCAAGCGCCGGAAACCGTTGGCACAGCGTCGAAACCGCGTCGATGAATCGAAGACGCCGTCGAACGGTTCGACGACTCACGTTCGACAGGTCAGCCGTGCGTCACCCCACACCGCGTTGTCGAGGCTGGTGCCGTCGCCGCCGTCGGTCACGCGCAACGTCAACGACCGCACGCCGCTCACGTCCACGCTGATCGGCAACGCCGGGTCGACGGACCTGCGCAGCGGGCTCTCGTGCAGCACCCGCCCGTCACCGATCACGACGAACACCACCGACCCGCCGGCACCCGCGGCGCGGTCCACGCGGCCGTCGACCTCGTCGTCCACACCGACGGTGGCGTCGAACCCCGTGCACGTCCCCAGCTCGAACACCTTGTCCGCGGGCGTCGTGCCGATGCCCTTGCCGAACCGCACTCCGCCGGTCGTCAGGGTCCTCCCCTCGACGGAACGATCGTTGCCCTCCACATAGGACTGTCCAGCGGGCAACGGCTTCCACACGTGGGCAAGCGTCGCCTTCTCCGCCTCGACGCCGGATCCGAAGCGGTACGGCCGGAACTGCGCGACAGCGGGTACGTCGGTCAGCCCCACGACGGGATCGGCGCCCACCTTCACCGTCCACGTCCCGCTCAGCGACTCCCCCGGCGCCAGCCGGAACGCGCGCACCGCGGCCGAAGTGCTCCAGCCCGAGGGCACGCGCGGTGCGAACGTCACGTCGTAGAGCGGCTGGGCGGACGTGTTGGTGAAAGTACCGTTCATCTCGAACGTCTGTCCCGGCTGCACCGACACCTGGCCGGGAGTGACGGCCACGGTCGTGGCCGGGAGGCCGTACGTCGGCCGCGCGCAGGTGTCGCGGACCGGACGGCACACCAGTGCGGCGAACCCGCCGTCCTTCGCCACCGGGATGGTCAGTTTCTCCGAGGTGACATGGGTTTCCCTGACCAGACCGGCCGCGCCGTCGCGCACGACCTCGATCAGCCAGCGGCCCTTGCCGAGCGCGGGCAGGTCCAGCGAACGGGCCTCGCCCGCGATCGCGCCGCCGACGAACCACCGGTCGTCGCTGCGCCGTGCCAGCACCGCGCTCTCACCGGGACGACCGGACAGCAGTCGCGTCTCGTCCCACGCGGCCGGCGTCTGCTCGAGGTACCAGCGCGCCAGCGGGCGGGCGTCGTAGGCGTCCGGCCGTCCGGCGAGGTTCTGGACGCCCGACTCGTACAGCACCGACAGCGCGAGCTCACCGGCGTCGGTGTTGGCACGGGTGCGGTGGAAGCCGCCTGGCGTGAAGTCCATGCCTCCCACCACGTTGCGGGTGAACGGCAACGCGGTGAGGTGCGAGGTGGTGACACCGCTGGACTTTTCCGCGCCGTGCACGGCCTCGGTCGTCATGACGTGCGGCCATGTGCGGTGGATGCCGTGCGGCAGCGCGGCACCGTGGAAGTTGATCAGGAAGTGCATCCGGGCGGTCTCCGGCAGGATCTCGTCGTACCAGCGGTACCGCTCCTGGCCGTCGGAGTCCATGAAGTCGATCTTCAGGCCCTGCACGCCCCACTTCCGCAGCCACGGCAGGAAGTCCGCGCGCTTCGCGGGCGTGTCGACGCTGCTGAACCGCACCCACGTGTGGATGCCGACCCGGCGGGCCTGCGCGTAGCGCACGAGCTCGGGGATGAAGCTCGTCTGCCGCCAGTTCGGGTCGTCGTACCAGCCCGCGTCGACCACGACGTACGGCCAGCCGCGCGCGGCCGCGTAGTCGACGAACTCCTTCTGCCTGGCCAGATCCTGCTGCACCGTCCGGCCTCCGGCGAGCCACGACCAGATCGCCGGACCTGGCTTGATCCACGACGTGTCCCGCACGCGGGACGCCGGGGCGAGGTCGTCCACGAGCGTCGACTCGGTGACGGTCGCCAGCGAGCCCACGATCACGGTGCGCCACGGCGTTTTCAGGGCACCGGACACCGCGACCTTCTCGTCCCACAGCTTCACGGCGAACCTGCCGGCGCCGGTGTGCACGAGGTGGCCGCCGGAGTAGCGGCCGTCCACATCGGACTCGGTGATCAGCGCGTACGTGCCGCCGGTCTCGAACAGCGCGGGGTGCATGTACTCGGCCTGCTCGGCGGTCCCGGTGGTGTACCGCAGGAACGGGTTCTCGTAGTCGCGGCGGAACTTCGCGAGCCATGCCGCCGAGTCCGCGGGCAGCACGAACGCGGAGGCCTCACCCGTGACCGCGCCGGTGTCCTGCGGCAGCTCGTAGCGGTAGGCGACGCCGTCGGCGGATTCGCGCACCACGAGGTGCAACTCGTTGACGCCGGACGTGAACCGGTAGGTCGTCTCGGTGGCGCGCACGGTCCGGTCGAGCTTCTTGCCCGACGTCGTGCGGTAGCGCTCGAAGATCGCCCGCTTCGACTTGCCCGCGGGTGTCAAACCGGATGACAGGTCAGCGCGCTCGGTCGTGATCCCGACCGGCGACGGCTGCACGACCGTCTTGCCCCCGTACGTCACCGCCAGGGTGACGGTTCCGCCAGACGTGCTGACGATCGCCCGCGGACCACTCGACCCAGCCTGCGCGGGCGGCACCACCACCAGCCCGGCGACCAGGGCGACCAGCGCCAACACTCGCACCGCCACGGACACTCCCCTCGTGATCCGGGGCGGCGGTCACCGGAGGACATCCCTTGACCCGGACGCTATGCCGGGCATTTCGCCCGAGTCAAGGGATGTAACAACCGTGACAACTCCAATGACTAGAGCAGGGTGATGGAACCGTGCGCCGAAGCGCCACCGTGCTCGTTGTCGCCCGCGAACGAGGCCGTGAAGCCCTGCAGCAGGGTGGACAGCCCGACCAGCAGGGACACCTGGGCGTCACACGTGGCCTTGCCGTAGGAGTTGGTCGTGGCGGTGCACAGCGGGTTGCCCTTGACCGTGCGGAACACGATCGTCCTGCCCGCGACCGGCGCCCCGGTGTGCTTCTCGGTCAGCGTCGCGCCGAGCGAGCGGACCGTGAAACCGAGGAGCCGCACCTGCAGCTGGGCGGTCCCCGCCACGAGCTTCGACGCGGCGGGCGGCACGAAGTTGATCGCGATGCCCACCGGGCGCTGGCCGACCCCGATGGTGCCGGTGACCGTGTTGGACGCCGTGTCGATGATCGAGACCGTGTTGCTGTTGAAGTTCGTGACGTAGGCGCTCGCACCGTCCGGCGTCAGGGCGACGCTGATCGGGCGGTCACCGACGACGATCTTCTGCTGTTCCGCCATCACCGTCAGGTCCACGACGGACACCGAGTCGAACTCGCTGTTCGTCACGTACGCGCGGGTTCCGTTGGGCGACAACGCGATGCCGTGCGGCACGAAGCCGACCTTCGCGGTGCCGACCACGGTGCGCGTGGCGACGTCGATGGCGGAGATGTCGTCGGAACCCTTGTTCACCACGTACATCCGGGTGCCGTCGGCGGAGGCCGCGATCGCGGTGGACGTGCTGCCCACGTTGATCGTGGCGACGACCGCGTTGGCCGTGGTGTCGATGACCGAGACCTTGCTCGGGCCGACGACGTCGTGCGTCACGTAGACGGCCGTGCCGTCCCTGGTGACCACCACGCCGTCCGGGTTCTGACCGACGGTGACGGTCGCGGTGACCGTCAGCGTGGCCGTGTCGACCACGGACACCGTTCCGTCGTCGTAGTTCGTGACGTAGACGAAGCCGCCGCCGGGGGCGACCGCGACGCCCGCCGGGTGCTTCCCGACGGGAACGGACTTGTCGACCGTGTTGGTCGGCGTGTCGATGACAGTGAGCGTGTTCTGCACGGAATTCGTGACATAGCCGCGAGTTCCGTCGAACGCGACCGCTGCCATGTACGGCGAGCTTCCGCCGCTGTCGGCGATCGTCTCGGACACCGCGTTCGTGGCCGTGTCGATCACCGACACACCGCCGCCGTTGTTGGCGACGTACCCCAGCACCCGACCGGCGGGAGCCGCCGAGGCCGGAGTCACCACCAGTGCCGCGGTGACGGCGAAGGCCGCCACCAGTGGACGCAACCGCATGTTCAATGCCTCCTGGCGCGCGTCATCCCGACCCATCAGGACATCGCGACCGGATCAGCGGGCGTTAGCCTCTTCAGGCTCTTCTCGAACCAGTGATCGGCGTACTCGGCGTCGTTGTAGCGGTCGATCTCCACGAATCCGTGTTTGGCGTAGAGGTTCCGCGCCTCGACGAGATCCTTGCGGGTGTCGAGCCGCAACGTCGTCACGCCGCGTGCGAGTGCTTCCGCCTCCATCGCCTTCAGCAGCACCGATGCGGCGCCCTGCCCGCGGAACGGGGTCCGCACGAACATCCGGGTGAGCTCGCCGATCCCGTCGCCGAGAAACCGCATTCCGAGGCATCCCGCCTCCTCACCGTCGCGGGAGATCACGAGGAACACCGGCACGTCGTGGTCCTGCTCGTCGCGTTCGTAGGCGTCGATCTCGGCGTCGTTCGTGGGCCGCCCCCAGTAGCGGCTGATCATCTCCGCGTTGTACTCGCGGTTGAGCGGCGAGCGCGCGGCATCGGTGACGGTCACGGTCCAGTTGGTCATACGACCATCATCAGGAGATCGTCCACCGAATTGTGACCCACGTCACTGCAACACCCGTGCCGCGAGAAGCCAACTGGGGGCGTGATGTTCGCGGAGCTGTTCGACGAGCACGCCCAGCCGCTGCACCGCTATCTGGCGCGACGGGTGGGCGTCGACGTCGCCGACGACCTGGTCAGCGAGACGTTCCTGGCGGCCATGCGCGGCGAGGACACCTACGACGCCGAGAAGGGCAGCGTCGTCGGCTGGCTCTACGGCATCGCGACGAACCTGTTGCGCGGCCACGCCAAACGCGAGACCCGGCTGTTGCGCACCGCCGAACGCTACGGCGTCGACCTCGGTGTCGCCGAGACGCTGGAGCACACCGTGGTGACGCGGATCGACGCCCGCTCGCACCTGCGGCGGATCGCCGGCGCGCTCGCGAAGATGCAGGAGGGTGACCGCGACCTGCTGCTGCTCGTCTCGCTGGCCGGGCTGAGCGTGCAGGAGGCGGCGGAAGCCCTCGGCCTGAACCCCGGCACCGCGAGGTCGCGCCTGCACCGCCTGCGCGCCAAGCTGAAGGAAGTGGAACATGCGTGACGTGCTGGACGACGACCTCGCCGAGCTGTACCCGGTCCGGGGCGCCGACGACGTGCGGCTCGCCCGGCTGCGCGAGCAGCTGTTCGCGGAGAAGCCGGTGCGCCGTTCCCCGCGCTGGGCAGGCATCGCGGCCGCCGCGGTCGCCGTGATCATGATCACCGGATTGGTGGTGTTCCTGCGGCCGGCCCACCGGGACGCCCCCGCCACGATGCCCAGCACCCCGGCCACGTCGCTGGCCGAGGCCGCCACCCTGCTGGAGCTGGCCGAGCAGCCGACCGCCAGGTACCAGCACATCACCTACCGGTTGCGGGAGGTGGCGACCGCCGCGTCGTTCGGCCTCGACCAGGTCGGCTGGACTCTGGTCGAGCTCGAGTACGACGTGTGGCTGCCCACCGCGAAGGGCGAGACGGTGTTCATCTTCCGCAGGGAGACCGGGCAGCGGCAGCCGATCTCCGGCGCGCAGCCGCGACCGGAGCAGAAGCTGAGCACGATCAGCTTTCCGCAGCTGTGGACCTCGTTCTGCGCGGCCACCCCGTGCAAGGAGGAGAGCGTCTCCAAGCCGCTGCCCGCCGACCCGAAGCAGAAGCTGCTGGCCGCGTCGCCGGCGTTGCTCTCGCCGTTCACGACGAACGAGGAGAAGGCCGCGCTGTACCGCGTGCTCGCCGAGTCTCCCGAGATCCGCTGGGACAACGGGAGGCTGTCGGTCGACGGCAACCTCCTCCAGTTCGTCATCGATCCCGCCACGGGCCGGGTGACCGGCACGGAGGAGGTCGCGACCGCGAGCAGTCAGTTGCCGAAGGGGATGCCACCGCAGTCGATGACCATCACCTACGAGTGGACCGATCAGCGCCCGTCGTAGGAGCGCGGCAGGTACCAGGCCAGGGCGGCGCGCAGCTCGGCGATCTCCCGCTCGCGCCGCCGTCTGGTCCGCTCGTGGGCGATCGGGAACACGCGCACCCCGCCGTGATGCGCACCGAAGAAGCGGCGCGGCGCCGGGTCTTTCAGCCACACGACGACCCACGGCCGTTTCTTGTGCGGCACGACGCGCACCCGTGCGAGCTCGTACCACCAGTACTGGTGGAACTTGCCGTTGCGGGTCGTCGCGATGCCCTCGCGGCTGATCTCGATGACGACCTTGCGGCGGGCGGCGGCGCTGAAGAACCGCACCGCGCGCACGACCAGCACGCAGAACGCGGCCAGCGCCAGCAGCTGCGTGGCGCCGTTGGCCCTGGCCGCCGGGTCGGCGATCGCCGCGGCGAGCAGGCCGGCGGCGAGGTTCGTCAGGCCCCACAGAAACGGCACGATCCGCGACGTCGAGAACGTCGCGGCGGCGGGCGTCATCGGCGCGGGCAGCTTGGTGGTCGGCGGCTTCGGCGACACGACCTGGGCGAGCAGGCGCGTCACCTCCGCCGGGTCCGGGCGCTTGGCCGGGTCGCGGTGCATGCACTTCTGCACCAGCGGGCGCAGCGTCTTCGGCACGCCGTCGAGGTCCGGTTCGCCGTGGGCGGCGCGGTAGAGCAGCGTGGCGGTCGGGCCCTCGCCGAACGGGCCCTTGCCGGTGGCCGCGTAGACGAGCACGGCGCCCAGCGCGAAGACGTCCGACGGGGTGCCGACCTCCTGGCCGGTGATCTGCTCCGGCGACAGGAAGCCCGGGGTGCCGAAGACCATGCCGGTCTCGGTCAGCGCGGTGTGCTCCATGGCGCGCGAGATGCCGAAGTCGATCACGCGCGGGCCGTCGGCGCCGAGCAGCACGTTGGACGGCTTGAGGTCGCGGTGGATCAGACCGGCGCGGTGGATCGCCGTCAGCGCCTCGGCGAGGCCCTCGGCCAGCCTGCGCAGGTGGTGCTCTGGCAGCGGGCCGTGCCGTTCGATCGCCTCCTGCAGCGTCGGGCCGGGCACGTACTCCGTCGCCATCCACGGGCGGGGCGCGCGCGTGTCGGCGTCCACGACCGCCGCGGTGCCCGCCGACCCGACCGCGCGGGCCATCTGCACCTCGCGGCGGAACCGCTCGCGGAAGCGCGGGTCGTCGGCGAGCTCCGCGCGGGCGACCTTCACGGCGACCTGGCGCCCGTCGGAGCCTTGTCCCAGGTAGACCGTTCCCATGGCACCACGACCAAGCCTGCCCAGCAGCAGGTAGTCGCCTATGCGTTGTGGTTGGTCCACCTTCACCGGATCGAGGGTAGCGGGAACTCGGGCTGGAACCTCACATCTGAGTAGATCTACGTATCGTTGTCACCCATGGGTCGGACCCGCTTGTACCGCAACGGCGAACTCGTGGACCGGGACTTCCCGGTTTCCGACGTCGCGCGGCACCTCCAAGATCCCTCCGCGGTCGTGTGGTTCGACCTCTGCGCGCCGTCCCAGGACGAGATAGGTCTGCTGCGCGACGAGCTGGGCCTGCACGAGCTCGCGATCGAGGACGCGTTCGCCGGGCGCCAGCGCCCCAAGGTCGACCGCTACCCCACCCACCTGTTCCTCTCCGTCCACGCCGTCCGGTACGCCGAGCACGAGATCAGCACGTGCGAGGTCGACGTGTTCGTCACCCGCAACGCGCTGGTGACCGTCCGGGAGAACGAGTCGTACGACATCGCGGGCGTGCGGCGCCGGTGGGACAGCGCGCCGGCCCTGGCCACCTCCGGCGTCGGGTTCCTGCTGCACGGGCTGCTCGACGACGTCGTGGACGGCCACTACGCCGCGGCCGAGGCGCTCGACGACGACATCGAGGCGCTCGAGGACCGGATCTACGAGGAGAAGCCGCACGTGGGCCGCAAAGCGCTGCAGCTGCGGCGCGCGCTGGTGCAGCTGCGGCGGGTCGCGCTGCCGATGCGCGAGGTGCTGGGGTCGCTGGTGCACCGCGAGCACGACCTCGTCGACGACGTGATGATGCCGTACTACCTCGACGTCTCCGACCACGCGCTGTTCACCGCCGAGCTCACCGAGTCGATGCGCGAGCTGGTCACGAACCTGCGCGAGGCCGAGGTGGCGGTCCAGGGCAACCGGCTCAACTCGATCATGAAGAAGGTCACCAGCTGGGCCGCGATCATCGCGGTGCCGACCGCGATCTCCGGCTACTACGGCATGAACGTGCCGTACCCCGGATTCGAGCAGCCGTGGGGCTTCTGGGCGTCCACGCTGGGGATCTTCCTGCTTTCCTACGTCCTGTACGCCATGTTCAAGCGCCGCGATTGGCTGTGAGGGTTCCCGCACGATGAAGATCCACCTGACCAGGCAGAACGAGCTCGCGATCATCACGATCGACGCGCCGCCGCTCAACCTCTACGCGCTCGACCTCGACGCCGAGTTCCACGACGCCCTCGACGAGCTGGGCGACGCGCGGGCGTTGCTGGTCAACGCGACCGGCAAGGTCGTGTCCGGAGGGGTCGACGTGTCGCTGTTCGCCGCCCAGGAGTACCGCGAGGACGCGCAGGCGTTGTTCGACCGCATGCTCCTGCTGCCGCAACGGCTCGCCGCGCTGCCGATCCCGACCGTCTTCGCCGCCCACGCGTTGTGCTTGACCTGGGCGTTCGAGCTCGCGGTGGCGTGCGACCTGATCGTCGCGGCCGAGAGCGCGCGTTTCGGCCTCGTGGAGAAGGTCGTGGGCCTGACGCCGACGATGGGCGGCACGCAGCGGCTGGCCGCCCGCGCGGGCGTGGGCCGGGCGAAGGAGTTCGTGATGACCGGCGACCTCTACGACGCGGCGACGCTGGAGCGCTGGAACGTCGTGAACCGGATCTTCCCGGACGAGGGCTTCGCGCTGGCCGCCGAGCAGTTCGCCCTCTCGCTCGCCGTCGGGCCGACGCGGGCGCACGCCGCGACCAAACAGGTGCTCGCGCATTTCGAACACGGCGGCGTTCCGGAGGCCGACGCCCACGTGACGACGATCGCGTCCGCGTTGTTCGAGACGCAGGACCTGCCACGCGCGGTGCACAGCTTCCTCACCGACGGTCCCGGCCGCGCGACATTCCTCGGTCGTTGATCTCACACATCAAAGAACCGAATGACTCGGAGATAAAACCGTGATCTGCCAGCTCACCCCGGCGAGCTATTCCCGTCCGCCCGGAAGATGACCTTGCGGCACAACGAGATCCGCTTGACTCCTCCGGTCGGCCCGTGCAATGTGCAGTCCGTTCAACGGCCCCTGCGCGAACTCGGTCGCACGAGTTCCGTGAACATTCCGCACCGGCCGACGACACAATCAGCGAGTTCACGGTCCCCCGTCGTGAACGCGCGTGGAGGTAGAACCAGCGTGAGACTGAGATTGGCCGTGCTGCTGACCACCGGCGTCGTCGCCTTGGCCGCCTGTTCCGCGGCCGAGGCGGGCGACCCGAAGCCGGTGGCCGAGAGCACGAGCGCCACCTCGCCCAGCACGTCGGAGAGCTCCGCCGCCCCCAGCAGCAGCTCCGCGGCTCCCACGTCGGCGCCCCAGTCCGCCACCAACGGCCCCGTGAAGCCTCCGAACAACCCCGGCACGCCCGCCCCGGCCGGGGCGCCGGGCTGGAAGCTGACCCAGGCCAACACCGGCCTGGCCGCCGTCGGCCTGAACTGCGACTCCCTGCCCGTCTACACCGGACCGGCGAACCCCGGCGCGGGCACGGTCATCTCCGGCAAGCGCATCGAGCAGCCCCTCGTCCTCTTCGCGGGCAACATCACCGTCGAGAAGTCCTGCATCCGCCCCACCCGGCTCGACGAGGCCGCCCCGCTGGTCACGACGAACGGCCCGTGCGGCAGCAACTCCTGCCAGGTCACCGGCGCCCCGGTGACCATCCGCGACTCGAACATCGACGGCTCGAAGCTGTCCGCCTCCACGATCGCGAAGTCGTGCGCGTTCCTCGGCGTCGGCACCCTGCAGCGCAACTACATCACCGGCATGGGCTCCGGCATCTGCTTCTACAACACCGGCGCCACCCTCAGCGGCCTCGCCGAGGGCAACTACGTCCGCGGCCTGCGCACGGCCGGTGACGCGCACAACGACGGCGCCACCGTCCGCGACTTCCCGCTGGACCGCAACGCCGGACGCACGCTGACGTTCCGCAACAACCGCATCGACTGCTCCACCGGCCAGGACACCGGCGCGCTGTTCATCCAGACCTACGGCGATGACATCGACAACGTCACCGTCGAGGGCAACCTGCTGGAGGGCGGCGGCTACCAGCTCGGCCTGGAGTCGAGCCACGGCAACCGGTACGGCCGCAACATGAAGGCCATCAACAACCGCTTCAGCGGCAGCGGCTGGGGCGCGGCCTACGTGACCGCCAACGACGTCGGCTACAAGTGGGCGGTGTGGCAGGAGAACTACATCCTCGACCCCAACGCCCCGGACGCGAAGGGCAAGCCGGCGGGCACGCCGTAACAACCGATGAACGGCGCATTCGTCCACCTGAGGTGAACAAATGCGCCGTTCATCGCGAGCGCGTGCGCGAGCGCGTGCGCGGGCGGGTCTAGGCGTTGTCGCGGTACTTCATCCACCGCGAGCTGAGCGAGTCCCAGATCTCCTGGTACCGCTCGAACATCTCCCGCACCCGCTCGGGATCGACCTCGTCGGCGGGTGTGGCGGCGATGTAGTACCTCAGGTCGTCCTCCAGCCGGTGGAACCGGTAGCTGGCGTCCTCCATCAGCACCCACAGCGACCGCCAGGCGAAGAACGGCTCCAAAGCGGACACCACCGTCACCACCGCCACGAGCGAGAACGCCGTGCCCGTCCACGGATCCAGGTTCTGCAGCCCGAGGATGATCGTCGACGCCGCCGAAAGGACCAGCGTCGTCATCCGGACCGTCACCGACTTCCAGCGGAACCGGTGTTTGCGGGAGCGCGCGTAGGTGTGGCCCCGTTCGATCTGGGCGCGGAGGTGGTGGGCGAGTTCGAGCGGCTTCAGGCCGGACGGCAAGTCGGTCACGGGCCGCACAATAGTTACCGGGTACGGTCCCCCGCGTGGAGTTCGGCGGACCGAGAACCCTGCTGGCCGTGCACGCCCACCCCGGCGACGAGTCGACGTCGACCGGGGGCGTGCTTGCCCGCTACGCCAGACAGGGCGCCAGAACCGTGGTGGTGACGTGCACCAACGGCGAGTTCGACGACGCTCCGAACGGAGCCGTGCCCGGCGAGGTCGGCCACCACCCCAAGGCCGTGGCGGCGCATCGCAGGGCCGAACTGCAGGCGGCGTGCGACACGCTGGGCATCTCGGACCTGGAACTGCTGGGCTACCACGACTCCGGACCCGGCGGCGAGGTTCCGGAGGGCGGGCTCTGCACGATCCCGGTGGAGACCGCGGCCGGCCGGCTCGCCGCGCTGATCGAGCACTACCAGCCGCAGGTCGTCGTGACGCACTACAGCTCGCACCGCGACCACATGCACGTGATCCGGGTGGCCAAGCTCGCGGTCTACCGCACCGGCATCCCCGTCAAGCTCTACCTGACGGCCAGGGAGGGGTCGACGACGATCGACATCAGCGAGGTCGCCGACGTGAAGCGCAAGGCGTTGCTGTGCCACGCGAGCCAGCAGGTGCACGGGCCGTTCGCCTTGCAGGAACAGTACTTCCGCGCGCTCGACACCACCGGGGCGCCGCTGCCGGAGACCGATCTCTTCGCTGGCATCACCAACCACGGGCCGGATCTGCCGCGGTGGTGAGCGGGAGGCTCGCCACCGCGGCACGGCCTCAGAGCGGCAGCGCGGACAGCAGGCCGTTCGCGAGCTCGCTCGCCTGAGCGAGGAGACCGCTCGCCTGGTGCACGAGACCGCTGATCATGTCCATGAGTCCAGCCACGGTGGGAACCTCCCGGCAAGTCCCGGCGGGCTGGTCCCGCCGGGTGTTGCCGCCAGATCAAAGCGCCAGCGCACGAACACCGCGCGCCCACTCACCCCATTGAGCTAACTGGACTGTCTCAAATGGACTACCGGCGGCCCAGCGACGTGCAGGTGAAGCCCGCACGGCGAATGACGTCCGGGTCCAGGATGTTCCGCGTGTCGACGACGACCGGCTGCCGCACCGTCTCGGCCAGGCGGGCCCAGTCCAGCGAGCGGAAGTCCGGCCACTCGGTCAGCACGACGAGCGCGTCGACGTCCTTGGCCGCCTGGTACGGATCGTCCACAACGGACACCGAACCGAGGTCCGTGCCGCCGGTCAGCGCCGGGTCGTAGCCGACGAGGTCGGCACCGGCCTGCTTCAGCAGCGCCGCTACGGCCAGTGCCGGCGAGTCGCGCAGGTCGTCCGTGCCCGCCTTGAACGTGAGGCCCAGCAACCCGAGGCGCACGTGGGACAGCGAGCCGCCGCGCTTGCCGGTGACGGCGAGGCGGACCTTCTCGACCATCCGCTGGCGCTGGCGCTCGTTGGTGTCGATCGTGGCGCGCAGCAGGCGGAACTCGAAGTCGGCCGCGTCCGCGACCTGGAGCATCGCGTGGGTGTCCTTGGGCAGGCACGAACCGCCCCAGCCGGGACCGGGGTTGAGGAACGCCTGACCGATGCGCTTGTCGTAGCCCATGCCCTCGGTGACGTCGGTGATGTTCGCGCCGAGCCGCTCGCACAGCTCCGCCACCGCGTTGACGTACGAGAGCTTCATCGCGAGGAAGCAGTTCGCCGCGTACTTGACCATCTCCGCCGAGGCGGCGTCGGTCAAAACCGTTGGCGCGCCGAGACGCGCGTACAGGGCGGCGACGCGCTCGGCCGCGTCCTGCTGGTCGCAGCCGACGACGATCCGGTCCGGGTTGAGGAAGTCGTGGACGGCGGAACCCTCGCGCAGGAACTCGGGGTTCGACACCACCGCGACGTCGTCGCGGCGCAGCAGCTCGGCGGTGCGGACCGAGGTTCCCACCGGCACGGTGGACTTGTTGACGATCACGCACCCGGACGGCAGCAGGTCGCGCGTCTCGTCCACAACGGACTCGACGGCCTGGAGGTCCGCGATGCCGCCGACCCCCATCGGCGTCGGCACGCAGAGGAAGACGACCTCGGCGTCGGCCACCGCGGCCGAGGCGCCGAGCACGAACGACAACCGGCCGGACGCCAGGCCCTCGCTCACGAGCTCCGCGAGCCGGGGTTCGAGGATGTCGACCTCGCCGCGCGAGAGCCGCTCGACCTTGGTCTCGTCGACGTCCGCGCACACCACGCGGTGGCCCAGCGACGCGAGGCAGGCGCCGGTGGTCAGGCCGACGTAGCCGGTGCCGACGACCGCGATCCTTCTGACGAACATCATTCTCCCGTTCGGTTCACGGCGAACGCGCGGAGCACGGCGTCGTCGCTCACGTCGATCATCTTGTTGCCCCACTGGTCGGTGCCGGCCCCCAGCTCCGGCCTGCCGTCCGGGAACGGGCCGCGCGAGGCGAAGCCGGTGAGCCCGTCGAACACCGCCACGTAGTTCTCGGCCTGCGGGCGCCAGTCGAGCTCGGCCTCGCAGCGGCGGCGGCCCTCGAAACCGAGGCGTCCGCGGCGTTCGGCGTCGTCCAGCAGCTCCAGCAGAGCCGTGGTGAACCCCTCGACGTCACCAGGCTCGACGAAGACGGCGCACTCGCCGGCGGACACCACGGTCTCCGTGAGCCGGTACGTGACGACCGGCAGCGCGTAGGCCATGTACTCCATGGTCTTGTTCATCGTGGACACGTCGTTCAACGGCGACAACGGATCCGGGCCGAGACCGACGGCGGCCGTGGACAGGTACCGGGTGATCTGGTCGGGCCCGACACGTCCGGTGAACTCCACGTACGGGTCGAGGCCCCACGCCGTCGCCTGCTTCTTCAGGTCCTCCAGGCAGTCGCCGAAGCCCAGCAGCGCGAACCGGACGTCGGTGCGGCCGCGGTCGAAGACCACCCTGCGGGCCACTTCGAGGACACCGTCGACGCCGTCCTGCGGGCCCATGATTCCCAGGTACGCCACCAGATGTTTGCCGCCGCGCCGCAGTTCGTCCACGCCCTCGACAGGTCGCATCACGGTGGTGTCCGGGCCGGAGCGCACGACGGTGGTGTGCTCGGGCGGCACGGAACCGCGCGTCCACGCGATCTTCTGGTACGACGTGTTGGTCGACGTCACCCGGTCGGCCGTGCGGAACGTCCTGCGCTCCAGCCACTTCAGGATCCGGTACTGCAGCTTGCCAGCCACGCCCTTCGGCTCGCCGAACCGCGAGAGGAACACCTCGGGGTTGAGGTCGTGGTGGTCGAAGACGAACTTCACGCCGCCCAGCCGCCACAGCAGGGCGAGCGCCCAGTAGGTGTCCGGCGGGTTGCACGCCTGCATGACGTCGAACCGCCTGCGCGCGCGGACCTTCACGCTCAGCAACGCCGTGCGCACCCAGCAGTACAGGAACTCCCACGCGTAGCCGAGCGCCCCCTCGGCCTGGGGCGGCGGAGCGTACTTGTACAGGTGCACTCCGTCGAGGAGTTGGTAAGCGGGATCACCAGGACCCTTGGGGCAGATCACCGACACCTCGTAGCCCGCGGCGGTGAGGGCACGGCATTCCAGCCACACCCGGCGGTCCAGCGGCACGGGGAGGTTCTGCACGATGATCAACACGTGCGGCGATGACGTCACGCCTTGGTTCTCGTTCGAGAGGGCAAAACGGTTACAGGTTCCCCCGATCTCGTAACGGAGGTTCCGAAACGCTCGATGTAGCGGGCACAAGCCCAAAAGCGAGGAGCGGTTGTGGAGCGGTCACCTGTCGCGGTGGTCATCGTCACCTACCAGAGCGAACAGGTCATCGCGGGATGCCTGACCTCGCTGCCCGACGACGTGAAGGTGTTCGTCGTCGACAACGCTTCCACCGATGACACCGTGACTGTGGCGACCGCCACTCGTCCGGACGCGCACATCATCCGCAACCCGGTGAACGCCGGATTCGCCGCGGGCGTGAATCTCGGCATCAAGGCCGCAGAGGGCCACGACGTCCTGGTGCTCAACGCGGACGCCCGCCTGCACCCCGGCGCGGTCGAGGCGCTGAGCGCGGTGACGGGGCATCCCATCGTCGTGCCGAAGATCGTCGGCGTGGACGGGCTCACCCACTTCTCGCTGCGCCGCGAGCCCAAGCTGCGCACCGCGGTCTCCGAGGCGCTGATCGGCGGCTACCGCGCAGGCCGGATCGGGCTCGGCGCGACGGTGACCGACCTCAAGGCCTACGAGCACGCCCGCCCGGCGGAGTGGGCCACCGGCTGCGCGTGGATGATCAAGCGGGAAACCGTGGAGAGACTGGGCCTTCTGGACGAGCGCTACTTCCTCTATTCGGAGGAGGTCGAGTACATGCTGCGCGCCGGCGGCGTCTGGTTCGAGCCGCGCGCGGTGGTCACGCACATCGGTGGCGAGGTCTCCACGAACGCGCGGCTGTGGTCGATGCTCGCCGCGAACCGGGTCCGGCTGCACCGCGAGCGGCACGGCAGGTTCGCCGCGTTCCTCATGTGGCTCGCGGTGGTGCTGAACGAGGGCTTGCGCGCCCGTTCGCCCAAGCACCGGGCCGCGTTGAAGGGCCTGTTCCGGATGCGGGCCTGGCCGGAGGAAGTGGCGTCGGAGGGCCCGAGCTACCTGTGCTTCTCGGCGCAGGACTGGTGGTACCACAACCGGGCGCACTCCGACTTCCAGCTGCTGCGCCGGGTCGCGAAGCACCGCAAGGTGTTGCTGGTCAACAGCATCGGCCTGCGGATGCCGTCGCCGGGCAAGAGCACGCAGTTCCTGCGCCGGATCCTGCGCAAGGCCAAGAGCGTCGCGATGCTCGTGCGCCGGCCGATCCCCGAGACGCCGAACTTCTACGTCATGACGCCCGCTCCCCTGCCGTTCTACGGCAAGCCGTGGCTGCGCAAGCTCAACTCGGTGCTGGTGCGCACGCAGGTCCGGCTCGTCTGCCTGTTCCTGCGGATGGGCACACCGGTCGTCGTCGCGACGATTCCCACGGCGTGGGACGTGGTGGAGCCGATGCGGCACAAGGGCCTGATCTTCAACCGGTCGGACCGCCACTCGGCGTTCCCCGAGGCCGACCAGGGCACGATCGCCGCGCTGGAGAACCAGCTGCTGTCCAATTCGGACACCGTGCTCTACGTCAGCCGCGCGTTGCAGGAGGAGGAGTCGGCGCTGACCGGTGAGCGCGCGCACTTCCTCGACCACGGCGTGGACGTCGACCACTTCACCCGCCGCGACGAGCTGCCCGCCGACCTCGCGTCGATTCCCGGGCCGCGCATCGGGTTCTTCGGCAGCCTCGACGACTACCTGGTCGACTTCGACCTGATCGAGAAGGTCGCGCAGGAGTTCCCCGAGGCGTCGGTCGTGCTGATCGGTGACGCCACCTGCTCGATGGAGCGTTACGCCAAATATCCCAACGTGCACTGGCTGGACTTCCGGTCGTACGAGCAGATCCCCGGCTACGGCTCCGGTTTCGACGTGGCGCTCATGCCCTGGCTCGACAACGACTGGATCAAGCACGCCAACCCGATCAAGATGAAGGAGTACCTGGCCCTGGGCCTGGCCGTGGTGTCCACGGACTTCCCCGAGGTCGAGCGCTACTCCGACGTCATCAGGATCGCGAAGGGCGAGGCCGACTTCATCGACCAGATCCGGCTGACGCTCAAGGACGGCGGCCTGAAGACCCCCGCCGAGCGGCGTGCGGCCGTGCTCACCGCGTCGTGGGACTCCCGTGCCCGTGAGCTCATGCAGATCGCGGAGGGTCGCTGACCATGTGCGGTATCGCAGGCGTCAGACGGTTCGACGGCGCGCCCGTCTCCCGTGAGCTGCTCGCCGAGATGGCGAAGCGGCTGCACCACCGCGGGCCGGACGACAGCGGCTTCTGGTCGGAGGGTGCGATCGGCTTCGCCCACACCCGGCTCTCGATCATCGACCTGGCCGGGTCGCCGCAGCCGATGGCGGGCGCGTCGGGCACGACGCAGATCGCGTTCAACGGCGAGATCCTGAACTACCGGCAGCTGCGCTCCGAGCTGTCGTACCCGTTCCGCACGCAGGGCGACACGGAAGTGCTGCTGGCGCTGTACGAGCAGCACGGGCCGTCGGCGGTGACGAAGCTGCGCGGCCAGTTCGCGTACGCGATCCACGACGCGAAGACCGCTGAGACACACCTGTTCCGCGACCGGCTGGGCATCCTGCCGCTGTACTACTACGCGGACTCGTCATTCTTCGCCTTCGCGTCCGAGATCAAGGCGTTGCTGCCCGCGATCGGCTCCGCCGACGTCGACCACGAGTCGCTGCACGACTACCTGGCGCACCGCTCGGTGCCCGCGCCCCACACGCTGCTGCGCGGCGTGCGGAAGGTGCCGCAGGGCCACCACCTCGTGGTGTCGGCCGACGGGACCGTGCGGACCGAGCCGTACTGGGAGCTGCCGCGCGAGTCGCAGATCCTTTCGGTGACGCCGGAGGAGGCCGTCCGGCTGGTCGACGAGGCGCTGACGGCGTCGGTGCGGGACGCGCTGGTCGCGGACGTGCCGGTCGGCGCGTACCTGTCCGGCGGCGTGGACTCGTCGTTGATCACCGCGCTGGTGGCCCGTGAACGCGACGGCGCCCCGCTGCACACGTTCTCCGCGGGCTTCGGCGACCCGCGCGTCGACGAGCTGCACTGGGCCGAGAAGGTCGCCGGGATCGTCGGCAGCGAGCACCACAGCGTGGTCGTGACGGCCGACGACTTCCGCGACAGCTGGGCGAAGCTGTCCTGGCACCGTGACGCGCCGCTGTCCGAGCCCGCCGACGTGGCGGTGTTCCGGCTCGCCGAGCTCGCGCGCCGGGACGTGAAGGTCGTGCTGTCCGGTGAGGGCAGCGATGAACTGTTCGGTGGCTACCCGAAGTACCGCTTCGCCGCGGCCACCCGGTACGCGGGCGTGCTGCCGTCCGCGGCCCTGCGGCGCTTCGAGAAGGCTCTACCGGCGTCGAAGGCGCGGCTGGGCATCGCGGTGCGCGCGATCGCCGAACCCACGTACGCGGAACGCATGCGGGGCTGGTTCGCGCCCTTCACCGTGGCCGAACGGGCCGCGTTGCTGGGTGGGCCTGCGACGCGGTCCGTGCTGGCGCCCTATGAGAACGGGCGCGGCGACGCGTTGCGCCGCATGCTCTACGCCGACTCGCACACCTGGCTCGCCGACAACCTCCTGGAACGCGGCGACCGCATGTCGATGGCCGCGTCGCTGGAGCTGCGGCCGCCGTTCCTCGACCACCGGGTGGCGGAGCTCGCGTTCTCGTTGCCCAGCAGCGTGAAGGTGCGCGGCGGCACGACCAAGTGGGTCGTGAAGGAGGTCGCGCGCCAGCACCTGCCCGCCGATGTCGTGGACCGGCCGAAGTCGGGCTTCAAGGTGCCGCTGGACGCCTGGTTCCGCGACGGGTTGCGGGACATGGCCTACGACCTGCTGACCGGCCCCACGTCGTTCGTGGGCAAGACCTTCGACCGGGCGGCCGTCCGCGCGCTGCTCGACGACCACGACTCGGGTGACCGCAACGAGCAGCCGCGCATCTGGACGCTGCTGTCGCTCGAGGTGTGGCACCAGACTCTGAGCTGGTAGGACACCCATGATCCTCCCGATGTTCGCGATGAAGGGCTCCTTCATCCACCTCAGGTTGATGAAGGAGCCCTTCATCGCAGCCAACGCAGGGGCGGGGTGGTAGAGGGTGTACGTCGCCTCGTCGCGTCCGTCCAAAACAGACTTCCGCAAGAGGTTGCCGAGCACGGTCTTCGCACTCGGCACGGTCAGCCTGCTGACCGACGTCTCGGCGGAGATGATCACCGCGTTCCTGCCGGTGTACCTGCTCTTCACGCTCCAGCTGGGCTACGCGCAGTTCGGTCTGCTGGACGGCATCTACACCGGCGCCACGGCGGTGCTGCGGCTGGTCGGCGGCGGCATCTCGGACAGGTTCCGCAAGCCCAAGGCCGTCGCGGCGGCCGGGTACGGGCTGTCGGCCGCCACCAAGGTGTTCTTCCCGCTGGTGGGCGCCTCACCGTTCGGCATCGGCGCGCTGATGGCCGCGGACCGGGCGGGCAAGGGCATCCGGACGGCGCCGCGGGACGCGATGATCTCGCTGGCCACGCCGGAGGACCGGCTGGGCGCGGCGTTCGGCGTGCACCGCAGCATGGACACGTTCGGTGCCCTGCTCGGGCCGCTGGTGACGTTCCTGCTGCTCGCCCAGATCGGCATGGTGCCGGGGCCGATCTTCGCGGTGTCCGCGGCGTTCGCGGTCATCGGCCTGATCGTGCTGATCTCGTTCGTGCGCGAGACCCCGGCGAAGGAGCAGCCGAAGGGGCCGCGGCCGTCGTTCCGGGCGGGTCTCAACCTGCTCACCGACCAGGGGTTCCGCCGGACCACGATCTCCGCCGGCCTGCTGGGGCTCGCGACGGTGTCGGACGCGTTCGTCTACGTGCTGGTGCAGAAGGCCACGAGCATCTCGCTCGGCTACCTGCCCCTGCTCCCGCTCGGCACGGCGGTCGTCTTCCTCGCGGCCGCCGCGCCGCTCGGGAAGCTCGCGGACCGGGTCGGCCGCTGGCGGATGTTCCTGGCCGGGCACGCATTGCTGCTCGGTGTGTACGCGCTGCTGTTCATCCCGGAAGGCGGGATGGTCATCGCGGTGGTGGCGCTGGTGCTGCACGGGTTGTTCTACGCGGCCACGGACGGTGTGCTCTCGGCCAAGGTGAGCGAGACGGCGCCGGAGTCGCTGCGGGCGTCCGGGCTTTCCGTCGTGCAGACCGGGCAGGCGCTGGGCCGTCTCGTTTCGTCCGTCGCTTTTGGACTGCTGCTGCAGTACACGAGCTTCACGACCGGCGTGACGGTGGCGCTGGCGGCACTCACCGTCACGCTCGTCGTGAGTTATGGCATCAACCGCGAGCAGCCAGCTTCTGCTTGATCGCCTCGAAGCCGCCCTTGCCGAGCACCTTCATCGCCGCGTTCTTCGCCGCCACCCGGCCGGAGTCGCGCACGAACCGGATCGGCTGAGCCACCAGCCGGTCCTGCGCCACGGCCTTCAGGCCGGGCTCGGGCACGTCGTCCAGAGCGGTGCCGAACGAGCCCCGGTACGGCTGCGGCGAGACCAGCCGGCCGCGGGTGCGGTTCGAGACGTTGCCGCCGTGCACGACCTGCAGCCAGCCCGGCGCGCCGCCCAGCTCCACGACCGGGAAGTGCAGGTGCATGTGGTTGTGCCAGTGCGCCCAGCACGTGACGGGCTCGTCCCAGCTCTCGCGGACCGAGACGAACGCGTTGTGCCGGTCCACCCGGTGGTACAGCCCGCCCGGCGCCTTGATCAGGCCGTTGACCAGGTAGTACGCCGCCGTGGTGGTCGGGCGGGGTGCCGCGCAGAGCCGTTCCACGAAGTCGACGGCCAGGCCGTCGTCGTTGTCCAGGTTCGTGGTGATGAGCTCGTCGCCGGTCCGGGAGTACAGCGACCGGATGTCCGATCTGAGTTCCTCCCGCGAGACCTCCGCGCGGTAAACGGGCGTGTACGCGTCACCGTGTCCGGCGATTTTGTCCTTGAGCCACTTCGGTGATTCGGGGTCGAAATAGATGAGCCACCGCGTCCGTTTGTCCGTCTGCGCGAGGACGGATGGCAGGCAGTAGCGCTCGAACAGCGCAACGCGCTCGGTCAGCCATCCTTCCTTTGCCCGGACGTAACTTTCGGCGCCCTTCGACGGCAGGTTGAAGCGCGTCAGGATGACGTGGTCCATGACTCCCCTTACTCCGGTCACCACTACATCGTCCGAAGGGCCCAAAACGTTGCGGCGCTAACGAAAACGCCGCCAGACCGATAACCAGGTTGTGCCAACGCTTCCCACAGTGGACGTCGTGATCCCCTGTTACAACTACGCCCACTTCCTGCCGGCCTGTGTCCGCAGCGTCCTCGACCAGCCCGGTGTGGACGTGCGGGTGCTTGTGATCGACGACACGTCGTCGGACAACACCCCCGAGGTGATGGCCGAGCTGATGGCCGCCGACAAACGCGTCGAGGGCCGCAGGCACGAGGTGAACAAGGGGCACATCGCCACCTACAACGAGGGCCTGCTGGAGTGGGCGAGCGCCGACTACACGGTGCTGCTGTCCGCGGACGACCTGCTGGCGCCGGGAGCGTTGCAGCGCGCGGCCGCGGTCTTCGAGCAGAACCCGGACGTGGGCATGGTCTACGGGCGGGTCGTGTACTACAGCGACCACGACGCGTTGCCGAAGGTCACCCAGCTGCCGACGACGTCGAGGGTCTGGCGCGGTGAGCAGTGGATCGAGAACCGCTTCCGCAGCAGCCGCAACGTGATCTCCTCGCCCGAGGTCGTGGTGCGCACCAAGATCCAGCAGAAGGTCGGCGGCTACCGGGCCGACCTGCCGCACGCGGGCGACCTCGAGATGTGGCTGCGGATCGCGGCCGTGTCCGACATCGGCTACGTGAGCGGCAAGCCCGCCGCGTACTACCGGGTGCACGAGAACTCGATGATGCGCACGACGTTCAAGTCGGTGTTCGCCGACCTCGAACAGCGCCGTGACGTGTTCGACCTCGTGCTGGAGGAGAACCCCGGCCTGCCCGCGAGACTCAAGCCGTTGGCGCGCAAGGCCATCGCGGGTGACGCGCTGTGGCGCGCGGTCCGGCTGCACGACCGCGACCAGCTCGACGGCACCGAGAAGGAGCTGCTCGACTTCGCCCGCGAGACCTACCCGGCGCTCGAGGAGCTGCCGGAGTACAGGGCGTTGCTGCGGCGCCAGAAGTTCAGCCCCGCGTTCCTGAGCCGTACGCAGTTGTTCCTCGCACCGCACGCCTACAAGCGGGCGAAGCTGTGGGTCGGCACGCAGCGCTGGAAGTGGCGGGGCGAGTGGTGACCCAGCAGCTCGAAGGCTCGGTCTCCAGCGCCATCCGGTGGAGCGCGATCAACTCGCTGCTGCAACGGCTGGCCGCCGTCGGCTTCAGCATCCTGCTCGCCCGGCTGATCGCGCCCGAGCAGTTCGGTGTCTTCGCGGTCGCGCTGGTCGTGCTCAACATCGTGCTGAGCGTGTCGGAACTCGGCGTGAGCGCCGCGCTGGTGCGCACCAGCGGCCCGGTCGAGGAGATGGCGCCGACCGTCACGACGCTGTCGCTCGCGTCGGGCACGGTGCTGGCGTTGATCTGCGTGATCGGTGCGCCGTGGTTCGCCGGCGCGATGGACACACCGGAAGCGACCGGTGTGATCCAGCTGATGTCGGTCGCGCTCGTCATCGCGGGCGCCACGGCGGTGCCGGGCGCGATGATGCAGCGGAACTTCCGGCAGGACCACAAGTTCTACGCCGACACCGCCGCGTTCGTGTGCGGTACGGCGGTCGCCGTCGTGCTCGCGCTGATGGGTTTCGGCGCGTGGAGCCTCGCGTGGCAGCGGATCGCGCAGAACCTGTCCGCGGCGATCATCATGTTCTGGCTCACCAAGGACAGGTTCCGGCCGGGCTGGGACCCGGTGCAGGCCCGCGCGCTGCTCGCGTTCGGCCTGCCGCTCGCCGGGTCGAGCCTGCTGATCTTCGGCGTGATGAACGTCGACTACATCGTGGTCGGCTCGCTGCTCGGGACCGTGCCGCTGGGCTTCTACCTGCTGGCGTTCAACCTGGCGAGCTGGCCGGTGTCGGCGTTCTCCGCGCCGGTGCGGTCAGTCTCTTTGGCCGCGTTCTCCAAGGTGCGTGAGGACCCCGAGTTGTTCCAGAAGTCGTTCGGCCGCGCGCTGGGGCTCCTGGCGCTCGTGACGGTGCCCGCGTGCGTGCTGCTGGCCGCCCTGGCCGAACCGTTGATCCGGGTGGTCTACGGCGAGCGCTGGGCACCCGCGGCGGCCGCGCTCGCGTTGCTGGTGCTGCTCGGCGCGGTCCGGGTCGCGCTGGAGCTCGGCTACGACTACCTGGCCTCGGCCGGGCGGTCGCGGGCGATCCTGGTGATCCACGTGGTGTGGCTGGGCGCGCTGGTGCCGTTGCTGGCGCTCGGCGCGAAGCTCGACGGCATCCGCGGGGTCGCGGCGGCGCACGTGATCGTCGCGGTGCTGATCATCACGCCCGCGTACCTGGTCGCGTTCAAGCCGTACGGGGTGCGCGCCGGTGCGTTGGGCGCGCGGCTGTTGCGGCCGTTCCTCGGTGGTGTGCTGATGGTCGCGGTGGTGCTCGCGGTCCGGCACGTGATCGACGGCGAGCTGCCGCAGATCCTCGTCGGCGGCACGCTCTCGTGCCTCGCCTACGCGCTCGTGGTGTTCCCGATGAGACACGAAGTCCTTGGCGTGCTGCGGAAGAGAGCCGACGCGTGAGACGACTCAGACAGGTCACGAAGATCGTCCGCGAGCAGGGCGCGCGGCAGCTCGGCATCCGCGTGCTCACCGCCGCCACGCGCAGGCTGGGCGCCGAGGGCGAGGACCTGCCCGTGCGCCTGGAGGACGTCCGCAAGGCCGACGTCGAGGCGCGCAGGCCCGTGGTGATCCCGCCGATCCCGCCGGACGGCAAGCTCACGATCAACTGGGTGACCACTCCCCCGTCCAAGGGCTCCGGTGGCCACACCACGATGTTCCGGCTCATCCGGCACCTGGAGTCGCTCGGCCACGAGTGCCGGCTGTACCTGTACGAGACGTTCGGCAACGCCGTCGCCGACCTGGAACCCGTGGTGCGCGCGGCGTTCCCGTTCTTCCAGGGCTCGATCCACGACGTCACCGAGGGCATGGCGGACGCCCACGCGGTGTTCGCGACGGCGTGGATCACCGCGTATCCGGCGTTCAACGACCCGTGCGCGGGCAAGAGGTTCTATCTCGTGCAGGACTACGAACCGTGGTTCTACCCGGCCGGTGGCCTGTACGCGCTGGCGGAGAACACCTACCGGATGGGCATGCACGGCTTCACGGCCGGGCGGTTCCTCGCCGACAAGGTCCGCGACGAGCACGGCATGCCCGCCGACCACTTCGACTTCGGCTGCGACGCGGACAGGTACAGGCTCGGCGACGACAAGCGCGACGGCATCGTCTTCTACGCCCGGCGCAAGGCACCGCGCCGGGCGTTCGAGCTCGGCGTGCTGGCGCTGGAGGTGTTCGCGGAGAAGCACCCCGACCTGAAGATCCACGTCTACGGGGAGAAGATCGGGCGGCTCGGCCCGCAGTTCCACGACCACGGCCTGGTCACGCCGGACGAACTCAACGCCATCTACAACCGGTGCTTCGCCGGGTTGTCGCTGTCGATGACCAACGTCTCTCTGGTGCCGCACGAGATGCTCGCGGCCGGATGCATCCCCGTGGTGAACGACGCGCACTTCAACCGCGTAGTCCTGGACAACGACCACGTCCGGTACGCGGCACCCACCCCGCACTCGCTGGCGCGTGCTTTGTCCGAAGTGGTCACATCGCCGGACTTCGACGCGATCGCCCGTGCGGCCGCGTCCAGTGTGGAGGGACGTTCCTGGGATGCGGCAGGCCATGAGCTCGAAAAGGTGCTCCGCCGCGAACTCGCTACCTGACGGGCGACGGCGACGTGGCCTCCGGGATGAGGACCTTCGCGGGCTGCGAGCCGTCGGCGGGCGCGACGTGAACGGCGGGAAGCTTGGCGTCCTTGGGCACCGCGGCGAACGCGAGCTCGGTCTCGCTCAGCCACGTCGCCTGGTCGTCGACGCCCGCAGTGCCGGGCAGCCGCTTCTCCGTGTTCGTGGCGAGGTCGAGCACCGCGAGGTCCCACGGGCCGAGGCGGCCGATGCGCTTCTTGTAGGCGACCTTCGTGCCGTCCGGCGACAGCGACGGGCACTCGGCGTCGCGGCGCAGCGACGTGACGGTCTCGGCGGCGAGATCACCCTTGACCAGCCAGGTGAAGCCACCGCTGGCCAGCGTCGCGTAGAAGGCGTTGTCGTCGGAACCGACGGTCAGGCCCCAGTAGTTGACGTCACGCGCGGTGAGCGGGGCACCCTCCACCGTGGCGGCGAAGTGCTCGAGCGACTCGACGGTCTCGCCGGTCCGGACGTCGAAGAAACCGGTCCTGGTGGAGAACCCGCCGGGCACCGAGTACGAGTCGCCGGTGACGAAACTGGTCCAGGACACCACGTTCCCGGACTTCGACACCTTCGCGCGGCTCGGGACGCCGGGCAGCGCGACGGTCTTCACGATCTTGCCGTCGCGGCTGATCTCGGCGCCGTAGACCGGGCCGGGACCGGCGAGTTTGAGGCACACGCTCGTGCCACCGGCGGCGTAGAAGCGCTGGCAGGCGAGGTCGGTCGGGGTGCGGGCACCGCCGCCGGCGAGCTTCTCGACGCGGTTCTGCCCACCGGCGAGGTCGACGAACAGCAGGTCGCCGGTCTTGGCCTGCGAGACGTGCTCGGCGCCCGCCGCCGGTTCGTTCGCGTTGGTGGCGGCCGTGACGACGTAAGCCGCTGTCCCGCCGATGACCACGAGAATGGCCGCGACGGTCACGGTCAGTCGTCGTACACGCATGCTGCCTCCTGGATTCCTCCCCTTCATCGTCTCGTGGCTACGGCCTGTAACAGTTCGCAGCTCACCACGATTTTCCAGGCAGGCGATACCCTACGAACATTGCGTTCGCAAGACCGAGCCGCGGATCGGGGTTTTTGATGGATTTCTGGGGAACCGTACGAGTGCTGCGGCGGCGGTGGTACATCGCCCTGCCCGCAGTGCTGCTCACCGGTGTCCTCGCCCTGTACGTCTACATCACCGTGCCCACGCGGTACGAGTCGAGCGGCGTGCTGGTCCTCACCTCCCCCGCGGCCGGTGGGCGGTACTCGGAGAAGACCAAGCCGGAGGACGTGGTCAAGGTCAACCCGCTGCTGCAGTTCGACGGCAGCCTCACGACCACCGCGCAGATCCTGACGCAGATCCTCGGCGACCCGAAGACAGCGGAGGAGCTGGCGGGCAAGGGCTCCACGGCGACGTACACCGCGAACACCGGCCCGGTCGGCGGCCCGCTGCTGTTCATCTCGACCGAGGCCGACTCGGCGGAAGCGGCCGAGGGCCTGGTGGGCAAGGTGCTCGACAAGACGGTGGCGGAGCTCGCGTCGCAGCAGAAGGCGCTGAACGCTCCCGAGCAGACGTTCATCACGGCGCAGATCCTGGTGAAGCCGACGACGGCCTCGGCCAAGATCGGCGGCAAGGTCCGGTACGTGGGCGCGGCGACGGTCGTGTTGCTGCTGCTCACGATCGCCTCGACGTTCGCCGCCGACTCGATCCTGCTGAAGGCCAAGCGCCGCAAGGAGGGCACGGCACCGTCCGAGAAGGACACCGCCCCGCCGCCCCCGCCCCCGGTGCGGCCGCAGCCACAGCCGCAGGGCAACGGCGCGCCGCCGCCCCCGCACCGGCCGCCGAACCAGGGCATCCCCAACGCGCACCAGAAGACGGTCATCATCCCCGCGCCCAAGCCACCAGACCCGGCATGGCCGACCAAAGACGACTGACCGAGCAGCGTGCCGACGGCGCCACCCTGCTGATCTTCTACGTCCTGGCGCTGCTCGTCGTCCCGGCCAGGTTCACCATCGCGTTCGTCCCGATCACGCTGCCGCCGGCGTTGTTCGTGGCGCTGTGCCTCGCGGTGCTGTGGTTCGCCGCGCACCTCGTCGACCACCTCGCGATGGCCAAGGGGCGCAACGCGGTCCGCACGCTGCTCGCGGTGTACGTGATCCTGCACCTCACGACGTACGCCGTCGCCACGCGCCGCTACCTGCCGCCCGACGAGCTGTCGGTGTCGGACTCGGCCTTGATCAGGATCGTGGCGATGGCGGCGCTCGCGGTGTTCGTGTGCGACGCGGTCCGCAGCGGTGAACGGCTCAGCCGCCTGCTGCGGGTCATGGTGGGCTGCCTGACGTTCGGCGCGTTCATCGGCCTGATCCAGTTCGGCCTGGGCCTCGACCTGGCGTCGTACGTGACGCTGCCCGGCCTGCGCGTGCAGGACAACGGCTACTCGGCGCTGGAGTCGCGGTCGATCTTCTTCCGGCCGGCCGGCACCGTGAACCACCCCATCGAGTTCGGCCTGGTGTGCGTGCTGGGCGTGCCGTTCGCCGCGCACTTCGTGTTCCAGGCCCGCGACCGCGGCGAGCCGCAGGGCCGCTGGTGGTGCGCGCTGTCGCTGCTCAGCCTGATGGCGATCCTGTCGCTGTCCCGCACCGCGATCATCGGCCTGGTGGTGACGGGCGTCGTGCTGGGCGTGCTGCTCCCCCGCAGACGCGGCCTGCCGCTGCTCGGTGTGGGCGCGGTGTTCCTGGGCGGTGCGGCGGCCGTCGTACCCGGCCTGCTCGGCACGGTCACGTCGATGTTCTCCAACATCGAGGACGACCCGTCGTTCCAGGGCCGCACCAAGGACTACGACGGCGCGTGGCTCGAGATCGCCAAGCACCCGTGGCTGGGCCGCGGGTTCGGCACGTTCCTGCCGTCGAAGTACACGATCCTCGACAACCAGTACCTGCTGACGATGATCGAGAACGGCTACCTGGGCCTGATCGCCTACGTGCTGCTGTTCCTCGGCGGCATCTTCGCGGCGCTGCGGGCCCGCGCGCTGTCGAAGGACGAGAACGTGCGGGGGCTCGCGGTCTGCCTGGTGGGCGCGATGCTGACGTCCGCGCTGGGCGCCGCGACGTTCGACATCCTCAGCTTCAGCGTGGCGACCGGGATGTCGTTCCTGCTGATCGGCGCCTCCGGCGCGCTGCTGCGGATCGCCAAACAGCAGGCCGCTGTCAGGGCGGCTCCGGTCAGGGCCGGCTGAAATTCGCTGTCGCGCCGCCGATCGAGGTGGTAGACAGCCGCGGTGCAACTGATGTTTCCCGATCTCCTGCGGCTGATCGACGAGCGCACCGCCGCCTTCTGCGCCGCCGTCGCCGCGTCCGACCTCGACGCGCAGGTGCCCAGCTGTCCCGAGTGGACGCTGTACGACCTCGTGCAGCACCTGGGCGACGGACGCCGCAAGTGGGCCGCCATCGTCGCCGCGGGGCCCGCCTCCGCTCCCCCGGACAGGACTCCCGCCGTCGCCCCGCGGGAGCGCACTGCCGCGGTGGCGTGGATGGCCGAGTCCACGCGAGAGCTGCTGACCGCGCTGGAGGAGGCCGGTCCGGACCGCGGGTGCTGGACGCCCTGGGGTGATTCTCAGTCACCGCAGACCAGCGGTGCCGCCGCCCGGCGCCAGCTCCAGGAGATCACGATGCACACCTACGACGCGCAGCTCACCGCGGGCGATCCGCGGCCGCTGCCGGACGAGATCGCGCTCGACGGCGTCGACGAGTTCCTGTCCACCTGCGTCGCCACGACGAGCGCCTGGCCGCACGAACCCGCTGTCCTCGACTACCACGTCACCGAGGGCCGCTCGTGGCGGATCTGGCTCGACGCCGACGGTGCCCGGCACGGCGCCGTGGCCGAGGACGAGCCCGACGCCACCGTGCACGGCCCGGCCCGCGAGTTCCTGTTGTGGTTCTACGGCCGCACGCAGGGGGAGTCGTTGAAGCTGGACGGCGACCTGCGGGTGCTGGACCGGCTCGTGGAGTGGGAACCCGAATAGCGAGAAGGCCGCCGAAGCCGGGCTTCGGCGGCCTCACACGTGCGCTAGACGGCTTTCAGGCCGTCCGGGGCCTTCTCGTGCCCGGTACCGCATTCCGGGCAGGAGAGGTCGTCTGAGAGCCGCGCACCGCACGCGCAGACCCAGCCCTTCACGACCGCCGGGTTGCCCGCCACGAACGCGTGCGCGGGCACCGAGCGGGTGATCACCGAACCGGCCGCGGCGAACGCGTGCTCGCCGATCTCCGTGCCGCACACGACCACCGTGCCCGCGCCGAGCGTCGCGCCGCGGCGGACCAGGGTGGTCTCCAGGGCGTCGCCGGTCTTCTTGACGTGGGCGCGCGGCCTGAGGTCGTTGGTGAACAACACGTTCGGGCCGAGGAACACGTCGTCCTCGCAGGTCACGCCATCGAACACCAGCGTGCCGTTCTTCACCGTGACGTTGTCGCCCAGCACCACGCGCGACTCGACGAACGCGCCGTCGCAGATGTTGCAGTCACGGCCGATGCGGGCGCCGGGCAGCACGTGCGCGAAAGCCCACACGCGGGTGCCGTCGCCGACATCGGAGGATTCGCACAGCCCGTGCGGGTGCACCCGCACACCGCTCTTCGCCGCGTCAGTCACTTCAGGGCCTCCGTCAGTGCCTCCACCACGCGAGTCTGCTGCGACTCGGTGATCTCCGGGAACAACGGTAGCGACAGCAGCTCCGCGGCGGACTGCTCGGCGACCGGGAACGAGCCGTCCAGGTGACCGAACGCGCCCGTCCTGTGCAGCGGTGTCGGGTAGTGGATGCCCGCCCCGATGCCGGCGGCGTGCAGGGAGGACAGCACGCGGTCGCGGTCCGGCACGCGCACGACGTAGAGGTGCCACACCGGCAGGTTGCCGTCCAGCACCACGGGAACGCGCACGCGCTCGACGTCCGCCAGCATCTCGGTGTACCTGGCCGCGGCCGCGCGGCGGGCCTGGTTCCAGCCCTCCAGGCGGCGCAGCTTCGCCGACAGCACCACGGCCTGCAGCGTGTCGAGGCGGCTGTTGAAGCCGAGCACCGGGTGCTCGTACTTGCGCGGCGAACCGTGCTCGCGCAGGAGCTTCACCGACTCCGCGATGGCGTCGGACGTGGTGAGCACCGCGCCGCCGTCGCCGTACGCGCCGAGGTTCTTGCCGGGGTAGAACGAGGTCGCGGCGGCGACACCGAGGCCGCCGACGGACACGCCGTTGCGACGCGCGCCCTGAGCCTGCGCGGCGTCCTCGACGACCGGCACACCGGTGATCAGCTCGACGGGCGCGGCCTGGCCGTAGAGGTGCACCGGCACAACGGCCTTGGTGCGCGAAGTGACCACAGAGGACACCTGGGAGGCGTCGATCAGCAACGTGTCGTCGACGCAGTCCACCAGCACCGGCGTTGCGCCACAACGCGCGACCGCCTCCGCGGTGGCGATGAAGGTGTTGGCGGGCAGCACGACCTCGTCGCCGTGGCCCACATCGAGCGCACGCAACGCGAGTTCGATCGCGTCGGTGCCGTTGCCGACCCCGATCGCGTGCGGAACTTCCTGGTAGGCGGCGAACTCCGACTCGAACCGGGCGACCTGCGGGCCGTTGATGAAGGCTGTCGTCTTGAGCACCTCTGCCCAGCCGTCGGCCACCTCGTCGGCCACCTGCTCGTGCTGGGCACGCAGGTCCACCAGCGGAATCTCGATCACGCGCTCTCCCCACGCAACGGGCGGGCCGGCACACCGGCCCACGTCTCTCCTGCGGGAACGTCCTGCAGGACAACGGCTCCCATGCCGACGACGGCACCGGCGCCGATCTTGCACCCTTCGCGCACCATGGCTCCCTGTCCCAGGTACGCGGACTCCCCCACGAACACCGAGCCCCCGAGCGAGGCGCGGCCGGCGAACGTGACGCCGTCCGACACCTCGTCGTCGTGGGTGATCAGCACGTGCGGCATCGCCACCACGTGCCTGCCGATCGACAGCGGGGTCGTGATCACGACACCCGCCAGCAGAACCGTGCCACAGCCGAGCGTCGCACCGGACGTGACGGCCGCCGGGTGCACGACGGTCGCCCACCGCTCGTCCGGCAGCCCCAGCCGTGACACCAGGGACAAGCGGGACAACGGCCGCCGCGCGTTCGCGACGCAACACACGACGGCCGCGTCCGGGTGCTCAGCCAGCTGCGAGATCCCGCCCAGCACGGGCACCCCGTCGATCAGGGTGCCGTGCAGGGCGGCGGTGTCGTCCAGCGCCCCGACGGGGTTCCAGACGTCCGGGAGGAGGCGGACCGCCGCGAGCACCTCGCGAGCGAGTCCACCTGCCCCGATCAGCAGCAACGGCTGTGGCGTCACTGGAACACCACGTCGACCCAGTAGTTGCCACCGTTGTAGGTCGTCGTCGGGAACCCGGACCCGGCGGTGAACACACCCGCCGACGCCGTGGCACCCAGCGGCGGCGAGGTCACCGTGCCGAAGTAGCCGGCGTTCACCGCGTAGTGACCCGTGGTGGTCGTGTACGAGGCCACGTAAGTGGTCCCGGCCGTGATCGACACCGGCGACGAGAACGTCAGCGTCTGCCAGCCCGACTCGGTCTCGTTCGAGAACGTGCCGGTGGCCAGGCGCTGGCCGTCCGCGGACCAGAGCGATCCGGTGTGGGTGCCGGTGTTCCCGGCGCCCTTGTAGAACTTCACCGCGGTGATCTGGCCGTTGGCCGTGGACGTGAACTTCACGCCCAGCTCGTACGCGCCGGTGTCGTCCGCGGAGGTCACCGTCGGCACGGTCGCCGCGCTGAACAGCGAGCACGGACAGGTCTGCGTCGTCGCCGAGGTGAACGACCACGTGACCGGGTTCGCCATCATGTTGCCGAACGTGTCGGACATCTTCACCGACACCGTGTACACAGTGGACGCCGCGAGCCTGGCGGCCGGCGTGAACGTGACCATCCTGCCGTCCGGCGACAGCGACAGCGTGCCGGCGATGCGAGCGCCACCGGGATCGCTGACCGTGAACTGCGCGCCGTTCAGGTCGACGGCCTCGTCGAACGACGCGGTGACCACCGACGTCAGGTCCACTTCGGACGCTCCGGACAGCGGCGTGTGCGACTGCAGCACCGGTGCCGCGTTGTCCGCGTTCGGCTGGTAGACGACGTCGACCCAGTAGTTGCCGGAGCCGTACGTCATCGTCGGGAAGCCGGAGCCGGGCACGAACACGCCGTTCTGCTCCTGCGGTGCCGTCAGCGGCGGCGAGTTCACCGCACCCGTCGAGAAGTACCCGCCGTTCACCGCGTAGTGGCCGGTGGTCGTCGTGTACGACGCGGTGTAGGTCTGCCCGGCGCTCACGACGACGGGCTGCGAGAACGTCAGCGTCTGCCAGCCGGTCGCGGTCTCGTTCGAGAACGTGCCGGTCGCGAGCCGCTGACCGGACGCGTTCCACAGCGAGCCGGTGTGCGTGCCGGTGTTGCCCGCGCCCTTGTAGAAGCGGACACCGGTGATCTGGCCGGACTGCTGCGGCGTGAACCGCACACCGAGTTCGTACGCGCCGCCGTCGTCGGACGACGTCACGGTCGGCACCGTGGCCGTGCTGAACAGCGAACACGGACAGGTGGGCGTGGTCGTGGTCGTGAAGCCCCACTCCGCGGGCGTCGGCATCGCGACGCCGTTGACGTCCGCGATGCCCACGTGCGCCTGGTACCGCGTGCCGGCGACGAGCTTGCCGGACGGCGTCCACGTCACGGTCTTCTGGTCCGCGGACAGCGACACCGAGCCGGACAGCTTGGCGCCCTTGGGGTCGGTCAGCCAGATCTGCGCCGACGCGGGGTCGACCGGCTCGTTGAACGTCGCCGTCAGCGTGCTCTGCAGGCCCACGTTCGTTGCGTCGACGGCCGGCGTGCGGTTCGTCAGCGACGGCGGCGTGGTGTCGCCGTTCAGGCCGTTGCGGTAGATGACGTCGACCCAGTAGTTGGTCGCGTTGTACGACGAGTTCGGGAACCCGCCGCCGCTGCCGTAGCGGTAGACGCCGTTGCCGCCGTCGACGCCGTTGGCGAGCGCGTGCAGCGACTGGTAGTCCGCGCCCTGGCCGTTGAAGTAGCCGGAGCTCACCGAGTACTTGCCGTTCGGGGCGTAGTACGAGACGACGTAGGTCGTGTTCGCCTGCACCGCGACCGGCGAGGTGAACATCAGCTTCTGCCAGCCGGACGTGGTCTCACCGCTGAACGTGCCCTGGGCCAGCAGCTGGCCCGACGAGGTCCACAGTGAACCGGTGTGCGTGCCGGTGTTGCCCGCGCCCTTGTAGAAGCGGACGCCGAGCACCTCGCCCTTGCCGTCGAAGCGGACCTTGGTGCCGAGCTCGACCGCGGTGTTGTCACCGGAGTCGACCACCGCGGGTGCCGCGAAGTCGTCCCAGATCGTGCACGGGCAGTTCGCCGGGCGCGGCGATCCGGTCGTGAACGTCCAGCTCGACTGCGTGGACATGTTGTTCGACGCGTCCGCGGCCTTCATCGTGACCGTGTAGGACGTGGCGGCCGCGAGCGGGGCCGACGGTGTGAACGTCACCGTGCGGGCGTCGGCGGACAACGACTTCGTGCCGCTGACGGCACCGGCCGGGCCGGTCACCGTGACCTGGGCCGAGCTCAGCGTGACGTTCTCGTCGAACGTGCCGGACACCGTGGTGTTGAGCGCGACCGAACCGGCGTTGGACACCGGCGACATCGCGGTCTGGATCGGCGCGCGGGTGTCGGGACCGGGGTCCGGCGCCCACACCACGTCGACCCAGTAGTTGGTGTTGTCGAACGAGTTGTTCGGGAACCCGGCGCCGAAGCGGAACACGCCGTTCGGTCCGTCCACACCGGACTTCAGGCCGGTGATCGGCTCCATGTACGCCTGCTGGTTGAAGAACCCGCCGGTGTCGTACGCGAAGTGACCGGTCGGCGTGAAGTACGAGACCACGTAGGTCGTGTTGGCGGTCACCGCGACCGGCGACGGGAAGAGCAGCGTCTGCCAGCCCGTCGGCGACTCGTTGGTGAACGTGCCGGTGGCGAGCAGGTCGCCGTTCGCGGACCACAGCGACCCGGTGTGCGTGCCGGTGTTGCCGGTGCCCTTGTAGAACTTCACGCCGCGGACGTAGCCGTTGCTCGCGGCCCGCCACTTCACGCCGAGCTCGAGCTGGGAGTTGTCGTTGGCGGAGGTGACCTTCGGGACCTCCTGGCCGGAGAACATGCCGCACGGGCAGGTGCGGGCCGCCACGTTCGGCGTGGCCTGCACCGGCGTGGACAGGTTCAGCGAGTCGTCGACCGCGCGCACCTTCAGCGACGCGGTGCCGGACTGCGACGGCGTGTACGTGTAGCTCCACGTCGTCTGGCCCGCCTGCCAGTTGGCGTAGTGCCAGCGGGTGCCGCCGTCGGTCGACACCTCGACGCCCGCGACCTTGCCGGACGCGTCGATCACGGTGCCGCCGAACGTGTACGGCTGGCCGACGGTGGACTGCGCCGGCTGGTCCGTGATGAGCACGCTCGGCGCCGCGTTGTCGTTGATGGCACCGGAGATGACGAGCTGGTCGGCCGCCCACAGCTGGTAGGGCTGCACGCCCATGTCCGCGAGGAAGTTGACGGTCGCCTGCTTGATCCGCTTGTCCGACGTCGGGGTGTTGGTGAGGAACGCGTGCTCGTCGTCCACTCCCCACGCCCACTGGACGGTGCCCGCGCCGAACACCAGCGCACCGGAAGGCGCCTTGTAGTACGTGATCGCGTGCGTCTCGGGGCCCGAGCCGTACTCGTCGCCGTAGTTCTTCAGCCCGTAGTAGCCGTCGAGGTTGACCGTGGTGCGCGACATCTGGGCCACACCGGCGGGCTGATAACCGTTGTCGTACACGGTGTTCCACTCGTAGCCCAGGGTGCCGGGCTGGAACGTGTACGTGGTGCCGGAGGCCAGGTTCGGCAGGTCGGTGTTGCGCCAGAGCCGCATCTTGCCGTACGCGGCGGGCACCTGCAGCGAGTCGTCGCGGCGGCCGTTGACGGTGAACATGTTGCCCAGCAACGCGTTCTCCGGCCTGCCACCGTCCTGCGGCGGGCTGTAGCGCGGGTCGCGCCACGTGCCGGTCCAGTCGTTCAGGCCGTCGTTCTGGGTGCCCTTGGTCTCCTTGAAGCAGGCGAGCGTGCGCCAGTCCGTCTGGGACGAGTCGATGCTCTTCTCCCAGCGGGTCTTCCAGAAGATCTCGTTGCCCGTCAGGAACGCCATGTGCACGCCGGCGTCGCGGGCCGCCATGACGTTGTTCCACTGCTCGTTCGACCAGTACTCGTCGTGGCCGACGGCCATGAACACCTTGTGGTTCTTGATCAGGTGCCCGCGCCGGGCCGAGTCCATGTCGGTCGTGTAGCTCACGTCGTACCCGTTGCGCTCCAGGAACCTCAGCATCGGGTACTCGGCGTTGAAGATGAAGTTCTCGTCGCCGTCGCCGCCGGTGTACGGGCGGTTGTAGCTGACCTTGTACGACGAGCCGCCCTGGCCGGGGCCGTCACCGAAGTAGAGGCTGTTGCCGCCGTAGCGGTTGTAGGCGACCCAGGTGGCGTCGGAGGTCTGGAAGAAGATCTTGGACGTCGAGGTGTCGTCGCGGACGACGAACACGATCTCGTTCTCCGCGCCGGTGTCGTTGCGCGTCAGGCGCGCGTAGTAGATGCCGGACACCGCGGTGGCGGGGATGTTCCAGCTGACCGACACGGCCCAGTTGCCGCAGTCGATGAGCGCGGTCGGTCCGTCCCGCAGACATGGTGGCTGGTTCTGCGGTGTGTTCCGGTTGACCGTGCCCATGTAGCGCGCGCCCTTGCCCGCGTACCAGCCGAGCCGGTAGATGTCGAGCTTGTAGGACGACGCCGACGTCAGCATCTTGAAGTTGACGGTCTGGCCGGGGGTGTAGCTGATGTCCGTGGTGTAGCCGAGGATCGCGTCGTCGCGGTACTGGGCCTGCCAGTTGTCGGCACCGGGCTGGGTGTTCTCGCACGCGACCTTGTTGGTGACCGGGAAGTCACACGGAGCCGCGTGTGCGCTGGGCGCGTTGAACACACCTAGGACGAACATCGTGGATGCGATTAACGCCGTGATCACAAGCACTCGCACGAGACGCGACTGCTGAGCCACCATGGGGTTTCACCTCTCGGACGGAGTTACCGTGTGTGATCCGCGCACTACGCTGGACAGCACAGGGCTGCTACTCCGAACGTCGGCGATCTCGTTGGAACCGTTACGTGGCAACACAAAAATCTTCCGGTGCAACCTGAATCTTTATCTTTCAACCACGGACGGTCAGATGGGGTGTGTGAAGAGTTTCCGACAACGCTGACACGACGGTGTCCTGATCGTCGTTGGTCATGTCGTGGAACAGCGGGAGAATCAGCGTCCTGGCCGTGAAGGCCTCCGTCACCGGCAGCGGCGCGCCGGGGTGCCCCTCGTAGGCGGGTTCGAGGTGTGACGCCATGATTCCGCGCCGTGCCGACACTCCGCGTTCGGCAAGGCCCGCAAGGATTTCCTGACGGTCCGGCGCCTCGCCGGGCAGCCAGACCCAGAACGACTGGTAGTTCGTCGTCCCGTACTCGGGGTCGCGCACCGCCGTGACACCGGGAACACCGGCGAGCAGCTCGTGGTAGCGCGCGGCCAGCTCACGCCGGCGGGCGATGATCGCGTCCAGTTTGGACAGCTGCACCAGGCCGACGGCGGCCTGGATGTCGGTCATCCGGTAGTTGAACGCGGTCTCCAGGTACTGCTCGATGACCGCGGACCCGCCGTGGTGGCGGTCGGCAGCGGACACGCTCATCCCGTGCTCCCGCAACCGCTTGAGCCGAACGGCCCAGTCGGCGTCGTCCGTGGTGACCATGCCGCCCTCACCGGTGGTGAGGAGCTTGCGCGGGTGGAACGACCAGGCGGCCAGCACCGCGTTCGTGCCAACCGGCTTCCCCTGGTACGTCGAGCCGGCGGCGCACGCCGCGTCCTCGATCACCGGGATGCCGCGCGGCTCGCACAACGCCTTGAGGGCCTCGACGTCGGCGGGCACGCCGGCCTGGTGCACGACCATCACGGCACGCGTCCTGGCGGTGAGAACCGGTTCCACCGTGGCCGCGGTGAGGTTGCCGGTCGCGGCATCGACGTCGGCGAAGACGGGCGTCGCACCGGTGTAGCGCACCGCGTTGGCGGTCGCGATGAACGACAGCGACGGCACGACCACCTCATCGCCGGGCCCGACGCCGAGCAGGTGCACGGCGAGGTGCAGCCCGGTGGTGCACGACGACACGGCCACACCGTGCCGGGCGCCGACGGACGCGGCGAACGCCTCTTCGAACTCCCGGACCCTCGGGCCCTGCGCCACCCACCCGGACCGCACGGCCTCGGCGGCGGCGAGCGCTTCTTCTTCGCCGAGCAACGGCCGCATAACCGGAATCACTTGCTGTACCTCGATCTGTGGGGGTTGCGGCGCGGCGCCACGCCGACCTGGGGGTGTCAGCGGACGCCGCGCCGCGGCTTCTGGAGTGCGGCCGCGGTGCCCGCCGACCCCCGAAGAGCCAGCGGGCACCGCGGACGCAACTTCTGCGGCACGACCACGGAACACACCGACCCAGACGAGCCAGCGAGCACCGCGACCGCAACTACTGGAGTGCGGCCGCGGTGCCCGCCGACCCCCGAAGAGCCAGCGGGCACCGCGGACGCGGCCTTGCGGTGCTACGCGTTCTGCTTCTCGGCGCGCCACCACGCGACGAGGTCGCGCAGCCCGCCGTCCATCTCGATCTCGGGCTTCCACCCGAGGTCGGTGGCCGCGGCGCTGATGTCGGCGAGCCGGCGGGTCACGCCGTTCACCTTGCGCTCGGGGCCGTGCTCCAGCGGCAGGTCGGAGTCCATCGCGGCAAGCAACGCGAGGGCGAGCTCCTTGAGCGAGGTCTCCTTGCTGGACGCGATGTTGTACACCGTGTCGGTCACCGGGGCCTTGGCGGCGAGGATGTTCGCGCGGGCGATGTCGTGCACGTGCACGAAGTCCATCGTCTGCGCCCCGTCACCGAAGATCAGCGGGGACTTGCCGTCGGCGATGCGCTCCATCCACCGGATGAGCACCTCGGTGTACAGGCCGTGGACGTCCATCCGCGGGCCGTACACGTTGAAGTAGCGCAGCGCCACGTAGTCGAGGTCGTACATGGCCTTGAAGCTGCGCAGCATTCCCTCGTTGAACGCCTTCGCGGCGCCGTAGAAGGTGTCGTTGTTGTACGGGTGGTGCCGCTCGGTGGTCGGGAACTGCTCGGCGAGGCCGTACACCGACGCGGACGACGACGCGATGACCTTCTTCACGCCGGCGGCCGCGGCGGCCTCGATGACCGTGAACGTGCCGTCGACCAGGCACTCCAGCGCGAGGCGCGGTTCCTCCGCGCACTGGGTGATCCGGATGGCGGCGAGGTGGAAGACGAGGTCGATGCCCTCGGTCAGCTCGCGGACGAGCGCCTTGTCGTTGATGTCGCCCTCGACGATGCGCACGACACCGGACTCCAGCGCGGAGGCCAGGTTCTGCCGGCGGCCGCGCACGAAGTTGTCGAGCACGACGACCTCGGTCGCGCCCGCCTCGACGAGCTGGTCCACCACCGACGACCCGATCGTGCCCGCGCCACCGGTGACGAGGGCGCGCTGGCCGGTGATCGGCTGCGCCGGATCATTCTGGGCCGACATCAGGACACCTTGCTTTCCACTTGTTGAACGGGAACGAAAACTCCGCCGGAGCGCAGCGACTCCGACGCCGCCTCCAGCACGGCCAGCACGCGCAGACCCGCGCGGCCGTCGGTCAGGGGCGGGCGCTTTTCGGTGATGGAGGCGGCGAACTCCGCCATCATCGTGCGCAGCGCCTCGCGTTCCACCAGCGCCGGCGCCACCATGTCGCCGGTGCGGTAGGAGATCTTCTGCTGCTCCTCCGAACGGTCGACCCCGCGGTCGTAAATGGACAGTCGCTGCGCCGGGTTGTTGTCGTCCCAGACGACCGTGCGCTGCGAACCGCCGATGACCATCGTGCGGATCTTCGTCGGCGACAGCCAGTTGACGTGCACGTGCGTGATCGCCCCGTTGGACAGCCGCACCGTCAGGTGGCCGACGCACGCGACGCCCGCGCCGATCGGGTCGGAGCCGTGCGCGGCGACCTCCACCGGGGTGACGTCGTCGGGCAGGATCGCCTCGAAGATCGACAGGTCGTGCGGGGCGAGGTCCCACAGCACGTCCACGTCCGGCTGCACCAGGCCGAGGTTGATGCGCACCGAGTCGATGTACTGGATGTCGCCGATCTCGCCACCGCGGATGATCTTGCGCAGGTGCTGCACGGCCGAGGTGTAGGCGAACGTGTGGTCCAGCATCAGCGTGAGGCCGCGCTGTTCCGCGGTCTCCACGAGCTTGCGGCCGTCTTCGAAGTTCGCCGCGAGCGGCTTCTCGACCAGGACGTGCTTGCCGGCCTCCAGCGCCGCCATGGCGACGGGCAGGTGGGTGGCCGCGGGGGTCGCGATGGCGACCGCGTGCACCTCGGGGTCGGCGAGCACCTCGTCCAGCGACGCGGTGGCGCGGACCGTCGAGTACTCCCCCAGCACGCGCCGGGCCTTCTCCACGTCGAGGTCGCACAGGTAGCGCAGGCGCAGCGAGGGCGTGGCCTGGGCGTTGCGAACGAGGTTCGGCCCCCAGTACCCGGCCCCGATGACGGCGATGCCAATCACAGGAGTCTTCTCCATCAGTAGGCCCCCTGGCCGCCGAAGACGGCGCGGAAGGTCTTCCACAAGATCACGGCGTCGAGGGCGAGCGACCAGTCCTCGACGTAGCGCAGGTCGAGGCGCACCGACTCCTCCCACGAGAGATCGCTGCGTCCGCTCACCTGCCACAAACCAGTCAAACCGGGCTTCACGAGAAGGCGGCGCCGCACGTCCGAGGAGTACTTCGCGGTCTCCTCCGGCAACGGCGGGCGGGGGCCGACGAGCGACATGCTGCCCGAAAGGACGTTGAACAGCTGGGGCAGCTCGTCGATCGAGTAGCGGCGCAGGAACGAGCCGACCTTGGTGATGCGCGGGTCCTTCTTCATCTTGAACAGCAGGCCGTGGCCCTCGTTGGCGGCGGCGAGCCTGGCGCGCAACGCGTCGGCGTTGGTGACCATGGTGCGGAACTTGATGATCGTGAACGGCTGACCGCCCTTGCCGACCCGCTTCTGGCGGTAGAACACGGGACCGCGGCTGTCGATCATCACGAACGCGGCGACGGCGAACATCAGTGGCGCCAGCAGGATCAGGAGCAGGAAGGCACCCACGCGGTCGACGACTTCCTTGACGAGACGGCGGAAGCCGCTCAGAGCCGGTTCGCTCACCCGCAGCAGGGGCATGCCGAGCACGGCGCTCATGTGCAGACGGGGTCCCGCGACCTCCATCAGACCGGGCGAGACGACCATCTCGGCGCCGGAACCCTCGAGGGCCCAGGCGAGCTGCTGCAGGCGGCGCGGCGTCCAGTAGGCGTCGGGTGTCACGGCGACGATGCGGTAACCGCCGCGGCGGACGTGGTCGGCGAGCTCGCGCAGCTGGCCGACGACGGGCACGCCGTCGACCTCGGTGCCCGAGCGGCCGCGGCCGTCGATGGTGCAGATGGCGTCGACGCGCCAGCCCAGGTGGGCGACGCGCCTGGTGCGGTGGATGAGGTCCTCGACCGTGTCCAGGTTGCCGGCGGCGAGGACCGAGAGCAGGAAGCGACCTTCACTGCGGCCGCGGTGCAGCGGGCGGCGCAGGAGGTAGCGCATGGGGAACGCGACCAGGGCGATCGCGGGAACTACGACGAAGACCCACAGACGGGCGCCGGGGATGTCGACCGCGAGCGCTCCGAGACCGAGCGCCACGACGGCACCGAACAAACCCCGGCCGAGTCTTCGGAACTCCTCGGCCCCCTGACCGAGCACCGCGGGCGTCCACACGCGGTTGATCGCGAGCGAGCCCACGACGACGACCACGGTGAGCAGATCCAGCAGGACAAGGGAAAGCGGGCCGAACGCGGCGTGGCGCATGCTCATGATCGCACCGACGGCGACGACGACCAGGGCAACGGTCAGCACGTCGGCGGTGATCACGGCGTAGCGGTAGCGGCTCTCCCAGCGGGCAACTGGTGGGTGTGTCTGTCTGTGTTCGGACAGCGGATTGAGCGTGGAGTGCAACCCGTCGACGTCACGGGCAGCACGGACCTGCTCACTCATCGTTTCTGATCTCCCCGGCTCAGGCGATTCCGGACGTGCACGTACGCAGGTCACCCCGAGGACCTTGAATCGTCGAACTCCGGCAACGCCTCTTTCAGGCTCGGCGGCCGAAGCTCGCAACCGGTGATTCGCCCGTCCCGGCATCCGCGTTACAGGCTCAGGAAAAAAGTTTCTCCGCTGCCCGCAGACTGGACGTGACGCGCGTCTCACCGTCTGGAAACCGCAGTCCCGCAAGACGATTCCACGTGTCCACAAGGGACATAAAGGTTACGTATGACTGGCGGGAATCGTTCAGAAGAGGTCTTCAGACCCTGGTGAGATCGTCTGCGTTTGTGCATACGCTTACCGCCGAACGGAGCAATGTGTTACCGCCGAACGGAAATGCGCACTTCCTCACCCTCGACGACCACCACGTCGCCGTCGCGCAGCTGCGCACCGCGGCGCAGCTCCACAGAGCCGTTGACGTGGACTTCCCCGTCCTCGATCAGCTCCTTGGCGTGCACGCCGTCCTCGGCCAGCGCAGCCAGCTTGAGGAACTGCCCTAGCCTGATCGGCTCTTCGGAGATCTCCACCGTCCGCATGAGCGCCATCATCCCAGTAGGGCGCACCCCACCGCCTGCTCGGGGGCGCACACCAGCGCAATCGAGTGACGTCGTTGACAGCCTTGCGGCATGAAAACTTCTCGGGGGTATGTCGCCTGGTTGGCGGTGTCCGGAGCGGTCTGCGTCGCGATAACGATCTTCGCCGCGAGCGCGTACGTCACGCTGGACATGAGTCAGGCCAGGCCCGCACTGCACGGGCCGGTTCACTACGGCCTGCTGGTCGCACACGTCTTCACCGGAACAGTGGCGATCCTGACGGGTGTCTCGCAGTTCTGGCCGGGTCTGCGCGCCCGGCATCCGCGGGTGCACCGGGTGATGGGCCGCGTCTACTTCGGCGCGGTGCTTCCGTCGTCCCTGCTCGGCCTCGTGTGCGCCCAGCTGTCGCTCTACGGGCTGGCGACGTCGGGACCGCTGACGGTGCTGTCGGCGCTGTGGTTCGTCAGCGCCGTGCAGGGGCTGCGGACCGCACGGCAGCGCAGGTTCGGCGAACACCGCATCTGGATGATCCGCGGTTTCGCCCTCACCGGCGCCGCCGTGACCGGCCGGTTGTGGGGCCTTGCTCTCGGCGCCCTGGTGTCCCCGGCCGACGAAGCCGCGGGACTGCTGGTCTTCGCCACCGCGAACTGGCTGTCGTTCGTGGTGAACCTGCTGGTGGCCGAGTGGTGGATCCAGTCGCGGGGCTACGCCCGGACCTTGCCGTCCGCAGCGGTGAGTCCCAGCATTTCGAGCAGGTCAGCGCAGTCGAGCGCGTCCGTGGCGTGACAGGCCACGGTCCGTGCCGCCTTGCTGTTCTGAATCGTGCTGTGCTCCTTTTCCAGAGCCTTGGCCTCGGCGAAGGTGCCGGTTTCCGGCTCGGCGATCGCGGGACGCGCCCAAGTCATGTCGTGCCTGCTTCCGCATCGGGGGATGAGGTCATCATGACAACGGGTTGCCGGAAACACCAGATCTAGTGCTTTCCGTAATCGACCACCCACAGCGCGTTAACCGGTCCGGCAAAGCCAGAAAGCGTTTTCCCGGCAGCAATCTTGATCGATTGTTGCCAGGAATTCGCGTCACCGGCCGTACCGCAGCACCGACTCCACTTCGGTCACAAATGCGACGAGCCTTTCGTCGTCCACGTCGTCGGGCGTGGGACCGTCCACCGCGAGACGTTGCAGCGCAACGGAAGTGGTGGCGTTCTCCCGCGCCAGGCGGCGGAATCCGAACGTGGCCTCGTAGAGCGACACCGCGGTGGCCAGTGCGGCCAGCGTCGTGGCGGCGAAGCCCCACAACGCCCTGCGCGGCCCGTCCGCCATCCCCACGGCTGCCGCGGCGGCCGCGGCGATGAAGAGGGCGGCCGAGATCGCGACCGTCCACGTGCGAGCGCTGGAGTACCGCTTGCGGCCGCGTTCGAAGTGGTCCAGGCGGTCCTGGAAGCGGTGGCGCAGGTACGCCTCGACGAACTGCGCCTGCCTCTGCTTGTCGCTCACGTCCTGACCACCTCGTGCTTGCGGTCGCTGACCGCGGCTTCCAGATCGGCCACCTTGTCCTGCCGCTCCTCCTCCGTGGCGGGCGCCGGGGCGGCGAGGTGGGCGAAGTACAGGGCCCGCAACCGTTCCGCGCGAGATCGCGCGGTGAGGTACTTGTCGAGCGACTCCCGCTTGCGCGCCACGATCGTGATGGCCGCCGCGAACGCACCGCCGGCCACGACGAGGACTCCTGGCCACGGCGTGTCCTTGAGCCACGTCTGCAGCGCGCCGAACACCGTTGTGGTCAGCCCGCCGCCGATCGCCAGCACCGCCATCAGCCGGTAGCGGTTCTGCTCGACGTCGGCCTGCGCGTCGAGCTCGTGGAACGCCGGGGCGACAACGGCGTTGGCGTCGTGGATGGCGTCCGCCAGCGCCGGGTACGCGACGACGAAACCGGGGTCGATCAGCGGCCGCGGTTCCGGCGCCCGGTAGCGGACCTTGGGCCAGATCCTCGGCGGCTTGACGGGCTTCTCCTTGCCCAGCAACCGTTCCAGCGCGGTGACGACCTTGCCCGCGCCCTCGTCGACGTGGACGATGAAGATCTTCCCGCTGCGCACGAGCACCGCGAGATCGCCCGTGAGGTCACCGGTCGCGATGCGGTCCGCGAGGCCACCCGTCCCCGCGAGCACCAGGAGCGGGTTGTCGCCGCTGAGGTGGTCGACGACCTCCTTCTCGTTCTCGCCTCCGACGACGAGAGCGATCACCGGCTTGCGGTGCCGGACGGCGTCGATCGTGCGGAACAGCACGGGTGTCGCGTCCGTCCACTCCGAACCGGGCACGATGACCGCGACGCTGTGGTTGGGTTCCAGCGCGACCTGACCGTTGGTGGAGGTTTCGGTGAGGTCGTGCACCTTGCTGCTGGGCGCGACACCGACGACGACGGGCCAACGCTGCTCGCACGCCTGCAAAGCCATGCCCAGCAAGTGGACAACGCCTCTGTCGGTTCCTTCGGTGACGAACACCGCGCCGTTGCGGGCCGCGGTCACCACGACGGATCTGAGCACCGGTAACAACTTCGCGGCGAGATCCGTCTCGATGTCTTGGGTGGAGCCGAAGACCGAGATCACCGCCCGCCCTCTGGGCAAACCGAGGGCCTTGGGTTTGATGTCGGCGTCCGGCTGGGACAGCCGTTTGACTGTCGGGCCGCCTGCTGTGGGCATGCCGCGCACGATAACGCTGTGACGGATGCCAGACCAGACCCGTTCAGCCCCGGTCCTCGTCGTCCAGCGGAACTTCCTGCAGCTGCTCGTAGGCGTCCGCCTCGTTCGCCTCCAGCGGCGCGTCCGGCGTCTCAGGTGGCTCCTGCGGCACGACTTCCTGCTGCTGCTCCTGCACGTCCGCGTCGGGTGCTTCGGGGTTCATGCCGTGCGGTTTCCCTGCGCGGCGGTCCTCCACACCTGCCTGATCAGTTCTTCGAGGTCGCTGAGGTCGTCCAGGACCGCCCTCGCGCCGGCCGCGCGGAGGTCCTCGGCGCTGCTGCGTCCGGTGGCGACGGCCACAAGGCGCACACCGGAGGTCACCGCGGCGTGCACGTCGTGCGGGGTGTCGCCGATGAGCACCACCTCGTCATCCGTGAAAGGCCGGATGTGCCGTGCGCGTGCACGGGCGAACGTCACCAGCTCCGCGCGGTCGGCGTGGTCGTCCCCGAACGCGCTCACGTCCCAGTCGACGAGATGCGCGAGGCCGAACTCCTCCAGCTTGATCCGCGCGACGCTGGGCAGGTTCGCGGTCAGCACGCCCTGGTGCACGCGCGGGTCGTTCGCGAAGTGCTCCAGCGCCCGCAGCGCGCCCGGCAGCACCTCGCCGTGGCCGGGGAGTTCGGCCCTGCGGCCCTCGAACGAGTTGGCGAGCGCGTTGGCCAGCAGCTGCGCGGCCTCCTCCGTGTGCTCGATCCCGTGCTGCCCGAGCAGCTCGGCGATGATGTCCAGCTCGGTGCGTCCGCCGAGGTCGACAGGACCGTTCAGCTCCCTGCCGAACGCCGCGCGGAACGCCTCGCGGTACATCAGCCCGCCGAAGCCGCGGGCCGAGATCAGCGTGTTGTCGATGTCCCACAGCACCAGCAGTTCGGGCCCGGTCATCGGACCACCACCCCTCCACCCGTAAAATGCCTGCTCATGACCTCGATCGACCCCGCAGAGCTGGAAGTCTGCCTGCGCGTGCTTGCCCAGGTCGAGGACCTGCCAGCGGAGCACGAGGACGCGGTGCGCGTCCGCCGGGCCACCGCGAAGATCTTCAAGGCCGCGAAGAAGTTCCGGAAGGCCGAGCGCAAGGCCGCCATCACGGCCAACGACAGGGCCGTCACGGCGCTGACCGCCACCGGGTCGCCGGACCGCATCGACGACGAGACGCAGGGCCTGCCGCTCGTGTCGAACGCCCAGGGCGCCACGGCGGGCACGCTGATGCGGGCGCGCTCCTGCTACACGTGCCGGCAGCGGTTCGTCGAGGTCGACGCCTTCTACCACAACCTCTGCCCGTCCTGCGCCGCGTTCAACCACAGCAAGCGGGACGCGCGCACGGACCTGACCGGCCGCAACGCGCTGCTGACCGGGGGCCGCGCGAAGATCGGCATGTACATCGCGCTGCGCCTCCTGCGTGACGGCGCGCACACCACGATCACCACCCGGTTCCCCAAGGACGCCGCCCGCCGGTTCGCCTCGATGCCCGACGCGGCCGACTGGATCGACCGGCTCAAGATCGTGGGCATCGACCTGCGCGACCCGGCCCAGGTGCTGGCGCTGGCCGACGAGGTGGCCGCGCACGGCCCGTTGGACGTCCTGATCAACAACGCCGCGCAGACCGTGCGCCGCTCCTCCGGTGCCTACGCGCCGCTCGCCGCCGCCGAGCACGAGGCGCTGACCGGGGACGCCCGCAGGCCCGAGCTGATCTCGTTCGGCGGCCACGGCCAGCTCGCCCTGCCCGGCACCGCGGTGCCAGAGGCGCACTCGGTGACGACGCTGGCGCTGATGGCGGGCTCGAAGGACATCGACGCGGGCGGCCTGGTGCCGGACACCGCCGCGACCAACTCGTGGGTGCAGAACGTCGACGAGGTCGACCCGGTGGAGCTGCTGGAAGTGCAGCTGTGCAACTCGACCGCGCCGTTCCTGCTCATCTCGCGGCTGCGCCCGGCGATGGCGAAGTCCGCGTTCCGGCGCAAGTACGTGGTGAACGTGTCCGCGATGGAGGGTCAGTTCTCCCGCGCCTACAAGGGTTCCGGACACCCGCACACGAACATGGCGAAGGCGGCGCTGAACATGTTGACGCGCACCAGCGCCGAGGAGATGCTGGCCACCGACGGCATTCTGATGACCGCGGTCGACACCGGCTGGATCACCGACGAGCGCCCGCACCCGTTGAAGATGCGGCTCGCCGACGAGGGCTTCCACGCTCCGCTGGACCTGGTGGACGGGGCCGCGCGCGTGTACGACCCGATCGTGCGCGGCGAGGCTGGCGAGGACCTGTACGGGTGCTTCCTGAAGGACTACGCACCGGCGCCCTGGTAGGGAATGTCCCGCCGCACGTGTCCGAGGTACCGGTCGGACGCATCCGAACGAGTCCTTTCGTCACGCAGAGCGACTATTCGACCACGTGTTCGAGTACCCATTTGTCATGAGAACTGTGTGGCGGGGAGCACTTCGGTTCGGCATGACGACGATGACGGTGCGGCTGGTGGCCGCGTCGACGGAACACCGCGGCAGGGTGCACCTGGTGCACCGCGAGGACAGCGGCCGCGTCCGGCATCAGCAGGTGTGCGGCGAGTGCTCGCTGCGCCTGACCCCGGACGACATCGGCCGCGGCTACGAGCTGGAGGACGGCCGGATCGTGCAGATCGACCCGCGCGACCTGCCGGCCCCCGAGGACGGCGTCATCGACGTCCAGCAGTTCGCGCCGCAGACCGACCTCGACCCGATCGCGTTGCACCGCAGCTACTACGTCGAACCGGACGACCTCTCGGTCCGCTCGTACGTGCTGCTGCGCGAGACCCTGGAACGCACCAAGACCGCGGCGATCGTGAAGTTCGGGTTGCGCGGCAAGGAAACCCTCGCCGCTCTGCGCCCCCAGCACGGCGTGATCGTCCTGCACACGCTGCTGTGGCCCGACGAGGTCCGCGAACCGCACTTCCCGTTCCTGCACCGCGACACCGAGGTGCGCACCGGCGAACTGGCCGCGGCGGCGGCGCTGGTGCGGGCGCAGACCAGGCCGTTCCGGCCGCACGACTACCCGAACACCCACGCCGAGGCCCTGCTGAAGCTGGTCGAGGCGAACGTGTAGCTCCTGGCGGCGCGGGCGGACGACCCGCGTGACGGGGATGAACGCGGGTCGTTCGCCCGTGCCGCCGGGGGTGCTGGCTAGCATCACTTCCCATGCTCGCCAGCCCGTCCGACCTCGTCGACCTGCTCGAGTGCGAGCACCGCAGCTACCTGGGCCGCGGCGATCGGCAGGGTGATCCGGCCGAGCTGCGCGTCCTGGCCGCCCGCACCGCCGACGAGATGCGCGCGGGTGTGGACGTCATCGAGAACGCCGTCTTCTTCGACGGCGTTTTCCACTGCTCGGCAACGTTGATCCGCACGCCCACCGGCTACGAGCCGTCCGCGGAGGAGGCCACTCCGCTGGCCGTGCTGAGCCTCACCGCGGCCGCTCAGGCGGTCGGTGCCGAGCGGGCGCACCTGCTGGTCGACGGCAGGCGCACCTCGTTCCGGATCGCCGACTTCGCTCCCCTGCTGAGCCGCCTCAAGGCGCGGCTCGCGAACCCAGGACCAGCGCCGAAGCGGTCGTGGGGCGACGTCAGGGCGGCGTGCACCGGCTGCCGCTTCGCCCGGCACTGCGCCACCGGCCGCGAAGAGGCCCGTGACCTGTCGCTCGTCGCCGGGCTGCGCGCCGACCAGCGGCGGAAGCTGGTGTCCGCCGGCATCGACACCATCGACGCGCTCGCGGCCACCGAGGAACGGCCAGCCACGCTGTCGCCCGCGAGCTTCACCGCGCTGACCGCGCAGGCCCGGTTGCAGGTGCAGCAGGAACGCACCGGCGTCACGACCTACGAGGTCGTCGCCCCGGAGGCGTTGCAGCACCTGCCGGAACCGGCCGAGGACGACGTCTTCCTGGAGGTCGACGGCGACACGTTCCGCACGCCCGGCTGGGAGGGCACGTTCGCGGAGTTCGTCGACCGCACGCCCACGGGCACCGTGTACCACTTCACGCCGCACGACCTCGCCGGGCGGGCGGCGCGCACCGCGACGAGGGAGTCCGAAGTGGACGAACTCGTGCGGCGCTGCGTCGACCTGGGCGCGCTCACCCGCCGGGTGCTGCGGGTGTCCACTCGGGAGTACACGCTGCAGGCCCTGAAACCGTTGCTGCACGACGACGTTCCCACCAGGGGTGTGCGGGATCTGCTGGAGAAGATCAAGCGCGAGCACGGGATCGAGACGGCGGTCCGGGAGGAGCGCGACGAGGCCGCGTTGGAGAAGGCCGCGGAACGAGCGCGGCGGATGGCCGCCCTGACCGAGCCGCTGATCGCCGAGGGGCACACGTTGTTCGCGGCGACGGTCGGCTACCACCGGCGGGAGGCGAGCCCCGCGTGGGGTGACTTCTTCCGGCAGGCGAGCGCGCCGATCTCCGATCTGGAGACCGACTCCAACTGCGCGGTGCCGATCACGCTCAAGGCCGAGGACTGGGTGCCACCGAGCGGACGGGTCCGCACGCACAAGCGCCAGGTGCACGCGCGGATCGACCCGGAGCGGCCGCACCCGTTCGGCAAGGACGAGCAGGTCAGGCTGCTCTACCCCGGCAACGTCACGCGCAACGCCGTCGTGGCGGACGACAACCCGTACGAGCTGGTGCTCACCGAAAGCACCTCGCAGGAGCACTCCGAACTGCCGATCGCGGTGCTGCCCGGCAGCCCGGTTCCGGCGGCGCCGAAGGACGAGGCGGTCGCGGAGCTCGCCGAACAGGCCGTGCACCTGCTGCCGCTGCTGCCCCGCAACCCCGGCATCGACCTGCTGCTGCGCACCCCGCCCGCACAGCCGCTGCCGCAGCACCCGGACGTCGTGCAGGCCGTGATCAAGGCCGTCGACCAGCTCGACGGCGGCACGCTCGCGGTGCAGGGGCCGCCCGGCGCCGGCAAGACCTACCTCGCGACCAAGCTCGTGAAGCACCTGATCGACCAGGGCAAGACCGTCGCGGTGACGTCCACGTCGCACAAGGCCGTGGAGAACGTGCTGTCCAGCGTCGACCCCGGCATCCCGATGGCCAAGCGCCCCAAGGGAAAGCCGGAGGAGGACTGCCCCTGGGACCAGCCGAAGGACAACGGCGCGCTGGCCCGCTGGCGGGAGGAGCACCCCCAGGGGCACCTCGTCGGCGGCACCGCGTGGACGTTCACCAACGCCGTGATCAAGGCCCAGCCGTTCGACGTGATGATCATCGACGAGGCCGGCCAGTTCGCCCTCGCCGACGCCGTGGCGGTGGCCACCGCCGCCAGGAACCTCGTGCTGCTGGGAGATCCGCAGCAGCTGCCGCAGGTCGTGCAGGGCGTGCACCCACCGGGATCGGACGCGTCGGCGCTCGGGCACCTGCTCGGCGACGCGGACGTCATCCCCGGCCATCTGGGCTACTTCCTGGCCGAGACGCGCCGCATGCACCCGGCGGTGTGCAAGCCGGTGTCGGAGCTGTCGTACGCGGGACTGCTCCATTCGCACGAAACCGCTCACAACCGTTCGATCGAGGGCATCGAGCCCGGCATCTACCTGCGTGAGGTCGATCACCGGCACAACATCACGTCGTCGACCGAAGAGGCAGACGCCGTGGTGGACACGGTGCGCCGAATCGTCGGTCGTACGTGGACGGACAACGGCAAAACGCGCGAACTGACCGATGCGGACATTCTCGTGGTCGCGCCCTACAACCTGCAGGTCAGGGTGATCCGCCGACGGCTCGCCGATGCGGGGTTCGACGAAACGCGAGTGGGCACAGTGGACCGCTTCCAGGGGCAGGAGGCGCCCGCGGTCATCATGTCCATGACGTCGTCGTCCACCGTGGACCTGCCGCGTGGCCTGGACTTTCTTTTGTCACGTAACAGATTGAACGTGGCACTCTCCCGTGCCCAGGTGCTCGCGGTGATGATCTGCTCGCCGCGGCTGCTGGACGCCGACGTGCGCGGAGTGGACCAGATGCGACTGGTCGCCGGGATGCTCGGCCTCCTCGAACGGGTGACGAAATTCCCTGATTGACGATTCAAGTGTTGCCGGACAGTGACCTTTCGACCGCTCAGTGTTGCTAGCGTGGCGCGGTTCACCCGGTCGGGTGATCAAGAAACCTGATGTGCTCGATCCGCCACGCACCAACTAGAGCAGGAGAAATCCGTTGGCAAGTAGAGTTCTCGGCGCGTTCGCGGTGACCGCCACCGCGACTCTGGCCTCCCTGGCCCTGGCCACCCCGGCCAGTGCCCACACCCCGAAGGTGGAGGCCTACTGCGACCAGAACGCCAAAGTGACCGTGCTGAAGGTGAAGCTCACCCAGTACGCGCCCGGTGACAAGAACACCGTGATCGTCAAGGACGGCACCACCGTCCTCGAGCCGACCAGGAACTTCGGCGACAGCTGGTCGAAGACGTGGGACAAGCTCGACGCCTCCGTCGACCACAACTTCGTCGTCGAGGTGAAGGCGTCCGACACCACGCCGAAGAAGAGCTACGACTTCAACTGGGAGAAGCTGGTCAAGTCGTGCGTCCAGGCGCCGCCGACGCAGTCGACGCCGCCGTCGGAGACCACGACCACGACCACCACCACGACGACGGAGGCGCCCTCGTCCTCCGTGACGCCGCCGGCTCCCGGTGGCAGCACGCCGGAACCGCCGCTCGCGGCGACCGGCGCGTCCCCGCTGTGGCTGCTGCTCTCGGGCCTGGGTCTCGTCGGCGCCGGTGCCGGCACCCTGCTGTTCCTGCGCCGCCGCCGCAGCGCCTGAACCAGCTGAGCAACACGGAACCGGGGGCGGCCCTGCGGACCGCCCCCGCGCTCCTAGAGGTCCAGAGCGGTTTCCGGTCCGTGGCCTTCGCGGATGAACCACTCGGTGCCGAAGACGTGGGCGAACGTCTCGTCGTCCAGCGCCAGGAAGAACGACTGCTCGGGGATCTGCGAGGCGTGCGCGCGCATCGCGGCCCGCTTCACGTCCAGGTACTTGCTGACGTCGACACCCACGTTGAGCTCCGACTCCGGCACGGCGTCCTCGCCCAGCGGCGGCGGTTCCGCCTCTCCCGCCCGCCGCATCGCCTCGCGGAACTCCGACTCCTTCACCATCGCCTGGTAGACCGCGGGCGTACCGGCGATCTCCGCGGCGCGCTGGCCCACGCGGTGCACCTGGATGTGGTCGGGGTGGCCGTAACCGCCGAAGCTGTCGTAGATCGTGAGCGCCTTCGCGTCCTCTTCCTCCAGGATCGCGGCCAGTTTGCGCGCGGCCTCCTCGACGTCGGCCGTCCAGAACGATCCCGGCCGGTCGTTGCGCTCGTCCCCCATCATCCCGGAGTCCAGGTAGCCCAGGAACTCCACCCGCGCCACCCCCAGCAGGTCGGCCGCCGCGTACGTCTCGTCCACCCGCCGCTGCCACAGCTCCTCACCCGGTTCCAGGAAGTCCGGTACCTCACCGGCCTCCCCGCGGGTGGCGACGACGAGCACAACCCGATGCCCCTCCTCGAACGCCTTCCGCATCACACCACCCGTGACGATGCACTCGTCGTCGGGATGAGCGTGGAACGTCACCAGTGTCGCCATGTCCGCGACGTTACCCGTGAGTGGAACTCCCCCATTCCACCGCGCCCGCAACGCTCCCTACTGTGGGGAACCAGGACCCTTGGCGGCAGGGGAGGTTCGTCGTGCGCGTGTTGTGCACAGTCGCGTTCTCGGCTGCCCACGCGCGCGCCATGCTCCCCCTCGTGACGATGCTCACCGAACTGGGCCACGAAGTACTGGTAGCGGGCCCGGTCTCAGTCCTGCGCGGCTTCGCCCAGGAACCGGTGCGCTGCGCCGGCGTGCTGCCCGAGGTGTGCGACCAGCTCGCCGACCTGCTGCAGGGCGAGGTGCTCACGCTCCCCCCGGACTACGACCCGTTCGCCGACGAGATGATCGTCGAGTTCGCGGCGGGCCCGCACATCACCGCGGCAGTGCGAGCCCTGCTGCCCGTGGCCGCCGACTTCCGGCCACACCTGGTGCTGCGCGCGGGCATCGAGTTCGCGGGAATGCTTGTGGCAGAACGGCTAGGCGTACCGCACGTGGCCGCACCCACCGGTGTCGGCCAGTACATGGACCGCCTGACGCTGCTGTGCGCGTTGAACGAACGACGTGCGGAACTTCGTCTGCCGCTGCACGAATCGCTCGACTCAGCACATCGGTACGGGCGGCTGGACGCTCTCCCTCCGGCGTATTCCTTTGCGCGCCAACCCATGCCCGCCGCGTTCGCCTATCAGCAACCCTCACACCACAGCGCCGGGGAGCGCTTGCCGCAGTGGCTCGCCGATCTCGATCCCGCGCGCCCGCTCGTGGTTGCGTCGACCAGCACGTCCGGCGGGGTGTTCGCTTCCGAGTCGGCGTTGCGGCTCTTCGACTTCGACGCGATCCCGGATGCTGTGCTGCGGCACTCACCGCTGGCGCATCTGGAAGTTCTGATCGCCGGTCTGTCTGATGTGGACTGCGAGGCGGTGGTGCTCACCGGCGGGCTGCCGGTTGAGGTGTCCGCCGCGCCGCACGTGCATCTGGTCGAAGCTGTGCCGCAGGCGTTGTTGTTGCAGGCTGCGGATTTGCTGGTGTCGCACGGCGGGTACAACTCGATTCGTGAGGCCATGCGGGCCGGGGTGCCCGTTGCGGTGCTGCCTGTGATGCACGATCAGATGCACAACGCGCATCGGGTTAGTGAGCTGGGGCTCGGGGTTCGGGTGCAGGGATTTTCGCCGGGTGCGGTTGCTGCGGCCTGCCGGCGGGGGCTGGGGAGCGGGGAGATTAGGGGTGGGGTGCGGAGGGCTCAGCGGGAGGTGCTCGGGTTGCCGTCCGTCCGGGCCGTGGCTGGGTATTTGGAGCGGATCGTGCAGCGGAACAGGCGGCTGGTGAGCATGTGAGTGGGATTACCGAGCTTTGGTTGCGTCATCGCCGTTTCGCGACAATTGCGATTGGGGCTTGACTTCGGGGGGTCGGGTTCGATTCACTCGATGGTGTTCATTTTCGACCGTAATATTCTCGTGATCTTGCGGTAGAGTCGAACACGTGAGCGACCCCAGGCTTCCACTCCTCTCCACTGACGAGCTGCTGCGCAGCATCGTCGGCAAGGTGACGGAAATCCGGGCGCGCGAATATGCGGTGATGCAGGACATCGCCGAGTTGAATCGGCGCGGAGCCGCCGCGGAGCTGGGGTACAAAACTCTGCCGCAGGTGTTGCGGCACGCCCTCCGCTGGGATCCGACGACCGCCCGGCGCTGGGTCGAGCAGGCCGTCCTGCTCAGCAGTGAGATCACCCCGACCGGCAGCGAACTCGCCCCGGCCCTTCCAGTGACCGCCGCGGCCGCGGCCGAGGGCGCGCTGTCGCTCGACCACGTCGCCGCGGTCGCCGAGGCGATGAAGCACCTGCCCGCCGAGGTCGAGAACCTGGTCGTGGACTGCGCCCGCGACCACGAGCCCGCCGCGGTGCGCACGTTCGGCAAAGACCTGGCCTACGGCCTCTACCAGAACGACCCCGAACCCCGTGACCCCGAACCCGCGCCCGATGGCAACCGGCTGACGCTGCGGCAGAACAAGGCCGGGGACTGGAAGCTCGCGGCGACCCTGGACGCGGTCACCGGCGCGACGCTGGTGACGCTGCTGGACCCGCTGGCCAAGCCCCGGCCGACCACCGCCGAGGGCCCGGACCCGCGCTCGCGCGACGAGCGCCAGGGCGACGCCCTGGCCGAACTGATCGACCTGATGCTGCGCGCCGATC
>NZ_BMRE01000047.1 GCF_014648475.1 Lentzea flava | reverse complement strand
AACCTTGTGTCACAACAACCGAGACAAACCTGCGACAGATCACCCGAGACACGACAGTCAAGGGCGACCGGGGCGAGGAGCACAACTTCGAGGAGACGACGTTCGCGGGCGGGCCCGGCACGCTGATCCACAACCAGTACCCGTTGCTGTACGCCGAATCCGTGGTGAAGACGCTGCGGAAGGTGCACGGCGACGACTACACGACGTTGTTCCGCGCGGGTGGCGACGGCATGCCCACGCTGCTGCACGGGTTCTGGCAGGCCGACGCGGACATGAGCTTCGACGGCCTGCGCCTCACGACCCGGCGGGGCATCAACTCGTGGATCTCCGGCCACCCGGTGCACGGCTCGGACATCGGTGGCTACCGCAACCTCGGCGGCGGGCCGTCGGAGTCGCTGTTCGTGCGGTGGGCGCAGCAGTCCTCCGTCACGCCGGTGTTCCAGGTCGGCAGCTCCGGCCGCAACTCGACACCGTGGGTGTACGACGCGGCGACGTTCGACCGGTTCAAGCGGGCCGCGGTGCTGCACCACGAGCTGTTCCCGTACCTGTACGCGCAGGCGGTTCGCGCATCCCGCGATGGCACGCCGATCACGCAGGCGATGGCCTTCCGGTACCCGCACGAGGAGGCCGCGTGGAAGGCCGACCAGCAGTTCATGGTCGGGCCGGATCTGCTCGCGGCTCCCGTGACGGCGGACCGAGCCGAGGCGGACGGTGCGGCCGGGAAGCCGACGCCGGTCGACGTGTGGCTGCCTCGTGGCGAGTGGATCGACCTGTTCTCCGGTGCTCGGGTGACCGGTGGCCGGACGATCACGCGAGAGGCCACTTTGGACGAGTTCCCGCTCTACCTGCGGGCGTCCGCCGCGATGCCGCTCAACTTCCGCACGCCGGAGATCTGGTCGAAGCCGTGGGGTGTGAACGACCTCGACCGCAAGGACCGCGCGGGCTGGCTGGTCTCGCCGTCGGCCGACGGCCGGTTCGGCAACCTCCACGCGCACTCGTTCGGCGACCACCTCCTCGTCCGGCTCACCGGCGCACCGCAGGAGTCGCAGCTGATGGTGCCGGCGGGCGTGAAACGCGTGGTGATCGACGGGAAGCCGCTGGCGGCGTCGACCGTCGAGGAACTGCGTGGCAAGACGACGGGCTGGGCGTCCGTCTCCTCAACGCCCGGCACGTTCGGGGGCACGGTGCTGAAGCTCCAACCCCGACACGGCTCCAGCACCGTGCTGCTCTCCCTCAGCTGACGTCCGCGAGGCGCGCCTGGAGGTCGTCCACGAACCGGATGAGCAGCCGGCCGAACGTCCGCTGGTCCTCGTCGGACCAGTCGGCGACCGCGCCGGTGAACCAGCCGAGGATCGCCTCCAGGTAGCGCCCCGCGGCCGCGGCGCCCTGGTCGGTCAACTCGATCAGGCGTGCGCGCTGGTCGTTCGGATCGGTGACGCGCCGGACGAGATCGGCGCGCTCGAGGTCGTGCAGGTGCCTCGTCACGTGCGGGCCGACGACCTGCATCCTGGCGGCGATCTCCCCCACTCGCAGCGGCTGGCCCGCCATGCGCAACGTCATGAGCACGGTCATCCCCGGACGGTCCAGCGGGATGCCGACGTGCTCCATCGCCCGGTCGACCAGCTGGCTGCGGTTGAGCACCGTGCCCAGTTGCATGAGCCGCGGCAGCACCGTCGCGACATCGAGTCCGGCCTCACTCATACTTATCTACCTAACTTAGGTATATGCTAGTGTCGATCACACAGGAACCGCAGCGATCACCGCGGCCCGAAAAAGGATACCTGAGTTAGTTATCTGGAGGGACCATGAGCACCGTCCTGATCTCCGGCGCCAGCATCGCCGGCCCCGCACTCGCGTTCTGGCTGCGACGTCACGGCGTCGACGTCACCGTCGTGGAGAAGGCGCAGACCCTGCGCGGTGGTGGATACCCCATCGACATCCGCGGCACGGCGCTCGGCGTCGTCGAACGCATGGGCTTGCTCCCCCGCCTGCGGGAGGTCCACGTGGACACCCGGCGGATCACGTTCCTCAACGCGGACGGCAGCCAGGCCGCGTCGCTGCGCCCCGAGTCGGTCTCCGGCGGCGACGTCAGCGACCTGGAGGTCCGCCGCAGCGACCTCGCCGAGATCCTCTTCGACGCCGTGCGAGACGACGTGGAGTTCCTCTTCGAGGACTCCATCGCCACGATGAACGACCACGCCGGGGGCGTGGACGTGACGTTCCGCAGTGGTCTTCGACGTACCTACGACCACGTCATCGGAGCGGACGGACTGCACTCGGTGGTGCGCGCGCTGACGTTCGGCCCGGAGGAACAGTTCCACCGCTACCTCGGCTACTGCTTCGCGGGTTTCACGATGCCCAACCACTTCGGCCTGAAGCACGAGGCCGTGATCTGGAACGAGCCCGGCCGCGCCGCCGCGCTGTACGCGATCGGCGACGGCGAGACCGTGCACGGCTTCCTGCCCTTCGTCCGCGCGGAGGCCCCGTTCGGCGCGTTCCACGATCCGCAGGCGCAGCGCGACCTCGTGGCGTCGGCCTACGCGGGCGACGGCTGGGAGGTGCCCAGGATGGTCGAGGCGATGCGCACGGCCGACGACCTGTTCTTCGACACCGTCAGCCAGATCCGCTTGCCGCGTTGGTCGTCCGGCCGGGTCGCCCTGGTCGGTGACGCCGCGTACGCGCCGTCGTTCCTCACCGGGCAGGGGTCGAGCCTCGCGCTGGTCGGCGCCTACGTGCTGGCCGGACACCTGGCCACGGCACCGGACCACACGGCGGCGTTCGAGGCGTACGAGCGCGTGACCCGGCCGTTCGTCGAAGCGAACCAGGGCCTGGTCGCCGAGGGCGACGCGGCGCTGTTCCCCTCCACCGCGGAGGCGTTGGCCGCACGCAACGCCGCTCTGCGCGAGCTGGAGACGGTACCCGTCGAGGGCGGCCGTCCCGAGCACTCCGCGCTGACCTTGCCGGAGTTCAGCTGACATTCAGATATTACAAACATCTGGATGGTGTGAGTATCCTGATGTTCATGGTTCGGCTGACACGGGCACAGCAGCAGGAACGCACGCGGGCCTCCGTGCTGGCGGCGGCGAAGGCGGAGTTCACCGAACACGGGTACGCCCTGGCGAAGATCGACCGGATCGCCGAACGGGCCGAGCTCACCCGTGGCGCGGTGTACTCGAACTTCCCGAGCAAACGCGCCCTGTACCTGGCGGTGCTGATCGACCTGGTCGAGACCACCGGCCAGGTCGATCCCCCGGTGCCGCCAGAGTCGCTGGACGACGCGCTGGAGAACTTCGCCAGGGTCTGGCTCGAACGCCTGCCGCTGGGCGGTACGGCGTGGGGCGGCCGCCTGCAGCTGCGCTCGCTGGACGGAGTCCTCGACGACGAACACACCCGCGAGGTGCTGGCGCAGGTCACCCGGCTGGAGGCGCTGTTGCTCGCCATCGCGCTGGAAGCGGGCGCGCCGGCACGCCGGGTGCGGCTGGCCGAACTGGCGCTCACCCTGCTGGGCGGCGCGAGCCACCGGGCCGAGATCGCGCCGGGGTCCGGCGATCCCTTCGACCTGACGCACGCGTGCCGGCACCTCGCCGACATCCGGTTCGGGGACACCTGGGCGCCACCGCACCTGCCCTTCGTCACCCCGGCGACGCCGTGCGCGGACAGCTGGACGGCGCCGGCGGGTCTCGTCGACCAGATCAGCGGCCGGCAGGCCGACCTCGCCTCCGACGGCCTGATCACCGTCCTGGGAGCAGGCCGTCTGGGGGCCGCCGAGGAAGCCGTCCGCTCCGGCGAGCGGACGACGATCGTCATCGTCACCGGCGACCCCGCCGAGACCGGCCGCCTCGTCCGGCTCAGGATCACCGACCTCGCGGGCTGCCTGCGGCGCGTGTTCGCACCCGAGGCCTGGCAGCGCGTCCGGGTGGTGCTCGACGACGACGCGCTGGTGGCGTCCGCGCTCGGTGTCACGGATCCCGGTGACGGAACCGAGGTCGCGGTGCGCGTCCGGGGCGGGATGATCGTCGCCCGCTCCAGCGGGCGCGGCGCCGGCCACGCGGTGTCGGCCGTCCGGAAGGCCACGCCGTGAGCGGGCCGGATCTGCTGGTGCTGCACGCCCTCCGCTGCGTCGGCACCGCCGGCCTCACCAGGCTGGCGGCGACCACGGGTCTCGGCGAACCGGACGTCGAGTCCGAGCTGATCGACCTCGCGGTCGCCGGACTGGTCACGCGCAACGCCGACTTCGGCGTGTGGAGCCTGACCGGCAGCGGTCGAGCCGCGCACGCCCAGCGAATCGCCGCCGAGCTGGAGTCCGCCGCCGCCCGCCCCGCCGTGGCCGCGGCGTTCGACGGTTTCCTGGTGCTCAACCCGGAGCTGCTCGACCTCTGCACTGCGTGGCAGCTGCGGTCCGCCGACGGCGTCATGATCGCCAACGATCACCGCGACCCGTCCTACGACGCCCGCGTGCTCGACCGGTTCGCCGACTTCGACCGGCGTGCCGCCGCGGTCTGCGCCGAGCTCGCCTCGGCGCTGCCCCGGTTCGGCCGCTACCAGACCCGCCTGGCAGAGGCCCTCGGCCGTGCCACCGCGGGAAAGTGGGAGGAGCTCGCCGACAGCACGTCGTCCTACCACGTCGTGTGGGCGGAGCTGCACGAAGATCTGCTCGTCACGCTCGGGATCCCGCGATGAGGTGGATTCGGCACCTCTCCGCCGAGCTCGACGAGACGGCGGAGGTGCTGGGCGGCAAAGCTCACGGCCTCGTCGTCCTGCACCGGCTGGGACTGCCGGTGCCCGCCGGGTTCGTCGTCACCACGGAGGCCTGTCGCGCGTTCCTGCGCGACGGACGTCTTCCCGGCGGGCTCGACGAGGAGCTCGCGGCGGCGATCACCGGGTTCGACGTGGTGTCCGTTCGCTCCGGGGCCGCCGTGTCGATGCCCGGAATGATGAACACGATCCTCAACCTGGAACTCACGAGTGCGGCCGCTGCCAGGACGGCGGTGGAGGCCGTGTTCTCGTCGTGGAACACGCCACGCGCGCGGACCTACCGGGAGCTGCACGACATCCCGCACGACCTCGGCACGGCCGCGATCGTGCAGACGATGGTCTTCGGGAACCGGGACGACCACAGCGGCACCGGGGTCGCGTTCAGCCGCGATCCCAACAGGGGTGCGAACGTCCCGTTCGGAGAAGTCCTTTTTGGACAGCAGGGTGACGACGTCGTCTCGGGTTCCTCACCGACGTTGCCACTGCGGGACCTGGCCGACCGGGAACCGGTGGTGTGGGCCGGTTTGCTCGACGCGCTGAGCCGGGTCGAGGCGCACTACCGCGACGCGTGCTACGTCGAGTTCACGTTCCAGTCCGGCGAGCTGTGGCTGCTGCAGGTCAGGCCGGGCGGGTTCGCCGGGGCCGCGGCCGTCCGCGTGGCCGCGGACCTCGCCGACGAGGGCGTGATCGATCGGCACGAAGCGCTGCTCAGGATCTCGCCGCACCACCTCCGGCACGTTCGCACACCCCGGATCGCGCCGGGTGAGGACGTCGTGGCCAGAGGGCTGGGCGCGTGTCCCGGTGTCGCGACCGGCAGGGTGGCGACGACAGCGGACACGGCGGTCCGCATGGCCGTGGACGGCCCGGTCGTCCTGGTGCGCCAGGAGACCTCGCCGCACGACATGCGCGGACTGGCCGCCGCCACGGGCATCCTCACCGCGCGCGGCGGGCCGGCCAGCCACGCCGCCGTCGTCGCCAGGGCGATGGGAAAACCCGCTGTCGTGGGAGTCGCCGACCTCGTCGTCGCGGACGCGTCCGCCGTCGTCGGAGGACGCACGATCAGCGAAGGCACGCTCGTGACGATCGACGGAACCAGCGGCGAAGTCGTTCTCGGCAGCCCCCGCGTCGTCACGACGACGGCGGACGAGCCCCTGCGCCGGTTGCTGCGCTGGGCGGACGACGTGTCGGGCGATCACTCCGAACGCGACGAGGCCGACCGTCTCAGCGCCGCCCACGCGGTGCTCCGACGCTGAGCCCTCAAGGCCGCACGGCGGGTCCGAAGCCCGTCCAACGCAGGTCCGGTGGGAGGTGGCCCATGTCGTTGTACAGCAACAACGTCGGCGCTGCGCCCTCGCGGTACTCGATCGCCGTGAGTGCCGTGTTGCCGCAGTCCAGCCCGAGCCACCGGGCCGGCGGGGCGTCGAGGGCGTGCCGCACCAGCCACGCCACCGGGTAGGCGTGGGTGACCAGGACCTCGTGAGTCTCGGTCTCCGAGGGACGGGCGAAGCGGGCGATCAGCGCCTCGGCGACACGGGCACCCGCGGCGGCCTCAGCGGCGTCGTACCCGTCGAAGAATCCCGCCCACCCGGCAGGGATCTCCTCCGGCACGTGCGGCACGTGGTCGACGAGCTCGGCCGCTTCCCGCACGGCGATGCCGGGCAGCGACCTGCCGATGATCTGCGCGGACCGCACCGCCCTGGCCAGCGGCGAATGCCACACCACGTCGATCGGCAGGCCGGCCAGGCGCTGCCCGAGCAGTTCCGACTGCCGCTGCCCGGCGCCGGTCAGCTCGCCGAACGGATCCGCGGCGCCGTGCCGCACGACGTACACGTGACGAGTCGCCATGACGTGAAGATACTCCCAACATCCAGATGTTCTGAACATCTGGATCCGCTACCTTCCTGACAGGCGGCGCACAGGCGACTCACAGCAAACGACCGCAGCCTTGTCCCCATGACGGACAACCACGACCGCGGCCTCCAGTTCGACCTCGCCACGCTCATCGGGCGCCGGCGGGCGTTGTCACTGCTCGGCGGCGCAGGCCTCACCCTCGTGGCCTGTGCACCGTCGACCACGACCTCGAACTCAACCGCGCCAATCACCACGAGCAGTTACGCCGCCGGAACGACCGCGGCGGGAACCCCGCTGGAAGCGATTCCCGAGGAGACCGCCGGGCCGTACCCCGGCGACGGCTCCAACGGCCCGAACGCGCTGACCCAGAGCGGCATCGTGCGTTCCGACATCCGTTCCAGCTTCGGCTCGTCCACCCGCACGGCCGAGGGCGTGCCGCTGACCATCGAGCTGACGGTCCAGAAGGAGGACGGCAAGCCGTACGCCGGTGCCGCGGTCTACCTGTGGCACTGCGACATCAACGGCGACTACTCGATGTACTCCGACCGCGTGCGGAACGAGAACTTCCTGCGCGGCGTCCAGGAGGCGGACTCGTCGGGCAGGCTGACGTTCGTCAGCGTCTTCCCCGGCGCGTACTCGGGACGCTGGCCGCACATCCACTTCGAGGTCTACCCGAGCCTCGCCGAGGCCACCAAGGCGGGCAACAAGATCACGACCTCGCAGCTCGCGTTGCCCGAGACGACGTGCAAGGAGGTCTACGGCACGACCGGGTACACGCAGAGCGTCCAGAACATGGCGCGCACTTCGTTGAAGCAGGACATGGTATTCCGCGACGGCACGGACCGGCAGATGGCGACCATGTCGGGGAACGTCCAGTCCGGTTACACCGCCTCACTGACCTTCGCTGTGGAGGGCTAGCCACAGTTCCGCGCGCAGGCCGGGCGAGTCCATCGAACGCTCCAGGGCCTGTTCGGCTTTGCGCACGCGGTTTCTGAGGGTGTGCCGGTGCACGCCCAGCTCCGTCGCCGCCGGGTCCCACGCGCCGTGATGGGCCAGCCAGACGCGCAGCGTTTCGCGGGTTTCCGCGTCCAACGGCCTCAGCAGCGCGTCGGCGAAGCCGTCCGGGAGCTTCAGGTGCCCGGCGAGGTCCTCGAACGCGCGAACACCGGCCTGCCGCGCCTGCCGGGCTTCGCGGTACCCGCGCGCGACCTCCGTCATGTCCACTTCGGACGATGCGAAGCCGTCGAACTCGGTGGCGAGCACGACGACGTCACCGTCGTGCTCGGCCCAGAACACGTCGTCGTCCGGTGGTTCGCCGGTGAGGAACACCCGGAACCGGTCGGGCAGGCCGTCGACCGCGAGCCCGGCCAGCAGCATCCGGAACTGGCCCGCGCGGAGCTCTCTCCTCGCCGCGTCGACGGAGTCGTTCTGCGCGAGCGCGAGGACGAGCAGCGACGCGGCCGTGTTGACGATGCCGGGATCCGGCTTGGCGGTGCCGACCGCGAGCACGCCGCGGGCGCGGCTGCCGAGGACCTGGAGGAACACGTGCAGGCCGTCCAGCTCGAACGCGGCGCTGGCCAGGCCGCCCGCGGTCTTCAGGCGCCCCAGCTCTGCCGTCAGGTCGGGGACGAGCCGCGGGTTGTGGGCGTGCACGGGCCGGCCTGCCGCGTCGAGGAGCACGGCCCACCCGTCGATCCACTGGCCGAGCCTGCGCACCACTCCCCCGACTCCTGCACGGACGGCGGCTCTCGTGAGGGCTCGCTGCGCCTCGCTGGTGCGGGTGAGGGCCGCGTACTCGTCGGCGGCGACGGCCTTCGACACGGCCTTGCTGATGGCGATGAACGGCACCTCGCGCGGCACCTCGACGAGCCCGAGTCCCGCTGCTTCAGCGGCGGCGACCAGCGCGGGCGGCACCACGTCGTGACCGAGACCGGTGCCGAAGCCGAGCCCGACCACGCCGGCGCGCACCAGGCGTTCCACGTAGTCGTCGGTGATCGGCCTCAGGCCCGTGGTGAGCAGCAGCTCGCCACCCTCCAGGAACGGCGTCGGGTCCGCGAGCTCCGTGCCGTGCACCCAGCCCACCGGTTTCGACACGTCCCCCGCGAGCACCGGCAGCCGCAACGTCCTGGCCAGTTCCTGCAGCGTGATGGGCACGTGCCAATTTGTACAGCCAGAGGCCACCAGATCGCCATATCTGACACTGCACCCGGCGCTGACCAGCGCCATGCTGAGCACATGACCCGACTGCGCACCGCGATCCCCGGCCCCAAATCGCTGGAACTCCAGGCGCGGCGCAAGGACGCCGTCGCCGCCGGCGTCGGCTCGACGCTGCCCGTCTACATCTCCTCTGCCGACGACGGCCTGCTGATCGACGTCGACGGCAACCAGCTCATCGACCTCGGCTCCGGCATCGCCGTCACGAACGTCGGCAACCCCGCCCCCGCGGTCGCCGAGGCGGTGCACGCGCAGATCGACAGGTTCAGCCACACCTGCTTCATGATCACGCCGTACGAGGGCTACCTGGAGGTGTGCGAGGAGCTGAACGCGCTCACCCCCGGCGATCACGAGAAGCGGTCGGTGCTGTTCAACTCCGGCGCCGAGGCCGTGGAGAACGCGGTCAAGATCGCGCGGCACGTCACCGGCAGGCAGGCCGTCGTGGTGTTCGACCACGGCTACCACGGCCGCACGAACCTCACGATGGCGTTGACCGCCAAGAACATGCCGTACAAGCACAGGTTCGGGCCGTTCGCGCCCGAGGTGTACCGGGTGCCGGCGTCCTACCCGCTGCACGACGGCCTGACGGGCGCCGAGGCCGCGGCCAGGGCGATCGCGGCCATCGAGAAGCAGGTCGGCGCGGACAACACCGCCGCCGTCGTGATCGAGCCGATCCAGGGCGAGGGCGGGTTCATCGCACCCGCTCCCGGCTTCCTGCCCGCCGTCGCCGAGTGGTGCCGGGAGCGCGGCGTGCTGTTCGTCGCTGACGAGATCCAGACCGGCTTCTGCCGCACCGGTTCCTGGTTCGCCTCCGACCACGAGGGCGTGGTGCCGGACCTGATCACCACGGCCAAGGGCATCGCGGGCGGCCTCCCGCTCGCCGCCGTGACGGGCCGCGCCGAGATCATGGACGCCGTGCACGTCGGTGGACTCGGCGGCACCTACGGCGGCAACCCCGTCGCGTGCGCCGCGGCTCTCGGTGCCATCCGCACGATGCGCGAGCGCGACCTCAACGCCGCCGCGCGCCGCATCGAGGAGACGGTTCTCGGCCGGTTGCGTGCCGTCGCCGAGAAGACCGACAGCATCGCGGAGATCCGCGGCCGTGGTGCGATGATCGCCATCGAGTTCACCGAACGCACGCCCGACGTCGCTGCCCGCGTCGCGAAGGCGTGCCACGACCAGGGTGTCGTCGTGCTGACGTGCGGCACCTACGGCAACGTGATCCGTCTGCTGCCCCCACTGGTCATCCCGGACGACCTGCTCGCCGAAGGCCTCGACGTGCTCGAAGGAGCTCTGCTCGCATGATCCCGTTCACCACCCCGGAAGACGTCGAGAACGCCGTCGCCAAGGCCGACGCCGTCGCCGCGGAGTTCGCCGCCCTGCCCGCCCACCGCCGTGCCGCCGCGCTGGACCACGTGTCGCGGCGCCTGGCCGAGCGTGCCGAGGAGTTCGCGCAGGCCATCAACGACGACTCCGGCAAGCCGCTGAAGTGGGCCCGCGTCGAGGTGACCCGCGCGATCTCCACGTTCCGCTGGGCCGCGGAGGAGGCCCGCCGGTTCTCCGGCGAGCTGCAGCGCCTCGACACCGACCCGTCCGCCGAGGGACGTCTCGCGCTGGTCCGCCGGGTGCCGCGCGGCCCGGTGCTGGGCATCGCGCCGTTCAACTTCCCGCTGAACCTGGTGGCACACAAGGTCGCCCCGGCGCTCGCGGTCGGCGCGCCGATCGTGCTGAAGCCCGCGCCCGCGACGCCGAAGGTGGCGTTCCTGCTCGGCGAGCTGCTGGCCGAGACCGATCTGCCCGACGGCGCCTGGTCCGTGCTGCACCTGTCCAATGAGGACACCGCCAGGCTCGTCGAGGACCCGCGCCTGCCGGTGGTCTCGTTCACCGGCTCCGGCCCGGTCGGCTGGGGCATCAAGGAACGCGTGCCGCGCAAGCACGTCACGCTGGAGCTGGGCGGCAACGCGGCCGCGATCGTCGCCCCCGACTGGCAGGACGTCGAGTTCGCCGCGCAGCGCATCGCCACGTTCGCGATGTACCAGGCCGGCCAGTCGTGCATCTCGGTGCAGCGGGTGTACGTGCACACCGACATCTACGACGCGGTGTCCGAAGCCGTTGTGCAGCACGTGAACAAGCTCGACGTTGCCGCCGACGTCGGCCCGCTGATCAGCAAGGCCGCCGCGGAACGCGTTGAGGCGTGGGTGAACGAGGCCTCGGCGACCGTGCTGACCGGCGGCACCCGTGACGGCAGGGTCTACGCGCCGACCGTGCTGACGGACGTGCCGGAGGACGCGAAGGTGAGCGCCGAGGAGGTGTTCGGCCCCGTCGTGCTGCTGGCCCGCGTCGACTCCGTGGAGGAGGCGTTCGACCGCGTCAACGCTTCCCGCTACGGCCTGCAGGCGGGCTTGTTCACGACCGACGTGCGACTGGCTTTCCGTGCCGCGCAACGACTCCAGGTCGGTGGCGTGATCGTCGGCGACGTGCCGAGCTACCGCGCCGACCAGATGCCGTACGGCGGCATGAAGGAGTCCGGCACCGGCCGCGAGGGCCTGCGGGCGGCGATGGAGGACCTGACGGAGCCCCGCGTGCTCGTGCTGACGGGCCTGGAGCTCTGAGGTCCCCATACATCGGATGAATGGGTCGATCTCGACCTTGACTGCCATGATGCACGCGTGGCCGTCACCATCAGGGATGTCGCTCGCCAGGCTCAGGTGTCCGTCTCGACGGTCTCGCGCGCGCTGAGCGCGCCGGGCCTCGTCAAGGAAACCACCCGGCAACGGGTCCTGGACGTCGTGCGCGGACTCGGCTACCAGCCGAACCGCGCCGCGAGAAGCCTGATCACTGGCCGCACCGGCAACCTCGGCATCGTGGTGCCCGACCTCGAGAACCCCTTCTACCCCGCCGTGCTGCGCGGCGTGCAGACAAGGGCAGGCGAGGCGGGCACCTCGGTGTTCTTCTGCGACAGCCGCGAGGACCCGGCGACCGAGGCCGAGCTGGTCCGCACGATGGCACCCCAGGTCGACGGCGTGGTGCTGTGCTCACCACTCTCGCCCGACGACACGATCGCCGAACTCGCCGACCTGACCCCGCTCGTGCTCATCAACCGCACGGTGCCGGGCGTCTCGTCGGTGCTGATGGACAGCGGCTCCGGCATCGACCAGATCATCACCCACCTGGAATCGTTGGGCCACAAGGAGTACGTCTACCTCGGCGGCCCCACCGCGTCGTGGTCGCACAACCGCAGGCTCCAGGGCCTGCGCGACCGGGCCCCGGTCCTCGGCCCGTTCGAACCGAACTTCGCCGGCGGCCTGGCAGCCGCCGAACAGGCCCTCAGGACCACCGCGACAGCGTTCATCGCGTACAACGACCTGATGGCCCTCGGCGTCCTCAGCTACCTGGCCGAACACGACGTCAAGGTGCCCCAGCAGATCAGCGTGACGGGCTTCGACGACATCCTGTACGCCGCGATGTGCTCCCCCGCCCTCACCACGGTCGCCATGCCGACGGAGGAAGCGGGCAAGGTGGCCGTCGACCTCCTGGCCGAACGCCTCGACGGCGCCCCACCCGAACGCCGCGAACTCCCGACAAAGCTCGTGATCCGCGCAAGCACCCGGAAACATCCGATGTCCGCTTGACGTGGTCCAAACCAAACGGAATGCTCGTCCTCGCCTCCGCCGCATGAGCTAGTAGGAGGAGCACTAGTGAGGACAGCTCGCTTCTTAGGCATTCTCGCCATCTCGTTGGCGCTCATCGCCCCGACGAACGCCACTGCCGCCCCGCCGGCCGACTGGTCCAAAGCCGTCGTCGACTCGACGATGAAACGCTTCACCCCGGACAAGCTGGGCGGCTGGGGCTACACCCGCGGCCTGTACCTGTACGGCCAGTACCTGGTCTACAAGCGCACAGGCGACAAGAAGTACTTCGACTACATCAAGGCCTGGGTCGACCGCTTCGTGAAGTCCGACGGCAGCATCAGCAACAGCTTCAACAACCTCGACGCCATGCGCTCCGCCACGCTGTTCGTGATCCTGCACCAGGAAACGGGCCAGGCGAAGTACAAGAAGGCGGCCGACAAGCTCCGCGCCCGCTTCACCAGCTACCCGCGCACCTCCGACGGCGGCATGTTCCACGCCACCAGCAAGGTCGGCCAGCTGTGGGCAGACGGCGTCTACATGGCCCAGCCTTTCATCGCCATGTACGCCAAGGCCTACAACGATCCCTACGGCTACGACGAGGCCGTCCGCAACATGAAGGCCTACTTCGCCCACCTGAAGTCCGACGACGGCCTGCTCTGGCACGCCTACGACGCCGACGGCTCGGAATCCTGGGCCAAGAACCCGGGCAGGCACTCGTCCGAACACTGGGCCCGCGCCATCGGCTGGTTCGGCATGACCGCGGTCGACCTGCTGGAGATCCTGCCCGCCAACCACCCCGGTAGGACGGACCTCATCAGCATCGTGAAGCACCTGGCCATCGGCTACACCCGCTACCAGGACGCCGCCACGGGCCGCTGGTGCCAGATCGTCGACAAGTGCTCGAACCCGAAGAACTGGACCGAAACCTCAGCCTCGTCGATGTACACCTTCATGCTCTCGCGCGGCGCAGAACGCGGCTACATCGACGCGTCCTACAAGGCCGTCGCAACAAAGGGCTACCAGGGAGTCCTCGCCAAGGCGTCGGTCGGCTCAGACGGCCTGACCAACATCAGGGACATCTCCGAGGGCACCAACGTCGGCAACGCCGACTACTACTACGCCCGCCCACGAAACACGAACGACTTCCACGGCCTGGGCGCTTTCCTAATCATGAACGAACAACTGACCCGCACGACCTAGCCTCCGGCCGCGAGGGAGTCTCTTCGGGCGACTCCCTCGCGCACGGCCGATGGCTCTTCTAGTCGTACCCGCGAATGTGGCCGTCCTCGTCAGCGAGAATTTCGTGGCGATCCATGTCCGGCTCCTTCCGTCGTGGCTGACATCACAAAGGTAGAGGCCCAACGACGTCCTGTGGAGTGAATTTGGACAGCAACCGGGGTATCACTCACGAACCCAAGGGGGTCGTAGGGGTGACCCCCACCACACACCCCAGCGCGTGGCCTCCATCACACCCATAGGCTAAGACCCGGCTACACAGAGCCAATCAAGACGCCAACTTTGCCCCAACGGGTTGCCTCCCCTACCCCACTCGGGGGACAAACCCAGTCATGCGAACGATGCTGACCGTAATCGCCGCAGCCACCCTCCTGGCCACGGCGACACCCCCTGCCGCGGCCGCCGACCCCGTGGCCAAGACGGTGGAACTGCTCAACGCCTACCGCGCAAAGCACGGCGCACCGCCTCTCTCCCTCGATTCCGAGGTGACCCGAACAGCCCAGGAATGGGCAGATCACCTGCACGAGACAGACGGTTTCGAACACCGCCCAGCCAACCCCTACGGCGAGAACCTGTACTGGACCGGCAGCACCCGACGATCCCTCGACACGGTCGCCACAAACGCACTGGAAAAGTGGTACGCCGAATCCACCGGCTACGACTACACCCGCGAGATGACGTCCGACAACATCAACTACGACGTCCTCCACTTCACGGCCATGGTCTGGAAGTCCTCCGACCGCGTGGGCGTGGGCCTGAAGCAGGGCACCAACGGCACCTACGTGGTGGTCAACTTCGCACCCCGGGGCAACACGCTGACCCAGTTCGTGGCGAACGTCCTCCCCCCAACCACCACCGCATGACCCACGCAACGGCACCCCAACCACGCAGCCGAGCCCAAGCGATGGCGCAGCCGAGCAGTCCTTGGCATACCCGGCTGGTGGGGTGGGTCCCGCCCGGAACGCAACCCACCTACGCAACCGGCGGCCGCCCATCGCACCAGGCGTGCCATCAACCCGCCCGCGGCGCTGGTGGGTCTTTGATCAGATTGGCGGGGTCTGGGGCGGAGCCCCAGAAAGCAACCGGAACATGACTACGGCACGCGCCCACCTACGGACACGCAACAGGAAGACGCCAACGCACCAGGGGGACGACCCACAAGACCCACGCGCCCGCCGAAGGCGGCAATCACCGCAACCCAGCAGTCTCGGTAACAGCCCTCAAAGCCGCCACAACAGCCGAAAACGGCGGCAAAAACGGCTTCTCCAGAGGCGGCTCCCCCAACCACCCCACCACCCCACGATCAATCCGGGAAGGCGGCAACGGCACCAACGTCCCCAACCGATGAGTCAACGCGCCCCGAGCCCGCAACCGAATCAGATTCACCTGAGAAGCCGAATCACCGGAAGCAGTGAGGATGAGCCACCGCCGGGAAGCCCCCGGCAGCACCACCACCGGCCCGGCCAGCATCCGAACAGACAGGTAGTGCTGCACCTCCCCGCCAATCCCAGCCGCAAGCTCCACAGCGGACACCTGATGATCAGTGGTGAGCAGCAGCCGGTTCTCCGAGCGCAGTACGAGCCATCCCCACGACGAGTACCGCTCGAACGCGCTGGAGAACGAGTCGAGCCGCGGCAAAGCTCCCTTGGGCGAGTTCATCGATCTCACCTCATTGGATTGACGTGTAACCCCGATCACACGATTTGACTCTCCGCCGCCATGAATTCACTATCGGCCCGCCATCGGCACACTCGAACGGGGCTGGAGAGCGTGACCCACCTGCACCAACGCCATGTCACCATGATCGCCCTGGGAGGTGTGATCGGCGCCGGCCTCTTCGTGGGCACAGGCGCGGGCATAGCGCTGGCAGGCCCGGCGGTCCTCATCTCCTTCGCCCTGGCAGGCCTCCTGGCGCTCCTGGTCATGCGCATGCTCGGCGAGATGGCAGCAGAACACCCGAGCGGCGGCGCCTTCTCGGTGCACGCCGAAAAGGCCTTGGGCGAATGGGCGGGCTTCACGATCGGCTGGCTCTACTGGTCGACGGTGGGCGTGGTCCTCGCGGTGGAAGCCACCGGCGCCGCCAAGATCGCGTCAACCTGGATCCCGGCGGTCCCGCAATGGGCCTGGGTCCTCATCTTCATGTCCGCCCTGACCGCGGTGAACCTCACCAACGTGCGAAACTTCGGCGAGTTCGAGTTCTGGTTCGCAGGCCTCAAAATCGCCGCCATCGTGGTGTTCCTGGCCCTGGGCGCAGCCGCCATCGCCGGAGTGATCCCGTCAGTCGACTCGCCTGGGCTGGCCAACCTCACACCGTTCCTCCCCAACGGCTGGGGCGGCGTGGTGGCAGGCCTGATGGCGGTGGTGTTCGCGTTCGGCGGCCTGGAAGTGGTCACGATCGCCGCGGCCGACGCGGAAGACCCGAAGCACGCCATCGGCAAAGCGGTCCGGACCTCCATCACCCGGCTGCTCATCTTCTACCTGGGTTCGATGGCCGTGGTCGTCACCCTCCTCCCCTGGAACAGCGCGGAAGTTGGCGCCAGCCCGTACGTCGCGGTGCTGACCAGGATCGGCATCCCGGCGGCAGGCCAGATCATGAGCGCGGTCATCCTGATCGCCCTGCTGAGCGCCATCAACGCCACCCTGTACGGCGCGTCCCGCATGCTCTGCTCGCTGGCCGAGCGCGGCGAGGCCCCCAAGGCGTTGCTGAACAGGAAGAACGGTGTGCCCCGCAACGCCGTTCTGGCCTCCGTGACGTTCGGCTTCATCTCGGTCCTGCTGAACTACCTCTGGCCGGACACCGTCTTCCTGCTCCTCCTCAACGCCGCGGGCTCCTCGCTCCTCATCGTCTGGGGCTTCATCGCGATCTCCCAGATCCGCCTGCGCCGCACCATCGAGAACCCGACGGTGAAGATGTGGGGCTACCCGTACCTCTCCTGGCTGACGCTCGCCGGCATCGTCGCCATCATCGGCCTGATGCTGAACGACGACCAGGCCCGCGGACAGATCCTGTCCACGGGCCTGCTCGTGGCCGTCATCGCCGCGATCGCGCTCAGCAGGACAGCTTCGCGCCGGCGAAGTCTCCGCGGTCGAACCTGACGCCGTCGCCGCCGTCGTTCAGCACGAGCCGCAGGAACTTGGCTCCCTGCAACGATCCTGAGATGGACACCGCGTCGTCCTTCCACGTGCGCACACCGCTGGAGGCGACGCGGGTGCCGTCCGCCCAGATCTCGAAGATCGCCGAGCCCTGCTGGTTCACGTCGCGTTCGTCGTCGATGCCGACGTCGGACGAGAACGACGTGCAACGCCCGCCCACGTACAGGATCAGCTCGGCGTTGGCGTGCGCGCCGAGGCCCTTCTCGTAGGTCTTGCCGTTGATGGTCAGCGTCTTGCCGTCACCACCGAGGTAGCCGCCGTTGGACCTGTCGCGCTCGACCGGCCCGTAGCCGCTGCGTTCGGTGGTGAACGTGACGTCGCTGGCCCACAGCGAGGCACCCGACGGCGGCGCGACCGGCACCAGCACCGGCGAGGTCACCGGCCGGGTGAGGGTGCCGTGTCCGACCCACGTCACGCCCAGCGAGCCGTTGAGCACATGGGCTCCTGGCGCGGCATCGGCAGGTGGCGTGACCCGCCACTTGCTCTGCACCGACTGCGAGGTCAGCAGCACGGGCGCGCGTTCGGAGGAGAGTTTCTCGACCTTCCACCCGGCGGGTGCGGTGAAGGAGGTCGACGCGTCCAGCACCGGGATCGGTGCCTGGTTGGTCGCCGTCACGGTCGCCACGAACGGTTCACCGGCCGGGGTGATCGTGCTCGGGATTCCCGCGTACTTCTCGGCGATGTCCAGCGAGGTGTCGATCGCGGGCTCGTGGGTGAACCAGTCCTGGGAGGCCTTCACCCGGAAGATCGCCGTGCCGTGCGGCGGCAGCGAGGCCGAGACCCTGCCCGCGGACTGGAAGTTCTTGTGCTGCCACAGGTCCCGCACGGTGTAGCCGACGCTGCGCGGCAGGCCCAGCTCGCGGGCCGTGGTGGAGATCGTCGCGTTCACCTCGGACTCGTTGAACAGCGCCACCGCCTTGTCACCGTTGGCCAAGGGCTTCACGAACACCCAGTGCCCGTCCTTCTGATGGATCACCTTGCCCTGGACGCCGAGCTTGTCCTGGTTGACCGCGATGATCTCCTTGTTGCGCAGGATGTCGAGGTGCTCCGGCGCGATCTTGCGCAGGTCCGCGCCGATCAGCAGCGGCGCGGCCATGATCGACCACAGCGCGAAGTGGCTCTGGTACTCGGTCGTGGTCTGCCGGCCGTTGCCGACCTCGAGCATGTCCGGGTCGTTCCAGTGGCCCGGTCCCGCGTACTGGTCCAGCGGCGCGTTGAGCTTGAGGATCTCGACGGTCTTGGACCAGGTGTCGTTGATGTCGCCGGTGGTGCGCCACAGGTGGCCGACGCCCTTGCCCCATTCCCACGGCTTGTTCTGGCCCCACTCGCAGATCGAGTAGACGATCGGGCGGCCGGTCTTGCGCAGCGCGTCCCGCATCTTCGTGTAGCGCTCCAGCGCCGGGCGGCCCTGGTTGTTGCAGTTGTCGTACTTGAGGTAGTCGACGCCCCAGTCCGCGAACGTCTGCGCGTCGAGCTCCTCGTGGTCCAGCGCTCCCGGCATCGTCTTCGCGCACGTGAGAGTGCCCGCGCTGGTGTAGATGCCGAACTTGAGGCCGCGGGCGTGGACGTAGTCGGCGAGCGCCTTCATGCCGCTGGGGAACCGGGTCGGGTGGTTGCGCAGCCGTCCCGTCTCGGGATCGCGGGTGGCGTCGGCCCAGCAGTCGTCGACGTTCACGTACTGGTAGCCCGCGTCCTTCAAGCCCTTGGACACGAAGATGTCCGCCATGTCGCGGATCATCTGCTCGTTGATGTCGCAGCCGGTGGTGTTCCAGTTGTTGAACCCCATCGGCGGTGTGAGCGCCAGCGTCGGGTCCGCCGCGACGGCGGGTGGTGCGGGTACGGCCACGGACGCCGCGACGAGCGCCAGCGCGGTGAGCAGTGATCTCACTTCGACTTCTCCAGGGTGATCGCGAAGACGTGCAGGCGCGGCCCGCCCGTCCTGGGCAAGGTGACGGCGGAGAGCTCCTCGGCGGGATCGAGCTCGATCGTCTGGTGGAAGATCGACACCTGCTTCTGCACCGGCCCTGCGGGCGTGTGCATCAGCGTGGTCGCAACGGGTTCCGATTCACCGAACTGCGGCCGCTGCTGCCACGCGGTGACGCGGAACCGCGCGGTGGCCGAGCGTCCGGCGTAGGTGACGGCGCCGTCCGCTTCGACGTTGCCGGTGTCGGCGGCCGCGAGCAGGTGCAGCTTCACGTACTTCCCGGTGGGGACGGCCAGCGTCTGGCCGTTGGCGATGACGTTGTTCTTGCTCGCCTCGTCACCGTTGTGGAACTCGAACAGGACGCCGTCGTCGGTCACCGACCCCGTCTGCGGCAGCTGGGCGGCCGGGTAGGTGTTGCCGAGGCCGTCGAAGTTCCCGTCCCTGCTGGTGAACTCGTTGGAGAGCCCGTCGTTGTCGAACGCCGCGCTGAGGTCCACCGGCACCGTGCTGCCACCAGGCGGCAACGCGGGCAGGCCCCACCGCTTTCCGGGCTGGGAGATCCGCACCGGCGCGATGGTGAAGTCGCGCTCGCCCTTCGCGTGGATCAACGCTTCCTGGCCGCGCCGCAGTTCCAGCTCCACGACGCCGTCGTGCACGCTCCACTTCGAACAGCCGCGGACGCGCAGGGGACCTTCGATGCCCGTGCGGATGCGGCACGGCTGACCGGCCTCGCTGTGCACGCGCACGAACCGCGTCCTGCCGCCGCGCCGCACCGCGCTGACCAGGAACGCGCCTTCGGTCCTGGTGTCGTGGATCGTGACGTCCTGCCACACGGACGGCACGGCCGGGAAGATCCGGATCAGCCCGCCCCAGCTCTGGATCAGCATGTCCTGCAACGACTTCGCCGCGGAGAGGGGTGTCTCGATCACCGGGCCTGCCTCGAAGTACATCGTGTTGGGCTGAGCGAACCTGGCCACGAACTCCCGCAGGTACCGCAATGCGTCGTCGCCGCGGGTCATCTGGGCCGCGATCGAGGCGGCGCCGGTGAAGGTGAAGCCGCGCAACGACCCCTCGAAGCTCAGCCAGTGCTTCAACGACCGCTCGATGAGGTCGCGGCGCTCCGGCTGCTCCCAGTTGACCTCGTGCAGCGGGTAGACCGCGAGCAGGTGCGAGTAGTGCCGGTGCGACTTCGCGAACGGCACCCCGGCGCCGATCATGAACCCACCCGCGTCGACCGGGTACTCGACGAGCTGGTCGAGCACCTCCTGCCACCTCGGCGCCAGCGGGTCGTCGATCCTGAGGATCCTGGCGCTGTCGAGGAGGGTCCGGCACGACCAGCGCAGCAACGCGAGGTCGAAGTTGCAGTCCGGTGCGACGCCGTACTCGGGTGAGTAGGTGGGCAGCAGGTGCAGCTTGCCGTCGTTGCCCTTGCGCAGGAAGTGCAGGTAGTAGTTGGTGGACCTGCGCAGCACCGGGAAGGCGATGTCTCGGAGGATCCGTTCGTCCATGGTGTGCCGGTAGCTCAGCCACGCGTTGTGCAGCAGCCACGGCAGGTTCCCGATCTCCGGGTCCGGTGACGGGTGCAGCGGCGATCCGACGAACCCGGCGTCCTGGAAGGTCGGGTCGGTGCTGCGCCGCAACCCCATCGAGTCGGCGCGGAACTCCGGCCGCAGCGCGTCGACGAGGATCTGCTGGTTCTGCGCGATCGTGCGCGGGATCGGGTCCAGTTCGAGGTGGTTGGACGCGTGCACGGGCCAGTACTCGAGCTGGGCGTTGAGGTTGAACCACACCGAGGGCCACGGCGTCGGCTCCAGCCACGGCCCGGTGGTGGGCATGATCGGTGCCTCCGCACGGGCGCCGGACGCGAGCTTGTACAGCTGGATCCAGTAGAAGCTCTGCATCAACGCGTCCGGCACGGACACGAAGCTCTTGCGGTAGAAGCGATGCCACCACCGCTGGTGCTGATGCCGCAGCACCTCCGGGATCGGCGCTCTGCCGATGGTCTCCCTGACCGTCACCTCCGCGGTGCGGTCCGGGAACGAGTGGTCCACCGACAGCAGCAGCTCCGTGCGGCCGTGGAGTCGCCTGATGCGATACGCGGTGGCGGTCTGGCCGCCCGCGACCATCTCCTGCGTGACGAGCGTCAGCCCGTTCTCGGTGCGGGTGACCGGCTTGGGGTTGAGGGGCAACGTCGCCGGCGGTGGCTCGCGGATGATGCGCGGGCTCATCGCGTCGAGCGCCCGGAACTCGAGCGCGCAGTCCTTCTCGCCGCTCGTCGGCCGCACCTCCAGGTGCAGCAACGACTTCTCGGCGTGCACGAACGCCCTGACCCTCAGCTCGCCCCGGTCGGTGATGATCCTGCCGCGCAGCTCGGCGTTGAAGAGGTCGAGCCGGAGGTCGACCCCGGTGATCTTGCCTTGTGGCGTCAGCAGGAGGCGCCCGACCGGCAGCCGCGCCACGCCCCACTCGTTGCCGAACTGCGGCCGGTGGTCCTGCACCTTCGCGTGGTCGACGGTGAACCGGACCGCGTTCGCACCCGGCTCGCGGTAGACGGCCGTGGCGAGAAAACCGTTGCCCAGGAACGGTCCCTCGTACCAGGCGCGCGGGATACGCTGCCACACCAGGTCTTGCTCGCCGAGGAACCGCTCCCAGTCGATCCTCGTCGCGCACCCGGTGAGCTCCGGGTCCGCGTTCGCCTTGGCGGGCAACGCCGTGAGCGCCGCCCCAGCCACCACCCCACCGAGCAGTCCGCGCCGCGACAGATCCACTCCAACACCCTTCAGGTCCGCGGCGGCAGCGAACAAAGATCGGAGGTGTACCTTCCAGCGCAGCCTAGGACGCCCCTCAAACGCGGTCAAGACCAGTCAAGCCTCGGATGAAACCGTTTACCAACTCTGGAGGATGCTCGTGATTGCGCGTTCCTACCCGTTCGGTCCGGTGGACGGGCTCGAGATCGACCCGATGTACGGCCGGCTCCGCGACACCGAACCGCTGGCCCGCGTCAAGCTCCCGCACGGCGAAGAAGGTTGGCTGCTCACGAGATATGACGACGTGCGCCTGGCGCTCAGCGATCCGCGGTTCAGCCTCGCGCAGGCCGCCGTCCGCGACACACCGCGGATGGGCCCGCAGCGGATGGGCGCGATCCTGACCGACCTCGACCCGCCCGAGCACACCCGGTTGCGCAGGCTGCTGGCGCACGCGTTCACCGTGCGCCGCGTCGAACAGTTGCGGGCCGGCGCGGAACGCACGGCCGGTGAGCTGCTCGACGAGATGGAGAAGGCGGGCCCGCCTGCCGATCCCGTGACGGCGTACGCGGTTCCCTTGCCAGGACTGATGATCTGCGATCTGCTCGGCGTGCCGTACGCCGACCGCGACCACTTCCAGGACCTCGCCGCCGCGTTCATGTCGATCACGGCCATGACGGACGAGGAGAAGATGTCGAGGCTGGGCGAGCTCGCGGCCTACCTCGCCGGGCTCGCGGACCAACGGCGCGAGCACCAGGAGGACGACCTCATCAGCACGCTGGTGGTGGCGCAGGAGGAAGGCGACCGGCTCACCGCGGACGAACTGGTGCAGCTGACGGTGTTGCTGCTCGGCGCCGGCTACGACTCGACCGCCGCCCACATCGCCAACTCCGTGTACACGCTGCTGAAGTTCCCGGATCAGGCCGATCTGCTCCGCTCGAACCCGGACCTGATGCCGTCCGCCGTCGAAGAGCTGCTGCGCTGGATCCCGGCCCAGGAGATCGCCGACATCCTGCCGCGGTACGCGCTGGAGGACGTGGAACTGAGCGGTGGCACCGTTCTCGCGGGTGAGCCCGTGCTGCTCGCCAAGCACGCCGCCAACCGCGATCCGCGCCAGTACCCCGACCCCGACCGGTTCGACGTGACGCGCAACGCCAAGGGGCACCTCGCGTTCGGGCACGGGCCACACCACTGCATCGGCGCCCAGCTCGCGCGGATGGACCTCCAGGTCGCGTTGACCGCGATCCTCGAACGGTTCCCCGGCCTGCGACTGACCGGGGAACCGCGGTGGCGGACCGGCATGGCCATGCGGGGTCCGCTGGCCATGCCGGTCACCTGGTGATCAGCCGGTGACGTTCTTGAGCCGGACAGCGCGGTACTTGCTGTTCGGCTCAAGGCCGTACCTGAGCGGACGGTGGTCGGTGCCGAACCCGCCGCGCTGCTCGTAGGCCAGGTACTCCGACCTGTCGCCCTTGGTCCACTTCTCGAAGATCACGACGTGCCGGAAGTCCGACCCCGGTTCGTCCACCGGATCGATGAACAGGTCACCCGGCTTCATGTCGGCGATCTTCACCGGCGTCGTGTACTTGGCGGTGGCCAGGGCCTCGGTGTTCGGACCACCCTTGGGATTTGCGTTCCCCAGTTTCGCGGCCATCGACACATAACCCGAACAATCCTGCCGGTAGCCGTCCTTCCAGTACGTCTTCATGCTGTACGGCACGCGGCCACCGTTGTTCGCCGTCAGCCACGACGCCGCGCGCTGCAGCATCTCACCCCTGCTGACCTGCTCCGCCGGTGCCGCGGACACCGCGGGAGCACCGACGAGTGCGAACGTCAGGAACGCAGCGATCACCGCTGAAATGAATTTCATCATTCCCCCTGTTGCGAGAAGAGTGAATCTCGTGGATCCACCGGAACACGCAGCAGGAAGGCAAGTCAAAGGTTTACTCGGCGAACGGCCGGGGTAGGACCAACTTTCGTCGTCACTCACCCGAGGCGAATTCCCACTATCGCGGGACGTCCTAGGCCGAGCGGCTCTGCGGCGCCAGCACCTCGTTGATGGCGTCCAGCGAGATGCCCAGCGCACCCGCGAGCGCGGCGATGGTGAAGAACGACGGCGTGGGGGCACGTCCCGTCTCGATCTTGCGCACGGTCTCGGCCGACAACCCGGCGCGGGCCGCGATCTCGACCATGCTCTCGTCGCCGCGGGCGTTGCGCAGCAACTGTCCGAGCCGCCTGCCGCGCTCCCGCTCCGTCGAGGTCAGGGGAATGCGCACCATGTCTGCGGATTCTACGCGAAACGCGCAAGTCGAGACGGTCGTAAAACTCCGTTGCACCGCCAGCGGATCACGACATAGGTTCGTCGTACACAAGAGAGGAGGTGGTCCGAAGTTGTATAGCTACAGGACTCGTGAGGTGGCTGTCCGCTAGGACCAGTCCTCGGTGACGCCTAGTGCAAACCAAGGCAGCCACCCGGCCCCCGGACTCCGAGCGCTGGTCCCGCTCGGCCCGCTCACGCGGGAGTCGTCCGGGGGTTGTCCCGTTTCACAGCGCTTTTCTCAACGCCTTGAGATCGGCCACGAACGCCTCGTAGGCCTCGGTCCAGTTCTCCGCCCGCAGCACGGACGACGGGTGCACGGTCACCCCGATCTTCAACCCGTCCTGCTCCAGCACCTCGCCGCGGTGCTCGGTGAGCTTGAACGACGACCCCAGCAACGCCTTCGCCGCGACGGCCCCCAGGCACACGATCAAACGCGGCTGCACGACCCTGATCTCCTCGCGCAGCCACGGGAAGCACGCCACCACCTCGGACCGCCGGGGCTGCTGGTGGATCCGGCGCTTCCCCCGTTCGGTGAACTTGAAGTGCTTCACCGCGTTGGTGAGGTACGCCTCGTCCCGCGCGATCTTCGCGGCCGCCAGCGCCTTGTCCAGCAACCGTCCGGCAGGGCCCACGAACACGTGCCCCTCGACGTCCTCGCGGTCACCCGGCTGCTCGCCGACCATCATCAGCGGCGCCGGCACCGGGCCTTCGCCGAACACGGTCTGCTTGGCGTCCTTGTAGAGCTCGCAGCCTCGGCACGCGCAGGACGCCGAACGCAGCGCCGCCCAGTCCTTCCCCTCGGGGACGAACTGGGCGGCGCTGGTCGCGTCACTTGTCCGAGCGGAAGGCATCCTTGACCTTCTCGCCGGCCTGCTTGATGTCGGCCTTCGCGCGCTCGGCGCGGCCCTCGGCCTGCCACTGCTCGTTGTCGGTGGCGTCGCCGACAGCTTCCTTCGCGCGGCCCTTCAGCTCTTCAGCCTTGTTGCTGAACTTGTCGTCGGCACCCATGGATCAGGCTCCTTCGGTACGTGGTCAGCTACGTCGATTGGTTACCCGGCGAGCACCGTCCGAAACAGTTGATAAGGTGATCACTCGCGGTTGAGAACCCAGCCGCAAGCCGATGAGATGGCTTGCTCTGGGTGTGTCCCGCCTTTTCGAGCGCTCCCGAGCCGTCGTCCCCATCGGCATGCCGCTGTGACCATGACGACGTGAAAGGAGCCGGCGGTGTCGTCCGCGAGAATCACCGCCCTCGAGGCCGAGGTCGCGGGGCTGCGCAAGGCTCTGGCGTCCCGGACCGTCATCGGGCAGGCCACGGGCCTGATCGCCGCACGCAAGCCCTGCACACCCCAGCAGGCGTTCGGGCTGCTGGTGCACGTGTCCCAGCACCACAACATCAAGCTGCACGTCGCCGCCGACCGGCTGGTGACGGCGTTCGTGCACGCTCACCTCGGCCGGCCGGTCAACCCGGCCGACCAGGTGTTGTGGGATCACGTCAGCGCGACCACCGCGAACGACTCCGGTGAAACCGATGACGGGTTCGCCGAGGAGGTCAACAGCACGTCGCCCTGAGGCAGCGGGACGGGCGTCGTGCCGAGGTTCACCACCACGCGGGTCGCCCCGCGGTGCAGCACGAAGCACAGCCCGTCCTGCTCCACCACGAACCTGTCCAGCCGCGGATCGGCGAGCTCCGGCCTGCGGCGGCGCAACGCGATCAGCGCCCGATACGTCTCCAGCACCTCCGCGTGCTCACCCTCGTGGACCTCGTCCCAGCGCAGCCGCGAGTTCTGCACGGTCTGCGGCGACATCGGGTCCGGCACGTCGGACTCACCCCAGCCGTGCCGCGCGAACTCCCGGCGCCGCCCCGTCCTGACCGCCTCGGCCAGCCCGGGATCGGGGAAGGACGCGAAGAACTGCCACGGCGTGGAAGCCGCCCACTCCTCCCCCATGAAAATCATGGGCGTGTACGGCGAGCACAGCACGATCGCCGCGGCGCACAGCAACTTCTGCTTGGACACCGACGCGGGCAGCCGGTCTCCGGTCGCCCGGTTGCCGATCTGGTCGTGGTTCTGCGTGTACGCGAGGAACCGATGGCCGGGAATCAGCGCCGTGTCGACGGGCTTGCCGTGGTGCTTCTCCCGGAACGACGACCACGTGCCCGCGTGGAAGAACACCTTCTCCAACGTGTTCTTGAGCGCGCCGGGCGCCGCGAAGTCCTCGTAGTAGCCGAAGGTCTCGCCGGTCAGCGCCACGTGCAGGCAGTGGTGCAGATCGTCGGACCACTGCGCGTGCAGGCCGTAGCCACCGCCTTCGCGTGCGGTGACCAGCTTCGCGTCGTTGAGGTCGGATTCGGCGATGAGGCTCAACGGCCGGTTGAGGCTGGCGGAGAGCGCGTCCACCTCGACGGCGAGTTCTTCGAGGATGTGCACAGCGCGCTGGTCGGCCAACGCGTGCACCGCGTCGAGCCGGAGCCCGTCGACGTGGAAGTCCCCCAGCCACTGCAGGGCGTTGTCGATCACGTACCGGCGGACCTCGTCGGAGTGGGGTCCGTCCAGGTTCAGCCCCGGACCCCAGTCGTTGCGGCCGGCGAAGTACGGCCCGAACTTGTCCAGGTAGGCCCCGGACGGTCCGAGGTGGTTGTAGACCACGTCGAGCAGCACGGCGAGCCCCTTGCGGTGGCAGGCGTCCACGAACCGCTTGAACCCGTCGGGGCCGCCGTAGGGTTCGTGGACCGCGCCCCACAGCACGCCGTCGTAGCCCCAGCCCTCGGTGCCGTCGAAGCTGTTGACCGGCATGACCTCGACGAACGTGATGCCGAGATCCACCAGGTGGTCGAGCTTCCCGATGGCCGCGTCGAACGTGCCCTCCTGCGTGAACGTGCCGATGTGCAGCTCGTAGATCACGCCGCCCGGCAACGTCCTGCCGGTCCACGCGCTGTCCGTCCACTCGAAATCGTGCCGGTACACACGGGACGCCTCGTGCACCCCGTTGGGCTGCCACAGCGACCGCGGATCCGGATACGCCTTGTCGTCGATGACGAACGCGTAGTCCGTCCCGTCGGCGGCCAGATCAATCTTGGGTGAGTGCCACCAGTCGCCGTCGCGCTTCATCTCGTGGTCGACACCGTCGACGCGGACATGGACCTGCTCGGGCGTGGGAGCCCAGACCGAGAACGTCACCGCACACACGCTAGTCCCCCGGACGCGGGGAGGGGCGGTGGCCGCGGCCACCGCCCCCTGCAGGGTGATCAGGTCACCAGGCCGTGCCACCCGCCGGGATCTCGGCGTAGGCGGCGAACCAGTCGTGCCACTTCACCGCCGTGCCCACGAACGAGGAGCTGTTCGAGGTCGCGACGTACACGTCGGCCGCGTCGCCGCGCGTGAACGTGACGATGTCGTCCCTGCCGTCACCGTTGAAGTCACCGGTTCCGGGGATCTCGCTGTACGCGGCGAACCAGTCGTGCCACTTCACCGCCGTACCCACGAACGACGAACCGTTCGACTTGGCCACGTACACGTCCGCGGAGGTACCACGCGTGAACGTCGCGATGTCGTCCTTGCCGTCGTTGTCGAAGTCGCCCACGGCCGGGAACTCGGCGCCCGCCGCGAACCAGTCGTGCCACTTCACCGCCGTACCCACGAACGAGGAACCGTTCGAGGTGGCCACGTACACGTCGGCCGAGCCGTCCCTGGTGAAGGTCGCGATGTCCGCCTTGCGGTCACCGTTGAAGTCGCCCACCAGCGGGATCTCGTTGTACGCGGCGAACCAGTCGTGCCACTTCACCGCGGTACCGACGAACGACGAACCGTTGGACAGAGCCACGTACACGTCCGCCGACCCACCACGGGTGAACGTCGCGATGTCGTCCTTGCCGTCGCCGTTGAAGTCGCCGACCGCCGGGATCTCGTTGTACGCCGCGAACCAGTCGTGCCACTTCACCGCCGTGCCGACGAACGAGGAACCGTTCGACAGAGCCACGTACACGTCGGCGGAGGTACCGCGGGTGAACGTCGCGATGTCGTCCTTGCCGTCACCGTTGAAGTCACCGACCAGCGGCACCTCGTCCCACGCGGCGAACCAGTCGTGCCACTTCACCGCGGTACCCACGAACGACGAACCGTTCGACAGCGCCACGTACACGTCCGCGGACCCACCACGGGTGAACGTGACGACGTCGTCCTTGCCGTCACCGTTGAAGTCGCCGCTCTTGCTGGCGAAACCGTCGGCGAACGAGCCGGGGATGTTCGAGCGCACCCAGTCGTTGGTCGACTGGTCGCCGATCCTGGTGTAGACGCCGGGCTTGTTCGGCCGGGCGCAGCCGGTGCCCCACGACACGATGCCGACCTGCCGCCAGCCGCGCGCGGTGCCCGCGAGCAGCGGACCGCCGGAGTCGCCCTGGCAGCTGTCCTTGCCACCGGCCAGCGGACCGGCGCCCAGCATCGTGTCGGCCTTGAAGGTGCTGCCGTAGGCGGCCGCGCTGGACATCGTCGAGTCCGGCTGGACGGGCACGTCGACCTCGCGCAGGTCGTTGCTGCCCGCGCCGCCCTCGGACGTGGCGCCCCAGCCCATCGTGCGCACGGTCGCGTTCGGCATCCACGTGTCGCGCTCGGCCGAGGTCGCGATCTGCAGCGGCGCCTTGGTCGACGCCGAGCTGAGGCGCATCAGCGCGACGTCGAAGCCGCTGCCGCTGGCGCTGGTGTACTGCGGGTGGATCCGGATCTCGGCGACGCTGCGGACGTCGCCGCCGGAGCCGCCGGAAATCCGGGTCTGACCGATCAGCGTGCTGAAGTTCGCGGCGGTGAGCCCGCTGACGCAGTGCGCCGCCGTCAGCACCCAGTTCGGGTCGATCAGCGTGCCGCCGCACCAGTGGTTGAACACGCCGGGCCGCGAGATGGACACCATCCACGGGTAGGCGTTCGTCGGCGAGACGTTGCCGCCGACGATCCTGGTGCTGGGCGGGTCGGTGTCATCCCCGTGAGCCTGCGCCGCCAGCCCCGCGGTCGCCATGCTCGCCGCGGCCAGAACGGCCAGGGATCTCTTGATGAGTCTCACTTTTCGCGATTCCCCCTCGCTTGTTGAGCTGTTCACCGCGGCCGACAGTGCCGACTGGCCCCTCGCCAGTCACCGTTCTCGACCAACTTCGACCACTGAGCGGTCCGCCCCGGTGACAGCCGGCGACGGCCTCAGTACGTTGAAGCCCTCCTGGGGGGAACGGGAGAAAATGCGTGGCCAGAGGGGAAAGAGGCGGACCGGTGGGGGATCCTCCCGGACCGCAGGGGGCAAGAACGTTCGAAGATCTCGCCGGCCGCTTGCGCGCGTTGAAGTCGTGGGCAGGTGTGAGCTACCACGAGGTCCACCGCCGGGTGGTGACTTTCCGACGGACCAGGGGGATCGCCGAACTTCCTTCCTACAACACGGTTTTCCGGTGTTTCCAGGCCGGGCGGACGCGCATGGACGTCGAGCTGGTGGTGCACATCGCGCGTGTGCTGCTGGGTGAGGACGACGCGAGAGCGGCCGAATGGCGGCTCGCGCACCAGGTGATCACCGGGGTCGCGACCGAGGCCGGGATGGTCCGGGTGAGCGGCGCGCTGCCGGACGACGTCGCCGATTTCACCGGCCGTGCCGCGGAGTTGGACGTGATCATGGCCGCCGCGGAGGCCGTCGTGATCGAGGGCATGGCGGGTGTCGGCAAGACGCAGCTCGCCACCCGTGCCGCACATTTGTTGCTGCGCCAAGGAATGTATTCCGACGTGCAGCTCTCGGTGAACCTGCGCGGGTACGATCCCGAGCGGCCTCCCGCCGATCCCGCCGCGGTCCTGGACGGCTTCCTCCGGCAGCTGGGCGTGTCCGGTGACCGCATCCACGCCCTGGACCTCGCCGGTCGCAGCACCGCGTTCCGCAAGCTGCTGATCGGACGCAAAGCGTTGGTGCTGCTGGACAACGCGATGAGCGAGGACCAGGTGCGGCCGTTGCTGCCGGACAGTCCCGACGCGCTGGTGCTGATCACCAGCCGCCGCGTGCTGCCCGGCCTGCCGGGGGTGCGGCTGAGCTTGACCGCGTTCGGCCAGGAGGAGGTGCTGGACCTCTTGCGCCGCAGGGCGGGCGCGGACCGCGTGGCCGCCGACGTGGAGACCGCCACCAGGATCGGTGAGCTGGTGGGACGGCTACCGCTCGCACTGGGACTGGTCGCCGGCCTGATCGCCGATCGTCCTCATTGGACTCTGGCCGACCACCTCCTCCGGCTGACCGAGCGGCACGAACTCCGGCACCTGGACAGCGGCGTGGAGCTGGCCCTCGACCTCTCCTACCGCGCCCTGCCCGCCGGGCACCAGCGCACGTTCCGGCTGACAGCGCTGCACCCCGGCCACGACTTCGACGCCGCGGCCGCCGCCGCGCTGGCCGGCGTCGACCTGGGCCTGGCGCAACGCCACCTCGACGACCTGCTGGCCGACCACCTCCTGCAGCTCAAGACGCCGTCGCGGTACGAACTGCACGACCTGGTGCGCGTGTTCGCCGCCGCCCGCGTCGTGGACGAGGAACCGAAGTCCGCGCAACGCGAGGCTTTGACCCGCCTCTTCGACCACTACCTGCAGACGGCGGCGGCCGCGCGCAACACGCTCAACCCCGCCGAACGCCACGAGTGCGTTTCCGCCGCCTCCGTCACCGACGCCAGGGCGTGGCTGGAGGCGGAGCACACGAACCTGATGGCGGTGGCCGACCACACCGCCCGGCACGGCTGGTTCAGCCACACCGCGCGGCTGATGACGACGCTCGCGAGGCACCTGGACATGACCGGCCGGCACAACGACGCCATCGCCCTCTACCAGCACGTGCTCAACACGGCCGACCGCCAGGGCCAGGGCGCCGCACTGCACAACCTCGGCCGTGTCTACTGGCGGCTGGGCGACCACGAGGCCTCACTCGACCACTTCGCGCGAGCCCTGGAGATCCACCGCGACACGGGCAACCGCGCGGGCGAGGCCGCCGCGATCAACAACATGGGCAACGTGCACCAGCGGCTGGGCCACTACGACCTGGCCCTGCAGCTCTACCTGCGCGCACTGGCCCTGCGCCGGGAGCTCGGCGACCGCGTCGGCGAGGGCGCGACCCTCGGCAACATCGGCATCATCTACCACCGCACGGGCCACTACGACGAAGCCTTCGCCCACTACCGTCCGGCACTCGCGATCCGCCGCGAGGTGGGCGACCGGGAAGGCGAGGGCGCGGTGCTGGCCAACATCGCCGAGACCCACCAGTGCCTCCAGCAGTGGAACGCCGCCCGCACCCACTACGAACAGGCGCTCGCGATCTTCGACGAACTCGACGACCGCTCCAACCGCTCCTACGCCCTCGCCTACCTCGCCCAGGTCCTGCAGAAGCTGGGCTTCACGAAGCTCGCCGTCGACCACCACGAGGAGGCGCTGGAGCTGGCCAGGGAGGTCGGCGAACTCAGCGTGGAGACCGAGGCCCTCAACCGCTACGGCGAGACCCTGACCGCTCTCGGCCGCCCCGCCTCGGCCCGCCCGTACCACGAGCGGGCCCTCGAACTCGCCTCGCAGACCGGCATCCGGTACGAGCGGGCCCGCGCCCTCGACGGCCTCGCCGCCGCCCTGTCCCGCACCGGTCGTCACAAGGAGGCGCTGCGCCACCGCACCGAGGCGCTGGCGCTGTTCGCCGAGCTGAACGTGCCCGCGGTCAGCCGCGCACCAGCAACGCCACCGGATACTTCTCCAGCAACGACGCCAAGTCCTCCGTCGCGGGCCGCCCGGTCAGCATGTCCGTCCACTCCGGACCGTGCGGCAACGGCAGCACCGTGCCCTGCCAGCCCTGCCGCGCCAGCCCGACCGGCAGCCTGGTCGCCACCGTGATCACGCCGGACCGTTCGAACGCCAGCACGTGGTCAGCAGCCGGTCCTTCCGCGCGCAACGGCCGGTAGCCGCGCAGGCCTCGTTTGCGGACCTGCAAGGCCTTCTGCACGACCAGGAGCTTCGCGGCGCCCGAGTCGTCGACCTCGGGCAGCCAGCCCGACTCGATGCGGTCCAGCAGCTCGGCGCGGACCGCGTAGTCGACCGGCCGGCGGTTGTCCGGGTCGACCAGCGAGAAGTCCCACAGCTCGGTGCCCTGGTAGACGTCCGGCACGCCAGGAGCGGTGAGCTGGACCAGCTTCTGCCCCAACGCGTTCGAGTAGCCCGGCGCCTTGATCCGTTCGACGAAAGCGGAGACCTCGGGCTCGTTGAGCACCTTCGCGGGCCACGCGGCCACCTCGGCGTCGAACTCGGCATCGCGGTCGACCCAGGACGTCTTGATCTTGGCTTCCCTGGACGCCTTCTCCAGGTACTGCCCCAGGCGCTGTTCGGTGATCGGGAAGGCTCCGACGAGCGACTGCCACGCCAGCCGGTTCAGCGACGGCTCGGAGATCCCGTGCCGCTTCGACATCTCGGCCTCGAACGCCAAGTACTCGTCCGGGATCTCGGCCAGCACCGCAAGCCGCGCCCGCACGTCCTCCGACCGCTTGGTGTCGTGCGTCGACAGCGCGGTCATGGCCTGTGGCGTCTGCGCTTCACGAACCGCCGCGCGCTGGTGGAACTCCTCGACGGGCATCCCGAACCGGTCCGGCGAGCCACCGACCTCGTTGAGCGCCACGAAGTTCGTGTACCGGTAGAACGCGGTGTCCTCGGTGCCCTTCGCGACGACCATGCCGGACGTCTGCTGGATCCTGGTCGCCAGCTCGCCGTGCGGGTCGGCGCGCACCTGCTCGTCCAACGCCCGCACGGCAGGCGACTTGCTTCGTCGCACCGCGGTTTCCCAGTACCGCAGGCCTTCCGGCAGGTACGAGCGGTACACCGGGAAGTTGACCATCACCTCGGCGACGGCCTGGCACGCGTCCTCGAACGGCACGTCCCGCACGAGCCGGGCGATCCGGCGCACCTCGGCGACCAGGATCGAGTCCGCTACCTGCCGCCGCGACGCGTGCTCGACCTCGTGGAAGTCACCGGCGAACGCGTCCGTGGGCGCGATGAACACACCGCAGATCTCGCGCAACGCGTCGTAGCCCGTGGTGCCGTCGACCGGCCAGCTCTGGGGCAGCTGCTCGTCCGGCCCGAGGATCTTCTCCACGACCAGCCAGCCGTCGAAGTGCTCGCGCAGCCGCCGGAAGTAGCCGCCGGGGTCGGCCAGGCCGTCCGGGTGGTCCACGCGCAACCCCGTGACGCCCCAGGACAGGACCTCGCGGTGGGTCGCCTCGAACACCTCCGGGTCCTCGACCCTGACCGCCGCCAGCTCGGTGATGTCGAAGAACCGCCGGTAGTTCAGCTCGGTGTTGCCGCGCCGCCAGTTCACCCTGACGAAGTGCTCGCCCGGCTCGTCCTGGGCGTCCTCGGCGAGCACGGGCAGCAGGACCTTGCCGGACGACCAGTCGATGTCGAAGTACCGCGCGTACTTGGAGCGCTGCCCGTGCGCGAGGACGTCGTCCCACCACGGGTTCGGCACGACCATGTGGTTCGGCACGATGTCGACGACGAGCCCGAGGTCGTGCTCCGCCAAGCTCTTCTGCAACGCCCGGCGACCGTCGTCACCACCGAGCTCCGGCCGCGCCCGCGTCGGGTCCACGACGTCGTAGCCGTGCGTGGAACCCTCGCGCGCGTCGAGCATCGGCGAGGCGTACAGCGCCCCGATGCCCAGCCGCCGCAGGTAGTCCGCGATGCCGGCGGCGTCGGCGAAGGTGAAGTCGGGGGTGAACTGGACGCGGTAGGTGGAGGAAGGCGCGCCCATCAGCCCACCCGCTGCAGCACGACGAGCGACCGGGCGGTGAGGTTCAGCTGACCGCCCGCGACGACCGGCTTCTCCCCGTTGCCGACGTGGCCGGTCGTCGTGTCGACCACCACCGTCCACTCAGGACCGTACTCGGCGTCCGGCAACGTCACCTCGATGTCCTCGTGATGTGCGTTGAACGCCATCAGGAACGAGTCGTCGACCACCCGCATGCCGCGCGAGTCGAGGTCCGGGATGCCTTCCCCGTTGAGGAAGATGACGATGCACTTGCCGAAGTCGTCCTCCCAGTTCTGCTCGGTCATCTCCTCGCCGGACGGGGTGAACCACGCGATGTCGCGCAGCTCCTCGCCCTTGCGGATCGGCCGGCCCGCGAAGAACCGCTTGCGCCGGAACACCGGGTGCGCCTTGCGGAACCGGGTGAGCGCCGCGGTGAACTCGACCAGCTCGGCGTTGGTCTCCAGCAACGACCAGTCGACCCACGACACCTCGTTGTCCTGGCAGTACGCGTTGTTGTTGCCGTGCTGCGTGCGCCCGAACTCGTCGCCGTGCAGGATCATCGGCACACCCTGCGACAACAACATGGTCGCCATCAGGTTCCGCCGCTGCCGCGCGCGCAGTTCGAGGACTTCCGGGTCGTCCGTCGGCCCCTCGACCCCGCAGTTCCAGGACCGGTTGTGGCTCTCGCCGTCCTGGTTGTCCTCGCCGTTGGCCTCGTTGTGCTTCTCGTTGTACGACACCAGGTCGTTGAGCGTGAACCCGTCGTGCGCGGTGACGAAGTTGATCGACGCGTACGGCCGCCGCCCGTCGTCCTGGTAGAGGTCGCTGCTGCCGGTGATCCGCGAGGCGAACTCGCCGAGCGTCGCGGGCTCACCGCGCCAGAAGTCGCGGACCGTGTCCCGGAACTTGCCGTTCCACTCCGTCCACAGTGGAGGGAAGTTGCCGACCTGGTAGCCACCGGGCCCGACGTCCCACGGCTCCGCGATCAGTTTGACCTGCGACACCACCGGGTCCTGCTGCACGACTTCGAAGAAGGTCGCCAGCCGGTCGACGTCGTAGAACTCGCGGGCCAGCGTCGCCGCGAGGTCGAACCGGAACCCGTCGACGTGCATCTCGGTGACCCAGTACCGCAGCGAGTCCATGATCAGCTGCAGCGTGTGCGGCGTGCGCACGTTCAGCGAGTTACCGGTACCCGTGTAGTCCATGTAGAACTTGGGGTCGTCCTCGACCAGCCGGTAGTACGCCTCGTTGTCGATACCGCGCATCGACAGCGTCGGCCCGAGGTGGTTGCCCTCGGCGGTGTGGTTGTAGACGACGTCGAGGATGACCTCGATCCCGGCCTGGTGCATCGCCCGCACCATGCCCTTGAACTCCTGCACCTGGTTCAACGGCAACGCGGAGTAGCCGTCGTGCGGCGCGAAGAAGCCGATCGTGTTGTAACCCCAGTAGTTGCTGAGCCGCCGCTCGGCCAGCGTGTGATCGCTGATGAACTGGTGCACCGGCATCAGCTCGACCGCCGTTACACCGAGCTTCGTGAGGTGGTCGATCATCACCGGATGCGCGAGCCCCGCGTAGGTGCCCCGCAGCCGCGGCGGGATCTCGGGGTGGTCGATGGTGAGGCCGCGGACGTGCGCCTCGTAGATGACGCTCTCGTTGTACGGCGTCCTCGGCAGCCTGTCGTTCGTCCAGTCGAAGAACGGGTTCACCACCACGCTCTTCGGCACGTGCGGCGCCGAGTCGGTGTCGTTGCGCTCGTCCGGTGACCCGAACTTGTACCCGTACAGCGCCTCGTCCCACGCCAGGCCGTTGGAGATGGCCTTCGCGTACGGGTCGATCAGCAGCTTGTTGGGGTTGCACCGCAGTCCGCGCGCGGGATCGTGCGGGCCGTGCACGCGGTACCCGTACCGCTGTCCCGGCCCCACGCCGAGCAGGTAGCCGTGGTGGACGAAGCCGTCCACCTCCGGCAGCCGCACGCGGGTCTCGGTGCCGTCGTCGTCGAAGAGGCAGAGCTCGACGTACTCGGCCACCTCGGAGAACAGGGCGAAGTTGGTGCCCACGCCGTCGTATCCGGCGCCAAGGGGGTAGGGCCTTCCAGGCCAGGGTCGCACGATGCTCCTCGTCACAGCGAAGCGGCTACCGACATGACCGTATCCGACTGGCACCGGCAGGGCATCCCACCGGTAGATCGGCACTTCGGTCTGGACGCTTCACAGCCGCCTGCCCGCAGAGTGCGCGGGTCTTGCGGTCGGCTCCACGTCCGTTCGAGCACGGTGGCTCCAGGTCTCCGGTGCCTCCGGTACCTGTCGTGCTGCTCACCGCCAGTGCGGCGAGGTTGCGGGCAGCGTTCAGATCGCGATCGATCTCCAACCCGCACGAGTCACAGCGGAACACCCGGATGTGCAGCGGCAGCTTGGCTTTCGCAGCGCCACAATCCGAGCAGGTCCTCGACGACGGGAACCAGCGGTCGGCCACGACCAGACGACTACCCCGCCACCGAGTCTTGTACGCAAGTTGCCGTCGAATCTCAGCGAAGCCGGCGTCTGCGATGGAGCGGGCCAGTCGACGGTTGGACAGCATCCCCGCCACGTTCAGATTCTCGATCACGATCGTGCCGAACCCGGCGGCAAGCGCCGTGGTCAGCTTGTGCAGGCCGTCACGGCGCAGATTCGCGACGCGGTGGTGGATGCGGTTGCGGCGCTGGTCGGCCCGCTCCCACCGCTTCGACGGCCTGGCGCCGGTGCGGCTGTCCGGCCCGTGCTTCCGCGACACGGCACGGGATTTCCGACGCAGCGCGGCTGACGCACGCGCGAAGTGTTTCGGGTTGGGCACCGCCCCAACCGCGTTGGTGACGCCGGACAGCGGCCGGGACAGCACCGCGAGATGCGTGATGCCCAGATCGACGCCGATGACAACATCCGGCTGGGCTGGTGGCGGGTCCGCACGCTGCACCTCGCACGTGAACGAGCAGTGCCATCGGCCGCCCTCGAGACGGACCGTGGCCGACAGAACGCGAGCCGTTCCCGCCTCGAGCCGACGGGCCAGCTTGCGGGTCGACTCGTGGGTCCTGATCCGCCCCAGCTTCGGCAGGTTGATGTGGCGACGATCAGCCTCGACGCGGACACCGCCTGTGGTGAACCGGCATGATCGCCTCGCCCGCCGTTTCGACCTGAATCTCGGAAAGCGCACTGCACGGCCCTTGCGCTTGCCGTCCCTGGACGTCGTCCAGTTGTTCAACGCCCGTGCGAGACTGTCCAGGCCACTGCTGTAGGACTCCTTCGAACACTCGGCCCACCAAGGAGCAACGTCATCTTTGACCTGGTTCCACACCTTTCGCAGTGCGGGAAGCGACCACCGCAGCGGCGGGGTGAGGTCCGCAGGCGCGATGCCATAGCTCTTCTCGGCTTCTCGCTGATCCATGACCGCCTTGACCAGCGCCAAGCCCCAGTTGAACGCGAACCGCGCGGCACCGCAGTGCGTGGACAGTGCCCGCGCCTGTGCCGGAGTCGGGTCCAATGCGAACCGGTACGCCTGATGGACGATCACACCCGAACCCTACGAGCGGGCACCGACAAAATCGGGCCCGTTACTCGAAGGTTCTCACGAGGGTGGGAGCGGCTTAAGTCGAACGTGTGATCGTCGCCGACTGGCGACTACCGGTTGCAGTCACGCCCTTTCGTGTGCCAGCACCAGCTGCCCACGTGCGGCCGTGAGCAACGTGCGTGCTTCCTGGATTTCGCAGTACTTGAGGTGCTCGCAGGCGGCCTCCGCGCAAGCCAGCGCGTTCTGCAGAGCGATGTTGTCGTCCACGGGTCCTGCGTCCCGCAGCGCGTCACGCAGGGATTCCTCCGCGCGCCGTGCCCCGACCACCGGGTCGCCGAGTGCGGCCGGTCTCATCGATGCGAGAACCTGCTCGACGGCCAGTTCCAGCACGCCGGTTGGTGTCCGCGTGCTCACGGCTGAGCTCATCTGGTACGCCACCTCCAAAACGTTCGTCCGCCGCCGGGTGACGGCCCTTACAGTACTCCGCACGTCCATGACCTGCTGTTACGTGGAAGTTTCATCTATTTCTGGTGCGCAGGGGGCGGGTGATGTCCCTGACGCGGGGGAAGAGATCTTCCACCGGCACGGGCAGCGGGATTCTCCAGTTCGGGTGCTCGTCGATCGTGCCCGGCACGTTGGGCTGCCGGGTGTCCCGCAGAGCGTCCTGAGGTGAAGTCAGGACCAACGCGCAGGGTGCCTGCGCGAGCAACTCGTGGGCGCCCGCGACCCGGTCCGACGCGTCGATGCCCTCCTGGCGCATCAGGGCGTCGAAATCGGGGCCGTCCTCGCCGGCGAAGAACGTCGCGGCCGTCGGGAGGTCGTGCGTGGAGATGCTGGCCATCGCCTTCGGGTTCCACCGCGACGGCGGGATCAGCGGGTGGCCCTCCGCGTAGTAGTCGCGCTGGAAGTAGAGGACGGCGCTGGTGAGCATGCCGTTCTCCTGCAACGTCTTCGTGACGACCGGCTCGACCGTGCCGAGGTCCTCGCCGACCACCACGGCGCCCGCGCGGTAGGCCTCCAGCGCCAGCACGCCGAGCATCGCGTCGGCGTCGTAGTGGACGTAGGTGCCGCGCGACGGCGGTTCGCCCGGCGGGATCCACCACAGCCGCCACAGGCCGGCGACGTGGTCGATGCGGATGCCGTCGGCGTGCTTCAGCACGCTGCGCAGCACCTGGCGGAACGGGCGGTAGCCGGTCTCGGCGAGCTTGTCGGGGCGCCACGGCGGCAGGCCCCAGTCCTGGCCGTCGGCGCTGAACGCGTCGGGTGGCGCACCGACCGTGACGTCGATGGCGAACACGTCCGGATCCGCGAACGTGTCCGCGCCGCCGGGTGACACCCCGACCGGCAGGTCGTGGATGACGCCGACGGCCATGCCCGCCTCGTGCGCGGCGAGCCGGACGTCCTGCAGCTGGCGGGTGCACAGGTGCTGGAGCCAGGCGTGGAAGGCGACGCGTTCCGCCGGTGCTTCTGCACGGTCCTCCGGCCAGGTGCGCCAGTCCTTGCCGTGGATCTCGGCCAGCGCGCAGTAGGTGGCGAACGCCTTCAGGTCCGCGTCCATCTCGATGTCGCCGCCGGGGAACAGCAGTTCCAGCGCCTGCCTCTTGGCGTCCCAGATCGCGTCGTAGTCGATCAGGTCGGAGTTGGCTGGCCGCAGGTCGCGGATGAGCTGGCGGGTGCGCGGGCAGGCCTGCAGGAACTCCGCGGTGTCGGTGATGCGCAGGTACAGCGGGTTCACGAACCGGCGGCTGACCGGCGAGTACGGCGAGCGTTCGACGGGGTGCGTCAGCGAGGGCGCCTGCACCGGGTTGACGAGCACCACCCCGGCGTCGAGCTCCAGACAGGACCGGCGCGCGATCGTGGCGAGGTCGGCGAAGTCGCCCATCCCCCACGAGTCCTTCGACCGCGCCGCGTAGAGCTGCAGCATCCAGCCCCAGGTGCGCGGGACGTCCGGCAGCGTCCTGGGCGCCACGGCCAGCGTGATCGTCTGCGTGGCGGTGACGACGCGGTGCCAGCCCAGCGGCAGGCTGTCCGGCAGGTGCCGCTCGACCTCGAAAGTGGTGCCGTCCTCGAGCTCGACGGTCGCCGGGCCGCGCAGGTCGTACGTCTCGTACTCGCGGATCACGATCGTCGGAGGAAGCGCTTCGACGGCCCGGCGCCGCTCGATCTCGGCGAGCTCGCGCGCGATCGAGTCCTCAGTGGACGCGTCGACGCCGAACTGGGCGAGGACCTTGACGACGACCTCGGTGTCGACCACGACCTCTTGCTGGTCCGCGTTCTCGTACCGAGTGGCAACGCCCCAGGCGTCCGCCAGCCGCGCCACCAACTCCTCCACAGGTACAACCTATGTCACAGCTCGGTCCGCATTACCAGAGCAAATGGTCCCTGGTCACCCGAAGGGTGCAGGCCGGTCGGGACGCACACTCTCAGATGCATTTGGCTAAACATCCGATGCTTCTGCGGGAATCGCCACGACGGCCTCGACCTCGACCAGAAATTCCGGCCCGAACAACGCCGCGACCTGAACCAGCGTGCTCGCCGGGTTGTGCACATCTCCCAGCGCGGGTCGCAGAATCTCGTCACGCACGTCGCGAATGGTCTGCACCTCGGACGCATCGAGCACGTACCAGGTGAACTTGATGACATCCGACCAGTCGGCGCCGAGGTTTCTGATCACGTGATGAAGATTGGTCAGGGCCTGCCGAGTCTGGGCACCCAGGTCGTCCACGCCGACCGCGCGCCCCTGCGCGTCGACCGCGACCTGGCCGGACACGAACGCGATCTTCCCGGTGACCGTCACCGCGTGGGCGTAGCCTGGCGTGTCCGGCAGCTCGGTCAGTTCGGTCAGACGATCTTCGGTGGGCATGCGCCGAACACTACTGGGGGACCGGCCCGCTCGAGTTGCGCACCACCAGCCGCACCGGGTGCTCAGCGGGCTCGATCTCCCCGCCCCTGATCAACGTGAAGAGGTCGGCGACCGCCCGCTCCCCCTGCTCCTTCGCCGCGCCCTCGACCGCGGTCAGCCCGACCACGCGGGTGAGCTCCTGCCCGTCGAGCGACACGATCGACACCTCGTCCGGCACCGCCCGCCCGTCCCGCTGCATGCGCAGGTAGATCCCCACCGCCGCGGCACCGTTCGAGCTGATCACGGCGGTCGGCAGGCGTTCACCGTCGAGCAGCACGTCGACCACCTGCTCGCCGCCGTCGACGGTCGGCGAGCACCACACCGTCCACTCCGGACGGACCTCGAGCCCGGCCTCGCTCAGGATCTCGTCGTACGACTCGTCGACACCGTCGGACAACACCAGCGCCACGTCGTGATGACCGAGCGTCTGCAGATGCGCGACGGCGGTCTGCAGGGCACGTCGCAGATCAGCGTCGTCGACCGTGATGTGCGGGACCTCGAGCGACTCCAGCGCCGCCTGTTCGGCTTCTGTCATCGATATGGACAGAAGAAGCACTCCGTCCACCCGGCGCCCCAGCGGCAGCTCGTCGAAGAACTTCTCGCGCGCCTCCGCGGACCCCAGCACGTAGAGCAGCACGTCGTAACCGGCCTGCCGCAGCGCGCCCTCCGCGCCCGCCAGCACCGGGCTGACCTCGGACGTCAGCACCGCGATCGCGTAACGGCGCCCACCGGCCAACGACGACGCGTCGCGCGCGATGGCGTACTTCATCCGCCGCGCGACCTCGCTCACGTGCTGCCTCGTGGCCTCGGACACGCCCGGTTCCCCCCGCAGGGCCCGCGATACGGTCGCAGCGGACACCCCCGCGGCCTTGGCCACATCGGACATGCTGGTCACGGTTTCAGAGCGTATTGGAGATCCATGAAGCCCGGCGACATCGCCCCCGACTTCTCCCTGCCCGACCAGGACGGCGTCGAGCGCAAGCTGTCCGAACTGCTCGAAAACGGCCCTGTGGTGCTGTTCTTCTACCCCGCGGCGATGACGGCCGGCTGCACCGCGCAGAGCTGCCACTTCCGCGACCTCGCCGCGGAGTTCGCCGAGGTGAAGGCGCAGCGCGTCGGCATCTCCACCGACGACGTGGCGAAGCAGAAGCAGTTCGCCGAGCTGAACGGCTTCGACTACCCGCTGCTGTCCGACGTCGGCGGTGAGGTGGCCGAGCAGTTCGGGGTGAAGCGGCGGTTCGGGCCGATCCCGGTCAAGCGGCACACGTTCGTCATCGACACCGACCGCGAGGTCATCGAGGTGATCAAGAGCGAGTTCTCGATGAACTCGCACGCGGACAAGGCGTTGGCGGCGCTCAGGAACCGGTGAGCCCGGCCAGCACGAAGTCGGCGATCTCCGTCGCCAGCCGGGCGGGCGGCTTCGCGCCGTCCGGCCGGTACCACACGGGCAGCTGGTTCACGACGCCCACCGCGATCCGCACGACGGTGTCCGCGGGCACGGCGGAGCTGAACTCCCCGTCCGCCTGCCCCTTCTCGATCACCCCGAGGAACGTCTCGTGGTAGCGGCGGCGCTCGGCGCGGAACTCCGTCATCCGCGCCTCGTCGAGCCGGTGCATCTCACGCACGAACACCGCGGTCTCGTCGACCCGTTCCGCCGTCGAGACGACCAGCGACACGAGGATCTCCCTGACCGTGTCGGCCGACGACAGCCCGAGCTCGATGATCCGGTCCATGTCCGCGGACTGGGCCGTGATCAGCTGCCGGTAGATCTCGAAGAGCAGGTCGTCCTTCGCGCGGAAGTAGTGGTACAGCGCGCCTTTGGTCACCTCGGCGGCCGTGACGATCTCCTGCACCGAGGTCGCGTCGTAGCCCTGGGACGCGAAGAGGCGCACGGCCGCGTCGATGATCTTCTGCTCGGTCGCGCTGGACACGGCTAGGCCTTCGGTGCCAAGGCGCGTACCTGCTCCACCTGGTCGCCACCGGTCGGGAGCAGCGCGATGATCGGCGTGTCGACGCCCGCGGCCTGGTACTCGGCGACGCGCGCACGGCACTCGTCGACCGAACCGTGGACGATCAGCGCGTCGACGACCTCGTCCGGGATCGCCTTCGACGCGCCCTTGCGGTCGCCCGCCGCCCACGCCTCGTGCATCGGGCGCAGCGCCTCGCCGCGGCCCAGCCAGTCGTGGAACGCCGCGTAGGCCGGCACGGTCAGGTAGGTGCTGATCAGCATGCGGCCCAGCGCCCGTGCCGCGTCGGCATCCTCGGTCGGGCACACGAAGATCCGCGCCGCGAGCTCGGAGTCGCCGAGCTCGCCGCGCACCTGCGCCACGTCGGACGCGGCCAGCCAGTTGGTGATCGCGCCGTCGGCCTCACGACCGGCCAGGCGCAGCATGTTCGGCCGCAGCGCCGCGAGCATGATCGGCACCTTCTCGGCGGGCGGGCGCTCCAGCTTGAAGCCGGAGACCTGGAACGTGTCGTACTCGGCGGTGACCTTCTCGCCGGCCAGCGCGGCCTTGAGGAACCGCAGGGTGTCGCGGGTGCGCTTGAACGGCTCGGAGAACGGGATCGCGTTCCAGCGCTGCACGATCGCGGGCGACGACGAGCCGATGCCCAGCACGAACCGGCCGCCGGTCACCTCGGCCATCGTCGCCGCGGTCATCGCCAGCGTCGCGGGTCCGCGGGTGTAGACGGGCGCGATGGCCGGTCCGAAGCGCAACTCGGAGGACCACTGCGCGGCGAGCGCGAGCGGCGTGAACGCGTCGGTGCCGGTCGTCTCGGCCGACCACACGTCCGTGTAGCCGAGCCCGGCGAGCTCGGACACCAGCGCGCGGTGCTCGAGCACCGGCACGCCGATCAGCGGCAGCGTGATTCCCCAACGAGCCATGAACGCCTCCAGGTCAGCGACTGACCCCACCCTACCGACCGGTCGGTATGCCCACAACCGGTCGGTAGGACACCTCACTTCTTGCGGGCGAGGGTCAGCCCGTCCGCGATCGGCACCAGCACCGACTCGACGCGCGGGTCGTTGCGCACGAACGTGTTGAACGCGTCGATCGCGGCGGCGTTGCCCTCCGGCTGCTCCGCGGCGGCCTCGCCGTAGTAGAGCGTGTTGTCGGCGAGCAGCAGGCCACCCTGACGGACCCGTGGCACCAGCAGGTCCCAGTAGTGGACGTACCCGACCTTGTCCGCGTCGATGAACACCAGGTCGACGACCGGCTCGTCGGGCAGCTCGGCCAGCGTCTGCGCGGCCGCGCCGAGCCGCAGGTCGATCCGGTCCCGCACGCCTGCCGCCTGCCACGCCTCCTCGGCGATCGAGGTCCACTCGGTGGAGATGTCGCAGGTGATGACCCTGCCGTGCGGGGGAAGCGCCTGCGCGAACGCGAGCGTGGAGTACCCGGTGTACGTGCCGACCTCGACGACTGTCTGCGCGCCGGTGAGCTTGACCAGCAGCGACAGCAGCACCGCCTGCTCGTGCGGGATCTGCATCTCCGCCGAGTCGCCGAGCTCCAGCGTCCTCGCGATCAGCTTCTCCTGCACCGCACTGGGCTGGCCTGCCTGGGTGCGCACGTACTGGTAGATCTGCGGGGTCATGACCACGGTCTTGAAGTCGTTCACGCGCGGCCTTCTCTCATAGTCGGGTGACGAACGTCCTGAGTGTGTCGCTGTACTCGGGCCGCAGGGGGTGTTCCGCGAGGTCACGACCGATGGCGGACAGGACGGCGGCGCGGTGTGCGCGGTAGCGGCTCACGCACACGATCTCGCGGCTGACGAGGAAGAACTCGTCGAACCGGTCGCGCTCGGCATCGGTGGTGGGCACGCGCGTACGCCCCGACTCGCGCAGCAACGAGTTGCCGCAGGGCACGAGTCTGCGCATGACCTCCATGTGTGCCAACAGGTTCGCCTTGCTCGCGGAGGAAAGCGGTGCGGCCGCCGCGGGCCCCAGTGCGGTACGCGCCCGGCGCAGCAGGCCGGGCAGGGGCTCGTAGTCACGCGCCCACCGCCCGCTGAACGCCGGGTCGAACGCCACCATCATCGGCCGGATGACGTCCTCGTACACCTCACGGGAACAACTGCCCGAATAGGCAAGCATCACCGAGTACGCGTCATATCCAAGCGCAGCGAGGCGGACTAGTTGCGAATCAGGCTCGCGTATCAACCGATCGAGTGAAGCCGAAAGAAACCTCCAGACCAGAAATGCGCCGTGATGGCCGAGAAACCACCGGTGGACGGCACGTTCCACCGGGTCTTCCGGGGCGTCGATGACGATCGGAAGCTGATAACAGCCGGTGCACGGAATCAATTCCGTTCCCGGCATCGGCAGCCGCAGCACGGGCACGCCGACGTGCGCGTGTCCCCACGTGGGCGCGCAGACCGGAGCGCTCATCACACACCCTCCACTTCGGACACGATCTCGTCCAGGAGGTCGGCGACGCGGCCGAGCGCGACGTCGAGCGGCCGGTCCTCCACGATCGGTGGCACTTCCCCGGCGATCCGGTCGAACACCTCCGCGAGCCGCGGCGCCCGCGGACGGCGTGCCCCGACGTGCACCGCCTGGCGCAGCCCGAGCGCGAGCCCCGCGTGCAGGTAGCGCAGCAGTCCCGCCTGGTCGAGCGCGGTGAACGCGGCCTGGGTGCCGAACGGGACGACGTCCTGGTTGTGCAGGTTCGTCGGCAGGCTCTGCACCGAGGCGGGCATGGCCGCACGGCGCATCGCCGCCACCGTCGCGGTGGTGCAGAGCTGGACGCCCTGCAGCGCGTGGTGCTGACCGGGAACGGGGCTGAGCATCGGTGGCAACCCGCTCGTGCGGTGCGGGTCGACCAGCAGGTCGAGCTGACGTTCGGCCAGATTGCCCAGCTGCACCAGGGCGACGCCCAGCTGGTCGGCCGCGAAGGCGCTGGGCTGACCGAAGAAGTTGCCGCCGTGCACGACCTCCTCGGTCTCCGGGAAGAACAACGGGTTGTCGCTCACGCCGTTGAGGTCGCGGCGCACCACCTCCTCCGCGTGCCGCACGCTCGTGCGGCACGCGCCGATCAGCTGTGGCGTGCAACGGATGCTGTAGGCCTCCTGCAGCGGACGCTCACCGGACGGCGTGCTGCCCGCGAGCCAGGTCCTGATGGCCGCACCGGTTTCGGCGACGTCCGGGTGCCCGAACGCGGCCAGCAGCCCGGCCGAGGTGAACTCGGTGCCGCAGCCCAGGACATCGGTCATCAAGGCGGACAACAACTCCGCGATCCGCCGCGCCCGGTTCGCCTGTGCCACAGCGAGTCCGAGTGCTGCGGCGGTCACCGAAATGCCGTTCACCAGCGCGAGCGCGTCCCGCCCGTCCAGCTCGAGCGTGCGCAGACCCGCCTTGCCCAGCGCATCGGCGGCAGGCATGAGCTGCCCCCGGAAGTACGCGTTCCCATTACCCCGCAAGGCATGCGCGACGTAGGCCAGTGGCTGGAGGTCACCGCTCGCACCGACCGAGCCCAGCCGTGGCACCGCCGGGGCGAATTCCGTGCCCAGCACGGCGATCAGGGCCTCGACGACGTGCTCCGACACCCCGGATCGCCCCTGCGCCAACGAGAACAGCCGCGCCAGCACGGCCGCGCGCGCCACAGCGGGCGGCATCAGCTCGCCGTGCCCGACGATGTGGTGAATGATCGTGTTGTCGCTCTGGCCGGCGCCGTCCGCGCGGCCGGCGAACTCGACCAGCGGGCCGAAACCCGTTGTGACACCGTAGACAGCGCGTCCGGAGCCGCTCACCGCGAGCACGAACTCGCGGCAGCGCGCGACCCGTGCCCGCACGTCCTCGGGCAAGTGGACGTGCAGGGGTTTCCCGGCGAGTTCGAGATGTCCGGGTTCGAGTGCCGCCGCCAGGTTCAGGGCAGCGGAGGATGTTCCGACAGGCACGACGCCTCCTGTGGACGTTTTCGGGGGACCTCTCGCGACGATCCCCGTTGACCTGTCGGCGAGGAAGGGCCTGAACGCACTACCGAAGAGATAGCGGGTCACCGTTCCTCCCCGTGGCGGAAGTTCTTGGCCGTTGACAGTGCAGGCGTTTTCACCCGTCCGCAGGCGTGATGAGCTCACCGGACCGGTGATCGAACTCTCCGCTCACGATTCGAGCCAAAAGACCGGCCGACTGCTCCACCGGGGTGAACCTGCCCTGGTCGCGCTGAGATCTCGCCCACTGCGTGATCCGCTGCACGTGCGGATCGTCGGACTCCACGTCGCAGCCGCGGCCCATCAGGCCAACGCCGACCATGCCGGGGTCGTAGCTCAGCACCGCGATGGGCCGTCGTTTCAGCTCGACGGCCAGGTTCTCGGTCAGCTTGATCACGGCGGCCTTCGACACGGAGTACGCGGTGAGGTAAGGCCACCGGTGCACGCCGGCGTTGCTGACGATGTTGATGATCCGACCGCTCGTCATCGCGCGGATCGCGGCGTTCGCGGCGAACGCGGTGCCGCGCAGGTTCACCTCGATCGTGCGCCACCACTCGTTCTCGTCGACCTGCCACGTCGGCCCGATCGGCCCGCCGAGCGCGCCGTTGTTGACCAGCACGTCGATCTCGCCGAGGCTCTCGATCAGCTTCGGTGTCGCGCCGGGGTCGCCGAGGTCCGCGACGTGCGCCTCGACGTCGACGCCCTTCGCCCTGAGCTCTGTTTCCGCTGTGCGCAGCGCATTCTCGTCGCGCCCGGTGATGACGAGCTGGTGCCCTTGCGCGCCAAGGACTTCGCTGAACGCCCTGCCGAGCTCCTTGGCGCCACCCGTGATCAGGACTCGCACTCGTCCGCGTCCTTGAGCAACCGGCGCAGGATCTTGCCCGAGACCGACTTCGGTATCTCTTCCACGAACTCAACCTGGCGCACCTTCTTGAACGGCGCCACCTCCGCCGCGACGAACGCCATCAGTTCGTTCGCGGTGACGTCGCCTTCCGTCACCACGAACGCCTTGGGCACCTCGCCGTTAACCCGATCGGGCGCACCGATCACCGCGGCGTCCCGCACCGCGGGATGCCTGCGCAACAAGGCTTCCAGCTCCGCGGGCGCGACCTGGTACCCCTTGTACTTGATCATTTCCTTCACGCGGTCGACGACGTAGAACCGGCCGTTGTGGACACGCACGAGATCGCCCGTGCGCAGCCATCCGTCCACGAAGGCCTGTCGCGTGGCCTCCTCGTCGTCGAGGTAGCCGTCCATGAGCTGCGGACCGCGAACGAGCATCTCCCCCACGGCCGTGTCGGTGGTTGTGCCCGGTTCGACGATGCGCGCCTCGGTGCCGGGGCTGAGCACGCCCACACTCGCGGGGTCGGTGTCGAGGTCGCCGTCGAACGTCTGGTGCGTGCCGCCCGCCTCGGTGAGCCCGTAGCCCTGGCGCACCGGCGCGCCGAGTTTGCGTTCGGCCTCCCGGCGGATGCCCTCGTCGAGCGGGGCGGCGCCGCAGAGGACGAGCTTGAGGCCGAGGTTCTCCGGTACTTCTCGCTGGTCGGCGATCGCGGCGGCGAGCGGCGGCACGAGGAACGCCCGCGTGACCCGGTGCTCGGCGAGGCGGCTGAGGTACGTCCCGGCGTCGCTGCGGGGCATGGTCACGAGCGTGGCGCCGCCGAGCAACCCGGAGTTGAGGACGATCGAGAACCCGTAGACGTGGAAGAACGGCAGGTTCGCGGCGAGGACGTCGGTCTCGTCGATCCGCCAGCCCTGGCGCTGCTGCTCCAGGTTGGCGACGAGGGCCCGGTGGCTCAGCTTGACGGCCTTGGTGAGCCCGGTGGTGCCGCTGGAGAAGAGGACCGCCGCGATCCCCCGCGGGTCCGGCGGCGGGAGCGTTGCGGTGTCGCTCGCGGGAAGGTCGTCCAGGTCGAGCGTGGTGGTGACCTTCGCGAGGGCCTTGAGCCGCTCGATCTCGGTTGCCGTGAGCAGCGGGTTGATGAGCGCGGCCGTCGCACCCGCCGCCATGATCGCGTGCAGCCCGACCGCGTACATCGGCCTGTTGCCGCTCACGACCGCGACTGTGTCGCCGGGCGCGATCCCTTGTGCGACCAGGCCTTTCGCGGTCCGCTCGACCTGTGTCGCGAGCTCGTCGTAGGTGAGGCTCTCGCCCGTGACGGCGTCGAGCAACGCCAGTTTGTCTCTTCGCTGCCCGAGGACGTGCGCGGGCACCGTGGTGTCGGGAACGACCACCGCCGGCAGGGGGCTGCGGTAGATCATCAGTCGGCTCCGGGTTCCACGCCGCCGAGCCTCATGCCCGGCGGCGTGGCCGGAGGGTAGTCGTTTCCGGCCCCTTGCGGGAACGTGCCGAGACGCCTACAGCGTGACGCCGCGCTCCGCCAGCCAGCCCACCGGGTTGATCTTCTGCGAGCCACCGACCCACACCTCGAAGTGCAGGTGCGGCCCAGTCGACTGGCCGCGGTTGCCGATCGTCGCGATCTGCTGCCCTGCCTTGACCTTCGCACCCTGCGGCACGTCGATGGTGTTCATGTGCCCGTAGACGGTGATGGTCCCGTCCTCGTGCTGAATCCTGACCCACAACCCGAACCCGGACGCGGGCCCGGCCTCGATCACCGTGCCGTCCATGGCGGCCACGATCGGCGTGCCGATGGCGTTGGCGATGTCGACACCGTTGTGGCTGGTACCCCACCGGGCACCGAAACCGGACGTGAACGTCCCCTGCGCGGGCCGCACGCACTTGGGCCTTTTCGCCTCTTCCTCGGCGGCGATGCGAGCCTGCTCGGCCTTGATGGCCGCCTGCCGCTCGGCGTAGGCGCCCTCGGCGGACCGCAGCGCCTCGCGGACGTGGAACTGCACCTCGATCTGCTCGGCCTGCAACAGCTTGCGCGTCTCGGCGCTGGTGTCCATCGCGTGAACGGTCTTGATGCCCTCCGGCTGCGGCGTCATCGCGGCCGCGAGGTCCTTCGTGGCGGCGACCGGCATGATGCGGTCCACGGGAGTGACCGTCGCCATCGCCTGGGTGAAACCGGCGCCGGCCAGGGCGCCCGCGGCGACCACCGCCGCTACGGCCTTCTTGCGGTCCAGGTCCACTCTGGCCAGTACGTCGACCAGCTGACCCTTCGCTCGATGCCGTGCCAAACCTGCCTCCATGCACTCGGGGGAGTTCGGCTAACCGCTGGGGTGCTTCGGCGTTCGGGCGCCTGGGCGGGGCCGGGGTGGCCCGTTGGTGCGGGCTTGGGGGAGCCCATTGCGGACTGGACCGTTTCGGGGGAGATCCGTGTCCTCGCGGTTATCGAACCGTGACATGCGGCGGAGAACGTAACCTCGTGTCACCGGCGCGGGCAAGCTATGTGGGCGTTTAGGTGATGAGGGCCACGGTTGGTCACTTTGAGTAGTCGAGCGGTTGGGGCGATGGTTAACGCTCTTTAGACCAATGCCCGACTTGGCGTTTGTACTGGTCAGTCGCTTTATCGTGAAAGTTTTGCGGTGGGTTTGGGCTGGGGTGTGGCCGGGTTGGTGGCTACCAGGCGTGCTCGGAGTGCTTGGTGCGCGCTCATGCGCGATTGGGGTGCTCTCGCCGTCGGCCCCCGGGCAAAGCGAAGGGCCGCCGGACGCTGTTCGCGTCCGGCGGCCCTGTGTGCGGTCAGTCCGCTACTTGTAGCGGGGCGCGGCCGGCGGCAGCGGGACCACGGGCAGGCCCTCGTGGATCGCCTTCATCGCGTTGAACCAGGTTGGAGCTGCTACCTGGCCACCGAAGACACCCTGGCTGCTGCCAGGGCAGAAGCGGATCGGGTTCGCGCAGATCACCTCGGGGCGGTTGCCGTCGGCGTAGGTCATCACGGCGCCCGCGTACTGCGGGGTGGCGGCCATGAAGGCGACCGACTTGTGCTCCTCGGTGGTGCCGGTCTTGCCGATGGTCGGGCGGTTCCAGCCGGTACCGCGGGCGGCGTCGGCCGCGGTGCCGTTGCCGACGGTGTCGTGGGACATGCCCTGGGCCAGGGAGTTGGCGAGGTCCGTGTTCACGGCCTGCTCACAGGGCTTTTCCTTCAGCGGGATTTCCTTGCCGTAGCGGTCGATGACCTTCTCCACCGGGGACGGCGGGCACCAGGTGCCGCCGGAGACGATGGTCGCGGCCACGTTGGCCAGTTCCAGGACGCTGGTGGCGCCGGGGCCGAGGGTGTAGGAGCCCGCGTTGTTCTGCTTCGTCCAGTCGCCCTGGGACGGGCCGTTGGACTTGTCCTCCTTGAGGGGCTCGCCCGCGCGGTTCACGCCCTGGAGGGTTTCGCGCATGCCCAGGCGGTAGGCCATGTCCACGACCCTGTCGAGACCCGTGTTCTCCTGCAGGATCACGAAGCCCGTGTTCGGGGACTGCGCGAGGGCCTGGGTCAGCGACATCTTCTCGGGGTACTTGCCCGCGTTCTCCACCTTCCACGGCGCGCCGCCGTTCGGGTAGACCTTCGAGTAGTAGGTGGCCGGGACCTGCATCTCCTTGTCGATGCCGATGACACCCTTTTCCAGGGCCGCGGCGGCGGTGAAGACCTTGTTCACCGAGCCGGGGCCGAACGGCAGGACCTCGGCGGGCACGGGGCGGGCCACCTGGCCGAGCTCGGCCTTGTTGCCGTAGTCGCGGGAGGCGACCAGGGCGCGCACGCGGTGCTTGTCCTTGCCCGGTTCGACGACGGACATGACGTTCGCGATGCCGTTCTGGGTCTTCGGCACCTGCTGCTCGGCCGCCTGCTTCGCCGCCTTGGTGGCCTTCGGGTCCATCGTCGTCTTGATGGTGAGGCCGCCGCGCTGCAGTTCCTTGTTCGTGATGCCGGACTCGCGCAGGTAGTCGAGCAGGTAGGAGCAGAAGAAGCCGTAGATCGGGCCGTCGCCGGCGCCCACGCAGCCCTTGGGCAGGATCTGCAGGTCGTCGACCACGCCCAGCGGCGCGGCCTTGTACTCGTCCGCCTTCTTCTGGGCCTCGGCCTGGTCGGTGCCGAACGCGCCGTTCTCGCGCATCTTGTCGATGACGATGTTGCGGCGCTCCAGCGCCTTGTCCGGAGACGCGCCGGGGTTCAGCGACGACGGGCGGTTCGCGATCGCGGCCAGCAGTGCGGCCTGCGGGACGGTCAGCTTGTCCGCCGTGGTGTTGAAGTACGCCTTGGCCGCCGCGCCGACGCCGTAGGTCTGGTTGCCCAGCGGCACGATGTTCAGGTAGCCGGTGAGGATGTCTTCCTTCGACGTCTGCTGCTCGAGCTGCAGGGCGATGCGGGCCTCGCGCATCTTGCGGCCGATGGTCGCCTCGGTGGCCTTCTCCCAGGCCTCCTGCTCGTTGTCGGCACCGAGCACGAACGCCATGTAGTTCTTGACGTACTGCTGGGTGAGCGTCGAGGCGCCCTGCGTCGCGCCACCGTCCACACCGGCCTTGGCGGCGGCACGGGCGATGCCCTGCCAGTCGACGCCTCGGTGGTCGTAGAAGCGCTTGTCCTCGATCGCGAGGATCGCGGCCTTCATCGTGTCCGAGATGTCCGCCGACGACAGCGGAATCCGGTACTGGTCGTACAGGTAGGCGATCGGGTCGCCGTTCATGTCGGTGATCGTCGTGACGAGCGGCAGCTCCGCCTTGGCGAGATCACCGGACGTCTTGTCGACCTCGTCGGCCGCGCGGTTGGACGCGAGCCCGAGGCCTCCGACGAACGGGAACACCATCGCGGCGAGGAGGACACCCGCCGTCAGGCACAACCCCAGCAACTTGACCAAGCCTGACGCGCGTGCGGCGAACAAACCCGCAACTCCTTCCGAACGAGCACCCCAGAGATCTCTACCTATAAGTCGCGCGGGAGGCCCGTGAGGTTGCGTCCACTGATCGAGAAGATCTCAACCTACCGGAGCAACCGGAGGCCGATCGTCGGACTAGCCCTCCGCACCTCCACGCCCGCGTGGTCGGGCAGCACGTCGTCGAGGAAGCCGTAACGGGCCAGTTCCTCGTCCGGTCGCCTGCTCACCGTCCGCCACCAGACCGCGATGTCGCCCCAGCCCGGCGCCGACAGCGAACCGCCGAAATGTTGCACGGACAGCGCGGCGCACAGGTTCGCGAACCGCACCCGGTGCTCCAGCGGCCACCCGGCCAGAGTGCCCATCACGAACCCGGCGCCAAACACGTCACCGGCACCCGTCGCGTCGAGCTGGGCGACGTTCAGCCCCGGCACGTCCGCGATCTCGCCGGTGGAGCTGTCGACCGCGACCGCGCCGCCTCCCCCGCGTGTGACGACCACCACCGGCACGTGCTCGGCGAGCTTGCGCGCCGCGGACTCCGGCGTGTCGGTGCGCGTGTACCCCTGCGCCTCCACGTGGTTGGGCAGGAAGACGTCGTACCCCTCGAGCCGCCGCAGCAACTCCGGCGACCACGCCCCGGTGCGGTCCCAGCCGATGTCGGCGAAGAGCAGCGCGCCGTTCTCCTTCGCCGTGCGCACCCACTGCTCGTCCTCCGCCTGGATGTGCACGAAGCACGCCTTCGTCGACGGCGGCGGGTCGAGGAGGTCGTCCGCACACACCGGCGCCTTGTGGCCGTGCGTGACCATCGACCTGTCGCGCTCCATCGCCATGGACACGGTCACCGGCGAGTGCCATCCGTAGAAACGACGGCAGTAAGAGAGGTCGACCCCTTCCTGCTCGGCCAGCACGTCCCAGCAGAAGTCGCCGTACGCGTCCTCCCCGAACGCCGCCGCCAGCGCGGTCCTGAGCTCCAGCCGGCGCAACGCCACCGCGAGGTTCGCGATGCCGCCAGGACACGACCCGAGGCCCTCCGCCCACACCTCTGTTCCCGCGGCCGGTGGGCGGGGCAGGCCGGTGAAGATGATGTCGAGGAACACGGTGCCGGTGAGCAGCACGTCGAAGTCCGGATCAGCCATGCACAAACCATGCCATCCGACACCGACAACCACGGGCAGGAAACGGTCACCGGCCTCAGGACGCCTGTTCCGCGGCAATCTCGACGTGCTCGTCGCGCAGCTCGATCAGCACCGTGATCGGCCACCAGCGCGACAAGAACTGGATCATCACCGACGGCGGCTCGTGACAGGGAGGTCAGCCCTCCTCGGCGATCATCTCCCGCATCCTCGTGAGCGCACGGTGCTGCGCCACCCGCACGGCACCGGGCGTCGACTCCACGGCCAGCGCGACCTCCTCGGCGGACAGCCCCACGGCCACCCGCAGCACGAGGATCTCGCGCTGACGGGCCGGTAACTTGTGCAGCAGCCTCGTGACCTGGGCCATCATCTCGCCGTTGACCGCGTGCTGCTCGGGGCCGTCCTCCAGGGAGGGGCAGTCGGGCAGCTCGGGCACGACCTCGGCGCGGTTGCGCACGGCGCGGCGGCGGGCGTCGGCGACCTTGTGCGCGGCGATGCCGTAGACGAACGCGAGGAACGAGCCGGGCTCGTAGCGGTACTTGGACAACGCGCCGAGCACCGCCACGCAGACCTCCTGCGCGATGTCCTCGGCCGAGACCAAGGTGCGCTCACGGCCGCCCACGCGGGCACGGCAGTAGCGCACGATCAACGGCTGGATCCGGCCGAGCAGATGCTCGACCGCCCGTCTGTCTCCGTCCAGGGCGGCGTCGACGAGGTCGGTGAACTCGGCTTCGGCGAGCCACTGGTTGGAGACCGGTGCCTGGCGCACCCGACGGCGCATGGGCACCGTTGGCTGGTTCCAGGCCTCCTCCTCGGGGGAGAGGACGCCGACACCGCCACCGGACCGCACGGCTGTGGGCTGGACCATCCCGGCGACCTCCTCCACTACAGCGACACTGGGGGCTTCACAGAAGAAGAGAACGCAGCGAGCCGTCTGATACCGCCTGCTTCCAAGAGGACCACGAAGTCCAGCCGGGTGGGGAAAGCAGCACCCTTTTGGGGTAGAACGTGGTCCTAATGGCCCAGTCTTTCGGCCATGGCGAACTGCTGAACTCCGAGGTAGCCGACGCGGAAACCGGCCTCCGAGTAGGCCAGATAGAACTCCCACATCCGGCGGAAGGTGTCGTCGAAGCCGAGCTGTTCCACCTCGTCCCAACGGGTGAGGAAGGTGTGCCGCCACCGCTTCAGGGTCTCGGCGTAGTCGTGCCCGAACGACCGCGTCTCGACGATCCGCAGCCGCGTGTGGTCGCGCACCGACTCCTCGATCGAGCGCACCGACGGGATGAGCCCGCCGGGGAAGATGTACTTGTGGATCCAGGTGTAGCTGGCCTTGCTCGCGATCATGCGGTCGTGCGGCATGGTGATCGCCTGCAGTCCCACCCGGCCGCCAGGCGCGAGCACGCGGTCGAGCATCGAGAAGTACGCGGGCCAATATTCGGCACCGACTGCCTCGATCATCTCCACGCTGACGACGGCGTCGTACTGACCGTGCTCCTCTCGGTAGTCCCGCAGCTCGACCGTCACTCGATCGTGGAGCCCGGCGTCCCTCACCCGGTCCAGTGCCAGCGTGCGTTGCTCCGCTGAGATCGTCAGCGACGTGACGGTGGCGCCGCGCTGCGCCGCCCGGATGGCCAGCGCGCCCCAGCCCGTGCCGATCTCCAGCACCCGCGAGCCGGACCGCACGCCCGCGTGGTCGAGGACGCCGTCGATCTTGCGGAGCTGGGCCGTGCGCAGATCGACGTCCCGGTTCTCGAACAGCGCGGACGAGTACGTCATCGTCTCGTCCAGGAAGGTCGCGAACAGCTCGTTGGACAGGTCGTAGTGCCGGTGGATGTTCTGCCGCGACCCGGCGACGTCGTTGACCTCGGTCTGCGGCCGGTCCACCCACCGCCGCAGCCGCTGCAGGCCGGGCGGGATCAACGTGGTGAGCCGCGCCGCGAACGCCGACAGCACGTCCGCGAGCTCGTCGGACTCCCAGTCGCCCACCATGTACGCCTCGCCGAAGCCGATCTTCGCGTCGGCGCCGAGCCGGTGGAAGAACGCGGCGGGCCGCACCAGCCGCATGACGGGCCCGCCGGCACCCCAGGTCCTGCCGCCGGGCAGCCGCACGGTCACCGGCAGCGTGCGCACGGCGTTGCGGAACAGCGACTCGGCGATCCGGGCGCGCAACGGCGAGCGCGGCGTGGTGAACAGGCCCGGCCAGATGCCCTGGTTGGGCCGGGGCAGCGACAACGTGCTCATTGACCACTACTCCTGGGGACGATCGGCAGGCGCCGGAGGTACAGGGCGATGCCATGACGGCGGATCAGCGCGGAGATGCGCTGGGGCATCAGCGGCCGGCTCAGCAGCATGCGCAGGCCCGTGGTGCGCTCGCCCCGCATCGTCGCGCTGAAGGTCGTCTTCCCGTTCTGCCGCAACGCGATGGTCACGGACAGCTGCTCACCCGGTTTCGGCAGCCGCATCACGTAGTGGCCGTCGACCTCGAGGAACGGGGAGACGTAGAACTCCTTGTCCACCGACGCCCTGCCGTGGTCGTCGGTGCGCAGCAGGTAACAATGCCGCCCGCCGTAGGTGTTGTGGACTTCCGCGACCACGCACACGAGTGCCCCGGACGCGTCGTGACACCAGTAGACGGACAGCGGGTTGAAGACGTAGCCGAGCACGCGGGCGTTGGCGAGCATCAGCACCTGCCCGCCGCCCAGCTCGATCCCGCGGTCGGCCAGCCACTCGGTCAAGTTCTCCCTGATGGACTTCTCTGGCGAACCGAGGTGGTCGCGGGATTCGAAGCGCGCGAACGGCTTCACCCACCACGGCAGCCGTGGCAGCTCGTCGAGGTCCACGAGCCACATGTAGGCGCGGTGGCTGAACGTCCGGTCGATCAGCTCGCGTCTGGCGTGGGTGATGACGACGTCGTAGATCACCAGTCGACCCCGAAATGCCGTGCCGCGCGCACTCCGGACGCGCAGCCGTCCTCGTGGAAGCCCCAGCCGTGGTACGCGCCGGCGTACGCGGTGGACGGGGAGTTGATCCCGGGCAGGCGTCGTTGCGCGGCAACGGACTCCGGCGTGTAGATCGGGTGCTCGTAGACCATCCGCGCGAGCACCCTGCCGGGGTCCACGTCGTGCGGGTTGAGCGTGACGACGTAGTCGCGCGGTTCGTCGAGCCGCATCAGCCGGTTCAGGTGGTAGCTGACGAGCACCTGGTCGCCGGCTTCCCGGCAGGCTCGCTTGTAGAGGTTCCACGACGCCTTCGCGCCGGTCGTGCGGGGCAGGATCGAGGCGTCGGTGTGCAGCCAGGTCTCGTTGCGCGAGTACCGGAACGCGCCGAGCACCTCCTTCTCCTCGCGCGTCGCATCCGCGAGCAGGCCGAGCGCCTGGTCCGGGTGCGTGGCGATGACGACGTGGTCCGCGGTGTGCAGCACGTTGCCGTCGTCGCGGATCTCCACGCGGCCGCCGGTCCTCGTGACCGCCCTGATGGGAGTGGAGACGTGCACTGCGTGCAGGTTCTTCACCGCGCGGTCGACGTACGTGCGCGAGCCGCCGACGACGGTCTTCCACTGCGGCGTGCCACCGATCGAGAGCATGCCGTGGTTGCCGAGGAACTCGAACAGGTACCAGGCCGGGTACTTCATGCTCAGCGCCGCGCCCGCCGACCACACCGCGCTGACCAGCGGGACGATGAAGTGGTCCACGAAGTACCGCGAGTAACCGCCGATCGCGAGGAACGCGCCGAGCGTGACGTCGTGCGCCTCCTCGTGGCCGAGGACGCGCTGGGCGTGCCGGTAGAAGCGCGTGATCTCGCCGAGCATCCGCACGTAACGCCCGTTGAGGGCGTTCTCGGGACGGGCGAACAGCCCCGGCAGCTTCTTCGCCCCCGCGTACTCGAGCCCGCAGCCGTCGCACCGGACGCTCATCGACATCTCGGAGTCCTGAGTGGACACGTTCAGCTCGCGGAAGAGCTTGATCAGGTTGGGGTACGTCCGTTCGTTGTGGACGATGAACCCGGAATCCACCGCCACACCACCGATGTCGTGGGTGTGCGCGTGCCCGCCGAGCCGGTCGCCGGCCTCGAACAGCGTCACGTCGTGCCCGCGTTGCAGCACGTAGGCGGCGGTGAGCCCGGCGACCCCCGCCCCGATGACGGCGACCTCAGCCACGCGAACCTCCTAGAGGGACGTCGAGGCCACGCGGCGAGGCCTCCCGCATGGCGTTCGCGATGTCCGGCGCCACCGGTTCGAGCCCGAGCTCGCCGTGCACGAAATCGACGACGAGCCGCGTCCAGTCCCGTGCCCGCCTGAGCATCGCGTGCCCGTCGCCCTCCACGGTGAACCGCGCGACCCGGTCCGTGACGGTCTTGGCCTGCCGCGCGAACCACAGCGACTTCGCCGGGTCGGTCATCCGCTCCTGGTCGCCGTGCGCGATGAGCAGCGCCTTGCCCTTCAACTGCTCGAACGGCTCCCCTGGCACGATCCACGGCGCGAGCGCGCACACCGCCACCACGCTCGGATGCCCGGCGACCCGCAGCGCGGTCCGGCCACCCATCGAGTGCCCGACGAGCACGACGGGTTTGCCGGGATGCAGCTCGGTGATCTTGTCGAGCGCCCACCGCGCGTCCTGGACGGGATCGAGGCTCGGCGCGTTCCAGCCGCGCACGCGGTAGCGCAGGTTCCAGACCTCGACACCCGGTGCCCGCAGCGCGCGGGCCAGCGGAACCATCCGCAGGTACGCGAGGTTGTGGCGCCGGACGGGTTCGGTGCCGTGTTCCCGTCCGCCGTGCAGCACGAGCACGACTGCATTCGTATCGCCCGGTGGTTTCAGCACGTCGACATGCGGATGCACACCCGATGTTCGCGAGGCCACGTCTTCCGGCTCGGCCGTTGAGAGCCAGGTCACACCACCACCCACTCAGGTGACGCCCCCTGCCGCCGGACCGCACGCGGGGGCCCCGCGTGCCGTCGGGAAACACGGACGGGTGAAGGGGTGGGAGGGGGTGGGGGCGAAGTAGGGTTCGAAACTGTGATCGACCACGTGAGCATCGAGACCGAGGCAGGCACCTTCGACGCCATCGCGTCCGGCCCCGAGGACGGCCGCCCGGTCCTGCTGCTGCACGGCTTCCCCGAGGCCGCCATCGAGTGGGAGCACCAGGTCGCGGTGCTCGGCCAGAACGGCTTCCGCGCCGTTGCCCCCGACCAGCGCGGCTACTCCCCCGGCGTGCGGCCGGAGCAGCCTGGCGAGTACACGGTCACGCACCTGGTCGGCGACGTGATCGCGATGGCCGACGCGCTGGGTTGGTCCACTTTCGACCTCGTCGGCCACGACTGGGGCGGCGCCGTAGCGTGGTGGACCGCGATCGACCACCCGGACCGGCTGCGCACGCTCTCCGTCTTCTCCACCCCGCACCCCGGCGCGTTGAAGACCGCGCTGCAGACCGACGAAGAGCAGCGGATGCGTTCCCAGTACATGCTCGACTGGCGCGAACGCAGCACCGAGCGCCGCATGCTGGAGAACAACGCCCACGCGCTGCGGCAGATGTTCGAGTACCGCATCCGGCCGTCGCACGTCGACGAGTACATCCAGCGCCTGTCCGAGCCGGGCGCGCTCACGGCCGCACTGAACTGGTACCGCGCGGGCAAGCCCCAGGGCGCCGCGGACAAGGTCGGCGTCAAGACCATGTACGTGTGGAGCACCGAGGACGTCGCGTTCGGGTCGGTGGCCGCGTTCGAGACCGAGAAGTGGTGCACCGGGCCGTACCGGTTCGAGATGGTCGAGGACGTGAGCCACTGGATTCCCGAGGAGATCCCGGAAGCGGTGAGCTCCCTTCTCCTCGAACACCTCGGCTAAACCTCGATTTCCGGTTGCGGCAGTTGCCGGAAGCGGAAGCCGTTTTGCCTGGTCCGGTCCTCGGCCCTCTCGTTACGTTCGGTCGGCGCGCGCTGAATCGACAACACCGACGAGGAGAGGTGCGAACCATGTACGAGACCCCGCAGCTGATCGACCTCGGCACGTTCGAAGCGCAGACCGGCCTGCTCGGCAACGCCGGCAACGACCGGCTGATCCTGAGCAAGAACTGACGCGACACCACCGCGAATGCCTGATCAGGCCTCGCGGGGTCACGGCGAGTCGCACTTCGTGGTCCTTCCCGACCACGAGGCCGCGCTCGCCGTGGCCCGTCGCATCAACGCGCCGGGGACGTTCACCCATGCGTCGGGGCGTCCGTGGCTCGTCGGGCGGTGGCGCGACGACGAGATCACCGTCGCCGCGGCGGGTGACGTCCGGCTGGCGGTGATCGGCTGGTGCCCGGCCGGCGCCGCGGAACTGGAGCGGGTCGCACGCGATCCCTCCGGCATCGACGACTTCGCCCGGCGCCTGCCGGGCAGCTTCCACCTCGTCGCGTCGCTCGGCGGACGGTGCCGTGTGCAGGGCACGGCCTCCGGTCTGCGACTCGTGTTCCACCGCCGGATCGACGGCGTGGTGGTCGCGGCCGACCGCGCCGACGTGCTGGGCGACGCCCCGATCGACGAGCGGGCGCTCGCCGTCCGGCTGCTCTTCCCGACGCCGCATCCGTTGCTGGAGCGGACGATGTGGCGCGGCGTCGAGTGCGTGCCGCCCGGCAGCGCGCTGGTGATCGACGGCGAACGGGCCCGCCTCACCCGCTGGTGGCGAGCCCCCGAGCCGGTGCGCGGCCTCGCGGAGTCCGTCGAGCAGGTCAAGGACGCTCTCATCACCGCTGTCGACGTGCGGACACGCCAGGGCGGGGCCGTCGCGTGCGACCTGTCCGGCGGGCTCGACTCCACGTCGATCACGTTCCTCGCCGCCCGCTCGGACGCGCGGATCGTCGCGAGCACGTGGCCGTCGCTGGACCCGCTGGACGAGGACGTGGCGTGGGCGCGCCGGGCCGCGGCACATCTGCCGCAGGTCGACCACGTGGTCTGGCCGGCCGAGCGGATCCCGCTGGTGTACGAGAACCTGCTCGGCATCGACGACCCGATGGACGAGCCCACCATCGGCGTGATGGACCGCCAGCGGTTGCTGGAGGACCTGAAAGGCTTGGCGGACAAGGGTTGCCGGGTCCGGTTGACCGGCATCGGCGGCGACCACGTGGCCTGGTGCTCCGAGGCGCACTACCACTCGTTGCTGCGCAGGCGACCGCTTTTCGCGATCCGGCAGCTGCGCGCGTTCCGGGCGTTGTTCCACTGGCCGCTACGGCCGATGATCGCCGCACTCGCCGATTCCCGCTCCTACGGCGCATGGCTTGCGGACGAGGCGGAGAAGCTGCGAGCGCCCCGCGACCCGAACGTCACCGGAACGCTCGGCTGGGCCACCGGGCCGAGGTTGTTCGACTGGGTCACGCCCGAAGCACACGACCTCGCCCGCGACGCACTCCGCGAGGCCGCCACGACAGCGGAACCGTTGGGGCGCACCAGAGGCGTGCACGGTGACCTGGAGCCGATCCTGTCCTGCTCGCGCATCATCCGGCAGTGGGAACAGATGAGCGCGCGGGCAGGACTCCCGATCCAGTCACCGTTCCTGGACGACCGCGTGATCGAGGCGTGCCTGGCGGTACGGCCGGAGGAGCGCGTGACCCCGTGGCACTACAAGCCCGTGCTCACCGAGGCCATGCGCGGGATCGTCCCGGACGAGTGCCTGGCGCGCACGAACAAGGCCCAGGCGTCGCTGGAGGCTTCTGCCGGACTGCGCCGCCACCGCGGCGATCTCGTCGAGCTGTGGGAGGGCTCGAAGCTCGCCGACCTGGGCCTGGTGGACCGGCGCAGGCTCACCGAACTGGCGTTGCGGCCGGACACCCCCGAGCTCCGCTCGGCGATCTTGTACTCGACGATCGGCTGCGAGGTGTGGCTGCGCAGCCTGGACAAGGGAGCAGAACATGCGGCTGCGCGATGACGTCTCGGTCGCCGACACCGACTACGGCCAGGTGCTGCTCGACGAACGCAGTGGCCGGTACTGGCAGCTCAACCCGACAGGTGTCGTCGTGGTGCGCGCGTTGCTCGACGGGGCCGACGAGAGCGCGGCAGTCACCGCGCTGACCTCCGCCTACGAGGTGGACGAGGCGCAGGCACGACAGGACGTGTCGGCCCTGGTGGCGGGACTGCGGACCGCGGGCCTGGTGACGGCGTGACCACACCGAGCTCACTCAGCCGCCCCACCGGCATCCCCCTTCGCCGCCGGCTCGGGGCCCGCCTGGCCGTCACCCTCGCCACCCCGCTGGCCCGTCTCAAGCCGCGCACCCTGCGCCGCGTCCTGACCCTTCTCCGCCGAGGCGCCGGCCCCGCCGGCTACGACACCGCCAAAGCGGCACGCGACGCCGTCCTCGCGGTGAGCCTGCGTTGCCTTGGCCCACAAGGATGTCTGCCTCGATCGGTGGCCGTGGCGTTGCTGTGCCGGATGTCCGGCACGTGGCCGACCTGGTGTGCGGGCGTGCGCGTGATGCCGCCGTTCGGGGCGCACGCGTGGGTCGAGGCCGACGGCGTGCCGGTCGACGAGAACCTGCCAGCGCAGTACTTCCGGCCGTTGATGACGGTATGAGGACGCTCGATCTGCTGCGCCTGGCCTCCGGGCACGTCCGCGGCCTCGCGCTGGCCGTGACGGCGACCCTGGTGGCGTCCGGGCTGGGACTCCTCCAACCGCAGCTGCTGCGTGCCGCCGTCGACTCCGCCGCGTCGGTGCCGTGGCAGCTGCTCGCGGCGATGGCGGCGTTGTTCGTGGCGCAGGCGTGCGTCGACGGACTCGGGCTGTTCCTGTTGGAACGCACCGGGGAACGGGTCGTGCTCGGCGTGCGGAAACGACTGGTGGCCCGGCTGTTGCGGCTGCGGATGAAGGAGTTCGACGAGCACCGCGTGGGCGACCTGATGTCGCGGGTCAGCGTCGACACGACAGTGCTGCGCGAGGTCGTCTCCACCGCGTCGGTCCAGCTGATCACCGGCACGCTCACGGGCGTCGGCACGGTGGTGCTGATGCTGCTGATCGACCCGGTGTTGTTCCTGTGGGTGGGCACGACCGTCGTCGTCGCCGCGGTGATCGTCTACTCGCTGCTCGGCAGGCTTCGGGCCGCCGGTGAGCAGATGCAGCGCGGCGTCGGTGACATGACCGCGGAGCTGGAGCGCGCGCTCGGGGCGTTGCGCACCGTGCGCGCGTGCCGGGCTGAAGAACGCGAAGAGGAGCTCATCGGGCAACGCGCCGAACAGGCGTGTGCGGCAGGAGTGCGGGCCGCGCGGATCACGTCGGTGATGAGCCCCGCCGTCGAACTGGCGATGCGCGGGTCGTTGCTCGTGGTGCTGCTGGTCGGCGGGACGCGGGTGGCGAGGGATGCGGCGTCGGTCGGCGACCTGATGGCGTTCCTGCTCTACGCGACCTACCTGATCATCCCGTTCACCTCGGTGCTGCAGGGCGTCGGGCTGCTGCAGAAGGGCATGGGCGCACTCGGGCGGGTCACCGAGGTGCAGGCGCTGCCGGTCGAGGACACGGCGGGTGCGGCGGTCCCCGCCGGCTCCGGCCTCGCGCTGGAGTTCCGGGACGTCTGGTTCCGCTATCGCGACCGGCCGGTGCTGCGCGGGGTGTCGTTCACCGTCGAGCCGCGTTCGCACGTCGCTGTGGTCGGGCTGTCCGGAGCCGGCAAGTCGACCGTGTTCTCGCTGATCGAACGGTTCTACGAGCCGGATTCCGGAGTGGTGCTCGCAAACGGCTCGGACATACGGGATTTCTCCCGGGACCAATGGCGTTCGCGAATTGCTCTGGTCGACCAGGACTCGACGGTGCTGAACGGCACCCTGCGTGACAACCTCAGTTACGCAGCGCCGCATTCGTCCGATCGCGATCTTCACGAAGTGCTGGAACTTGCGAATCTCAGCGAACTCGTCGCACGCCTCCCGGACGGACTGAACACACCATTGGGTGAACGCGGACGTGCGTTGTCAGGCGGCGAACGCCAGCGCATCGCACTCGCCCGCGCTCTGCTGACCAGGCCTGACCTGCTTCTTCTCGACGAACCCACAGCTCACCTCGATCCGGTGAACGAACGGGCATTGCACCGCGCGATTCGACACGCCGCACAGGAGTGCGCATTGCTGGTGATCGCACACCGGTTGTCGACAATTCGCCAAGCCGACCGGATCGTGGTATTGCGCGCGGGCGAAGTCATTGCACAGGACACCCACGACGAGTTGCTCGGTATTAATAACTTCTATACCACGCTGGTCACTGGTGGATTCGTCGACAATAGTAAGTCGTTAGAGACCGAAATATCCCCTGGATGGAGGTAGGACGTTCGACTGCGTCGATGCGAACATGGCTGAGCCGTCAGCATTCGGGAGAAAGGCGAAGTCGTGTTGCAGCGATCTCCAACAGGCCGCACCGAATTCGTCGAGGTCCTGCACGACCGGTCCGCCGTGATGCGCACGCTCGATCACCTCGTGAGCCGTTCGACGTCGGTCAGAGGCGTGCTGTCGAGCCGTGGCGGCATCGACAGCGCGTTGCTCGGCTTGATGACCAACGCCGCCGAACGCGGGCGGCTGCTGCTCGACCCACCCCTCGCCAGACACGCCGAGACGATCGAACGCGTGGCACGGCACAACGTGGACATCCGGGTCCACAGCCAGCCTGCCAGGCACATGCTGGTCTTCGACGACCGCGGCGCCGTCCTGCCGCTCGACGCGAGCGACCTGAACACCGGCGCGGTCCTGCTGCGCTGCCCGTTGTCCACGCCGTACGGCCAGCTGTTCGAGCTGATGTGGTCGGACGCCGAGACGCTCTCCGACACCATTCCTCAGCACGACGGCCTGACCAGCCGCGAGGCCGAAGTCATCGGACTTCTGCTCGACGGTGCCACAGATCATCAGGTCGCCACCCGGCTGGGCATGAGCAGCCGCACTGTGCGCGCTGTGGTCGCCCATCTGCAACAGCGCTTCGGCACCCGGTCCCGCATGGCTCTCGGCTTTCAACTGGCCAGATCGGCGAACTAGGGCTGGACATCGGAGTTCTGACCCAGTTAGGTCGTGGGTGCCGCCGCCAGGGCATTCCCTTGGAGGAGCACGCATGACCACGTCCAGGCGCGACTTCGTCAGACTCGGCGGCGCCGCACTAGCCGGTGGCGTCGCACTGAGCACCGGTACGGCGTCGGCGAAAGAGCGCGTCGACTGGTCCGTCGAGGTCGTCGAGTCGACCATGAAGCAGTACACGCCGGAGACGCTCGGCGGCTGGGGCTACACGCGCGGGCTGTACCTGTGGGGTCAGTGGCTCGTCTTTCAGCGCACCAGGAACAAGAAGTACTTCGACTTCATCAAGGCGTGGGTGGACCGGTTCGTCGGCCAGGACGGGAGGTTCAACCGCACGTTCACGCACCTCGACTCGATGCGCGCGGGCCAGCTGCTGCCGTTGCTCTACACCGCGACCGGCGACGTGCGGTACCGCGTGGCCTCGACGCAGATCCGCGAACGCCTGAACACCTACTCGCGCACCAAGGAGGGCGGCTTCTGGCACGCCGAGGGCGGCACGCGCGACTGGCAGAACTGGTCGGACGGCGTCTACATGGTCGTGCCGTTCATCATGCGGCACGGCTACACGTTCGGGGAGAAGGACTGGGCGACCGCGGAGGCGTTGAAGCAGCTCTTCGTCTACGCGAAGAACCTGCAGCACGAGGACGGCCTGTTCCACCACGCCTACGACGAGTCGCGCACGGCCTCGTGGGCCGACAAGGCGACCGGGGTGTCGCCGGAGTTCTGGGGCCGGGCGATGGGCTGGTACGCGATCACGTGCTGCGACGTGCTGGAGGACCTGCCGCGCACGCACCCCGACCGGCCGAAGCTGATCGCGATCCTGGGCAGGTTGATCGCGGCGCTCGCGAAGCACCAGGACCGCGAGACGGGCCGCTGGTTCCAGGTCGTGGACAAGGGATCCCATCCGCAGAACTGGACCGAGACGTCGTGCTCGTCCATGTACTCGATGGCCATTTCACGGGCCGTCGAACGCGGTTATGTGTCCCGCCGGTACGACATCGTGGCCCGGCGCGGCTACCGCGGCGTCCTGGAGCGGGTGTCGATCAACGCGCAGGGGCTCACCGAGATCTCGGAGATCTGCATCGGCACGAACGTCGGTGACCTGCCGTTCTACCTCGCGCGGCCGCGGGCGGTGAACGACCTGCACGGCATCGGGGCGTTCCTCATCATGAACGAGCAGTTCCAGAGGCGGTAGCGTCTGGGTATGCGCGTGGCCGGCCTCCTGCTAGCTGCGGGGGCCGGCCGCCGGTTCGGCACCCCGAAAGCCCTCGTTTCGTTGCACGGCAAGCTCTTCGTCGACTCGACGGCGGAGCTGTTACGCGCTGCCGGGTGCGAGCCGGTGGTCGTGGTGCTCGGCGCCGAAGCGGACGAGGTGCGGGCCACGGCCTCCCTGGACGGCGTGACCGTCGTCGACAACCCGGACTGGGAGTCCGGCATGGGTTCGTCGTTGCGCACCGGCCTGCACGCGGTCGGCATCGTCGACGCGGTGGTGGTGCTCCCGGTGGACACACCCGGCGTCACGGTCGCCGCCCTGCACCGCCTGATGGAGCTCGCCGGACCGAAAGCGCTGGCGCGCGCGGTCTACGACGGCGTCGTGGGTCACCCGGTGCTGATCGGCTCCGACCACTTCGCGGGCGTGATGGCGTCGGCGGCGGGCGATCAGGGCGCGCGGGACTACCTGAAAGCCAACACCGTCCGCCTCGTCGAATGCGCTGACGTGGCGGACGGTGCGGACGTGGATCGGCCAGAGGACCTCAGGCCACGTAACGGCGGAGCTTGATGCCCGACGCCACGTTGGACGCGCTCAGCCACGCCAGGCGGCCACCCGCGTAGGCCGGGTCGGCCACGGCGAACTCGTTGCCACCGGCGCGGTAGCCGACGATCGTGGCGTAGTGGCCGCCGGAGTAGCTGCGGCCGTTCAGGCGGATCACGTTGATCACGACGGCGTGGCCCTTGCTGACGTTGTAGATCACGTCCTCCTTGAGCCGCCGCTGCAGCTCCGTGTCGTTCGACCACTGCTTGACCTGGTAGTAGGTCGAGCCGGTGTAGTGGTCGAGGGCGCTCTCGAGGTTCTTGATGTTCGGCAGGCCGTCGGTCGTGACCTTCATGTAGGAGGCCAGTGTGGACTGCTCGACCTTCTTGCCGCGCGCGGTCAGTGCGATGCGTGCGGCGGCAGCGGAGCACCAGTAGCCGGTCTTCTGCACCTGGAACTCGTACGGCAGAACGCCTTCAGCCTGGACGCCGAGCTCGGCGGCGGCCGGGATGACCGTCTCGCCGGGCGCCGCCAGAGCGACAGGCGCGGTGAGGATGGTCATCGCGACGCCGGCCGCCGCGACCGCCCCAGTGATCTTCGCAAGCTTCATCTCTCGTTCCCCTCAGTGGTGGCGCCGACCCCCTTGCCCGGCGCTCGGCGACAGCTTGTCGGCTGTCCGCGACCACCCGCCACCACATTCGGCCGAGTCCTAAAAAGCCAGGTAGAAGTACTCAAGCGACCGTTGAGTCGGCCCGAATCCCGGACAAGCCCCACGACGCTGTGCCACTCTCCTTGCCGTGTTGCGTGTCCACTTCACGGCGGAGGACCTGGCGAGGGTGCGCGTCGCCCCCGGTCCCGACCCGATGTGGGAGATCCTGCTGAGCCTGCACGTGCTGCGGCAGCGTTCGGCGACCCCGGTGTTCGGCACGTGGCGCACGAACGTCCGCTCGACCCTGCCCGACGACACGCGCTGGCTCATGCAACTGGCGCCACCCGTCGGCTACTCCCCCGACTTCCTGACCCCGACCGCGGGCTCCTGCGCCCTCGACGCGGGCATCGACGCCGTCCTGTCGACGCCGGTGGAGGCGTTGCGCGCCGACCTCGCCCAACTCGGCTGCCAGCAACGCCTCGACCCGCGCACCCACCTCCTGGCCAGCGGCGACACGGCCACTTTGGACTCGCTGGGCGAGGCGTTGCGCACCTACTACCGCCACGCGCTCGCCCCGATCTGGGACGAGGTCCGCGCCGTCGTCGACGCCGACCGAGCAGTGCGCGCGCGGTCCTTTCTGGACCACGGCTGCGAGGGCATGCTCGCGGCCCTGCACCCGACGATCTCGTGGGCACCACCCGTGCTGTCGATCGAGTCCCGCTTCCCGCGACGCGACATCCACCTGCACGGCCAGGGCCTCGTGCTCGTCCCATCCTACTTCTGCCGGGAGCGCCCGATCATGCTCCGCGACCAGCGCCACCCGCCGGTCCTCGTCTACCCCATCGCCCGCGACCTGCACGTCACCAGCACCGGCAAACGCTCGCTGGAAGCCCTCCTGGGCCGCACCCGCGCCGCCGCCCTGGAGGTCATCGCCGGCGGCTGCACCACCACCGAACTCGCCCGCCGCCTGGGCATCTCCGCCGCCTCGGCCAGCGCCCACGCCACGGTCCTGCGCGACGCGGGCCTGGCCGTGGCCCAGCGCCACCGCAACTCCGTGCTCCACACCGCCTCCGCCCTGGGCGTGGAACTGCTCGCCTAAGGCCGCGCGTGCACCGCCGCCCGCGCGCACCCACCGGCGACGACGAGCTGAGCCAGCGCCACCCACACCGGCCACAACACGGAGTTGGTGATCGCCAGCGCTATGTGCGTGGCCCCCGCAGCCGTGAAGACCGCCGCCAGCACGACCCAGAAGTAGAAGTACCGCCTGATCAAACCCACCCCCGTCCGCCGCCCAGAGCCACGACACCTGTTATCGCCCGTATCGAGGTTTGTGGTGCTCGGGTTACTGGTGGGGTCAGGACACATCCGGTACTACTGACCCGCATGACGACCGACACCGTGACCGGCTCCGACTACGGCAACCTCGTGCGCACGCACCTGACACGCGTGGAACAGCACAACGCGGCAGCGCTCGACGACGTGGCCGAGCTCGTGCTGGCCGCCGTGCAGGCGGACGGCACGATCCTCACCGCAGGCGCCGGCCACTCCCTGGCGGCGGTCGCCGAAACCTTCTACCGGGCAGGCGGCCTGGCCTGCGTCCGCCCGATCTACCACCCGGAACTGCTTCCGATGCACGGCGCCATCAGCAGCACCGCGGCCGAACGCCGCTCGGGCCTGGCCGGCGAAGTCCTCCGCGAGGCAGGCCTCGCCCCTCACGACGTCCTCTTCGTCTTCTCCACCTCGGGCGTCAACCACTACCCGGTGGAACTGGCCCAGGAGGCCGCCGGCGCGGGCTGCCCCGTGGTCGCCGTCACCTCGGTCACCGCCAGCGCCCAGGCCCCACGCCGAGCAGGCTCCACCCTCGCCGAGGTGGCCACGGTCGTCCTGGACAACCTCGTCCCGCCAGGCGACTCCACCTACCCCGTGCAGGCCCCGATCACCGCGGCGGTCTCCACCCTGGCCACCACGTTCCTGTGGAACCTCCTGATGGTCCGCCTGGTCGACAAGGCAGCCGAAACCGGCGTTCAACTCCCCCTCTGGCGCAGCGCCAACGTGGAAGGCGGCGACGCGGCCAACGCCGACCTCCTCAGGCACTACCAGACCCGCATCCCACAGCTCGGTTGAGTAGCAATACTCACGGACCTCTCAGCCATCACGCGTTAGTCTCCCACCGGGGAAAGCACTTACCTTGGGGGGACTTCACCAGTGCAACCGAAAACGCGCAGATGGATCCTGATCAGCGGCGCCCTCGCCACGGCGACCACAGTCGGCGTGGCAGGCGCCCTGCTCTGGAGCCCGGACCCGGTCAGCTCGGAAACCCGAACCGCACCGACCGACCGCCCGGCAGAACGTCAGGCCAACCTCCCGGCCGAAGTGGCCCAGTCCTTCGTGAGCGCGCTGTTCAGCTCGGACGCCACCCTGGCGGCCAACATGACCGACGCCTCAGACGCCGCCACCACGGCGATCAGGGCCACCAGAACGGGCATGGCCTCCTCCGCCTACCAGGCAAGGCTGGCCACCACCTCACCACCGCCACCCGACGCCACCACGGCAGAAGTAGCGGCTTCCGTGACGTGGACGATGCCGAACTCGAGCTACCTGAAGTACGACATCAAGATCCCGCTGCAAAAATCCGGCACCCGCTGGCAGATCCACTGGACCCCAACGATCATCCACCCCCAGCTGACCGACGGCGCCTCCCTGACCTACCGCACGGCCCTGGCCGACGGCGCCCTCCTGGGCCGCGACGGCAAGCCTCTGGTCGCAGGCACCATCCCGGACGGCATCTACAAGGCCATCACCGGCCAGGTGGGCGACGTCAAGGGCACCGACGGCTGGGAAGTCGGCATCACCAACGGCACCGCGTTCACCGCACTGGACGGCAAAAAGCCGGAGTCGGGCGAAAAGATCACCGTCACCATCGACCCGGCCCGCCAGGCAGCAGCCCAAGCAGCGGTAGACGCCCTCCCACAGGGCGCGGCCATCGTGGCCATCGAACCCTCAACCACCGAAATCCTGGCCGTAGCCCAAAACAAGGCCCTGTCCGGCACAAACCCGTTCGTAGGCCGCTACGCCCCAGGCTCAACGCTGAAAATCGTGACCGCGGCAGCCGCCATGAACGCGGGCCTGGTCCAGGCCAACACCTCCGTCCCCTGCCCGGCCACCGCCACCATCGGCACCCGCCGCATCAGCAACGCAGGCTTCGGCCACGACTCCTTGCCCTTCCACACGGCCTTCGCCCTCTCCTGCAACACGACGTTCGGCGACCTGGGCTCCAAACTCCCACCCAACGCCCTCCCGGACATGGCCAAACGCTTCGGCCTGGGCGCCGACTGGACCATCACAGGCGCCGAGACCAACACGGGCAAGGTCCCACCGGCCTCCGGCGACCAACAGGTGGAAAACAGCTTCGGCCAGGGCAACGTGGTGGCCAGCCCGTTCGGCATGGCCCTGGTAGCCGCCACCGTGGCCTCCGGCAGAACACCAACGCCGACCCTCATGCGAGGCAAGCCACCAACAGCCAATGACGTGGCCGCCGCCCCATCCCAAGCCGTACTGGGCCCGCTCCGCGCGATGATGCGCGAGGTGGTAACCGCCGGAACGGCAAAGCAACTCTCCGGTATCCCCAACCTGTCAGGCAAAACCGGCACAGCAGAAGCCGGCGGCGGCACGGCTCACGGCTGGTTCGTGGGCTACCAGGGCAACGTGGCCTTCGCGGTGTTCGTGGAAAACGCAGGCTCAAGCCAAAGCGCCCTAACGGCAACAGCAGCCTTCCTGAAGGGCTGACCGACCGGCAACGCGAAGCCGCAGGCGAGCCCACCGCGATGGCGCAGCCGAGCCGACCCGAAGCCGAAGGCGAGGCTCAAGCGATGGCGAAGCCGAGCAGTCCCTGGCATACCGGGCTGGTGGGGTGGGTCCCGTCACGAGTCGTGCCTGATCGTCTGCCGCG
>NZ_BMRE01000046.1 GCF_014648475.1 Lentzea flava | reverse complement strand
CCGTGCCCATGTCAAAACCCAAGCGCCTCCTGGTTAAAACACCAGATCCACCTCAGGTGCACAAAAGCGCCGTTCATCGTCTAAGCGACGCCTGGGGGCAGGAAGCCGTGGGCCGAGAGGTCGAACCAGTTGCCCTCCGGGTCGATGGCCCGGTACTCGGCGAAGGGGCGGTCGCCGCCGCGGAGAGCGGGGCGGGGTTGCAGAGTGTCGAGGTAGGGCTCGACCGACTCGACGTGGAAGCCGAAGTGGTTGAAGCCCGCCGGCACGTCACCGTCGAGGCGCTGCTGGATCAGCGCCAGGTTGACGTACCCGTCGGTGACGAAGTGGCTGCCGTCGGGATCGGTGTGGAACAGCTCCATGCCGAACCGCGACGTGTAGAAGTCGGCCATCTTCTTCGGGTCCTGCACGACGAACGCGATGTGCCGCAACCTCGGCCTGCTCACGGGTTTCCCTTCGGGATCATGTTGTGGAACGCGGCGATCTCCCACACGCCGTCGCGCTGCACGACGACGGCCTGCGCGTGGGTGGTGATGCCCGCCGGGGTGATGGAAGACGTCACGTGCACGAGCGAGATGTCGGAGGACAGCGGCCTGATCAGGCTGATCTCCGCGGTCAGCTTGGTGTCGCGGTACGGCCCGGCGAACAGCCGCCCGTGGCCCTGGGCGACGGCCCGCCGCCCGAACAGCTCCTCGCCGCGCACGGTCACGAAGTCGACGTCCTGGGCAAAGACACTGGCGAACGCATCACCGTCGCCCTCAGCCCAGCCTCGTTCCATGCGTTGCCACAACGAATAGATCTGCTCGGTCATGAGTGGTTCATCCTCAACGGCAGGCGCAGGCACTCGGCGTCCCACGCGGCAAGCGAGTAGTAGAGGCCGCCGTGGCGGCGTTCGAGGTAGCAGACGACGTTCACGGGCCATCCGCTGTTGCGGAACATGTGCTCGTCCATCGGCGTCGGGTGGTCGCTCAACGGCCGGTCGCGCTCGCACTCCGGGCCGAGCCGGTGCCAGTCAGGGTGCAGGTGGATCGAGCCGAGCACGTCGAGGCCCCGCGCGTCCGCCGCCCGCGTGATCGTGAGCAGGTCGGCGGGGTCGAGCCACCACGCCCGCACCGGGTTCTCGTACGCGGTGCCGAACCGCGGCACGATCGTCGACGCGAACTCCTCCCGCGCCGACGGGTCGGTCAGCCGCGCGTTGCGGCCGAACGCGACCTCGGAGACCACGGCCTCGGTGCCGGCGCGGTGGCCGAGCAGCACCGCGAAACACGGTCTCGGTTCGTCCTCGGTGATGAACGAGTATTCGGCGGACGCGGCCTCGAGAAAGGTTTTCGCTGCGCGATCCGAAAACAGCACCGCATCGGTGCGCGTCGGGCGCTCGGCCAATTCCATCACGTCTCGGAACCTGGCGATTGCTGAGGGTGTCAGCCCTATTACATTCAGCGATAACATCGCCTTGTGCGTCTCGAAGTGCGGCATCTCGAACTCGTCGTGGCGATCGCCGACTGCGGCAGCCTTCGCAAGGCGGCCGCACGGCTGCACCTCACCCAGCCCGCGGTGACGACGCAGCTCAAACGCATCGAGGACCATCTGGGCGCCGCGTTGTTCCTGCGCACGGCCGACGGTGTCCGGCTCACCCCGACCGGCCAGGATTTCGTCGCGGAGGCGCGGTCGATGCTCACCCAGCTGGTCGCATTGGAACGCGTAACGCGCCGTAACGCGCAAAGCTCCAGCGCTCCCACCAGGCTCGCCGGAATACCCGCTTATCACTTCGGACTACTCGTGAGCGCCCTGAAGGACAACGTCACGAGTCGCACCATCAAGGAGACCGGGACGCTCACCGCGTTGCTCACGACGGGTGAACTCGACATCGCGGTGATGCGCCGATTTCCCGGTACTCCGTTGACACTGCCGCCGAACGTCGGACACCGGCTGCTCACCCGTGAGCCGCTGTTCGTCGGCGTGCCCGCGCACCACCCGTACGGCGGGGAGCCCGAGATCCCGCTCGAAGCGCTCGCCGGTGACAAGTGGGTCATGCCGGAGCCGGACGACAGCGGCATGAACGCCCACTTCGCCCGCGAGTGCGCCGCGGCCGGGTTCGAGCAGCGGATCGCGCACTTCAGCAGCGAGGCCCACGTGGCGCTGACGTTGATCAGGGAGTCCGGCGCGGTGTGCCCGCTCTACCCGGTCGGCGGCACCCCGTCCGGTGTCGCGCGGCTGCCGGTCAGGGGCAACCCGCTGGTCCGCGACGTCGTGCTGGCCTGGCGGCTCGACGCACCGGTCGCGCGGGACGTCGACGACCTGTGCGAGCAGGTCGCCGCCGGGTACCTGAAGCTGGTCGAGGAGAGCGAGGTCTACGCGCGGTGGTGGCGCGCGGGTGGAGAGGCCCTCGCGCTGGCCGGTTAGTCCTTGCCGGGGACCTGACCGTCTCGGACGATGATCGCGACCCTGTCGTCCGACGACACGGGCTGCCCACCGACCTTGTTGACCGTGCCGACCAGCGCGGACGCGTCGTTGAGCTGTTCCATGGGGCCGATCCTGCCGAAGCCGGAGCCGTCCTCGCCGCTGACGGTCGGTTTGCCGGTGAACGCACCCGCCGCGTTCATCGGCAGGTTCTGCGTGCCGGGCGTCTTCGCCGTCGCCACCCACAGCACGTCCGACAACGAGGCGCAGCCCATCACGCCAGGCCGGTCCGGCCACGTCCACGCCGCGTCGCCGAGCTTGCCCGGCGTGACGCGGTAGACGGCGTCGAAGTTCGCGGCCCAGTCCGTCACCCAGATCTTCTGCGCGTCCGCCGACACGCACAGGCCGCCGGGAAGTCGGAGGCCGGACGAGACGACGGGGCTGCCGCCCGTCGGGTTGCCCTGGGCGGGCTTGCCGGAGCCGTCGATGCGCAGCACCTTGCCCGCGAGCGAGTTCGGGTCGGCCGCCAGCGCCGGGTTGCCCGCGTCACCGGTGGCGACGAGGATCGCGCCCTTGCGGTCGCTGGCGAGCACTCCGCGGTTGCCGGAGGGGCCCTTCGGGATGCCGGTCAGGATCGGCTTGGGCGAGTCGCCGGGCGCGATGCGCAGCACCCGGTTGTCCGTCGCCGTCGTGACGTAGACGTACGCGAGCTGGTCCTCGGCGAACGTGGCCGACAGCGCGAGCCCGGTCAGCCCGCCGTCCGACGACGTGTCCACGTCGATCTGGGCGATGACCACGGGGTCGACGTCCTTGGTCACCTTGACCACGCGGCCGCCGCGTTCCGTCGCGTACGCCGCGACTCCGCCCTGGGCGTCCGCGCCGATCGGGGCGACGCCGGTGACGGTGTTGAGGCACGTGCCGATCACCGCGGGGTTGAAGTCCTTGCAGCCCTGCGGCGGCGGCACGCTCTGCGGCGGCTGGCCCTTGCCCTGGTCGCCGGGCGTCGGCCGGTACTCGCCCGGCAGCTCGGGACGCGGACCCGCCTGCGGGGTCAGCTGTGGTTGCGCGCTCCAGCTCGTCGGTGCCGGCTCGTCAGGAAAGCTCGCGCAGCCCCCTGCCAGCAGGCAGGCGGCGGTCAGCAGCACGACGGAACGAACCACGACTCCAGGCTAGGTGCGCGACCGTGAACCCGAAGTGAACGCCTCGGAGGTCGCGAATTCGACCGAACGCACCCGGTCCAGCAACAGGTCGAGCTCGGCGCTCACGGTCTCGGGCGCCTCCAGCGGCAGGTAATGGCTGCACGGCAACACCCTCAGCCGCGCCTGGGGCAGCGCACCGACGGCACCGGACATGCTCTCCGTTGTCGCCAGCAGGTCGTCACGCCCGGCCAGAAGTGTGATCGGGCACACGATCCGGCTGAGGTCCTGGCGCGGCGTCTCGCCCAGCGCGAGCGCCAGCGTGAAGTACCAGCGCCAGTCGTGCTGCAGGAACCGGCTGACGGCGCTGGTCACCGCCTCCGGGTCGCTGGTCGGCTTGATCACGCCGCTGTGCCGCAGCAGGAACGTCGTCAGGTCCGTCACCGGCATCCGGTGCAGCACCTCGTCCAGCACGGGACCGGCCTGCTGCAGCAGTTTCGTGCCGGTCAGCCCGACGAGCCGGCGGACGTTCCTGGGCAGCAACGGCAGCATGGCGTCGAACGAGTCGCCCGGCGCCCCCGCGACGAGCAGCAGGCCAGCCACCCGTTCCGGATGCCGCAACGCCAGCTCGGCCGCGATCGTCACGCCCATCGACCAGCCCATGACGACGCACCGCTCGATGCCCGCGTCGTCGAGCACGGCGATCGCGTCCGACACGTGGTCGTCCAACGAGATGTTGCGCTCGTCGACGGGCCTGTCCGACCCCATCGTGCCGCGCATGTACCAGCTGATCAGCCCGCCGCGTTCGTTGACGGACGGCCACGACTCGGGGCCGACGCCCACGCCGGGACAGAGCAGAACAGGTGTGCCGTCACCGTCCGCCCGCCACGTTCGGATCTTCGTGCCGTCCCAGGAGATGACGTCGTGCTCCCGCATGTGCGCCATTCTGTCGTACTGCCGTGGTCGTCGGCCTTTACCCCGTATTCGGCGCTCAGACGGGTGCATCGTGGTGCCGGACCCAGGTCCTCATCCTGGTCGGCTGTGGGCCTGGGTCCGGTGCCCCGAGGCGCCCTGCTGAGCGTCGAAGACGCGGTGAAGGTCGGCGGCCACGGCAGTATGTTTGGCTGGTGACGCTCACCGTGCTCGTGCCAGATGATTTCGGAGTCCAGGCGCTGTCTCAGGTGGACGGTGTCCGGCCGGTTCGCTACGTGCCGGGGGAGCCGCTGCCCGCCGAGGCCGCGGACGCCGAGGTCCTGGTCCCCAAGTTCCTCGCCGGCACCGATCCCCGCGACGTGTTCGCGCAGTTGCCGAAGCTGAAGCTCGTGCAGTTGCTGAGCGCGGGCGCGGAGAACTTCGTCGGCCGGGTGCCGGACGGTGTGATGCTCTCCACCTGCCGGGGCGCGCACGGTGGCAGCACCGCGGAGTGGGCCGTCGGCGCGTTGCTGGCGATATACCGAGACTTCCTCGTTTTCGAACGGGCCCGCGTCGAGGGCCGCTGGGACTACCACCTGACGGACACCTTGCAGGACAAGAAGGTTCTGATCGTCGGCGCCGGTGATCTCGGCGAGCAGCTGAAGCGCCGCCTCGAACCGTTCGACGCGACGGCCGTGCTGGTCGGCCGCACCGCCCGTGACGGTGTGCACGGCGTGGACGAGCTGCCGTCGCTGCTGCCGGAGTTCGACGCGGTGGTGATCTTCACGCCGATGACCGAGGAGACCAGGCACCTCGTCGACGCCAAGTTCCTGGCCGCGATGAAGGACAACGCGATCCTGGTCAACGGCGCCCGCGGCCCGGTCGTCGACACCGACGCGTTGCTCGCGGAGCTCAATTCCGGGCGACTGCGCGCGGCCCTGGACGTGACCGACCCCGAACCGCTGCCCGCGGATCATCCACTGTGGACGGCGCCGGGCCTGCTGCTCACCCCGCACGTCGCCGGGAGCTGCACGGGACACGCCCAGCGCGCCTACGCCGTCGTCGCCGCGGAGGTCGCTCGTTACGCCGCGGGTGAGCGTCCGCGCAACCTGGTGAACGGCGCTTACTAGGGAGCCCCTAGTCCATTAGGGTGAACCTAAGCTGCCGTTCGGATCTCGCGCGCCCGTACCGGGTCTCCTAGCGTGCGGGCGTGGCTACTCACGACAAAGGCTCGACCACCTCGAGCGCTTTCTCCGACGACTCGTTCTACTCGAGCAGCGGAGGGGGAGTGCACCACTTCGACGACAGCACCACGAGAGTCGGTGCCGGGTCGCCGTACGACTCCACGACGAAGGCGTTCGACACCCCGACGGGCTACACGCCGCTGGACAAGTCCACTGTGGACGACTCGGTCGACGACCCGTTCGAGGACGACCGCAAGAAGTTCGGCTGGACCGCCGGGCCCGACCTCGGCCTGCTCGGGCTGCGTGCCGTGCTCGGAGGCATCTTCGTCCTGCACGGCCTGCAGAAGGTCTTCGGCCTCTTCGGCGGTCCCGGCATCAACGGCTTCGCGCAGTCGCTCGAGAAGATGGGCTACCGCGAGTCGGTCGTCCTCGCCTGGGTCACCGGCATCACGGAGCTCGCGGGCGGTGGCCTGCTCGTGCTGGGTCTCTTCACGCCGCTGGCCGCCGCAGGCCTGCTCGCCGTGATGGCCAACGTCATCGCGCTGAAGTACAAGGGCGGCTTCTTCGGCCCCAACGGCGTGGAGCTGGAGCTGGCGCTCGCGGGCATGGCGTTCGCGGCGCTGTTCGCAGGACCCGGCCGGGCCGCGCTGGACTACAACCGCAGCTGGTTCCGCCACCCGGTGGCGGCCGGTTTCATCGCACTCCTGCTCGGAGCGGGTGGTGCGGCGGTGACGTTCTTCGTGTTCCGATAACCCCTGTGCGGAAGAACCTGACGGGAGCACTGCTCCAGCTCGCCCTGCTGGTGATCGGGATTCCGATCGTGTACCTGGTGGCGTTCCCGTTCGGTCTCACCGCGAAGTCCCTGCTACCGCCGCTCGGCCTGCTCGCGGGACTGGTCGTCAGCGGCATCATGGTCAAGAGAACGAGCCAGCCCGTCAGCGGACCGCTGACGGGCTGGCTCGTGTTCAGCGCCTGTCTGGCGCTCGCGTTCGTTCTTTAGAGCCCGGCGATGTTCTCGCGCAGATGTGCCACCGACGACGTGCCGGGGATGAGCAGGATGTTCGGTGACCGCTGCAGCAACCAGGCCAGCGCGGCGGACCTCGGCGCCTGAAGCGGTGTGAAGCCCCCGAGCGGGAAGAACGGCACGTACGCGATCCCCTCGGCCGCCAGGCGATCGATGAGCTCGTCGTCGTGGCGGTGGGCGAGGTTGTACATGTTCTGCACGCTCACGATCGGCGCGATGCGCTGCGCCTCGGCGACCTGGTCCGCCAGAGCGTTGCTGACCCCGAGATGGCGAATCAGGCCCTCCTGCTGGAGTTCCACGAGAGCCCCGAACGCTTCGGCGATCGATCCGGGCTGAGGACCCGTCGCGTCGCCGAGCCGGAGGTAGACCAGATCGAGCACGTCGAGTCCGAGGGACTTCAGGTTGTCGTGGACCTGACGGCGCAGGTCTTCCGGCCTGCGCGCCACCGGCCAGCCGCCCTCCGCGTCGCGGGTCGCGCCCACCTTGGTCGCGATGCGCAGCGACTCGGGATAGGGGTGCAACGCCTCGCGGATCAGCTCGTTGGTGATGCGCGGACCGTAGGCGTCACTGGTGTCGATGTGGGTGATTCCGAGATCGACGGCTTCGCGCAGGACTTTCAGGGCACCGTCGCGATCGGCGGGCGGCCCCATCACCCTGGGGCCGGTCAGTTGCATCGCGCCGTAGCCGAACCGGGAGACGGTCAGGTCGCCCAGGGTCCAGGTGCCGCCAGGAAGAGTGTTCATGCGCACTAGCCTTGGAGAGGAACTTCCTGTTGGGAAGTAGGCACTCAGAAGTGCGTAACCCGCCCACGGGTGAGAGGTGTGGTCAGTGGCTACGAAGAACGCGGCCCAGAAGAGGGCACAGGCCAAGGTGGAGTACAACGCGTTCCTGGCGGGCTGCCCGAGCCGGCAGCTGCTGGACCGGATCTCGGACAAGTGGGTCGTGCTGGTCCTCTGCGCGCTCGGCGGAGGTCCGATGCGGTACTCCGAGCTCGCCAGGACGCTGGCCGGGGTGAGCCAGAAAATGCTGACCCAGACGCTGAGGTCGCTGGAACACGACGGCCTGCTCACCCGCACGGTGACGCCGACCGTCCCCGTCACCGTCTCCTACGAGCTGACCGACCTCGGCCTGTCGCTGCACCAGCTGACCCAGGGCCTCAGGACCTGGGCGCAGACACACATGGACGAGGTCCTCGCGAACCGCTCACGATGAACGGCGCTTTTGTGCACCCCAGGTGCACAAAAGCGCCGTTCATCGACCTTCAGGGCGGGTTTTAGCGGTTGGGGTCGCGCACGGCGCCCGTGGAGGCGTCCGTTGCCATCCGCGCGTACGCCCGCAGCGCGCCCGTGACCGGCCGGACGCGGTCCACCGGCTGCCACGGCCGTTCCGACGCCTCCATCTTGGCGCGCCGCTCGGCCAGCACCTCGTCGTCCACCAGCAGCTCCAGCCGCCGCTCGTGCACGTCGATCAGGATCCGGTCGCCGTTCTCGACGAGGCCGATCGTGCCGCCGCCCGCCGCCTCCGGCGAGATGTGCCCGATCGACAGGCCCGACGAGCCACCGGAGAAGCGGCCGTCCGTGATCAGCGCGCACTTCTTGCCGAGGCCGGAGCCCTTGAGGAACGCGGTGGGGTGCAGCATCTCCTGCATGCCGGGGCCGCCTGCCGGGCCCTCGTAGCGCACGACCAGCACCTCGCCCGCCTGGATCTCCTTGTTCAGGATCACCGAGACGGCCTGCTCCTGGGACTCGACGACACGCGCCGGACCCTCGAAGTGCCACAGCTCCTCGTCGATGCCGGCGGCCTTGATGATCGCGCCGCGCTCGGCGAGGTTGCCGCGCAGCACGGCCAGGCCGCCGTCACGGGTGTAGGCGTGCTCGAAGTCGCGGATGCAGCCCTTGGCGGCGTCGGTGTCCAAAGAGGACCAGCGGTTCGACGTCGAGAACGCCTCGGTGGTGCGGACACCGCCGGGCGCGGCGTGGAACAGCTCGATCGCTTCCGGCGACGGCGACGCACCGCGGATGTCCCACTTCGCGAGCCACGACGCCAGGTCGGGCGAGTGGACGGAGTGCACGTCGCGGTTGAGCAGGCCCGCGCGGTCCAGTTCGCCCAGCAGCGCGGGGATTCCGCCGGCCCGGTGCACGTCCTCCATGTGGTAGTCGGAGTTCGGCGACACCTTGGACAGGCACGGCACGCGGCGGGACAGGTCGTCGATGTCCTGCAGCGTGAAGTCGATCTCGCCCTCCTGCGCGGCGGCGAGGATGTGCAGCACGGTGTTCGTCGAGCCGCCCATGGCCATGTCGAGCGCCATCGCGTTCTCGAACGCCTTGCGGTTCGCGATCGAGCGCGGCAGCACGGACTCGTCGTCCTCGCCGTACCAGCGCCTGCACAGCTCCACGATCACGCGACCGGCCTCGGAGAACAGCTCGCGGCGCGCGGCGTGGGTCGCGAGCGTCGATCCGTTGCCCGGCAAGGACAAACCAAGCGCCTCGGTGAGGCAGTTCATCGAGTTCGCGGTGAACATGCCGGAGCACGAACCGCACGTCGGGCACGCGGAGCGCTCGACCTCGGTCAGGCCCTCCTCGTTCACGGCGGGAGATGCGGACGCGGCGATCGCGGTGATGAGGTCGGTCGGCGCGACGGCGACGCCCTCGACGACGACGGCCTTGCCCGCCTCCATCGGCCCGCCGGACACGAACACGACGGGGATGTTGAGCCGCATCGCCGCGTTCAGCATGCCGGGGGTGATCTTGTCGCAGTTCGAGATGCAGACGATCGCGTCGGCCTGGTGCGCGTTGACCATGTACTCGACGGAGTCGGCGATGATCTCGCGGCTGGGCAGCGAGTAGAGCATCCCGCTGTGGCCCATGGCGATGCCGTCGTCGACCGCGATGGTGTGGAACTCGCGCGGCACGCCACCCGCCTCGCGCACCGCCTCGGCCACGATGTCGCCGAGATCCCGCAGGTGCACGTGACCCGGCACGAACTGCGTGTAGGAGTTGGCGATCGCGATGATCGGCTTGCCGAAGTCGCCGTCGGTCATGCCGGTCGCGCGCCAGAGAGCGCGGGCACCGGCTGCGTTGCGGCCGTGCGTGGTGGTGCGAGAGCGGAGCTGAGGCACTGCTCCTCCAGATTCAGTTCAAGAAAAAAGCGCGCGGGACGGCCGGGTGAGGCGTCCACCAGTCTGGGAGCGGTGCCTCAAAGGTTACTCGGGCGCAGACTCGCCGAGACCAGCAGACAGGCCAGCGCGAGCGTGATGACGTGCACAGCGGTGCACCACAGGCAGATCTTGCCGATCAGCAGGAACTCGGCCGCCACCAGGTAGACGACCATCAGGACGCCGACGCCGATCGCGCCGAGCCGCACCCACTTGAGCGCCTCGATCCGCCACGCGAACGGGAGGCAGATCACCGTCAGGAACGCGAAGAACGCCAGTCCGAGGAACGCGACGGGGATGCCGAAGAGCTCCGACTGCTCGCTCGTGGTCACGGTCTCGCAGTCGACGACCGCGTCGGCAGAGCACAGCAGCGCGCTCGCGTTGAAGTGCGTGTACGTCAGATAAGCCGAGGTCAGCAGGCCTGCGATGGACAGCAGCAGGCTCAGCAGCGGAACTCGTTGGATCACTGCTCCGACTCTACGGATTCCTCCGTGATGGTCGGGTCAGGAACACGCCCGCCGCTGACCACGGACAACGCCGGCAGGTGCATGAACCGCACGGCGGGCAGCGTCACCTCGGTGTCGTCCGTCCGCACCGCCTTGAGCCAGCCCTTCTGGACCAGCCGGATGGACTTCACCTCGTCCCACTTCACGGTGGTCGAGCCGAACAGCCCGCGGGCGACGAGCTCCTCCTCCGTCACGGTGGTGCGGTTGCGGACGACCCAGTACGCGTACCCGAGCGGCAGGACGTAGAGCGCTTGCAGCCCCGGAATGGCCCACGCCACAGGAGTGACGCAGATGGCGATCAGACCCGCCGCGAGCAGGGCCGTTGCCGGGATGCGAAAGACCAGCTTCTTCACTCGAAGGATTGTTCCACGTCCACGATCCGGGAATCCTGTCTCGCAGAGTTGACGCACTCTTGCGCGGGGCGATAACGTCCGGTCCATGCAGCGCACGCTCGTTCTCGTACTTCTCAGGCGCGTCGACGCCTGAGCCGAACAGCCTGCGTCGACGCGCGACCCTCGCACGACCCAACTTCTGGGTTGTCGAGGGTTTTTTCGTGTCCGGACCCCGATACCCACGAGGCAATGATGACCAGCGCACCATCGCGACAGGCTCCCGAGCCCACGTCGCCACGTCCAGGTCCGCGGCCCAAACCGGCCCCGCCGACGGGCGCACCGATTCGTGTAACCGGTGCTCAGTCGCTCGTCCGCTCACTCGAGGCGGTCGGCTGCGAAGTGGTCTTCGGCATTCCCGGCGGGACGATCCTTCCCGCGTACGACCCGCTGCTGGACTCCACGAAGGTCCGGCACATCCTGGTCCGCCACGAGCAGGGCGCAGGACACGCGGCGACCGGATACGCGCAGGCCACCGGCAAGGTCGGGGTCTGCATGGCGACCTCGGGACCGGGTGCGACGAACCTCGTCACCCCGCTCGCGGACGCGAACATGGACTCCGTGCCCGTCGTCGCGATCACCGGCCAGCAGACGCGGCCGCTGATCGGCACGGACGCCTTCCAGGAGGCGGACATCTGCGGCATCACGATGCCGATCACCAAGCACAACATGCTCGTGACCGACCCGGCGGAGATCCCGAGGGCGATCGCGGAGGCGTTCCACATCGCGGCGACCGGCCGACCCGGCCCTGTCCTCGTCGACATCCCCAAGGACGTGCTGCAGGAGACCACGAGCTTCTCCTGGCCGCCCGACCTGCGCCTGCCCGGTTACCGGCCGACGACCCGGCCGCACGGCAAGCAGGTGCGCGAAGCAGCCAAGCTGATCGTCAGCGCGCGCAAGCCCGTGCTGTACGTGGGCGGCGGCGTCATCAAGGCGGACGCGTCCGCCGAGCTGCTGCGCCTGGCAGAGGACACCGGCATCCCGGTCGTCACCACGCTGATGGCACGCGGGGCGTTCCCCGACTCGCACCAGCAGCACCTCGGCATGCCCGGCATGCACGGCACCGTCGCGGCCGTCGCGGCGATGCAGAAGTCGGACCTGCTGATCGCGCTGGGCGCCCGGTTCGACGACCGCGTCACGGGCCAGCTGGGCTCGTTCGCCCCCGACGCGCAGATCATCCACGCCGACATCGACCCGGCCGAGATCTCCAAGAACCGCCGCGCGGACGTCCCGATCGTGGGCGACTGCAAGGAGATCATCACCGAGCTGATCGACGCGGTCCGCACCGAGCGCGAGACGGCCAAGAAGGTCGACCTCACGCCGTGGTGGGACACGCTGAACTCGCTGCGGGAGACGTTCCCGCTCGGCTACGACTGGCCGGAGGACGGCACGCTGTCCCCGCAGTACGTGATCGAGCGGATCGGCGCGCTGTCGCCGTCCGACACGATCTACACCGCGGGCGTCGGCCAGCACCAGATGTGGGCAGCGCAGTTCGTGAAGTACGAGCAGCCGCGCACGTGGATCAACTCCGGCGGCCTCGGCACGATGGGCTTCGCCGTCCCCGCCGCGATGGGCATCGCGGCAGGCGTGCCCGGCCGCACGGTGTGGGCCATCGACGGCGACGGCTGCTTCCAGATGACCAACCAGGAGCTCGCCACCTGCGCCATCGAGAACCTGCCCGTCAAGATCGCCGTCATCAACAACGGCAACCTGGGCATGGTCCGCCAGTGGCAGACCCTGTTCTACGGTGAGCGGTACTCCAACACGGACCTGGGCACGCACAAGCACCGCATCCCGGACTTCAAGCTCCTGGCGGAGGCGCTCGGCTGCGTCGGCCTGCGGGCCGAGTCGCGCGAGGAGGTGGACGAGGTGATCGCGAAGGCGCTGGAGATCAACGACCGGCCGGTCGTGGTCGACTTCGTCGTCGGCAAGGACGCCCAGGTGTGGCCCATGGTCGCGGCGGGCACCGGCAACTCCGAGATCATGGCCGCCCGCGGCATCCGCCCCCTGTTCGACGAGGATCTGTGATGACCAGGCACACGCTGAGCGTTTTGGTCGAGGACAAGCCCGGTGTGCTCGCGCGCGTCGCCGGCCTGTTCTCCCGCCGCGGCTTCAACATCGAGTCGCTCGCGGTCGGCCGCACCGAGTACCCCGACATCTCCCGCATGACCATCGTGGTCTCGGTCGACGAGCTGCCGCTGGAGCAGGTGACCAAGCAGCTCAACAAACTCATCAACGTCATCAAGATCGTCGAGCTGGAGCCGTCCGCTTCCGTTCAGCGACAGCTGGTGTTGATCAAGGTTCGCGCCGACGCCACGGTGCGTTCGCAGGTTTTGGAAACTGTTCAGCTCTTCCGCGCGAAGGTCGTCGACGTGTCGCCGGAGGCGGTCACGATCGAGGCGACCGGCACGTCTGAGAAGCTCGACGCGTTGTTGCGCATGCTGGAGCCCTACGGGCTTCGCGAGATCGTCCAGTCCGGCATGGTCGCCATCGGCCGTGGCGCTCGTTCCATCACCGCCACCGCGGTTCGTTAATTCAAGAGATAGGAAGTAACTGTGAGCGTCGAGATCTTCTACGACGACGATGCCGACCTGAGCATCATCCAGGGCCGCAAGGTGGCCGTGATCGGCTACGGCAGCCAGGGCCACGCCCACGCCCTGTCGCTGCGCGACTCCGGCGTCGAGGTCCGCATCGGCCTGCAGGAGGGCTCCAGGTCCCGCGCCAAGGCCGAGGAGGAGGGCCTGGAGGTCGGCACGCCGTCCGAGGTCTCCGCGTGGGCCGACGTGATCATGATCCTGGCGCCGGACACCGCCCAGCGCCACATCTACGCGAACGAGATCGCGGCGAACCTGAAGGAGGGCGACGCGCTCTTCTTCGGCCACGGCTTCAACATCCGCTACGGCCTGATCACCGCACCGTCCGGTGTGGACGTCGCCATGGTCGCCCCGAAGGGCCCCGGCCACCTGGTCCGCCGCCAGTTCGTCGACGGCAAGGGCGTGCCCGCTCTGATCGCGGTCGAGCAGGACGCGTCCGGCAACGCGCAGGCCCTGGCGCTCTCGTACGCCAAGGGCATCGGCGGCACCCGCGCCGGCGTCATCAAGACGACGTTCAAGGAAGAGACCGAGACGGACCTCTTCGGCGAGCAGGCCGTCCTGTGCGGTGGCGCTTCCGCTCTCGTCCAGGCGGGCTTCGAGGTGCTGACCGAGGCGGGCTACGCCCCCGAGGTCGCGTACTTCGAGTGCCTGCACGAGCTGAAGCTGATCGTCGACCTCATGTACGAGGGCGGCATCGCCCGCATGCGCTACTCGATCTCCGACACCGCCGAGTACGGCGACCTGACCCGCGGCCCGCGCGTCATCACCGCGTCGGTCAAGGAGGAGATGAAGAAGATCCTGGGCGAGATCCAGGACGGCACCTTCGCCAACGAGTGGGTCAGCGAGGACGACAACGGCCGCGCCAACTACAAGAAGCTGCAGCAGGAGGGTGAGAACCACCCGATCGAGGCAACCGGCAAGAAGCTCCGCGACATGATGTCGTGGGTCGACCGGCCGATCACCGAGACCGCCTGAGCTTTTCCCCAGGGAGGCCCGTGGAGCGTGTGTGACGCTCCGCGGGCCTTTCCGCTAACTTCTGGCGCATGACCGAAAGTGCGCCGATCTACGACGACAAGGCCCACGTGCGCGGCAACCTGGACCTCCGCAACGCGGAGTGGAAGCGCCCGCCGGAGCCGGAACCGGAAGACGGCCACGTCGAGATCGCCTTCGTCCCGCACACCGACGGCGCCACCTACGTCGCCATGCGCAACTCCAAGCAGCTGGAGCCGGTCCTCGTCTTCACCATGGCCGAGTGGGACGCTTTCGTGGCGGGTGCCAAAGATGGCGAGTTCGACGAGCCCTGGTAGGCGCCACGAGATCGGTGAACCGGCTGCGTGACCTCGGTCCGCGGCCGTCCGGTGAGGCGAGACGGTCAGCGCGGCGCCGTGCCCCGGTGGCTTCGACCAGCGCTCTCACCGCCGCGAGCTTCTCCGCGTCGAGGCGGGGGAGCTGCTGCTGCGCTTTCCTGAGTTCTGTCAGGCACCCCATGCGCGGAAGCTAGCAAGGCGCAGGCGTTGCGGTCAGCCGGTTTTCGCGGCCGTACTACCCGGTCGCGGCGGCGAAGAGCGCCGCCAGCGCCCTGATGTGCTCGACGAGCTCAGGGGGTTCGTGCACCTGGAACGCGAAACCCTTGCCCGCCACGTAAACGGCCAGTTCGTCCAGCGAGTTGGACCCGGCGCGCAACGTGCAGCTGTGCTCGTCGATCGGTTCCAGCGTCGCGGTGGTGGGGGCGATCCGCTCCGCCGCGGTCTCGATGCCGACGTGCAGGGTGAACCTGGCCTGATAGCGGTAGGACGAGGTGGAGATCGCCCGCGAGGTGTAGCCGCTCAGATCGGGGTCCGGTGGGGTGCGCGGGGTGAACCGGGGCCCCGTGGGCGTGCGCGGGTGGAGGCGGTCCACCCGGTAGGTGCGCCAGTCCTGGCGGTCGACGTCCCATCCGACGAGGTACCAGCGACGGCCGGAGTGCACCAGCCGATGCGGCTCGGTCGTGCGCACGCTGCCGGTTCCGTCGTGCGAGCGGTAGTCGAAGCGCAGGCGCAGCGAGTCGCGGCAGGCGGCCGCGATGGCGGTGAGCGTGCTCGGGTCGACAGTGGGACCGGCGTTGCTCATCGGCACCGTCACCGACTGCAGGGCGTTGATCCGGTGCCGCAACCGGGACGGCAGCACCTGCTCGACCTTGGCCAGTGCCCGCACCGAGGTTTCTTCGATACCGGTGATCGAGCCGCCTGCCGCCGTGCGCAGACCCATCGCGACCGCCACGGCCTCGTCGTCGTCGAGCAGCAACGGCGGCAGGTCCGCACCGGCGCCCAACCGGTAGCCGGCGGTGCCCGCGGTCGCGTGCACGGGATAACCGAGTTCCCGCAACCGGTCTATGTCACGACGCACGGTGCGCGGGGTGACCTCCAGTCGTTCCGCCAGCTCGGCGCCTGACCAGTCGCGCCGGGCCTGCAGGAGGGAGAGCAGTCGCAGCAGCCGTGCCGAGGTTTCCCGCATGGTTCCAAGCCTGCCACTCGGTTAGGACCGAACCTGACCTAACCGGCTCATAGCGTTGCCGGCATGGAGCACAACACCGAGATCCGGCCCTTCACCATCGACGTTCCCCAGGCCGACCTGGACGACCTGAGGGACCGGCTCGCCAGGACCCGGTGGGCCGCGGACCTGCCCGGCGCCGGCTGGAGCCGCGGCGTGCCGGTGAGCTACCTCAGGGAACTGGCCGAGTACTGGCGCGACGGCTACGACTGGCGCGTGCACGAGAAGGAGCTGAACTCCTACCAGCAGTTCACCACCGAGATCGACGGCCAGAACATCCACTTCCTGCACGTGCGCTCGCCGGAACCGGACGCGCTGCCGCTGCTCCTGATCCACGGCTGGCCGGGCTCGGTCGTGGAGTTCCTCAACGTCATCGGCCCGCTGACCGACCCGAGGGCGCACGGTGGCGACCCCGCGCACGCCTTCCACCTGGTGATCCCGTCGAACCCCGGCACGGGGTTCTCCGGGCAGACCCGCGAGGTCGGGTGGGACACCAACCGGGTGACCAGGGCGTACGGCGAGCTGATGCAGCGGCTAGGTTACGACCGCTACGGCGTTCAGGGCGGTGACACCGGCGCGGTCGTCGGCCCCGGCCTCGGCCGGCTCCACCCCGACCGGGTCGTGGGCGTGCACGCGAACGGGCTCTCCGCGTTCACCGAGATCAGCCAGGAGGAGGCGGCCGGGCTGACCGAGACGGAGCGAGCGCGGCTCGCGCACCTGTCGTACCTGAAGACCGAGGGAGCCGGTTACGTGATGATCCAGATCACCCGGCCGCAGACCCTGGCGCACGGGCTGCACGACTCCCCGGTCGGACAGCTGGCCTGGATCGTGGAGAAGTTCAAGGAGTGGACCGATCCCGCGGCAGAGCTGCCGGAGGACGCGGTGGACAGGGACCTGTTGCTCACCAACGTGATGCTGTACTGGTTGACCGGCACCGCCGGGTCGTCCGCCAACAGCTACTACGAGACGGCGCACGCCGGGGCCTGGGGCGCGGGCGAGCGTTCCGCGGTGCCGACCGGGGTCGCGGTGTTCCCCCTGGACGTGTCGATCAGGCACGCGCTGGAACGCGAGCACAACATCGTGCACTGGTCGGAGTTCGACCGCGGCGGGCACTTCGCCGCCATGGAGGCCCCGGATCTGCTCGTGGGCGACGTCCGCGAGTTCTTCGCCGGGCTGCGCTGACACCGGCCGTCTCACCCCTCAGGACACCGCAGTGACCTGAGCCACCCGCCACCGGCCCGGACAACCGCCCTGTCTATGCTCGTTAACAGTCCGGACACATTGCGGTGCCCGGTCGGCGCGGGCCAGCCGCCCCCGACCACGCCCGCGCCCCACGATCCGACCGTTCTGGGAGCGATGTCCGTGACCAACACGAGCCGACCTGTTGTCCTCATCGCCGAGAAGCTCGCACCGTCCGTCCTGGACGCGCTCGGCGACGGTGTGGAAGTGCGCCATGTAGACGGCACCGACCGTGCGGCCCTCCTCGAGGCCGTGCAGGACGCGGACGCCCTGCTCGTCAGGTCCGCCACCAAGGTCGACGCCGAGGTCTTCGCCGCCACCCGCAAGCTCAAGGTCGTGGCGCGCGCGGGTGTGGGCCTGGACAACGTCGAGGTGCCGGCGGCCACCGCCAACGGTGTGATGGTCGTCAACGCGCCCACGTCCAACATCGTCAGCGCCGCCGAGCACGCCGTCGCGCTGCTCCTGAGCGTCGCGCGGCAGATTCCGGCCGCCCACGAGACGCTGCAGAACCACGAGTGGAAGCGCAGCAAGTTCAACGGTGTCGAGATCAACGGCAAGACGGTCGGTGTCGTCGGCCTCGGCAAGATCGGGCAGCTGTTCGCGCAGCGCATCGCCGCGTTCGGGACGCACCTGATCGCGTACGACCCCTACGTGTCCGCCCAGCGGGCCGCTCAGCTCGGCATCGAGCTCGTCAGCCTCGAAGAGCTCCTGGAGAGGTCCGACTTCATCAGCATCCACCTGCCGAAGACCCCGGAGACCAAGGGGCTCATCGGTGCGGAGCAGCTCGCCAAGGCCAAGCGGGGCGTCATCATCGTCAACGCCGCGCGCGGTGGCCTCATCGACGAGGAAGCGCTCGCCGAGGCGGTGAAGGAGGGGCAGGTCGGCGGCGCCGGTGTCGACGTCTTCTCCACCGAGCCGACGACCGAGAACCCGCTCTTCAACGTTCCTGGCATCGTCGTCACGCCGCACCTCGGCGCCAGCACCACCGAGGCCCAGGACCGCGCGGGCACGGACGTCGCGAAGAGCGTCATCCTCGCGCTCGCCGGTGACTTCGTGCCGGACGCCGTCAACGTCCAGGGTGGCGCGGTCGGCGAGGAGGTGCGGCCGTACCTGCCGCTCGTGCAGAAGCTCGGCACCGTCCTCAGTGCACTGTCGCCGAAGGCCCCGACCAGCGTCACGGTCGAGGTGCGCGGCGAACTGTCCAATGAGGACGTCGAGGTGCTGCCGCTCGCGGCTCTGCGCGGTGTCTTCTCCAGCGTCGTCGAGTCGCAGGTGACGTTCGTCAACGCCCCGCAGCTCGCCGCGGACCTCGGCGTGAACGTCGACGTGGTCAAGGAGACCGAGAGCCCGAACCACCGCAGCCTCGTCACGGTCAAGGCCGTGCACGCGGACGGCACGACCAACAGCGTTTCCGGCACCGTCAGCGGTATCGCTCAGGTCGAGAAGCTGGTGAACATCAACGGCCGCAACTTCGACCTCAGGGCCGAAGGAACCGTGCTGCTGCTGGAGTACCCGGATCGTCCGGGTGTCATGGGCACGGTCGGCACGCTGCTCGGCGAGGCCGGCGTGAACATCGAGGCCGCGCAGATCAGTCAGACCGGTGCGGACGCCGTCATGGTGCTGCGGGTGGACCGGCCCGTCGACACCGCCGTGCTCGACCCGATCGGTGCCGCCGTGGGCGCGCGCACCGTGCGGAGTGTCGACTTCGGATAGTCACGACAAACCGGGAAGGGGACGGCAAAGTCCCCTTCCCGGCTACAGCTCTTCACAACGAACGCGTAACAGGCAACCGTCTGTAGGCAAACTTCATACTTTCGGGGCAGTCGCAACGACGCCTTAACGATTAGGTTCCCCACGAGGTTGACCCGGTGCCGTAGAGGGCGCGGCACTGTGTATTCGGGTCGAAAGCACACACCTCGTTTGGGGCAACGTTGTGAAGAGACGATCAAGTCTGGTGGTGTTCTCTGCCATCACCACACTGCTGATCGCACCTGCCACGGCTCAGGCGCAGAGCGAACCGCTCGCTCAGCCGGTCAAGGGTGCGCACAAGCTGGACGCGAAGGCGTTGCAGCTCAAGGTTTCTCCTCGATTGAACCAGTCCGGCCAGGTCACCGCGTTCGTCGCGCTGGACCGCAAGCCTGCCGTCGACGCCTTCGAGGAGAAGAAGCCGCAGGGCAAGGAAGTCGCCAAGCAGGCGGCCAAGCAGGCGAAGAACGACGTGTCGGCCACGGTCGATCAGGTCGTCGGCGAGCTCAAGTCCAAGGACACCGCCACCAAGGAGCTCTTCCGCACCTCCAACGGCGTCCCCGGCGTGGTCGTGACGGCGGAGGCCGCGAAGGTCCGTGAGCTGGCGAACCGCTCGGACGTCACCGCGGTGTACCCGGTCGTGCCGAAGAAGCGCACGAACTCCAACGCGGTGCAGCTCACCCGGACGCTCAACGTCTGGCAGCAGTACGGCAAGCTCGGCGACGACGTCCGCGTCGGCATCATCGACACCGGCGTCGACTACACGCACGCGAACTTCGGCGGCCCCGGCACGGTCGAGGCGTTCAAGGCCGTCAACCCGCGCGCGAAGGACCCGAACTTCCCGACCGCCAAGGTCGTCGGCGGGTACGACTTCGTCGGCGAGGACTACGACGGGGCCAGCAAGGACCCGGCGATCAACACGCCGAAGCCCGACCCGAACCCCATCGACTGCAACGGCCACGGCTCGCACGTCGCCGGCACCACCGCCGGTTTCGGTGAGAACGCCGACGGCAGCACTTTCAAGGGCGACTACACGAAGCTCGACGCCGACAAGCTCAACGCGATGAAGATCGGCCCCGGCACCGCGCCGAAGGCCCTCATCTACGCGCTGAAGGTCTTCGGCTGCGACGGCTCGACCAACGTCACCTCGCAGGCGCTCGACTGGTCGCTCGACCCCGACGGTGACGGCGACTTCTCCGACCACCTCGACGTGGTCAACCTGTCGCTCGGCTCCGACTACGGCGCCCCGGACGACCCCGACAGCCTCTTCGTGAAGAAGCTGTACAAGGTCGGCGTCATGCCGGTCTTCTCCGCGGGCAACGGCGGCGACCTGTACGACATCGGCGGTTCGCCGGGCAACACGCCCGAGGCGCTGACGGTGGCGTCGACGCGCGACTCGTTCGTGCTGCGCGACGGTGCCGAGGCCAACGGCGTGGCGAAGCCCGGTCAGTACAGCCAGAACTTCACCGGCTACCTGGGCTACGACAAGACCAGGGACGTCGTGAAGCTCACCCAGGCCGGCAACCTCGACGGCTGCCAGCCGATCACCCAGAACCTCGCGGGCAAGTTCGTGTGGCTGGAGTGGGACGACAACGACGCGACGCGGCGTTGTGGTTCGGGTGGCCGCACGAACAACGCGCAGGCCGCCGGTGCCGAGGGCGTCGTGCTTTCGTCCACTTTGAACAACTTCAACGCGGGCATCGCTGGCAACGCGACCATCCCGGTGTTCCAGTTCACCGGTGACGCCACCAACCAGGTGCGTCCGCTGCTGGACGCGGGCACGCTGAAGGTCCGTCTCGCTGGCGTTCTGCGCACGACGGTGCCGACCTACGACCAGTCCATTTCGGACACGCCGAGTTCGTTCACCAGCCGCGGCACCCGCAACGGCTCGATCAAGCCGGACGTCGCTGCGCCCGGTGACACGATCTCGTCGACCGCCGTCGGTTCCGGCAACGACCGCATGGTGATCTCCGGTACGTCGATGGCGTCCCCGCACGTCGCCGGCATCGCGGCCCTGGTGCGCCAGACGCACCCGGACTGGTCGCTGGAAGAGGTCAAGGCCGCGATCATGAACACCGCGGGTGCGGACGTGAAGGAGAACGGCAAGACCTTCGCTCCCAACCGCGTCGGCACCGGCCGCGTGGACGGCAAGGCCGCGATCGACAACCAGGTCCTGGCCTACGTCGAGGACGACCCCGGCTACGTGAGCGCCAACTTCGGCGTCGTCGAGGTCTCCAAGCCGGTCTCGAAGACCAAGACCATCAAGATCGTCAACAAGTCCACGAAGTCCGTGGAGTACAAGGTCGGCTACACCGCCGCCACGTCGATCCCCGGCGTGAGCTACGTGCTCTCGCAGGACAAGGTGAAGCTGAGCCCGCGCGGCGTCGCGCGCGTCAAGGTCACCCTGAAGATCGACGACCCGAAGGCGCTGCGCAAGACGGTCGACTCGACCGTCGCCCCGACGCAGCTCGACACCCCGCGCCAGTTCCTCGCGGACGCCTCCGGCCGCGTGACGCTCACGCCGACCGCGGGTGCCACGGTGCCGCTGCGCCTGTCGGTGTACTCGGCGCCGAAGCCGGTGGCGGACATCAACACCGCCTCCAGCCTCAAGTTCCGCGGCAAGGACACGCAGGCGATCCTCAACCTGACCGGCCGCGGCGTCGACCAGGGCACGGGCTCGCAGGCGTACCGCTCGCTGATCAGCGTTCTCGAGCTGCAGGCCCAGTCGCCGAAGCTGCGCGACTGCCGCCGCAACGTCACCGAGAACTGCGCGCTCAACGAGACCGCCAAGGGCGGCGACCTGCGCTACGTCGGCGCGGCCTCGACGGCCCCGCTCGCCAAGGCCCAGGGCAAGCCGGAGGAGGCGCTGCTCGCGTTCGGCATCGCGACGTGGGGCAACTGGTACAACCTCGGCGTCAACACCGTTCCGTTCATCGACATCGACACGAACGGCGACGGCACCGCGGACTTCGAGACCTACGCGTCGCGGCTGACCGACACCGACCTGCTGGTCGCCACGACGGTCAACCTCAAGACCGGCGAGACCGTGGACATCCAGGCGGTCAACGGCCTGTTCGGCGACGTCGACACCAACACCGCCGACACCAACGTCGCGGTCCTGCCGGTGCTCCTCACGGCGCTCGGCATCGACCCGGCGAAGGACACCGCGCGCATCTCGTACGTCGCCGGCACCACCGGCTACTACGTGGCGCCGGGCAACGCGAACGGCCTGATCGACGTGATCGACCGCAACCTGTCCTACGACCCGCTCAAGCCGGGTCTGTGGGTGCAGGGCGGCGGCGACGCGGCGCTGTCGTACCTCGCCAAGCCGGGCACCGCGCTCGTGGTGAACAAGGACGAGGCCGCGCTGAAGGCCGACAAGTCCGACGGCCTGCTTGTGCTCAACCACCACAACGCGGGCGGCGACCGCGCGTCGGTCGTCCTGGTGCGGTCGAGCGGACGCGGGTCCTACTAGGTCCGACGTTTGATCGATGAAGGGCTCCTTCCTCCACGTGACGTGGAGGAAGGAGCCCTTCATCGTTGTAAGCAGGGGTGTCACCCCTTGACGCGACACCGTTCCTGCGATCGAGTGACACCCGAAAGTGCGGAATGGGCCGTGTGGGTGTCCCGCAGTACGGGAGAGAACACCCCGAAGGGGTGTCCGGCATGCGGCGAGTGGCCGTGATGCCGGTAGCCTTTCGCGAAGGAAAGTAGTCCCACTAATTGGGGACGGACACCTGGGAGGTGTGTGGATGCGGCTCGCAGTGATCCCAGGAGACGGGATCGGGCCCGAGGTCATCGCTGAGGCCCTGAAGGTGCTCGGCGAGGTCGTTCCGGCGGCCGAAATCACTCGCTACGACCTCGGCGCGGCGCGCTGGCACGCCACGGGAGAGTTGTTGCCCGAGTCGGTGCTGGGTGAGCTTCGCCAGCACGACGCGATCCTGCTCGGCGCGGTGGGCGACCCGTCGGTGCCGAGCGGAATTCTGGAGCGCGGGCTGCTGCTGCGGCTGCGCTTCGAACTCGACCACCACGTGAACCTCCGCCCCGCGCGTCTCTACCCCGGCGTCCGCAGCCCGCTCGCGGACCCGCCGGAGATCGACATGGTGGTGGTCCGCGAGGGCACCGAGGGCCCGTACGCGGGCAACGGCGGTCTGCTCCGCAAGGACACCCCGCACGAGATCGCGACCGAGGTCTCGCTCAACACGTCGTTCGGCGTCGAGCGTGTCGTCCGTGACGCGTTCGCGCGCGCGTCGGCCCGCACGCGTCGCCATCTGACGCTGGTGCACAAGACGAACGTCCTCACGCACGCCGGCTCGTTGTGGTCGCGCGTCGTGGAGGAGGTCTCCCTGCAGCACCCGGACGTGACCGTGGCGTACCAGCACGTCGACGCGGCCACGATCCACATGGTCACCGACCCGGGCCGCTACGACGTGATCGTGACGGACAACCTGTTCGGCGACATCCTGACCGACCTCGCCGCCGCCGTCACGGGTGGCATCGGCCTGGCCGCGTCGGGAAACCTGGACGTGACGCGCCGCAACCCGTCGATGTTCGAGCCCGTGCACGGCTCGGCACCGGACATCGCGGGCCAGGGCATCGCGGACCCGACCGCGGCCGTGCTGTCCGTGGCGCTGCTGCTCGACCACCTCGGCGAGCACGAGGCGTCCCGCCGGATCGAGGCCTCCGTGGCGTTCGACCTGGCGACGCGCGACCACCAGTCGCCGGGCGCGACCTACGCCATCGGCGACAGGCTCGCGGCGCTCGTGTCGTCGAACGTCCGCACGGGCTGATTCAGGCGTTTTGAAGCCCCGGCCGGGACGTTCCGGCCGGGGCTTCGGCGTCCGGGCGCTCAGAGCTGGCCGTTGGCCTCGCGCCAGGCCCGCTCCTTCTTGATCCACTCGTTGTCCTGGGGGAACTCGTCGATCGTCGGGATGCGGCGGATCTCGGTCTTGAACCCGGCACCCCTGATCGGCGCGCGCTTCGCCCACTCGACCGCCTCCTCCTTCGAGGCGACGTTGATGATGTAGAAGCCGTTGAACAGCTCCTTGGCCTCGCCGTACGGGCCGTCGGTGACGATCGGCGGTTCGGCGGAGAAGTCGACGACGACGCCCTGGTTCGGGTCGTCCAGGCCCTCGGCGGCCAGCAGCACGCCCGCGCGGATCATCTCCTCGTTGAACGCGCCGGTGAGCTCGAGCATCTTGTCGAAGTCGACGTCACCCAGGTTCGCCCAGGCCTCGTCGGTGGCGCGCCAGATCAGCATGAACTTCATGGTGTGTCTCCCGGTGTCTGCGGGGCCGCCTCAGCCCCTCGGCATCCACAGGTCGAACGGCCCGCGCACCGGATCGACACGACCTCCGAACTTTTTTCGAAGATCTTTTCGAGGTGACGCGAGCCTCAGTCGGGCGCATCCGGCGGACACGGACGGTGAGACCTCGGTAACCTTCCGCTTCGCCGATCTGGGGGGATTGGCTCGAACGGGAGAGGCATGCACGAGGAAAACGAGGCGGTGGCGCACGCGCGGCGCTACCGCGAAGGTGGGGGAAACCCGGAGGCGTTCCTGAAGGCCTTCCGGCAGAGCACGGTCTACCTGCAGCGGATCGACCCGCTGTCGTTGCCCGTCATCACGATCGAAGGACTGAGCTGGCTCGCCGCCTTCTCCAGTCCCGAACTGCTGAAGCGGCATCTGGAGGCCAGGAACGAGAGCGTCGACGTCGGCTACCTCGCGGTCACCGGCGAACGGCTGCTCGACCACTACCTGCCCGCGTTGCCCAGGCGGACCGGTGTCGTGTTCGACAACGGTGCCGAGCACATGATGACCCTGCCGCCGGTGCGCGGGGTCGTCGCCGACGAACTGGCGGTGGACGCGTGACCGGGTTCGGCGTCGACCTCGGCGCGATGGGGCAGGCGATCAAGGGCATCAACGACACCGTCGCCGCGCTCAAGGAGATCGCGCCCGACGGCGGGCATCTCGCGTCCGCCGCGAGCAGCTTCGGGTTCATCTGCCCCGACGAGGACGAGTGCGGTGACGAGGCGCTCGCCGAGGCGTTCAGCGAGTTCTTCGAGCGGTGGCGGTGGGGTCTGCGGCACCTGGTGAAGGAAGGCACGGCGATGGTGTCCGCGCTCACCGACACCAAGAGCGTGTACGAGGAGGCCGAGGACACGGCGAAGAAGGCGTTCCAGCTCCTCATCGGCAACCCGCACGCCCACAGCGATCCGACGAAGCAGTCCTGGATGGAGCTGCACGAGTCCCTGCAGCCGACGTCGGTCGGGCAGGAGTGGGACAAGGCCACCAAGGGCATGGACGACGCGTGGAACTCGTCCGTGAAGGACGTGCTGGGCGAGGAGACCTCGTTCAAGAAGGCCGGTGATCGTGCGTGAGCCTCTTCGGCCGCAGTGAGCTCGGTGAGACCGACGACCCGACCGAGCTGGTTCCCGGCAGCGTCGCCACCCTGGAGGAGACGGCGAACGGGTTGCGCAAGCTCTCGAACGCCTGCCAGGAGGCGTACGCCGGTGTGTCCAAACTGGACGTCGGCCACTGGACGGGAGAAGCGGCGGAGAAGTTCGGCAGCTACTTCTCCCAGGAGACGCCGAAGTGGCGCGACGCCGCCGAGGCGTTCGGACCGGTCGTGGACGCGTTGACGACGTACAAGGGCGCGGTCGAACGCGCCCAGCGCGAGGCCGCTGAGGCGATCCGCGTCTACAACGAGGCCAAGGCCGAGACGAAGGCCGCCGAGAAGCAGTACGAGGCCGTGGCGGCGCAGCACCAGAAGGCGGCGATGGACGCCGTCTTCAACGGCGACGCCGCACCGGGGCCGCTCGCCCCGTTCAGCGATCCGGGCAAGGCCAAGCGGGAGATGGCCGAGCGGATCCTCGCCGACGCGCGGAAAGCGTTGCGGGAGGCGGCCGCGCAGACCGCGTCGGTGGTCACCAGGGCGAAGGACAAGGCGCCGGAGGAACCGGGCTTCCTGTCCAAGTTCGCCGCCACGTTCGAGGACATGGTCGAGCAGACCTCCAACCAGATCGGGTCCTTCAACGACGGCCTGACCAAGTCCGCGGTCAACCTGGTGCAGCTGCTCAGGGCGGGCAACCCGCTCGACCCGTACAACATCTCCCACCCCGGCGAGTACGCGGCCAACATGATGAAGCAGGCCTCCGGGATGGTGCACATGGTCACGCACCCGACCGAGGCCCTGAAGGGCATCCTCAACTTCGAGGAGTGGAAGAAGGACCCGTTCTCCGCGCTGGGACAGCTGACCGGCGACATCGCCATCGGCATCGCGACCGACGGCGCGGGCCTGGTCGGCTCGGCGGAGAAGGCGATCGCCCGCGAGGCGGCGGAGGTGGCGGCGCGGGAAGCGACCGAGCAGGCGGCCACTCAGCTCGGCAAGCACCTCGACGACGGCTCTCCACCGTGGCTCCGCGAGGGCTACGAGCCGCCGTCGCACACGCCGGACTACACCAACCCGCACCCTGACGAGCCGTTCGGTCCGCAGAAGACAGATCTGGACGATCTTCCTTCGCACGACCGGGATCCGGATGCGCCGGAGCACCGCGAGCCCGACCCGCCCGCCGAGGAACCGAAACGCGAGCCGGACGAGCAACCGAAGGTCAGAGAGCCGGAAGACCTTCCGCAACCCGCTCGCAGCGAGTACTTCCGGCTGCAGGACTCGGTCGCCCGGATGCAGGACATGTTGCCGCAGCTGCCGCCCTGGGAGCAGAAAGCGGTGTGGGAATCGATCAACGAACAGAGGCAGATGATGCGCGACATCATGGCCAAACACGCCTGACGTCACGGCGATTCTTGAGGAGCCAGCCCCAATGCACCCGCAACAACCGCCGATGCGTCCCCAGCACCCGATGCGGCCACCGCAGCGTCCGTTGCCGCCACCACCCAACATGATGCGGCCACCCGCGCCACCGCCGCAGCAGCCGGTGGAGGAGCTTCCGGAATGGACGAAGGACGGCGAGTTCCCTGCCGTCTCGCGTGACATTCCGCTCTACGGCAAGGATCCCGCGTCCGGCAAGGAACAGCTCTGGGTGGGCCGCGTCGTGTGGCAGGCGTGGACCGCCAAAGAGATCAAGATGGCCGTCTACGGCCCGTTCGGACGCAAGATGGCGTCCGGCGACTCCGTGTTCGACGCCCTGCTCAAGATCCGCGGCGAACTCGAGAACCCCGAGCAGCACAGCCCGCCGTGGAAGGTGCTGGTCAAGGGTTCCCGGCGCGACGTGTGGCACGTCGGCCACAAGGTGTCCATCTTCCCGGGTGACCGGGCCGAGGTCCTCGTGCCCGGCGAGAAGGCGACCGAGTCGGTCGACGTGCTCGCGATGCTGGAGCCGCACGACACCCCGAAGTTCGGCCTGGTCGAGCACCAGCTGGCCAACTGCATGGAGTACTTCCGCCGGTTCGAGCCGGGCTTCGGTGCCGCCGGCGCGGTCTGAGACCGCGGTCACGCCAGCCAGAGGATGAGGCCGGCCAGCAGCAACCAGTGCTGGCCGGCCACCACCACGGCGCGCCGGCCGGGCCCGGCCAGGCGCGCGACCCCGAGGCTGATCGGCACGAACAGCAGTCCCACCAGCAGGCAGGCCTGCGGCAGCACCCAGGTGCCGCCGGTGGCGATGAGCAACGTCGCGGTCATGCCGAGCAGGAACACGCCCAGGTAGATCGCCGCGGCGCGGCTCCACAGGCTCACCAGCAGCGGTGTCACCGCGACCGCCCAGCCGATCAGCACCTGCGGCAACGTCAGGCACGACTGCGGCGTGCAGTAGACCTGGTCCAGCGCGGTCCCGATCTCCTGCGCCCAGATCCCACCGGTGGCGACGCCGAAGGCGAGCATGCCGAAGGCGATCTGGCCGGGGCTGTTGCCGTTGTCGTCCTGCTGTCCCCGTTGCCGCCGCCGCCCGTCTCCGCTGCCCATACCGGTAAGACGCGCCTCCGCGCGGTTTTGTGCAGTGGCCCGTGGGTTAGGGTGGGGTCGTCGTGCACGGGGGAAGACCGGTCGAAGTCCGGCGCTGACCCGCAACGGTAGGTCCCTGTCCGCAGGGGGCGAGCCCGAACACCCGCACACGGCCAGAAGAGGAACTCCGACTCCTGCCGTGGACTGCGGGAAGGGACCAAGTGATCGCGAAGATCAGCGCGCTCGTCGGCGTGCTCGCCGTCAGCGTCGTCGCGGGCGTGGCGCTCGGCCCCGTCTCCGTCCCGTTCGACGTCACCCTGGAACTGCTGTGGGCGGCGCTCACCGGTGGAACGATTCCCGCCGACCTGGCCGGGCAGTACCACATCGTCTGGGACATCCGCCTGCCCCGCGTCCTGCTCGCCGCCGTGGTCGGGGCCGGTCTCAGCACGGTCGGCGTCGCCGTCCAGGCCATGGTCCGCAACGCTCTCGCCGACCCGTACGTGCTCGGCATCTCGTCCGGCGCCAGCGTGGGGGCGACGGCTGTGGCGACGCTGGGAATCCTGTCCGGTCTGGGCGTCTACGCGCTGTCCACGGCCGCGTTCGTGACCGCGCTGGCCGCCACCGCGCTCGTGTACGTGACTTCCCGCACGAGCAGGGGGCTCACGCCGCTGCGGCTCGTCCTCACCGGAACCGCGCTGGCGCACGGCTTCTCGGCCGTCGCGATGCTGCTGGTGTTCCAGGCACCGCGCGGGGATGCGGCACGCAGCGCGATCTTCTGGTTGCTCGGCAGTCTCGGCGGTGCCCGGTGGGCGTCGTTGCCCGTCGCGGCCGCGGTCACCGCGCTCGGCATCGGCTACCTCGCGACGAAGGCCCGTCAGCTCAACGCTCTCGCGATGGGCGACGAGACGGCCACCACGCTCGGCGTTCCGGTGCAACGGTTCCGCACGCACCTGTTCGTGGTCACCGCCGCGATGACCGCGGTGCTGGTCGCGGTCAGCGGTGCGGTCGGGTTCGTCGGCCTGATGCTGCCGCACCTGACCCGCATGGTCGTGGGCGCCGACCACCGCAAGGTGCTGCCGCTGGCACCGTTGGCGGGTGCCGCTTTCCTGGTCTGGGTCGACGTCGCCGCCCGCCTGCTCGCGGCGCCGGAGGAGCTGCCGCTCGGCGTCATCACGGCCGCGATCGGTGTGCCGTGCTTCGTGATCCTCATGCGCCGCAGGTCCTACGTGTTCGGAGGCCGCTGATGCGCGTCGAGCTCCACGACGTCACGGTCCAGGGAATCATCGCCGGTATCTCGTTGCACGCGGAGAACGAGGTCGTCGGCATCATCGGCCCGAACGGCAGCGGCAAGTCGACCACGTTGCGGTGCGTGTACCGGGCATTGCAGCCCGACGCGGGCGCTGTCCTGCTCGACGGCACCAACGTCCACAAACGACAGGACGTCGCCCGCGACCTCGCTGCGCTGACCCAGGAGTCGCAGGTCGAGTTCGACTTCACCGTCACCGAGGTCGTGGAGATGGGCCGCCTGCCGCACGACCGCGACCCGGCGCGTGACAGTGCCGTCGTCGCCGCGGCACTGGCCACAGTGGACGTGACGCATCTCGCCTCGCGCAGCTTCCTCAGCCTGTCCGGCGGCGAACGGCAACGTGTCCTGATCGCGCGCGCCATCGCCCAGGAACCCCGCGTGCTCGTGCTCGACGAGCCGACCAACCACCTCGACATCCGCCACCAGCTGGACGTGCTGCGGCTGACCCGCGGTCTGGGCGTCACCGTCCTGACGGTGCTGCACGACCTCAACCTCGCCGCGTCCTGCTGCGATCGCCTGCACGTGCTGGACTCCGGACGGCTCGTCGCGTCCGGCCCGCCGGAGGAGGTCCTGGTCCCGGAGCTGATCGCCGAGGTCTTCCACGTGACGGCGCACGTCGTCCGGCACCCCACCACGGGAGTTCCCCAACTCCTTTTCGACCAGGAGGTCACCCCTTGAGAACCGCCGTCGTCACCGCCGCCCTGCTCCTCGTTTCCGGCTGTGGTGCCACGGTCGCCCATGAGACCTCGAAGCCGGACCCCGTGACCGTCACGAACTGCGGCCGGCAGGTCACGTTCGACCGGATTCCGTCCAAAGTGGTCACCAACGACACCGGCATCACCGAGCTGATGTTCGCGCTCGGCCTCAAGGACCGCATGGCGGGGTACGTCGTCGACGGCAACAACACGGTGGACCTCCAGACCTCGCCGTGGAAGGCCGACTTCGACTCCACGCCCAAGCTGGCCGAGAAGATCTCCAAGGAGGTCGTGCAGGGCGCGGGAGCCGACCTCGTGTTCGCCGGCTGGAACTACGGCTTCAGCGAGAGCACGGGCTTCACCCCGGACGCGGTGAACCAGCTGGGCATCGGCACCTACCAGCTCACCGAGGCGTGCCGCAACGGCAACGGCAAGCAGCGCGGCATCATGCCCGCGCTGGACGCGCTCTACACGGATCTGCGCAACCTGGGGAAGATCTTCCGCGTCGAGGCGAAGGCCGAGGAGCTGATCAAGGGCTACCAGCAGCAGATCGAGAACGCGGGCAAGCTCATGGCGGGCAGGCCGCGCCCGAAGGTGTTCCTCTACGACAGCGGCCAGGACCAGCCCTTCACGTCCGGCCGCAACGCGGCCCCGCAGGACGTGATCGCCAAGGCGGGCGGCGACAACGTCTTCGGCGACCTCGACGACAGCTGGACCACGGTCAACTGGGAGACGGTGGTGCAGCGCGACCCGGACGTCGTGCTCATCGTGGACTACGCGGACGGCAAGGCGAACACGCCGGCGCAGAAGCAGGCGTTCCTCGAGGGCTTCGCGCCGCTCGCGAACTCGCCGGCGATCAGGAACAAGCGCTTCTTCGCACTACCGTACGCCGCGCTGGTCGAGAGCCCGCGCAACCCGGCGTCGATCGAGGCGTTCGCGAGGTACCTGGCTTCTGCTTGACCTCTGGTTTGGTCGAGGTCATAGCGTCGCGACCATGATCTTGGTGACCGGAGCGACGGGGAACATCGGAAGCGTTCTGCTGGAGGAGTTGCGGGCGGGCGGTGCCGGAGCGGTGAGAGGACTCACCAGGGACATCGCCCGGGCGGGCTTCCCTGCCGGGGTCGACGCTGTCGAAGGCGACCTCTCCCGCCCTGACGGTCTCGGCCTGGCGCTCGCGGGTGTGCGATCGCTGTTCCTGCTGCCGGGCTTCGGCGGGGAGGCCGAGGTCCTGGCAGCCGCCCGGCAGGCGGGGGTGGAGCACGTGGTGCTCGTGTCGTCGATCACGGTCCAGACGCATCCGCACCTGCCTGCCGCGCAGGCGAACCAGACCGTCGAGGAGCTGCTGAAGGACAGCGGCCTGGACTGGACGATCCTGCGGCCGACGCAGTTCGCCTCGAACACCCTGATGTGGGCGCCGTCCATCCGGGACCACGGCACGGTTCGCGCTCCCTACCCGGACGTCGGGCTTCCCTCGATCGACCCCGCGGACATCGCCGCCGTCGCACGCGTGGCGCTCACCGAACCCGGCCATCGAGGCAGGACCTACCCGCTGACCGGGCCGCGCCGCGTCACGCCACGCGAGCAGACGGCGGACATCGCGGCCGCTCTGGGCCGCGAGCTGTCGTTCGTCGAAATCAGCCGCGCGCAGGCCCATCAAGAACTGACCCCGCATTTGGGGGATGAGGTCGCGGACGCCGTGCTCGACCTCATGGGCGGCGACGTCAACGACGAGTTGCTGGCCGTGCGCGACACCGTGGAGCGGATCACCGGCCGACCGGCGGCCCCGTTCTCCCGCTGGGCGCAGGCGAACGCCGCGGCCTTCCGCGCATGACCAGATAGTGGGAGATTTCCTCCCGGCGCTTGGTACGTCGTGCTGAGCTGTGGCAGCATCCGCTACATGGCTCAGCACCTCGCCATCATTATCGACGAGCGCGTCGGGTAGTGCCGCCCCTGGCACCCGACGCGCAGACCTCTCGCATCCGCGGGGGGTCTTTTTGTTTGTCCGGATGAGGAGATGACCCCGATGGCCGGCCCCACCGACGAGTTCCACGTCTACGACACGACGCTGCGCGATGGCGCCCAACGTGAGGGAATTTCGTACTCCGTCACGGACAAGCTCGCTGTCGCACGGCTGCTGGACTCGCTCGGCGTCGGTTTCATCGAGGGCGGCTGGCCCGGCGCTCTGCCCAAGGACACCGAGTTCTTCGCCCGCGCGGCGGCCGGCGACCTGGAGCTGAAGCACGCCAAGCTGGTCGCGTTCGGAGCGACGCGCAAGGCGGGGGTGAAGGTCGAGGAAGACCCGCAGGTCAAAGCACTTCTCGACAGCCAGGCCCCGGTGGTCACGCTGGTGGCCAAATCGGACCTCAGGCACATCGAACGCGCGCTGCGCACGGACACCGACGAGAACCTGAGGATGGTGCGCGACACCGTCAGGTTCCTCAAGGAGCACGGCAGGCGCGTCTTCCTCGACGCCGAGCACTTCTTCGACGGGTACGCCTTCTCGCCGGACACCAGCCTCAGGGTGCTGGAGTCCGCTGTGGAGGGTGGCGCGGACGTCGTCGTGCTGTGCGACACGAACGGCGGGCAGCTGCCGCTGGGTCTCGCCGAGACGGTCGCCGAGGTCATCGAGAAGACCGGCTTCCGAGTCGGAATCCACTGCCAGGACGACACGTCCTGCGCGGTGGCGAACACGGTCGCGGCCGTCCAGGCGGGCGCGACGCACGTTCAGTGCACCGCCAACGGTTACGGCGAGCGAGCGGGCAACGCGGACCTGTTCGCCGTCGTGGGAAACCTCGTGACCAAGCTCGGCATGGACGTGCTCCCGACCGGGGCACTGGCCGAGCTCACCCGTGTCTCCCACGCGTTGGCCGAGATCGCGAACATCGCACCCGACACCCACCAGGCCTACGTCGGGTCGTCAGCCTTCGCTCACAAGGCGGGTCTGCACGCGAGCGCGATCAAAGTGGATCCGGAGCTGTACAACCACATCGATCCGGACCGCGTCGGCAACGACATGCGGGTGCTGGTCACCGAGATGGCCGGCCGGGCGAGCATCGAGCTCAAGGGACGTGAGTTCGGGCTCGACCTGGCCGGCCGGTCAGCCGAAGTCGGCAACGCGTTGAAGCGGGTCAAGGAGCTGGAGGCGAGGGGCTGGTCGTTCGAGGCGGCCGACGCCTCGATGGAGCTGCTGCTGCGTTCCGAGCTGTCCCAACTGGACACTCCTCCGTTCACGCTGGAGTCGTACCGGGTCGTGCTGGACCACCGCTCGGACGGCGAGATCGTGTCCGAGGCCACGGTGAAGGTGCACGTGGCGGGGGAGCGGGTCATCGCGACCGCCGAGGGCAACGGTCCCGTGCACGCGCTGGACGCGGCCCTGCGCAAGGCGTTGCTGCCGCACCTGTCCTGGTTGGACACCGTGGAGCTGGCCGACTACAAGGTGCGCATCCTCACCGAACATCCGGGCACGGACGCCGTGACGCGCGTGTTGGTCGAGTCCACGGACGGCGAGCGCGAGTGGACCACTGTGGGTGTGCACGGCAACATCGTCGAGGCCTCCTGGCTGGCGCTGTGCGACGCGCTGGTGCACAAGTCCATGCGATCCAAGCCCGTCTAAGGTGTAGTACGTGCGCATCGCCCGAATCGCTCATCCGCAAGGTGTGGCTTTCGTTGCCGTTCACGGCGAGGAAGCCGCAGAGATCGCCGAACACCCCTTCGGCACACCCACGTTCACCGGCCGCAAGTGGCCGTTGGCCGACGTCAGGCTGCTGGCGCCGATCCTGCCGACCAAGATCATCGGCATCGGCCGCAACTACGCCGACCACGCGGCGGAGCTCGGCAACGATGTCCCCGCGGAGCCGTTGATCTTCCTGAAGCCCAACACGTCGGTGATCGGGCCCAACGTCGAGATCAAGATCCCGGCCGCGTCCGAGCGCGTGGACTTCGAGGGTGAACTGGCCGTCATCATCGGCCAGCCGTGCCGGGACGTGACGAAGGCCAAGGCGATGAGCGTGGTGATGGGCTACACCATCGCCAACGATGTCACCGCGCGCGACCTGCAGAAGAAGGACGTGCAGTTCACGCGCGGCAAGGGGTTTGACACGTTCTGCCCGATGGGTCCGTTCATCGAGACGGAGTTCGACCCCTCCGACGTTCGCGTCGTCACCGAGCTCGACGGCGAGGTCAAGCAGGACGGCCGTACTTCGTTGATGGTGCACGACATTCCGTCGCTCATCGAGTACGTCTCGGGGATCATGACGCTGCTTCCCGGCGACGTGATCCTGACCGGAACGCCGGCCGGGGTCGGGCCGATGAGGGCCGGACAGACGGTCTCCGTGACTGTGGACGGCCTTGGCACGCTCACCAATCCGGTCGCAAATAGGTAGCCGTACGGAGCAATCCGGCGTCCGGCAGGTTACGCACCCGGGTACCCGCTAGTAACTTCCCGGTGTCATGACGGACCTGGCGTCCACGCGTGTGCTCCTCGTCGACGGTTCGCAGCTCATCACCGAGGGCTTGCGGATCTCGCTGCACCGCACGCACTGCTTCCGCGTTGTGGGCATCGCCCACACCGTGGCCGATGCCGCGCGCTGCCTGCGCAGCGTCGCGGTGGACCTGGTCGTCACCGACTTCGACGTGCCGGGCGCCGGGCCGCTGCGCACCGTGCGGGACACGGCGCAGCTCCGGCCGAGCGCCCGCGTCGTCGTGCTGTCCAATGCGGACAGTCCGAGCTGGGCCCGCGCCGCGCTGGACGCCGGTGCGGTCGCCTACCTGCTCAAGACCTCACCCGTGGCCGAGCTGCTGCCGCTGATCGCGGCCGCCGTGCGGGGTGCTCCCGCCACGATCGACGCACGGGTGGGGTCGCTGGCGCGGCTGCCGGCGCGGATGCCGCCGCCGGCCGCTCTCGCCCAGCTGTCGGCACGCGAGTTCGACGTGCTGGCCGAGATGGCGAAGGGGATGGACAACGCGCGCATCGCCCAGCGGCTCTTCATCAGCAACGACACCGTGAAGACCCACGTCAAGGCGATCCTGCGCAAGCTGGGCGCACGGGACCGCGCCCACGCCGTGGCGATGGTGCTCGGCGAGTCCTCCGAGGCCTTCGTCACGACCTGACGATGGTCTGGGGCTTCCTGCGCGCGAACTCCGGCGCGTGCTCCGGGCGCGGGCCGATCGCGATCACGTAGGCCGGGATCGCCTGCAGGAACGGCAACCGCTGGGCGAGCTTGAGCGCCACCGGCACACCGGTGCTCGACACCGTCTCGGTGCTGTTGAGCTTGCGGCCGAGGAACAGCCGGTGGATCACCCGCTGCAAGGTCTGGATCACCACGGTCGGGAACAGGCGGCGCCTGCGGACCTTGGCGAGCGTCGCGCTCGTCACCCTGCCCTCGCGCAACGGCTTCGCGAGCAGCGCGGCCGCCGCCACGGCGTCCTGCACGGCGAGGTTGATGCCCACGCCGCCGACCGGCGACATCGCGTGCGCGGCGTCACCGATGCACAGCAGACCGTCGACGTGCCAGCGCCGCAACCGGTCCAGCTTCACGTCGAGCAGCTTCGCGTCGTCGATGGACTTGATGTGGTCGACGCGGTCGGCGAGCCACGGGATGAGCGTGACCACGCGCTCACGGAACTTCTCGACGCCCTCGGCACGCAGTTTCTGGTCCGTGCCCTTGCGGATCAGGAACGCGCACTGGAAGTACTCGCCGCGCGGGATGAGCACCATGCCGCTGCCGGCGCTGAACCGCCCGCCGCCGCCCGCGACCGGGTCGCTTTCGTTGCGGGGCAAGCGGAACCACCACACGTCCATCGGCGCGCCGAACCGGTAGATCGGCAGGTCCACGGCGTCGCGCAGGATCGAGCCGCGCCCGTCCGCGGCGACGACGAGGTCCGCCGCGATCTCACCCTCGTGCCCGTCCACGAGGTCGCGGTACTTCACGCCCGTGACCCTGTTGCCGCTCTTGGTGATCCCGGTGACCTCGGTGTTCATCCGCAGTGTGAACGACGGCTCCAGCCTGCCCGCGTCCGCCAGCAGGTCCAGGAAGTCCCACTGCGGCACCATCGCGATGCGCTTGTTCGGGCCGGGAAGCCTTGTCAGGTCGGCGATCGTCGCCTTGGCGCCGCCGTCGAGCAGTGCCTCGAGCTTCGTCACGTCCTGGTGCGGCACCTGCTCGAACGCGGGCCCCAGCCCCAGTTCGTCCATGAGCGTGAGCGTCGACGCGTGCACCGTGTCGCCGCGGAAGTCGCGCAGGAAGTCGGCGTGCTTCTCCAGCACCGTGACCTCGACGCCTCCGCGCGCCAGCAGCAGCCCCAGCACCATCCCCGCAGGTCCGCCTCCGACGACGAGGCAGGTCGTCCTCTCCATCTCGATCCCCTCTTTTCAACCGCTGTTGAATAAACTCAGCATGCTCCTGATCGCCCCGTGCGTCAAGCCGAGTTCGTGTGGTGTGGACCGCTCGCGCCGGTTCCACTGTGGACGGTCTGGGAAACCAGGCCCCGAAACGGTTGCGACCGCTGCGAAATCTCGTGGTAGGAGCTACGGTGTCGCGCCCGCGGAACCGCGTTCCGGAGCTGAGACGGTCAAGTAGCCGAACAACACTCGACCGGGCGATTGCGTTTGGCGCTCGGAGGAGTCTCACTGGTTCGTTCGGGGCCTCAAGGTCTTCTTGATCGTGCAAGGACCTATAGGAATCACCTCGTTAGCCGAATCGGACGAGGCCTTCCCGCACCTAACCTTCCGGGGTGACAACTGCGTCCCCGACTTTCACGCGTAAGAGAACCGGCGAGATCCGCGCTGTGTGCCTGGACGTCGACGACACACTTGTCGACTACAGCACTTCATCGCGCGCCGCGTTGGCCTCGATGGTCGGTAACGCCGACGCCTGGTCGTTGTGGCAGCGAATCACCGACGACCACGTGTCCCGCCAGCTGGCTGGCGAGCTGCAGTACGAGTCGATGCGCAACATCCGCACCCAAGCCTTCTTCGCCGCACTCGGCGAGGAGCTCACCCTGGAGGAAGCCACCCGCCGCGAGCTGGCCCGCCAAGAAGTCCTCTCCGCAGGCTGGTGCCTGTTCCCCGACGTGATCCCGATGCTCGACTGGCTGCGCGCCACGGGCCTCCCGATCGCCGCGATCAGCAACGCCTCCGGCCGCCACCAGCGCGTGAAGATCGCCCAGCTCGGCCTCTCGCCGTACTTCGACGCGGTCCTGATCGCCGGCGAGGTGGGCTGCGCCAAGCCCGACCGCGTGATCTTCCACACGGCGTGCCTGGCCCTGGGCGTCCCGCCCGGCGACACCGTGCACGTGGGCGACCGCCTGCACGCCGACGCCATCGGTGCCCGCGACGCCGGCATGCACGGCGTCTGGATCAACCGGACAGGTCCGACCGGCGGAACGCTGCCCGCGGGCCTGTCCTCGATCACGTCACTGGCGGAACTGCCCGAGCTCCTCGTGTGCGAGCTGTCCGCGGCCACCGCCTGAGTTCACCCCCGAGACCGGCCCTCACCTGCGCGTTTGCCTGCAGGTGGGGGCCGATTTCACTTCTGGTGGGGACGTGGTCTAGTATTTCTCCCGGCAGCAACGAGGGGCTCGGAACTCCCGCGGAGAACCGAAGTCGATCGTGAAAGCCAATGGGGTATGGTGTAATTGGCAGCACGACTGATTCTGGTTCAGTTAGTCTAGGTTCGAGTCCTGGTACCCCAGCTGCTGCGGAAGAACTACCGCGAGGTAAGCTTCCGGAGCCGGTTGGAAAAGCAAGAACAAGAACTGAATAGCCGGATTTGGACCGGACAGAACGATCTGATAAGGTTCAAACCAGCAAGAAGTTCTAGGGCCCCGTCGTCTAGCGGCCTAGGACGCCGCCCTCTCAAGGCGGTAGCGAGGGTTCGAATCCCTTCGGGGCTACAGAGGTGGGAGAGGTCTGCGAGCGTAGTGCGCTCGCAGACCTCTTTCGCATTTGTCCTCTGGGGGCCGAGCCCCCAGACCCCCAGCCGGCGGGGCTTCGCCCCCCGGACCCCCCGTAGGTTTCCCGATTTGTGTTGTGCGGGGCTTCGCTTCGCTCGCATCTGGGAGACAAAGCCCGGGCTTCGCTTCGCTTGCCCACTTCAACTTGAGAAAGACTGGGCTTCGCTTCGCTCGCCCGTTCTGGTGGGGTTAGAGGCGTTTTGGGGTTCGGTTTTCTTTGGCTGTGGTTGTCTTCACAGCCCGAAAGAAGCAGTGCCCAACGCCACATCGGCCACCCGTTGTCGAAGTGGCTCGGGTGGTGGTCAGCAGCGCTTGGCCGACACCGCCTGCACGTCCTCCTGCATGCCGTGGTGGTCCACCACTGCGTGACCGCCGCACACCTCGCGGTGTGCCCTGCAACGGTCTGGGAAAGCCTGCGTCCCAACGTCTGGTGGACAGCGGGCACGAACGCTCCTCCCGCACAGCCCGGAAATGGGCAGAAGCGGTCGCCCGCCATGCCTAGGCCGTCGCCCGCCATGCCTAGGCCGTCGCTCGCCATGCCTAGGCCGTCGCCCGCTACGGCGAGGCCGTCGCCCGCCACGCCTAGGCCGCCGTCCGCCATGCCGAGGCCGCCGTCCGCCATGCCGAGGCCGGGCGGACCTTGTCCTTGGCGGTCTTCTTCGTGGTGGGTGTCAGCACATCGGTGGCGGTGTGACTTTCATGTCCGCCGCCGGATCGCGGTCGTGGGCGAGAAGGGAGGGCGCGGTGCTCCGGCTTTTGGCGGAGGGGAAACGGGGTGCGGTGCGCCGCGTGTCGGGAGGTTTGGGGCGGCGTGTCGTGGCGCGAACGACAGCGGCCGCCCTTCCCCTTGGGGAAGAGCGGCCGGTGGGAGGTGCGCTTCAGAGGCGGCTTTGCAGGGCCTCTGCTGCTGCCAGGAGGTCGGCTGCCCAGCGGGCGCCGGGGCGGCGGCCCATGCGGTCGATGGGGCCGCTTACCGAGACGGCGGCGACGACGGCGCCGGAGCTGTCGCGGACTGGGGCTGAGACCGAGGCCACGCCTGGTTCGCGTTCGGCGACGCTTTGTGCCCAGCCGCGGCGGCGGACTTCCAGGAGCGTGCGTTCGCCGTAGACGGCGTCGGCCAGGACTGCTCGTTGGGTGCCGGGGTCCGCCCAGGCGGCCAGGACCTTGGCGCCTGAGCCGGCCGTCATCGGCAGGCGTGCGCCGATGGGGACCGTGTCGCGCAAGCCGGACGGCGGCTCGGCGGCGGAGACGCAGACGCGTTGCATGCCGTCGCGGCGGTACAGCTGGACGCTCTCGCCGGTGATGTCGCGCAACCTGGGCAGCACGGAGGAAGCGGCGTCGAGCAACGGGTCCGTCGCCCCGCCAGCCAGTTCCGCCAGAGCCGCACCTGGGCGCCAGCGGCCGTCGGAGCCGCGCCGCAGCAACCGGTGCACCTCCAGGCCCACGGCCAGGCGGTGCGCGGTCGCTCGCGGCAGGCCGGTGCGGTTGCACAACTCGGCCAGGCCACAAGGATCTTTTGCTACGGCGTTCAACACGGCCACTGCCTTGTCCAGGACGCCGATCCCGCTATGCTGTCCCACAAGCCGATACTAACTTCCCAGACAGTGAGAAGTCCAGATCTGTCGGCGCGTCCATAATGTGGGAGATGTCGCGATGAGCCGCACGCTCGCGGAGAAGGTGTGGGAGGCACACGTTGTGCGCCACGGCAGTGGTGCGGAGCCGGACCTGCTCTACATCGACCTCCATCTGCTGCACGAAGTCACCAGCCCCCAGGCGTTCGACGGGCTGCGCCTTGCCAACCGCAAGCTCCGCAGGCCCGATCTGACGATCGCCACCGAGGACCACAACGTCCCCACCGTCGACATCGACAAGCCCATCGCGGACCCCGTGTCGCGCACGCAGGTCGAGACGCTTCGCCGCAACTGCGCCGAGTTCGGTGTGCGGCTGCACCCGATGGGCGACCTGGAGCAGGGCATCGTCCACGTGGTGGGCCCGCAGCTCGGTCTCACGCAGCCCGGCATGACCGTGGTGTGCGGCGACAGTCACACGTCCACGCACGGTGCGTTCGGCGCGCTGGCATTCGGCATCGGCACGTCCGAGGTGGAGCACGTGATGGCGACGCAGACGTTGCCGTTGCGTCCGTTCAAGACGATGGCCATCAACGTCGACGGCGAGCTCAAGCCCGGCGTCACGGCCAAGGACATCATTCTCGCGGTCATCGCGAAGATCGGAACCGGTGGCGGACAGGGCTATGTGCTCGAGTACCGCGGCGCGGCGATCGAGAAGCTGTCGATGGAAGCGCGCATGACGGTCTGCAACATGTCGATCGAGGCGGGTGCCCGCGCCGGCATGATCGCACCGGACGAGACGACTTTCGACTACATCAAGGGCCGTCCGCACGCACCGTCCGGCGCGGACTGGGACGCTGCCGTCGCGTACTGGAAGACGCTCCGCACGGACGACGACGCGACTTTCGATGCGGAAGTTCACATCGACGCCGACGAGCTGACGCCGTTCGTCACGTGGGGCACCAACCCGGGGCAGGGTCTGCCGCTCGGCGCGAGCGTTCCCGACCCCGAGCAGATCGCGGACGAGAACGAGCGCGTGGCCGCCGAGAAGGCGCTGACGTACATGGGCCTGGAGCCCGGCACGCCGCTGCGCGACATCCGCGTGGACACCGTCTTCCTCGGCTCGTGCACGAACGGGCGCATCGAGGACCTGCGGGCCGCCGCGGACGTGCTGAAGGGCAAGCACGTCGCTTCAGGAGTACGGATGCTGGTCGTCCCCGGTTCGATGCGGGTGCGCAAGCAGGCCGAGGAAGAGGGCCTGGACAAGGTCTTCCTCGACGCGGGCGCCGAGTGGCGCCAGGCTGGCTGCTCGATGTGCCTTGGGATGAACCCGGATCAGCTCAAGCCCGGCGAGCGCAGCGCGTCGACCTCCAACCGCAACTTCGAGGGCAGGCAGGGCAAGGGCGGCCGGACGCACCTCGTCTCACCGCTCGTCGCGGCCGCCACGGCCGTGCGCGGCACCCTGTCGGCCCCCGCAGACCTGGAGAACTGAAAGCCATGGAAGCCTTCACCACCCACACGGGCGTCGGTGTGCCGCTGCGCAGGTCCAACGTGGACACCGACCAGATCATCCCCGCCGTCTACCTCAAGCGCGTCACCCGCACCGGCTTCGAGGACGGGCTCTTCGCCGCCTGGCGCGGTGACGAGCACTTCGTGCTCAACCAGGAGCCGTTCAGGGCCGGCAGCGTCCTCGTGGCGGGTCCGGACTTCGGCACCGGGTCCTCTCGGGAACACGCCGTCTGGGCGTTGATGGACTACGGCTTCCGGGTGGTCGTGTCGTCCCGGTTCGCCGACATCTTCCGGGGCAACGCGGGCAAGCAGGGCCTCGTGGCGGCGCAGTGCAGCCAGTCCGATGTCGAGCTGCTGTGGAAGCTGCTCGAGTCAGAGCCCGGCACGCCGGTCACCGTGGACCTCACCGACAAGACCGTTCGCGCCAAGGACTTGGTTGCCCCGTTCGAGATCGACGACTACACCCGCTGGCGCCTTCTCGAGGGCCTCGACGACATCGCTTTGACGCTGCGCCACGAGGCCGAGATCAGCGCATTCGAGGGCAATCGCCAGACTTGGTTGCCCACAACGGATCCGCTTCAGGCGGTCTGAGAGGGGGCCGGATTCTCCCCTTGAGAGGGGCGAATCCGGCGCCCGGAGTCCCTCGAAGGGGCGCAATTAGCCACGCCACAACGAAAATTTTGGCGTGGCGATTGGTATTTCTCGCGTTTTGGGCCTACCGTTGCGTTCTAGTCGGCCCGACGTTGGGCCGTGAGCGTCCTGGGAGGGACTGAAGGTGAACAAGGCCCAGCTCATCGAGGCGCTCGCCGAGCGCCTGGGAGACAAGAAGACCGCGGGTGCTGCTGTTGACGGCATCGTCGATGTGATCGTGCGGAGCGTCAACAAGGGCGAGAAGGTCAACATCACGGGCTTCGGCGTCTTCGAGAAGCGTGCCCGTGCGGCTCGCACCGCGCGCAACCCGCGCACGGGTGAGACCGTGAAGGTCAAGAAGACCAACGTGCCCGCGTTCCGCCCCGGCTCGACGTTCAAGGACGTCATCAGCGGTGCGAAGAAGCTGCCGAAGGCCGTTGCCGCCAAGCCGGCCGCCAAGCCCGCTGCCGCCGCGGCCGCGAAGCCCGCCGCTGCCAAGGCCCCGGCCACGAAGGCGGCGACCACGCGCGCCACCACGACGCGCACCCGCACGGCCGCGGCCGCCACCAAGGCGCCCGCGACCCGTCGCACCACCACGGCTGCCGCCAAGACCACGGCTGCCAAGGCGCCCGCGAAGGCGACCGCGACGAAGGCCGCTGCGAAGCCGGCCGCGGCGAAGGCGACCGCCGCCAAGAAGCCCGCTGCCAAGACCACGGCTGCGGCCAAGCCCGCTGCGAAGACCACGGCCGCCAAGGCGCCCGCGGCTCGCAAGACGGCTGCCAAGAAGAAGTGAGACGGGCCTCCCCGTAGAGGGAGGCTGCGTCACTTCGGTACCAACGCGGAAGGCCCCGGTGTGCGCACACCGGGGCCTTCCGCGTGCCTGGGGAGGCCCCTCCGGGAATGCGCTGGCACGCTTGGGAAGCCGTTCCCAGGCGTGCGGCGTGCGGCCGACCGGTATACGAATGCCGCTTCCGCAGCGGCCGCCGGGAGACGCCCGGAAATGACGGGACGGCTTCCGAGAACGTCTGTGACTCCAATAGAAATAACGCCGCCAGGCCTGCGAACGCCTCCCCGGACAAGCGAAACCGCCGCCTCCTGGCCCGACTTGGTTGCCAGAGGCGAACTTTCGTCGAGGCGGGGAGACGGCGGCGTGAAAAAGGTTCTTCAGACCCTCAGGGACGCGGCAGCGCCGAGGCCAGGTAGTGCGCCGACACCAGCGTTGGCCAGCGCGAAGGCGAGTCCGAAGTGGACCACGTGCCGAACGGCCTGGTGAAGGCCAGCACCCACGTGCTGCCCTTCTTGCAGGGGATCTCGTCGAGCCGCAGCCCGCCCAGCTCGGCCAGCGTCCGCACCACGGACGGGATGACCCCGCCCTGCGAGCAGACGACGGCCCTGCCCTCCTCGGCGGCGATCTCCAGCAGCCGCACGAGACCCGCCTCCGGGTCGGGCCAGTAGCCCTCCTCGGACAGCCGCGGCTCCTCGACCATCTCGACCGAGAGATCCTCTGCCACGCCTCGCACGGTGTCCGCGCAACGCACCCTGGGAGCCGTGTGGACGCGCGTGGGCGACCACACGGGCAACAAGGACCGCAGCGCCGCCGCCTGCCGCCAGCCGGCGTCTGAGAGGGGCCTCAGGTCGTCGTCAGCGTCCCACTCAGACCGCTTCCCCGCCTTCGCGTGCCGCACCAGCAACACCAGCAACAGATCGGCGGGCAGCCGGGCGAACTCCGCCAGCACCTCCCGATCCGGCTCGTAGGTCAGCAACGCCGCCGCATCGGCGACCGGCAGCCATTTGAGCGAGTCCACCTCGTCATTGGCCGTGAAAGAACCCGAGACGGCCTCGGCGGCGTAGTAGTCGACGGTCTTCGGCACCGACTTCACCGAATACGACACCTGCTTCAGGTGCCGGCCGAGCACGCACGAAAATCCGGTCTCCTCGAAGACCTCGCGCACCGCGCAGGCCGGGATCGTCTCTCCCCGGTCCAGCTTTCCCTTCGGCAACGACCAGTCGTCATAACGGTGGCGGTGCACGATCGCGACTTCGACGTCACCGCCGGCATCGCGCCAGAGCACCGCCCCAGCAGCTTTGATCACCCAAGCGCTCCGTGCTTGTGCAGCAGTTCCATTTGGTGGTCGCGGACCGAGGATCCGTCCGACGGCGACGCTTCCCATTCTCCGTCCGCGCGCAGCACCCAGCAGCGCGTCTGCGGATCCAGAGCCGACGTGAACACGTCGCCCAGCTGCGAGGTCAGCCGGGGGTTGGTGACCCGCACGGCCACCTCGACGCGGCGGTCGAGGTTGCGGTGCATCATGTCCGCGCTGCCGATCCAGTACTCGTCGCAGCCGATGAAGTGGAAGATGCGCGAGTGCTCGAGGAACCGGCCGAGGATCGAGCGCACCCGGATGTTCTCCGACATGCCCTTCACACCGGGCTTCAGCGCGCAGATGCCGCGCACGACCACGTCGACGGGCACCCCGGCCTGGGAAGCGCGGTACAGCGCGTCGATGACCTGCTCGTCCACGAGCGAGTTCACCTTGATGCGCACACCGGAGGGACTGCCCGCCTGTGCGAGCTCGATCTCACGGTTGATCCGCTCCACGATGCCCTTGCGGACGCCGTAGGGCGCCACCATCAACGAGCGGTACTCGTCCTGGCGCGCGTATCCGGTCAGCACGTTGAACAGGTCGGTGAGGTCGGCGCCGATCGTCGGTTCCGCGGTCAGGAGGCCGACGTCCTCGTACAACCGAGCCGTCTTCGGGTTGTAGTTGCCGGTGCCGATGTGGCAGTAGCGCCGGATCGTCGACCCCTCCTGGCGCACCACCAGCGAGGTCTTGCAGTGCGTCTTCAGGCCGACGAGACCGTAGACGACGTGCACGCCCGCCTTCTCCAGCGTGCGGGCCCACCTGATGTTCGCCTGCTCGTCGAAGCGCGCCTTGATCTCCACCAGCGCCACGACCTGCTTGCCGGCCTCGGCCGCGTCGATGAGCGCGTCCACGATGGGCGAGTCGCCCGAGGTGCGGTACAGGGTCTGCTTGATGGCGAGCACGTGCGGGTCGGCGGCGGCCTGCTCGATGAAGCGCTGCACCGACGTCGAGAACGAGTCGTACGGGTGGTGCACCAGCACGTCACCCTCGCGCAGCGTCGCGAAAACACTCTTCGGCGTCTCCCGCTCACCGAACGCGGGGTGTGTCGCGGGCACGAACGCCGGGTCCTTCAACGTCTTGCGGTCGATGCCGTAGAGCTGCCACAGGCACGACAGGTCGAGCAAGCCGGGCACCGTGACGACGTCGTGCGGGTCGACGTCCATCTCCCGCAGCAGCAACTCGAGCATGTGCTCGGTCATGTCGTCGGCGACCTCGAGGCGCACCGGCGGGCCGAACCGGCGCCGGGCGAGCTCGCGTTCCAGCGCCTGCAACAGGTCCTCGTCGCGGTCCTCCTCGACTTCGAGGTCCGCGTTGCGCGTCACGCGGAACGCGTGGCACTCGATGACCTCCATGCCGGTGAACAGCTCGCCCAGGTGCGCGGCGATGAGTTCCTCCAACGGCAGGAAGGTCGCGGAGGACGACGACCGGTCCGCCTCCACCCGCACCAGGCGCGGCACGTTGTCCGGCACCTTCACGCGGGCGAACCGCTCGCCGCCGCCCTCGGGGTCGCGCACGGTCACCGCGAGGTTCAGCGACAGCCCGGAGATGTAGGGGAACGGGTGCGCCGGGTCGACCGCGAGCGGTGTGAGGACCGGGAACACCTGCTCGCTGAAGTAGTTGGAGAGCCGCAGCCGGTCGTAGTCGGTGAGGTCGCCCCACGTCACGATGCTGATCCGGTGCTCTTCCAGACCGGGCCGGATGTGGTCGAGGAACGCGCGGGCGTGCTGCTCGACCAGTTCCTGCGTGCGCTTGGAGATCGCGGCGAGCTGCTCGCGCGGCGTGAGCCCGTCCGCGCTGCGCACCGAGAGACCGGTCTCCTCGCGGCGCTTCAGGCCCGCGACCCTGACCATGTAGAACTCATCCAGGTTCGACGCGAAGATCGCGAGGAACTTCGCGCGCTCCAGCAGCGGCTGGGACGAGTCCTCCGCCAGCGCGAGCACGCGGGAGTTGAAGTCCAACCAGGACAGTTCACGGTTGAAGTACCGGTCGTCCGGCAGGTCCGTGGGCAGGGCGCTCGACGTCACCGCGGGCGGCGCGGAGGGCACGCTCCGCACCGGCGTCGCGACCGGCTGGTTCGGCTGGGTCTTCGTCCGCGGGGGGTTGGACGCCCGTCTGGTCGCCGCGCGGGGCTGGCGCGTGCTCGTCGCGCGCGGGGTGGCCGCCTTGCTGCGCGTGGAGCGGCGTCGGGGTCCGGTCGCCTTGCCGTCGTCGTTGTTCTCCGTGCTCACGTACCGCATTGTTCCGCACTATTGCCGCGAGCGCCCCTGTCCAGAACGACCGACTGGTGAACTCCTCGTCACAGAACTGGCATGCGCAGGGCGGTGACCGCCCCGTCGGGACTACGTTCGAGGGTCACCCGCTGACCCGGACGCAGCATTCGCCAGCCACCCGCGGTGACCGCGGCCGCGCTCACATCGACCAGGACGCCGTCGTCGCGCAGGACGACGGCAGAGCCGTCACTGTTGAACGTGGACACGGTCGCCTGCACAGCCGGAAAGCCTAGACGTTCGGACCTACACGTCTCATTTGAGCCACTGCCAGGGTCGAGTGCATGAAGGTTCTAGCCACATTGACTGCGGCGACCCTGTTGGCCTTCACCACGGCAGGACTGGCTTCGGCTGCGGCCGCCGAGCCCAGGACTCCGAAGGTGGACAAACCACGCCTGCAGGCGGCTGCGAAGAACGTGCGCCTGAAGGCGACCCTGCCCGACTCGGCACGCGCGATCTCGATCGCGTTCGCCCAGTACGGGCCTCGTGACGTGGCGTTCGTCAGCCTCGAAACCGGGCTGAAGACGTTCGACGTCACCGATCTCGACCATCCGAAGCTCCTCGACCACCTCACCAAGCAGGAGATGGCGCTGCCGGGCGACGACCCGACGAAGATCTTCTGGGAGAACGAGGACATCAACGTCGACCCCGTGCGCAAGCTCGCGTTCCTGGCGCGCGAGGTCAACTCGTTCGGCCGCACCCTCCCCGGCGACCGCCCGACCGGCAACTACATCGTGTCCGCTGTGGACCCGGCCGACCTGAAGATCCTGGCGTTCCACCGGCAGGACACCGGCCACACGACCACCTGCATCAACGACTGCCAGTTCCTGTGGACGGCAGGGCGCGACCGGTCGGACGCCAAGACCGGGCGGATCTTCGTCACCGACATCCGCGACCCGAAGAACCCGAAGGAATTGCCGGTCTCGATCGACGTCCGCGGCAAGGCGGGCGAAGGCAAGATCACGCACGACGTCCAGGTCGACGCGCAGGGCATCGCGTGGGTCGCGGGCGACAACGGCACCCGCGGCTACTGGACGCAGGGCTGGCACCGCGATCCGCTGAGCGGGAAGTTCCGCGAGGCGAAGGCGTGGGACCCGATCGCCTACGCGGGCGGCAACGTGCCGAAGGTGGACATGCCGACCTCGTTCACGCACAACTCGTTCCGCCCGGTCGGCAGGACGCTGGCCGACGGCCCGCGTCCCACGCCGGAGAACCCGCCGGGCAGCCTCCTGCTGCACACCGAGGAGGCGTTCGGTTCGCCGACCTGCAAGACCGAGGGCCGGTTCGTCATCTCGTCGCTGAAGGGCTCGTACAACGGCGAGGGCTGGAGCACCCAGCCGTTCGAGATGAAGACGGTCGGCGTGTGGAGCCCTGACGACCAGGAGGGCACCATCCCCGCCGACGTCGAGTGCTCCGCGCACTACTTCGACGTGAACAAGCGGATCGTGGCCTACTCCTGGTACGAGCAGGGCACCCGGTTCCTCGACATCTCCAACCCGGCCAAGCCGATCCAGATCGGGTACTGGCGGCCGGACGCGGCGGTGTCGTGGGCGCCGTATTGGCACAAGAACACCGTCTTCGTCGCCGACATCTCGCGCGGCGTCGAGATCCTGGAGCTGGAGAAGGGCGCGTACGAGGCGCAGGAGAGCGGCACGAACGTGACGCTCACCGCTCACCACTCGAAAGAACTGGCCAGGGAGAGCGGCCGCGACCGCGTGCCGCTCGCCCCGAACCCGTTCTACGGCTGGGCGTGTCCGATGCTCGCGAGCCGCGACGACTCCGACTGCGGCGCGGGAGCCTGCGGCGCACCCTGCTGAGCCTTCTCCCCGGCAACGGCAGCCCTGACGGCGGCCGCCGCGCGCTGGCGGGTGATCACACGCCGGCCGAGGTTGATCATCGGGATCTCCACGGTCGTGTAGAGGACGCTCGCCAGCGCCAGGCCCAGTGCCGTGACCACGACGGACTGTCCGATGCCGGACAACGAGGGCCAGACGAACGCGATGACCGTCGCGGCGATCGTCTGCACGAGGTAGAGCGAGTACGAGCGCTCACCGACGAACTGCATCGGCTTCGTGGACAGCAAAGTCGTCGCCGGGCCCGGCGAGACCAGCGCGGTGAGCAGCACCGCCGTCGCGAGCGCGTAGACCGGGATGACCAGCACGTGACCGGGAATCCCGTTGATGCCGTCGAGGAACCCGGCGATCGGCTTCACGCTCAGGTGCACGCCGGCGAATCCGACCGAGACGAAGACCTGCGCGACCGGGCTCGTGAGCGGGCGCAGCAGCTCGAACCCGCGCCGGCTGTGCAGCGCGATGGCGAGCAGGACACCGGTGAGGATCGAGAAGTAGTGCAGCGGCCAGCCGGGGTTGCTGTGCGACACGGTGAAGTTGACGACGACGAGCGCGAGCAGCAACCCGAGAACGGCGGCACCGGCGCGGCGCTTGAGCACGACGGTGCCCAGCGCGATCGCCACCAGCGGCCAGACCAGGTAGAACTTCTGCTCGATTCCCAGCGACCACGACTGGCCGTACGGGCTGGAACCGGCGAACTCGTTGGTGAAAGTGAAGAAGTACTTGAGCGCAGGGCCGATGCCGTTGCTGACGAACGTTCCCGCGATCGCGGAACCGGCCGCGGTGACCAGCAGAACCACGAAGTACACCGGCAGAATGCGGAACGACCGGCGCAGGTAGAACTCCTTGAGCGAGATGCGGCCCGTGCCGCGTTCCTCGCGCAGCATCAGCGTCGTGATGAGAAAACCGCTGAGCACGAAGAACATCTGGACTCCCGCCCAGCCCTGCAGCCAGTCCGGGCCCCCGTAGTGGAAGAACACGACCAGCACCGCGGCAATGGCGCGCAGGCCGTCAAGAGCGGGAAAGCGGCGCAACGCCAGGTAGTCGGCGTGCGTCAACGACTTCATGCAGTACACCTCGGGGCAACGCGTCGGGGAACGGCGTCGGGGGATACGCCGTTTGCATCAGGGGATACGGATGTAAAGGTGCCGGGGTTCCCCGTCGAGTTGCCCCTGACAACATTTTCGTGGTGTTCGTCACTCAACATCGGGGCAACGGGGAAAGACCGGACAGCGGCGTCGCCGGCAGGAGCACCACCAGCGCGGCCAGCACCCGCGTCAGCACGCGGGCAACGCCGAGAGCGACGACAGTGCAGCGGCCGCCGCGACACGACCGCCCTGCTGGGTCAGCGCTCCGCCGTGGACCTCCAGCCAGTAGGCGTCGTCGGTGGTGTGCATCGTCGCGCCGCTGCGGATGTCCGTGACGTACGACGACCCCGACTGCCACGACACGAAGTCACCGCTGACCCGCGGGAAGACGATGCCCTCCGTCCTGGACGCGGTCTTGATCACGGCGAGCTCGCGCGGCTCGGTCCAGCCTTCGCGCCAGGCGTGCAGGGCGTCGCCCTGCGTCCACACCACGGTGCGGCCGTCCGACGCCGCGCTCCCGCCGGGCCGCGCGTTCTTGAGCTGGTCGGGCAACGCCGTCTCGGCGCGGAACTTCCCGTCCTGCAGCCACAGGACCGCGTCGCCGAGGAACACCGGCTCCTTGCCCTGGCCGACGATCCTGTCCTTCTTCCTCGCGAGGTCGTAGACGTGCACGCCCTTGCTGTCGGACCAGGCGGCTTTGCCGTTGTGCACCACGGCACCGCTGTCCCCGATCCGCACGGGCGCGCCGTCGTTGCGCGAGTCCCACGCGTAGGTCGTCGGGGTGCGGTCGGACGGGCTGGGCGTCGTGGAGAACGTCACCCAGCGGCCGTCGAACTCGACGCCGACGAGCTGCGCGTCGTCCTGCACCGCCATGACCTGCTGGCGCTTCGTGCTGTCGCGCAACACGAGTTCGGTGGTCCTGTTGCGCGTGGTCTTCACGAGCGTCACGTCGGCCTTCTCGTTCGCGCCGACGACGGTGACCTTCTCGTGCGAGCCCACCTCCGTGGAGTTGCGGGCCAGCTCGTCCTTCCAGTCCTGGGGCAGGTCCACGCGACACGAGTCGAGCTCGCTCGGCGCGGTGTAGCCGGAAGGCCGGTCGATCGGTACGGCGGCGACACAGCCCGCGATGGCCGTGATCGCCGCCAGCGCGATGAGCGCTCGCATCAGTCTCCCAAGTCGTGATCACCCCGGTGACCCGGAAGACGCGTGACGATCGCTCAGGTTGTCCAGGCGGGCAACGCGTTCGCGGTGTGCGCGCCGAGACCGAGCGTCAGCGCGAGGCGCAAGTCTTCTTCCGTGTCCACGTCACAGCGCAGCGACGGCCACGGCCCGAACAGCGCCACCGCACCGGAAATCCGGTGATGTCCCGCGGACCCGACACCGAACCGCGGGTCGAGCTCCCCGCCGGGTGCGGCGAGGAGCAACGTCGTTCCGGTGCCCTGCCGGTCGGGGACGAACGCGCGACGGTTCCCCGCCGCTTCGAGCGCTGCCTGGAGCTCGCCCGGCTTGAGCGCGGGCAGGTCGGCCTGGAGCGCGCCGACGCGGTCCGACCGGAGCGTGCGGGCGCCGTGCCGCAGCGCCGCGTTCAGTCCGGGCTCCGCGGGCTCGGGCAGCGCCTCGACGCCCAGCGCCGCCATCTCGGCGGCGACGGCGGGGTCCGATGTGATCGTGACCACGCGGCGGACACCGGGCGTCGCCACGGCGGCGCTCACCGTGTCCATGGCGAGCGCGAGCGCCAGCGCCGCGTGTGACACCGGATCACCGCCGGTGGCGCTGGTCAGCCTGGTCTTGGCCCTGTCGAGCGTTTTGACCGGAACCACGAGGTCAACTTCATCCCGCACCTCGTCATAGTCCACGATCTGACGACTAATGTGCTCCTGGGCGCAGATCTAGCAGGGTGAGGAGAGCTCCACGTGGCCAAACGGGAGAAGGGCGGCTTCTGGGTCGGCGTCGCCGCGACGATCGTCTACCCGCTGTCGGGCCTGCTGGGCAGGCGCAGGTACCTGCACGGCGACCGCATCCCGCGCCAGGGTTCGGTGCTGCTGGTCATGAACCACATCTCGCACCTCGACCCGATCTACGACGCGGTGTTCGTGCACCGCCACGGCCGGGTGCCGCACTTCCTCGCGAAGCACAGCCTGTGGAACATCCCGGTCGCGAACAAGATCCTGCGCGGCACGCGGCAGATCCCGGTCTACCGGGGCACCACGGACGCCCAGCAGAGCCTGCGCGCGGCCCACGAGGCGCTGGCGAGCGGCGACCTCGTGGTGATCTACCCAGAGGGCACGATCACCAAGGATCCCGAGAGCTGGCCGATGAACTCGCGCACCGGTGTCGCCCGGCTCGCGCTGCAGCACGACGGCCCGGTGATCCCGATCGCCCGCTGGGGCACGGTCGACATCTACGACCACTACAAGAAGAGGTTCCGGCCCTTCCCGCGCAAGACGGTCACCTACCTCGTCGGCGAGCCGGTCGACCTGTCGGCGTACAAGGGCTCCGAGGAGTCGCTGGCGGTGCTGCGCGAGGTCACCGACCTGCTGATGAACCGCGTGAAGGACCTCCTGTCCGAGGTGCGCGGCCAGCAGGCACCGGAAGGCTTCTACGGACCGAGGAAGGCCTGAACCCATGGCAATCGAACGCGTTGCGGTGCTCGGCGCCGGTTCGTGGGGCACGACGTTCGCGAAGGTCATCGCGGACTCCGGTCCCGAGGTCGTGCTGTGGGCGCGGCGGCAGGACGTCGCGTCGGAGATCACCGAGACCAGGGTGAACTCCGGCTACCTGCCGGGGATCTCGCTGCCCGCGAACCTGGCGGCCACCGCGGATGCGGCGAAGGCCCTCGACGGTGCCGACGCGGTGGTGCTGGCCGTGCCGTCGCAGACGTTGCGGGTCAACCTCTCGGCGTGGAAGGAGCTGCTGCCGCCGGACGCGACCCTGGTGTCGCTGTCCAAGGGCGTCGAGCTCGGCACCCTGAAGCGGATGAGCGAGGTGATCCGCGAGGTCGCCGGCGTCGACGAGTCCCAGGTGGCCGTGGTGTCCGGGCCCAACCTGGCCAAGGAGATCGCCGTCGGGCAGCCGACCGCGACCGTCATCGCGTGCACGGACCACGACCGCGCGGTCGACCTGCAGCACGCGTGCTCCAACTCGTACTTCCGCCCCTACACCAACACCGACGTCGTCGGCTGCGAGCTCGGCGGGGCGTGCAAGAACGTCATCGCGCTGGCGTGCGGCATGGCGGCGGGCATGGGCTACGGCGACAACACGATGGCGTCGATCATCACGCGCGGTCTGGCCGAGACGGCACGGCTGGGCGCGGCGCTCGGGGCCGACCCGCTGACGTTCGCGGGTCTGGCGGGTCTGGGCGACCTCGTCGCGACCTGTGCGTCGCCGTTGTCGCGCAACCGGTCCTTCGGTGAGCGGCTCGGCAGGGGCGAGACCCTCGCGCAGGCGCAGGAAGCCGCGCACGGTCAGGTCGCCGAGGGTGTGAAGTCGTGCTCGTCGATCCGCGAGCTCGCCGCGAAGCACGGGGTCGACATGCCGATCACCGAAGGCGTGCACCAGGTGTGCCACGACGGGTTGAGCGTGCGGGAACTCGGTGCCGCGCTGCTCGGCCGCGACCGGAAGCACGAGCGCCAGTGAGCGAGCTCGGTGACGGCACGCGGGTCGTGCACGCGATCTCCGGTGCGCCGGGCGAACCGTTCGGCGCACAGCCGGTGTTCGCGTCGGCGTACCACCTCGGCGGCGAGGACTACTACGGTCGCGCGAGCAACCCGACGTGGCGGTCGCTGGAAGCCGCGCTGGGATCGCTGGAGGGCGGCGAGTGCGTCGTGTTCCCGTCCGGGATGGCGGCGATCTCCACGTTGCTGCGGGCCGTTCTGTCCACTGGGGACACTCTGGTGCTCCCGTCGGACGGCTACTACCTGACCCGCAGGTTCGTGTCCGAAATGGACATCAACGTAGTCGAGGTGCCCACGGCGGGGCCGTACCCGTCGTTCGACGGGGTGAAGCTCGTCCTGCTGGAGACGCCGTCGAACCCCGGTCTGGACGTGTGCGACATCGCGGCACTGGCCGACGCGGCGCACGCGGCCGGTGCGTTGCTGGCGGTGGACAACACGACCGCCACCCCGCTGGGGCAACGGCCGCTGGAGCTCGGCGCGGACGTCGTGGTGGCGTCGGACACCAAGGCGGTCGCCGGCCACAGCGACGTCCTCTTCGGACACGTGACGACGTCGTCGGCCGAGCTGGCCGCGAAGGTGCGCGACGCGCGGACGGTGAACGGCGCGATCCCCGGCCCGTTCGAGTCGTGGCTCGTGCTGCGCGGCCTGGGAACGCTCGACCTGCGGCTCGCGCGGCAGGCGGAGAACGCGGCCGCGCTCCACGAGCTGCTCAAGGGGCGGGTCGAGAACCTCCGCTGGCCTGGTGCGCCCGAGGACCCCGCGTACCTCGTGGCGGCGCAGCAGATGCGGCGGTTCAACGGCGTGCTGACGTTCGAGCTGGAGTCGGCTGAGGCGGTGGAGAAGTTCCTGGCGAAGTCGCGGCTCGTGTCGGCGGCGACGTCGTTCGGCGGCCTGCACTCGACGGCGGACCGGCGCGCGCAGTGGGGCGACCCGGTGCCCGAGGGTCTCGTGCGGTTCTCGGCCGGGTGCGAGGACACGCGGGACCTGGTCGCGGACGTGTCCCAAGCTCTGGGCCTGGTTTGACAGAGGGCCGGAGTTCCGGGACCCTCTCCGGCATGTCCTTCAACGCACTGTGTTGTACCTGGCGATAGTCCCGCGTCCTCTTTTCGCGCATTCGCCATGGTTAGGACTGTTTTCCCTCATGTTCGCCGTACCCGAGAACTCCGTCGTTCTGCCTGAGAACTCCGCGCTGCTGCACCCCGTCCGGGTGGCGCTGGCGTGGGCGGCCGACCGCGACCGCTGGAAGCACCTGCTCCGCTACGACCCGGAGGAGCGCTTCTCGGCGTTGGTCGACAAGACCGACGACCAGGAGATCTGGCTGATGAGCTGGCTCCCCGGTCAGACGGCCTCGCTGCACGACCACTCCACGACCACCGGCGCGTTCACCGTGGTCAGCGGCCTGCTGACCGAGGTGGTGACGACCCGCATCCAGGTCGTGCACTCGCTGCACGCCGGCCAGTCGCGGGTGTGGGGGCCCGGCTACGTGCACCAGGTGCGCAACGACGGAGTGGACCCGGCCGTGTCGATCCACGTCTACCGGCACGGCACCCGCGCCATGACCCCCTACCGCTACGACCCGGTCAACGGCCCCGTGCGCTGACGTGCGGCGGTACCGGCTTGTCCGTCTCGTGCGGCACGGGCGCGCCCCACGACTGGATGAGCGGCATGTGCCCGGCCCACACGAGGTTCGCTTCGAGGTCGGCCGGCTCCTCGCCCGGCCCGCCCTCGCGCACCTTCACGCTGGCCTCGGTCAGGTCGATCTCCAGCGCGGCCGTCTGCGCCAGCTCCTTCTTGGACGGCTGCCGCGCGTAGTCCCAGCTGCCGGGCGTGACGTGCTCGACGATGACCTTCAACGCGTGCTCGGGGTCCTCGGCGATCTTCGCGGTGCCGTGGATGATCGCCGACCGGTAGTTCATCGAGTGGTGGAACACCGACCGCGAGTACACGACGCCGTCCACGAGCGTGACCGCGACGCAAACCTGCTTGCCTTCCAGCATGCTCCTGATGGACCGTGAACCCGTCGACCCGTGCAGGAAGATGCGGTTGCCGTCCCGCCCGTACGCGGTGGGGATGAGGAACGGTGCCCCGTCGACCTCCACGGCGAGGTGGCAGACCAGGCCCGCGTCGAGGATGTCGTAGAGCACCTGGCGGTCCTGGACGGCTCGCTTCTTGCCGCGGACGACGGTGCTGCGCGGGGTGGGGGAGAGCTGCAGTTCAGCGGTCATGCACCTACTGTGCGGGCAAAAGTGGCATCATTGAAGCGCCATTATCCGCCGATTCGAGAAGGCCACTTTGGCTGAGACCGCGCTTCCCGTCGCGCTGGACCGCGAGTCCGCGGAACCGCTCGCCGTCCAGCTCGCCGACGCCCTGCGCGCCGCCGCGTCGGAAGGACGGCTGCGTGCGGGCGACCGGCTGCCGTCCACGCGCGCGTTGGCCGAATCGCTCGGTGTCTCCCGCACGGTCACCGCCGCCGCCTACGAGCAGCTGCACGCGGAGGGCTGGATCGCGGGCCGGCACGGCTCCGGCACCTACGTCACGACGACCCCGCCGGGCCCGTTGCGCAAACGTTCGCGCAAGGCCGCCGTACCCGCCGTCGTCGACCTCGTCGACCTCAGCACCGGCGCGCCGTGGGCAGCGGGCCTCGACCGCGCGGCCTGGCGCAGGGCGTGGCGCGCCGCGGCCGACGCGCCGCCGCTGTCCCGTCCCGAACGCGCTGGCCTGCCCGAGTACCGCGAGGCCATCGCCGAACACCTGCTCCGCCACCGCGGCCTGGCCGTCAACGCCGACCCCGTGCTCGCGACGGGCGGCACCACGGCGGTGCTGACCGAGATCGCGGTGGCCGTGCTGAACCGCGGTGACGCCGTGGCCGTCGAGGAGCCGGGCTACCAACGCGCCGTGGGCGTCTTCCGCGCGGCGGGCTTGAAGGTCGTCCAAGCCGCGGTCGACGCCGAGGGTCTTCTTCCCGAGGCGGTTCCTGCCGGGGTGAAGGCCGTCTACTGCTCGCCCGCCCACCAGTACCCGCTCGGTGGCCGCATGTCGGCCGGCCGCAGGGTCGCGCTGGTCGAGCGGGCGCGCCGCGACGGGTGGCTCGTCATCGAGGACGACTACGACGGCGAGCTCCGCTACGACGTGGCACCGCTGCCGTCACTGGCCGCGCTCGCCCCGGACGTCGTCGTCCACCTCGGCACCACGAGCAAGATCCTCACCCCGACCCTGGGCGCTGGCTGGATGGTCGCCCCCGAGCACATCGCCACGACCATCCTCGAACACCGCGACCTGACCGGCACCAGCCCGGCCGCCGCGGGCCAACGGGTCGTCGTCGAGCTGGCCCGCACCGGCGACCTCGGCCGCCACCTGCGCAAGCTGCGGCGCGAGCTGTCCGAGCGCCGCGCGTTGATCGTCGACACGTTCGCGGCCGCCGGCATCACGATGATCGGCGACGACGCGGGCGCGCACGTCGTCGTGCTGCTGCCCAGCCTCGACCAGGAGCGGGAGGTCATGAAGCTCGCCCTCGAACGCGGCCTGCGGGTCGACGGACTGGCCAGGCACTACGTGAACCGGGCCAAGTTCCACGGGCTCGCGATCGGGTACAGCGCGTGCTCGCGCGAGCAGCTCGTCTCCGCGTTGCCGATCCTCACCGAGCTGATCAAACGGAACGGCTGACCACCACGACCTCGCGGGTGGTGACGAACCCCAGCGCCTCGTTCGTCCGGATCATGGGGGCGTTGGCGGACGCCGTTCCGGTCTCGATGCGCTCCAGCTCCGGCCGGTCCGCGAGCAGCCACGGAAGCAGCTGCGCCTTGACGAACCGAGCGAGCCCTCGCCCGCGATGACGAGGCGCGACCACCGTGTCCTGCCAGAACGTGTGCTCGACGTCCTCCGGGTACAGCCGCACGTTGGTGAACGCCGCGACGTGACCCGTGGCCTCCTCGACCGCCACGACGGCGCGGCGCTCGACGCCGGCCGCCCGGTCCTGCGCCTCCTCGGCCCGGACCAGTTCCGGCGTCCACTCCGGAGCGTGATCACCGTCCGGCGCGTCGTGGATCGCCCGCCGCGTGGCGGCCAACGACACCAGCAGGTGCTCGGGCGTCTCGCCGGTCCACCGCTCCACCCGGTAGCCGGCGGGTGCGGGCAGCTCCCAGGAAACGGGATCGACGTCGGCGACCGTCAGCTGCTGCACGACCCGGGACGCGGTCACCTGGAAGCCGTGCGTGAGCGCCCAGTGCTCGCCTGCGCTGCCCGGTGCGACCCGGTCCTCCAGCGCCTCCCGGCCGGCCGCGCGCAGTTCGGGCAGCAACGCCTCCAGCAGCGCGGTGCCGATGCCGCGCCTGCGGTGCCGCGGGTGGACCGTGATCGAGCCGGTCGCCAGCCTCTCCAGCAGTCCTGCGGAAACGACGCCCGCGACCTCGCCGTCGAGCAGCGCGACGAGGCGGACGATCCCGCTGAAGCCCGGGCTGGTCTCCCGTAGCGACTCGATGATCCGTTCAGGGCTCGGTGCCGGTTCGCGGGGACGATCCGCGGTCTGGGCGGCGATCCGCACCTCGGCGTAACCCCGGAGCTCGGTCTCGTCGGCGAGGTCGAGCGTCTTGATCTTCACGTCGTGGAGGATAGAACTGGTCGGTGGGCACAATCGCCCAAACGGGTAGGGTCGGGCCCCATGACGCAGCGCAAGACGAGGGTGGCCGTGGTGTTCGGCGGCCGCAGCTCCGAGCACGAGGTCTCCTGCCAGTCCGCCAAGAGCGTCCTGCCTCACCTCGACCCCGACCGCTTCGAGGTGGTGCCCGTCGGCATCACACCGCAGGGGCAGTGGGCACTGGGCATGGATCCGAACGCGCTCGAGGCGGGCGCCGGAAACCTCCCGACGCTGCGCAACCGCACCGATGTGGTCGCGATCGAGCCCGGTCAGGCCCTGAAGGACGTCGACGTCGTGTTCCCCCTGCTGCACGGCGCGTGGGGCGAGGACGGCACCATCCAGGGCCTCCTCGAGCTCGGCGGACTCCCGTACGTCGGGCCCGGCGTGTTCGCGAGCGCCGCAGCCATGGACAAGATCTTCGCCAAGAAGATCCTCCAGGCGGAGGGCCTGCCGGTCGGCAGGTTCGTCGCGCTGGACCGCGCCGCCACCACGCTGACCCTCGACGAGCGCGAGCACCTCGGCCTGCCGGTGTTCGTGAAGCCGTCGCGCGCGGGGTCGTCCGTCGGCATCTCCAAGATCAGCGACTGGGCCGACCTCGACGCCGCGATCTTCGAGGCCCGCCAGCACGACCCCAAGGTCATCATCGAGGCCGCGGTGCCGAACGTGCGCGAGATCGAGTGCGCCGTCCTGGAGTTCCCCGACGGCCACGTCGAGGCCTCGCTGCCCGCCGAGCTGCGGCCGGTCGCCGAGGGCGTGGAGTGGTACGACTTCAACGCCAAGTACGTCGACGACTCCTACGAGGCCGACATCCCGGCGAAGCTCGACGACGACATCACCGCGAAGCTGCGCGAGATGGCCGTCACCGCGTTCAGGGCGCTCGACTGCCAGGGACTGTCCAGGGTGGACTTCTTCCTCACCGAGGACGACGAGCTGATCATCAACGAGCTCAACACGATGCCCGGTTTCACGCCGATCTCCATGTACCCCAAGGCGTGGGAAGCGACCGGCATCGATTTCGGCACGTTGCTGACGACGCTGATCGAGACGGCGATCGCGCGCGGCGCGGGTCTGCGCTAGGGCGTGGTTTTGACCGGCTGTTTCGGCAGCAGGTCGCGCACGGTCGTGGAGATGTCCTGCAACGGTCCGGTGCCCGCGTCGTCGGGCACCGTCAGCGCCACGTACGCGGCGCGGTCCACGATCACCCACGTCGAGCTGCCGGAACCGGGCAGCTGCAGCCACTGCACGTCCGAGATCACCCGCAGCTGCGAGGTCGGCGTGAGCTCGGCCGGCCTCGGCAGCCCGCACCGCAACACCACCGGATCGTGTTTGGCGTCACCCCACGCGACCGCGGCGGGCGGCGCGGGCGAGGCGATCTCGCGGCGCGGCAGCATGTCCTTCCCGGACGGCAGCCCCACCGGCAGCTTCTCGATCAGCGACGTGCACGGCTGCGAGGCCGCGTCGGGCGCGTCGATCGAGACCAGCGCGAGGGGACCCGTGCGACCGGGCACGTCCTCCGTCTGGTTTCCCGTGCCCAGCACCAGACCGAGCGTGGCGACACCGATGGCGAGCAACACGGCGAGCCCGACCGCCGCGAGCAGCGGCCGGGACAGCGCCGACGTGGATTCCTGCTGAGTCACCCAGTTATGACAACACGGGCTAGAGATGCACCACCGGGCAGGTCAGCGTACGAGTGATGCCCTCGACGTTCTGGATGCGCGCGACCACGAGCTGGCCGAGCTGGTCGACGGTGTCGGCCTCGGCGCGCACGATGACGTCGTAGGGACCGGTGACGTCTTCAGCGGTGGCTACCCCGGCGATCCCGGAGATCTCTGAGGCGACTGCAGCGGCCTTGCCGACCTCGGTCTGGATGAGGATGTATGCATGCACCACGGCGTGCCCCTTCGTCGCGACAGGTTGGGTCGAGGTAGGAACGTGTCACGCAACGTACCCCAGTTGGGGTTCCGAATGCTCAGATTGGGAGGCAACTTTGCGTCCGGAGCCGCCGCGCGACGCGGAGACGGTCGCCGAAGTGGGTGAGTTCCATCTCATCCACCGGGTGACGACCGGTCGGGCGCAACCCGAGACGACCATCCTCGGTCCCGGTGACGACGCGGCCGTGGTCGCCGTTCCCGACGGCAGGGTGGTCGCGTCGATGGACGTGCTGGTCGAGGGTGTCCACTTCAGACTCGACTGGTCCACACCCGAGCAGGTGGGCCGGAAAGCGGCCGCGGTGAACCTCGCCGACGTCGTCGCGATGGGGGCGTTGCCGTCCGCTCTGCTCGTCGGGTTCGCCTGTCCCGCGGACACCCCGGCGTCGGTCGTCGAGGGCGTGATGTCGGGACTCTGGGAGGAGGCGGCGAAGGCCGGTGCGGGCGTCGTCGGCGGCGACATGGTCAGCTCCGCCACACTGGTGATCTCGATCACCGCGATGGGCGACATGAACGGTCTGGAGCCGGTCACGAGGTCCGGCGCGCTCGTCGGTGACGTCGTCGCGGTGACCGGACGGCTCGGCTGGGCCGCCGCCGGACTGGCCGTGCTGGGGCGCGGCTTCCGCTCACCGGTCGGGATAGTGAACGCCCAGCGCACGCCGGAGCCGCCGTACGAGGAGGGGCCAAGGGCCGCGGAGGCGGGCGCCACGGCGATGATCGACGTGTCGGACGGCCTGCTGCAGGACCTCGGCCACATCGCCGACTCGTCGGGCGTGGCGATCGACATCCGCACCGAGCTGCTGCCGCTGCACCCGCGGCTGCTGGACGTGGCCTCCGCGCTCGGCGGTGACGCACGGCACTGGGCGCTGACCGGAGGCGAAGATCACGCTCTCGCGGCCACGTTCCCCGGCCCGAAGGCGGTGCCGGAGGGCTGGACGACCATCGGCACGGTCCGCGCGGGTGAGGGCGTGACGGTCGACGGCCGCGTTTACGAAAAACCTCCTGGCTGGGAGCACTGGCGCGCGTAAACTTGTGGATGTGGAACTATGCACCCGCGCGTATGACCATCCAGACTCGGTGAAGATGATCGCCGACCTCCAGCAGGTCTACGTCGACCGGTACGGCGACGTGGACGTCACGCCGGTCGACCCCGCGCAGTTCGCCCCACCGCTGGGCTACTTCGTGATCGGCTACCTCGACGACGTTCCCGTCGCCTGCGGTGGCTGGCGGGTGAACGACGAGATCGAGGGCGCCGCCGAGATCAAGCGGATGTACGTGGTCGACTCCGCACGCGGCCGCGGCCTCTCCCGCCTCGTGCTCGCCCACCTGGAGACGACCGCGCGCGAGGCCGGTCTGGAGCGGATGATCCTGGAAACCGGTCTCCGCCAGCCGGAGGCGATCGGCCTGTACACCTCCAGCGGTTACGAGCGGATCGCCAACTTCGGCGTGTACCGGGACCACCCGGAGAGTCGCTGCTTCGGGAAGCCGTTGTAGGTTCGGCCGCATGGCCATCTATGCGTTGGGGGAGTACACGCCGCAGATCCACCCGGACGCGTACGTGCACCCGGATGCGACGGTGATCGGCGACGTCCGCATCGGCGCGCATTCGTCGGTGTGGCCCCAGGCGGTGCTGCGCGGCGACTACGGCCGCATCGTCGTGGACGAGCGCACGTCGATCCAGGACGGCACGGTGATCCACTGCACCGAGGTCCACCCGGTGCACATCGGGTCGTCCTGCGTCATCGGCCACAACGTGCACATCGAGGGCGCGACGGTCTCCGACGACTGCCTGATCGCCTCGGGATCCGTGGTGCTCAACGGTTCCATCGTCGAGAAGGGCGCGATCGTCGGCGCCGGCGCGGTGGTCTCGTTCGACGGTCATGTACGTGAACGCACGATGGTTCTCGGCGTTCCTGCCCGCGAGCGTGCTGGATATGTTGTGCCAGAACGGGCTTGGGCTTTCATCGTCGAGAAATATGTGCAGAACATCAGTCTGTACCGGGAGAAGCTGCGCCGTTTGGATTGAGATAGGGTTCACAGCCGTGGCTCGTCCTCTCAACGAAATCGTCGAAGCCGGCTGGGCTGAAGCTCTCGCCCCCGTTGCCGACCAGATCGCCGCCATGGGTGAGTTCCTGCGCGCGGAGGTCGCCGCCGGCCGCACCTACCTGCCCTCGGGCGACAACGTGCTGCGCGCGTTCAAGCAGCCGTTCCACCAGGTGAAGGTGCTGATCGTCGGGCAGGACCCGTACCCGACGCCCGGCCACGCGGTCGGCCTGTCGTTCTCCGTCGCCCCCGACGTGCGGCCGATCCCGAAGTCGCTGGTCAACATCTACAAGGAGTACGCGGACGACCTGGGCCACCCGCTGCCGTCCAACGGCGACCTGACCCCGTGGGCAGAGCGCGGCGTGCTGCTGCTCAACAGGGCGCTGACGGTGCAGCCCGGCAAGGCCAACTCCCACCAGGGCAAGGGCTGGGAGGCCGTGACGGAGCAGGCGATCAAGGCGCTCGCCGCTCGTGACGCCCCGCTCGTGTCGATCCTGTGGGGCCGCAACGCGCGCAACCTGCGCCCGCTGCTGGAACCGTTGCCCTGCATCGAATCCGCGCACCCGTCGCCGCTTTCCGCGCACGCCGGGTTCTTCGGTTCGAAGCCGTTCAGCCGCGCCAACGAACTGCTGGAGAAGCAGGGCGCGGAGCCGATCGACTGGAAGCTCCCGTAGCTCTGCACGCCCGGCGTGATCTGACGTTGACGGCCGCGGGGGCGGCCGTCTCCGAGTTCGGCAACTCGCTGTCGCTGCTCGTGCTGCTGTTCTGGGCGACGCCGATCAGCTCGTTGCTGGTGGCCGCGATCCTGGTCGCCGAACTGCTGCCGCTCGTGCTGGGAGCGCCGCTCGCTGGTGTGCTCGTCGACCGGCTGCCCAACCGCAGGCTGCTGATCGTCGCGCTGCTCTTCCAGGGCGTCGCGATCGCGTCCATCGCGCCTTTGATGGGTCAGCCGGCCTTCGTCGTCGCGCTGGTGTTCCTCTCCGGCTGCGGCCGTGCCGTCGCCCAGCCCTCGACGTCGGCTCTGGTGCCGCACATCGCGGGCGAGGAAGAAGCGACGCGTGGTTATGCGTGGCTCGGTACCGCGCGCAGCGTCGGCAACATCGCCGGGGTGACCGGTGGCGCGTTGCTGGCGGGGATCTTCGGGCACCCCGCCGCGTTGCTCATCGACGGCGTCACCTTCTTCCTCTACGCGGCGCTGCTCGCGTTCGTGCGCTCGGAACGCAGGCCTTCTGGCGAGCACTCGGCGCGTCCCAGCGCCCTCGCGGGTATCCGGCACGTCCGGCGCGATCCCGTGTTGTTCGCGGCGATCGTCGGGCTGGCGTTCTTCGTCGGCGCGGTCGTGGTGATCAACGTGGCCGATCCCGCGTTCGTGCGGTTCGTGCTGCACGGCGACGAGTTCCTGCTGGGCGCGATGCAGGCGTGCTGGATGGTCGGCATCCTCGCAGGCAACCGGCTGGCCGCGCGGCTGCAGACCGTTCCGCAGGTCGCCTACGCGCTCGCCATCTCGGGCATCACCACGGGGATCGCGGTGCTGATCCCGGCCACGTTCCCGTACGTCGTGGCCGCCGGGACCGGGTGGCTCATCGGCGGCATTTCCAACGGCGTCGACAACGTGACGATGAACGCGATCGTGCGGCTGCGCACGCCCGACGAGATGCGCGGGCGGGCGTTCGCGGCGGTCGGGTCGATGGTGACCGGTGCGAACCTGCTCGGGACGGCGGCAGCGGGCGTGTTGTTGCTGTTCATGGGGCCGCGGGCGGTGTTCGCGCTCGGCGGCGCCGGGGCGTTGCTCAGCGGCCTCGCCTGCCTGGTGTTCGTGCACAGGGCCCTGAAACGCGAGAAGAGCCCGGCCGAAGCCGGGCTCCTCTCGAACTAACGAGCTGTGGCGTTATCAGCCGCGCACGACCTTGCCGGCCTTCAGGCACGAGGTGCACACGTTGATGCGCTGGCGCTGCGAGGCCGAGACCTTCGCGCGCACAGACTGGATGTTCGGGTTCCAGCGGCGGTTCGTCTTCCGCTGGGAGTGCGAAACCGAATGGCCGAAGCCCGGCCCCTTGCCACAGACGTCGCACACGGCAGCCACGTCAGCCACTCCTTCAGGTTCCTCAAGCGGGTGTCTCGCGTCCCGGTGGGCGCGCAAGCGTGCACAAGCCTCAACCGGGCACGGCAACCCAATCAGGGTAGCCGGTGGCCTCACCCGCGACCAAACCGGGTGGATACTCTCGCCGCCATGCAGGTCATGGATGCGGTCGCGGTGCGCAGGTGGGCGGACGCGTGCGTGCGGTCGTTGGACGCCAACCGGGAGTCGATCGACCAGATCAACGTCTTTCCCGTGCCGGATGGTGACACGGGCACCAACCTGCTGCACACGATGCAGTCGGCGCTCGACGCGCTGCTGCGGTCGCCCATTTCCACGGTGGGTGACGCGCTGTCGGCGCTGGCCCGCGGCGCGCTGGCCGGGGCGCGCGGGAACTCCGGCGTGATCCTGTCGCAGGTGCTCAGGGGCCTCGCCGAGTCCGTGCAGGAGGTGTCCGTCGTCACGGGGTCCGCGCTGCGCAAGGCCCTGCATCGGGCCGATGAGCTGGCCACCGCCGCGGTGTCCAAGCCCGTTCCCGGCACGGTTCTGTCGGTCCTGCACGCCGCCGCGGAGGCCGCGCGCGACTGCCCGTCGGACGAGCTCGACGAGGTGGTGATGGCGGCGGCGCGGGCGGGTGCCGCCGCGTTGGCCGACACGCCGCGTCAGCTCGCCGTGCTGGCCAAGGCCGGGGTCGTCGACGCCGGTGGGCGCGGTCTCGTTGTGTTGTTGGACACACTGGCCGCGGTGATCACCGGCCAGACCGTGGAAACGCCGATGGACGCGCCGCTGCTGCCGCGCACGCCCGAGTCGCTGACGACCGAGCGCGAGAGCGGGTCCTCGGAGTTCGAGTACGAGGTCATGTACCTGCTCGACGGCACCTCGGAGGAGGCGGCCGGGGAGTTGCGCACGTCGTTGAACCTGCTCGGCGACTGCGTGTCGGTCGTCGGTGACGGCGCTTCTCTGTGGACGGTGCACGTGCACTGCAACGACATCGGCGCGGCCATCGAGGCGGGTGTGCGTGCCGGTCGTCCGCACCGCATCACGGTGGCGCGGTTCGCCGACCAGATCGCGGCCCAGGCTTCGCGGTTCGTGCGTGACAGGGCGATCGTGGTGGTGGTGAGCGGCGCCGTGGACCTGTTTCGGGCGGAAGGCGCCACGGTGTTCGACCTGGCTTCCACATCGGCGACGCCCACGGACCTGTTGTCGGCCATCGTGTCGACGCGCGCGCGTCACGTCGCGGTGCTGCCAGGCGATCCGGACATTCGCGAGGCTCTCGACGAGGCCGTGGCGTACGCGCAGGCCGCAGGGCAGGACGTGGTGGTGGTGCCGACGTTCTCACCCGTGCAGGCCCTCGCCGCGCTGGCCGTGCACGACGCGTCCCGTCGCGCTGGTGACGACGTTGTCGCCATGGCCGAGGCCGCCGCCGCCACGCGCCGTGGCGAGCTGTCCATCGCCGCCGACGAGGCCATCACGTGGGTGGGCCGCTGCCAGCCGGGCGACCTGCTGGGCATGCTGGACGGCGAGGTCGTGCTGATCGAACCGGGTCCCGCCACGCCGGAGTCGTTGATGGACCTGTCCTGCCGCCTGATCGACCGCATGCTGACCGGCGGTGGCGAGCTGGTGACGGTGATCCTCGGCGCCGACGCCCCGTCCGGCCTCGCCGACGTGGTGGAGGACCACCTGCGGGTGACCCATCCGGAGGTCGAGGTGACGGCTTATCCGGGCGGCCAGCCGGACACGGTCATTTTTGTCGGTGTCGAGTAGTTCAATGGGACGCGATGATCTCCTTCGACGACAAGCTGCAGCCGCTGCTCGGCAAGAAGACCGCCGACGCACTGGAGACCGGCCTCGGCCTCACGACGGTCGGTGACCTGCTGCGCCACTACCCGCGCCGCTACGACGAGCGCGGGAAGCTGACCGACATCAGGTCGCTGGAAATCGACGAGCACGTGACGGTGCAGGCCGAGGTCCGCAAGTGCACCATGCGCAAGATGGCCTCGCGCCGCGGCCAGCTGACCGAGGCCGTGATCACCGACGGCACCTCGGAGCTGCACCTGGTCTTCTTCGGCAAGGTCGCCTTCGTCGCGGAGAAGGAACTGCTGCCGGGCACGCGCGGCCTGTTCGCGGGCAAGGTCGGCCGCTACAAGAAGAACCTGCAGCTGGTGCACCCGGCGTTCGAGATCCTCACCCCGGAGTCGGACGGATCCGACTTCCTGCAGGCGTTCCTGCCCGTCTACCCGGCCTCGCAGCACATCAACACGTGGAACATCGCGAACTGCGTGAAGCAGCTGCTGGAGATCTGGGACGGCGTGCCGGAGGACCCGCTGCCGGCTTCGTTTCGCTCCGAGCACGGCCTGATCGGGCTGGAGGAGGCGCTGCGGGCGATCCACCGCCCCGAGAGCTGGGCGCAGATCGCCGTGGCGCAGCAACGCCTGAAGTGGGACGAGGCGCTGGCCGTGCAGCTGGCCCTGGCCCAGCGCCGCAAGGCCTCCACGGCCCGCCCGGCCCCGTCGTGCGCGCGCAAGTCCGGCGGCATCCTCGACGCGTTCGACGCGCGCCTGCCGTTCAAGCTGACGGCGGGCCAGGTGGAGGTGGGCGAGCAGATCGCGTCCGACCTCGAAGGCACGGTGCCGATGAACCGCCTCCTGCAAGGGGAGGTGGGGTCGGGCAAGGCTCAACCACTGGACTCCCTGGTGCTTACGCCCAGCGGTTTCGTGCGGATGGGCGATGTTCGGGTCGGGGACGAGGTGATCGCGGCGAACGGCGAGATCACCGTTGTCACCGGCGTCTTTCCCCAGGGCGAGAGGGACGTCTACCGCGTTGTGCTTTCAGACGGGCGCAGCGTGGAGTCCGACCTGGATCACCTGTGGGCCGTGAACACCACGGTGCGCCGGAGTCGTGGAAATCCACTCAAAGTGTTGACGTTGCGTGAGATCCGCGACGACCTAACAACGTCGAACGGCGCGTCGAAGTGGCATCTGCCCATGGCGGCCGCGCCCGAGTTGGACTGCCTCACAGAACGGCCACTGGACCCGTACGTGCTGGGATTGCTGATCGGCGACGGTTCGCTGCTCAACGGCAGGGTCATGTTCACCACTGCTGATCCAGAACTGCTCGTCGAACTGATGGCCGCCCTCCCCAAGGGGGCACACCTCGCCAAGCCTGCTTGGGCGAACAAGTACGACTGGTTTGTGAACGGATGCCGCAAGGGCACGAACCCTGTTCTCAACGCACTGCGTGAGCTCGGGGTTTACGGGCATCGTGCCAGGGACAACTTCCTCCCGGAGAACTACCTCGTAGCTCCGGTCAAGGTTCGCCATGCACTGTTGCAAGGTCTGCTGGACACAGACGGCACGCTCGACCGCAAGCGGGGCTCCAACGTCACCTTCCTGTCAGCGTCGCAGCGGCTCGCCGAGCAGGTGTCCTGGTTGGCCGAGTCGCTCGGAGGCACTGGACGGGTCCGCCCGGTCAGCAAAATGGGCAACACCTACTACCTGGTCAGTGTTCGCCTTCCGAACGAGTTCCCACCGTTCCGCCTCGCCCGGAAAGCGGAGCTGGTCAAGGTACGCACCACGTACGAGAAGCCCGTGCGAGCGATCCGCGCTGTCGAGTTCGTTGGACGAAAACCGGTCCAATGCATCTCCATCGCTCACCCGGACCAGCTGTACGTCACCGACCACTTCGTCGTCACCCACAACACCATGGTCGCGTTGCGAGCGATGCTTCAGGCGGTCGACGCGGGCCGTCAGGCGGCGATGCTCGCACCCACGGAAGTCCTTGCCGCACAACACGCCCGCTCACTCCAGGAGATGCTCGGCGACCTCGCCCAGGCCGGCCAGCTGGGCGGCGCCGAGGTCGCCACCCGCGTCACGCTGCTGACGGGTTCGATGAACACGGCCCAGCGCCGCCAGGCCCTGCTCGACATCGTGACCGGCGAGGCGGGCATCGTCGTCGGCACGCACGCGATCATCCAGGACAAGGTCGAGTTCCACTCGCTGGGCCTGGTCGTCGTCGACGAACAACACCGCTTCGGCGTGGAACAACGCGACGCCCTGCGCGCCCGCGGCGCGGCGGAGAACCCCCACGTCCTGGTGATGACGGCGACCCCGATCCCGCGCACGGTGGCGATGACCGTCTACGGCGACCTGGAAGTCTCCGCGTTGCGCGAACTGCCCGGCGGCCGCTCACCCATCAAGACCTCGGTGGTCCCGGTCCGCGAAAAACCGGCCTGGCTGGACCGGGCGTTCGCCCGCGTGCGCGAGGAGGTCGCCGCGGGCCACCAGGCCTACTTCGTCTGCCCGCGCATCGGCGACGAGGAGCCCGCCAAGTCCGACGACGAGGACAAGCGCCCCGCGCTCTCCGTGATCGACGTGGCGAACATGCTCGTCCAGGGCCCACTGCGCGGCCTGCGCGTCGAAATCCTGCACGGCCGCATGCCCCCGGACGAGAAGGACGCGGTGATGCGAGCCTTCGCGGCCAACCAGATCCAGGTGCTGGTCGCCACCACGGTCATCGAGGTGGGCGTCAACGTCCCGAACGCCACCGTCATGGCCATCATGGACGCCGACCGCTTCGGCGTCTCGCAACTCCACCAGCTGCGCGGCCGCGTGGGCCGAGGCAGCGCTCCCGGCCTGTGCCTCCTGGTGACGGAGATGCCGGAGATGACGGCCACGATGGAACGCCTCCGCGCCGTCGAGTCCACTCTGGACGGTTTCGAACTGGCCCAGCTCGACCTGGAACTCCGCCGCGAGGGCGACATCCTCGGCGCTGCCCAGTCGGGCCGCCGCTCGGCCCTGAAGATGCTCTCGCTGCTGCGCGACGAGGACATCATCACCGAGGCCCGCGTGGCGGCGCAGGCGGTGGTGGACGCGGATCCGGACCTGGAGAAGCACCCTGGGCTGGCGGGCATGGTGGCCACGCTGCTGACGGAGGAGAGAGCGGACTTCCTGGAGAAGGCGTAGCGGCGCACCGGTTGTTGAGGCGTTGCGGCGCCCCGGTTCCGCGACGCTCCGGTGCTGGGTGGCCGGGCGTGGTTGCGGCGCCGCAGTGCCGTGGTGGCCGCGCGTCGCGGTGCTGTCGTGGCCGCGTCCCACCACCCGTCCGCCACCCCTCCCCATCCACCTCCCGCCCGCCGCGCTCCACCCGAAAGTGTTCGCGCGCCACCCACCAGTGACCCCCAACCGGCGCCGTACCTTCCACCCGTGCGCCGCATGATCATCACCGCGCTCGTCGCCGTCCTCACCCTCCTGCCCACCCCCGCGCTCGCGAAGCCCGGCCTGCTGACCGGCGACGAGTCCCGCTACCCGCACGCCATCCGCCTGGAACACGGCTCCCACAAGGGCGAGATCCTGGTGGCGCTGCACCGGTACGCGTCGGTGGACGTGCTGCGCGCCGGCCGCTCCGGCAAGAAGTTCCAGAAGCTCAGCACGTTCAGCGACCCGACGAGCCGCTGGGTGCTGTGCTGCGGCCACCTCTACGAGCTACCGCGCCAGGTGGGCGACATGCCCGCGGGCACCGTGCTGTGGGCCGGGTCGGCCGGCCTGCGGGAGGAGACGATGAAGGCCCGCATCTGGCGCAGCGACGACGGCGGCGAGACGTGGCGGTACCTGTCGGAGTGCGCGCGGGCCACGAACCCGTACGGGCTCTGGGAACCCGACCTCTCGGTGGACGCCCACGGCAGGCTGCACTGCTACTTCTCCGACGAGTCCGAGGACGCCGTGCACAGCCAGTACATCGGCCGCACCGTGTCGAGTGACGGGATCACCTGGTCGGCCAAGGAGAAGGTCGTCGCGGTGCGGCCGCGCGGGTACCGGCCCGGCATGCCGCAGGTGAAGAGGTTGCCGACGGGTGAGTTCTACCTGATGTACGAGATCTGCGGGCAGCCCGACCAGTACTTCTGCGAGGCGTTCCACCGCACGTCGCCGGACGGCGTCAGCTGGGGTGACCCTGCCTGGTTCGGCAACCGGCCGGTCACGAAGAGCGGGCGGTACTTCGCGCACACGCCGTCGATCGCCCTCGCGCCCAACGGCACGGAGCGCGGGCGGGTGATCCTCATGGGACAGATGCTGATGGGCGCGGACGGCAAGGTCGATCCCGGCAACGGCAGGACCGTCTTCATTTCGGAGAACGGCGGCAGGGACGGCTGGTACGAGGCTCCCGCGCCGGTGGCGGTGCCGGGCGCGCGGGACGACCTCTGCCCCAACTTCCACCCCGCCGGGGTCGCGTCGCTCGACGGGAGGTCGCTTATCGGGTTCGCGAGCGACTACGCGTCGAACGGCAAGTGCTACACCAGCTGGGCCACCGGCGACCTGCCGCCGTTCCCGAACGACTAGCGCGGCTTGGGCAGCTGCTGGGTCTTCTCCCCGTCCTCGGAGCCGACCGAGCCGACCGAGCCGTCCGAGCCGACCGAGCCGTCCGTGCCGGTGAAGTCGTCCGTGCCGTTGGACCCGTCCTCCAGCGGCTTCAGCACCGACATCGCCGCCTCCACCGCGGCCTGCGCGGCGTGGAACTGCGTGGCGAGGTTGTCGTGCGCCGCACGCAGCGACGCCTCCTTCTCGGCTGCCGCGGCGGCGCGCTGGTCGGCCTCGGCCACGGCGGCCGCGGACCTCTCCTCGGCCTCGCGGACCAGGGCCGAGGTCTTGGCCTCGGCGTCGCGGACCAGCGTGGTGGCCTTCTCGTCCGCCTCGCGCACGACCTTCTCGGCCTTCTCCGTGGCCTCGGCGACGGTCGTCCGCGCCTTCTCGTCGGCCTCGCGCAGCACGGTCGCTGCCTTCTCCTCCGCCTCGCTGACCAGGGCGGTTGCCTTCGCGGTGGCTTCGGAGGTGGTCTTCTCGGCGCGGGCGAGCGACTCGGCCTCGAGCTCGGCGAGCGCCTTCTCGGCCTCTGCCTGCTTGGCCTTGAGCGCCTCGTCGAGCTTCTGCAGCGCGTCGACGCGCGTGGCCTCGGACTCGGCGGCGATCCGCTCGGCCTCGGCGCGCGCGTCGGCCAGCACCTTCGTGTGCTCGGCGGTCAGCGTCGCCTTGAGGCCGTCGTACTCCTTGTCGAGATCGTCGTGGTACGCCTTGTACTTCCGGTCGAGCTCCACGCGGTGCGCGTCCAGGTCGGCCGACTTCTGCTCGAACTCGGCTGCCACGCGCTCGCCCTCGGCGCGCACCTCGGCGACCAGGGCCTCGTGCTCGGCGGTCAGCTTCGCGCGCAACGCCTCGTGCTCGGCCTCGAGCTCGGCCCTGCGTTCGGCGAACTGCTTCTCCAGCTCGGTCGTGCGCTGCTGGTGGGCGACCTCCAGCTGCTTGCGGCGGGCCTCGGTCTCGGCGAGCAGGCGGTTGTGCTGCTCGCGCTGCTCGGCGGCCTGCTTCTCGGCCTCGGCGCGCGTGGCGGCGGCCTTGTCGAGGGCGTCCTTGCGGATGTCCGCGATCTCTTCCTCGGCGAGCGACATCATCACGCGGACACGCTCGGTGACGTTCGACGCGCTCACAGGGCTGTTGGCCAGGTTCTGGAGCTGCATCTTGGTCTTGTCGAGATCGGCGCGCATCGAGTTCAGCAGCTTGGTGAGCTCGCCGACCTGCGCGGCTGCGGCGTCGCGGGCGCGGTTCGAGTTCTTCAGGTCGAACTCCAGGCGCGTGACCCGTTCGTTCACCTGTCGCTGGTTGTAACCACGAAGGACAACGTCGAAATGCGGTGTGCGGGCAGTAGGCTGCCCGGCTCCATCAGCCCCGGCCATATGGCTCACCCTACCGAGATAGTTCCCAAGATCGTCACTCGATCTGGTTAAACCCACTACCGGCCGGAGTCTGACCGGGTGGTGGGTATCAACCTAGCTCTCAAACCGCGAGAATCCTCACCAGCAAGACCGATCACGATGACACCCATCACGTGAGACAGTCCTCCCAACAGGCAAGAGTCGCACGGTAACGTGCCCGAACTGACCGTCGAGTAACTCCGGGAGGGCTACGGATGTTCCGCAAGGTTCTTGTCGCCAACCGCGGCGAGATCGCGATTCGCGCGTTCCGGGCCGCCTACGAACTGGGCGCGGGAACGGTCGCCGTTTTCCCTCACGAAGACCGCAACTCCCTGCACCGGTTGAAGGCGGACGAGTCGTACGAGATCGGAGAGCCAGGACATCCCGTCCGCGCGTACCTCTCCGTCGACGAGATCATCAAGGCGGCCCGCAAGGCGGGTGCCGACGCGATCTACCCCGGCTACGGCTTCCTCTCCGAGAACCCCGAGCTGGCGATGGCCTGCCGAGAGGCGGGTCTGACGTTCATCGGCCCCGTGGCCGAGGTGCTGGAGCTGACGGGCAACAAGGCGCGCGCCATCGCCGCCGCCCGCGAGGCCGGCCTGCCGGTGCTGGAGTCGAGCCCGCCGTCGTCGAACATCGACGAGCTGCTCGAGGCGGCGCAGTCGATGCGCTTCCCGGTCTTCGTGAAGGCGGTCGCCGGTGGTGGCGGCCGGGGCATGCGCAAGGTCGACGACCCGGCCGCGTTGCGCGAAGCCCTCGAAGCGGCGTCCCGCGAGGCGGAGTCGGCGTTCGGCGACCCGACGGTGTTCCTCGAGCAGGCCGTCGTCGAGCCGCGCCACATCGAGGTGCAGATCCTCGCCGACGGCCAGGGCAACGTGATCCACCTCTTCGAGCGCGACTGCTCGGTGCAGCGGCGCCACCAGAAGGTCATCGAGATCGCGCCGGCGCCGAACCTCGACCCCGAGCTGCGCGAGCGCATCTGCAACGACGCGGTGAAGTTCGCCCGCCACATCGGCTACCGCAACGCGGGCACCGTCGAGTTCCTGCTCGACCCGCAGGGCAACTACGTCTTCATCGAGATGAACCCGCGCATCCAGGTCGAGCACACGGTCACCGAGGAGGTGACCGACGTCGACCTCGTGCAGTCGCAGATGCGCATCGCGGCCGGCGAGACGCTCGAGGACCTGGGCCTGTCCCAGGACACCGTCCAGCTGCGCGGCGCCGCGCTGCAGTGCCGCATCACCACGGAAGACCCGGCCAACGGCTTCCGCCCGGACACCGGCACGATCAGCGCCTACCGCTCGCCCGGTGGCTCCGGCATCCGCCTCGACGGCGGCACGGCCGGTGCCGGCATGGCCATCAGCCCCCACTTCGACTCGATGCTCGTGAAGCTCACGTGCCGCGGCCGCAACTTCGGCCTCGCCGTCGCCCGTGCGCGCCGCGCGATCGCCGAGTTCCGCATCCGCGGTGTGTCCACGAACATCCCGTTCATCCAGGCCGTGCTGGACGAGCCGGACTTCTTCGAGGGCCGCGTCACCACGTCGTTCATCGAGAAGCGCCCGCACCTGCTGACGGCGCGCCACTCGGCCGACCGCGGCACGCGCCTGCTGACCTACCTCGCGGACGTCACGGTCAACCACCCGAACGGCCCGCGCCCGACCGCCGTCGACCCGCGCGAGAAGCTGCCGGTCGTCGACCTGAACACCGAGCCGCCCGCCGGGTCGAAGCAGAAGCTCGTCGAGCTCGGGCCAGAGGGCTTCGCGCGGTGGATGCGGGAGAGCAAGGCCGTCGGCGTCACGGACACGACGTTCCGCGACGCGCACCAGTCGCTGCTGGCCACGCGAGTGCGCACCAAGGACATGCTCGCCGTCGCGCCGCACGTCGCGCGCATGACGCCCGAGCTGCTGTCCCTGGAGTGCTGGGGCGGCGCGACCTACGACGTGGCGCTGCGGTTCCTCGCGGAGGACCCGTGGGAGCGGCTCGCCGCGCTGCGCGAGGCCGTGCCGAACATCAACCTGCAGATGCTGCTGCGCGGACGGAACACGGTCGGCTACACGCCGTACCCGGAGGCGGTCACCAAGGCGTTCGTGCAGGAGGCGACGGACACCGGCATCGACATCTTCCGGATCTTCGACGCGCTGAACGACGTCGAGCAGATGCGCCCGGCGATCGAGGCCGTGCGCGAAACCGGAACGGCCGTCGCCGAAGTCGCCTTGTGCTACACGAGCGATCTGTCCAACCCGGACGAACGTCTGTACACACTGGACTACTACCTCAAGCTGGCAGAGCAGATCGTCGGCGCGGGTGCTCACGTGCTGGCGGTCAAGGACATGGCGGGCCTCCTGAGGGCTCCTGCCGCGGCTCGCCTGATCTCGGCCCTGCGCAAGGAGTTCGACCTCCCGGTCCACCTCCACACGCACGACACGGCGGGCGGCCAGCTGGCCACGTACCTCGCCGCGATCCAGGCGGGTGTGGACGCGATCGACGGCGCGACGGCGTCGATGGCGGGCACGACGTCGCAGCCGCCGCTGTCGTCGATCGTGGCGCTGACCGACCACACCGAGCACGCCACGGGCCTGAACCTGCAGAACGTGTGCGACCTCGAGCCGTACTGGGAGGCCGTGCGCAAGATCTACGCGCCGTTCGAGTCCGGCATCCCCGGCCCGACCGGCCGCGTGTACCACCACGAGATCCCCGGCGGACAGCTCTCGAACCTGCGCACCCAGGCGGTGGCGCTCGGTCTCGGCGAGAAGTTCGAAGAGATCGAGTCCATGTACGCGGCCGCCGACCGCATGCTCGGCCACCTGGTGAAGGTGACGCCGTCGTCCAAGGTCGTCGGCGACCTCGCGCTGCACCTCGTCGGCGCGGGCGTCTCACCGAAGGACTTCGAGGCCGACCCCGGCAAGTACGACATCCCGGCGTCGGTGATCGGCTTCCTGCACGGCGAGCTGGGCGACCCGCCCGGCGGGTGGCCGGAGCCGTTCCGCTCGAAGGCGCTGGAAGGCCGCCCGGCCCCGAAGCCGATCGAGGAGCTCTCGCCGGAGGACGAGGCGGGCCTCGTCGACGACCGCCGCGCGACGCTGAACCGCCTGCTCTTCCCGGCGCCCACCAAGGAGTTCCTCGCTCACCGCGAGGCCTACGGCGACACGTCGGTGTTGCGCTCCAAGGACTTCTTCTACGGCCTGCGTCCCGGTGAGGAGTACTCCGTCGACCTGGAGCCGGGTGTCCGGCTCCTGATCGGCCTGGAGGCCATCTCCGAGGCCGACGCGCGCGGCATCCGCACGGTCATGGCGACCCTGAACGGCCAGCTGCGCCCGATCCAGGTCCGCGACCGCTCCGTGGCGGCCGACATCCCGGCCGCGGAGAAGGCGGATCGGAGCAACCCGAACCACGTCGCGGCCCCGTTCGCGGGCGTGGTGACGGCGGCGGTGGCCGAGGGCGATTCCGTCGAGGCCGGTCAGACCGTCGCGACGATCGAGGCCATGAAGATGGAGGCCGCGATCACCGCCCCCAAGGCCGGTCGCGTGCAGCGCCTGGCGTTGCGCGGCGCCCAGCAGGTGGAGGGCGGCGACCTGTTGATCGTCCTGGAGTAGCTCAGGCTTGCGATGGTTTGCGATGAAGGGCTCCTTCATCCACGTGAGGTGGATGAAGGAGCCCTTCATCGTTCTGCGAGCGGGGTGGAACTCGACGACCATTTCGTGCGTTGCACCGGGCACGGGGTCAGGGAAGAGGGTTCGATCATGAAGAAGGCGTTGGCCGGCCTGCTCGGACTGGCGGGCGTGGCGTGGGCGTTGCGGGACGTGCCGAGGCAGCTGGGCGGCAAGCCGGATCCGGCTCGGATGGCGCGTTCACCGCGTTACCGCGACGGCAAGTTCCACAACGACAAGGTGGTCAGCACGGTCCCCGACCGCGACTCCTTCTCCTTGCGCGACTTCATCTTCGGCGGCGCGGACCGGAAGCCGTCGGCCGCGGTGCCGCTGGTCGGACCTGCCGCGCCGGTGACGTCGGGGCTGCACGTCACCTGGTACGGGCACGCGTCGGCGTTGATCGAGATCGACGGTGCCGCGGTGCTGGTGGATCCCGTGTGGAGCGACCGGGTCTCGCCTTCCGCGCACGTCGGGCCTCGGCGACTGCATCCGGTTCCGCATGATTTGTCGGATTTGCCCTCGCTGAGCGCCGTGGTGGTCTCGCATGATCACTACGACCACCTCGACATGGAGACCGTGCAGGCGTTGACGCGGTCGACCTCTGCGATCTTCGTGGTGCCGTTGGGGCTCGGGGCTCACCTTGCTCGGTGGGATGTTCCTGCTGATCGTGTGGTCGAGCTCGACTGGGACGAGTCGTACTCCGTGGACGGGTTCACGCTCACCTGCACTGCGGCGCAACACTTCTCCGGGCGGTCGGTGCAGAGGAACGTGACGTTGTGGGCCTCCTGGGTGATCAAGCGTGCGGGGCGTTCGGTGTTCTACAGCGGGGATACCGGGTACTTCCCCGGCTACACGGCCATCGGGGCTGCGCATGGGCCCTTTGACGTTGTGCTGATGCAGGTTGGTGCGTATGGGGATGCTTGGCCTGACATCCACATGACGCCTGAGGAAGGGGTTCAGGCGTTTGAGGATCTCGGGGGCGGGTTGTTGATTCCCGTGCACTGGGCGACGTTCAACCTGGCGTTGCATCCTTGGACTGAGCCTGTGGATCGGGTTTGGCGGGAGGCCAAGGGGCGGGGGTTGAAGTTGGCGGTGCCTCGGCCTGGGGAGCGGGTGGATGTTGACGCTCCTGGGGAGGTTGACGGGTGGTGGCAGGCGCTCGCCTGACGGACTTCTTGTTGGGGGCGCGCCGGTTGGGGTGGGTCGTCCCCCTGGTGCGTTGGCGGGTTCCTGTTTCGAGTCCGTAGGTGGTTGCGTGCCGTAGTCATGTTCCGGTTGCTTTCTGGGGCTCCGCCCCAGACCCAATGCCGCGTAGCTTAAGTTGATCTTGTTGTGTCCGGTTGGAGGAAGTAGAACCGGA
>NZ_BMRE01000045.1 GCF_014648475.1 Lentzea flava | reverse complement strand
ACAACCACCGGCTGCCTGATCAGATCACCCACTCCGATGTGCGGAAGACGGGTCTAGATCGCAACAAAGCGGCCCCGCCGGACGTTCACGGAGCGGAGGAAGGGGAGGGACCCATGTGGGCGATCATCGGGTGGCTGGTGGCGATCTGGATCGTGCTGGCGGTCGTAGGAGCCGTCGTGAAAGGACTTTTCTGGCTCGCCGTGATTGGAGGACTACTCCTCGCAGGCACCGCGGCTTACGGTGCGATCAAATCCAAGCGGTGAGGCTGGTCTGAACGGGACGAACCGCTCACCATGAAGCGGTGCTGCAATCCAACGAGGCCCGCCTCGAACGGTGGGAGCGAAAGGTCGAGTGGCCGCTGACGGCCCTCGCCGTGCTGTTCCTCGTCGTGTACGCGTGGCAGGTGTTCGACGACCACGGGAGCATGCACGTCACTCTCGAGATCGTGTTGTGGCTGGTCTGGGCGGTGTTCGCCGTCGAGTACCTCGTCCGGCTGACGCTCGCGAACAACAAGATCTGGTTCCTCAGAACGCATCTCTTCGATCTTGCGGCCGTCGTGCTGCCGATGGTGCGGCAATTGCGCGTTCTCCGGTTGATCACGGTCATCAAGCTGCTGAACAAGAAGTTCCAGCACAAAATCCGGCAACGCGTGAGCATTTACGTCGGCGGCGTGACGATCATCGTCGTGTTCTGCGCGAGTCTCGCGGTGCTGGACGCGGAAAGGCATGCGGAAAACGCCAGCATCACCACGTTCGGTGACGCGCTGTGGTGGACGCTCACCACCATGTCGACGGTCGGGTACGGCGACCGCTTCCCCGTCACGGGCGAAGGACGCCTCGTGGCCGGGCTGCTCATGGTCGGCGGCATCGCGCTGCTCGGTGTCATCACCGGCACGATCGCCAGCTGGCTCGTGGAGAAGCTGCGCGGCGTCGAGGAAGCCGAGCTGGAGACCGCGCAGGAGCTGCGGAGCCTACGCGCCGAGATCGCCGAACTCCGCGCGGAGCTCAAGGCGCGCAGCAGCGGCTGACGTCCACAACCGCGCGTCCCAGCCCGCGGCCAGAGCACCCTGCACGTTGGTGGCCCGGTCGTCGAAGAAGATCACGTCGGAGGAGCCGATCACGGACTCCGCGTGCCGCCAGATCGCGGCATCCGGCTTGGCGAACCCGAGGTCGCCGGAGAAGATCAGGTGCTGGAAGTGCTTGGCCCACGGCACTTTCTCGGCCAGCCGCGCGAACGTCGTCGGCGCGTTGGACAGCAGCGCCAGCGGCACGCCCAGCGAGTCCAGGTCGTCGATCAGCGCCACGGTGTCCGCCACCGGCTCGTCGAGCCAGCCCGCGTTGTCCATCGCGGTCATCTCGCGCACGGTCGCGTCGTCGAACGTCAGCCCCAGCGAGGACCCGATCAACGACCAGTAGTCCGCGTCCGACCCACCCCGGTCGTAGGCGTCCCGGTCCCAGTACGCGGCCTCGAAGCGCGGAAGCGGCACCCCGAGCCGCTCCGCCATCGCGGGCAGTGCCGGGTTCCGCCGGCTGATGACCTCGCCGAAGTCGAACACGATCCAGCGCATCTCAGGCGTCCTCTCGCAGCCGACGCAGCACCTCGGCGATGTCGGACGAGTCCACGTCGCCGTGCGTCACGAACCTGACCTTGCCCGACATGGGACTGGCGAAAACCCCGACATCGCGCAACGAGGTCAGCGTCTTCTCCGGGTCCGGCACGGACGCCAGGACGATGTTCGTCGCGGGCTCTGGCACGTCCCACCCCAGCGACCGCAGCCCTGCGGCCAGGGCGGAGGCGTTGGCGTGATCGTCGGCCAGCCGGGAGATCCGGTCCAGCGCGACCAGACCGGCGGCCGCCAGCACGCCACCCTGCCGGACTCCGCCACCGAGCATCTTCCGCACGCGCCGCGCCTCGACCACGAAGGACGACGACCCGGCCACGACCGACCCGACCGGTGCCCCGAGCCCCTTCGACAGACACACCTGCACGGTGTCGGCCCCGACCGTCAGCGCGGCGGGCGGCACCCCGAGAGCGACCGACGCGTTCCACAACCGCGCCCCGTCCAGGTGCACGGCCAGCCCGACGGACCGCGCCGCGGACACCAGCAGGGCGTGCTCGTCCGGTGGCGTCACCGTGCCGCCGGACGCGTTGTGCGTGTTCTCCAGGCACAGCAACGTCGTGCGCAGCCCGTAGTAGGGGGACTCGCCACCACCGGCGGCCGTCACGGCCTCGGCCGACATGACCGGGAGCCCGTGCGGCATTCCGCCCGCCAGCCACGCGGCGGTCCCGAGCTCGGCGTCCAGCACGTGCGCGCCGAGCGGAGCGAGGAACCGGTCACCGCGCTTCAGGTGCAGGAACAACGCGATCAGGTTGCCCATGGATCCGGACGGAACCCAGAGCGCGGCCTCGACGCCGAGCAGCTCGGCGACCCGCTCCTCCAGCGCCGCCATGGTCGGGTCGTGGTCCAGTACGTCGTCGCCGACCTCGGCCGTCGCCATCGCGCGGCGCATCTCCTCGCCGGGCTGGGTGACGGTGTCCGAGCGCAGGTCGATGGGGGTCACGAACCCGATCACATCACATCCGGTGAACGACCGAGGGGGTGATGTAGCTCTCGGCGGTGGATCGTGCAACCGTTGTTGCCTCAGATTCCGTCCGGTAAGTGCAACTCGAGGAACGAGCGGAGAGCAGTCCGCGTGGATCAGCGCGACGAGCAGGAGTTCGCGGAGTACTTCGTGGCTCGCCGTGAGGCCGTGCGCCGAACGGCATACCTGCTGTGCGGCGACTGGCACCGCGCTGACGACTTCGCGCAGACAGCGTTCGTGGCGGTGCACAGGAGGTGGCGGAAGATCCGGGACAAGCAGGCTCTCGACGCCTACGTCCGGCGCACGCTCGTGCGCGCGGTGATCGACGAGTCGCGCCGTCCGTGGCGGCGCGAGAAGTTCACCGACGAGCTGCCGGAGTCGCCGACGCCCGATCACGAGGTCGGTGACGCGGTGGCGACGCGCGAGGCGTTGATGAAGGGCCTGCGCAGAGTCCCGCCGCGGCAGCGGGCCGTGCTCGTGCTGCGGTTCCTCGAAGGCCTGGACGTAACGGCGACGGCAGAAGTTCTGAAGTGCTCGGAAGGAACTGTGAAGAGTCAGACCGCACGCGGGCTGACCGCGTTGCGGGAAGCTCTCGGTGACGCCATCGACGACCTGCGACCGGCGTCGTGACCAGCGTGGTGACCGTGGAGAGGAGGACGTAGATGGACGAGCAGAAGCTCGCGGACCTGTTCCGCGACGCGGTGCACGACGCGCCACCGGCGTCCTTCGACGCGAGCGACGTCCGCACCGCTTCGCGACGCGCCACGCTGCGAAGGCGCAACTCGATCGCCGCCGGCACTACCCTGGTCGTGGTGCTCGGTTTCGGTGGTGTGGTCGCGGGTACCAACTGGATCAACCAGGACAAGAGCACTTCGAGCAACCTGGGTTCTGGGCAGGCGAACGACAACAAGGCAGAATCGCCGCTGACCGGACCGGCGACGGCGCTGGAAGCTCAGCCGCCGCAGAAGGACTTCCCTGGCGACCCGTCTACGCAGGGGGACGGGTCCACGCCGGGAAGCACTGGTCTTTCGACCAGTGATCGCGCAGTGCAGGGCTGCGCAGGTGTGGACCGAGAGCTCGCCGACGCCCTCGCCGGAGAGCTTTCGGTCTCACCGGAGCACGCACAGCCGCCGACGGTGACCTGTTCACCGGACTCGCGGTCGGCCGCGTTCAAGATCGACGGGCTGACGATCACCGCGATCGTCACGCAGAAGGCCTTCGAGGCGCCTGCAGGCGCGGAGAAGGTCAGGACGGCCAAGGGCCAGGACCTCTACGTGTTCACGCAGGGCGACGGCGAGCTGAAAGGCCAGGCCAAGCGGTTCGCGGACGCACTGGCGCCCAAGTTCTGATCAAGCGCCCAGTACTCTGGCGCGACTATGACGGCAGCAACCCCCAAGGGTGAGCGCAGGCGACAGGCGCTCGTCGAGGCCGCGTCCGAACTGCTCGTGGAGGGCGGCTTCGACGCGGTCAGGCACCGCGCGGTCGCCGAACGCGCAGGTCTGCCGCTCGCGTCGACCACGTATTACTTCGACTCCCTGGACGAGCTGATCACCGCCGCGGTCGAGTTCCACGGCAGGACCGAGCTCGCGAACGGCAGGGAACGGCTCGCGGGGCTCTCGGAGCAGCTGACCGACGACGACGTGCTGATCGAGCTGATCCTCGACCTGCTCGTCGGCCAGGACGTGACCGACACCGAGACGATGCTGCTGCGCTACGAACGCCTCGTCGCGACCGGCCGCCGTCCGTACCTGCGGCCGTTGATGCGCGTGCTGTCCACGGAGCTGCACGAGCTGATCGCCGACATCGTCGCCCGCTCCGGCCGCGACATCGCGCCCGACCGGGTCGAGGAGCTGATCGCGCTGGTGGACGGCGCGATGGTGAACGCGTTCATCGAGCTGAAGCCGGATCCGCGCGGCGTCGCGGGCAGGATGCTCCGAACGGCCCTTTCGCGTCACGAGTGATGCAACCTCGCGTTCCCCTGATGCGTTCCCCTGGTTGAGGACGCGAGAGGGGATCGCATGCGCAAGGCCGATGAGCAGGGCTTTCGCGAATTCGCGGCAGCCAATGCCGCGTCTTTGCGACGCACCGCCTATCTGTTCTGTGGTGACTGGCACACGGCTGAAGACCTGATGCAGTCGAGCCTGATGAAGATGTACATGGCCTGGAAGCGCATCAAGGACCTCGACAACCTGATCGCGTACGCCCGCAAGGTGCTGCTGCGCACGTGGCTGGACGAGAAGCGCAGGCCGTGGCGCAGAGCCGAGCAGCGCGACGGGGAGCTGCCGGACACCGCGGACGCGACGGTCGATCCCGACAACACGAGCGCGAAGCTGTGGGCGCGTGAGCTGGTGCACACGGCGTTGCTGCAGGTGCCGCCGAGGCAACGAGCGGTGCTCGTGCTGCGTTATTTCGAAGACCTGTCGGTCGCCGAGGTGGCGGTGGCCATGGGGTGCACCGAGGGAACGGTCAAAAGCCAGACGGCACGTGGTCTCGCGACACTGCGCGCCATCGTGGAGAAGCTCGACAGCAGTTCGGGGAGGGTCGCATCGTGAGTGAGCAGGAGATCCGCGAGGGAATGCTGCTGGCCGTCTGGGACGAGCCGCCGCTCGACTTCGACCCCGACGTCCTGATCAAGCGGGTCGAGCAGAAAAAAAGTCGACGGCGAGCGCTGGTCGGTGTGGGCGTGGCTACGGCGGTGATCGCCGTGGCGTCGTTCGCGCTGCCCGGCCTGCTGCCCCGTGACGGCGGCAGCCAGCTCGCCTCCGAGGGGCAGGCGACCACCTCCGCGCCGCCGAGCGAGTCCGTCGAGAAGAAGGCGCAGCGCATCGGTGACAAGCTGGCGGAGAAGCTCGCGCTGAAGAGGACGGACTTCAAGGAGATCTACGCGGAGTTCCACCCCGGCCAGTTCACCTATCCCCCGTACTCGACGCCGACCACGACGCGGCGCAACCCGTCCGACCCGGACTTCTCGGGCTACGTGTACCTGAACGACAACATCGGACCGACGGCACTGCGGGTGACGGCCGGGCGGCCGGGGTTCTCGATCTCCAACTTCTGCGTGAGCGCGAGCTACTGCCACGAGTCGCTGCAGAAGGACGGGTCGACCGTCTTCGAGGCCGAGTACCTGGAAGGGGGCTCCGAGGTCGCGCGGGCGGAGGTGGTGCGCCGGTTCTCCAGCGGGTACGTCGTGCAGATCAGCAGCCACAACTACAACCCCGCGTCCGGACAGGGGCTGCGGCAGACCGTGCCGGTGCGCGTGGGCGTGCTCACAGAGCTGGTCACGGAGCCGAGCATCACCTGGGAGTGAGCCCCGTGTGCACTAACCTGACGGCGTGAGCAAGCCGCGCATCGCCAACGTCCTCGCAGGTCGCTACGCCTCCACGTCGCTCGCGACGCTCTGGTCGGCCGAGCACAAGATCGTGCTGGAGCGCCAGCTGTGGCTCGCCGTGCTGCGGGCTCAGGCCGCCGCCGGTATCGACGTGCCGGCGACCGCGATCGCCGACTACGAGCGCGTGCTGGAGCAGGTCGACCTGGAGTCGATCGCGGCACGTGAGCGGGTCACGCGGCACGACGTGAAGGCGCGCATCGAGGAGTTCAACGCGCTGGCGGGCCACGAGCAGGTCCACAAGGGCATGACCTCGCGCGACCTGACCGAGAACGTCGAGCAGCTGCAGGTGCTGCGCTCGCTGGAGCTGATCAGGTCCAAGGTCGCCGCCGTGCTCGGACGCCTCGCACGGCTCGCCGCAGAGCACTCCGACCTGGTCATGGCCGGTCGCTCGCACAACGTGGCGGCGCAGGCCACGACGCTGGGCAAGCGCTTCGCCACCGGGGCGGACGAGCTGCTCGTCGCGTTCTCGCGGCTGGACGAGCTGATCGCGCGGTACCCGTTGCGCGGCATCAAGGGCCCGGTCGGCACCGCCCAGGACATGCTCGACCTGCTCGGCACGCCCGAGAAGCTCGAGGAGCTGGAGCGCACCGTCGCGGGCCACCTCGGCTTCGAGCGCGTGCTGACGTCGGTCGGCCAGGTGTACCCGCGCTCGCTGGACTTCGACGTGGTGTCCACGCTCGTGCAGCTCGCGGCGGCGCCGTCGTCGATCGCGAAGACCATCCGCCTGATGGCCGGTCACGAGCTGGTGACCGAGGGCTTCAAGCCCGGTCAGGTCGGTTCGAGCGCGATGCCGCACAAGATGAACACCCGCTCGTGCGAGCGCGTGAACGGCTTCGCGGTGATCCTGCGCGGCTACCTGTCGATGGTCGGCGAGCTCGCCGGCGACCAGTGGAACGAGGGCGACGTGTCGTGCTCGGTGGTCCGCCGCGTCGCGCTGCCGGACGCGTTCTTCGCGTTCGACGGGCTGCTGGAGACGTTCCTGACGGTCCTGGACGAGTTCGGTGCCTACCCGGCCGTGGTCGCGCGCGAGCTCGACCGCTACCTGCCGTTCCTCAGCACGACCAAGGTGCTGATGGCGGCCGTGCGCGCGGGTGTCGGCCGGGAGACCGCGCACGAGGCCATCAAGGAGAACGCGGTGGCCGTCGCGCTGGCGATGCGCGAGCAGGGTCTCGCGCAGAACGACCTGCTGGACCGCCTGGCCGCCGACGAGCGCCTGCCGCTCGACCGCGCCGCGCTGGACGCGTTGCTGGCCGACCGCCTGTCGTTCACCGGCGTGGCGTCGGCGCAGGTGGCGTCGGTCGTCGAGCAGGTCGCCGCGGTCGTCGACAAGTACCCGGCGTACGAGCCGGAGCCGATCCTGTGATCGTTTCCAGTCTGCACGTCTACCCGGTCAAGGGCTGCGGCGGGCACTCCGTCGCGTCCTCCGCCGTCGACCTCACGGGGTTGCGGGACGACCGGATGATGATGCTGGTCGACGACGAGGGCGTCTTCCTGTCGCAGCGGAAGATGCCGGCGATGGCCGCGTTGCGCCCGTCGCTCGTGGACTCCTCGCTGACGATCGGCGGGGAGTCGTTCCCGGTCGTCGTCGACGGGCCGCGGATTCCGGTGGTCGTGCACACCTGGCACGGCTTCGGCGTGGACCAGGGCGATGCCGCGGCCGCGTACTTCTCCGACGCCCTTGGCAAGTCGGTGCGGCTCGTGCGGACGCCGCCGGACCTGCGCAGGGAGACGACCGGGGAGACCACGGGCCTCGTGGGGTACGCCGACGGCAACGCGTTGCTGATGATCTCGCTGTCCTCTTTGGACGGTCTGAACGAGCGCATCCTGGAACGCGGCGGTGATCCGGTGCCGATGGACCGGTTCCGCCCCAACGTGGTCGTGTCCGGATCGCCGGAGCCGCACGTCGAGGACCGGGTGCGGCGCGCGGTCATCGGTGACGTGGAACTGGCCTACGCCAAGGACTGCGTTCGGTGCGCGGTGCCGATGGTGGACCAGGAGACGGGCCACAAGGCCGGTCCGGAACCGATCCGCTCACTGGCCACCTACCGGCGTGATCCCGACGGCGGCGTGACCTTCGGGATGAAGGCCCAGGTCGTGCGCACCGGTTCCATCGCGGTCGGCGACAAGATCGACGTGCTGGACTGGGCCTAGACCCTCTGCCAGCGCAGCCGGTCGCCGCGGTTGCTGTCCTTGCGGCAGACCAGCGGCTCGCCGCGCGGGCTGAGGCCGAGCGCGCCCTCGGGATGGCAGAACGCGCCCTCCCGGACGAACAAGCCCTGTTGCGGGGGTTCCGTGGTCGTCGTCGGCCGCGCGGGTGGCGGTGCCTGCACGGGCGGCGGCTTCGGCTTTGTCGTGGTGGTGGTCGTCGTCGTGGTCGTCGAACTCGTGGTCCTGACCGTGATGTCGGCGACGTCCGGGGTCGGCACGATGCTGACCGACTGGGTGGTGCTGGTGGTCTGCGAGCCCGGAGCCGGGGACGAGACGGGGCTGGAGTCGATGCTCCACCCGGCTACTCCCAGCACGACGAGCAGTCCCAGGGCGGCCAATGCCGGGATCCACAGAGCCTTTCGGGTGAGCACGGGGTGCACCTTAAGGCTCTTCTTCCTTGATCTGTAGAGGTGAAGGGGTGTGCGTCGGGTTTCCCGAACACGGCACGTAGGCTGACCAGCGTGCCTACGCTCGCTGACTACCAGCACGTCGCCCGCGGCAAGGTTCGCGATCTGTACGAAGTCGACGACGAGCTGCTGCTGTTCGTCGCGTCCGACCGCATCTCGGCTTACGACCACATCCTGAGCACGGAGATCCCGGACAAGGGCCGCGTTCTCACCGCGATGAGCGTGTTCTGGTTCGAGCGGCTCACCCCGAACCACCTGGTCGCCTACGACGACCCGCGCATTCCCGCCGAGGTCCGCGGCCGGGCGCTGCTGGTGCGCAAGCTGCAGATGGTCGACGTCGAGTGCGTGGCGCGCGGATACCTGACGGGCTCGGGCATGGCCGACTACCAGGCGACCGGCTCGGTGTGCGGGGTCGAGCTGCCGGCCGGGCTGGTCGAGGCGTCCGAGCTGAACCCGCCGATCTTCACGCCCGCGTCGAAGGCCGAGCTCGGCTCGCACGACGAGAACGTGTCGTTCGACGTCATCGCCGCGAAGCACGGCGAGGAGCTGGCCTCCAAGCTGCGCGACCGCACGATCGAGCTGTACAGCGAGGCGCGTGCGTACGCGTTGACCCGCGGCCTGATCCTGGCGGACACGAAGTTCGAGTTCGGGCTCGACGCCGCCGGTGAGCTGGTGCTGGCCGACGAGGCCTTCACGCCGGACTCGTCGCGGTACTGGCCGGCCGAGGGCTACGAGCCCGGTCGCGTGCAGCCGGCGTTCGACAAGCAGTACGTGCGCGACTGGCTCACGTCGGACGCCTCCGGCTGGGACCGGAAGTCGGACACGCCGCCGCCTCCGCTGCCCGCGGACGTCGTCGAGGCCACCCGGAAGAGGTACGTGGAGGCGTACGAGCGGCTGACCGGCCGGTCTTTCGCCGACTGGCTCGCGTGAGTTAGCCCTGGTTTCACGCGGACGTCACCACGGCGTGGCGCACTCAGAACGTGCACTCACAGCTCGTGGTCTCACTGTCCGGCATCGGTCCGCAGACCCTCGACCGGTGCGCTGATCTGGCCGCGGCCCTGCAGCCGCGGCAGGTGCCGTTGTCGCTGCTCGTGGTCCCCCGCGAGCTCGGCAGGGCGCAGGAATGGGTGCGTGCCAGGGCGGCGGCGGGCGACGCCGTCGTGCTGCACGGCCTCGGTCAACGCCGGTTGCCCGCCCACGAGGCGGGGCTGCTGCTCACGGGTGCTCGTGCGCAGATGGAAGCCATCGGCCTCGACGCCGACACGTTCGCGCCCCGGCGGTGCGTGGCGTCGCCAGGCACGTTGATCGCGCTGGCCAAGCACCGGTTCACCCGCTGCGCCGACGCCCACGCCGTCCGTGATCTCAGCACCGGCCTCGCGACGCTGGGCCGCCTGCACGCGCTGACCGAACGCAGCAGCTTCGGTGAGCTGCGGTCGCTCGCGCTGGTCTACTCCGCGGCTCGGTCCGCGCGTCGCGGTGGACTGACCCGGATCACCGTGGACGCCCGCGACCTGCACCGGCCGGGCGCACGGCAGGCCGTGCTCGACGCCGTGGACATCGCCCTCGCCCACGACGCCGAACCGACCACGTACGTCAGACTGCCGTCTCCTCGCCAAGCGTCAGCGGCCTGACCTCGGTGCCCTCCGGCTTGAGCATGTCGAACATCCGGTAGGCGTTCTCCGGCATCGACAGCAGCTTCTCGTGGATGGGCACGGCCGTGCGCGGCTTGATCGCGCGCATGAAGTCGACGGCTTCGCCGAGCCGCAGCCACGGCGCGCCGGCCGGCAGGCCGAGCACGTCGACGTCCTCGTCCGGCACGAACAGCGAGTCGCCGGGGTGGTAGAACGCGCCGTCACCGACCACGTAGGCGGTGTTCGGCACGATCGGGATGTCCTCGTGGATCATCGCGTGCCTGCCGCCGACCACCTTGACCGTCGTGTCGCCGACCTTGAACACGTCACCCGGCTGGGCGACGGTCGGGTTGTCGACGCTGGGCGCCGAGCCCTCGTCGACGATCAGCTGGGCCTGCGGGTTCGCCGCGAGGAGCTTCGGCAGCCGCTCGACGTCCAGGTGGTCGTAGTGCTGGTGCGTGATCAGCACGGCGTCCAGGTCTTGCACGTCCTCGAACCCGCTGGAGAACGTGCCGGGATCGATCAGGATGCGCGTCGACCCGGTGTCGAGCAGCACGCAGGCATGACCGAAATGGACAACTCGCATGGATTCCTCCATTACCGACGTTCGGTGGGCTGACACGGTCAGGTGACGTCGGAAGTATCAAAGGGCATGAGGAAAACCCTGCAACTCCTCACGGCACTGGCGCTCGCCCTGCCGATGACGTCCTTTGTCCCTGCTACCACCACCTCTACCCCTGCACAGGCTTTGGCGCCTCAGTCGCCTCAGTCGCAGGAGATCGGCACCGAGGAATCGCTCTCGGTGCGAGTGGGTGGCAACAACCGTTCAACCACGATCGAACGCCCGGGTTCCGGTTACGTCAAGATCCATTTCACGGACCTGCGGATCCTGCCCGGCGACGTGCTCACGGTGTCGAACCCTGACGGCACCGAGAAGTACACCTACACGCGCGACCTGAAGGCCTCCCAGACCGCCACGATCGACAAGGCGGGCTTCTGGGCCATGTCGATCACCGGCGAGAAGGCCGTCGTGTCGCTGAAGAACCCGCTCAGCCGGGTGCGGATCGACAAGATCACCCGCGGCTACACCGAGGCCGAGATGTCCTCGCAGCCGTCGGTGCAGAGCATCTGCGGCACGAACGACTACAAGGACGCGGTCTGCTACCAGTCCAGCAACCCGACCGAGTGGGGCAAGACCGCGTCCGTCGCGAAGCTGCTGCGCAACGGCAGCTCGCTGTGCACGGCGTGGCGGGTCGGCCCCAACAACCGCATGCTGACCAACAACCACTGCTTCACCAGCACCACCGGTATCGAGGTGTGGTTCAACTACCAGTGCCCGACCTGCGGCGGCACCACGTCGGCCACCGTCACGAAGGTGCTGGCGGCCCAGGTCCTCAAGACCGACTCCGGCCTGGACTACACCCTCTTCACCGTGAACAACTTCTCGGCCATCAGCTCGTTCGGTTACCTCGAACTGGACGCGCGCGTCCCGGCCGTGGGTGAAGAGATGTACATCGTCGGCCACCCGGCCGGGAAGCTGAAGAAGTTGTCGTTGCGCGACAACAACAACGGCGGTGGCTACTGCGTCGTGCGCGCGGTGCGCGTCAACGGCAACGTCTCGCAGTCCGACATCAGCTACATGTGCGACACCGAGGGCGGCTCGTCCGGCTCACCGGTGTTGTCGAGGCGCACGCACAAGGTGATCGGCCTCCACCACTTCGGCGGCTGCCCGAACCAGGGCGTGCGCATCGACCTCGTCGCGGCGCAGATCAACCCACTGCTGTGAGGATCTCCTCCTCTTCCTGCTGAGTGAGCCCCGCCTTGCGGGCCCTGTCCAGTCCGAGGCCGCGCTCGTACTCCAGCGAGTCGAGCGCGGTCTCGGCCAACGGCCTGGTCCGCAGCCCGTTCGCGAGCGCGTTGCTGACGTCGCGGCCGGTCATCTTGGCCCACTCCTGCGGCAGCCACAGCGGAATCGACCGCGGCCCGGACCACGGGTTGATCTCCAGCTGCGCCAGCACGCTCTCCGGCACGCTCACGATCTGCGTGCCCGGCGCCGCCGTGGCCCCGGCGATCTCCCCGATCGCCATCTGGAACGGCATGACGGGCCCGGTCGAGTCGTAGGTGCCCGTGATGCGCTCCTCGGCCGCGAACACGATCCACTGCGCAAGATCCCGCACGTCGATGTGCTGGAACCCGAGGTCGGGGCTGTCCGGCACGACCACCCTGCCACCCTTGCTGAACCGCGCGGGCCAGTACCCGAACCTGTCGCTGGGGTCGTCCGGCCCGGTGATCAGCCCGGCCCTGACGATGAACTCCCGCCCCGCCACGGCCTCCCTGACCGCGTTCTCACTGGCCACCTTGACGCCGCCGTACCGCTCCGGCGTGAACTCGGCCTCCGGGTCGTCCTCCAGCGCGGGCAGGAGCTCGTCACTGCCCGTCGAGTGGTCCGCGTAGACCGAGATGCTGGACACGAACGTCCAGTGCGGCGTCGTCGGCCCGAACGCCTCCAACGCGTCCCGCACCCAGTTCACCGAGTACTTCGCCACGTCGATCACCGCGTCGAACTGCTCCCCGGCGAGCTGGTCGAACGCGCCGGGTTTGTTCCTGTCGACCGAGATCAGGCGGGCGCCTTCCGGAACCGCGCCGGAGGCACCGCGGGCGGCGCACACGACGTCGTGGCCGCGGCGGACGGCCTCCGCCGTGACGGCCTTGCTGAGGAACACGGTTCCGCCGAGCACCAGGATCTTCATGATCCCCAGCTTCCGTCCGATCCTGCCGAAGTGCCAGCCTCTCTGCTTTCGGCGTAATACAGCCTTGGAATGAGTCCAAGACTCGGTCGTTCGGTCCCGATCAGCTGGACTTCCTGAACTGGTGTTCGGGTTCGGCCGATGGACGTTTCGTGAGTCTGCACGCCTTCGTCGACGAGTCGCGGCGAAACAACACGTACCTGCTGGCCGCTGTCCTCGTCGATCCCGGCGACCTGGCGCGCATGAGGAAAGCACTGCGTCGGTTGCTGTTCCCAGGTCAGCGAGAACTTCACTTCAAGAAGGAGAAGACCGATCGACGCAAGCTGATCGTGTCCAAGCTGGTGTCCATCGGCGCCACCGTGCACATCTACACGTGCGACTGCTCCGCCGGTGAGGAAATCGCGCGTCAGGAGTGCCTCATCGCACTCATCAACGATCTCGTCGACCTGAAGACGAGGAGGCTGGTGCTCGACAGCCGAGAGGAGCGCAACCTCCACGACGCTCAGACGATCCGCACGACGCTGGGCAAGAGGCCGAGTTACTCGAAAATCACCTATGAGCACCTGGACAGCACGCACGACGAGCTGCTCTGGATCCCGGACGTGGTGGCGTGGTGCCACGGTGCTGGAGGTGACTGGGCGAGGCGCGTGCGCCCGCTCGTCGCGAAGGAGACTGCTGTGGACAAATGGTCCAGATAGCGCAAAGCACGGCGGCCGACCGTCCGGACGGGCACCGTGCTCACTTCCTCGGCCTACGGGGCCTTGGCAAAGCCAACTCTACCAAACGGACCCGCCGAGGCAAGCTCGTTCACCCGGTGGTGCGATCGGTGAAGATGTGCCGCCGACCACGTGTCGAGTTGATGAACCCCCAGGTCAGGTAGGGTCTCAAAGTACCGCCAGCCCCTCAAACCCGGGAGCAGTCTGTCGTGGCCCGAGTCGTCGTCGACGTCATGCCGAAGCCCGAAATTCTCGACCCCCAAGGACAGGCGGTGGCGAACGCGCTGCCGCGGCTCGGCTTCGACGGCATCACCGCCGTCCGCCAGGGCAAGCACTTCGAGCTGGAGGTCGCCGACGACGTCGACGACGCCACGCTCGCCAAGATCGCGGAGACCTTCCTCGCCAACCCCGTGATCGAGGACTGGACCGTGCGCAGGGTCGAGGCATGAGGGTCGGTGTCATCACCTTCCCCGGCACGCTCGACGACGTCGACGCGCAGCGGGCCGTCCGGTACGCCGACGGGGAGGCCGTGCCGTTGTGGCACGGGGACCACGACCTCAAGGGTGTCGACGCGGTCATCGTGCCCGGTGGGTTCTCGTACGGTGATTACCTGCGCTGCGGTGCCATCGCGCGGTTCGCGCCCGTCATGCAGGAAGTGATCGAGGCCGCGAACAAGGGGATGCCGGTTCTCGGCATCTGCAACGGCTTCCAGATCCTCGCCGAGGCGCACCTGCTGCCGGGCGCTCTCACCCGCAACCACAAGCTGCACTTCGTGTGCCGTGACCAGTGGCTCAAGGTCGAGAACAACTCGACCGCGTGGACCACCAGGTACGACGCGGGAGCCGAAATCCTGATCCCGCTGAAGTCCGGCGAGGGCGGCTACCAGGCCGACGAGGACACGCTGAAGGAGCTGGAGGACAACAACCGGGTCGTCTTCCGGTACGTCGGCGAGAACCCGAACGGCAGCCGCAACAACATCGCGGGCATCACCAACGCCAGGGGCAACGTCGTCGGCCTCATGCCGCACCCCGAGCACGCCGTCGACGCGCTCACCGGCCCGACCGACGACGGACTGGGCATGTTCCTGTCTCTGCTCGACACGGTGGTGAAGGCATGATCGACACCGTCAAGAACGCCGAGAACACGCCCGACCAGGAGCAGCCCTACAAGGAGCTGGGCCTGAAGGACGACGAGTACGCGCGCATCAGGGAGATCCTCGGCAGGCGCCCGACGGACGCCGAGCTCGCGATGTACTCGGTCATGTGGAGTGAACACTGCTCCTACAAGTCGTCGAAGGTGCACCTGAAGTACTTCGGCGAGACCACGACCGACGAGATGCGCTCGAAGATGCTCGCGGGCATCGGCGAGAACGCCGGCGTCGTCGACATCGGTGACGGCTGGGCCGTCACGTTCAAGGTCGAGAGCCACAACCACCCGTCGTACGTCGAGCCCTACCAGGGCGCGGCCACGGGTGTGGGCGGCATCGTCAGGGACATCCTCGCGATGGGCGCGCGGCCGCTCGCGGTCATGGACCCGCTCAGGTTCGGCAAGCCGGACGCCGAGGACACGAAACGAGTCCTGCCCGGCATCGTCGCGGGTATCGGCGGCTACGGGAACTGCCTCGGCCTGCCCAACATCGGCGGCGAGGTCGTGTTCGACGAGTCCTACCAGGGCAACCCGCTGGTCAACGCGCTGTGCGTCGGCGCCATGCGCAAAGAGGACCTGCACCTCGCGCACGCGAGCGGCACCGGCAACAAGGTCATCCTCTACGGCGCGCGCACCGGCCTCGACGGCATCGGCGGCGTGAGCGTGCTGGCCAGCGAGACGTTCGACGACAGCGCCGGCAAGCGCAAGAAGCTGCCGAGCGTCCAGGTCGGCGACCCGTTCACCGAGAAGGTGCTGATCGAGTGCTCGCTCGAGCTGTTCGAGAAGGGCCTCGTCGTCGGCATCCAGGACCTCGGCGGCGCGGGCCTCTCCTGTGCCACGAGTGAACTCGCCTCCGCGGGCGATGGCGGCATGCACGTGTACCTGGACCGGGTCCCGCTCAGGGCGAAGAACATGACCCCGGCGGAGATCCTCTCCAGCGAGTCCCAGGAACGCATGTGCGCGGTCGTCGAGCCGGGCAACGTCGCGGCGTTCATGGAGGTCTGCGAGAAGTGGGACGTCATCGCCACCGAGATCGGTGAGGTGACCGACGGCGACCGCCTGGTGATCACCTACCACGACGAGGTCGTCGTCGACGTGCCGCCGCGTACCGTCGCCCACGAGGGCCCGGTCTACCACCGGCCGGTCGAGCGCCCCGCCGACCAGGACGAGCTGCAGGCGAACACGCCGGACAGCCTGCCGAGGCCGGAGAACCTGCTCGAACTGATCAAGATCATGGCGGCCAGCCCCAACCTGGCCTCCAAGAAGTGGGTCACGCAGCAGTACGACCGGTACGTGCGCGGCAACACGGTCCTCGCTCAGCCCAGCGACGGCGGCATGATCCGGATCGACGAGGAGACGCACCGCGGTGTCGCTCTCTCGACGGACTGCAACGGCCGCTACACCAAGCTCGACCCGTACGAGGGCGCGAAGCTCGCGCTGGCCGAGGCCTACCGCAACGTCGCGGCCACCGGTGCCACGCCGGTCGCCGTCACGAACTGCCTCAACTTCGGCTCGCCGGAGGACCCCGGTGTCATGTGGCAGTTCGAGCAGGCCGTGAAGGGTCTCGCGGACGGCTGCGCGGAGCTGGGCATCCCGGTGACCGGCGGCAACGTCAGCTTCTACAACCAGACCGGCACCACGGCGATCCTGCCGACGCCGGTCGTGGGCGTGCTGGGCGTGATCGACGACGTGCGGCGCCGCATCCCCACCGGGATCGGGGCCGAGGCCGGCGAGACGCTGCTGCTGCTCGGCGAGACGAAGCCCGAGTTCGGCGGGTCGGAGTGGGCGCACCACGTCCACGGCCACCTCGGCGGGTTGCCGCCGAAGGCGGACCTGCAGCGCGAGAAGCTGCTCGGCCAGATCCTCGTCGCGGGCTCCCGTGACGGCATGGTCTCCGCCGCGCACGACCTCTCCGAGGGCGGTCTGGCGCAGGCGCTGGTCGAGACGTGCCTGATCGGCGAGACGGGTGCGCGGGTCTTCCTCGAAGGCGACCTGTTCACGGCGTTGTTCAGCGAGTCGGCGGGGCGCGTGCTGGTCGCCGTGCCGCGCACCGAGGAGCAGCGCTTCACCGACATGTGCACCGCGCGCGCTCTGCCGTGGCGCAAGGTCGGTGTCGTCGACCCGGAGTCGAACGCGCTGGAGATCCAGGGCCTCGGTGAGCTGTCGCTCGACGAGCTCCGCGAGGCCTGGGAGGGCACCCTCCCCGCCCTGTTCGACTAGTCGGTTTCAGCGCATCGCCGTCAACTGGCGGCGATGCGCTGCAGCTGCTCGAACTTGCCGTTGAAGAGGTTTTGGTCGCCGGGGAAGAGGCCGGCCGCCTGCCACTGCCAGATGGTGTGGAAGTCGAAGCCCAGCGGCAGGGGGCCCAGCTTCGAGTTGTAGTGCGCGATCCACAGCGGGTTGTCGTCGCCGAACTTCACCGAGCCGCCGACGCACTTGTTCCACCAGTTCGTGGACGTGTAGATCATCGGATACCGCTTGGTGCGCGCGAAGACCGTGTCGCTGAACGCCTTCACCCACGCCGTCATCGCGGCCTGGTCCATCTTGTAGCAAGTCTCGCCGTACGGGTTGTACTCCATGTCCAACGCCGGCGGCAGCGTCTTGCCGTCCGGCGACCAGCCGCCGCCGTTGTCCACGAAGAAGTTCGCCTGCCTGGCTCCGTCGGAACGGTCCGGCAGCGCGAAGTGGTATGCCCCGCGGATCATGCCGACGTCGTAGGAACCGTTGTACTGCTGGGTGAACTTGGGGTTGCGGTAGTGCGTGCCCTCGGTCGCCTTGACGTAGGCGAACCTGGCTCCCTTGGCCCAGGAGGACTTCCAGTCGACGTCACCCTGGTGGCTGCTCACGTCCATGCCGGGCACCTTGCCCTCGGTGGGTGGTGACTCCGTTGTTCGCAGCTCACCGGTGCCTTCGTGCTTGCGTATCTGAGAACCCGCGAAGTGGTCCGCGGAACCCTCGGGCAAGGGCGCCGCGGACGCGGGGGCCGGCGTCATGCCGGCGACGATCGCCACGATGCTGATCAAGGTCCGCATGGAGTAGATCGTGCGACCGTTTGTCCGAATTTGCCACCGGCATCACCCGTCCAGGCGGGCCAGCTCCTCCTTGGTCAACTCAAGGTGGGTGGCCGCGGCGGAATCGCGGATGCTCGCCGGGCGGGAAGCACCCGGAATGGGGACTACCACTTCGGACTTCGCGAGCATCCACGCGAGGCAGGCCTGGTGCGCGCTCACGCCGTGCGCGTCGCCGACCTCCTTGAACGGGCCGCTCAGCGACCCCGCCTTGCCGATGCCGCCGAACGGGCTCCACGGCAGGAACGCGATGCCGAGCTTCGCGCACAGCTCCAGCTCGGGCTCGCTCGACCGGAACGACGGCGAGAACTGGTTCTGCACGGCCGCGAGCCGCCCGTCGAGGATGTCGTTGGCCAGCACGATCTCGTCGGGGTTGAAGTTGGAGACGCCCGCGTAGCGGATCTTGCCGTTGTCCAGCAGCTCCTTCAGCGCGCCGACCGACTCGGCGATCGGCACCTTCGGGTCCGGCCGGTGGAACTGGTACAGGAAGATCTGCTCGACCCCGAGCCGTCGCAGCGACCCGTCGACGGCCTTGCGCAGGTACTCGGGACGTCCGTCGAGGCCCCAGCCACCGCCCGGCAGGCGGGTGTGGCCGCCCTTCGTCGCGACGAACACCTCCTCCGGCCTGCCGCGCAACGCCTCGGCGATCAGCTCCTCGTTGTGGCCGAAGTCGCTGTCGTCGAGCGAGTAGGCGTCGGCGGTGTCGATGAACGTCACGCCCGCGTCGAGCGCGGCGTGAATCGTCTCGATCCCCTGCGCGCGGTCCGGCCTCCCCTGGATGGAGACGGGCATGCCGCCCAGGCCGATGGCGCTGACTTCCACTTCTCCGATACGACGCTTCTGCATGAACCCCACTCTGGACCAGCTCGATTAAGCTGTCCAACGCAAAGAAGTGATCCCATTGAGCACTGCGGGTGATGAATAGTGGAACTCAGACAGCTCGAACACTTCCTCGCGGTCGCCGACGAGTGCCACTTCACGAGGGCAGCGCGCCGGATGCACGTCTCGCAGTCGGGCCTGTCGGCGTCGATCCGCGCGCTGGAGGTCGAGCTCGGCGCGCCGCTGTTCCTGCGCACCACCCGCCAGGTCGAGCTGACCCAGGCCGGACGGGCACTGCTGCCAGAGGCCAGGCGCGCGCTCGGCAGCATCGAGTCGGCCAAGGACGCCGTCGCCGCGGTGCAGGGGCTGCTGCGCGGCACGTTGTCCGTCGGGAGCCTGCAGTGCCTGCACGTGGTGCACCTGCCGGCGGTGCTGTCGCGGTTCCACGAGATCCACCCCGGCGTCGAGATCAGGATGCGCCAGTCCGGCAACGCCGAACTCGTCGAGGAGGTCCGCGCGGGACGGCTGGACCTCGCGTTCGTCACCCGTCAGCCGAAGATCGCCGACAACCTGCGGGTGTCCACTTTGGCCACTGAACCGCTGGTCCTCGCGTGCGCACCGGGAAGTCCGTTCGCCGCACGCGAGTCCGTCGAACTGTCCGAACTGGCCGGTCAGCCGTTCGTCGACTTCAACCCCGACTGGGGCACGCGCGACGAGGTCGACCGCACGCTCGCGGCGGCGGGGGTCGAGCGGCACGTCGCCGTCGAGGTCAACGACGTGCACTCACTTCTGGACTTCGTCGGGTTCGGTCTCGGGGTTGCGCTCGTCCCGCAGTCCTTCGCCAACAAGTCGGAACGCGTCCGTTTTCTCGCGCTCCGCTGCGACGTAGACGTCCCCGTCGCGGAAACGGTCGTGGTCAGCGGCAACACCGTTGGCGCTGCCGCCGGTGTTCTGCTGGACATGGTCTTCGAGGCGCGGGCCGGCCGCCTCCGTGCTGCCGGTTAGCAGCCAGCCCTCGCGCGGGGTGCGGAACGCCGTGCCCGGCAACACGGTCAGCGGTCCTCTCTGCTGTGCGGGTGGTGCCTCCGCGAGCGCGAGGAACGTGCCGACCTCGGCGTCGCGGAGGTCGACCTCCTTGGGGCCGAACGTCACCTCGGTGAACGCGATCCCGCCGTGCAGCTTCGCCCGCGCCAGGTCGAGCCGTCCGTGGAAGGTCGCGCCGGAGAACAGGGTCGGCTTCTTCACCTCGATCTCGTGCAGCGTCGTGATGCCGTAGAACTGGGCGCGGCGTGCGGTGAACCGGTGGATCCGCCTGCCGTCCAGCCTGAAGTACTCGAGTGCCGCGCCGGTGAGATCGAGGTCGTAGTACTCCTTCTTGTCCTTTCCCCACGACAGCAGGTCGCGCAGCAACCTCTGGGCGGTGCGCCGGACCTGCTGCTCCTGCTGCACTTCCGGCTCAACGTCCACGAACACCGTGTCCGGGTCGGCGGCGTTCTTCTCCCACGAGGGGTGCCGGAACGGGCGGCGCAGGTAAGCGCACAGGACGTCGATCACCGTCTGCTTGTAGCGCGGCGTGGAGTTCGCGAGCCACACCAGGGAGTGCATCGCGCCCACGCGCACCTGGTCGGCTTCGTTGCCGAGCAGCTCGACCGAGCGGGCGAACCGCTCGTCGGCGACCTTCTCGCTCTCCAGCCAGTGCTTGCGGTCGTTGAGCCACAGCGCGTGGAGCGCGACGACGGCTCCGCCCGCGACACCGGCGGTCTTCACGATCTCGATCGGCGGAGCCTTGAACACCTGGAGGAGCACCGCGGTCGCCGCGGTGACCACGGCGGCGGCGAGGACCGCCATCAGCCACTGCCACTTCACGTCAGTTCCTCCACGCCTGCGGCAACTCGGGTTCCGTCGCGAACGTACAGCCGTCGGCCTTCACGTCCGCCCACTCCGAGCCCAGGAACTTGGTCTCGCCGAGGAACTTAGTGTCGGTGAAGACCGCGAGCCCGCGTGCCTTGAACCGGCTGAACCACGCCTTGCCGCGGCACTCGGTGTGGTGCATGTAGAACCGGCCGTTCACCTCGGCCTCGGTGAGGTACACGTTGCCGTGGATCACCATGTGGTGGAACGCGTTGGACTCGTTGAGGTGCGCCACCCGCAGGATCAGGTCGCCGACGTGCCGGTACGACAGGTCCATGTAGTGCAGATGGGCCTTCGTGAGGTTGAGGTCGTAGCGGACCGGGTCCTTCTCCTCGACGCGCGGCAGCAGGTCCTCGATCAACCGCTGCGCCGTCAGCCTGACCTCCAGCTCGATCTCGCTGAGCTCCGCGTCGAAGTCCTCCGGGTCGTCGGTGTACTTGAACGGCCGGCGCAGGTAGGCGCAGAGGATGTCCAGCACGGTCTGCGTGTACTCCGGCCGGGACTTGGCGAGACCGGCCAGAGCGTGCATCGCACCCACCCTGACCTGCGCTGTGTCGTGGCCCAGCAGCTCGATGGCGCGCGCGAACCGCTCGTCGGCGACGCGGGACCTGTCGTGGTCGATGCGCTGGCTCTCCAGCTCCTGACGGGCCTCCTCGACGCGCCGCCGCCGGTCGTTCAGCCACAGCGCGTAGAGCGCCACGATCGCGCCGCCCGCGAGTCCGCCGGTCTTGATGGCCTCGTGTTTCGGCGCGCCGGGGTCGATGAGCAGCAGGAGGCCGCCGACCAGCGCAAACGCTCCGACCGACGCGAAAATGGTCGGGAGCAGCAAATTTCTCGGGCGCCGGTGCTTGCGTTTGCCGTTGCCCCACAGGAACCTCACGAGGTCGGCATTCTGCCAAGCGGCCGGTGCATGATGGGCGGGAACGGGCTCAACGCGAACGGGGTGGGCGAGTGGAACGGCCGAACTGGGCGCCGGGGGACATCGACCTGGAACGGCCGAGTGTCGCCCGCGTGTACGACTACTGGCTGGGTGGCGCGCACAACTTCGCCGCCGACCGCGCGGTCGGGCAGAAGGCGCTGGAGTTCATGCCCGAACTGCGCGAGGTCATCCTCAACCACCGCGCCTTCCTGCGCAGGGCCGTCCGCTACCTGCTGGGCCGCGGTGTCCGGCAGTTCCTCGACCTCGGCTCCGGCATCCCGACGGTGGGCAACGTGCACGAGATCGCCCAGGCCTCCGACCCGTCCGTGAAGGTCGTCTACGTCGACATGGACCCGGTCGCCGTCGCGCACAGCCGGTCGCTGCTGAACGGCAACGATCGGGTGAACGTGCTGCAGGCCGACGTGCGCGACACGGCATCGGTCCTCTCCTCGCCGGAGGTGAACGACCTGCTCGACTTCGAGCAGCCGACCGCGGTGCTGATGATCGCCTTACTGCACTTCATCTCCGACGAGGAGAACCCGATCGGGATCATCGGCGGATACCGCGACCGTCTCGCTCCCGGAAGCTTCCTGGCCGTCTCCCACGCGGGCTATGAGGCGGACGAGGAGACGGACTCCTACCGGGCCGCCCGGTCCATGTACGACCGCAGCGTCACTCCGATGACCTACCGCAACAAGGTCGAGTTCACGAAGCTGTTCGAGGGGTTCGAGCTGGTCGAACCCGGTGCGGTGCGGCTGCCCCTGTGGCGACCGGAGTCCCCTGACGACCTGGACGGGTCCGGACGGCCCTTTCCGGCCTTCGGCGCGGTAGGCCGGAAGGTGTAGAGGTGACTCCATACGGCTACCGCCCGTATGCTGCGCGTTCGTGGCGTTAGGGCCGAGCAGATGACCGAACGGGTTGACCACCGGGTGCGTGACGACCGCTCTCCTTTGGACCCGGCCGTGTTGGCCGGTGCCGAGTCGTTCGCGCGCAGCTGGGCGACGGCGGTGATCGGTTCCAGCTACGTCCCGATGACGAGGGCCGAGGTCGCCCAGCACCTGCAGGACCTGACCGAGATGCTCGTCGAGGCCCTGTTCGCGAGCCCGTTCCGCACGGCACCCGGCTACGAGATCGGCTCACGGCTCGTCGACGCGCACTTCACCGGCACCGACACGCTGGGCCGCACCATCCAGCTCCTCGGCGACGACCTGCTGGCCGAGCTGGGCTCCGCGGGCGACGAGCGCCTGCAGTCCCGCCTGGCCGCCCTGCAGGGCGCGTTGTCCGCCGGATACGCCCGCGCGTTGCGCGAGCGCACGCTCGCCGAGCAGGAGGCGATCAGGGCTGCCGTCCTGGACGCCCGTGACCAGGCTGAGGCGATGCTGCGGGCGTCGGAGGCCCGGTTCCGCGCGATGTTCACCGAGGCCGCGATCGGCATCGGCATCGCCGACATCGACGGCCGGATACTGGACGTCAACCAGGCCCTGCAGGACATGCTCGGGTTCAGCGTCGAGGAGATGCGCCAGTACAACGTGCGCGACCTCATGCATCCCGAGGACGCGGGCAGCGTGTGGCGGCTCTACGACCAGCTCATCGCGGGCGAGTGCGACCACTACCGGGCCGAGAAGCGCTTCCACCGCGCCGACGGCGAGCAGGTGTGGACGCACCTCACGCTGTCGCTGGTCCGCGACGACCACGGCGAGCCGCAGTACCAGGTGGCGATGATCGAGGACGTCACCGATCGCCATCTGCTGCAGAACCGGCTGCGCTACCAGGCCCTGCACGACCCGCTGACCGGTCTGCCGAACCGCGCGCTGTTCCTCGAACGCCTCGGCCGCGTGTTCAACAACCGCGGCAAGCACCTGCGGGCTGGCCTCTGCTACCTCGACCTGGACGGCTTCAAGGTCATCAACGACTCGCTCGGCCACGACATCGGAGACCAGCTGCTGGTCGAGGTCGGCCGCAGGCTCGACCACTCGGTGTCCGGCGAGGGCAAGCTCGTCGCGCGCATGGGCGGCGACGAGTTCGTGATCCTGGTCGAAGGCTCGACCGGCGAGCAGGACATCGTCGACGTGGCCGACCGCGTGCTGACCGAGCTGGAGGCCCCGATCCGCATCGCGGGTCACGAGCTGTCGGTCTCGGCGTCGATCGGCATCGTCGAACGGCAGCTGTCCGGCACGACGTCGGCCGACCTGATGCGCGACGCGGACATCACGCTGTACTGGGCGAAGGCCGACGGCAAGGCGCGCTGGGCGTTGTACGACCCGGAGCGCAACGCCCGTGAGGTCGCCCGCTTCACCCTGTCCGCCACGATGCCCAGAGCCCTGGAACGCGGCGAGTTCTACGTCGAGTACCAGCCGCTGGTGCGTCTGGAGGACAGCACGGTCGTCGGCGTCGAGGCGCTGGTGCGCTGGCAGCACCCGGAGTTCGGCCGCCTCGCACCCGACCGGTTCATCGAGCTGGCCGAGGAGACCGGTCTCATCGTCCCCTTAGGACGGTGGGTCCTCCGCAAGGCCTGCGAGGAGGCGCGGCGCTGGCTGGTCGAGTTCGGCGACGCGGCCCCGTTCGTGTCGGTGAACCTGGCCGTGCGCCAGTCCCGCGACCCGGAGCTGGTCCGGGACGTGAAGCGGATCCTCGACGAGTGCGCGCTGCCACCGCACCACCTGCAGCTGGAGCTGACCGAGTCGGCGATCATGGGCACCGCCGACGAGCCCCTGGAAGCGCTGCGAGCGTTGTGCGACATGGGTGTGCGCATCGCCATCGACGACTTCGGCACCGGATACTCGAACCTGGCCTACCTGAAGCACCTGCCCGTGCACGAGCTGAAGATCGCCGGCTCGTTCATGGAGGGGCTGCGGGCCGAGACCGAGGAGGACCCGGTCGACTCGCAGATCGTCGCGACCCTGGTCCAGCTGGCGCACGCGTTGTCGCTGGGGGTCACGGCCGAAGGCGTGGAGACGCCGGCTCAGGCCGCCCGGTTGCTGCGGCTCGGTTGTGACACCGGGCAGGGCTGGTTCTTCGCGCGGCCAGGACCGCCGGAGGACATCGACAGCCTGCTGCGTGGTGATCTCTAGCCCGGGGAACTCCGAGTGCCATGAGGTTCCTGGCGCTCGTCGTGCTCCTGCTCGTCGTGATGACCCCGGTCGGCCGTGCCGCACCCGATGTCGTGCCGTTGCCCGCCGACAAACAGGCCTTCGGCACGGCCAGGTCCGCGGCGAGCCCGGTGTGGTTCGCGCTCGGCCACCAGGGGCTGTCGGAGATCTTCCACCCCGACCTCAGCACGCCGGCGACCCGCGAGACGCGGTTGCTGGTCGACGGCAAGCCGGGTCAGGCGCACACCGAGCCCGCCGACAGCAGGTCGCTGACGTTCCGGCAACGGCTGCGCGGCAACGGTTGGCACGCCGAGATCACGTACGTCACCGATCCGCAGCGGGCCGCCGTGCTCGCGGACGTGACGCTCACGGCTGCGCGCCCCGTCCGGTTGTCGGTCGAGCACGTGCCGATGAAAGGCTTCAGCGAGGTGGTCAGCACCTTGCCCACAGGGCCGGTGCGGCACGCGCACGGCACGTTCGCCGTCGGGTTCGCTGACGGCGCCGCCCAGGCCGCCCTGAACCGCGGATTCGGCGCGGTGGCGCGGGAGTACGCGCGGGGTTGGCACACGTATCTCGACGGCCTGCGGCGGCCGAGGTCAGCGGACCGGAAGCTCTACGACATGTCGGTGATGGTGCTGGCCGCGAGCGAGGACAAGCGAAACCCCGGCGCGTTGATCGCGTCACCGAGCTTCCCGTGGGCGTTCGGCTTCGACCGCGAGCTCGCACCGGAACTCGGACCGTACGCGCTGGTGTGGCCGCGCGACCTCTACCACGTGGCCACGGCCATGATCGCGGCCGGCGATCGTGACATCGCCTTGCGCGCGTTGGACTTCATGCTCCGAAAGCAGCAGCAACCGGACGGCCATCTGCCGCAGAACACGCGCGTCGACGGCACACCGTTCTGGAAGAGCATCCAGCTCGACGAGACCGCGGCACCGTTGCTGCTGGCCTGGCACCTGGACCGGCGTGATCCGTCCACAACGGATTCGTTGCGCCGGGCGGCCGACTACCTGCTGAGCTACCCGAACGCGCCGTTCAGCGAGCAGGAGCGGTGGGAGAACCAGAGCGGCTACTCGCCCGCCACGATCGCCTCGGTCGTCGCCGGTCTGGTGTGCTTCGCGGACCTGTTGCGGCGCAACGGGGAGAACGCCGACCGGTATCTCCAGGTCGCTGACGAGTGGCAGCGCAGGATCGAGAGCTGGACCGCGACGACGACCGGGCCGTACGAGCCGAAGCCGTACTACCTGCGGCTCACCAAGGACGGCAACCCCGACGCGGGCACGAGGTACAACCTGGGCGACAACAACCCGGACGACATCGACCAGCGCGCGGTCGTCGATCCGAGCTTCCTGGAACTGGTGCGGCTGGGCGTCAAGCGCGCCGACGACCCGGTCATCCGCAACACCGTGCGCGTCGTGGACCAGCAGCTGAAGGAGCAGGGCTACTGGCACCGGTTCACGCAGGACGGCTACGGCGAGACCGCGGACGGCAGGCCGTGGAACATCAACTGGCCGACCCCGACGCGCACGTACGGACGGCTCTGGCCGTTGCTGAGCGGAGAACGCGGTGAGTACGAGCTGCTCATCGGCCACAAGGCCAGCGCTGCCCAGCGTTTGCGGGAGATCGCCGCAACGGCCAACAGCGGCCTCATGCTGCCGGAACAGGTGTGGGGTGGCCGCGGCACCACCTCGGCCACCCCACTCGCCTGGACGCACGCGCAGTACGTGCGGCTGGCGTGGTCGCTCGACGCGGGCCGTCCCGTGGAACGGCCCGACGTCGTGGCGAACCGCTACTAGCGCTTCGACACGTTGTACCCGGAGACCTCGACCACCGGCTGCGCGCCGCCGAGGTCGGACGCCCGGTACTCGGCCCGGATCGTCTGGGTCTCACCGGGGAACAGCGTGATGTAGTTGTCGGTCCAGTCGGCGGGCAGCACCTCGGGGCCGCCCTGGCCCTTGCGCAGTGACGCGCGCAGGAAGAACGCCACGGACGTGCCGGTGTTCTTGATGGTCACGTGCGTGGCCTGCCTGCCGTCCGTGCCCGGCGTCGTGTTGGTGGACACCGACACCTGGCCGGGCTTCAGCGAGCTCAGCGACTTCAGGTCCGTGTACTGGGCCTGCGGCGTGTAGTACCAGTCGCCGCCGTTGTAGTTCAGCGTGTCCGCCTTGGTGGACAGCCAGTACACGTTGCGGTCGATCTCCTTGCCGGAGGAGTCCTTGAGCAGCAACCGCACGAAGTACGCGGTGGACAGCCCGGACGGCTGCGGCAGGGTGCCGACCCGCACGGACCCGTTGGCCTTGGCCGGGACCGGACGCGTCTCGTTCGACTTCTGCGTGCCGTCGGAGTTGAAGACGGTCACCTGCAGGCTGAGGCCCTCCTTGGCCTCCAGGCCCATGTTCACGACGGCGAGCGACTTGTCGTCGTAGGAGTACTGCGCGTGCAACGCCCTGTTGGCCGTCTTGGCGCCGAAGTACGAGCCCGCGGTCGCGAGGTTGTAGTTGTACAGGTGCCAGTAGAGCTTGGGCCACGGGTCGTTCTGCATCCAGTAGATGACGCCCTGTGCCTGGTTCGCGCCGGTGTCGGAGAAGTCGCGGCCGAACGCCTCGAACTGCGCGCGGTTCGTCTCGTACTGCTGCAGCTGCGCCTTGCGCACGAAGTCGTCCACGTTGGACGGCTTGCCGTAGCGGTTGTCGAGCGCCGTGCCCCAGAAGCCGGGCTTGCTGAAGTTGCCCGACGGCGACAGGTGGTACTGCGAGGCGTTGTAGTCGGTCAGCTTGCTGATCTCGGCAGGGCTGAGGAACTTCTTCAGCTCGTCCATCTCGGGGATCGCGAGACCGGGACCGATCTCCGACGCGAAGCCCGCGCTGCCGCCCTTCTGGTTGTTGTACCAGTAGACCGGCGGCTCCCACCAGTACGGACCGTCCATCTTCATGCCGGAGTTGCCGAGCTGCGGGGAGCTGCGCCGCGCGGCCGCGGTGACGATCGGCGTCTGCCAGTCAGCGCGCTTCAACGCGTCCAGGTAGATCGTCTCGACGGCGGCCACCGGTGCCTCGTCCGAGCCGATCAGGAACGTGAAGACGCTGGGGTGGTTGCGGATCCGCTTGGCCTCGCCTTCGGCGGACGCGCCGGCGACCCTCTTGTCCTCCGCCGAGAACCCGCCGGTGTTCTGCCACTTCGAGCAGCACTCCCAGCCGGTCATGATCAGGATGCCCATGCGGTCGGCCATGTCGTAGATCTCGTCGTTCTCCGGCTTGCCTTCGAGCCGGATCGTGTTGAGACCCATGGACTTCGTCAGCATCATCTCGTCGGCGATCTTCCGCACGTTGGTGCGCAGGAAGAGATCCGACGCCCAGCCGCCACCGCGGATCAGGATCGGCTTGCCGTTGATCTGGTACTGGAGGTTGCCGCTGATCATCTTCGAGGTGACCTCGCGGATGCCGAACGTCGTCTTCTGCTCGTCCGACTTCGCGCCTGCCACGGTGGCCGCGGCCGTCGCGTCGTAGAGCGGCTGCGCGCCCATCTGGTACGGCCACCAGATCTGCGGGTTGCTGACGTTGAGCGTGAACGTGACGGTCTTCGTCTCGTTCGCGGCGAGGCTCACGTTCTGGCTGTAGTTCTGGCCGGCGGCGCTGCCGGCGACGGTCGTGGTGACCGCGCTGCCGGTGTTGTTGCGCGCGTCGACCTTCACGGTGACCGTGGCGCTGTTCAGGTTCGGCAGCGGCAGGTCGGTCAGCACGTGCAGGCCGCGCAGCGAGACCGGCCCGCTCGCGACCAGGTCGACGTCGCGGAAGAGGCCCTGGTTGCGGTCGGGCGGCAGCTGGGACCAGTCGATGAAGTGGATCACCAGGTCCTTGGCGGGGTCGGCCGGCGACGCCTTGATCGCGAGGGCGTTGTCGCCCTTCTTCAGCAGCCCGGTCACGTTGAACTCGTGCGTCGGGTAGGCCCCGATCACGGTGTCCGTGCCGGCGACCTTCTTGCCGTTCAGCCAGACCTCACCGCGGGCGATGACACCGCCGTTGAGCTTGAGGAACGTGTTGACGCCCGGCTGCGGGTCGGCCTGGAAGACCTTGCGGTACCACCACGGCACCTGGAAGTCGCCGCGGACGGCCTTCTTGAGGTTGTCCGAGTAGTTGACGTCCCCGTACTTGTTGTTGGCGATCAGACCGGCCATCACGGTGGACCGCGCGGGCACCGTCATCCACCCGGTGTCCGAATAGGCCGGTGTGGAGATCACGTCACCGGCCTGCGGCGCCTTCGCGCTGCTCTGGAGACGCCAGTCGGGGACGGTGGAGGTCGTTCCGGGGCTGGCGGCCACCTTGAGCGCCGCTCCCGTGCCGGGCACGGGGCCCGCGTTGGCTGAGGTGCCTGGCACGAGCAGGGCCAGGCCCACCGCGGCCACGACCAGTGTTGGTAGTGGTCGGTTGCGCAGCATGTCGCTCCTCGACGCATCGGGGCGGCGGCGCTTCGGGGTATCGTAAAGAAGGTTTCCTTTTAGTGAGGTCACCGGCAATGGGCCTTACGGGTGACGCGCACCACACCAATCGCCACACTCCGTGCGCGATGATCCGATATTTTGGCCCGCATGCGTCGACTTGCCGTCCCGTTGTTGCTGGCTGCGGTCCTGACCGGGTGTTCTTCGCAGGAACCCGGCAAGCCTTCCGCGGGAGACCAGGCCAGCGGAGCGCCGACGACCGGAACTTCAGCCGGTGCCGCCCCGGTGAACAGGCCCAAGGCCGTCGACCTCAAGACGCTCGACCCGTGCACGCTGATCACGCCGGAGACGAAAACCGCGCTCGGTCTGAACATCGTCGAGCCGGGGAACCCGCTGCCCGAGTACGGCGAAGGCAGCAAGAGGTGCAACGAGACCTATGTGGACCACAAGTACATCGCCAACATCCACACGCTCGTCAACGGCGGCGTGGACAGGTTGAAGCGGACGACGGGTGAGGCGAATCTCACCTCGCTCCAGGTCGCCGGATATCCGGCGTACCTCACCAAGCGGGATTCTCCTGGTTCCGCCGGTGCCTGTGAGATCTACATCGACGCCCACGACGGGCAGTTGTTGCTGATCAGCGCCGTTGCGGGGCTTGGTGACAAGAGCGCCACTGTGGATGGTGCGTGTGAGAGGGCCAAGGCGCTCGCCGACGCCGCCGGTGCGGTGCTCGCCACCAAGTGAAGGTTGAGTAGAACTACTCCGCTTTTACCGGGAACCGGTCACCGGCGTCATGCATCAGAGCTAAAGTCGTTCCAAATGCACACGCGGCCCACCCTGGGGGCCGTACTGAGGAGGGTGTGCCGTGCATCTCGCGGACGTGGATGGTGGGGGAACGTCGTCGCTTCCCCCGGAGTTCGGTCAGCGCAAGCTGAAGGTGGACCCATCTGCCATCCCGGAGGCCAGGAAGGCTTTCGAACACGCGCTGGAAGAGTTCGAAACCAAGATCAATCGCGCTGTCGACGAGCTGCCGACGAAGCCCTGGGCGGGCGACCCGATCAGCAGCGAGACCTCCAAGGCGTTCAACGAGCAGACGACGGGGAAGGCGCTGGCGGCGCTGCAGTCCTACAAGCAGCAGCTCGTGGGCGTGATCGACCAGCTCAAGATGATCGAAGAGCAGTACCGCCGGGTCGAGGGCGACAACACGGCCATGTGGGGCAAGCACAACCGGGACCTGGGCTGAGAGGGGGACTGACCGATGACTGACCACCGCTATCAGGGGTACGCCCACCCCGAGCTGTACAAGATGATCAACTCCGGTCCTGGCGTCGCCGCCTCCATCCCGGTGGAGCAGGGCTGGAAGACCATCGCCGCCACGCTCGCCCAGATCGACGAGGACCTGCACGCCGCGCTCGCCAAGATGGGCGCCGGCTGGGAGTCCGACGCCGCGGAGCAAGCAGGTGCCGCGCTGTCGCCGCTGGCCCAGTGGGCCGGCTACGCCAACCAGGGCGCGACCACGATGGAGAGCTCCGCGCGCCTGCAGGGCGAGTTCATCGCCGACGCGCGCAAGAAGATGCCCGAGCCCATCCCCGTCACGACGGAGAAGCCCGGCTTTCTCGACTACGCCGTCGGTGGACTGACCGGTCCCGTCGGCGTGGCGCACGTCGTCGGCCAGCAGGTGGACCACGAGCGGCAGGAAGCCGCCGCGGACAACGCCGCCGCGCAGGCCGTCAAGGTCATGGAGGACTACCAGGCGGACAGCCGCTGGAACTCCTCGACGCTCGGCGAGTTCCCGACGCCGCCGCAGGTCGTGATCGACACGCCGCCTCCCGGCGAGTCCGGCACGGCCAACACGCGCGTCGGCTACTCCTCGACCGGCTCGTACACGCCGTCCGGCAACACCGGCACGACCACCCCGTCGTGGACGGCGCCGTCGACCCAGCAGCACGTTTCGCAGACCTGGACCCCGCCCGGCGGCGGCGGCGACACGCACACGTCGTGGACGCAGCCTCCGTCGCAGCCGCCGGTCCACACCCCGCCCCCGACGAACATCCCGACGCCGCCCCCGGAGCCGCGTCCGACGCCGACGCCGGGGCCCGGTCCGGTGTTCACCCGGCCGACCACCGGCACGTCCGGTGGTCCGCGCGGTGGCGGCAGCGGTGGCGTTCGCGGTGGTCAGCTCGGTGGCGGCAAGGCGTTCGGCCCGATGTCGGGTTCGCTCGGCTCGTCCGGCCAGGGCTCGGTGAAGGCCGGCGGCATGATGCCCGGCATGGGCTCCGGTCCGGAGGGCATGCGCGGCGGTGCCATGGGTGGCGGCGCCGCGGGCAAGGGCGGTGCTGCGGGCATGGGTGCCGGTGGTGCGCACGGCCAGAAGGGCGAAGGCGAGGAGGACCTCGAGCACAAGTCGGCCGACTACCTGGTCGAGACCGACGACGTGTTCGGTGACGAGCGCCTGGTCGCGCCGCCGGTCATCGGCGGCATCTCCGAGTGAGCCTGTTCGGCGGTCCGGCGGAGAGGGAGCCGATCACTCTCTCCGCCGAGGAGTTCGACGTGGTGTGGGAACGCATGAACGTCGGCCCGATGCCGCTCGTGCTGAAGGTTCCCTCACCCGGTAAGACGCGGGACGAGCGCATCCAGCTCGAGAACCGCGTCTTCCAGCAGCTCGATGCCCGCCGGCTGGGCAACGCCCGCGGTCTTTCGTCCGAACTGGACGGACTGCTGCGGATGTTCGTCAAGCCGGAGCGGGAGGCGGACGGCCGCCTCTGGCTCGGCCACAGCCTGCGGGTTCTCGCCGTGGCGAACGGCGACTGGGGCGCGCTCGCGACGTTGAGGGACGACCAGCTGACGTTCCAGCCGTGGGCGGGCTCCGGGCTCGCCTCGGCTGTGCTGTCCGTGCTGCCCTCGCACCCCGCCGGAACAGGTCTGTCGGTGACGCTGCCCAGCGAGGACGTCGAGAAGGCGATCGCGAAGACCGACGGCTCGCCGAAGTCGATGGAGGCCGCGTTCAGGAGCGTCGGCCTGCGCGAGGACGACGCCAAGGCGCTGGTGAAGATGTTCACCGGGCTGGTGCACACGGGGAACTTCGGTGCGGCGGCGCGCGACAAGTACGGCAAGCGCTGGCGGCCCGACCGCGTGGTCGCGTTCTTCGACACCGAAGAGGGGCGCTACCTGCAGCAACGTCGTTCCTCGAACGGTCAGCCGCCGTGGAGCACGTTCACGCCGACCGACGCGCGCCGGATGATGCACCAGGTGGACGAGCTGATCTCCGAAGCGGTTCGTTCCGCCGGCGAGTGATGTCTGGTTTGATCTGACCACCGCCGCCGTGGCCAAGACCCCTTGGAGACGGCGAAATGAACATCGACAGACGGCGATTCCTGCTGGCTACAGGGGTCGCGCTGGTCGGAACGTCAGCGATGACGGGGACGGCGACTGCCGAGTCCCCGTCCTCGCTGTGGCAGGAGTTCGTCGCGAACCCCTACAACCACCCGCAGATCCCGAACATCGCCTACGCCGGTTACCGGACGGGTGAGCGGCCTCCCCGCCGGCCCGTGCTGGCGAACGTGCTGTTCTTCGGAGCGCGCAGGGACGGTTCGGCGGACGCCTCCGCCGCGATCAACAAGGCGATCGAGTTCGTCGGCAAGCTGGGCGGTGGCACGGTCTTCGTGCCGCCCGGCCGCTACCGGATCGACGACATCATCCGCATCGGCTACGACAACGTGGTGCTGCGCGGTGCGGGCAGTGCGAAGACGACGTTCTACGCGACCCGGTCGCTGGAGCAGATCGTCGGCATCAACCGCAGCCGCTACGGCTCGGAGAACTCGGCGTGGAGCTGGTCCGGTGGTCTGGTGTGGGTGTGCCACCGCGACCGCTGGCAGCCGCTGGTCGACGCGATCAAGGCGCGCAGGTGGCCGTTCGAGGGCTGGACCGGCAACGAGCTCGAGCTCGGCGAGAACCTGGTGGCGATCACCGGTTCCGCCGCCCGTGGTTCGTTCGTCGTGACCGTCGAGAACGGACGGAGGCTGCGCGCGGGTCAGCGCGTGCTGCTGCGGCTGGACGACGACAAGTACTCGCTGCCCAAGCACATGTGCGGCGACGTTCCCGGCACGGCCACGTACAAGTGGGACGACAAGGACAAGCTCCTGTCGTACTTGCCGTTCCTGTGGCCGGTGCGCGTGGAGTGGGTGCGCGGCAACAGGGTGAAGCTCGCGCAGCCGTTGCCGCTGGAGATCCGTCCGGAGTGGAAGCCGCGCCTGACCACGATGGCCCCGGTGATCACGGGGGCGGGCGTCGAGGGCATCAAGATCGAGATGCTCAAGGTGTCGACGCCGAAGCACCTGCAGGACAAGGGGTACAACGGTCTCGCGTTCCAGTGCGCGTGGGACTGCTGGGCCGACGACGTGCACGTGCAGGACGTCGACAACGGGTTCCTGCTGGTGTCCTCCAAGGGGATCTCGCTGCTGAACACGCGTGTTTCCGGCCGCGGCCACCACCACGCGTACGCGACGCGCGAGCAGTCCCACGACAACCTGACCGACGGGTTCGTGATCGAGGCGCCCTCCGAACCGTCGCAGCCGGGCGCGGGCAACCACGGCCTGAACGTCGAGGGTCTGTCCTGCGGCAACGTCTGGACGCGCGGCCGCATGGACCACGACGTCTTCGACACGCACCGCGGTCTGCCGTTCGGCAACGTCCGCACCGAGATCACCATCAACAACGTGGGTGCGCACGGCGGCAGCGCCAACGCGGGACCGTTGTACGGCGCCAGGTTCGCGCACTGGAACATCACGGTCACGAACCAGCGCGCGGGCAACGTCCGCATCGACCAGGTCGCGCCGTGCAGCGCCACTGTCGCGATCTCCGAGGTCCGCGACTTCGGCCAGATCGACAAGCCGGACTTCACCGGCGCGTTGAACTCCCGCCTGGAGCTCTACGGCAGCACCGACGTGACGCCGCGCAACCTCTACGACGCACAACGGAAGTTGCGCCGCTCATGAGGTAGCCGCGTACATCGCAACCGGCAGCGACCGCGCCGCCGAGTGGAGATCGGTGGGGAGCACGAAGCTCTCCACCGATCTGCTGATGCGGCGTTGCCAGCCGGTCCCGGTGAGTTCGAGCCGGTAGGACGTGTGGAGCTGGGGCAGGTCGCTGGGCGGTGTCGTGTCGGACAGCAGCAGGTGCTGGCCGTAGGTGCGTCCCACCTGGGCGAGCGTCTGCAGCGTCCGGAAGAACGCCGGCCGCGCTTCCGCCAGGCCGTGCACGCCGTCCACGCAGACGAGCAGTCGCGGCGGCGCGGTGCCGTCCACCAGCATCCCGATGCGTCGTTCCAGGTCTTCCACGAGGTCGTGCGGCTGCACGTGCGGTGCGTGCTCGAGGCCCGCGAACACGCCGGTGCCGTGGAAGTCGACGAGGACGACCTGGAGCTGTTCCGGCGAGTGCCACAGCATCTGACCGAGAATCAGCGCCTTGAGCGCGTCCGCACGTCGTTCGGGAGGCGCCACGACCTCGCCGTGCGGACCCATCCCGTCCTCCGTGAGCCCGGCCTTGATGTCGATCTCGACGGGCTGGCCGTGTTCGTCGACGCCCACGGCTGTCCGGTACCGCAGCTTGATCGGCCGCGGCCGCCACGCGTGCGTCCTGTCGAACTTCGGCATGTCGTGCAGCGTGAAGAAGTCCGGTGGCGGTTCGGCCCGGTGCATCAGCCGGGGCAGCTCGGCGGCGAGCCGGCCGAGGTTCGCCGGCGTGACGCAGTCGTCGATCCGCACCCGCGTGGTCTCGTTCGCGCAGTCCAGCAGCAGCTGCATCCCGGACCTGCCGACGTCCTCGGCGATGGTGGCGAGGGCCTTGCCGAGCTCGGTCGGCTCGATGTCGGAGAAACCGCTGACGCAGATCAGGAGCTGCGGCAGCACCTGACCGAGGGCGCGGTGGTCGAAGATCGTCCACGCGTTGCCGACGACCTCCAGCCTCCGTTCCGACTCGGCCAGGAGCATCTCGGCGAGCCGGGCGGGATCCCTTGCCGCGTCACGATGATGCGCCTGGACGTGCGGTGCCTGGTCCAGGTCGGCGAACACCCCGGAGTCGCCCGCGTCGATGAAGATCGCCTGGAACAGCTTGGGCGAGTGCGTGGTCATGAGCCCGAGCAGCAGAGACCGGAACGCCTCCCGGTCGGTGACGGCGAGGTGGGATCCGGTGCGCCACTTCCCGTCGGCGAAGTGGGTGAGCTCGGCGACGACCGGTTCGCCGTTGCCGTCGATGCCGACCGGGACCTTCCACCACCTGCCCTTCCACGCGAGCGCCTTGCTGAACTCGTGGATCCCGTGCAGCGCCAGGAAGTCCAGGACCTCGACGCGCAGGTGCACCTGCTCGGGGAGGTCGCCCAGCGTGCGGGCGGTGACGATCACCCGGACGTCGCGTGCCGTGGTGGTGATCCACCGGACGGCGTCGGTGAGCCCTGGATCGCTTTGCGCGCAGAGCTTCCAGTCGTCGATCAGCAGCGTCGCGCCCGGCTCGCCACCACGTTCGAACCAGGTCAGCAGGTTCCGCCGGCGGCGGTCGTCGGACGGGTCGAAGCTGACGGCCGCCACCGGCGACTCACCGCGGCCGATGCGGTAGATGCCCGGCGCCGCGGGGATTCGCGGCGTGGTGAGGTGTGGTGGGCCGACGAGGGCGAGATGGTTCACGGGAGCGCGATTTGTGCGTGGAGCCGGTGTGGCACGGACAGCCCGTGGCCGGGTTTGTCCGGCACGCGCGCGGCCTGGCGGGCGTCGACGAGCGACGTCGCCGGGTCGTCGAGCCGGAACTCGATGCCGAACCCCAGGCTGTTCTTGATGAACGGCGGCACCTGGTCCCACGACCGCGCCGTCACGACGATGTGGCGCTGCGGGTCGAGCGGCTCACCGGGACCGTCGAGCAGCTGGTAGCGCGCCACGTCGTCGCCGAGGACGGCGGCCAGCGTGCGCAGCGTCGTGCTCTTGCCGGTGCCGGGCCTGCCGACGATGGCGCCGTGACGGAACTTCTCGGTGAAGTTCGGGGCGAGGACGTCGCGACGTTGCTCGAAGGGCTTGTCCACCAGGCCGATGGCACCGGGAGGCAGCATTTCCAGCGTGAGGTTGGCGTGGCTCTGGTGCAGCGGCGGCAACACGACCTGGCGTGCGGACGGCGCGGAGCCGATCAACGCGTGTGGCAGCACCTCCACCCACTCGGCGAGGTCGTGCGGCGGTGTCGCCGACGGCCACTCGGGGATCGTGAACGGCAACTGCGCAGGGAACACGTCACCGGAGTAGAGCAGGTGGATGCCCTGGGTGCGCCCGGCACGGGTGAGCGCCTTCAGGACCTCCCCGAAGCGGGGATGCCGTTCGATCAGCACCTCGGCGCTGTCCACGCAGATCAGCAGAGCGGCCAACGGCTGCAGGTCCTCGCCCGCGTCGAGTTTCTCCTGGTAGTCGGTGAAGTTGCGGCACCGGCCCGCGGCGTGCAGGAGCTGTTGCCGCCGGTTGAGCTCGCCCGCCAGACCGTCCTGGAACCGGTCGAGCATCTCGTCCTCCGCCTCGTTCGTCAGCAGGAACGAGACGTGCGGCGCGTGGCTCAGCTCGTCGAAGGCACCCGTGTTCTTCATGTCGAAGAAGCCGAAGTTCAGGTCCTCCGGCGAGTGCGTGACCATCAGCCCGAGCAACGCGCTGAGCAGCTTCTGACGGCGCTGCGGCCCCAGATAGGTGCCCGTCAACCCGTTGCCGTCGACGCTGATGTCCAGGTGCACCGGCCATCCGCGCTCGTCGACACCGACAGCGGTCTTGAGGTCGTGGTGCTGGTACTTGTTGCTCAGGTCGGCCTCGATGCCGTGCAGCGCGAGGAAGTCCGTGGCCTCACCGTGCAGGTGCCGCCGCAACCGGTCCGGCAGATCGCTCCACTTCCGAGCCGTGACAACGACCTGCACCCCCCGCGACGGCCCGAAGGCGGCGATCCACTCCACCGTCCGGTCGAGCTCGGGGTCCTGCTCGAAGCACAGCCCCCAGTCGTCCACCAGCAAGACCGCACCGGACGGCGCACCACGCTCGAACCAGTCCAGCAAACTCCGGCACCCCGCCTGGTCGGAGGGGTCGAAGGTCGCCGACACCGGCAACGGGTCGGCCCCGCGCCCGATCCGGTAGACGGCCGTGTCCGGCGCGGCCGCGAGAGCCGCCGTCAACCGCTCCCTGGTCGCCTGCCAGGGACCGACAACGGCGAAGTTCCTGATCACCGTCCAGATATACCAACAGCCGGGGGACCGCCGCTGCCGCTTCGCTAATGTGGGCGACGTGCCAGCCAAAGCCGTCGACCCCGCCGAGATGCGAGCCGCGGTGCAGGCGGTTCTCCCCTGGCTGCGAGGCGAAGCCGACCAGCCGCCCCGCCCGGTGCTGGCCACCGCCGTCCGCCTGAGCCTGCGCACCCTCGAACAGGTCGCGCCGGGCCGCAGCGTCGAGGTCCGCGTCCCGCCGTTCGCCGCCGTGCAGTGCGTCGAGGGCCCGCGCCACACCCGAGGCACGCCCCCGAACGTGATCGAGACCGACCCGCGCACCTGGCTGGAACTGGCGACGGGCGCGCTGGCGTGGGCCGAGGCCCTGGACGGCGCTCGGGTCACCGCGTCGGGGACCCGAGCCGACCTGTCCGGGCTGCTGCCGGTCGTGCGCTTCTAGAACCAGGAACCGATCGTGTTGTCGTAAACCGACTTCGCGCCGTCCGCGATCGCTCCACCGGCGTCCTTGACGATCTCGACGCCACCCTCGACGACGGCCTTGCCACCCTCGTAAGCATCGCGCCCGAGCTCTCCGACGTTGCCCAGCGTGTCGGCCACGACGTCGACGGCGTCACTTCCCAGCTCGCCGACGGTGCCCACGGCGTGGCGCCCGGCGTCGCCCCAGTTGCCCTTCGAGATGTCGTCGACGACCTGACCGCCGCCGCGCCAGACGTCCTCGCCCATGTCGACGACTTCCTTGCCGGTGTTGACGCCCCAGTCGATGACCGGGCCGACGCCGGGCAGGTGCGAGCCGGGCACCTCGACGGGCGTCGGCGAGTCCTGCCACCGCTGCGCGGTGACGTCGCCGCCGTGACCGGTGGCGATCTTCGCGAGGTTGCCCAGCGACTCGGAACCCTTGTCGTAGTAGGCCGAGTGCGCTTCGCCGACCCAGGTCTCGCCGGAGGTGCCGAACTGCTTCGCGCCGAACGACGAGTCGTACGGACCGGTCGACGACCCGTCCTTGGTGAACCAGTCACCACTGGTGCCCTGGATGACCGGGTCGTGCTCGGTGCCACCGACGTACACGTGCCCGCGACCCACCGAAAGTTGGTCCACATTGGACGCACCGACGCCGGGTGAGCCGACGAACGCGATGTCGTCCGCCTTGAGGCCGTTGTCCATCGCCGAGTATCCGACGACCGTGCTGCCGTAGCTGTGGCCGATCACCGTGACGTGCGCACCGGGGTTGACCGCGCGGTAGTTCTCGACGTCCTTCGCGAGGAGCCTGCCGCCCTCGATCGCCTGTGCCGGGTCGTTGACCTGCCCGAGCGCGGCGGCGGGTGCGTCGTACCCGAGCCACTGGATCGCGGCCCCGTCCTTGCCCATCGCGTTGCTGAGGTTCGCGGCCTGCGACATGCTGAAGCCGCCTTCGAGATTCGACGTCGTTCCCGGCACGCAGACGGCGAGGTTCTTGGCGGTGTCCGGGTTGCCGAACGCGATGGCCATGGTGCCTTCCTTGCCACCGGGGCCGTCCGGGCTGTAGGCAAGGATGTAGGCCGGCTTGCCGTTCTTCTCGACCTCGTCGCCTGCCTTGATCAACGAGGTGTTCGCTGCCTCGGCGTTGTGGGCGCGACGTGCTGCCTCGTCGTACTGGGACATCAACTGCGACCCCTGCGGGTCGTTGCGCAGCGCCCGCTGGCCTTCCGCCGACTCCGGGTCGACGCCCAGTTCACGAGCCCGCTCGGCGAGCTGGCGCTTCAGGGCGTCCTTCTCGTTGTTGAACCGGGTGATGTCATCACCGATACGAGCGCGGTTCGCCTTGTCGAGCACCTCGGCCGGCAAGCCGGGAAGCTGGCCCAGCTCCTGGAACTTCGTGGCCAGCAGCGCGTCCTTCTCCTGCTGGCTGAGCGACTTCCACCACGCCGCGACGGTCTTCGGGTCGGTACCGGGTGGCGGCACCGGCGGCAGCGCCCCACCTGCGCCCGCACGTTGGGCAGCACGGTCCCAGCCGCAGTCCGTCCGCGCGGACTCCTCGAAACCGGGTGGAATCCTGGTGAGCGCGCCCGCGTACGAGCGCAGCACGTTGTCGTAGCCCGACTTCACCTTGTTCAGGGAGTCGTTGACCTGGTTGGCCAGCGTGCGGGTCTGCTCCTCGTCCAGGCCGGGCGGACGGCTGCGCCACACGTTGATCGCCTGATCTGCGGCGCTGCGCATCTGGCCGTAGGCGCGGGATGCGGCTTGAACGATTTCGGCACCGGCGCCAAGTCGTTCCGCGGCGGCTTTGGCGGCGTTCACGGACAGTTCGGCGCGTGCGGTGAATTTGGTGGAGGCTTCGCCGACCCAGTTGCTCAGCGCGGTCTTGCCGCCCTTGGCCACCGCGTCCCCGGCGCGGCCGATCGCGCTGATGGCACCGGTGATCGGGTCGGCGGCAGCGGCGATGCGGCCGACGTCACCGGACGCGAGCTTGCCGTACAGGCTCTCCGGATCGGTGTAACTCACTTGCCGCCCCCCAGTCCCTGGAAGAGCTTCGTCAGCGCCGAGGCGTGGTCCTCGTCCGTGCGCTGATAGGCCTCCGCGTTCGAGATGAGCCCTTCGGCAGCGTCGGTGATCCACGCGGAACCGCGCTGGAGGTCCTGGGAGTGCGTGCCGACGAACTTCGACAGAGCCTCTGCGAACTCCGCCGCCGCGTCGACCTCGCCGAGCGCACCGGCGTCGAGTTTGAGCATCGAGATCATCTCCGCTGCCTCGCGCACCGCGTCGGAGCCGTTGCCGAACTCCTTGGACGCGTTGCGCAGCAGTTCCGGCTCAACGCCGAACATCGCCACACCCCCTGTTTGGTCCTCGATCACTGCGACGCAGGCACATCATCGCCGGTTCCCCACTCGTGCGTGGACCGTTTCGGGCACGATGTCGCTCATGGTGCAGACAGGGTGGACGGCCCAGCGGTGGACCGCTGTGTTCATCGAGCAGGCGGAGATGTTCCGCAAGGCAGTGGCGGATGCGGACCCGACCGCCGAGGTTCCGACGCGTCCGGGGTGGACCGTGCAGGACCTCGTCGTGCACCTGGCGCGCTTCCTGGAAACCTCGACCGCCTACCTGCGCACCGGCAGCCGCAACCCGATGCGGCCGCCGGCACCCGGGGGCGGGTTGTCGCCGCTCGAATACCTCGACCTGCAGCTGGCCGAGGCCGGAGAGGTCCTCACTGCCGTACCGGGCAATCGGCCCGTGTGGACGTTCTCACCGGCTGCTCCCGACCTGGCCTGGGTGTGGCACCGCCGGATCGCTCACGAGACGGTGCTGCGCCGGTTCGACGCGCAGACGATCGTCCGTCAGGTCGTCGCCACGGACGCGGACCTCTGCGCCGACGGCATCGACGAGGTGCTGACCACGATCGTCGCGGCCAAGCTCGACGGCGATTCGCCCAACGAGGTCTCGGGTACTGCCGTCGTGCGGCCCACCGACGTGCCCGAGTCGTGGCTGATCTCCCTGACGGCGGGTGAGGTGCCAGAGACCCGTGCTGCCGCACCCGGCGAAAAGGGCGACGCGCAGGTGACCGGTGATGCCGAGCTCGTCTACTTCTGGCTCTGGAACCGGATGAACCTCAAGGAGATGACCGGCGACCGGCGCGTGCTGGACGTCCTGCAGGTCGGGCGGGGGCACTGATGCGCAAGCTCACCGCGGCTCTGCTCGGCTGCCTGCTTCTCACCGGGTGTGCGGCGTCCTGGCAGGGGCAGGAGGTCCGGTACCGGATCAAGTCTCTCGACACCAGCAGCCCGACCGAGTTCTTCCGCCTCGAACTGGCGGGTGACGCGCCGAAGGGTGCGTTGGACCCGCAGGATTTGGCCCGCAAGCCGGTGCAACCGAGCGCCGTCACCGGTGGAGCCGCTGTCGGGGACGAGGTGCTTTGCCTGGTTGAGCAGAAGAAGGGCAGCGCGATCGGGGACTCACACGTCACGACGTTGGTGAAGAGCTGCAGGAAGGCCTGATGCCCAAGATCGTTGTGGTCCTGGCGGGCTGCCTCGTGCTGAGCGGCTGTGGTGCGGCCGAGTGGCGCGAGAAAGTCAGGTTCAAGGTCGACAAGATCTACGAGGTGCCGTCCGGCTACGACCGCGCCGACTCCCAGCTGCGGCTCGTGCTCGTCGGTGAGGTGCCGGACGACGCCCTGGACCCGGACACCGTGAGCCCTCAGGTGGTCAAGCCGAGGTCCGGTTCAAGGTGACCGGGCTGGACGAGTACCAGATGTGCTCGTCGGGTGCGCCAGAGCCCAGGGTCCGGATGGAGCTGATCGGCCAGTTGCCGGGCGGTGGCAGCTACGAGCGCTCGCAGTACTCGAAGGACTCGGTGCATCCCGGCGAAATCGACGGTGACGTGAAGGTCGGTGACGAGGTGGTCTGCCTCGCGAAGCAGCGCACGATCGGGGCGCTTCAGACCAACTCGATCCAGACTGAGCTGTTTCAGTGCCGAAAGGCATGAGTTTGGTCACCCCACCAGGGGTTGGAGGGGGGTACATCACCCGGTGCTCCACTTACACTCGGGAAGTAGCCAGCCCCCGTCGTGAGGGAGCCACTCGGTGGTCGCCGACCATTCCCAGCCCGAACAGGAACCCCGTGAGGAGTGCGGCGTCTTCGGCGTCTGGGCTCCTGGCGAGGACGTCTCGAAACTCACCTACTACGGGCTCTACGCCCTGCAGCACCGCGGCCAGGAGGCCGCCGGCATCTCCGTCGGCGACGGGTCGCAGGTCGTCGTCTTCAAGGATCTCGGGCTCGTCAGCCAGGTGTTCGACGAGCAGGTGCTGCAGAGCCTGAAGGGCCACGTGGCCGTCGGGCACTGCCGTTACTCCACCACCGGGTCCACCACCTGGGAGAACGCGCAGCCCACGTTCCGCACGACCGCCGCCGGGTCGGGGCTCAGCCTCGGTCACAACGGCAACCTGGTGAACACCGCCGAGCTGCTCGACAAGGCCAAGGAGCTCGGCATCATCGAGCGCAACGGCGCCACGACCGACTCGGACATCCTCTGCGGTCTGCTCGCCTACGCGGCCGCCGACAAGGGGATCGAGCAGGCCGCGCTGGAGCTGCTGCCGACGGTCAAGGGCGCCTACTGCCTCACGTTCTCCGACGAGTCCACGCTCTACGCGGCGCGTGACCCGCACGGCGTGCGGCCGCTGGTGCTGGGCCGGCTCGAACGGGGCTGGGTCGTGGCGAGTGAGACCGCGGCGCTGGACATCGTGGGCGCGAGCTTCGTGCGCGAGGTCGAGCCCGGTGAGCTCATCGCGATCGACGGTGACGGGCTGCGCTCCAGCCGGTTCGCGAACCCCGAGCCCAAGGGCTGCATCTTCGAGTACGTCTACCTGGCGCGGCCGGACACGTCGATCTCCGGGCGGTCCGTGCACGCGACGCGCGTCGAGATCGGTCGTCGCCTGGCCAAGGAGCACCCGGTCGAGGCCGACCTGGTGATCCCGGTGCCGGAGTCCGGCACGCCGGCCGCGATCGGATACGCGCAGGCCAGCGGCATCCCGTACGGGTCGGGCCTGGTCAAGAACGCCTACGTCGGCCGGACGTTCATCCAGCCGTCGCAGACCATCCGCCAGCTGGGCATCCGGCTGAAGCTGAACCCGCTGCGGGACGTCATCCGCGGCAAGCGGCTGGTCGTCGTGGACGACTCGATCGTGCGCGGCAACACGCAGCGTGCGCTGGTCCGCATGCTGCGCGAGGCCGGTGCGGTCGAGGTGCACGTGCGGATCGCGGCACCGCCGGTCAAGTGGCCGTGCTTCTACGGCATCGACTTCGCCTCGCGGGCCGAGCTCATCGCGAACGGGCTGGACGACGACGGCATCCGCCGGTCGATCGGTGCCGACACGCTCGGGTACGTGTCGCTCGAGCAGCTGGTCGCGGCGACCGAGCAGCCCAAGTCGCGGCTGTGCGCTGCCTGCTTCGACGGCGAGTACCCGATCGAGCTGCCGGCGGACGCACTCATCGGCAAGCACCTGCTCGAGGGCCTCAAGGGGGTGTCGGGCTCGGCCGCTCCCGTTCTGCCGAACGGCTATGGTGCCGAGGACGCACTCCGTCGTCCCTGAGCTGACAGATCCAAGTGGAAGAAGTTGACGTGACCGACAGCGCCAAGGCCACCTACGCCGCCGCCGGAGTCAGTATCGCCGCAGGTGACGAGGCGGTGGAGAAGCTCAAGCCGTGGGCGGCCAAGGCGCACCGGCCAGAGGTGCTCGGTGGCATCGGCGGGTTCGCCGGGCTGTTCCAGCTCAAGCTCGACCGCTGGAAGGAGCCGGTCCTCGCGTCATCGACGGACGGCGTCGGCACCAAGATCGCGATCGCCCAGGCGCTCGACAAGCACGACACCGTCGGCATCGACCTCGTCGCCATGATCGTCGACGACCTGGTCGTGTGCGGTGCCGAGCCGCTGTTCGTGCAGGACTACATCGCGGTAGGCAAGGTCGTCCCGGACAAGATCGCGGCGCTGGTCAAGGGCATCGCCGAGGGCTGCGTCCAGGCCGGGTGCGCGCTGCTCGGCGGCGAGACGGCCGAGCACCCCGGTCTGATGGGCGACGACGACTACGACATCTCCGGCACCGGCGTGGGCGTGGTCGAGCAGTCCAAGCTGCTCGGCCCCGACCGGGTCCGCGACGGTGACGTCGTGATCGCGATGGGCTCGTCCGGCCTGCACTCCAACGGCTACTCGCTCGCCAGGCACGTCCTGCTGGAGATCGCGCGGATGCCGCTGGAGGGCCACGTCGAGGAGTTCGGCCGCACCCTCGGCGAGGAGATGCTGGAGCCGACCAAGATCTACGCCAAGGACTGCCTCGCGCTGATCGCCGAGACGGAGGTCCGCGGGTTCTCGCACGTCACCGGTGGTGGCCTGGCCGCGAACCTGGCCCGCGTGCTGCCGGAGGGCCTGCACGCGACGCTCGACCGCGGCACCTGGACGCCGCCCGCGGTGTTCCAGCTCATCGCCCAGCGCGGCCGCGTGGAGCGCGAGGAGATGGAGAAGGCGTTCAACATGGGCGTCGGCATGGTCGCCGTCGTCGCGCCCGAGGACGTCGACCGCGCCCTGGCCGTGCTCACCGCGCGCCACGTCCCGTCGTGGGTGCTCGGCGAGATCACCAAGTCAGAAGAGGGCGGCGCCGCACTGGTCGGAGACCACCCTCGCTTCTGAGGCAACCTCCCGCGGTCGTCGTTGCGTACTAAGCGGCGACCGAGGAGGGGGACTTGGACCGTAAGAATTCTCGGGACCGCGAGTTCGGGGAGTTCGTCGACGCACGCGCTCTCGTCATGCGCCGCACGGCGTACCTGCTGTGCGGCGACTGGCACCGCGCCGAGGACATCGTCCAGACCGCGCTGATCAAGCTCTACGTGGCGTGGTCGCGCGTGCGCAAGGACAGCGTGGACGCCTACGCGCGCAAGGTGCTGGTGCGCACGGCCGTCGACGAGTCCAGGCGGGGCTTCTTCCAGCGCGAACGCTCAGTCGACGTCCTGCCCGAACCCGCGGTGACCGACGACTCGGCCGACTTCGACCTGCGGCACGCGCTGGACGCGTTGCCGCCGGGCCAGCGTGCCGTCGTCGTGCTGCGGTACTGGGAGGACCTGAGCATCACCGAGACCGCCCGCATCCTCGGCAGGACGGAGGGCACGGTGAAGAGTCAGGCGGCCAAGGGGCTCGCCGCGTTGCGCGAACTGCTGGAGGACGAGCCGACGCTGCGGATCTACCGCTCCGAGGTCATCCGCAAGGGCAAGACGAAGCTCGCCCGCAGGCGCGCCGCCATCGCGGGCGCGCTGGCGTTCGCGCTGCTGGCCGGCCTCGGCACGGCCGGGTACGTGATGGTGCCGCAGCCCGCCAGCACGGGGATGTCGGCGGCGGACGCCGGTGGCGTCGACCGCAACGGCCGGCTCACCGCGATCCTGCGCGAGGCTGATCTGATCCCCGCCGGAGTGACTGTGCAGGACGTCCCGAGCGTCCCGGCAGGTCCACTGCAGTTCTTCGACCACGGAAACGTTCGTCAAGCCGTGGCACTGCTGAAGGACGCTCAGGGCACCGGTGCGGTGACGATCGAGATCCACCAGGGCAACGCCGGCGCAGACCTCAGCTGGTGCTACGAGCCCGAGGTCGCACCGTGCGAGCTTCGCGAGATCAACGGCACCAAGGTCCGGTCCAGCATCTCGGGCAAGCAGGAGGGCGTCTACCTGTACCAGGTGGAGGCGCTTCAACCAGACGGTTCGTTCGTCAAGGTCATCAGCGTCAACGTGGGAGAGTTCCGCACCAACGTGCTCGGCATGCCGAAACTGGACAGCCCGACGACCCGGCCGACGCCGCCGCTCGACCGGGAGACGCTGATAAAGATCGCGACTTTGCCGGGCCTCACCTATTAGCCTGGCAGACATGAACGACGTGACCGTGACTCGGACGCTGGTGATCCCGGCGTCCGAGTTGCGCGAACGTTTTTCCAGGTCAGGTGGGCCGGGCGGGCAGGGAGTGAACACGGCGGACAGCCGCGTGGAGCTCTCGTTCGACCTGGCTGCCTCGCCGTCGATCCCCGAGCACCTCAAGCGCCGGATGCTCTACCGCCTGGAGAACCGGCTGGTCGACGGCGTGCTCACGATCGCCGCGTCCGAGCACCGTGCGCAGCTGCAGAACCGCGCCGCCGCACGGGAACGCCTCGCCGCGATCCTGCGTGCGGCCGCCGCTCCACCGCCTCCGATGCGCAAGCCGACCAAGCCCACCAAGGGCTCGAAGGAACGCCGCATCGCGACCAAGAAGCGCCGCGCGGAGACCAAGCGCGGCCGTTCAGGCTCCTGGGACTAGGGCGTAGATCCGTTCCGGCCGCCCGGTTCCGCCGTAGCGCAGCCGGACTTCCGCTCGTCCCGCGGACACGAAGTGCTCCAGGTACCGGCGCGCGCTCACTCGGGCGACGCCGGTCGACGACGCGCACTCCGACGCCGACAGCCCTTCCGGATGTGACCGCAGCGCGTTCTCCACGAGCTGCGCGGTCTCCGGGGTCAAACCCTTGGGCAGCAACGGTTTCGAGGTCGGTCGTGCCCCGAACACCTGGTCCACGTCCGCCTGGGCGGCCGAGTCCAGCCGGTGCAGCTTCTCCCGCAACGACGCGAAGTGCGCGAGCTGGTCGCGCAGTGCCGAGTAGTCGAACGGCTTGATCAGGTAGTGCAGCACGCCACCGCGCATCGCGCTGCGCACGGTGTCGACGTCGGTTGCCGCCGTGATCACGATGACGTCCACGTCCGCGTTGGCGCGCAACGACTTCAGCACCTCCAGTCCACTTTGGTCCGGGAGGTAGACGTCGAGCAGCACGAGGTCGGGCTTGAGCGTTGCCACCTGCCGCAACGCGTCCCCGCCGGTGTGCGCGACCCCGACGACCTCGAAGCCGTCGGTGCGCGCGACGTAGCCGCTGTGGACCTTGGCCACCATGAAGTCGTCGTCGACGACGAGCACCCGGATCACCAGGGCAGCCTTGCGGTGAAGACGGAGCCCGACACGTTCACCGAACCTCCGCGCCGCAGGCACGCCCGCCTGATCAGCGCGAGCCCGATGCCGCGTTCGCCGTGCGATGCCGCCTTGGTCGTGAACCCGTGCCGGAACACCTCTTCCGCCAGTTCCGGCGCCACGCCGGGACCGGAGTCGCGCACCACGACCTGGACCTCGTCGTCCAACTGCATCACACCCACCTCGATCCACTTCTGAGCGCCGTTCGTGCTCAGCGAGCTCAGCGCATCCAACGCGTTGTCGACGAGATTTCCCAGCACCATCACGAGATCCGCCGACAGGGCCTCGTCCACGCGCCCCAGCACGCTGTCCGGCTCCATCCGCAGCGCCGTGCCGCGTTCGGCGGCCAGCGAGGCCTTCGCGATCAGCAACGCGGCCACGGCGGGGTCGCCGATGCGCGAGCTCACCTCGGTCCGCCACTGGTCCTGTGCCGAGCTGATCTGGTGAATGTAGTTGCTGACCTCGTCGTACTCCTTCAGCGCGATCAGCCCGGCGATGGTGTGCAGGCGGTTCGCGAACTCGTGCGCCTGCGCCCGCAACGTGTCCGTCGCGTGCTGCGAGGCGTCCAGTTCGTGTTGCAGCGCAAGCAGTTCCGTGCGGTCCCGCAACGTCACGACCGCGCCGGCGCCCTCGATCGGCATGCGGTTCAGCGTGAGCACGACGCCCTGCCGTAGCACCAGCTGGTCGACACCGGTCGCGCGGCCGGTCAGCACGTCGCGCAGCCGGTCGTTGAGCTCCAGCTCCTCGACCGAGCGGCCGACCGCGTCGTCCGGCAGCGCGAGGAGGTCGCGAGCGTGGTCGTTGACCAGCGTGATCCGGTGCTGGGCGTCGAGGCCGACGACACCCTCCTTGATGCCGTGCAGCAACGCCTCGCGGTTCTCCACCAGCGCGGTGATCTCGTGCGGCTCCAGCCCGAGGGTCTGGTTCTTCACGCGGCGGGCCAGCAGCAACGACCCGGTGACGCCGATGACCAGCGCGATCGCCAGGTAGCGCAGCACGTCCTCCGGCTGGTCCAGCGCGCCGGCGAACAGCCCCGGCTCGATCACACCCGCGACGACCATCCCGCTGACCTTGCGGGTCTGCTCGTCGAACACCGGCACGTGCGCCTCGATCGAGTCGTTGACCGTGCCGACCCACGCCTTGCCGTCGAGCGCTGTGGTCGCAGTGTCCAGAGTGGACCCGATCTGGGCCGGGTCCGGCGAGGCGATCACGATCCGCCGGGCGTCGACGATCAGCACGTAGGAGGCACCGGACAGGCTCCGCGCGGTCTCGGCGGGCGCGGCGAGAACCCGCCAGTTGCCCATCGACGTCTGCACGACGTTCGTGGCGGCGACGTTCTCCGCCACCGACAGCATCCGGCGTTCCTCGTTGGAGCGAAAGTTGCTGCCCGTCTGGACGACCGTCAGCGCGCCGACCGCGCACAGTAGCAAGGTGACGACTACGAGTTGCCACACGAGGAGTTGACTGGCCAGGGAACGGCGGCGGCGCATGAAACCTCCCGTGACCAGAAAGACCGAAAGAAACCTTAGAAGCGCAAGAGCGACATCAAGGTTTACACCAGAGCAACATGTCGAACCACGCGAACGAGAGGCGGGGATCACAGTGTCGGTGAAGGTGTGGGTGGCGGTGGCGACGGCGGTGCTCGCCGTCCTGCTGGTGCCACCGCTGCTGACGCCGGGTGCGGACAGCGGCGAGACCAGCCAGGTGCGGACGCTGCGCGTGCTGGTGCCGAACCAGCCGGGCGGCGGTTACGACATCACGGCCCGCACCGCGGCCAAGGCCATGGAGGACGCTGACCTGCTGCGCAACGCCGAGGTCTTCAACCTCCCCGGCGCCGGCGGCACGGTCGGGCTCGGCCGCACGGTCGGTGAGCGCGGCAACGGCAAGCTGATCATGTCGATGGGGCTGGGCGTCGTCGGCGCGGTGTACACGAACAAGTCGCCGAACTCGCTGCTCGACACGACCCCGATCGCGAGGCTGATCGAGGAACCGGACATCGTCGTCGTGTCCAAGGACTCGCCGTACACCTCGTTGCAACAACTTGTGGACGCGTGGAAGGCCAACCCCGGCACGGTGACCGTCGGCGGCGGCTCCGCGCCCGGCGGCCCCGACCACATGGCCCCGATGCTGATGGCCAAGGCCGTGGGCCTGCAGCCGAAGAACGTCAACTACATCCAGTACGACGGCGGCGGCGAGCTGCTCGCGTCGGTGCTCGGTGGCAAGGTCGCGTTCGGCGTCTCGGGCGTCGGCGAGTACCGCGACCAGATCAAGGCGGGCACGTTGCGCGTGCTGGCGGTGACGAGCGGCAAGCGGGTCGAGGGCATCGACGCGCCGACGCTCAAGGAGTCCGGCGTGGACGTCGAGTTCGCCAACTGGCGCGGCATCGTCGCACCGCCCGGCATCACGCAGACCGACCGCGACAAGCTGGTCGACCTGCTGGAGCGGATGCACAAGACGCCGCAGTGGGCGGAGGCCTTGCAGCGCAACGGCTGGACCGACGCGTTCGCTCCTGGGGACCAGTTCAAGACGTTCCTGGAAAACGAGAACAAGCGGGTGGCAACGGTGCTGAAGGACTTGGGGCTGGCATGACGGCGACGAGGAGTTGGTTGCGAGAGCGGTCTGAGCTGGGCATCTGCGCCCTGCTGGTCGTGCTCGGCGTGCTGGTGCTGACCGACGCGCTGCGCATTCCCACCGACTTCGCCCAGCGCGGCCCGGTCGGGCCCAAGGCGGTGCCGATCCTCGTCGGCTCGCTGCTGCTGGTGGTCGCGGTGCTGCTGGCGAGGGACGTGCTGCGCGGCGGCCGCGGTGAGGCGGAGGGCGGCGAGGACGTCGACCTCTCCGAGCCCGCCGACTGGCGCACGGTTCTGCTGCTGTGCGGTGCTTTCCTCGCGAACGCCGCGCTGATCGGCGTGGTCGGCTTCCCGATCTCCGGCGCGATCCTGTTCTGGGGCGCGGCCTACGCGCTCGGCAGCAGGGCGTTCGTGCGGGACCCGTTGATCGCGGCGGGCCTGTCGATCCTGACGTTCGTCGTGTTCAACAACCTGCTCGGTGTCCCGCTCCCCGGTGGCCCGTTGATGGAGGTGTTCTAGGTGGAGCAACTGCTCGACGGCTTCGCGACCGCGCTGACACCGACACACCTGCTGTTCGCCGCGATCGGCGTGCTGCTCGGCACCGCGATCGGCGTCCTGCCGGGCATCGGCCCGGCGATGGCGGTGGCCCTGCTGCTGCCCGTCACCTACGGCATGGAGCCGACCGGCGCGTTCATCATGTTCGCCGGCATCTACTACGGCGGCATGTTCGGTGGCTCGACGACGTCGATCCTGCTGAACACACCCGGTGAGAGCGCCGCGGTGGTCACGGCGTTCGAAGGCAATCCCATGGCCCGCAAGGGCCGCGGTGCGCAAGCGCTTGCCGCCGCCGCCATCGGCCACTTCACCGGCGGCATCATCGGCACGATCCTGATCGTCCTGCTGGCCCCGTTCGTGGCCAAGCACGCCGTCGACATCGGCGCGCCGGACCTGTTCGCGATCATGGTGCTGGCGTTCATCGCGGTGACGTCGGTGCTCGGTTCCTCGCGGATCCGCGGTGTGGCGTCGTTGCTCATCGGCCTGACGCTCGGCCTGGTCGGCCTCGACGAGATGACCGGGCAGCAGCGCCTCACGTTCGGCTCGCTGCACCTGGCCGACGGCATCGACGTGGTCGTGGTCGCCGTGGCGCTGTTCGCGGTCGGCGAGGCCCTGTGGGTCGCGGCTCACCTGCGCCGCAAGCCGTTCGACCCGATCCCGGTCGGCCGTCCGTGGCTGTCGGGTGCAGATCTGAAGCGCACCTGGAAGCCGTGGCTGCGTGGCCCGGTGATCGGGTTCCCGTTCGGCGCGATCCCGGCGGGTGGCGCGGAGATCCCGACCTTCCTGTCGTACGTGACGGAGAAGCGGCTGTCCAAGCACAAGGACGAGTTCGGCAAGGGCGCCATCGAGGGCGTCGCGGGCCCGGAGTCCACGGCATCCGCTTCCGCCGCGGGCACTCTCGTCACGATGCTGACCCTGGGCCTGCCGACGACCGCGACCGCGGCCGTGATGCTGGCGGCGTTCCAGACGTACGGCATCCAGCCCGGCCCGTTGCTGTTCCAGCGCGAGGCAGGCCTGGTCTGGGCGTTGATCGCGTCGCTGTTCATCGGCTTGACGCTGCTGCTGGTGCTGAACCTGCCGCTGGCACCGCTGTGGGCGAAGCTGCTGCGCATCCCGCGGCCGTACCTCTACGCGGGCATCCTGTTCTTCGCCTCGGTCGGTGCCTACGCGGTGAACGCGGACATCTTCGACCTGCTGCTGATGTTCGTCATCGGCCTGCTGGGCTTCGGGATGCGCCGCTACGGCCTGCCAGTGCTGCCCGCGATCATCGGCGTGATCCTCGGCCCGGCCGCGGAACAGCAGATGCGCCGCTCGCTGCAGCTCTCCGACGGCTCGCTGGTCGGCCTGGTCAACAGCCCGATGGCGGTGATCGTCTACGTCGTCGTCCTGCTGATCGTGTTCTTCCCTCTGATCAGGAAGTTCCTGCCGAAGCCGGCGCCTCCCACGACGCCTGCACCGGAACGCGAGAAGGTCGACGCCTGATCGTTCGCCGCGAAAGCCCCCGCTCCGCAACCGGGCGGGGGCTTTCTCATGCGGTGCGCACGATCAGGATCGCGAAGGGTTTGTCGTCCTCCGGTTCGCTGACGGCGAGCTCGGTCTGCTCCCGCAGCGTCGCCCACAGCTCCATCACGCGCGCCACCTGCGGTTCGGGCAGCCCGCAGATCGTGACGAACGCCCGCACCTGCTCGGGCTTCGTCGGCAGCTTGCCGCGTCTGAGCAACGAGTAGGCCTGGCTGCGCGGCAGCACCTGGCCCGCCCGCCGGGAGATCTCCGGCAGGGTCAGACCCGACCGCAGGTGGATCGTTCTGAGCAACTCGATGAACTCGGCCGCCGTCGCTGCCCTCAGCTCCGCGGTCGACGTCGCGATCAACGGCAACGCGGGCTCGGGGTCGATGCCCAGCTCGGTCCTGAGGATCACGCGCACCTCGCGGTACGCCGCCAGCGCCTCGGCTCGCCTGCCCGGCCTGGACAGTCCGAGCAGGAGCTGCGACCAGAGCCGGTTCAGGCGTTCGAGCGGATCGCCCTCCGGGTAGGTCATCGCTCGTCGTCCTGCCAGATCACCATCGGGTTGGCCGGCGGCAGCGGGCCGAACCTGGCGCTGAACAGCCGGCTGCGGCTCAGCGTGGTGGTCACGGCCAGAACGGCGCTCGTCGTGGCGACGGCGACGACCGGCGAGTGGCCCTGCGCGAGCATCCAGCCGGTGAAGACGAACGCGGTCACCGCCAGCAGGACGCTGCTGGTGGTGGGGGACGTCGAGCACTTTCGGCGCGGGTGCGGTGCCCCGGTGTAGGGGGTGGTGGTCATCCGAACTCCTGGGTGGGGGGACCCGGCGCAGGGCGGCACCGTGCGCCGGGCAGACCAGCTGGGTTGGCGGAACAGCGAAAAGCCGGATGTGCGGAAAGCGTCCGTGCGGGCAATTGGCGTTGCCGCAGAACTCCGCGACATAACGGCTCGACCACGATCCTGTCACTCACTCGGGTGATTGCCAACCGAATCGCCGTCCAGGTTTTTCGCGGCCGGGTACAACCACATCCGACATCGTCCAACGGAGTCCAACTGACCAGTTTTTGTCACCTTTTCCGGCGGCCCTGACCATGCGGTGGTCAATTGGTCGTATTGGCCACGTCCAATGCCGTCCAACAGTCTGGTGGGCACCGGTGTGGACCGTTAGGCTCGCGAAGGTGCCGGAATGCTATTCCGGTGGTGAGAAACCCCTGGCCGAGCTTTGGACCAGCTGAGCAGCGGGGTGCGGCCTCCTGTTGGCGCGGGAGGCCGTCACGCGCCGCCACTGCTCCACCCACCGCTCGCGCGCGTCGGCAGGCTCCCCGCACCCGGTGAGGAAGGCCCGGAGCTGGTCTTCCCGCTTCGGGAACCGGAACGTGCACAGCGCGTGGGCGCTGCTCTTCGGCAGCACGCGGGTGCCGGCGCTGTCCGACACCTGCTGGTACGACAATCCTCTCGTCTGGCGCAGCTGGTTCAGCGCGCGAACGAACTCGGCACATGTGGTGGCGCGGCGTGCTGTCGCGAACGGACTGTCGTCCTCGCTGGGCGACATCGTGTTCGGTCCTCCTGCTGCGGCGTTCTTCCTCCTTTCCGGCGAGGGCTGTAACGAACGGGACCGCGCCCGCGAGAAAGGAAGCGTTGTTCGACTGGTGAGCGCGGATCCTACCGCCGTGTCCAGCACCTTTGTCGAACCGATGATCTGTGTCGGAATATTCCATGATCGGCGAACCGCGGAAAATTGCAGCAGGACAATCGTTCGCTTAGTTCGTCGCCCCAGATCAGCGCGTCGCGGCCGGGTGAATTGGTTCGTACCAAATAGAAACGGTGGCCCTGTTCGCCGAATGCGGACAGGGGCCACCGTTGGGCCGAACGGATCAGCCGTGCGTCGGGAAGCCCAGGTTCACGCCGTGCTGCTGCGGCCACCTGGCCGTGATCGCCTTCGCGCGGGTGTAGAACTTCACGCCCTCCGCGCCGTGCACGTGCGTGTCGCCGAACAGCGAGTCCTTCCAGCCGCCGAACGAGTAGTACGCCATCGGCACGGGGATCGGCACGTTGATGCCGACCATGCCGACGTGCACCCGCCGCTGGTACTCCCGCGCGGCCAGGCCGTCACCGGTGTAGATGGCCGTGCCGTTGCCGTAGGGGTTGGCGTTCACCAGCTCCACGGCGTCCTCGAACGTGTTGACGCGCACGACCGACAGCACCGGGCCGAAGATCTCGTCGGTGTAGATCGTCATGTCGGGCGTGACGTGGTCGAAGAGCGTCGGCGCGAGCCAGAAGCCGTTCTCGTGTCCCTCGGGCGCGTAGCCGCGGCCGTCGACCACGAGCGAAGCACCGGCGGCCTCGCCCGCGTCCACATAGGACTTCACCTTGTCCCGGTGCACGCCGGTGACCAGCGGGCCCATCTGCGCGTCGGGGTTGGTGCCAGGCAGCACCGACGGGTGCAGGTCGCGGGTCCGCGCGGCGATCTTCTCCACGAGGGCGTCACCGGTCTCGCCGACCGCGACGACGACCGAGATCGCCATGCAGCGCTCACCGGCAGAGCCGTAACCGGCGGAGACGGCGGCGTCGGCCGCCACGTCGAGGTCGGCGTCCGGCAGCACGACCATGTGGTTCTTCGCGCCACCCAGGGCCTGCACGCGCTTGCCGGCGGCGGTTCCGCGCGAGTACACGTGCTTCGCGATCGGGGTCGAGCCGACGAACGACGCGGCCGCGACGTCCGGGTGGTCGAGCAGCGCGTTGACGGCGAACGCGTCACCCTGCAGGACGTTCAGCACGCCGTCGGGCAGCCCTGCCTCCTGGAACAGCTCGGCGAGCCGCACCGACGCGGACGGGTCGCGCTCGGAAGGCTTGAGCACGAAGGTGTTCCCGGTCGCGATGGCGATGGGGAACATCCACATCGGCACCATCACGGGGAAGTTGAACGGCGTGATGCCCGCGACCACGCCGAGCGGCTGGCGCAGCGAGTACGCGTCGACGCCGCGTGAGACCTGCTCGGAGTGCTCGCCCTTGAGCAGCTGCGGGATGCCGCACGCGAACTCGACGACCTCGAGGCCGCGCTGCACCTCACCGGCGGCGTCGGAGAGCACCTTGCCGTGCTCGGACGTGATGATCTCGGCGAGCTCGTTGCGCGCCTCGTGCAGCAGGTGCCGGTAGGCGAACAGGATCCTGCTGCGGGTCGACAGCGACGACTCGGACCACGACTGCGCCGCCTTCAGCGAGGACGACACCGCGAGGTCGACGTCCGCCTGCTCGGCCAGCACGACCTGCTTGGCGACCTCGCCGGTCGCGGGGTTGAAGACGTCGGACGTGCGGGACGACACCCCCGTGGTGCGGGCGCCGTCGATCCAGTGGGGGATGGTGCTCAACGCGGTCCTCCTGGGGGAGCTGTCGTGTTGCGGACGACGAGAGAGGGATTGAGGAGATGGCGCACGGGTTCGGTGCGCCCGTCGCGAACTCGCTGCAGCAGGGCCAGAGCCGCCAGCCGGCCGAACTCGGCACGCGGCTGGTCGATCGTGGTCAGCGAAACGTGGCGGAGTGCCGCCAACGAAGTGTTGTCGTACCCCACAACGGAAACGTCGTGCGGCACGCGCAGTCCGGCGTCCTCCAACGCCGAGATCGCGCCGACGGCGTTGAAGTCGTTGCAGGACAGGATGGCGGTGGGCAGCGCGCCATCCTCGATCAGTGATCGGATCGCCCGCGCACCGGCCGCGTCGGTGTACTCGGACGGCACGACCTGGGGCGTGAGCCCGTGCGCTTCCATCGCGGTGACGTAGCCCCGGCGACGCGGTCCGGCCTGGGTTCCTTCACCGCCGTCGAGATGGGCGATGCGCTTGTGCCCCAACGAGACCAGGTGGTCGACCGCCAGCCGCGCACCCTGCTCGCCGTCGTCGTTGATCGTATCCACAGTGGACACTCGCGACGACCGGGCGACGAGCACGATCGGAAGTTGTTCGGCGGCTTTGCTGATCGCGGTCGCCGGAACGACGGGCGACAGCAGGATCAACCCGGCCGGGCGGAACGAGAGCAGCGACTCCAGCGCGCGGCGTTCGCGGGCGGGCGAGCGGCCACCGGTGTTGATGATGATGTCGAACCCCTGCTCGCGCGCGACCTCGTCGATGCCGTCCACGACCTCGGCGAAGAACGCGTTGTGCAGGTCGGACACCATCACGCCCAGCACTGTCGACGTGCGCGAGGCGAGTGATCGCGCCATCGCGTGCGGCGAATACCCCAGTTCCTCCGCGGCCTTCAGGACAGCAGCGCGTCGCGCCTCGCTCACCTTGGGTGAGTTGCGCATCACGAGTGACACCAGTGCGCGGGACACGCCCGCACGCAGAGCCACGTCCTCCATCGTCGGTCTGACCACCGGTGACCACCTCCCCTCACGTCACGGGCGGGAAACACACCCTTGACACCCGTGTGATGGAAGCTACAGCATTAGAGCGCTCCAACCAATAGAGCGCTCTAACACATCTCGGCGATGAACAGGGGAAACCTGCGATGCGGATCGGAGTAGCGGGTGTCGGCAGGATCGGCACCATGCACGCGACCAACCTCGCCGCACTGGATCGAGTCGACGAGGTGCTTCTCTTCGACCCGGTGCCCGGTCGCGCCGCGCAGGCGTCGGCTGACCTGAGCGGGACCAAGGCGGTGGACGACCTCGACACGTTGTTGGGCAACGTCGACGGTGTCCTGCTCGCCACCCCGACGAACACCCACCCGGAGATGCTGCGCGCGGCGATCGCCAAGGGTGTCCCCACGCTGTGCGAGAAGCCGATCGCGAGCGACCTCGCCGAGATGACGGCGCTGGTCGAGGACGTCGAGAAGTCCGGCGTCGAGGTGCTCGTGGGCTTCCAGCGCCGGTTCGACCCGGCCATCTACGAGCTCAACCGCCGCATCCGCGCGGGCGAGGTCGGCGACATCTACCTGGTCAGGGCCGTCGGCAACGACGCGAACCCGCCGGACTTCTCCTACCTGCCCGCCTCCGGCGGCATCTTCCGCGACCTGCTGATCCACGACCTGGACTGCGTGCCGTGGCTGGTCGGCGAGCCCGTCGTGGAGGTCTACGCGAGCGGTTCGGTGCTGGTGCACCAGGCGTTCGCGGACGCCGACGACGTCGACAACGCGGTCGTGATGCTGAAGTTCGCGGGCGGCGCGCACGCCACGCTGGCCGGCGGCCGGCACGACCCGGTCGGCTACGACCACCGCATCGAGGTGCTGGGCAGCAAGGACTCGCTCGTCGCGGGCGTCGACCCGCGCACGCCGCTCAACTCGCTGGAGCCCGGCGGCCACGTGGCCGGACCGGACGCCTACCCCGGCTTCCCCGAGCGCTTCCACCGCGCGTACGTCAACGAGATGAACCTGTTCACGCAGGTCATCAAGGGCGAAGTCGCGAACCCGTCACCGGCGAGGGAGAGTCTGATCAGCCTTCGCCTGGCTGAAGCGTGTGAGCGGTCGCGCCGCACCGGCGCACCGGTGAAGATCGAGGGGAACTGAGCATGGCGAAGATCGCTGGAGCACCGATCTCCTGGGGCGTGTGCGAGGTTCCGGGCTGGGGCAACGTCCTGCCGGCCCCGACCGTCCTCGGCGAGATGAACGAGCTGGGCCTGGCAGCCACCGAGCTCGGCCCTCCCGACTACCTGCCCGCCGACCCCGGTGCGTTGAAGGCGCTGCTCACCGAGTACGAGCTGACGCTGGTCGGCGGCTTCCTCGCCGTCACGCTGCACACGGACGTGCAGTCCACTCTGGACGAAGCCGACCGCGTGGCAGGAATCCTGAAGGCGGGCGGGGCCGAGGTGCTCGTGCTCGCCGCCGCGACGGGCCTGGACGGCTACGACGAACGACCGCAGCTCACCGACGAGGAGTGGAACACCCTCGTCGACACCTGCGCGAAGATCCGCGAGATCGCCGCGAAGCACGGGCTCACCACCGTGCTGCACCCGCACGTGGGCACCCACGTCGAGCGGGAGGCGGAGGTCGACCGGTTCCTCGCGGACTCCGATCTCCAGCTCTGCCTGGACACCGGCCACCTCCTCATCGGTGGCACGGACCCGGTCGAGCTGGCGCGCCGCTACCCGGACCGCATCGGTCACGTGCACCTCAAGGACGTGCGTGACGAGATCGCGGCGAAGGTGCGCAGCGGCGAGCTCAGTTACACCGATGCCGTGGAACAGGGCATCTACGTGCCGCTCGGGGACGGCGACGTGGACGTGGAAGCGCTGGTGAAGCTCGTTCAAGAGGCGGGCTACACCGGATGGTTCGTGCTTGAGCAGGACACGCGGCTCAAGGACGGAAGTCCAGTGGACAAGCCACTGAAGGACACCGCGCGCAGCCTCGCGCACCTCAGCAAGATCCTCTGAAGGGACTGGAGACGATGAAGTCTCGCTTGGTCATCCGCGCGGGCGTTGCTCTCGCCGGTGTTGCTCTACTCGCCGCCTGCAGCGGTCCCACGGGTACCAATACCCAGAACACGCAGAACAACAGCTCGTCCGGCAGTTCGGGTGACCTCAAGGTCGCCGTCATCACGCACGGCACCGCGGGTGACGCGTTCTGGAGCGTGGTGAAGGTCGGCGCCGAGGACGCGGGCAAGCAGCTCGGCGTCGGCGTCACCTACAACTCCGACGGCGACCCCGGCGCCCAGGCCAAGCTGATCGACAACGCCGTGTCGCAGAAGGTCGGCGGCATCGTGGTGTCGATGGCGAACCCGGACGCGCTGAAGACCTCCATCGAGAACGCGGTGAAGGCCGGGATCCCGGTCATCACGATCAACTCCGGCAGCGCGAAGAGCGCCGAGTTCGGTGCCATGGCCCACGTCGGCCAGGAGGAGTCGATCGCCGGTGAGGAAGCCGGCAAGAAGCTCAAGGCGGCGGGCAGGACCAAGCTGCTGTGCGTGATCCACGAGGCCGGCAACACGGGCCTCAACCAGCGCTGCGACGGTGCCCGCACCGGTTTCGGCGGTGCCGTGGAGAACCTGCAGGTCGACATCTCCAACCCGACCGACATCGAGGCGCGCATCAAGGCCAAGCTGCAGTCCGACACCTCCGTCGACGGCGTGCTGGCGCTGAACCCGCAGGTCGCCGTGAACGCCGCCTCCGCCATCAAGGGCGCGGGCTCGAAGGCGCAGGTCGCGACGTTCGACCTGAACGCGGACGTGGTCAACTCGATCAAGTCCGGTGAGGTGCTCTTCGCCGTCGACCAGCAGCAGTACCAGCAGGGCTACCTGCCGATCGTGATGCTGAAGCTGTTCAAGGACAACGCCAACACGCTCGGCGGTGGCAAGCCCGTCCTGACCGGTCCCGGCTTCGTCGACAAGTCCAATGTGGACAAGGTCGCGGAGTACGCCAAGAACGGCAAGCGGTAAGGAGTGAGCGGGGAGATGACCGTGACGGCCAAGGCTCCACCGGTTGCCGACGAACGGCTGAGCAAGCCGAGGCTGCTCGATCAGCTGGTCGTGCGTCCGGAGATCGGCGCCATGCTCGGCGCACTGCTCGTGTTCCTCTTCTTCTCCGTGGTCACCGAGCAGTTCCTGAGCCTGGGCGGTGCCGCGACCTGGCTGGACGACGCGTCCATGCTCGGCATCATGGCGGTCGCCGTGGCGCTGCTCATGATCGGTGGCGAGTTCGACCTCTCCGCCGGTGTCATGACGGCGTCCACCGCGCTCGTCACGGCTCTCCTCGCCACCCAGCTGGGACTCAACGTCTGGCTGGCGTTGCTGGTGTCGCTCGCCTTCGCGTTGGCGGTGGGAGCGTTGAACGGCTGGCTCGTGATGCGCACGGGCCTGCCGAGCTTCATCGTGACGCTGGGCAGCTTCCTCGCGTTGCAGGGCCTCAACCTCGGCGTCACCCGGCTCGTGACCGGCAGCGTGCAGGTGTCGGGCATGCGGGCGACCGCAGGCTACGAGTCGGCGGGCTTCCTGTTCGCGTCGACGTTCCAGATCGGCGGCCAGAGCTTCTACGTGTCGATCATCTGGTGGGCCCTGTTCACGGTCATCGCGTCGACCGTGCTGGTGCGCACCAAGTTCGGCAACTGGATCTTCGCGATCGGCGGTGCCGCGCAGAGCTCACGTGCGGTCGGTGTGCCGGTCGTGCGGTCGAAGATCCTGCTGTTCATGACGACGGCGTTCGCCGCGTGGCTCGTCGGCTCGATCAACATCCTGCGGTACGCGAGCGTGCAGGCGAACCAGGGCATCGGCCTCGAGTTCCAGTACATCATCGCGGCGGTGATCGGCGGCTGCCTGCTGACCGGTGGCTTCGGTTCCGCGGTGGGCGCGGCGATCGGCGCGTTGATCTTCGGCATGGCGCGGCAGGGCATCGTCTACGCCGGCTGGAACAGCGACTGGTTCCAGCTGTTCCTCGGCGTGATGCTGCTGGCGGCCGTGCTGGTGAACAACATGCTTCGCCGTCGGGCGGAAAGGGTGAAGCGATGACGTCACTCATCGAGGTCGAGAACATCGGCAAGACCTACGGCAGCGTCATCGCTCTCAGCGATGTGTCCACTGTGGTCAACGCCGGTGAGGTCACCTGCGTGCTCGGCGACAACGGCGCCGGCAAGTCGACCCTGATCAAGATCCTGGCCGGAGTCCATCAGCACGACCAGGGCTCGTTCAAGGTCGAGGGCGATGAGGTCAGGTTCTCGTCGCCGCGCGAGGCCCTGGACCACGGCATCGCGACCGTGTACCAGGACCTCGCGGTCGTGCCGCTGATGTCGGTGTGGCGCAACTTCTTCCTGGGTTCCGAGCCGACGACGAAGTTCGGCTTCCTGGACCGGAAGAAGGGCCGCGAGATCACCAAGAAGGCGTTGTCCGACATGGGCATCGACCTGCGCGACGTGGAACAGCCGGTCGGCACGCTGTCGGGTGGCGAACGGCAGTGCGTCGCCATCGCCCGCGCCGTGTACTTCGGTGCCAAGGTGCTGATCCTGGACGAGCCGACCGCGGCTCTCGGCGTGAAGCAGGCCGGTGTCGTGCTGAAGTACGTGGCCCAGGCCCGTGATCGCGGCCTCGGCGTCGTGCTGATCACGCACAACCCGCACCACGCCTACCCGGTCGGCAACCGGTTCCTGCTGCTCAAGCGCGGCCGCGCGCTGGGCAGCTACGAGAAGTCGGAGATCGGCCTGGAGGAGCTGACGCGCCAGATGGCCGGTGGCGCCGAGTTGGAAGCGCTGGCTCACGAACTGCGGGGTGTCGAGGCGTGACGTCGTCTCTGGAAGTGCTGACCGTCGGCAGGGTCGGAGTCGACCTCTACCCCGAGCAGTCCGGCGTGCCGCTCGCCGAGGTCAGCACCTTCGCCAAGTCGCTCGGCGGCACCGCGACCAACGTCGCGGTCGCCGCCGCGCGGCTCGGTCGTCGTGCCGGAGTTCTCACCAAGGTCGGCCCCGACGGGTTCGGAACCTATGTGCGCCAGGCACTCGAGGGTTTCGGGGTGTCGTCGGAGCACGTCGGCACCTCGCCGGACCTGCTGACGCCGGCGGTGTTCTGCGAGCTCAACCCGCCAGCGGACCCGCCGCTGCTGTTCTACCGGCTGCCGATCGCGCCGGACCTGACGTTGAGCGAGGACGACGTGCCGTGGTCCCTCGTGCGCGACGTCCCGCTGCTGTGGGTGACGGGCACCGGGGTGTCCGCCGAACCCGCCCGCGGCTCCCAGCGGATGATGCTGGCGAGCCGGGCCCGGCACGGGCACACCGTGCTGGACCTCGACTACCGGCCGATGTTCTGGCCGGACGTCAAGACCGCGCGTGCCGAGATCAGCTGGATGCTCGACCACGTGACGGTCGCCGTGGGCAACCGGACCGAGTGCGAGATCGCGGTCGGCACGTCCGACCCGGACGAGGCCGCCGACCGCCTGCTGGCGCGCGGAATCTCGTTGGCACTGGTCAAGAAGGGCGCCGACGGTGTTCTGGTGGCCACGCCGGACGGCAGGTGGACGGTCGAGCCGAACCCGGTCGAGGTCGTCTGCGGGCTCGGCGCCGGTGACGCGTTCGGCGGGGCGCTGGTGCACGGCCTGCTGTCGGGCTGGGACCCGGTGAAGATCGCCCGCTACGCCAACGCCGCCGGCGCGATCGTGGCGTCCCGGCTGGCCTGCGCCGACGCGATGCCGGACCTGAAAGAGATCGAGGAACTGCTGTGATCACCGACGAGCAGTGGGCGAACCTGCTGGAGACCCGTGCGACGGATCCGGGTGCGGTGCGGCGCGCGTACCAGGCGCGGCGGCGGCGCACGTCGTTGCTGAACGGCAAGTCCACGCTGTTCCTGGTCGCGGCGGACCACCCGGCGCGGGGTGCGCTCGGCGTCGGCGGCGACCCGCTGGCGATGGCCGACCGCAGATCGTTGCTGGCCAGGCTGCTGACGGCGCTGGCGAATCCCGAGGTCGACGGTGTGCTCGGTACGCCGGACGTGATCGAGGACCTGCTGCTGCTCGACGGCCTGAACGAGCGCGTGGTCATCGGTTCGATGAACCGCGGTGGCCTGGCCGGTGCGGACTGGGAGATCGACGACAGGTTCACCGCCTACGACGCGTCGTCCATCGCCGCGTTCGGGCTGGACGGCGGCAAGATGCTGCTGCGCCTGGTCGACTCGGACCCCGGCACGATCCCGACGCTCGAAGGCTGTGCGCGAGCCGTCACCGAACTCGCGGAGCACGGCCTGATGGCGATGGTCGAACCGTTGCCGTACAAGCGTGATCACAACGACAAGCTGGTGCTGCAGAAGGACTCCGCGGCACTCTCCCGTGCCTCGGCCGTCGCCGCCGGACTGGGCGCGACCTCCGCCTACACGTGGCTGAAGCTGCCCGCGCCGGACGAGCCGGAGGTCGTGCTGGACACCACCGCGCTGCCCGCGCTGGTGCTCGGCGGCGTGCCGTCCGAACGGCCGGAGGACGACCTCGCGTCGTGGGGCCGCTCGCTGCGCCACCCGACCGTGCGCGGGCTCGTCGTCGGCCGCGCGTTGCTCTACCCGCCGGACGGCGACGTCGCCGCCGCCGTCGCTGCCGCCGCCGAAGTCCTTCGTACCGCAAGGGGAATCACGGTATGACTTTGCACCGTCCACACGGGACGCTCTCCACCCCCTCGGACGTCATCTCGCTGACACCCGAGGACGCGGGGTGGGCGTACACGGGACTGCGCGTGCTGCGGATCGAGGCCGGTGGATCGCGCACCGTCGAGACCGGCGAGTTCGAGGCGTTCGTGCTGCCGCTGGCCGGATCTCTGACGGTCGAGGTCGACTCCGAGCGCTACGAGCTGCAGGGTCGTGACTCGGTGTTCACCCGCGTCACGGACTTCGCGTACGTCCCGCGTGACGCGTCGGTGGTCCTGTCCTCTGTGGACGGATGTGAAGTGGCGCTGCCGATGGCGCGGTGCTCGCGCCGGCTTGCGCCGAAGTACGGCCCTGCCGATGCGGTTCCCGTCGAGGTGCGCGGATCCGGCAACGCCACCCGCCAGGTCACCAACTTCGGTGTGCCGGGCGTGTGGGACCACGCGGACAAGCTCAACGCGTGCGAGCTGATCACCCCGGACGGCAACTGGTCCTCGTACCCGCCGCACAAGCACGACGACTCGGAGCCGTGCGAGGTGAACAACGAGGAGATCTACTACTTCCGCATCGCCGACCGGGATGGCGTGACACCTTCCCGCACCGGCTTCGGCTTCCACCGCACGTACACCGACGACGGCACGATCGACGAGGACGTGACCGTGCGCGACGGCGACGTGTTCCTGATCCCGCGCGGTTACCACGGCCCGTGCGTCGCGGCGCCGGGATATCCCATGTACTACCTGAACGTTCTCGCCGGTCCTGCCGCCGAACGCTCGATGGCGTTCTGCGACGACCCGGCGCACACCTGGGTCCGGGACAGCTGGGCGACGCAGGAACTCGACCCGCGCTGCCCGGTCACGACCGCAGAGGGGCGGGTCAAGTGAAGCTCACGACCGCGCAGGCGTTGGTCCGCTGGATGCTGGCCCAGCGCACCGAACTCTTCGACGGCTCGCACGCGCCGCTGTTCCCCGGCGTGTTCGCGATCTTCGGCCACGGCAACGTCCTCGGCCTCGGCAACGCCCTGGAGGAGGTCCGCGACCGCCTGCCGGTGTGGCGCGGCCACAACGAACAGGGCATGGCCCTCGCCGCGGTCGGCATCTCCAAGGCCTCCCACCGCCGCCAGGTCGGCGTCGCCACGTCGTCGATCGGCCCCGGCGCGCTGAACATGGTCACCGCGGCGGGCGTGGCCCACGCGAACCGCCTGCCGCTGCTCCTGCTGCCCGGCGACACGTTCACCGGCCGCGCACCCGACCCGGTGCTGCAGCAGGTCGAGCACTTCCACGACCCGACCACGACGGTCAACGACGCGTTCCGCGCGGTCAGCCGCTACTTCGACCGCATCACCCGCCCCGAGCAGCTGCTGTCGACGCTTCCGCAGGTGGCGCGCATCCTGACCGACCCGGCCGACTGCGGCCCCGTGACGCTGGCCCTGCCGCAGGACGTCCAGGCCGAGTCGTACGACTTCCCGGAGTCGCTCTTCGCCGAGGTCGTCCACCGCCCGCTGCGCCAACGCCCCGACCTGCACTCACTCGCCGAGGCCGCACGGGCGATCCGAGGCGCTTCCCGCCCGCTGCTGGTGCTCGGTGGCGGCGTCCGCTACTCGGGCGCGGCGGGCCGCGCTCTGCGGTTCGCCGAGCAGCACAACATCCCGATCACCGAAACCACCGCGGGCCGCACGCTGGTCCCGCACGACCACCCGCTGCACGCGGGTCCGCTCGGCATCACGGGTTCGACGTCGGCCAACGTCCTGGCAGGCGAGGCCGACCTCGTGATCGCCGTGGGCACCAGGCTGCAGGACTTCACCACCGCGTCCTGGACCGTCTTCTCCCCCGACGTGCGGATGATCTCGCTGAACGCCGCCCGCTTCGACGCCGTGAAGCACGGCTCGTCCGCCCTGGTCGCCGACGCCGACGAGGGTCTGCGCGAACTGACCGACGTCCTCGGCTCCTGGCAGGCCCCCGCCGACTGGGCCCGCCGCGCCCTGACCGAGCGCACGAAGTGGGACGAGCACATCTCCTCGCTGCGCGCGCCTTCCTCAGGCCTGCCCACCTACGCCCAGGTCGTAGGCGTGGTGAACGACGTCAGCGGCCCCACCGACTACGTCATGACCGCCTCCGGCGGCCTGCCGGGCGAGTTGATCGGCGGCTGGCGGGCGTCCGGCGAGGCCTCGATGGACGTCGAGTACGGCTTCTCCTGCATGGGCTACGAACTGGCCGGTGCCTGGGGCGCGGCCATCGCCCACACCGACGGCATCGTCACCACGCTGCTCGGCGACGGCTCGTACCTGATGCTGAACTCCGAGCTGTTCTCCGCGTCCTTCGCGGGCCACGGCTTCGTCGCGGTCGTCTGCGACAACGACGGCTACGCGGTGATCCACCGCCTGCAGACGGGCCTAGGCGGCGCGGGCTTCAACAACCTCTACGCCGACTGCCGGTCGAGCCACACCGAACCCCCGCGCACGGACTTCGCCGGCCACGCCGCGGCGATGGGCTGCGCGGTCTTCCCCGTGGAGTCTTTGGGTGAGCTGGAAGGCGCCTACCGCAAGGCCCGCGAGGTGGCGGTCAGCGAGAAGCGCCCGGCCGTCGTCGTGATCCGCACGCACCCGTCGTCGTGGACAGAGGCCGGCGCGTGGTGGGAGGTCGGCGTGCCGGAGACGTCGCACCGGCCGGAGATCGCGGCCGCTCGTGAGGAAGTGCTCGAAGGCAAGGCCAAGCAGGTCCGCTACCTGCGCTGAGCGTCACCGCTCAGTGACTGGGACAACCTCACATCGGGGAACAACACGCCGTCCGCGACCCCTTGAACGGTTCGTAGCCCTACGAACCGTTCAAGGGAGCCTCCCGTGAGCTTGCTGTTCTCCCCGCTGACCCTGCGCTCGGTCACCCTGCCCAACCGCATCGCGGTGAGCCCGATGTGCCAGTACTCGGCGACCGACGGCGTCCCGAACGACTGGCACCTCGTCCACCTCGGCAGCCGCGCGGTCGGCGGTGCCGGGCTGGTGATCGCCGAGGCCACGGCCGTCGAGCCGCGGGGCCGGATCTCGCCGGAGGACGTCGGCATCTGGAACGACGAGCAGGTGCGGGCGTGGCAGCGGATCACGGCGTTCATCAAGGACCAGGGCTCGGTCCCCGGCATCCAGCTCGCGCACGCCGGGCGCAAGGCGGTCGGCGACTGGGTTCCGGTCGCGCCGACCACCGAGCCGTTCCCCGGCCTGAACACGCCGGAGAAGATCACCAACCACACGGAGATCGTCAAGGCGTTCGTCGAAGGCGCGCTGCGAGCGCTCGAAGCCGGCTTCGAGGTGATCGAGATCCACGCGGCCCACGGGTACCTGCTCCACGAGTACTACTCGCCGCTCACGAACGAGGGCAGCATCGAGGAACGCATCGCCGTACCCGTCGAGGTCACCGCCGCGGTGAGGGCAGCGGTCGGCTCGGACGTGCCGGTGATCGTGCGGATCTCCGGCACCGACTGGGTCGAGGACGGCTGGACCGCCGACGACAGCGTTGTGCTGGCACAGGCGCTCAAGGCCGCGGGTGCGGACCTGATCGACGTGTCCAGCGGTGGCAACACCGCGCAGGCGGACATCCCGGTCGGGCCCGGCTACCAGGTGCCGCTCGCCGAGGCGGTGCGACGCAAGGCAGACGTGCCCACGGGTGCGGTCGGCCTGATCACCGAGGCGAAGCAGGCCGAACAGGTGTTGAACGACGGTGCCGCCGACCTGGTGCTGCTCGCGCGCGAGTTGCTCCGCGACCCGTACTGGCCGCTGCACGCGGCAGCGCAGCTGGGTGTGGAGGTCAAGGCACCGAGGCAGTACGCCAGGGCGTTCTGAGAGCGCCTTCAGAGTTCAAGGGCTGGGCACCGGTGATCCGGTTGCCCAACCCTTGAACCCTTCAGGCTGAATTCAGCGACGGTAGTCGTCGTAGTCGTCGTACGGGTCGTCGTGGCGCTCGTCGGCACCACCACTCCCGTTCGACGACGGTTCGCCAGACAGCTCGCGCTGCAGAGCAGCGAAGTCGGTCTCATGGGAGCTGTACTTGAGCTCCCTGGCGACCTTCGTCTGCTTGGCCTTCGCTCGGCCGCGCCCCATGGCTCGACCCCCTCGCACAGGGACGGGGGCGGCCGGGGGAACGGCGGCCCCACTCGTCTCGACAACTAGTTCCTGGTAACTACCGTACCGTGCCGATGGGGTTCCTCGCGACGCGGTAGGCGTGACACGTACCGCCAAATCTCGCGGCCGCCCTCGCGTGGAAGGATGCACAGGTGCCCAGACCGTTCGTCGCCTACCTACGGGTGTACGAACCGTTATCGGAGTTGGACGCACCGCTAGCGGAGAAGGTCCGAAACGTCCTGGAAACCGGCCCGATACCCCGTGCGGAGGTAGGCGACCGGGAACGGGAACTGTGGTTGCGATCACAGTTGGCGAAGAAGCTCCTCCCGGGCGAGTCGTTCGACGTGATGACGATCAGTCCCGCCGAGGTGCCGACGTCGGACACCGCGCGTGTCGGCCCAGGACCCCTCGTCTGTCCGCTGGACCTCAGGGCGCGGTCCGCGGCGGCTCTCGTGGGCTTCCTGGCCTCCTCGCCGCCGATCCTGCAGGACGCGGCGCTCGACGTGGCGCCGGAGACCGTCCGGTCCCGTGCCTCGGCCGTGATGGCGGAGCTCGCGGCAGGGGCGGTGCACGTGATCTCCACGACCTGGACGGTGCCGCTGCCGTGGTTCGCCCTCGTCGACCCCGCTCAGCGCCGCGTGGTGCTGGCGAGCGCCCAGGACGACCCCGAACGGCAGGTGTCGTGGCGGGTCGCGATGGCGGACGCCCGCCGGCGCGTCGCACGGGCGCTGAAGGTCGTGAAGGGCTCGCTGGGCGACGAGGGGCCGGCCAAGGTCCTCGCCGACACCGGGCGCTGGCTGGAGCACTTCCACCCGCTCTCGGCCGTCGAGCTCGACTACGGCGGCCTGGTCCAGCTGCTGAACGACAAGGACCTGCTGGAGGACACCTCGGCGGCCGACGTCAACGCCATCGTCGACGCGCTCGAAACGGGCGACGCCGAGGAGGTGGCGTTGCGCTACGAGACGCTGCGCGAGTTCTGGGGCGAGCTGGCCCGCAGGGAACGCCACGGCTGAAGCAGCACCCGTGCCACCACCGCCGCTCCCGCGCCCAGCAGCATCGCCGCCGGCCACGACACGTGTGCCGCCACCAGCCCCGCGACCGGGGGCGTCACGGAGGCGGAGAGGTAGTTCGCCGAGTTCTGCATCGCCAGCGCGGTGGCACTGCGACCGGGCGGCGCGAGTTCCATCGCCTCGGTGACCGCCAGCCCGTTCCAGCACACCGCGAGCGCGGTGGTGGGGACCAGCACGGCCACGAGCCACCACACGGGCGCCTGGTCGAGCAGCGCGGTCAGGATCATGCCGCCGGCGATCGTCACGGCGAGGATCTTCAGCGGACCGATCCGGTTCCGCACCACGTCCGACCACACGCCCACGCCCAGCCGGCCGAACCCACCGACGACCTGCGCGACCGCGAACAGCACCGCCGCCGTGCCGACCGCCATGCCCCGGTGCTCGTGCAGCAACGCCACCAGCAGCGTGGTCGCGGTGAACTGCGGCACCACCAGCAGCCCGCTGGCCAGGCCCAGTCGCAACAGACGAGGGTCCTTGAGGATCAGGCCGTGGTCCGCCGACGCGCGTACGGCACCAGGCGGCTCATGCACCCACACGGCGACCGCCAGAGCGATGAGACCGGACGCTGCGGCCAGCGCCACGAACGCCCCCGGCACCCCGGCCGCCGCGGCGATGACGGGCAGTGCGACGGCTGCCGCCGCGGCACCGAGAGGCGTCGAGGTCTGCCGGACGCCGATCGCGAAGCCGCGCTCCTCGGCACCGAACCACGACATGACGGCCCGCCCGCTCGCGGCGTTGACGCTGGCCCCGAAGAGCCCTGCCCCGAGGAGGCAGACGCCGGCGATCCAGGCGTTGCCGAGGGCCGCGGCCGCCAGGCACACCGCAGCGCCGAACCCGCCGATCGCCATGGCGAGCCGTTCGCCGCGCTTGTCCGCGAAGAAGCCCCACGGCACGAGCGCGATCATCGTGCCGAGGTTGACGGCACCGAGAAGCAGCCCCACCTGGGGCAACGTCAGGCCGAAGTGATCTCGCAGCTGAGGTGTGACCGCGGGGAGGCCGAGGAACACCGCAGCGTTCGTGCCCTGCGCCAAAGCTCCGATGCACAACACGACCCAGCGGTACCCCATGGGGCCACGCTAGGTCGGGCGCTCACAAAGTGGAACGGTTTTCCTACGTCTTGGGACGGTGGTGTCCGCGCTCCGCCGCCAGCAGCTCGTCCACCGACGCGCTCCCGCGCTGGTAGCGCGACGCGATCTCGGCGTTGAGCTTGTCCACGACCTCCTGCACCTCGCGCCGCCGCACCGACACCGAGGCCTCTTCCGAGATGAACGTCTCGAGCACCTCGCCGAGGCGGGTGTCGGACAACGAGCTCACGTCGGAGAGGTCGACGTCGGAGATGAGCGCCTCGACGTGCCGTTGATGCGCATCGGCACGTGACGGCTCATGGGTCTGGTACCGGCCGAGGCCGGTCGCCGGACCAACGGCGTTCGTGGACAGGATGGTGGCCAGCTGCTCGACCACCGCCGAGCCACCGGAACTGCGGCGCTCCTGTTCCGCGCGCACGATGTCGATCCGCGCGTGCAACAGCCGTCGCAGGTAGGACAGGTCGGTCTCTTCCTGCGCTGCCTCGTCGCGGAGTTCGCGCACCTCGACGAGCGGGCGCTGCTCGACGCCCTCCGTGTAGTCGGGGGCGAGCACCCGGTCGATTCGGCGGCGCCCGCCAGGACGCACCTCGATCACGTGTCCATCCTGCGGTAGATCCTCCTCACCCGCCAACACATCCCGTGCACCAAACTTGTCTCAAATGTGCACGCCGAGGAGCTTGCGGGCCTCGTCCGGTGTCAGGGCAGGCCGTTGCGCGATCTTCGCCAGTCCCGCGGCACGGGCCACGAGCTGTGCGTTGTCCCGCACCGGCACGCCTCGTGAATAGCTGATCGTGTCTTCCATACCCACTCGGAGGTGGCCACCCGCACCCAGTGCGGTGAACATCACCGGAATGGTGGTGCGGCCGATTCCCGTGGCGGAAAACGTTGCCCCATCTGGCAGAGCGTTGACTGCGGCGACCAGCGTGGCCGCGTCACCGGGCATGCCGCCGGGCACGCCCATCACGAAGTCCACGTGCACGTGACCGCCCGCGGGCAGGCCGTGCTGGTCCAGCAGACGCTTCAACGACGCGAGCTGACCGATGTCGAAGATCTCGTACTCCGGCACGATGCCGCGTTCCTGCATGCCCTTGTGCAGCGCGACGATGAACTCCCAGCGGTTCATGAAGACGTCGTCGCCGAAGTTGACGGTGCCCATCGTGCAGGACGCCGAGTCCGGCATCGCCTCCAGCACGCGCAGCCGGTCCGACTCCGGGTCGTGCACCGACCCGCCGGTCGACAGCTGGACGACCAGGTTGGTCTCCGAACGCAGAGCCTCGACGGTGGCTTTGAGAAGACCCAGGTCCAGCGACGGCTTGGTGTCCGCGCCGCGGATGTGGACGTGGATCATCGCCGCGCCGACCTGCTCGCAGCTCTGCGCCGTAGCGACCAGCTCTTCCAGGGTCACTGGAAGCTGCGGGACGTCGGCTTTCGCGTGTTCCGCTCCGGTGGGAGCGACGGTGATGAGCGTGCCCAAGGACATGGGCGCGACTGTAGCGGCTCGGTGGCCTCAGCCCCGCAGGTTGCGAACGGCTTCCCGGCCCAGACCGGGCGTGTCCGGGGGCACCGAGTCGGGGTCGATCCGTGCCTGGACCTCCCGCTCGGGGGCACCGGCGACCAGGTCCGACTCAATCGGAACAGATCGCTTGACCAGCGCCAACGCGATGGGTCCCAGCTCGTGGTGCAGGGCGACGCTGCCCACCCGGCCGACCACTCGGCCGTCCAGCGTGACCGGGTCGCCGGTCTCCGGCTGCGCGTCGGCAGAACCATCCAGGTGGAGTAGGAGCATCCGGCGCGGCGGGCGTCCCACGTTGTGGACCTTGGCGACCGTCTCCTGGCCGCGGTAGCACCCCTTGTTCAGGTGCACGGCCGAGTCGATCAGGCTGACCTCGTGCGGGATCGTGCGCTCGTCGGTGTCGACGCCCTGGCGCGGCCGCAACGACTCGACCCGCAGCGCCTCGAACGCCCAGCTGCCCGCCGGCCGCGCGCCCGCGTCCGTGATCTTCTGCCACCACTGCGTCAGCTCACCGCGCGGCACCAGCAGGTCGACGGCGTCCTGACCAGGCCACGACATGCGGCGCACGAAGCCCTCGCCGAGCGCGTCCACACCGGACGGCACCGGGAGGCCGAGCTTCTCCAGGATCGCGGGCGTGTCCGGTCCGACGATCGACAGCAGCGCGAACTCGGCCGTCGCGTCCCGCGGTTCGACCTTCGACCAGAAGACCATCTTCTTCAGGTACGCCAGCAGGTCGTCGACCTTCTCGACGTCGAGGAACACCGTGCCGCCGACGTTCGCGACGACCATGTGGTGCTCGAGCCTGCCCTGCGCGTCGAGGATCAGCGCCTCGGTCGCGGCACCCTCGCCCAGCTGCTCGAAGTGCTGGCTCGTCAGCTGGTGCAGCCACTTGAGCCGGTCCTCGCCCGTGACCGCGATCACACCGCGGTTCGACCGGTCCACCACGACCACCGAACGAGCGGCGGACCGCTGCTCGGCGAACGGGTCGCCGTAGTGCCAGGCAACACCTGCGTCGGTGGAATCGTCGGGCGGCGGGACGGCTCCGGGGAGGATCACTCGGTCTCCTGCTCCTGCTTCAAACAGTCTCGGCACGTGCCGGACAGCGCGAGATGGCTTGCATCCAGTTCGAACCCGTCGCGCTCGCGCAATGTTCCGACCAACGGGTCGAGCAGCTCACACGGGATCTCGTCGATGCGGCCGCAGACGTGGCACACCAGGTGCACGTGCTGGTGCTCGTCGACCGAGTAGCTCGGCGCGCCGTGGCCCAGGTGCGTGTGCCGCACCAGCCCGAGCCGGTCGAGCAGGTCGAGCGTGCGGTAGATCGTGGTGATGTTGACCGTCGGCGCGGTCTCCTGGACGCGCTGGCAGATCTGCTCGGGCGTCGCGTGCCCCAGCGACCTGACCGCGTCCAGCACGAGCTGGCGCTGCGGTGTCATCCGCATGCCGCGTTCGTGCAGCGTTTTGCGCAGGCCTCTTGCGGTCTCCACAACGCCATGTTAGTTGCTGCCAGTAGGCTCCGTGCCATGCGCGTGCTGGCACTGCTCGACGGAACCCTCGCTGACCCCGACTCGCCGCAGATCCGCGTCGACGACCTCGGACTCATGCGCGGCGACGGCGTGTTCGAAACGATCCTCGTGGTCAACGGGAAGCCCCGTGAACTCACGCCGCACCTGGACCGGCTGGACCGGTCCGCCGCGATGCTCGACATGCAGCCCCCTCCGCGCGCGGAGTTCGAGCGCGCGGTCGAGCTCGTCATCGGCAACTGGGCAGGCGGCGAGGAGTTCGCGCTCAAGCTCGTCTACACCCGCGGTGTCGAGGGCGGCGACGGCACGCCCACCGGTTTCGCGCTCGGCATGGAGATCGGCGCGAAGGTGCTCAAGCAGCGCGCAGAGGGCCTCTCCGCGGTGACGCTGGACCGCGGCATCGACGCCGACCTGGCCGAGCGCGCCCCGTGGCTGCTGCTGGGCGCCAAGTCGCTGTCGTACGCGATCAACATGGCCGCGATCCGCGAGGCCGAGCGCCGCGGTGCCGCCGAGGTCATCTTCACGACGTCGGACGGTTCGGTGCTCGAGGGCCCGACCTCGACCGTGATCCTGGTGCGGGGAAAGACGCTCGTCACGCCGCCGTCGAAGCTCGGCATCCTGCCCGGCACCACGCAGTACGCGTTGTTCCGCGCCGCCGAGCGCGCCGGCTGGACCGTGCTCGTGGAGCCGATCCAGACCAGCGAGCTCTACGACGCCGAGGGCGTGTTCCTCGCGTCCAGCGTCCGCAAGATCACGCGGGTGAACGTGCTGGACGGCAAGCAGCTGCCCGACTCGTCGGCCCTGCTCACCGAGCTGCAGGGCCTGTACGAGTCCGAGTACTAGCGGAAGTTCGTGTCGACCGCGGTCAGCAACGGACCGCGGTCACCCGACATCTCCCAGATCATCGCGCCCAGCAGCCCCTTCGACTTGATCCACTCCGCCTTGCGCTGGATCGACCACGCGTCGTCGAAGGTCCACCACTGGTTGCCGTTGTAGCAGTACGTCGCCACGGCCTGCTCGTCGTGGTGGACGGTGCAGTTCGGCACACTCGCCACGAGGTTCGCGTACCCGCGCGTGCCCGCTTCCTCGGCGAACTGGCCCGGTGCGGCGCCACCCGCTGCCTGCCATTCACCGTTCTTGCCGCCGGCCGTGACGTTCTGCCAGCCGCGGCCGTAGAACGCGAGCCCGACGGTGATCTTGCGCGGCGGCACACCGGCGTCGAGGTACTCGTTCACCGCGTTCTCGACGCTGAAGTGGAACGAGTACGGGTCGTCGGTGTCGGCGTGCAGGTTGCCCTGGTGACCCGTCCTGTTGGGCTCCCAGGAGTTGTCGCTGCCCGCGCCGTGGAAGTCGTAGCCCTGGACGTTGAAGATGTCCATCGACTGCGCGACCCGCCCGAGCTCCCAGCCCGCCGCGATCTTGGCCGGGTCGGCCGGGGTGAACGCGGTGAGCTGGTAGCGCTTGCCGGTCGTGGCGCCCAGCGCGTCGAGCTGACGGCGGAACTCCTCGATCAGCAGCGAGTTGTTCACCTTGTCCTGTGGGCCGAAGTGGTTGCCCGCGTGTCCCTCGGCGCCCGGCCACTCCCAGTCGAGGTCGATGCCGTCGAAGATCCCCGCCGCGCTGCCGGGCCCGCCGGCGCCGTTGTACACGGGCAGGTTGCCCTTGAGGTAGATGTCCAGGCAGGACGACACGAACTTCTTGCGCGCCGCGTCGGTGGCCGCCACGTCGGAGAAGTACTTCGAGTACGTCCAGCCGCCGAGCGAGATCAGGATCTTGAGGTGCGGGAACTTCACCTTGAGCTTCTTGAGCTGGTTGTAGTTGCCGCGCAACGGTTCCCAGCCCGTGTCGGCGACACCGTCGACGGACTGCGCCGCGCTCATCGGCCTGCTGTAGTCGGCCTCCGCGTCACCCGCGCCGTCGCCCTGGTTCGGGTCCTGCGGGTTCGGCGTGGTGCCCTTCGTGACGCCGTGCAGGCACGTCAGGTTGACCGGGTCGATGTTGCCGAACGCGTAGTTGACGTGGGTCAGCTTCGCGGCGTCCATGTCCTTCACGAAGTACTGGCGTCCGTAGATGCCCCATTGCACGAAGTACCCGACACGGGCGTACCCGCTGACGATGTCGTTCGTGCGTTCGGTCAGCGCGTTGCTCGGCGAGGACAGGTTGTCGTAGATGTCCCTCGCCCTGACCGTGAACGTGTAGCTCGTCGACGGTGCGAGGCCGGAAACCGTTGCCGTGGTGCCGGAAACGGTCGTCTTCACGGTCGTGCCCACGTAGACGTCGTAGTTCGCGACACCCCGGTTGTCCGTGGATGCGTTCCACGCCAACGAGATGCTGCCCGCGTCCTTCGCCGTGGCGCGCAGGTTGCCCGGTGCGGTCGGGGGCGTGGTGTCGTCGGCCGGGTTGTTGGTCGTGACGCTCAGGGCGCTGCTCGATGCGCTCAGCGTTCCCTTGGTGTCCTTGGCCCGCACCGTGAACGAGTAGGCGGTGTTCGGGTTCAGGCCGGTGACGATCGCGGACGTCGTGGTGCTGCTCGCCGCCAACGCTGACCCGTTGTAGACCTCGTAGCCGGCGATCGGCAGCGAGCCCGCGGTGGAGGCGTTCCACTGCAACGTCACCGTGCGCGTGGTCTTCGTCGGCGAGGCCAGACCCGTTGGCGCGCTTGGTGGAGTGTCGGCGCTGCCGTCGCAGTTCGCGTTGTTGACGCGGCAGGTCACCGGGTCGACGTTCGCGCTGATCGAGAACGTCGGGCTGTACGGCTCGGTGCTGCCACCCGCCGCTACCGTCTTGTTGTAGTACGCGGGGGTCAGCGTGACCTGGTTGCCGCTCTGGGAGATCGTGCCGTTCTGGCCGTTGCCGACGGTCACACCGCTCGGCAGGGTGAAGACGATCGACCAGTCGCTGACGGCGGCGGTGGTGTGGTTGCGCACGATGAACTTGGCCGTGCCGCCGGAGACCGAGTAGTCGGCGGTGAGGCCGGTCGGTGCCGGCGCGGGATCACCGCTGCCGTCGCAGGCCATGTTGTTGATCGTGCAGGCGGTGGGGTCGGCAGCCGCGCTCAACGTGAACGTCGGGCTGTAGGGCTCGGTGGTGCGCCCGGCAGGGATGTTGTTGATGTAGAAGGCGGGAGTGAGCGTCACTCTGGTGCCGCTCTGGGTCGTCGTCGCGTTCTGGACGTTGCTCACCGTGACACCGGCGGGCAGGTCGAACTTGATCGACCACCCGTTGAGCGCGGTCGTGCTCGCGTTGGCGACCACGAACTTGCCGCTCGTACCGGTGCGGGAGAAGGTCGCGGTGATGCCCGTGGCGGCCTGTGCGGGCACGGCCAGGGCCAGTACGGCGACCAGAACTGCCAGCAGTGCAGGGATTCGGCGCATGCGGAACTCCAGGTCGGTAGAGGTCCGCGGCGGCCTGACGGTTACGGTATTTGGTCTGGACCACTACCGTCAACGGCGGGGTCCTCAGTCGATCGGGCGGAACCTGACCGTCGTCCCCGGCCGCGCCTGGCCGAGAAACCGCAGGTGATCACGGTCGACGACACCGATGACCGGGTAACCACCGGTGGTCGGGTGGTCGTTCAGGAAGACCACGGGGTGCCCGTCCGGCGGCACCTGGACCGCGCCGGTGATCATGCCCTCGCTGGGAATCTCGCCGTCACGACGATTCAGCTTCGTGCCCTGCAGGCGCACGCCGACCCGGTTGCTGCGGTCGGACACCGTCCAGACCCCTTGCCGCAGCTGGGTTTCCGCGTCGTCGAACCAGTCGTCCCTCGGGCCGAGCCGGATGGGGACGTCGAGCTCACGCGGTGCCCGCAGTGGTGGCACGACGTCCGCGCCGTTCGCGGGAGCCGGCGCTCCGAGTTCGAGAACGTCGTTGTCCCGCAACGGTTCTGGACCGATCCCGGAGAGCAGGTCGGTCGACCGGCTGCCGAGTGCGGGTGGCGTGTCGATGCCGCCGGAGACGGCCAGGTAGGTGCGCAGGCCGGTGTCCGGGGTGCCGATCTCCAGCGTGGAGCCCTTCGGGAGGTGCAAGGGTTGGTGCGAGTCGGCGAGCCTGCCGTCGATCCGGACCTCCACGGCCGGTCCGGTCACCGCGACCGTGCAGGACGCGTCGGCCGTGATGTGCGCACCGCCCAGCAGGAGTTCGAGGCCCGCGGCGGTTTCCGGGTTGCCGACGAGGCGGTTGGCGAGCGTGATGGAGTCCGGGTCGACCGCGCCGGACGGCGGCACGCCGAGGTGGGCGTGGCCGGGGCGGCCCAGGTCCTGGATCAGCGCCTGCGGGCCGGTGCGGACGATCGTGATGGTGCGCTTCATGCGACCACGAACCTGACGCTGTCGCCGGGGGCCAGCAGTGCCGGGGTCTCGGCTGCCGGGTCGAAGAGGGTGATCTCGGTGCGGCCGATCAGCCGCCAGCCGCCGGGCGTGGATCTGGGGTAGGCGGCGGTGAACTCGCCCGCGATGCCAACGCTGCCCGCCGGCACCTTCGTGCGCGGGGAGTCGAGCCTGGGCTGCTGAAGAACCTCCGGCAGACCGGTCAGGTAGCCGAAGCCGGGAGCGAAGCCGCAGAAGGCGACCTCGTAGGTGGCTCCGGTGTGCAGCCGGACGACCTCGTCGGGGGTGACGTTCGCCGTCTCGGCGACGAGGGTCAGGTCGGGGCCGTCGTAGATGACGGGGATGGTGACCTCGCGGGATCTCGTCTCCGGCGCGTGCGTCAGGTCGACCGTGGCGAGCACCTCCTTGACCTGCGGGAGGGCGCCTTTGACCAGCACGGTTCTGGCGGCGGGGACGAGCTCCTCGACGCCGTCGAGGTCGTGCAGCGCGGCGCGCACGGCTGCGACCTCGGTCAGCGAGTCGACCTCGACGAGGAGCGCATCGGTTCCGCAGCGCCGCAGCAGCATGGACACATGCTACGGGGAATCGTGGGATTGTTGAACAATCCCACGACCCCGAATTGCGTGTCTTCTAGCCGACGACGCGCTTGAGGTGCGCCGACGCGTGCGGCTGCATCTTCTGACCGACCATCGCCCGCTCCTCGACGTACGCGAGGTCGCCGTTGTTGACGATGCCGTACAGGCGCTGCGAGGCCGTGACCTCCTTGGCGCTCGCGGTGCGGATCACGGCGTCCGTCTCGAACTCCCACGACGTCTGGGTGCGCGGCTTGCCGTAGTACAGCTCGATGATGCCCGTGTTGTGGGTGAGCAGCAGCTCGATCGTGTCATCGGCCTGGGGACGCCAGAAACCCTGCTCGCGGGCCGCGGGGCGGATGACCTCGCCGGCCTCGTTGAGCAGCCAGCTGCGCGCCTCGTAGATGAGGAACGGGCGGCCGTCGTGGGCGAACGTGATCTGCTGGCCGAAGCGGAACGGGCCGTCGATCGTCGGGTAGACGACCTCTCCCTCGCCGCGCCACACGCCCACCAGGGGGAGGACGCTCAGCAGGGCGTCGTTCAGGTTGGCGCCCTCTCGCAGGTTCGCGGTGTCGCCGGGGATCGGCATGTCCGTGAACTGGGGGAGGTTGCGGGCTCTGGTGGCCGCGGCTCGCTCTTCTGCCAGGCGGATGGCCTCGTCGCCGCTGCCTGGGATTGGGGTGCCCTGCGTCATCGCTGATCGGAGTACAGGCGGTAGACGACGTAGCCCGCGAACCACATGACTGCGATCGTCACTAGTACCAGGAGTCCCGTGAAGATGTGTTCCACCGGGAGAGGATATCTCGGGCTGTTTGACGTGCAGGGTTGTGGTGGTGGAGGACACCGTGGGCCTGCGCGTGGGTTTTGTGGGTCGTCCCCCGGTTGCGTCGGCGGGTTCCTGTTGGGTGTCCGTAGGTGGTTGCGGTGCGTGCGTGTGTTCCGGCTGCTTTCTGGGGCTCCGCCCCAGACCCCGCCAATCTGATCAAAGACCCACCAGCGCCTTCAGCGGGTTGATGGCACGCCGGTTGCTTTGGGCGGCCGCCGGTTGCGTAGGTGGTTGCGTTCCGGGTGGGGCGTGTCCCGTCACAAGTCGTACCGGAGCGAGCCACACCCAGGGAGGGGTGTCAAGCGGGCGAAAAGCGTGCCTCTTCAGTCTCAGCTGAGTTGACACAGTTCGTGTCGCGGAGCAAGT
>NZ_BMRE01000044.1 GCF_014648475.1 Lentzea flava | reverse complement strand
CGCCGCCGAACTTAATGTGGCCCTGCGGGTCGAGTTGCCAAAAGCGACTCCCCGCAGGGTTTTTTCGTGCTTGAGCCGCCGACCGGGTGATGGGACCCGAGCGAGCGGGTGACGTGAGTCGGGCTCGGCTTGCTCGTCCCTACCGTGATCGTCATGAACGATCAGTGGGCAGGGGAGGCACCGTTGCGGTGGCGAGCGCGCAGGAGGCGGGGCAGGCACGCCCGCGAGCCCGCGCCGTCCTCGCAGTCAATCCTGCCCGCGGTGCTCGGCGTCGTGCTGCTGGTGTGCCTGATCCTCCTCCTGCTGACGTACCTCTAGCGGGACTGCAGTGCGTCGAGCGCGACGGCCTGAGCGATCACGAGCCTGCGGTCGACGCCAGGATCCTGGATCCGGACCAGGTAGTGGTCGCGGATCCAGGTCTTCTTGTCGACGCTGAACACGGGAGCGCCGTTCTCCGTGGTGAAGTCGAAGTGATACCGCGCGGGGAACGGCGCTTCGCCGACGAAGGGGATCCACTGCCACAGCCGGCGGACGATCGCGAAGACCTTGTTGCGTTCCGATCCCGTCGTCGTGCCCCAGTTCGGCTGCTCCAGGTGCCACGTCGAGTTCATCAACGACCGCGCGAAGTCCTTGCGGAACAACCCGATCGGCTGGCCGTTCGCGTCGGTCACGTCGTAGCCGCTGCCGAGGTCGAGCGCCTTGCGAGCGTTGAACTCGAACAGCACTTGGCTCTTCGACGAGTCGGTGTAGACCGTGATCCGTTCCTTGATCTTGAACTTCTTCTGCTCGGCGAAGCCGACCAGCTCGCCGGGTCCGCCGTTGTCGTCGACGAAGATCTCGTAGCGGTTGGTCATGAACGTGACCTTCTGGTGCACGTGCAGGACCTGCACGTTCTGCAGACTCACAGCTCACCCTTCTCGACAGGCACCGGCCGCAGGTCCCCCGTGGGGAACCGCCGCTCATTGCGCTCGATCTTGGCGAACGCGGCCTCGAGGAGGTCGACACCGAGCTTGTCCGCCAGCCTGGTGAGGTAGTGCATCACGTCGGCGAGCTCGTCTCGCACGTTCCAAGCGAGGTCTGGGTCTTTCATTGCATTTTCTGCCTCTTCGGGCGTCAGCCACTGGAAGAGGTCGGTGAGCTCGCCGACCTCCGCGGACAGCGCCATCACCAGGTTCTTGGGCGTGTGGTAGCTGTCCCAGTCGCGGGCAGCGGCGAACGCCCGCAACGCATCCCTCAGGTCCACGAGATCACGCTTGCTCATGCCCCACTAAGTACCACGTGGACGAACGAGCAAAGATGCAGGTCGATCAAGCAAGGATCGTCCGCGTCAATGTTGATTGGCTGCAGTCATGTCAACATTGAGCGGAATCAAGTCGTCCACCGTCCTCGTGCTCGGCGCCACCGGTAAGACCGGTCGTCGTGTCACCGAACTCCTCGGCCCGGCGGCCCGGCCCGCGTCGAGGTCGTCGGCGACGACGTTCGACTGGGAGGACCCCGGCACCTGGGAACCCGCCGTCGCCGGCACCGCCGCGGTCTACGTCGTCCCGCCGGAGAACCCCGCGCTGCTCGCCGAGTTCGTGCCGCTCGCGGTGAAGTCCGGTGTCACCAGGTTCGTGCTGCTGTCCATGCGCGGTGCACCGGACGACGACCCGTTCGAAGCCGCGATCAAGGCCTCTGGTGCCGAGTGGACGATCCTGCGGCCGACGTGGTTCATGCAGAACTTCGACGAGGACCTGTTCGCCGAGCCCGTCCGGCACGGCGAGCTGGCGGTGCCCGCAGGTCAGGGCATCCACCCGTTCATTGATGTAGTGGATATCGCCAAGGTCGCCGTCGCCGCGCTGACACAGGAAGGGCACGCGGGGCAGACCTACGAGCTGAGCGGGCCGGAGTCGCTGTCGTTCGCCGAGATGCTGGCGCGGATCGTCGCGGTGACCGGCAACCCCGTCCTCTACACGGACGTCGCGCCGGAGGAGTTCGCGGCGTCGATGCGCGCGCTCGGCTACCCGGACGAGATCGCCGACCTCGTCACCATGCTGCTCGTGCGCATCCGCACGGGAGCCGAGGCGCACCTGTCCGACGGTGTGCAGAGGGTCCTCGGCCGTGAGCCGCGCACGTTCGCGGACTACTTGGGAAGCAGCAGCTTCGCCTGAAGACCGCGCGTGCCCTCGTTGGTGATCACCGCTTCGCAGAGCGCGCGCCCGGTGCGGGCGCGCCACTCCTGCGCCATGTCGCAGTAGCGCAGGCCCATCGGGTAGCTGAGCTGGCCGATGAGTTCTCCTTCGAGGAGCACTTCGAGCGTGTGTTCGCCGACGTGCATGCCGTGGCTGATGCGGCAGTCGCGGAGTTCCGCGATGACGTGCACCGGCGTCCGCCCGTTGACCACGCGGTGCAGCACGTACTGATGGGCTTCCTCGCCGATGACGGTGACCTGCTGTTCGGCGGGCATCGTCGGTGCCGTGCCGAGGGCCTCGTGGTCGAGCAGCAGCAGCCGGGGATCGCCGAGGTGCAGGTGCACTCCGTAGTGGCGCTGGCCGCCGCCCAGGATCCTGGCGGGGCACGAGCCGACCTCGCCGCGTTCGGCCAGTTCGAGGAGCAGCGGCTGGTAGTCGGCCGCCTGGTCGCCGCGCAGGTAGCCGGCGGTGATCGCGGAGCCGTCACCGCGCAGCAGATCGACCCGGACGGCCTGGTCGTCGTGCCGGTTGACGGATTCCGGCACGAGCACCGCGGTCGCCGGAATGGCGTCGTCGAGGTACTGCGCGGACGTGTGCCGGGCGACCTCCGCGATGGCGTCCTGGTAGTGCGACTCGCCGACGATCGCGACCCGCCCCGCCGTGGACAGGCGCCGGATGCGGGTGCGGGTGCGCGCCGGGACGATCTGCTCGGTGGCCGCTCTGTTCTTGGTGCCCATGAACATCAACGCGAACAACGCCAGCCCGATGACGAAGCCCAGCGGGCCGAAAGCAACGGTCAGAACCAGCGCGAGAACGGCGACAGCGATCAGGACTGCGGCGGGCGAAGGCTCTGTGCGTTGCTGCATCGTCATGGGCCGTCCTCGCGACTCGGCATCACCGTCACTCTCAGTGTCGGGTATGCCGGGCGATGCGTTTCACAAATCGCTCGTTTGGCCTAGTACAACCGGCTTGGCACTCCAGCCTGTGACCGGAATGCGTCGAGGATCGGGATCGTCCGCCATCGGCGAGACGGGGTTCTCCTCGGTGAGCTGGTAAACGACGCCCTGCCGGAACCACACGTGCGTGGCGATCCATGCGATCAGTCCGAAGAAGAGGACACCGACGAGGTAGCCCCAGCCGTCGGTGAAGACCCGGTACACCGAGTAGAGCGCCATCGGGGTCGTGAGCGCGGAGATGATCAACGCCGCCCAGCGGTTGCCGTGGTTGACCTTCCGCGTGTTGCGCGTCGGCGGCTCCTGGTCGGCCAGCTCCCACAGCCTCTTGGCGTGGAACCACCTGTCGTTCTCCAACGGCGGCCGGGGATCCGGTACGGCCCGCAGCGCCGCCCGTTCCACGACGAGCTGCCGGAGCGCGGCCGCGTCGTCGACCGGCAGCAGCCACTCCTGCCCGCCGCCGATGATCCGCAGCACCTCACCGGGCGAGAGGACGAGCTCGCTGGTGTTGGCGAGCCGCCACAGCGCGGGCGTGTGCACCACACCGGCCTCGACGGTGCCGATCCGGTCGAACCGCAGCGCGACCCGGCCGATCGGGCTCATCGGGTGCACCGGCGGAGGCAGCTCGTCGAGCAGCAACCGCCGGGACTGCACCCGCAGCCGACCGCCACCGCGCAAGCTGACGGCGATCTCGACCGCAGAAGGCCGCACGCTTCCCGTGACCGGCCACGACACGATCCGTCCCGCGAGCCAGGCAAGTACCCACGCGACGATCGGTGCGGTGGCCGCGGTCGCCGCGTGCTCCCAGCCGTCGATCAGGCCGAAGATGGCCCCGCCCGCCGCGGCGGGCACCGACGGCACCAACGCGATCTTCGGCCACGCCGTCGTCATCCACCAGAACACGACGAGCAGCACCACGGCCAACGCCATCGGCCATCCGACGGCGTTGTGGGTGAAGGACTCCCGGAACTCCCCGGCGACGTCGAACGGCCCGTCCCGCAGCTCACGCCGGTGGAGATACGCCGACAGCACGTGGTAACCCGTCGGCACCCCGACGACGCTCACCGCGAGCAGAGGCAGCGCCAGGAGATAGCGCAAGAACATCATTTCCGGCCCCCCGAGTTGATCAGTGGACCAGGGTAAGGCGTGCCCGTCCTCTCGGTCCCGGTTCTCCGCCACCCGGCAGCGCGGTGAGGACGAGACCGAACACCAGGCCGTTGAGCTCTTCCAGGCCCAGGTTCAGTTCTTTGGCGACGTGCAGCGGTGTCGTGCCGTTCTCGCGCAACACCTTGAACACCTTGGTCAGCAGCTTCGACGTCTCCCGGCGGGCCATGCCGCCCCTGAGGTCGTCGTGCGTCTTCGTCCTGGCCGCGAACTGCTCCCTCGCGACGTGCCAGTGCAGGTGGCTCGTGCCGTGCAACCGCTCGTGCGGCATGAGGAACTCGGCGGCGAACTCCTCCGGCTCGTCGTGTCCGAGCAGGACGCCGAGCTGGACGGCGGCGTCGAACCGCGCCTGCTCCGGCGTCGCCGTCGGGTTGAGGAACACGTACGGGGTTCCGTTGTGCCAGCAGGAGAACGCTTGCTCCGCGGCGCAGTCGACCGGCAGCGAGAACACCCGGACGCCCCGAGACTCCAGCAGCTGCACCATGTTCGGCGCGGGTGCGGTGTCGAGCCGCCACGCCCTGCGCGTGTCGTCCGGCGACGTCGAGGGCGGCGGCAGGTTCGGCTGCGGCAGCACGAACAGGCGCTCCAGCCACGCGTTGAACTCGATGGCGAGCTGCGCCGCGGCCTTCGCCTGGCTGTCCACGGAGGTGCCCTGCGGCCGTGGCGGTTCCGGCGCGGTGAGGAAGGCGGCCGGGAACCCGAGCGCACCGGCCAGCGACTCGGTGGTGGCGGGTTTGGGCCTGCGCAGGCCGCGTTCGTACTCGCCGATGGCCCTGGCCGGCACCCCCGACTTGCGCGCCAGCTCGGCCGCGGTGAGGCCGCGCCGGGTGCGGGCGAGCGTGAGTCGCGACGGGGTGAGCATGATCGAGCCATTCTCACCTCTGGCTCGGCGGGGCGCCACGCGGGGGCGGTGAGTCCGATCGGCTGCACTTGGTCCGATCGGACCACAGCGGTGGACGGTCTTGGTATACGTGTGGGGTGACCGAGGTGAAGCTGCTGGTGGACGCCGGCGCCGTGGACGACGCCGAACTGCACCGCCTGACCGCGTCGTTGTTCAAGGACCTTCGCACCACCGGGCTGGTGAAGGTCGTCCGGACCGAGACCGACGCACCGGCCAACACCAAGTCGGGCACGGCGGCCCAGCTCGGCGAGCTGATCATCACCGGCACCTTCTCGACGGCGACGGTCGCCACGCTGGGCAGGGTGATCACCGCCTACATCGGACGCACCAAGGCCAGGTCGGTGGTCTGGCAGGACGGCGACCGCAAGGTCGAGCTCACCGGAGTGTCCAAGAAGGACCAGCTCGCGCTCGTCGAGCTGCTCGCGGACGAGCGGGACGAGCCGGTCGAGTAGATGAGCCAGCGTCTCGCCCTGCTGATCGCGACGTCCCGGTACCTCGACCCGAAGCTGGACCCGCTGCTCTCGGTCGCCGAGGAGGCCCAGCAGCTGGCCCAGTTGCTGCGCGATCCGCTCGTCGGCGACTTCGCGTCGGCGACCGTCCTGATCGACAGCACCAAGAACGTGATCGAGCACCGGCTCGAGGAACTGCTGCGCGACCGGGACGTCGACGACGAGGTGCTGCTGTACCTGTCGGGGCACGGCATCAAGAACGATCACGACCAGCTCTTCTTCGCCGCGCACGACACCGACCGCAAGGCGCCCTACTCGACCGGCGTGCCCGCCTTCATCGTGCAGCGGCTGCTCGAGGAGTGCGAGGCGCGGGCCAAGATGGTCCTGCTGGACTGCTGCTTCAGCGGCATGTTCACCAAGCGGCCCACCGAGATGTCCGCGTCGAAGGTCGACGTCGACCACCAGCTGGGCCGCGGCACGTACGTGATCACCGCGACCAACGAGCTGGAGTACGCCTACGAGGACGACCGGCAGAAGTACGGCGAGAAGCAGCGGTACTCGGCGTTCACCGACGCCGTCCTCAAAGGACTGAGCACCGGCGCGGCCGCGCAGCCGGGTGCCAGCGCGATCACCGCCGAGGACCTGTACCTCTACGTGCGGGCCGAGGTGGCCCGCGGCGGGCTCAACCAGACGCCGACCAGGAGCAACAAGTCCGAAGGCTCGTTCAAGATCGCGAACGTCCGGTCGAGGCGCCTGGTCACCGACGGGCTCGAGGCGTCGCCGATCGTCGCGGACCTCCTGCCAGCCCAGCCGGAGCCGGGACGGCTGCAGATCCCGATCGGCAGGGCCTACCACGACCGTTCGGCGTCCGACGACGTGCTGCGGCTGGACCTCGCGGGCCAGGACGGGCACCTCGCGATCGTCGGGCGCATCTACTCCGGCAAGTCGACGCTCGTGCACACGCTCATGGCCGGGCTGGCGGCCGGGCGGACGCCGGACGAGGTGAGCTTCCACTGTCTCGACTCGGCCGGCCGGTTCGGGGCTTTGCGCGCGACTCCGCACCTGAAGACCGTGCTCGCGCCGTCGCAGGCCGACGGTGTGAAGGCGTTGTTCCTCACGCTGGACAAGCTCCTGGCGGATCGTGACCGGCTGTTCCGCTCGATCGGCCTCAACCTCAACTCCTACCGCCGGATGCGCGGGCTGAACGTGCTGCCGGCCGGCGACCACGGTGACGTCTTCCTCGTCATCGACGGCTGGGAGCAGTTCCACGAGCAGGTGCCGGAACTCGACCGTCTCGTGCACGGTGTCGCGAGCCGCGGCCTCGGTTTCGGCGTGCACGTGATCGTCACCGCGCGGCACTGGCAGGACATTCCGCAGCAACTCGCGCGGCTGCTGCCCGGCAGGGTGGAGCTGGTGCTCGACGATCCGGCCGAGTCCCGGATCAGCGCCGAGCTCGCCGCGACGCTGCCGGAACGTCCCGGCTGGGGCCTGTACGGCGGCCGCCGGTTCCTCTGCGCGGTGCCGAAGGCCGACGACGAGGACGACGCCGACATCGACGCGCTGATCGCGCGGCTGAAGGATCCGTCGTTCGCGCAGGGGCTGATCGCACCGGGATCGGCGGAGCCGCCGCCACCGAAGGACTTCCTCCAGGTGCTCGGGCTCCCCGCCGATCCGGCGCGGCTCGACCTGAGCGAGGCGTGGCGGACGCGGCCGATCCCCGAGCGGTATCGCGTTCCGTTCGGCCTCGGCGCCTTCGGCGAGCAGGTCGAGCTGGACCTGAAGGAAGCCGCGTTCGAGGGCATGGGACCGCACGGGCTCGTGGTCGGTGCCACCGGCTCCGGCAAGTCCGAGCTGATGCGGACGCTGGTGCTGGGGCTGATGGCCACGCACTCGCCCGCGGAGCTCAACCTGATCCTGATCGACTTCAAGGGCGGGGCGACGTTCCGCGGTTTCGAGCCCGCGCCGCACGTGTCGGCGACGGTGACGAACCTCAGCGACGATCTCGCGATGGTCGACCGGCTGCGGGAAGCGCTCGTCGGTGAGGTGTCCCGCCGCCAGGAGGTGCTGGGCGCCGGACACCACAAGAACCGGTGGGAGTACGAGAACAGCGGTGAGCGGACGCCGTTGCCGTTGTTGTTCGTGTGTGTCGACGAGTTCGCGGAGCTGTTGTCCGCGAAGCCGGATTTCATCGACGTGTTCATGGCGATCGCCCGGCTGGGACGCAGCCTCGGCATCCACCTCCTGCTCGCGACGCAACGACTGGACGAGGGCAGGCTGCGCGGGCTCGACGGTTTCCTGTCCTACCGGATCGCGTTGAAGACCTTCTCCGCCGCGGAGTCCCGTGCGGCGCTGGGTGTGCCGGACGCCTACGAGCTGCCCGCCGTTCCCGGTACCGGTTACCTCTACGCGCAGGGCTCGCAGCTCGTCCGCTTCAACGCCTTCTACGTGTCGGGAGCACGGGCCGACTCGCAGGACTCGCTGTTCGAAGCCGTGGTGGCGCGGATGGCGGGCAGCGGTCCGAAGGCGCGCGAGGTGTGGACACCGCCGCTCGACGAGTCGCCCACGCTGGACCAGATGATCTTTCCCGGCCCACAGCGGCTGGTGGTGCCCGTCGGTGTCGTCGACAAGCCGTTCGAGCAACGCCGTGACCTGCTGTGGGCGGACTTCTCGGCAGGCTCGGGTCACGGCGCCGTCGTGGGTGGTCCCCAGTCGGGCAAGTCGACCCTGCTGCGGACGATCATCGCGGCGATCGCGCTGAGCCACACGCCCGCCGAGGTGCAGTTCTACTGCATCGACCTCGGTGGCGGCCGGCTCGCGAGCATGCGCGCGATGCCGCACGTCGGTGCTGTCGCCGGACGGCTGGACACGGACGTGGTGCGGCGGATGGTCGCGCAGGTCCAGACCGTGGTCGCCGACCGTGAGCGCCGGTGGCGTGACCTCGGCATCGACTCGGTGGCCGACTTCCGTGAACGCAGGCGCCGCGGCGAGATCGCCGACGACTTCGGCGACGTCTTCCTGGTCATCGACGGCTGGGGGAGCTTCCGCCAGGACTTCGAGCAGGTCGAGCCGCAGGTGCAGGCGCTGGCCGCGAACGGGCCGTCGTACGGCGTGCACGTGATCATCGCGACCAACCGGTGGGCGGAGATCCGGCCCGCGATGAAGGACCTGCTGAGCACGCGGTTCGAGCTGCGCCTCGGTGACCCGTCCGAGTCGGAGATCGACCGCAGGACGCAGGTGAACGTCCCGCTGAACCGGCCGGGCCGCGGCCTTTCGCAGGACAAGCTCCACTTCCTCACCGCACTGCCGCGCATCGACGGCGTGTCCGATCCCGCGACGACCTCGGAGGCGTTGCAGGGCCTCATCGCCCGCGTGTCGGAGGGCAGGGACGGACTGCGCGCACCGGCGGTCCGGCTGCTGCCCGACAAGGTGGGTGTCGACGAGCTCCGCGCTGCCCACGGCCACAAGGTCGCGGTCGGCGTGAACGAGTCCGATCTGGACACCGTGTACCTGGACTTCGACGCCGAACCGCACTTCATGGCGTTCGCCGACGCCGAGTCGGGCAAGACGAACCTGCTGCGGACGATCGTGCGGGGCATCATGCGGTGCTACACCGCGCAGGAGGCGTTGATCTTCCTGGCCGACTGCCGGCGCACGATGCTCGGCTTCATCGACACCGACCACCTGCTCGGATACGGCGTGTCCGCGCAGCAGATGACCGTCATGATCCAGGACGTGGCCGCGTCGCTGAGGAAGCGCCTGCCCGCCCCGGACGTGACAGCGGAGCAGCTCAGGAACCGCTCGTGGTGGAGCGGGCCGGACGTCTTCGTCGTGGTCGACGACTACGACCTCGTCGCACCGCAGGGCAGCGCGAACCCGCTGCAGCCGATCGTCGAGTTCCTGCCCCAGGCCAAGGACGTCGGCCTGCACGTCATCACGGCACGGCGGACAGGTGGCATGTCCCGCGCGATGTACGACCCGGTGCTGGGCAAGCTGAAGGAACTCGCGGCGCCGCTCTTCCTCGGCTCCGGCCCCAGGGAGGAGGGCAGCATCGTGGGCAATCTGAGGCCGTCACCGCAGCCGCCCGGCAGAGGCACGCTCGTCACCCGCAAGGACGGCCAGCAGCGAGTGCAGTTCGCCTGGACCGACCCCGAGTAGCTCTCAACGGCGCAGGGCGATCGGGAAGTCCACCTCCTCCGGACCGTCCACATTGGGCGTTCGGGTCTGCCGGAATTCCATCGGCGGCAACGGGATCCGGTGCGCCCACCGCTCGATGATCTGGTTCTGCGGGGTGGGCTCCGGCTGCGACACCTCGCGCAGCACCACGAGCCGGTCCTCGAGCTGCACCGGATACGTGACGAGGAACCACAGCTTCAGCCCCTCGCTGCGCGCGTTCTCGAACAGCGCGAACTGGTCGTGGTCGTTGTCCCGCATCATCGCGGCGATCGCGGGCCCCTTCGCGTAGTCGCTGCGCAACGGCGCGTCCGGCGACCCCGTCCCGCGATTGCCCTGCAACGTGCCGAGCAGGATCGGCCGCGACGGATGCCTGATGAGGCCCGCGTTCCAGTGGTCGAGCCGCTGCCACCCCTCGCCCGCCAGCAACTCCCGCAACGTGCCGACCCGGTGGATCCAGTCGAGCAGGCCAGGCGCGTTGGTGGGCCCGAACGGCGGCGAGGCGGCCCGCGCGTCGATGCCGGCGGTGATCGCCCGGTCCAGGACGGACAGGCGCAGACCCAGCTCGGCGAGCCTCTCGTCGGTGGTCGGGGTGAGCTTGCGGAAGGCGGCGTTGGTCATGGGGCCGACGGTAGCGACGGGGTCTGACAATTCTGGGAAGCTGCAGGTCGTGTACCGCCACGTCGACGCGGGACCCGCGCCGCCCGCGACCTCTCGGGTGATGCGCAGGACTCGCCGGACCGGCACGGCGCCCGAGCTGGCGCTGCGGCGGGCGCTGCACCGGCGGGGACTGCACAGGCGGGGGCTGCGCTACCTCGTGGACGTCGCCGCCCGGGACCAATCGGCGCCGACGTGCTGCTGCACCAGCGGAGCACGACGACCCGGACGACGCCGCCGACCGGATCGTCGCGCTCGCCGCGTCCAGGGTCAGGCCGCCACGGGCGTGAGCTGGTGCAGCACGTCCCGCTCACCCAGCCGTTCCTCCGCCCACTCCACCACGGCGGCCTCCTGCGCGAACAACACGATCTGCCGGTCCTCCGACAACCGCAGCAGCAGATCCAGCACCGCCCGCGTGCGAGCGTCGTCGGCCTGCACGGTGACGTCGTCCAGCAACAACGGACATGCCTCAGTGGCGAGGTGCTGCGCGAGCGCCACCCGCAGCAGCAGGTAAACCTGTTCCGCCGTGCCCAGCGACAACCGTGAAGCCTGGTGCCACGACTCGGAAGCCGCGCACACGCGCACGGTCAGCGACACCGGATCCACCGCGGCGTCCACGTACCGTCCGTCGGTCACCAGCGGCAGCCACGAACGGAGCGTTTCCTCCAGCGCCGGGGCGATCGTGCTGTGCACCTTCTCCCGCGCCGCGGTCAGGTATCGCGAGGCCAGGCCGATCGCCTCGACCTCGGCCGTCACCTCGGCCAGTTCGTCGGCGGCGGCCTGCACCGCCTCCTCGGACTCCGCGACGCTCGGCAGCACACGCGCGAGTTCGGCGACGGCCGCGGTCAGGGAGTCGCACGACGCGGCCAGGGACGGGTCCACCGGGCCGCAGGCGGCGTAGCGGAGGGCGTCGGCCTGCAGCGCGGCGTGGTGCGTCTGGGCTGCGGAGAGCTTGGCCTCCAGGTCGTCCAGCGTGCCGTCGGCCAGGAGCACCTGGAGTTCGGCCCACGCGTTGCGTTCTTCCTCGGCCTCGCGCAGCATCCGGTCCCAGCCGCGTTGCCACTCGGCGATCGCGCGCAGCAGGTCCTCCGGTCGTTCGCCCGAGCCACCGATCGCGGTCACGGCCTCGCGCAGCAGGGTCAGGGCGCGGTCGTGGGCGGCGGTGGCCTCGGCGACGGTGGCCTCGGCCAGGAGACGGTCCTGCAGAGCCTGCGCCAGCAAAGGGCGCTGGGCGGCCATCAACGCCTGGCGCGCGCGGACCTTGCAGTCGGTTTCGTAGTCGATCAGCAGGTCCGGCACGGACATCGCGTTGTCGACCTTGCCGCGGGCGGCGAGTTCCACGCGGACGGCCTTCTCGGTGCGCGCCACCTCGCACAGCAGGTCGGCGTGTTCGGCTTCCCAGGCCGCGCGGTTGGCCAGGCGCCACAACGTTTCACGGTCCGGCGGGATGCCCAGCGAGGCGCACGTGGCGGCGGCCTCGTCGTGGACGCGGACGGCTTCGAGGGCGACGGCGCGCTGGCCCTCGGCCTCCGCCAGTGTGCGGTCCGCGACGAACAGCAGGCTGCGCGCCTGGTTGGCCGCCGCCGCGCGGTCGGCGGCGAAGGCCACGGCGGCTTCCCGCTGGGGTGCGTTGCCGCGGGCCAGCGCGCCACCGACGCCGGCGACCAGTGCGGCCACCAGGACGCCCGCGGCCGCCATCTCCTGGTGCACCAGGAAGAGCAGCAGGCCCACCAACGACGTCAGGCAGCTCAACGCCAGCAAAGCGTTGCGCAGGAACGGGTTCGGCATCGCGATCTCCTGCACCCGTGCGGCTGCCACGTCGGCCTCCACCTGGGCGCGCGCGGCGTTCGCGGCGGCCTCGTCCTGGTACTGGCGGGCATTGTCCACGTCGATGGACGCGGTGGTCAGGCGGGAGCCGCTGGCCGGATCCAGGCGGGTGGCCAGGCCGCGCAGCACCGCCGGCTCGGCGGTCGTGGCTGGCGACGGGCGGCGCTCGTTGTGGGCGGCGGCGACCGCGGCAGCGGTCTCGTAGGCATTGGCGACGACGCGGAGGTCGTCGTCGATCGCGGTCTCGCCGACCGGGAAGTCCGGGATGGCTTCCAGCTCGCCTTCCAGCGTCGCCGCCGAAGGTCCGGTCAGCACGCGCGGGGTGGGGGCGGCGCGCCACGCGGCCAGCGCGCGGTTGACCACGTGGGTCAGTTCCTCCTGCGCCGCGAGGCCCGACGGCGGTTTGTCGCCGAAGCGCTCCTGCAGCTCGGCCAGGCGGGCCGCGCGGGTGGTGAGCGCCTCCAGCGTGAGAGTGTGCGACTGGACGGCCAGCCGGGCGCGGGCCGCGGCGGCGGAGCGGGCCTGGGTGCTCAGCTCCAGATAGCGCTGGTGCTCCCGGCGGGCCGCGGCCAGGTCGGTTTCGGCTTCGCGCAAGCGGTTGCGCGCGTTGTGCAACGCGTCGACCGGGGCGTTCAGCCGCAGCAACGCCTGCTCCACGGTGCCGTCGGTGCCCGCGGTGGCGGCGGCGCGGCGCAGGTGGTCCTGCAGGCCGTCGGCCGCGTCCAGCACCGACAACAGCTGCGCCTGGTCGACGCACGCGGTGGCGGCGAACGACGTGCGGTCCAGCCCGACGTGGCGGGCGATGTCCGGACAGGTGTCGTCGTCGAGGTCGCGGTCGACCGCGACGACCTCACCGGAGTCCAGCGACACGATGGCGGACACCCGCCACGACTCGCCCTGCCACGGGCGGTACCGCGACGACGGTTCACCGCACAGGGCCGCGCGGATGGCGGCGTGCCAGGACGACTTCGCGGACTCGTTCACGCCCGACACCACCGTCAGGCCCGCCGCCAGCGGCAGCGTTCTGTCGTGCAGCGGCCCGAAGGCGTGCGCGGTCACCGACTCGATCCTCATCGCTCCTCCAACGCCCGCAGGCCCTTGGCGAGCACGCGGCCGCGCAACGCCGTGTCCAGCGACGGATCCGCGAGCACGTCACGCACGAACTGGCCGCGCACGGTTCGTTCGGCGGCGACGGAGTCGAAGTCCAGCAACGGAAACGCCTCGGTGTGTTCCGCGAGCAGTCCGAGCGACTTCGACGCCGACACGTCGTGCACCTCGCGCGACACCGTTCCGTCGTCGTGCACGGTGCACAGCACTGCCCCGCGCTCACCGGTTTCGCCCGCCGTCAACGGATCCGGGTTGCCGGGGAACGTGTAGCGCGCGGCGTGTTCCGGCGTGTGCACGTGGCCGAGGAACGCGTGGTCCAGTCCCGTGATCTCGACGTCGTCCGGCGCGGATCCGTGGCACAGGGCCAGGTTCACGCCGGACCGGTTCACCGGGAAGCCGTCCAGGAAGTCCCGCGCGGGACCCGGTCCGACGTGCGCGGCGCCCCACAGCGTGACGCCGTCGGCGAGTTCCACGGGCGTCAGGTTCTCCGAGGAGAACACGTGCACGTTCGGCGTCCAGTCCACCTGCTGGTAGACCGACTGCGGTCCGTACCAGTCGTCGTTGCCCGGCGCCAGGAACACCGGCACCGAGCAGTCGAAGGCCGAACGCAGGAACGAGGCCGTGGAAGGGGAACAGCGATCGTGCTCGTACAGGTCGCCCGCGCAGAGCACCGCGTCGACGTGTGACTCCTCGGCTAGGTCGACGATGCGGCCCAGCGTGTCGCGCAACGCCCGGCGTCGCGCGGGACCCGCGGTGGCGAAGCGGGTGTCCAGGTGCAGGTCCGCGAACAGCAGCAGTTTCACGGGAGCCCTCGGGTGAGGTCGATGGTGCCGGACAGGGTCAGGGTCGGCTGCAGCGCTGTGACGACAGCCGCGGTGTCGGCGTGCCAGCCGCGCAGTTCCTCGACGGTCGGGGTCAGCTCGTAGCCGTGGTGCCGGATCGCACGGCTCAGCGCGTGCCACAGCTGCGAGGCGTCGTGCGCCACGTCAGCGTCCACACAGGACGGCAGGCTGATCAGCAGCGCGTGCACGGGCTGGTCGGTGTTCTCGGCACCGCAGGCGCGGGCGACCGACCGTTCCACCGCCGTGCGCAGGAGTTCCGCGCAGCACCGGATCCGCACGCCGTCGAGCTGTTCCGGGCGTGCCAGCAGGTTTCCCACGCAGGTCAGGCGGTCCTGGACGTCCGAGGGAACGTTCATCGCTGCAACCACCCCGCGAGCAGTTCGGTGTCACGGATCAGCACGTCCAGATCGCCACCGTCGCCGCCGACGCGGCACGCCTGCAGCAGGTCCACCGCCCACGAGCCGACGACGTCCTCCAGGTGCCGCAACAGCTTTCCGGGCTCCGCGAGGTCGTCGAGCACGGCCAGCGCGATCTTCTGCCTGGTCGTCAGTGCGCACTCCAGCACGCGTTCGACCTCGGCGTGCGGCATGCCGCGCCCGAGCCGTTCGCGGCGGAACCGGGCGTGCGAGGCCGCTTCGAGCGCGGCCCGGCAGCACGACGCCACCAGCTCGGCCCGCAACGCCTCCGGCAGGTCCTCGTCGCCGCGCATCGCCCGCGCGTCGTTCAGGCACCGGCCGACGGGATCGTCGGACATCCGCACCTGCACGACGGACTCCTCGCCGCGGCACACCTCCCAGACGGTCGCCGCGAGCCTGAGCCGCCGCAGCGCCTCCACGAGCCGTTCGTCGTGCGTGAAGACCACGACCTGACGGGTCAGCCCGACGTCGGCGAGCACCTGGGCGAGACCGTCCACCTTGGACGGATCCATCGCCTGCACCGGGTCGTCGATCACCACGAACCGGAACGGGCTCTCATCCACCATCGCGCGCGGCAGGAACAACGCGAGCCCCAGCGAGTGCAGCTCACCCTGGCTCATCACCGCGAGCGCCGAGTTCGAGACGCCGTCGACCGACACGTCCAGCTCGACGTTGCGGGTGCCGCCGAGCCGCACCGCGCCCAGGTCCACGTTGCTCTGCTGGCGCAACCGCTGCCAGATCCGCTGCGACTCCTTGGCGAACGGCGCGATGCGCTCGGCCCGCAACGTCGCCGCCGTCTTGCGGATCCAGTTCTCCGCCTCGGTCACGTCGGCGAGCACCTCGGCGTCCGCGAGTGCCTGCTGCGCCTGGGAATGCCACTCGAACAACGCGATCGCCATCGGCCGCCACACCAGGTCGCGCCGGTCGATCTGCTCGCGTGCCACGGCCTTCACCGCCTCGATCGTCGCCACGAGCTCGGCGTAGCGGTCGAAGAGCTCCCGCCGCAGCCGCACCGGGTCGTCGATCGAGACGCAGTCGTTCCACGCCTGCCACGCCTGCAGCGCGGCGGTCGTGTCGAGCATGTCCTGCGCTTCCAGCAGCACGTCCGGCGCCGGCTGGCACAACGCCCGCGCGGCCGCGACCGCCACGTCCAGCCGGTCGGCGGCGTCGTGCAGCTCCGCGGCGGCCTTGGCGAGGTGCTCCGCGCGTTCCTTGGCCTTGGCGAGCCACAGGCCGTCGAGCCTGCCGAGGTCGCACACCGGGCACGCCTGGTTGCCACCGGACTCCTGCAGCTGGATCGCGAGGCGCAGGATCTCGCTGCACCGCAACGAGTCCTGCGCGTTGTCCGTCGCGACCACGGTCACCGCGCCGAGCGCCAGGTCCAGGTTCTCGCGGCACCTCTCGATCTCGTCGTCGGGAGGCAGCGCCAGGTCCACGATCTGGTGCAGCAGGCTGGTCCCGCTGCCGACGTCCGCCCCCAGCGCCAGGTCCGCGATCGCGTCGAGGTCGGGGGAGTCGCTGCCGAGCAGCTCGGCGGCACGGCGGGCGCGTTCGTCCTGGGACGCCGCGAGCTCCGCGCGGACGCGTTCCCGCCGGTCGTAGGGGCGGGCGACGATCTCGGCGAGGCGTTTGCGGTGCTCGGCGAGAGACTGCTGCGCTTCGGTTATCGCCTCCAGCCCCAGCAGACGGTGCAGCGCCTCGTAGAGGTCCTCAGGCTGTGCGTCGAGGACGGTCCCCAGCTCGCTGTAGGGCAGGAACGGCCGGTAGGTCTCCAGCGCGTCGTGCCACCTGCGGCCGTCGAACGGCTCGTCGTCCTGCGTCCACTCGCCCTGAGCCAGGTCCTCGTCGGCCGCCCAGCGTCTTCGGATCGTGGTCTTGTCCGTCTGCCCGGCCTGGACGAGCTCCAGCTCGACGGCGGTGTCGTTCTGGTGCAGGTTGCGCCAGCCCTGCCGCCACACGTCGTGCCGCGCGCGGGTCCACCGGGCGTTGTAGCCGGTCAGCGCCAGCTCCGCGGCCTCGGCGAAGCTCGACTTGCCGGAGCCGTTGCGTCCGGTGACGACCGTCAGGCCAGGTCCCGGCGCCAGCGGCAGGCGTGCCTGCGGGCCGATGCCCCGGAATCCGCGGACCCGGATCTCCGACACGAAGATCCCCTGTCCTGGGCTGTCCGTCTGCTCCCTGGGCGCCTCCTCCACAGCGGGCACCCCGGTGAGCGCGCGGTCCAGTGCCGCTTCCCCGCGGCACGCCGCGATCACCAGTTCTGCCGCACGTGGGGTGAGATCGTCTTTGGCCAGTCGACCGGCCATCAGTTCGAGTAACCCGGCTTCACCCGCCACGGTCACATTTCCTCCAGCTGCCACCACTCGATAGGGCGGCAACCTAGGCACCAAATGAGACCTACTGGTGAGTACTCACACGATCGGGTGGTGTTACATAGGGTGACTAAAGTAGTCCGCCCTCGTTATGGACCCCACACCTCCAGTGCCCGGATGACGAAGTACGCGTCGGGCACGTAGGTGCCGTGTTTGGGGTAGGTGGTGAACTCGGCCTCGGTCGAGCAGTTCTCCCGTTGGTAGACGCTCGCGTCCCTGCTCAGGCGGTTGACGAAGGACTTGCCGACGAGGTTCAGCGGGATGCACTCGCCGGGGTTCGCGGTCTCCAGGTCGAGGCGCTGGACCGCCCCCGTGTAGTCGGGCCCTGCCCACACGCAGAACTCGCCCTTGTCGCAGCTCTTGTCACTCTGCGCTACGGCGATCCCACTGGAGGCAACCGCTCCCGCAGTGATCACCAACGCGGCGATGAGACTCTTCGTCGACATGGGACGCACCTCCGTCTGACAACGAGTGTGCGTCCGTTTGGATCAATCGGCCAGACGATCTTGGAGCGCTTTGGCGTCGCGCGGGGCGTAGGCCTTGGCGTCGTTGTCGAAGTAGACGAACACGTCGTGGTGCTTGCGCCACTTTCGGATCTTGGTTGCCCACATGTCGAGGCCTTCGTCGGTGTAACCGCTGACGTACAGCTCGTCGTGGCCGTGCAGCCGCACGTAGACGAAGTCGCTCGTGACCTCCTCGATCAGCGGGTACTTGCCGGCGGCGTCGGCGATCACCAGCGCGATGTCGTGGCGTTTGAGCAGGTCGCAGAACTCCGGCGTGGTGAAGCTGTCGTGGCGGATTTCGAGGGCGTGCCGCATCGGGCGTTCGGCGTCGGTCGTGGTGTGGGCCGGGTCGACGCGGTGGTCGTGGCGCTTCGCGATCTCGGCGGCCTCGGTGGTGGTGCGGGGGAGGCCCTCGAAGAAGCGGGTGAGCAGGTCGGCGTCGAACTGCAGCGTGGGAGGGAGCTGCCAGAGGATCGGGCCGAGTTTCGGGCCCAGGGCGAGGACGCCGGACGCGAGGTAGTTCGCGAGGAGGTCCTTGCCGTCCTTGAGGCGCTTCATGTGCGTGATGAAGCGGCTGCCCTTGACGGCGAACACGAAGTCGTCCGGGGTCTCCGCGGCCCACTTCTGGTAGCTCGACGGGCGTTGCAGGGAGTAGAACGAGCCGTTGATCTCCACGGAGTTGAGCTGCTCGCTCAGGTAGGCCAGCTCGCGCTTCTGCGTGACGCCCTTGGGGTAGAACGTGCCGCGCCAGGGCGGGTACACCCACCCCGAAGTGCCGATCCTGACCTCGCCCATGTGGTTATCGTGGCACGGTGGAGGCCTACCTACAGCGCATCGGTGCTTCGCGGGACTCGTCGTTGGCCGAGCTGCACGAACGGCACCTGCTGAGCGTCCCGTTCGAGAACCTCGACACCCACATGGACACCAGGATCGTGCTGGAGGTCCCGTGGCTGTACGACAAGATCGTCGTGCGGCGGCGGGGCGGGTTCTGCTACGAGCTCAACGGGTTGTTCGCCGAGTTGTTGCGGCACTTGGGACACAGCGTTCAGTTGCTGGCGGCGCGCGTGTTCGACGGCGAGGCGTTCGGGCCGCCGTTCGACCATCTGGCGCTGCTGGTCGACGACGCGTGGCTGGTGGACGTCGGGTTCGGGGCCTTCACGCTGCACCCGCTGTCGTGGGCGTCGCGGGAGGACCAGAAGGACCCGTTCGGCGTGTTCCGGCTGGCGGACGCCGGCGACGACGTGGACGTGCTGAGGAACGGTGAGCCCTGTTACCGGCTGGAACGGCGGCCGCGCGAGCTCGCCGAGTTCGTGCCGACGTGCTGGTGGCAGCAGACCGCGCCGGAATCGCATTTCCGGAAGGGGCCGATTGCGTCGCTGGCGTTGCCGGACGGGCGGATCACCGTGACGGGCGACAAGGTCCTGGTGACCGAAGGCGACCGCAAGACCTCAACCGACGTCGAGGATCCTGCGGCCGCTTTCCTGGAACACTTCGGAATTCACTTCCGGCAGAGCAACGCGTCCGGCGTCCTGCGCCAGTTGTAGGCGACGCCGGCGATGTGCTCGTCCTGCGCGCACTGGCCCTTGTAGTGCCCGTTGGCCCAGTCACCGCCCACGTCCGGCCGGTTGTCGCCCCGGTCGAACCACAGGACTCTGCTGGATGATCCTTGTGCGATCGGCGCGCAGACCAGCGTGAAGTTCGCGTAGCCGACGGCCGCGTTGCCGGGCGGGCACTGGAGTTTGGTGTAGCCGACTGCCCAGTCGTTGGTCACGTGCTGCTCATTGGTCACCCTGGTCGTGGTGCTCCACTGTGGACTGCTGACGCACAGCCCGCGGCCGCCGGTGTGGCTGATGCCGACGAGCTTTTCGTTCTGCGGACACGATTCCTTGAGCAACATGTTCCACCGGGTCTCGCGCGGGATCTGCCCGGAGCGTTGCGGGGCGTTGACGAGACGGTTCCAGGCCGACGCGCGCCAGTCGTCGCCGTCGTTGACGCCCATGCGGTTTCCGTTGGCGTCCCAGTGCAACAGCGCCCAGCCGTTGCCGCGGCGGTTGTCGTGGAAGCCGACCAACGGCCAGTACGCGAAGTCTGCGTCCGTCGCGATCAGATGGTTCACGAACCGCTCGAACCAGTCGCGTGCCTTGGGGTTGCTCTCCTCGCGGCCGCCGACACCGAACTCGCTGATCCACAACGGCGCGGTGAAGTGCTTCTGCGCCTCGGTGATGTAGAACGCCTGGCGCTGCAGGACATCCGTCAGCTCCTGCGGCGACAGGTCCTGGTAGCGCGGGTCGCTCGTCTCGCCGGTTCCCGTGGCGCCGCTGTGGTTCGGCCCGGTGTAGCCGTAGAAGTGAGCGGAGTAGACGAGCTTGCCGGGGTTCGCGAGCGTGTGGCTGAGGTACCTGACGGGCTCCAGCGTCGGCCGTCCGTGCGCGAAGCCGTCGACGGGGATGCCGGTCCAGTTGATGCCTTCCACGATGACCAGCAGATCGGGTGCCGTCTGCTGGATGCGGTCCGCGGCCTGCTGCGAGGCCTTGTGCCAGTCGTGGTCGTTGCCCCAGCCCCAGTTCGGGTCGTCCCAGATGTTGCGGCGCACCTCGTTGTAGAGGTCCGCGCCGACGACGCGTTTGTTGGCCTTGTAGCGGTCGGCCATGAACGCCCAGTCGTTGACCCACTGGTCCGTGCTCTGGCTGGTGTTCCACCGCTCGTTGCCGTCGACGCCGCAACACCACCGCGACGTGGTGGTGTGGTTGTTGAGGATGACGGCGAGGTTGTTGCTCGTCAGGCCGGCCACGACGGCGTCGTAGATCTCGAGCGGCCGCTTGCCGTTGAGCTGCGCGTCTCTCAGGCCGTTGACCGGGTTGGTGTCCTTGATCATCTGGTTGGAGAACGGCAACCGGACGCTGTTGACGCCGATCTCCTTGAACCCGCTGATGATCTCGGCCATCGTGGCGCGGTCCAGGCCGAGCGGGACCTGGTCGGCCTTCTCGCCGGCGTGGTGGTTGGCGGGGTCGTTGATGTCGCCGGAACCGTTCCAGGTGCCGCTCGCACCGTGCCAGTTGCCGGACTTCAGCTTGAAGCGGTCGCCGTTGGCATCGACGATCCACCGTCCGCGCGTGCTCAGCGGGCCGGTCCAGGACGCCGGTTCCGCCTGCGCGGGAGCTACGAGACTCGCGGCCAGGAGCAGGGTGGCCGAGACGCGAGTGAGTTTCACGTATGTGACGCTAGCGGCACGTCGAGGCGTTGCGCCAGCTTTTGGGCGTTGTCCGGCGCGGCACCTTTCATGGTGTTGTCGAAGTACACGAACGTGTCGCGGTCCCAGTCGCGGATCTTGCGTGCCCACCCGTCCAGCTGTTCGTCGTCGTAGGAGCTGATGTACAGCTCGTCGTGGCCGTGCAGGCGGATGTAGGCGAAGTCGGCGGTGACGGCCTCGATGCACGGGAACGTCGGCGCGTCGGACACGACGTGGGCGACGTTGTGCTGTTGCAGGAGGCTGAAGTAGGCGTCGGTGCGGAACGACTCGTGGCGCGGCTCGAAGGCGTGCCTGCCTGGCGGGAGCGCGGCGAGGAAGTCCTTCAGCACCGGCTCGTCGAAGCGCAGGGTGGACGGCAGCTGCCAGAGGATCGGGCCCTGCTTGGGGCCGAGTGCGAGGGATGACGTGAAGGTCTGCAGCGCGTCCTCGATGTGGCGCAGGCGTTTGTGGTGCGTGATCAGTCGTGAGCCCTTGACCGAGAAGAGGAAGCCGTCCGGGGTCTCGGCGGCCCACTTCCGGTAGTTCGAGGGTGGCTGGAGGCGGTAGAACGAGCCGTTGATCTCGATCGTGCCGACGTGCCTGGCCAGGTGGCCCAGCCAGCGCCGTTGCGGGATGCCGCGGTAGAAGCCGTCGCGCCACTCCGGGTAGCGCCAGCCCGACGTGCCGATCCTGATCACGCGCTCCGGGTATCCGGCTCGTGCTGTAGCTACTCTGTAGCACTTTTGTTGGGTTTGGGCTACAGTTGAGCTATGCAGCTCAAAGCCATCGGACAGCGTGAGCTCCGCAACGACAACGCGGAGATCATGCGACGGGTCGAGGCGGGTGAGAGCTTCGTCGTCACCCGCAACAACAAGCCGGTCGCCCAACTCCTGCCGTACCGGGAGGAAGTCGTGTCCCGGCCACCGCTCGGTGACGTCCAGGTGCTGTTCGGAACTCTGCCGCCGGTCGACCTCGACCGCTGGGAGGCCGACCGGAAGGCGGCCGACCAGGTCTTCGGTGAGGACGACCCGCTGGAAGACCCGTGGCAGACCTGAGCCGCTGCCTGCTCGACACCTGTGTCCTGATCAGGCTCGAGCGGGCGAATCTGGGCCCCTACGTCAACGCGCAGCCGTTCCTCAGCGCGATCACGATCGCCGAACTGGCGTTCGGGCTGGACACCGACGACCCGGTCGAGCGCTTCGCTCGCACCGAGCGGTACTACGCGGCGCTGCAGACGTTCGAGGTGCTCCCGTTCGGTGTCGAGGAGGCCAAGGTCTACGGACAGATGGCCTCGCTGGTGCGGCGGGCCGGCCGCAGCCCCCGCCCGCGGCGGATGGACCTGCAGATCGCGGCCACGGCGGCGGTCGCCAAGCTGCCGGTGCTGACGATGAACGTCAAGGACTTCAAGGACGTCGAGCGGCTCGTGGAGGTCGTGCCGATCCGTCAGGCCTGACGAACCAATATATCGGTCTCTGACCTGCACCTTAGCAACGACTCTTTGGACTTCGTCCGCAAACGTCTCATTGCAAGGGCAGCCGATATATCAGTGCCAGGATGCGGTGAGGAACGACCGGACCCGCTCCAAGTGATCAATACCGATGCCCCGGCGCGGGTCGACCGGCACCAGCAGCGTGCCCGGCCGGGCAGCCGCCCACTCCGGGTCACGTGGCTGGAACTCGTCGTCGAGCCACGCGATCGGCCGCGTGCCCGCCCACTCGGTGATCGCGGGAACCTTGCCGTGGTGGCCGTCGCGGTGGTCGGCCCCACCGCCGCCGAAGTCGATCCACTCGAGCTCCGGCAGCCCGAGGCGCGGCCCGATGTACTTGTTCGCCTCGTGCTCCCACGTCGTCGCCCACACCAGGTCCGCGTCCGTCGCGGCGGCGAGCGACAGCAGCCACGGTCCGTGGGACGGGTCCAGCCACACGCGCAACGGCCTGACGAAACCCGCGGGCCGGATGCGGTGCGTGGTGTAGCCGGGCGGGCGTCGGGTCGGCTTCGCGAGGTACGGGTTCAGCGGGCCGTCGACGTCGAGCAGGATCGCGGGCCGGGCCATCATGACCTGATCGAAACATCCGGACTGCTAATGATCCCGCGAATTTTCCCGATACGGGACACATGACTCTCACGGAGATCGCGGCCTGGTGCACGGCAGACCACGTGCGGGCCGCGCTCGAACGTCAGCTCGAAGGCGCGCTGGTGGAGGTCCCCGAGGACGACGACTCACCGCGCCGGGCGTTCAGCGAAGCGTTGCGGCGGTCGCTCATGCTGCGCCAGAAGCACCCGTTCGACGTCGTGGCCCTCGGGCTGCCCGACCTGCTGCGCTACCGGGATCTGGTGGCCGGGTCCGAGGTGACGCTGCGGGCGACGAACATCGAGGCCTACTTCATCCGGCAGGACGGCAGCGCGGAGCAGTACCAGCCCGAAACCGAGGACTGATACTCGAGGCGGAGACGAGGCGCCGGACCAGCTGACGTACCAGGCGTAGTGCCGGCGACGCGAAGAAGCCCGGCTCCGTCGAGGAGGAGCCGGGCTTCGTCTGCGAGCGAACTACGCGGGAACGGACGCCACGCCCGGCGCCAGGAACCGCTTGCCTGTCACCTTCTCGGAGATGCCGGTGCGGTCCAGGTACGGCGTGATGCCACCCAGCCAGAACGGCCACCCGGCGCCCAGGATCATGCACAGGTCGATGTCCTGCGCCTCCGCGACCACGCCCTCGTCGAGCATGATCCGGATCTCCTCGGCCAGGGCCTCCAGCGCGCGGGTCTTGACCTCTTCGCCCGTCAGCGGGGAGTCACCGAACTCCCACAGCTCCAGGACCTCGGGGTCGACCGTCTGGTTGCCGGACGCGTCCCACTGCCAGACGGCGCCCTTGCCCGCGGCGACGAACTTCTTCATGTTCTCCGACACCGAGAAGCGGTCCGGGAACGCGTTGTGCATCGTCTCCGACACGTGCAGCGCGACGGCGGAACCGACCAGCTGCAGCAGGATCATCGGCGACATCGGCAGGCCGAGGGGCTCGGTGGCCTTGTCCGCGACCTCGAAGGGGGTGCCCTCGTCGACCGACTTGATGACCTCGCCCATGAAGCGGGTCAGCAGGCGGTTCACGACGAACGCGGGCGCGTCCTTCACCAGCACCGAGGACTTCTTCAGCTGCTTGCCGACCGCGAACGCCGTGGCGAGCGTGGCGTCGTCGGTCTGCTCGGCGCGCACGATCTCCAGCAGCGGCATGACCGCGACCGGGTTGAAGAAGTGGAAGCCCACGACCCGCTCGGGGTGCTTGAGCTTCGACGCCATGTCCGTGATGGACAGCGACGAGGTGTTCGTGGCGAGGATGGCCTCGGGGGAGACGTGCTCCTCGACCTCGGCGAACACCTGCTGCTTCACGGCGAGGTCCTCGAACACGGCCTCGATCACGAAGTCGGCGTCGGCGAACGCGGCCTTGTCCAGCGAGCCGGACACGAGAGCCTTGAGACGGTTCGCCTCGTCCGGCGAGATGCGGGACTTGCCGAGCAGCTTGTCGATCTCGCTGTGGACGTAGCCGACGCCCTTGTCCACGCGCGCCTGGTCGATGTCGGTCAGCACGACCGGCACGTGCAGGCGGCGGATGAACAGCAGCGCCATCTGCGAGGCCATCAGACCGGCGCCGACGACGCCGACCTTGGTGACCTTGCGCGCCAGCGACTTGTCCGGCGCGCCGGCCGGACGCTTCGCGCGCTTCTGCACCAGGTTGAACGAGTACAGCCCGGCACGCAGCTCGTCGCTCATGACGAGGTCCGCGAGGCCCTCGGTCTCGGCGGCGTAGCCCTTCTCCAGGTCGTTCTCGCGCGCCAGCTCCAGCAGCTCCAGGGCCTTCTGCGCACCCGGCGCCGCGCCCTTGGTCTTGCCGTGCACGATCGCCTTGGCCCGCGCGACGGCGGCGTCCCACGCCTCGCCGCGGTCGATCTCCTTGCGCGGCACGGTGATCTCGCCGCGCACGACACCGGACAGCCACAGCAGCGACTGCTCCAGGTAGTCGGCGGAGTCGAACAGCACGTCCGCGATGCCCAGCTTCAGCGCCTCGGCGGGCTTGAGCATCTTGTTCTGGTTCAACGCGTTCTCGAAGATCACCGTCACGGCGTCGTTGGCGCCGATCAGGTTCGGCAGCAGCTGCGTGCCGCCCCAGCCCGGGAACAGGCCCAGGAACACCTCGGGCAGCGCGATCGCGGCCGCGTTCGACGCCAGCGTGCGGTAGTGGCACGACAGCGCGAGCTCGAGACCGCCACCCATGACGGCGCCGTTGACGAAGGCGAAGGTCGGGATGTCCGAGTCGGTGAACTTCTTGAAGACCTCGTGGCCCAGCCGGCCGATCGTCAGGCCCTGCGAGCGGTCCGTCGCCTTCTCGACGGCGGACAGGTCCGCGCCGACGGCGAAGATGAACGGCTTGCCGGTCACCGCGATCGCCGCGGGCTTCGCCGCGTAGGCCTCGTCGAAGGCCGCACCGAGCGACACCAGCGACTGCGGGCCGAACGTCGACGGGCGGGTGTGGTCCAGGCCGTTGTCGATCGTGATGAACGCGACCGGCTTGTCGAGGCCCGGCACGTCGATCAGACGCGTCTTGGCGTGGGTGACGACCTCGTCGGGGAAGATCGCCTTTGCTTCCTCAGCGGTGATGGTCACTTGTCGCCACTCCAGTTCGGGTTCTCCCAGATAACGGTGCCGCCCATGCCGATGCCGATGCACATGGTGGTGAGGCCGTAGCGGACGTCCGGCCGCTCGGCGAACTGACGCGACAGCTGCGTCATCAGGCGCACGCCCGACGAGGCGAGCGGGTGGCCCGTGGCGATCGCGCCGCCCCACTGGTTCACGCGCGGGTCGTCGTCGGCGATCTTGAAGTGGTCGAGGAACGCCAGCACCTGCACGGCGAACGCCTCGTTGATCTCGAACAGGCCGATGTCCTCGATGGACAGACCCGCGCGCTGCAACGCCTTCTCGGTGGCGGGCACCGGGCCGACGCCCATGACGGACGGGTCGACACCGAGGAACGAGTAGCCGACCATGCGCATGCCGATCGGCAGACCCAGCTCGCGCGCCGTGTCCTCGTCGGCCAGGATGCAGCCGGTCGCGCCGTCGTTCAGGCCGGCCGCGTTGCCCGCGGTGACCCGGCCGTGCGGGCGGAACGGCGTCTTGAGCTTCGCCAGGTCCTCGACCGTGGTGCCGGGACGCGGCGGCTCGTCGGCGGTGGCGAGGCCCCAGCCGTGCTCCGCGGAACGGGTCGCGACCGGCACCAGCTCGGGGCCGATCTTGCCCGCGGCGAGCGCGGCGGCGTACTTGGCCTGCGAGGCCGCGGCGTACGCGTCGGCGCGCTCCTTGGTGATCTCCGGGAACCTGTCGTGCAGGTTCTCCGCGGTCTGGCCCATGACCAGTGCGCTCGGGTCGACGATCTTGTCCGACAGGAAGCGCGGGTTCGGGTCGACGCCCTCGCCCATCGGGTGGCGGCCCATGTGCTCGACGCCACCGGCGATCACGACGTCGTACGCGCCGAACGCGATGCCGCTCGCCGCCGTGGTGACGGCGGTCATCGCGCCCGCGCACATGCGGTCGATGGCGTAACCGGGCACCGACTTCGGCAGGCCCGCGAGCAGTGCGGCGGTTCGGCCGATCGTCAGGCCCTGGTCACCGGTCTGCGTGGTCGCGGCGATGGCGACCTCGTCGACGCGCTCCGGCGGCAGCTCGGGGTGCCTGCGCAGCAGCTCACGGATGACCTTCACGACGAGGTCGTCGGCACGGGTCTCGGCGAAAATCCCCTTGGGGCCGGCCTTGCCGAACGGCGTCCGGACACCGTCGACGAAGACCACGTTCCGAACGCGTGCCGGCGCTGCTGGTGCGGCCACGGCGTCTCCTCCACTTGTGGTGACAACTCTGTCCACTCCGGCGGGGTGCGCGACATCCCTACCGGTCGGTAACGCCAACTCTAGCCCTAGTTACTGGCGGGTAACCACAGTGGCACCCCTGTTCTCTGTGTCACACACCTTGCGGACGATCAGGAACAGCGGCAACCCGACCGGGGCCAGCAGGATCGTGATCACCAGAACGGGTGCCATGACCAGCGGGTGGACGTTCAGGCGGCGCCCCTCGAGGTACATCCAGCGCCCGACGAACAGGTCCCACGCGATCATGTGCGCCCACACCAGCGCCGCGCCGGTGTCCGTGCTCATGAACTCGGCGAGCGCGGGCAGTTCCGGCCGCGTGACCAGCGGCAGCAGTTCCGGCAGCACGGGGATCATCAGCACCACGTAGATCGCGACCACGGGCAGGATGATCAGGTACGACTCGACGATCCTCTTCGTCCACGACCACCTCGGCACGAAGATCATGAGCGCCCAGAACGGCGCGGCCAGCAGGAACGTCAGGGAGAACAGGACGGCGGTCATGCGAGCGCGTACTCCTTCTTGATGTCGTTCTTGGTCTGCCGTGCCCACATCACGCCCAGCCCGGTCGCGACGGCGATGGCGGCGGCAACGATCAGAGTGAGCGCGTCGGGCTTGATGAGAGCCTGTCCGCGCAGCGCCTGCCACGTGACGAGCAGGGTGATGCCGAGGTAGCCGCCGCTGAGCACCCACGCGAGGCGCGCGTTCGCCCACCGGCCGGCGAAGAAGATCAGCAGCGGCAGGATCTGCACCGCGTGCATGCCGACGAAGTGCCCGATGCGCAGGTCGCCGTGGACGGTGCTCCAGCCGGTGAGCGGCATGTACGCGCCACCGTCCGGCCCGCCGATCGAGTGGCTGCCGACCACGCCCTTCGCGGGCGACTGGCCGGCGTGCGGCTGCGTCATGAGGAAGCCGACGCTCATGCCGACGAGCGAGATGAGCAGGCTGAGCCGGATCGCCCACTTCTTGGCGGCGTCGTCGAACTTCTTGCGGAACAGCACCACCGCGATGACGAAGCTCGTGCCGAACAGGACCATCGCCAGCACGCCCATGGCTCCGAACAACGCCGTGTCCAGCGGCGTCTCGAAGTTGAAGTGGCTGCGCTTCCCGCGGACGACCTGCCCGACGATGATCGCCATCTCGGCGACGCCGGCCAGTGCGAACACGGTGCCGAACCACCACGCGATCTTGTGCAGGCGCCCCTCGAGCAGGCTGGTGAACCACGCCAGCGAGGCGCTGTAGAGCGTGAACGACACGGCGAACTTGAACGGCTTGAACCAGATCGGCGAGTCGAGCAGCACCCGGTCGTCCAGCAGCATGCCGAGCGCGGCGATCGGGGTGAGCACGACCATCGACAGCGTGAAGAGCATTAACGGCCGGTGCCAGTGGTACGCGGTCTTCAACATCTGAACCCCCTGCAGAATGGATAGCGGCGCTTACCGCTGTCGGTAAGGTACACTATCCATATGCGTGTTGGCGAGCTTTCGAAGAGATCCGGCGTCCCAGTGCCGACGATCAAGTACTACCTGCGCGAGGGACTGCTGCCCGCCGGCGTGCTGACCAGCCCGAACCAGGCGCACTACGACGACGAGCACCTCCGCCGGCTCCGGCTGGTGCGCGCCCTCGTGGACGTCGGCGGCCTCTCCATCGCGGCGGTGCGCGAGGTCCTCGCCGCCATCGACACCCGCGACGACTCGCTGCACAACAAGCTCGGCGCCGTGCAGGAGGCCATCAGCCAGCCCGGCTCAGGTGAGCTCGACCCGCTCGCCGTCAAGGACGTCCAGGCGTTCTTCGAACGGCAGGGCGAGCGCGACTGCGTCGACGTCACCGAAAGCAACGTGACCCACATGCTCGCCGCCGCGCTGTCGGCCGCGCGCTCGGTGGGCCACGACCACTTCCACGACCTGCTCGACCCCTACCTGGAGGGGCTGAAGATCATCGCGCGGGCCGACGTCGAGTACATCGCGCGGCGCGGCTCGTCCGATGACGTCATCGAGGGGATGGTCGTCGGCACGCTCATCGGCGACGCCGTCATCAAGGCTGTGCGACGTCTCGCGCACGCCCAGGTGTCTCGCGATGTGATCGGCAACGGCTCCGACGACTGACCCGCGTGGAACTGATATATCGCGCGACATATCAGTTCCGCGGTGCCTGCTACCTGCGCCTTAGCAACGACTCTTTGGACTTCGTCCGCAAAACACTCATTGCAAGGGGCGCTGCCAGCGGACCTCGCCGTCGTGTCGTTCGTCGGTGGCGGTGAGTCCCGCGGAGGCGGCCACAGCGGCGGACGCGTGGTGGTCGGGATGGATGTGGGCGACCACGGTGTGCACCGGCTGGGTGCTGAGCCAGTCGACGAGCGCCCTCGCTGCTTCGCGCGCGATGCCGCGGCCCTGCCACGGCGTGCCGACGACCCAGGCGATCTCGGCGGTGTGGCCGGTGATCGTCGCCTGGACGGTGCCGGCGAGGCGGTTTTCGGCACGCACGAAGATCACCCAGTTGAGCCAGCGTTCGGCCGGGTCGGGGGAGCCCGCGGCCAGGCGCCGGTATCGGGCGAGGAGTTCTTCCGGGGAGAGCGGGGTGCCGCCGATGAAGGCGTGCAGTGCCGGGTCGGCCAGCACCTCGGCCATCTCGGCGGCGTGCTCGACCCGGAGCGGGAGCAGGTCCAGCCGGGCGGTGCTGATGGCCGGCGCCGGGCGGGTGTCCGTGCTGTCGTCCGTCACGCGGCCGATCATCGTCCAACCCGCCCCTTTGCAACGGCTCTTTTGCGGACGAAGTCCAAAGAGTCGTTGCTAAAGGGGCAGGTCAGATGGGGTGTGGGAACTGATATATCGGTGCTCAGGCGGTTGTCAGGGCGCGTGGCGGGGTGTTTGCCCGGTGCAGGGTTGCGGTGAGGACGTCGTCCAGCGGTGTCGCCGTCAGGCCGAACGCCGACTCGATGCGGGACGCGTCCACGATGAACGGGCGGTGCGACATGTGGTGCGTCTCCCAGAGCTCGTCCCACAGCGGGGCGGTGGCGCCGAGCAGGGTCAGTTCTCGGTCGGTCATCTCCATGAGCCGTGGTGTCGGTGCTTCCGCCAGCTCGGCGAGCCTCGTAGCCATGGCGCGGACGGAGGAGGTGACGACAGGGGCGTGCCAGGCCTGGCCGAGGGCGCGGTCGTCGTGGGCGACGGTGGTCAGGGCGCGCGCGGCGTCGTCGATCGAGGTGAACGAGTGCGGGGTGTCCAGGGCGGCGGGGACGAGCGCCGGTAGCCCGGCCAGGACCTTGGGCACGACCATCGCGTTGAAGATCGAGAAGGCGTCGGGGCCGATGAACTGACCGGCGCGCACTTCGGCGGCACGGACGCGGCCCGCGTCGTGGGCGGCCTTGGCCTCGAGCCACATGCGGGCGCGCACCTCGCCCTTCGGGCCGGTCGCGGCCAGTGGGTGGTCCTCGGTGAGCGGGCCGTCGACGGGGCCGTAGCCGTACAGGTTTCCGAGCATCACGTAGGTGGCGCCTACGCGTTCGGCGGCGGACAGGATCGCGCCGAACAGAGGCGGCACGGTCTGCGGCCACGTGTGATACGCGGGCATGGCGGCGTTGATGATCGTGGTGGCGCCGGTTGCGACCTCGGTCAGGGCGGTGGCGTCGCCGGCGTCGAGGGCGATCCTGGTGATCTGGGGGTGTTCGGGGCCGCCGCCGGTGCGGCTGACCATCCTCACCTGGTCGCCGGACTCTGCGAGCAGCAGCGCTGCGGCTGTGGCCGTGGCACCACGGCCGATGATCACGTGCATGATCCTCTTTTCGGGAACATCGGGTTCTGCGGATTTGCTTGATCCACTGTGGTGCGCGCTGTCGATTCGCGGCACCGGCCCGCTTGCCGAGTTCCCGGAGGTTCTGGCCATGCACCGTGTCGTTTTCGTCGTGGTTGCGCCGGTGTTCTCGTTCGACCTCGCCATCGCGCGGATGGTCCTCGACGCCGCCGACGGGTACGAGATCACGACGTGCACCGCCGAGCCCGGACGCGTCGAGGCTGTCGGAGGTCCGGACGTCGTCGTCGACCACGATCTTGCCGCCGTGCGGGACGCCGACACGTGCATCGTGATCGGCGGTGGTGGCCGCGACACCGACCCGAGGGTGCTGGATGCCGTTCGGACGGCGGCCGAGGCGGGGGCGCGCATGGCCGCGATCTGCACCGGTGCCTTCGTGCTCGCGCAGGCAGGGGTGCTCGACGGGCGTCGCGCGACCACGCACTGGGGGCTGACCGACGAGCTCGCACGTCGTCATCCCGGCGTGACGGTCGTGCCCGACGTGCTCTACGTCGCGGACGGTCCCGTGCTCACGTCGGCCGGTGCGGCGGCCTGCATCGAGCTGTGCCTGCACCTGGTTCGCACCGACCTCGGCGCCGCGAAGGCGGCCGAGGTCGGGCGACTCGCCGTCGTGGCCGCACCGCGGCCGGGAGACCAGGCCCAGGTGGTCGACACACCGGTGCCGGCCACCGAGGACACCTCGCTCGCCGCGACCCGTGAGTGGGCGCTGCGCCGGCTCGACGAGCCGCTCACGCTCGCCGACCTCGCCGCGCACGCCCGCGTGAGCGTCCGGACCCTGACTCGGCGGTTCCACGCCGAGACGGGGCTGAGCCCGCTCCGCTGGCTGTTGCACCGGCGTGTCGACCGCGCCCGTCAGCTGCTGGAGACCAGCACGTTGCCGATGGACCTGGTCGCCCACCACAGCGGACTGGGCAGCGCCGACTCGTTGCGGCAGCACCTCGTCCGCCGGACGGGACTCACCCCGACCGCCTACCGCCGGTCGTTCAGGACGACGGAGCAGTGGCGGTCAGTGCCTTCGCCAGCGCTTCGAGGGTGAGCTCGATCTGCCACGACCGGGCCCCGCCCTCGCGCAGCACGGTGGCCACGGATTCGGGGGAGAGGTCGGCCGGCGGCTGCCAGCAGGTGCGGCGCACCAGGTCGGGCAGCAGGAGGTTCTCCACCGGGAGGGTGTTGGCCTCGGCGATGGCCGTCAGTGCCGCGCGGGCGGCGGCCAGGCGGGCTGCTGCGTCCGGGTCCTTGTCCGCCCAGCGGTTGGGCGGGGGTGGGCCGTCGTGCTGGCCCGCGGGCTCGGGGAGCTCGGACTTGGGCAGGGCCGCTGCCTTGCGCAGGGCGTTCATCCAGACGCCGGACATGCGGCGCTGGGCTCGGCCGCGGAAGACCGGTAGCGCGAGCAGCTCGGCTTCCGAAGCTGGGTTGCGGGCGGCCGCCTCCATCAGGGCGGAGTCCGGGAGGACTCGGCCGGGGGCGATGTCGCGTTCGCGGGCCACGGCGTCGCGGGCTTCCCAGAGCGCGCGGACGAGGGCCAGTTGACGCTGGTTGCGCACGCGGTGGATACCCGACGTGCGCCGCCAGGGGTCGGTACGGGGGCGCGGCAACGGCGCCGTCCGTACCGCCTCGAACTCCTCGAGCGCCCAGGCGAGTTTGCCCTGGCGCTCCAGCTCGGCCTCGAGAACGTCGCGGAGCTGAACGAGCAGCTCCACGTCCAGAGCGGCGTACGTCAGCCAGTCGGCAGGAAGGGGGCGGCGCGACCAGTCGGCCGCGCCGTGCCCCTTCTCCAGCCGATAGCCGAGCAGTCGCTCGACCAGCGTGCCCAATGCCACGCGTTCGAACCCAGCCAGCCTGCCCGCCAGCTCGGTGTCGAACAGCGCGCCGGGTCGCAGCCCGAGTTCGGCGAGGCACGGCAGGTCCTGAGACGCCGCGTGCAACACCCACTCAGTGCCGTCCAGCGCCTGCACCAGCGGGTCGAGCCGTCCGCCCAAGGCGATCGGGTCGACCAACCAGGTGCCGGCGCCCTCCCGGCGCAGTTGCACCAGATAGGCACGCTGTGAGTAGCGGTAGCCCGAGGCTCGCTCGGTGTCCACCGCGACCGGGCCCTTCGCCCCGGCGAGCGCGTCAGCGGCTCGCCGGAGCGCAGCAGGATCGGCGACCACGGGCGGGACCCCATCAGCAGGTTCCGTCAGCGGTACCGGATCTGGTCCGGTCGGTGCGGTTGGCTCGTCGGCGGGAACATCCACAGCGGATGACCCTACGACGATCGCACCACTCACAGGTGTTCTCGGCCGGTTCAGTGCTTCAAACCGGTATCTAGCGGATCACGCCGGCACGCATGGCCAGCGCGACCATCTGAGCGCGATCCCCGGTGCCCAGCTTCCGGCCGATCCGCGACAGGTGAGACTTCACCGTCAACGCGGACAGGCTCAGAGCCTCGCCGATTTCCTTGTTGCTCTGGCCATCGGCGACCAGCTGGAGCACCTCGACCTCACGCGCGGAGAGTTCCCGCGGCGTGTTGTCGGTGCCCGGCACCCGAGTACCCGCTGCGAGTACTGGTGCCACGCTCGGATCTGCGTAAACGCCGCCATCGAGAACCCGGCGCACCCCGTCGGTGACCACCATCGGCGAGGCGGACTTCAGGAGGTACGCCTGAGCGCCCGCCTGGAAGGCCGACCTGACCGCGTAGGGGTCGTCGGAGGATGCGAGGACCACGATGCGGGGCCAGCCCTGGGCACGGAGTTCCGTGACCAGGTCGATGCCGGTGCCATCCGGCAGGCCCAGATCGAGGATCGCGAGGTCGCACGGTCCGGTAGCGAGTGCCCGCGCCCGAGCCTCCGCCACCGATGCGGCCTCATGCACTGTCCCGGCCCCCATCTGGGTGAGCCGAGCTGATATCGCCTCCCTCAGCAGTGGGTGGTCGTCGACCACCAGCACTGAAAAAAGCTCCTCCCGCGGGTGCGGGACCATGTTCGCCGGCAACGAGCCGGCTGGCGTGGTACGAACGGCCTGACCTAAGCCGACGGCAGCCACGTCACTACCTCCCTGGAGTCGGTCGTGCCCCCCGACCGGCACCGGGACTTTCGCCCAATCAGCCGCGCCACTGATCGACCGAAAGTGGTGTCGTCTGGGGCAGCGTAGCCGCCCAAGCGGGTCTACGGGACGATCAATCGGGTATCTATCCCTATTGAGTTGTGACAGATGGCCTCAGTTGTCACACGATTGGCTGACAACTGGATAGGGGGAGTAACGCGAGATGCCCTCATGACGACATCTAGGAGTTGGTTGTGTCGAGCCTGACCGGTCCCGAGCGAGCGCGGGCGTTGCTGCAGCGTGTGCCCCTCGTCGACGGCCACAACGACCTCCCGTGGGCGCTCCGGGAGTTCGGTGACGGAACGGGTGAGGACGTCTACACGACCGCTGCGAAGATCGATCTCACGGAACGTCATCCCAGCTTGCACACGGACATCGTGAAAATGCGCGAGGGCGGCCTCGGCATGCAGTTCTGGTCCGTCTGGATTCCCGGAAGGCTCGCCGGCGACGGAGCCGTGACGGCCGTCCTGGAGCAGGTCGAACTGGTCTACGAGCTGGCCGAGCGGTACTCCGCCGACCTGGGGATCGCCACCACGGCCGACGAGGCCGAAAAAGTCTTCGCGTCCGGGCGTGTCGCGTCCCTCCTGGGGGCCGAGGGCGGACATTCCATCAACTCTTCACTCGGAGTTCTGCGCGCCCTGCGCCGACTGGGCGTCCGCTACATGACGCTGACCCACAACGACAACACTCCGTGGGCCGACAGTGCCACTGACCAGCCGGAACACGGCGGCCTGACCGAGTTCGGCCGCGAGGTCGTGCGCGAGATGAACCGCATCGGCATGCTCGTCGACCTCTCGCACGTGGCGCCGAGCACGATGCACGCCGCGCTCGAGACCAGCGTCAAGCCCGTCATCTTCAGCCACTCGTCGTGCCGCCACGTCGCCGACCACCCGCGCAACATTCCGGACGACGTCCTGGTCAAGCTGAAGGACAACGGCGGTGTGGCCATGATCACATTCGTTCCGAGCTTCGTGGCGCCCCGGTTCGCTGAATGGGACGCAGCCCTTCGTGACGCCATGACGGCCGCCGGCGCGAACCACGCCGACATGGCCGAGCGCAAGACGTTCGCCGAGAAGTGGATGGTCGACAACCCGGCGCCGACCGCCACACTCGACGACGTCGTCGCGCACGTCGAGCACGCCCGTGAGGTCGTCGGCATCGACCACATCGGCCTCGGCGGCGACTACGACGGCGTGACGGCCCTCCCCGAGGGGCTCGAGGACGTCTCGACCTACCCGAACCTCATCGGGGCATTGCTCGACAAGGGCTGGTCCGAGGACGACTGCACCAAGCTCGCGGGCTCGAACATCCTGCGCGTCCTGCGCGACGCCGACAGCTGACGGGCCTCTGCCAACCGATATATCAGTTCCCGTGACGGGTTCTGGTCGTCGCTGACCTGCGCCTTAGCAATGAGTCTTTGGACTTCGTCCGCAAAAGCCTCATTGCTAGGGGCGGGGCGGGCTGTGCAACAGGAGTTTTGACTTCGTCCGCAAAAGAGTCGTTGCAAAGGGGTGGGCGGCGGCGGGCGGTGGGCCGAGCGGGCTGATATATCGGTTGGTCAGGAGCTCAGGAGCGCTGGCCGAACATGGTGACGCCGACCGGGGGGAGGCCCACGGCGGTGGCCATCAGTTCGTAGAAGGCGGTGCCGTGTTCGGCCAGCTCGCCGTCGAGGGCCGTCCAGGAGGCACGCAGTTCGAGGTCGTCGGTGCGGGCCGGGCCGGCGATGTCGCCGAAGCGGGCCGAGGACGTCTGCGTGACGGTGCCGCCGAGGGCGGTGAAGCGGGCGCCGGACTGTTCGAGGGCCTCGGTCAGCCAGGACCAGCCGACCTCGGGCAGCAGGGGGTCGGAGGCGAGTTCGTGGTCCAGTTCGACGCGGACGTAGGCGACCACGCGCAGGACGCCGCCCCACGCCTCGTCGCCGTCCGGATCGTGCAGGAGCACGAGGCGTCCGGTCGACAGTTCGTCCGACGGGCCGGTGACCTCAGCCGTCAGCGCGTACGCCCACGGCGCGAGCCGCTGCGGGGGGCGAACCTCGGTGAGTTCGATCTCGGGCCTGTGGCGAACCGACTTGAGCGTCCCCACCGCCCGGCGGAAGATTTCCGGCTCGGTCACACAACTGACTGTATGCCTCGGAAACCGACCGAGTGACGGCGGCACGCCGGGGCGTGGGACCATGAAGGCAAAGAAAGAGAGATGACTGCACAGTGTCTGATCTTTTGGCACCCCTTCTGGTCGCCGCGCGTGGCGGCACCCCGGCGCACACCCCCGTCTGGTTCATGCGGCAGGCAGGCCGGTCGTTGCCCGAGTACCGGGCGCTTCGTCAGGGCACCGCGATGCTCGACGCGTGCATGGATCCCGAGATGGTCTGCGAGATCACCATGCAACCCGTCCGGCGGCACGGCGTCGACGGCGCGATCCTCTTCTCCGACATCGTGGTGCCGCTCAAGGCCGCCGGTGTCGACCTCGACATCGTCGCGGGCACCGGGCCGGTGGTGGCGAACCCGGTCAGGACGCTCGAGGACGTCGAGAAGCTTCCCGAGCTGCGCGCCGAGCAGGTTCAGCCGGTCGCGGACGCCATCGGGTTGCTGCTCAAGGAGCTGCCGCAGCAGGTCGCGCTGATCGGGTTCGCGGGAGCGCCGTTCACGCTGGCGAGCTACCTCGTCGAGGGTGGGCCGAGCAAGAACCACGAGCTCACCAAGGCGCTCATGCACGGCAACCCCGAGCTGTGGCACGCGTTGCTGGCCAAGATCGCGGACATCACCGCGGCCTTCCTGCACGCGCAGCTCGACGCCGGGGTGCAGGCGGTGCAGCTGTTCGACTCGTGGGCGGGGGCGCTGTCCGAGCGCGACTACCGCGAGTTCGTGCTGCCGCACTCGAAGCGGGTGCTGGAGACGATCAGCACCGTGCCGCGCATCCACTTCGGCGTCGGCACCGGTGAGCTGCTGCCCGCGATGCGCGAGGCCGGGGCGGACGTCGTCGGCGTCGACTGGCGGATTCCGCTCGACGTCGCCGTGGAACGACTCCGCAAGGCCGCTCCGGAGCTGTCCAAGCCGGTCGTGCAGGGCAACCTCGACCCGGCGCTGTTCTTCGCGGGGTTCGAGGCCGTCGAACGCGAGGTGCGGCGCATCCACGCGGAGGGCAAGGCGGCCGCCGGCCACATCTTCAACCTCGGCCACGGCGTCCTGCCCGACACCGATCCGGAGATCATCACCCGGACCGTCGAACTGATCCACAGCTTGTAATGCACGACAGAACGCCGCACGTCGCAGTCGTCGGGGGAGGTATCTCCGGGCTGGCCGCCGCACACCGGTTGCGCATGCTGCTCGGGCCCGACGCGAAGATCACCGTGATCGAGCAGTCCGATCGGCTCGGCGGGAAGCTGCGGACCACCGAGCTGGCCGGCGTGCGGTTCGACGTGGGCGCCGAGGCGTTCCTGCACCGCAAGCCGGAGGCCCAGGAGCTGATCAACGAGGTCGGGCTCGCGGACGACGTCGTGCACCCGACCGGCGTCAAGGCGTCGGTGCACGCCGCGGGGCGCACGCATCAGCTGCCCGCGCACACGTTCATGGGCGTCCCGGCGAGCGTGGAGACGGTGCGGCACATGCTGTCGTCCGAGGGCGCGCTGCGGGTCGAGATGGAACCGACGCTGCCGCCGATCGAGCTCAGGGGCGGTGACGTCGCCGTCGGCGCGCTGATGAAGGACAGGTTCGGCCCCGAGGTGGCCGATCGTCTCGTCAGCCCGCTGCTGGGCGGTGTCTACGCGGGCCGCGCGGACGAGCTCGGCCTGCGCGCCACGATGCCGCAGATCGCGACCCTGCTGGACAAGGGCGTCGGTTCGCTGCTCGCGGCCGCCGCGATGATGATGCCCGCGCCGCCGCAGCCGAGGGCCGCGCGTCCGCCGGTGTTCGCGTCGCTGCGCAACGGCGTCCAGTCGCTCGTCGACAAACTGGCCGAGGTGGCGAAGCCGGAGATCAGGCTCGGCCTGCCGGTGCGCGTGCTGTCCTGGCAGGGCGACGGCTGGCGGCTCGAGATCGGGTCGGCCGCGACGCCCGAGTACCTGGAGTGCGACGGCGTCGTGCTCGCGGTCCCCGCCCCGTCGGCGCGCAAGCTGCTGTCCGAGATCGCGCCGCAGGTGTCCGCCGCGTACGGCAAGGTCGAGGTCGCCTCGATGGCCGTCGTCGCGCTGGCGCTGCCGCCGGGCACCGAGCTGCCGGAACGCTCCGGCACCCTGATCGCGGAGGGGGAGCGGTACAGCGACCGCATCACCCCGTTCACCGCCAAGGCGTTCACGTTCTCCAGCCGCAAGTGGTCGCACCTGAGCGATCCGGTGATCCTCCGCGGTTCGGTCGGGCGGCACGGCGAGACGGCGTTGCTGCAGCGCAGTGACGCGGACCTCGTGAAGGCCGTGCGCAACGACCTGTACGAGCTGACCGGGATCAAGGCCGAGCCCATCGACTACGTGGTGCAGCGCTGGGGTGGTGGCCTGCCGCAGTACGGCGTCGGGCACGTCGACCTCGTCGAGACCATCGAGAAGGGCATCGGCGACGTCCCCGGCCTCGCCGTGGCGGGCGCCACGCTGCACGGAGTGGGCGTGCCCGCGTGCATCGCCACCGCCGACGCGGCCGCCGCCCGTGTCGCAGCACACCTGCTGGGCCGCGTTCGCCGCTGAGTCAAGTCTGGGAAGATGGAGCCATGGCGCGCCTGAACTACAACGAACTCAACGACACCATCCGCTACACGATGTGGTCGGTGTTCCGGGTCGAACCCGGCAAGCTGCCGGAGGACCGTTCGGCCGCTGCCAGCGAGACCCAGAACTACCTGGACGCGTTGGAGGGCAAGGGCGTCACCGTCCGCGGTGTCTACGACGTGGCCGGTCTGCGCGCGGACGCCGACTTCATGATCTGGTGGCACGCCGAGGAGATCGAGCAGGTGCAGGCCGCCTACACGGGCTTCCGCCGCACCCCGCTCGGGAAGGTCTCCACGCCGGTCTGGTCGCAGGTCGCCCTGCACCGGCCCGCGGAGTTCAACCGCAGCCACATCCCCGCGTTCCTCGCGAACGAGGAGCCGCGCAAGTACGTCTGCGTCTACCCGTTCGTGCGCTCCTACGAGTGGTACCTGCTGCCGGAGGAGGACCGCCGCAAGATGCTGGCGGACCACGGCAAGGAAGCCCGCGACTTCCCGGACGTGCGCGCGAACACCGTCGCCTCGTTCGCCCTGGGCGACTACGAGTGGATGCTCGCGTTCGAGGCCGACGAGCTGCACCGCATCGTCGACCTGATGCGGCACCTGCGCGGCACCGAGGCGCGGCTGCACGTGCGTGAGGAGATCCCCTTCTACACGGGCACCCGCGTCCCGGCCGCCGAGCTGGTTACGAACCTGCCGTAACCCGGTACGCGCGGATGATCGTCACCTCGAAGGAGTTGCCCTTCGAGTCCGTCGCCGCCGCGCGCAACGAGGCGTACTTCGCGTCCGCCGGGTGGTAGATCAACGCGCTCGCGCCGCTGATCCCCGCCCGGCGCCAGGACGCGCCGTCGTCGAACGAGTACTCGACCCGCAGGTCGCGCAGCTCACCGGTGTCACCCTGCGACTGCGTGAGCAAACCCAGGCGTTGCAACGTTCCCGCGGGCAGCGCGCCGTTCGCGTCGAGCTTCGGTTCGAACCGCACGACCGACAACGGCAGCGCGGTCTCGCGAGCCGTCGCGGCCGAGCGGAACGTCCACACCGCCGAGACCCGCGTGCTCAGCTCGAACTTCGTGCCGCGTTCGAACGACCTCTCGACCCGGAAGGTCGCGTCCCGCGCGGGCAGGTCGGTGAACGTCGGGTTGGTGAAGAAGGTGCTTTCGCCCGCCAGCACGTCGTCGACGTACAGCGCCGTCCGCAACTCGTCCGTGGTGGTGACGCCGGCACCGTGGTTCCCGTCGCTGAGCAACGGCATGGCCAGCACCACGCTCGTACCGGTCCTCCGTCCGGTCGCGTGCTCCGGCAGGCCCGGCCCGAACACCGGACGCACCTCGCTCTCGCGGTAGGACCGGCCGGCCTGGTAGCTCCGCGACGGCGACAGGTTCGACGTGGCACTCACATTCGAGTGGATCACCGCCGCGGTCGACTCCCAGCGCACGTTCTCGGTCGTGACGAGGTCGACCGCCGGCTGCCCGTGCGGCACCTCGAAGGCCGTGGTCTCACCGCGCACGCCGAGCGACGTGCGTGCCGTCTCGCCCTTCAACGCCAGGCTGTCCGGCCGGACGGACCCGATCGTCGTCTCGACCCTGGCGAACTCCTCCTCGCGCGACTCGCGGACGAACCCGGTCGGAAAGCCCGGCACCTGGTGGGCCACCCGGTAGAACGTCCCAGGGGTCGCCGTCGTGGCGTCGAGCGAGACGAGCGAGGAGAACTCCCGCTCCGGCACCGGTGAGCCCAGCTGCTTGGTCCTCACGAGTGCCCTGCCGTCACGCACCGAGATGCTGCCTCTGGCCGGGACACCGTCGAACGTGCGCTGGTAGGCGACCACCGCCGTCGAGCTCGTGCCCAGCCCTGGGGCCGTCAGCGAGACCGGCTGGGTTTCCCGCACGTCGATCGCGACGGTTTCGTCGCGTGTCAGCCGCACGCCGGGGTGGACGAGCTGACCGGTGACGGTCCGTCCGGCGGGATCGACCCGGTCGATCTTCGAGTCGATCAGGTAGGTGCCCTTCGGCAGCCGCAGGACGTGGTCGCGCGTGGCGTCCAGCAGAACCGAGTGAGGCACGTCGAGCCCGGTGACGATGGTCAGCCCGGAGGCCGGGTTCTGCCCGTCGTACCCGGTGTGGTCCAGCCGCAGCGTGTAGCTCTCCGGCTCGCGGTCGAGACCGATCAGCGTGCGGACCCGCTGGTCGCCCGACGTCGCGACGACCTCACCGGTGACCACACCGTCCGCCGAGGCGGCGCGGGGATCGCCGGTCACCCGCACGGTCGCGGTGCCCTTCGCGGGCACGATGAGACTGTTGGTGCTCAACGAGAACACGCGCGCGGCCGAGTCGAGCGTCAGGTCGAGCGTGATGTCCGCGTCGGCCGTGTTGGTGTAGGTGATCTGCTTCGTGGTGGGCGTGTCGTCCTCACGCGGCCACACGTGGGTGCCGAGGTCGAGGGTCGCGGCGTCGGCGACGACCCGCTGCGTGATCGCCTTCGCCACGTCGATCCGCCCGGCGCCCTGCTGGAACGGGGTGAGGCCGGTGGTGGGCTTGGCGGTGGCGGCGAGGGCCGCCTTGAGCTGGCTCGCGGTCCACTCCGGATGTTGCTGCTTGAGCAATGCCGCCGCGCCCGTCACGTGCGGGGTGGCCATCGACGTCCCGCTCATCGCGATGTGGTCGTAGGAACCGGCCTTGGCGGCGACGATGTCGACTCCGGGTGCGGTCACCTCGGGCTTGACTGAGCCACGCGCGCCTGTTTTCGGGCCCTGGCTGGAGAACGGCGCGAGCTGGTCCTCGCGGTCGACGGCACCGACGGTCAGCGCGGCCTCGGCACTGCCGGGCGAGTTGATCGTGCCCGGCCTGCCGTCGTTGCCCGCGGCGACGACGAACAGCGTGCCGTACTCCGCGGTCAGCGTGTTGATCTCCTGCTCGACCGGGTCGATCTCGGGCCCGTCGGGGCCGCCTAGGCTCACGTTGACGATCTGGGCGCCCTGCTCGACGGCCCAGCGCAGGCCGCTGATGATCGCTGAGTCGGGGCAGCCGGACGACTGGCAGACCTTGGCGTCGAGGATCCGCGCACCGGGCGCGACACCGCCGTAGGTGGCGTGCCCGCTGACGATGGTCGCGGCAACGTGCGTGCCGTGCGCGTTGTTGGCCATGTCCGGTTCGGACGTGAAGTTGCGGCTGGCGATCTCCCGGCCCCACAGGTCGGGACCCCAGTGGTCGACGCCGGTGTCGACGACGGCGATCTTGACACCCTTGCCGGTGAGGCCGGCGGCGTGCGCGGCCGGTGCGCCGATCTGCTTGACGCTGCGGTCCAGCGACGGTTGCCGGAGGCCGTCGAGCCACACCTTGTCGGCGCTGTTCTTCAGCGAAGACCAGTCGCCGGCCGCCAGGCGGGGTGAGCCGCCGACGAGCAACGGTGTCCGGTCGCGATAACCGAACTCCTGCAACGAGGTGACGTCGAAGAGGCGTTGGTCGAGCCGGTTCGCGGCGAGCGGTGCCGCGGCGTCGCTCGGGATGACGAGCGTGTGGCCGTCGGGCCTGCGGTGGGTGCGGAACGTGATGCCGGTGCGGCCTTCGCCCGGCTTGATCGCGGTGACGGTGCCGTCGGGACCGAGCGAGACCTGGTCGCCGGTGACGAGCGTGATCTCATTGGCTGTCGCATGTGGACTGTCAGCGGCCGAGGCGACGGCGGGAACGGTGGTCAAGGCGAGCGCGACTACCGCGCTCAGTGCTCTGATGCGCATGTTTTACCCCCAGGACACAGCAAGTTAGCGTCCTGTTACGGGGTGTGCGCAGAGCTGAACGGCCGAATCGGAGGGTGATCTCGGCCGCCCGGCACACACCGGGCGGCCGAGAACCGGAACTAGCTCACCTTGTAGGCGTGGATCACCGTCACCTCAACGGTGTTGCCCTTGGTGTCCTTCGCCGTGGCCTTCAACGAGGTCCACTTGGCGTCCTTCGGGTGGTAGATCAACGCGCTGTTGCCGACCACACCCGCGTTGCGCCACGACTTGCCGTCGTCGTGCGAGTACTGGACGCCGGTGATCCGCACCCTGCCCGTGTCACCCTGGGACTGGGTGACCAGTCCGACGCGCTGCAACGAGCCTGCGGGCACCGCGCCGTTGTCGTCGAGCTTCGGCGTGAACCGCACCACCGAGAGCGGAAGCGTGTCGACCACGCCCGGCGTGCCCTTGGACCTGAACGTCCACGCCGCGGACACCTTGGTGCTGAAGTCGAACTTCGAGCTCCGGTCGAGGCTCGCCTCTGCGCGGAAGTCGGCCTCCGGCAGCGGCACGTTCGCGAAGTTGCCGCCGTCGGTCTCGCCGAGCAGCACACCGTTGCGGTACAGGGCCAGCCGGTAACTGTCCACAGTGGAACCGCCGCGGCCGTTGCTCGCGTCGCTCAGCATCGGCACGCCGATGAACATCTGCGTGCCGTTGCGCTGGGCGTACGGGTACGGGGACTCGGGCAGCGCCGGTGAGAACACCGGCTGGTGGTCCCGCTCCTGGTAGGTCTTGCCCGCCTCGTACGTGCGGTAGCCGGACATGGCGTCCTCGCGGGCGCCGTTCGCGTGGTCGATGCTCACGATCGACTGCCAGCGCAGCTCCTCGGTCGTCACGTAGTCGACCGCCTTGCTGCCCGCCGGCACCGGGTAGAGCGCCGAACCGCCGCCCACGCCGTGCACCGACATCGGCAGCTCGCCCTTGAGGGCCCTGCTGTCCGGCTTGAGACCGCCAATGGTGGCCTCGACGCGGGCCAGGTCCCTCTTGCCCGGCGCGCGCGTCAGGCCGTTCGGCAGGCTGCCGCCGAGCGGGTAGGACAGCCGGTAGTAAGTGTTGGCGTCGGCCGCGGAGTTCGCGTGCAGCGTCGTGAGGGACGCCAGCTCCTTCGGTGAGAGCGGCCCGCCGACCTGTCCCGCGGCGATGCGGTCGAAGCCGCCGAACGAGATCAGCCCGGCCTGCACGATCGTCTGGCCGTGCGTGCGCTTCCAGGACACCTCACCGATCACGAAGTCACCGGTGGGTTCCGGTGCCGTCACCGACAGCGGCTGCGCCAGGCGGGAGTCCATCTTGATCGTCAGGTCGCCGGTCAGCTTCACCGTCGGCTGCAGCAGCATGTCCAGGCCGTTCGGCGAGCTGATCGACGAGTCGATCACGTAGGTGCCCTTGGGCATGCGGACCTTCTGGTCACCGCCGCCGAAGATCGCCTTGAACGCCCTGACGTCCAGGCCGTCGACGAACGTCAGCGCGTCCGCCGGGTCCTGCCCGTCGCGGCCGATCATGTCGATCGTGAGGGTGTAGCTCTCCACCTCGCGGTCGATGCCGACGAGCGTGCGGACCGTGTGCGTGCCGGACGTGGCGACGACCTCGCCGGTGTACGCGGCGTCCTGGGTGCCGACCCTGGCGTCGCCGGTGACCTTGACGGCCGCGGTGCCCTTCGCGGGAACGGTGACCTTCGAGGCGCTCAGCGAGAACATGCCCTGCGGCGCACCGCTGGTGAGCTTCACGTCGAGCGTGATGTCCGCGTCGGTCGGGTTGCTGTAGGTGATCGACTTGGTCTCGGGCTTGTCGTCACCGTGCGGCCACTCGTGCCGGCCGAGGTTCACCGCGACGACGTCGGCCGTCAGCACCTGGTTGATCGCCTTGGCCACGTCGATGCGGCCCGCGCCCTGGTCGAACGCGCTCACGCCAGGAGTCGGCTTGGCCGTGGTGGCGAGCACCGACTTGAGCTGTGCCGGGGTCCACTCCGGGTGCTGCTGCTTCAGCAGCGCCGCGGCACCGGCCACGTGCGGCGTCGCCATGGACGTGCCGCTCGCCGCCAGGTGCTCGGTGGTGCCGGCCTTCGCGGCGACGATGTCGACGCCCGGCGCGGTCACCTCGGGCTTGAGCCCGCTGTCCCCGGCGCGAGGACCCTTGCTGGAGAACGGGGCGAGCTGGTCGTCGCGGTCCACGGCACCCACCGAGAGCGCGGCCTCGGCCGTGCTGGGGGAGCTGACCGAGCCCGGCGAACCCGAGTTGCCCGCCGCGATGACGAACAACGTGCCGTACTTCGCGGTCAGGTCGTTGACCGCCTGCTCCAGCGGGTCGATCTCCGGCGTGTCGCCGCCGCCGAGGCTCATGTTGACGACCTGGGCGCCCTGCTCGGCGGCCCAGCGCATGCCGTCGAGGATCCAGGACTCCTGGCAGCCGAACTCGACGCAGACCTTCGCGTCGAGCAGCTGGGCGCCCGGTGCGACGCCGCCGTACTTCGACCCGGCGCTCGCGACGGTCGAGCCGACGTGCGTGCCGTGGCCGACGTTGTCGGTGTTGTCCGGGTCGGTCGTGAAGTTCTTCTCCGCGATCTGCTGACCCTTGAGGTCCGGGTGGTTCTCGTCCACACCGGTGTCGACGATCGCGACCTTGACGCCCTTGCCGGTGATGCCGCGCTGGTGGGCGGCCGGCGCGCCGATCTGGGCGACGCTGCGGTCGAGGCTCGGCTTGCGGATGCCGTCGAGCCAGATCTTGTCACCCGAGTCGGCCTCGGCCTTCAGAGCGGCCCAGTCGTTCGCCGACCGCGCCCCGAGTCTCGCTCGGCCGTCCACGATCAACGGCATCCGGTCCCGGTAACCGAACTCCAGCAACGTGGTGACGTCGAAGAGTCTGCGGTCGAGCCGGCCCGCCGCCAGGGGCCCGAACGCGTCCTTGGGGACGACCATCGTGTGGCCGTCGGCACCGCGGTGGGTCTTGAAGGTCATCCCCTTGCGACCTTCACCCGGCTGAATCGCGACGACCTGCTGTCCTTGCCCCAGAAGGACCTTGTCGCCGGTGACCAGCGTGATCTCGTCGATCGACGGTGGTGGATTGGTGTGCTGCGGTGCGGCCGCCGCAGCGGTGGCCGTTCCCGCGGTCAGTGCGAGCGCCGCGAAGGCGGCACCCAGCACTTTCGGATTTCCGCGCATTCGAATCCCCTCGTGGTTCGAAATGCTGCGCGCTGTGGTCCGCGCAGGCCGGAAGGCCTTCCACGGCAAATGAAAATGGCCCCCCGACCCTTTCGAACGTATCGACGGTGGCCGGGGTCACACAGGGCTGAACGGGCGATTCTCGACGGCGTTCTGTTCGCCCGTCAGTTCGACTGCCAGAACTTCCAGCGCGCCTTGCGTTTCGCTGACAGTTCGCCCCTGGCCCGGCACCATTCGGCGAACGCCGCCGCGTCCTCGCGTGCGCGTGAGCCCGCGCGACGGGGGTTGTCCAGGGCATATGCGTCGAAGAGCGGCCGGAACCGGTCGCCGAGCTCGTCGGCGACGGCGGGTCCGAGCATCCGCACGACGCCGCGGCGTTTCGACAGCAACGCGCGGCGTTCGACGTCGAGTCGTTGTTCGTCGAATCCCGCCGGAGCCGGTCCGTTCGCGAGCAATGCATTTAGCAGCTCGGCCTGTGCGGCGGCAAGCCTTTCGCGTGCGGCCGAAGGGTCATTACCGCCCGTCATTTCAGCCACGGTGTTTGTCCACGACGGCGCGGATCGCGGCCAGCTCGGACGCGATTTCGGTGTCGGACGGGTAGTTGTCGTCGCGTTCCAGCAGAACGCCGGGTGGTGTCACGCGCGAGCACAGTTCGTCGAGCACCCCGAGCACCTCCGGCAGCACCGCGTGGGCGTGGGTGTCGTGGTAGACGTCGCCGTGGTCGACGCCTCCGGCCACGTGCACGTAAGCCAGGCGCTCCAACGGGATCTCGTCGAGGAACCGCCCAGGATCCGTGCCGATGTTGCGGGCGTTCGCGTAGAGGTTCGCGACGTCGACGAGCAGCCAGCAGTCCGTGCGCTCGACGAGCTCGGCGAGGAACTGGCCCTCGGAGAGCTCGCCGTCCGGCCACTCCAGCAGCGCGGCGACGTTCTCCAGCGCGAGCGGGACGGGCAGGTTCTCCTGTGCCAGCTTGACGTTCGCGACGAGCACGTCGAGCGCGTCCTTCGTGCGCGGCACCGGCATCAGGTGGCCGGAGTCGAGGCCGCCCGCGCGGACGAAGCACACGTGGTCGCTCACCATGGGCGCACCGACGGCCTCGGCGATCTTGCCCAGGTGCTCGACGCGGCTGAGGTCGACCGGGTCCGCGCCGCCCAGCGAGAGCGAGACGGCGTGGGGGAGCACCGGGATGCCGCGCTCCAGCAGCAGCGTCACCGACTCAGGCAGGTGTCCCCTGTGGACGTTGCTGTGGAGGTTCTCGGCGACGACCTCGACGAAGTCCACGCCGGGCAGCCGTTCCACGGTCAGGTCGATCTCCGAGCGCCAGCCGATGCCGACGCCCAGGTCCGTGATGCCCGCCATCAGTCGCCTCCTCCGCCACCGCCGCAGCCTCCGCCGCCGCAGCTGCTGCCACCCGACGAGCAGCTGCTGCCGCTGCTGCTCGAAGAACAACTACTGCTACCACATCCGCTGCCGCAGCTGCTGCAACTCGATCCGCAGCCACCGCCACCGTCCGAAGAGGACTTGCGCTTGCGGTTCTGCTTGAGCGGCAGCATCTTGACGATGCTCTGGGACAGCTCGAAGAGATCTCCGACGGCCCGGCCGTTCACCTTGCCACAGAAACCGTAGAGCGCCACCGCGTGCACCCGGTCGGTCGCCACCACGTGCCGCAGAGCTTCCCTGCCCGCCTGCGTGACGGCCTTGCGCCCGCGCTGCCACACGAAGAACAGCAGGGCGATCGGCACGCCGAGGAAGAACACCGGTGTCGAGAAGCCGAGCAGGACCAGCACGATCGCGATCACGAGCGGGAACCACCACCCCTCGTGACGGCGGCGGGGCTGCTGCATCAGCTTCTGGTCGAGCAGGTGCTGGTGCAGCCTCTTCATCTCCGTGCTGTACGCGGTGGACTGCACGACCTGGTCGAACCGGACGCCGGTCCGCGCGTAGCTCAGCGTGCGCCTCTCGAGCTCCGTCATTGCGCCGTGGTTGTTCAGGTGCACAGCCGAAACGAGGCCCTCGCGCGACACCCGTACCAGGCCCGCGTCGATCAGCCGGGCCAGCGCGGTCTCCGCGGCACGGCCAGGGCCCGCCGTGAGGTAGCCGATCTCCTCGGCGGAGAGCCTCGTCCCCTGTGATGTCACCGGTGTGACCATGATTTCCCCCTCAACTGCTGGAACTGCTGCAGCTGCTGCTACTGCTGCTGCAACTCGAACTGCTGCAGCTACTGGAAGAACTGCTGCAACTGCTGCTGCTGTTGCAGCTGTTGCTCGAACAACTACTGCTGGAGCAGCTGCTGCTGGAACAGGAGGACGAACCGCAGCCGTGGTCGTAGCTGCTGCTGCAACCACTGCCGCACCCGCCACCGTCCGAACGCGACTTCCTCCTGCCGTGGTGGTGGCGCATCGGGGCGATGCCCATCCCGGCACGCAGCCCGTGCAACGCCACGGCGTCCACCCGGCCCCGCGGGTTCCTCCGCGCGTGTCCGAGGACGCCCCTGCCGATCGGCGTGAGCATCTTCTTGTCGCGCATCAGGAACGCCACGAACCATGCGACGATCGTGACGGCCAGCAGGTTCCGGTCCGCGAACAACCCGGCCGCGAGGAACGCGATGCCGAGCAGCACCAGCAGGACCCGGAGCGCCACCACACCGCCGCGCGCCCTGCCCCACTGGCGGCGGACCACCGCCCTGTCGACCAGGCTGCGGCGCAGCGCGCCCATTTCGTGGCTGTTGGCCGTCGGCCCCACCACCAGACCGACCGGGCGGCCCACCCCGCCCAGCCCGGCGAGGATGTGCGCCTCCAGCGGTGTCGTCGCGCCGTAACCGTTCTGGTGGACGGCGGTCACGAGTCCCTCCCGGGAGAACCGCACGAGACCGCCGTCCATCAGCCGGGCCAGTGCGACCTCCGCCGCCCTGCCCGGTCCCCCTGCCAGGAACCCGATCTCCTCCGCGGTCCAGCTCGCCTGGTGCGGTGTCGAAGACTTGGCCATCAGCACTCCCATCACTGGTGCCAGTGCATCTTCGACGTGAGATCTACCCCCGGGTTCCTGGTGTTACCTGATTCAGACCGGACAGCGGAATCAGCCGCCTCCTCCGCAGCCCCCACCGCAGCCGCCGCCCCCGCCGCAGCTGCTTCCACTCGAACACGAGGAAGAGCCCGCCGAACACCCGCCGTAGCCGGAACCGGTGTAGCCCCCGGAACTTCCGGCGGACGAGGCGAGCAACGAGCTGCGCACCGTCAGATCCGGGTACACCGCCAGGCCACCGAAGAGAACCAGCCCGGCCGCGCCCGCGTACAGCGCCTCGTCCGACGTGGCCGCCCTGCGGCTGCTCGTGGTGCGGGCCTCGTCGAGCACGCGGTTCCCCTTGGACGTGCGGACGTGCTTGCCGCGCCGCGTGAGGAGGAACAGGAGCACACCGGTGATGAGGAGCTGCAACGTCAGCCAGCCGACGGGCGCGCCGATCGCGAGGCCGTTGATCCAGCGCACGACACCGATCGCGAGCAGCACCCACAGAGCGATGGACCCCTTGCGCAGCGCGCTTTTCGCGACGTCCGGGTTGACGACCAGGCCCATCTCCTCGAGCCTGCGGCCGATCGCGAGGACCACGCTGTCGGAGGAGACGGCGGGGATCATCAGCTTGACGGTGCGGTTGGTGTAGCGCTGGCTGTCGCTGATGACGGCGCGGTCCACCGGGTTCACCGAACTCGTGGTGGTCGTGACCTGAACGGTGCCACGCCGTGAAGTGCGAAGCTCACCCGAAGTGAGCAACCGCGCGATGGACGTCTCGACCACGCGCCTCGGACCGCCCGCGAGATAGGCGAGCTCGTCCATGTCCAGGGAGCGCACGGGCTGGGTGCCGTGACCCGCCCGCACGCGAACCCGGACGATGATCGCGACCAGCACCGCCAGTGCCAGCCCGATCCAGTACAGCTGAAGGAACTCCGGTCCGGACAATCCCCAAGGCCTCTGCATGCGACCCACCCCCTGACTGCCCCGAAAGTGCTTCGGTGGCGTCCATGGTGTGGTCCGGGCCACATGCCCGCAATGCTTGTTGACGAAGCCTTAGGGTTGTCCGCTTTCTGTCAATCAGCGGTGGTTGTGGCCGGCTCTCAGCTGGACGAGCCGCCGTCGACTCCGCTGGAGCCTTCGCCGTCGGTACCGAAGAAGATCATTGCGCCTCCCAGGTCGGTCCGGTCCCGTCCGACCGGACTGGGACTCAGTCTCCTATTCGGACGGAACGAGTTTCAAGGAGACGGAGTTGATGCAGTACCGCTGGTCCGTCGGCGTGGGATACCCCTCACCTTCGAAAACATGCCCGAGGTGGCTGTGGCATGTGGCGCAGAGCACTTCGACGCGGGTCATGCCGAGCGTGCGGTCCTCACGCAGGATGACCGCGTCTCCCGCCAGCGGCGAGAAGAACGACGGCCAGCCGCAGTGCGAGTCGAACTTGGTGTCACTGCGGAACAGCTCAGCTCCGCACGCGCGGCACTCGTAGACGCCCTTGGTCTTGGTCTCGGTGTACTCGCCGGTCCACGGACGCTCGGTGCCTGCCTGGCGCAGCACCGCGTACTCGGCGGGGTTCAGCTGGGCGCGCCATTCCTCTTCGGAACGCACGACTTTGGGGGTGGCGCCGACAACAGGTTCCATGTCCCTTTATAACGCGGGCACCCGTGCGGGGCTTCCCGGCGAACGCTCCGCGCGCCCCGCCGTAAGGCGTGGGTAAGAAGTTCTCGTTCGGCTCAGAAGATGATGCTGAGGATGTCGCCGAGCGCGAACCAGATCGTCAGGACGACGCCGAGCAGGATCAGCCCGACGACGATGACGGCCACCAGCCGCTGGTGGCCCGTCGTGCGGTTCGCGGAGTCGGCGAAGTCCTGGACGCCCTCGAGGTAGCCCTCGACGGTGTAGCCGGGGCGCTCACGCTTCATCCGGTCGAGGTGCTCGGCGAACGCCTGCGTCTCCGGGTCCTGCGGGTCGAGGCCGATCAGCTCCTCCTGGAGCCTCTCGCGCTCGTCCTTCGAATCGCCCATAACGCTCAGGGTAGTGCCAGACCTCAACTCGCCAGTGCCAGCGAGGGCTTGACGGCACCGACCGCGCGTCCGTGACCCAGGACCGGAACCGTGGCGAGGTCCTCGACCTTGCTCACGTCCACGCCGAGGCGCCTGAGCACCGCGACGATGACGACCGCACGGGCGCGCGACGAGCCGTCCGCGATCTTCAGCGCGACACCCTCGCCACTGGGCAGACCGACGGCGTAGACGCCCTCGGCGCCGTCCTTCGCGATGACGCCGGGCAGGGCGTCCATCAGAACCGTGACGTCACGACCGGTGCCGCCGACCCACTGCGGGTGGGCGTTCATCGCGGCGGCGACGCGATGCTCCAGCGTGCCCTCGGGGGCGGAGGCCAAGCGGCCGAACGCGCGCGCCAGGCCCGTGAGGCTGATGGCGAAGATCGGGGCGCCGCAGCCGTCGACGCCGACCTGGGCGACGGGCTCGCCGGCCACGTCCTCGATCGTCTCGCGCGTGGCGACCTGCAGCGGATGGGTCGGGTCCAGGTAGTTGTCCGTGGACCAGCCGTTGACGACGCAGGTGGCGAGCATGGCGGCGTGCTTGCCCGAGCAGTTCATGTACTTCGGGGCGGCGGACAGGCCGCGGGCGAGGTGCCGGGCGCGGGCCTCCTCGCCGAGCGGCAGGTCGGGCGTGCACTGCAACGCGTCCTCACCGAGACCGGCGGAGGCGAGGATCCGCAGCGCCCCCTCGACGTGGAAGTCCTCGCCCGAGTGCGACGCGCAGGCCAGGGCGAGCAGCTCGCCGTCGAGGTCCAGGCCCCGAGAAATGCCACAGCGGAGCATCGCGAGCGCCTGGAGCGGCTTGTTGGACGAACGAGGGAACGCGACGTCGTCAGGCCGGCCGACGGACAGGACGGCGGTGCCGGACGCGTCGGTCGCGACGACGGTGCCGTGGTGCACCGACTCCAGGAAGTCGCCCCGCCAGACCTCTGCCACAACCTCGTGTCCCATGTCGTCCCTCCCACACGCCGCAGAAACTGCCAACTGTCGACAGTTGACAACTCGGTTAGTGTAACCAGGAGACGGCGGTTGCCGTCCAGAGCAGGAGACGAACGTGACACCTCCGCTGCACCTCAGTCTGGCCGGACAGGCCGTGGACGTCTTGCGCGAGCAGGTGCTGACTGGGGAAATCCCTCCAGGCTCGCGGGTCAACGAGGTCGAGGTGGCCCAGAAGCTCGGCATCAGCCGCGGGCCGCTGCGCGAGGCGATCCGGCACCTGGCGTCCGAGGGCCTGCTGACGCTCGTGCCGCACCGGGGCGCGTTCGTGCCCGACGCCGATGCCGACGAGGTCAGAGCGTTGTTCGAGCTGCGCACGGCGCTGGAGTGCGCGGCGGCGGAACTGGCGGCGTCGCGCCGCACCGACGTCGACCTGGTGCGGTTGCAGGAGGTGTGCGCGGAGAGCCGCCGCAACTACCGGGCGGGGCAGCCGTTCCCGTACCGGCTCGATCTCGCGTTCCACCAGACGCTGATCGACGCGGCCCGCAGCCCGCGCATCGCCGAACAGGTCCGGCTCGTCCAGCAACGGGTGGTGCTCCTGCGCAGCGCCCTGGACGACGACCCGCCGCACCAGCACGCGTCGATGGACGATCACGACGAACTCGTCAAAGCCGTCGCGGACGGTGATGCGGCCGCGGCGTCGACCGTGATGCGGCGGCACCTCTCCCGCGTGTGTGCGCAGATGCTGACGAGCCTGAACCACTAACTTCGGTGGCATGACGTTCGGCGCCCGGCTCCTGCACCACCGCAAGGCCGCGGGACTCAGCCAGGAGGAGCTCAGCGAGCGCTCCGGGGTCAGTGTCCGCGCGATCAGCGACATGGAACGCGGCCGGGCCCGTTCGCCGCAACGCCGCACGACAGAGGCCCTGCTCGACGCGCTCGACCTCGACGAACCCGCCCGCGAGGAGCTGCGCAGGCTCGCCAGGACGGGCCGGGTCGCGCTGCCGGGACCCGTGTGGTCGCTGCCGATGTACGTGGCGGACCTCGTCGGGCGGGACGCGGAACTCGACGCGATCGGCGCGAAGGACAGCGGGCTCGTCGTGGTGCACGGCGCGGCGGGGACGGGCAAGACGAGCCTCGCCGTGAGGGCCGCCCATCTGCTGGAAGCACGGTTTCCGGACGGACAGCTGCTCATCGAGCTGGAGGGCTCCACACCGCCGTTGCAGCGGTTGCTCAAGGACCTCGGCGTCGCCGCCGAACACCTGCCGGAGGACGCGGCGGGCCAGGTGCGGCTCTACCGGTCGTTGCTCGCGGGCAGGCGCTTGCTGCTCGTGCTCGACGGCGCGAGCACGGAGGAGGAGGTCCGCACGCTCGCGGCCGACCTGCCGGGCTGCCTCACGATCGTGACGTCCCGGCGGCGGCTCGCCGGACTCGCGGGTGCCACCTGGATCCGGCTCGGCGGGCTCACCGAGGAGGCGGCCGTCGAGCTGCTCGCGTCGATCATCGGTCCCCAGCGCGTCCAAGCCGACCCGCGGACCGCGCGGGAGCTCGTGCGGCTGTGCGGGATGTCCCCGTTGGCACTGCGGATCGTGGGCAACCGGCTCGCCAGCCGCCCGCGCTGGCCGCTCGGGCACCTCGTCGAGCAGATCGAGGAACGGCGTCTGGCCGCGCTCACCGCGGGCGACCTGGAGGTGCGCGGTGCGTTCGAGGTGTCGCTCGCCCACCTGCCGGACACCGCGAAGCTCGTGTTCCGCCGGCTGGGCCTGCTCATCGGCACCCACGTCACCCCGGACCTCGCCGCCGAACTGGCCGGGATCGGCGTCGCGGAGGCGGAGCAGGCGCTGGAGGACCTCACCGACGTCAGCCTGCTCGACGCCGACGACCTCGGGTACTCGATCCACGGCCTCGTGCGCACGTTCGCCAACGGCCTGATCGACGCCACTGACGACGACGCGCACCGCAAGATGCTGGTCTGGCTGCTGGAAACCACCGTCACTGCGGGAGTCCTCTTCGGACAGACGGGTGACGCACGGCGCGTGAGTCCGCGTGGCCGCACGGACATGCCCACGGCGAGACGCTGGCTGGACGAGCACCGCGACCTGTTGCCCGAGATCATCGAGCAGGCGCAGAACAGGGGCCTGCACGACGACGTCGCGCGCGCGGCGATCGCGGTGTCGCACTACGCCGCCATCGAACCCGGCCCGGTGTGGGAAGGCGTCTACCGCGCCGCCCTCGCGTCGACGTGTCAGCCGTGGCAGGAGATCGTCGTGCTCAGCCAGCTCGGCTGGGTGCTGTTCGACGTGGTCGACCGGCCCGCGGACGCGCTGGAGGTGCTGACCCGCGCGGCCCGGATCGCCGAGTCGTCGGGGGAGACCGGGCACATCGGCTGGGTCTGGCTCATCGCGTCGGCCGCGCACAGCGGGCTCGGCGACCTCGAAGAGGCCGAACGCGTGTGCCGCAAGGCGATCGAGTGGATGCGCGAGCCCGTGGACGTGCTCTACGCGCGGTCCGTGCTCGGCGTGCTGTGGCAACGGATGAACCGCCCGGACGACGCGGTGACCGTGCACGAAGAAGTGGCGAACGAATTGCGCGCCTTCGCCTGCAGCACCTACGAGCTTTCCGCGCTCGGTCGCACGCTTTGGTGGCTCGGCCTCGCCCTGATCCAGGCGCACAGACCGGACGACGCCGTCGTGGCGTTGACCGAGGCCGAGAACGTATACGAGCGCGCACAGATGACGTCGTGGCGTGCGCGCGCACTGTGGCATCGCGCCGAAGCCCACCGTGCCGCGGGACGGCTCGCCGAGTCCGATGAGGACTTCGCCAGAGCACTCGACGGCTTCCGCGCGTCCGGCGACGGCGTGCGAGAGATCGAGACGTTGCGCGCGCTCGCGGACAACGCCAAGTCACGAGGCGATGACAGCGCGTATCAACGCCATCTGCGAGACTCGCTGGCGGCGTGCGAGCGATGGGACACCGACGCGACGCGCAAGATCGCCGCCGACGTGCGGGAGAGCCTGTCCAGAGGGTGAGGGAATGCGGGCGACCACCTTCAGCGAGTTCCTGCGCTTCTACCGGCGCCGGGCCGCGCTGACCCAGGAGGATCTCGCCGCCCGCACCGGCCTGAGCGTGCGCACGCTGAGCGATCTGGAACGCGGCCGCGTGCAGACCCCGCAGGCGCAGACCGTCGAGCTGCTGGTCACCGGGCTCTGCCTCGACGACGCCGAGGCAGGCGAGTTCGTCGCGCTCGCCCGGTCGTCCGAAACAGCCCAGTCCGGCTCCGAAAGGACGGACTGCGCGCCGCCACCGGCCAAGGAGCTGACCGGTCGCGCAGCCGAGCAACAAGAGCTCGCGGAGTGCATCGGCCGTGCGGTGTCGTCGTCAGCGCTGGACGTCGTCGTCCTGCACGGACCACCAGGTGTCGGCAAGACCTCTCTCGCGGTCGACGCGGCTCACCGGTTCGCGGGCACGTTCACCGACGGCTGCCTCTACCTCGACCTGCGCGGCATGGACACCACCCCGCTCACGCCGGAACGGGCGGCGGAAAGGGTGTTGCGCGCGTTCGGTGTGCCGGACGCGCGGATGCCGTCCGACGCCGACGACCGCTTCCGCCTGTACCGGTCGATGCTGCGCGAACGGACCGTGCTGCTCGTGCTCGACAACGCCGCGAACGAGGCGCAGGTGCGGCCGCTGCTCGCCGCCGGACCCGGTTCGTTGGTGCTCGTGACCAGCCGCAACGTGCTGGCGGGCCTGGACTGCCGCTCCCGCCTCGACCTCGGTCCGCTGAGCCACGACGGAGCCGTCGCGCTGCTCGCCGCCTCCGCCGGTGCCGACCGCGTCAGCGCGGATCCCCGGTCCGCCGGCCTGATCGCGACGCTGTGCGGGGGAGTGCCGCTCGCGCTCGCCATCGCGGGTCACCGGCTGACCGGCCGCACCGCGTGGTCGTTGCGCCGTCTCGCCGAGCAGCTCTCCGACGAACGAGAACGCCTCGACGTGCTCGCGACCGGTGACGTGCAGGTGCGCACCGCGTTCGAGATGTCGTACCGGCAGCTCGCCCCGGAAACCGCGCTGATCTTCCGCAGGCTCGCGCTGGTGCACGGCCCGGACACCTCCGTCGCGCTCGCCGCCGTCGCCGCCGGGATCCCTGACGCCGACGCGGAGACGTTGCTGGAGGAACTCGTCGACGCGAGCCTCCTCCGGCCGGACGTTCCCGGCCGGTACTCGTGCCACGACCTGATCCGCGACTACGCGCGCGAACGCTTGCACAGCGAGGAATCCGACCTCGACACCCACCGGCTGCGCACGCGCGATTGGCTGCTGACGTCCGCGATGAAGGCCGCGTCGTCGTTCCGCCCCGACGACGAGGGCGCGTCCGACCTGGCGAGTGCGGACCGCTGGCTGTCCGACGAGATGGCGAACTGGCGCGGTGCTCTCCGCGAGGCCATCGCCGACGGCGCGCACGAGCAGGTGCTGGCGTTGGCCCAGTCGATGCACTGGTATTCCGACCATCGCGGCGCTGATGAGCTGTGGCTGGAGGTCTACTCGGCGGGCGTGGAGGCCGCACGGGCACTCGGCAGGCCGGAGGAGGAGGCGCAGCAGCTCAACTTCGTGTGCTGGGTCTACACCGTGCGCGTGACGAACCTGCAAAAGGCCATGGAGACGCACGAAGAGGCTCTGCGTGTTGCCGAAAAATGCGGCTCGCTGCTGGAGACGGCATGGGCGCACTACTACCGCGCGCCCATCGAGTCGCGCAGCGGCAACCACGCGGCGGGCGTGATCCACGCGCGGCGCGCCGCCGAGCTGTTCCGCGAAGCGGGGATGCCGTACGGGATGGTGTTCGCGCTGTCGTTCGCGGGGGTGCTGCTGCAACGGCTGGGCCGTTTCACCGAGGCCATCGAGACGCACCGGGCGTGCATCGCAGAGGCGTGCGCGGTGAGCGGCACCCGGCGCGGTGTGGCCGACGAGAACACCGCCCAGTTGCTGTTGCGGCTCGCGGACTGCCTGACCGCTGCCGGGCAGCACGAGGAGGCGCTGGCCGTGGTGGACGAGGCCGAGGCACTCGTCGAGGCGGCCGTGTCCGGCGTGCGGGCACTCGTGCGGCACACGCGAGGCATCGCGCTGAGCAACGCCGGGAGGCTCGCCGAAGCCCGTGAGCAGCTGGCCGCCGCCGTCGACGGGATGGCGGACCCCGAGACCAAGGTGTCGCTGCTGATCGCTCTCGCCGACGTCTGCGACCGGATGAACGACCACGACACGGCGACCCGGCACCGGGTGCGCGCGCTCGCGGAGTCGGAGGGCTACGAGTCACCCGGCATGACCAGGTTGCAGCACGAGCTGACGACGGCTCTGCGCCTGTCAGCGTAGAACCGTGTCGAGGAACGCGTCGGCGTCGAACCGCTCGGCGCCGCGCGGCACGAGCCGGTAGCTGGCGTCGAGGAACTTCCGCAGCGTGCTCGCGGACAGCCGGAACACCGTGACGTGCCGGTCGGAGATCAGCTCCAGCAGCAGCTTGCGCCCGGCCGGCCGCACCCGCACGTCGCCGATGCCCGCGGTCCCGGTCATGCCCTCGGCGAGCAGGTCCCTGCTCATGATCCAGGTCGCGACCGCGCCACCGGCGTGGAACCTCATCGTCACCGCGAACGGGTCGTCCGCCTGGTAGAGCAGCTCGGTCTCCACTCCAGCAGTGCTGCCATCCGGCCGGACGAAGTCGAAAACGGTGCGTGACGCGACCCGCATCGGGACTCCCTGAGGTGTTCGTCTGTGTTCGACAGTTCTCACGCAAACGACACCGAATTGGTTCACGGCGGCTTGTTGCCATTACCAATTCCCCGCGTGCGGGCCCTGTGCGAACGGGCAGACCTGCCGGACTTCTGCCGGTTTTTCTGCATGGTCCTTCCCGGCACCTGCCGTTTTCCTGGAAGGCATGGTTGCACCGCTCCGCCCTGGCCTCGTCGACACCGTCGTGCGGCAGGCGGGCGGCGTGCTCGTCGGGCGTGAGCGGGAGATCGCCGCCTTGACAGACGCGCTCGGCGGTGGTGCGCGGGCGTTGGTCGTGCACGGCTCGACCGGGATGGGCAAGAGCGCGTTGCTGTCCGTCGCGTCGTCGATCGCGGTGCGCAGCGGGCTGCGGCCGGTGCGCGGGGTGCGGGCGTTGTCGGGGGTCGACCGGCACACGGTGCTCGTGGTGGACGACGTCGAGCGGCTCTGCGCCGAGGAGGCCGAGCGGCTGGCGCGGTTCCGGGGCGCGGTGGTGCTCGCGGGCGACTTCGATCCCGAGAGCCTGGACCTCGTCGCGGACGCCGTGCGGGTGCCGTTGCGGCCCGTCGACGCCGATGCCGTGGCGGAGATGATCCGGCGCCGGTTCGACGTCGAGGCCTCGCCGGAGCAGACGGCGTTGTGTCTCGACCACTGCGGAGGCGCGCCGGGCGTGCTGAGCGACGTCCTGGACCTCGTCGGGCCCGGTGGGCTGTCGGCGGCGTCGTTGCGCGGGCTGAGGGTGCCGCGGCTGCTGCGGGCGGTGCGGCGGTACTGGCAGGTGCTGGACGCCGAGGCGGTGGCGGTGGCCCAGGCCCTCGCGGTGCTCGGGAGTGCGCCGCTGGACCTGGTGTGCGAGGTCGCCGGAATGGGGTCCTGCGACACTCTCGCCGCTTTCGAACGTCTCACCGACGCGCGGCTGGCGGTGAATGAGCCGATGCGAATTCATTCGCCGGCTTTGAGCCATGCGATCCGGCACGAGATGGCACCGGAATCGCGCGAACGATTGCACCGCGCGGCCGCGGGAGTGATGCACCGGCGGTCCGATCCGGCGACCGCGGTGGCCGAGCACGTCGTGGCGTGCGCGGGACCCGTCGGGGAGCACTGGGTCGCACCGGTGTTGCGCACGGCCGCCCGGTTGCACGGGGCGGCTGGGCGGCCGGAGAACGCGGCCGCGTGCCTGCGGGCGGCTCTGCGGGAGCCGATGAGCGAGCGGGTTCTGGCCCAGGTGGCGATCGGGCTGGCGGATCTTCACCTGCGGTGCGGGGTGCCACCTCGGGCGGACGAGCTCTCCCGGTGCTGGCAGCGGCTTTCCACCGCGGGCAACCCGGACGGCGCGCTGGACCGGCTGGCCGCCGTGGTGCTGGACTGGCAGTGCGACGAGGATGTCCTCGGCGTGCCGGCTGGTGACGAGGGACCGCCGGTGCCGTTCCGCGCCGTCGCCATGGCGATGAGCCCGTTGAGCGAGCGCGAGGTCGTCGGCGATGCCGCGGTGGTTCCCGCGTTGCGCGCGTTCTGGTCGGGGCGAGGCGCCGAGGAGGTGCTCGGCGACCTGCCGGAGTTCGCGCTGCCGTCGGTCGTGCTCGCCGGGCTCGGGCTTCTGCGCGGTGCTTCCGAACGCGTCGTGCTCGACTTCGCGCTGCGAGACCAGCTCGTTGGCGCGGAGACCGACTGGGTGGTGGCGCTGGAGATGTGGGCGCACCGGGCGAACGGCGACCACGCCGAGGTGTCCCGGCTCATGCACGACCTGGCCGGACGCGTCTCTGCATCGCGAGGCTGTGCGGCACTGGCGGCAGCGGCCTTCGTCGCGTCCTGTGTGGACACCGGAAGGTCCTGCGAGGCGCGGGAGATGCTGGTGCGGCTCGGTTACACCGGTTCGTTGTCACCGGCGTGGGTGTGCACGTTGTTGTTGCGCCAGCGGGCGCGCATGCACCTCGCTCTCGGTGCGCCGCGGGCCGCGCTGGCCGACGCCGAACGGGCGGGGGCCGCCGACGTCGCGAGTCTGGCGCGGGCCGCGCTGATGGAGCGGCCCGCGCCGGTACGTGGTGGCGCGTGGGGGAAGCTCACCCCGCACGAGGCGCGCATCGTGGAGCTGGCCCTCGACGGGGAGACGAACCGGGAGATCGCCGTGCGGTTCAACGTCACCCAGCGCACGGTCGAGCTGCACCTCACCCGCGTCTACCGCAAGGTCGGCATCAGCAGGCGGGTGCAGCTGTCCTCCGTCTTCGGCACCGCCTAGAGCAGACCCGACCGGATGGCCCACGCCACGGCGTGCACCCGGTTGCGCAGCCCGAACCGGTCCAGCAGCTGGTGCAGCGCGTACTTCACGGTCCGCTCCGAGCAGAACAGCCGGGCGGCGACCTCCGCGATCGTCGCGCCGCAGGCCAGCAGCCGCAGCAGCTGCAGATCGCGGTCGGTGAGCACCGGCGAGCGTTCCTGCACCGGCTGCCCGCCGACGAGGAGCCTGATCAGGCGTTCGGCGTTGACGTCCGCGCGCCGCAGGGGAACGGCCAGCCCCGCCTGCGCTGCGATCGACGGTGTGAGGTCGTGCACCCGTGCCGCGATCACGACGATCCTGGACGATCCGGTGGCCCGCAGCCGCGCCGCCTGTTGCGCGCACAGCTCGTTGACGACGGCGAGCAAGACGTGCGCGTCCGAGCGGTCCTGCACCACGCGCACGCGCGGGGAGCTCTTCAGCAGGTGCGTCACGCCGGCCGCGCTGATCAGGTCTCGGGACTCCACCGCAACGCGCACCGGTTCGATTCCGGAGTCCACGGTCGCCAGGGCACTACTCATGGTGCGATCGTGCGCACTTTCAGCGGCTGTCCACTTCGGAAAACCGAACCGATCCGATGAGTACCTGCCGACCGCCCGCCGACGTGCGGAACTCGCCGGTCTCCCAGTGCTCGATCCGCAGCTCGTCTCCTGGGAACACCGGCGCGGTGAACCTGGCGTGCAGTTCGGTGAAATTTCTACCGCGCACGGTGATTCCGAGCGTGCAGAGGCCGTGCAGGATCGGCCGCGGGAACCCCGCCCTGCGCGCGAACTCCGGGTCGTGGTGCATCGGGTTCACGTCACCGGTCTCGCAGTACCGCAGGGCCTGGTCCTCCGACGTCTGGAAGAAGCTGACCTCGGGCTCGGTGTCCGGGAGGTCGAACCCGCGTGTCTCGCCGCGTTCGCCGCCGAAGCCGCCTTCGCCTTTGAGGAAACACGACGAGCGCGTCGAGGCGTATTCGGACTCCCACGTGCTGACGACGAGCGCTCCCGAACCCTTGTCGTGGATGGCGGTCACGGTCTTGGTGACGATCATCGAGCCGTGCGCGGGGAGTGTCCGGTGCAGCCACAGCGACTGCTCGGCGTGCAGGACCTGGGTCATGTCGGCGCCGGTCAGGCCGAGCTGCGGGCCGCCGTGCTGCAGCAACGGGATGGCGAACGCGGGGGAGTAGCGGCCGCCCGTCGCGGCCGCGTACACCTCGGCGTCGTCGGCCGACCAGGTGCGGACCTGTCGTTCGACGACGCCGAGGATGCCGTGGTTGAGCACTTCCCCAAGATAGAACTAACCGAGCGTGCCCCGGACGTTCGCGTGGCCCTTGAGCAGATTGCGCGCGATCGTGCGGCGCTGGATCTCGTCCGTGCCCTCGTAGATCCGCAGCAGCCGCAGCTCGCGGTACCAGCGCTCGATCGGCAGCTCGCGGGTGTAGCCCATGCCGCCGTGGATCTGCAGGACGCGGTCGACGATCTCGTTGGCCTTGATGCCGCCGTAGAGCTTCGCGATCGACTGCGCCTGCCGTGAGTCCTGCTTCTGGTCGACGAGCCACGCGGCGTGCAGCACGAGCCAGCGCAACGCCTCGATCTCGACCGCGGAGTCCGCGATCATCCACTGGATCGCCTGGTACTCGGCGATGGGCTGGCCGAACGTGACGCGGTTCTTGGCCTGCTCGATCGCCATCTCGACCAGCCGCTCGACGCTGCCGAGCGCACGGGCGGGCAGCAGGTAGCGGCCCTGGCCGATCCACTGCATCGCGAGGTGGAAGCCCTTGCCCTCCTCGCCGAGGATGTTCTCGTGCGGCACGCGGACGTTGTCGAACACGAGCGCCGCCGGACCCCACTGGCCCATCGTCGGGATGGGCTCGGACTTCCAGCCCATGTCGCGGTCGACGAGGAAGCACGTGACGCCGCCGTCGGCGCCCTTCTCCTTGTCCGTCACGGCGAACACCATCACGAAGTCGGCCTCGTTGCCCTGCGTGATGAAGGTCTTCTCGCCGTTGATGACCCACTCGTCGCCATCCCTCACGGCGGACGTGCGGATGGCCTTGGCGTCACTGCCGGCGCCGGGTTCGGTGATCGCGAAGCACGACACGCGTTCGCCGGAGATCGTCGGCAGCAGGTAGCGCTGCTTCTGCTCCTCGTTGCCGTGGAACAGGATGTTGTCCGCGTAGCCGCCGAACCGGAACGGGACGAAGCTGCGGCCGAGCTCCGCCTCGATGAGCGCGGTCATCATCGCGCCGAGGCCCATGCCGCCGTACTCCTGCGGCGTGAGGACGCCGAAGAACCCGGCCTGCTTGGCCTTGTTCTGCAACGCCTTCAGCTCGTCCTTGGGCAGGCCCGGCTGGCCGGCGCGTTCGCGGCGCAGCACCTCAGGCTCCAGCGGGATGATCTCCTTGCGCACGAAGGTCCGCACCCAGTCGCGGATCTCCTTCTGCTCTTCGTCGAGCGTGAAGTCCATGTCACTTCCTTTACTGGAACGCGTTGATGCCCGTCAGCGCGCGACCGATGAGCAGTTTCTGGATCTGGCTGGTGCCCTCGTAGAGGGTGGTGACGCGGGCGTCCCGGAGGTACTTGCCCACCGGGTACTCGTCGATGTAGCCGTAGCCGCCGAAGACCTGGATGGCGTTGTTGGCGACTCGCACGGCGGCTTCGCTGGCGTAGAGCTTGGCCATGGACGCTTCGGTGCTGAACGGCTGGTTCTTGTCGGCGAGGTCGGCTACTCGCCACGTGAGAAGCCTCGCGGCGTCGGTTTCCACGGCCATGTCCGCGAGGAGTTCCTGCACGAGCTGGAAGCCAGCGATGGGCTTGCCGAACTGCTCGCGTTCCTTGGCGTACTTCAGCGCTGCCTCGAAGGCTCCTCTGGCCGCGCCGACGCAGCCCGCCGCGACGGACATGCGGCCCTTGTCGAGGGCGCCCATCGCGAGCTTGAAGCCTTCCTCGCTGAGCAGGGCGTCGTGGGGGACCTCGACGTCCTCGAGGGTGATCTCGGCGGTGGCCTGGCCGCGCATGCCGAGCTTGCCCTTGATCTCGGTGGCGGTGAAGCCGTTCGTCTCCGTTGGTACGAGGAAAGCGCTGATGCCCTTGGGGCCCGGTCCACCGGTGCGCGCGAAGACCAGCGCGACGTCCGCCCACGTGCCGCTGGTGATGAAGACCTTGCGGCCGTTGAGCACCCAGCCGTTGTCGGTTCTCACGGCCTTGGTGGTGAGACTGCCCGCGTCGCTTCCGGTGCCGGGTTCGGTGAGCGCGAAACAGCCCAGCTTGGTGCCCGCGGTCAGGTCCGGCAGCCAGCGTTGCTTCTGCTCTTCCGTGCCGTGCTTCGCGATCGACTTCGCGACCAGCCCGAGCGACACCGAGATGATGCCCCTGACGGCGCTGTCGCCGCGCGCGACCTCTTCGAGCACGAGGCAGTAGGCGAGGTTGTCGCCGCCCGATCCGCCGTACTTCTCGTCGATGCCGAGCCCGAGGAACCCGACCTCGCCGAGCGCGGGGACCAGCTCCCTGTCGATCGCCTCCTCGCGGTCCCAGCGTGCCGCGTTGGGGACGACGCGCTCGTCGGTGAAGCGCTGCGCCAGCTCCCTGAGCTGCCGGTGTTCGTCCGAAAGCGTCAAGTCCACGGGCCCTCCCGATTAACCGAACAGTGTTAGGTTAACCCACATGCCCCGGCCGAGCACCCCTCTGCTGAGCCCCGATCGCATCAGGTCGGTGGCTCTGGCCATCATCGACCGCGACGGCCTCGACGGCCTTTCGATGCGCAAGCTGGCCGCTGAGCTGGGCGTTCAGGCCGCTTCGCTGTACGGGCACGTGCGCACCAAAGATCAGCTCCTCAACGACGTCGCCTCGTCGATCCTGTCGTCCGTCGACGTCTCGGGCTTCGACGTCGACTGGCGGGAAGGCCTGCTCCGGTGCGCGCGCTCGTACCGTGAGGCGCTCTCGTCGCACCCGAACATCGTCCCGTTCCTCGCCTACGGCCCGGCACGGCGCGACGAGTCGTTGAAGCGGCTCGACGTGGTGCACGGTTCGCTGGTCGACGCCGGCTGGTCGCGCCGCGAGGCCACGATGATCGCCGCGGGCCTGATGTACATCGTGTTCGGCTCGGCCCTGTCGTCGTTCTCCAGCGGCTTCTCCTCCGACCCCGCCGACTACTCCGGCCGCTACCCGCACCTCGACCGCGCCCACCTGCTGCCGGGTGTCGCCCGCGAGCTGGACCGCGACAGCTTCGAGCTGGCGCTCGCGGCGTTCGTGCGCGGCCTCTAGTGTCTTGACGTGGCTTCCAAGGCGATCGAGCTAGAGGTCGGTGACCAACTCGTGCGGGTGTCCAACCCGGACAAGCCGTACTTCCCCGCGCGGGGCATCACCAAGGGCCAGGTGGTCGAGTACTACCGGACCGTCGCGCCCGTGCTGCTGTCCGTGCTGCGCGACCGCCCGGTGGTGTTGAAGCGCTACGTCGACGGCGTCGAGGGTGAGGCGTTCTACCAGAAGCGCGTGCCCAAGGGAGCGCCTCCGTACGTCGAGTCCGTGCAGGTCCGCTTCCCGTCCGGCCGGCCGGCCGACGAGATCTGCCCGACCTCCGAGGCCGTGATCGTGTGGGCGGCCAATCTCGGCACGTTCGACTTCCACCCGTGGCCTGTTCGCCGTGCTGACGTGGATCATCCCGACGAGCTGCGGATCGACCTGGACCCCCAGCCGGGTACGGATTTCCGTGACGCCGCTCGGGTCGCCGCGGTGCTGCGCGAGGTGCTGGCCGACGCCGGTCTCGTCGGTTATCCGAAGACTTCCGGCGGCCGTGGCATCCATGTGGCCGTGCGGATCCGGCCTTCGTGGGACTTCATCGACGTGCGGCACGCGGTGATCGCGTTGGCTCGTGAGGTGGAGAAGCGGGCGCCGTCTTTGGCCACTTTGGCCTGGTGGAAGGAAGAGCGCGGGGAGCGCGTTTTCATCGACTTCAACCAGGCTGCCCGTGACCGCACGATCGCGTCCGCCTGGTCGGTGCGGGGGACTCCGCGGGCGACGGTTTCGACTCCCGTGACGTGGGATGAACTGTCCACTGTGGACCCTGATGACTTCGACGTGCTGACCGTGCCGAAGTACCTGGAGGAGCGCGGGAATCCACACGCGGACCTGGACTCGGAGGCGTTCGGGATCGAGACGCTGCTGGAGTGGTACGCCGCTGATCCGCGCGGCGAGATGCCGTATCCGCCGGACTACCCGAAGATGCCGGGCGAGCCGATGCGGGTGCAGCCGTCGCGGGCTCGCAAACAGGAGTAACGGTCGCCGCCGGAGGTGCTGAGGCCGGGGGACTGGGCCGCGTTCGTGGCCGAGCGGCGCGCGAAATGTGTTGAGCAGCAACGGAAGCGCGGGCTGGGCGAGCGGTGGCTGGAGCATGTTCCCGGGTTCCTGTACGGCGTTCACCTGTTGCGGCAGAACCGAGGGTGACCGGCGGTGCCGGAAGGTGATGGTCGACGCGTGCCGTGGTTCATGAAAGACCTCCCGCGGGCCGACACGCTCGACGAACTGGCCGTTCGGTGGTTCTGCGAGTGAGCCAACCGGCTGTATCGGGGACTGATCCAGCCGCCGACCTCGTAGAATGAACAGAACGCGAGAGGAGGTCGCCATGTCCCAGCCCTATGTGGTGCGGTACGTCGGCGGTCCTCTCGACGGCCGGGTCGACTCGTTGCCCTCCACGCCGGAGGACCCGAAGCAGATCGTCACGTACGTGCATCTGCACGGCGGGCCCAAGATCGTGCACATCTACGAGCTGTCGTACGCGGTCGAGTACGGGTGCGAGTACCGGCTGCGCGCCGAAGAGGCCTGAGCGATCCTCACGTGGACATGTCCGGTCAAGAGGGTTTACCGTTTGTCATGAGAGCGCTCTCACACACTGTGGTGCGAGAGGAGATTCCATGCACGTGCGGATTCGTGGAGCGATCGGCATCGCGGCGGTGGCGGTGTCGCTCGTGGCGGCGGGGCTGGTCGTGGCGCAGCCCGGGGTGTCCCACGCGGGGCACGGGTACGGCTACAGCGCCGAGCAGGCGCGGGCGATGGTCGAGCAGCAGGCGATTCCGGGGTCGGAGTTCCGGGTCACCTGTGCGAGCAGTCATCGCAGGCAGGACGACCCGATCGTCTTCCAGAACCAGTCGGGTGTCTCGCACATGCACGAGTTCTTCGGCAACCGGACGACGAACGCGTTCTCGACGCTGACGTCGCTCAGGGCCGGGACGACGAACTGCGACCCGATCTCGGACAAGTCGGCGTACTGGGTGCCCACGCTGTACAAGGACGGGCAGGCGGTGGCGCCGGACAGCGTGACGATCTACTACCAGGGCATCCACGACAAGGAGAAGGCGGTCGCGCATCCGCAGGGCCTGCGGTACGTGGTCGGCAACGCGAAGGCGACGTCGCCTGAGCAGAACCCGGCCGCGCGGTGGTCGTGCACGACGCAGTCGCCGTCGAACCGGGACTTCCTCACCTGCCCGCCCGGCACCAAGGTCGAGACGTACCTGGACTTCCCGACGTGCTGGAACGGCCGGGATCTCGACTCGCCGAACCACCGCGACCACATGGCGTTCGCGGTCGGGCTGGTCTGCCCCGCCTCGCATCCCGTGGTGGTGCCGCGGCTCGAGTTCCTGATCACCTATCCGGTGAACGGCACCGGGTTGTCGTTGGGAGGCACGGTCAACGGGGTGAACGTGACCAGCGCGCCCGGTTACACGTTCCACGGTGACTTCATGAACGCCTGGGACGCGGCGGAACTGCAACGGCGGGTCAAGAACTGCATCAACGCGGGCTACATCTGCGGGACCGACGGCAATCCGTAAACGATCTTGCTGCCTACCCGGTGCTCAGAATTGTCAGGGGTGTAGGGCATGCTGGGGCACAGGTGTTCGAAAGGCGGGAGGCAGCGCGATGGCGAAGAAGAGCGGGCTGTCGGCGGAGGACGTCGACAGCCTGCGCTCGCAACTGGACGCAGGCACCCAGCCGCTGGTGTGGTTCACGGCGGCCGCGGTGGGCATGGAGGCGGGGAGGTCGGCGAAGCTCCTCGCGTTCACCGAACCCGAGGAGGGCGATTTCATCCAGGTGCGCCCCACCGGGTCGAAGGACGAGATGTCGTTCTCCCCGGCGGAGCTGACGCTGGAGAAGCCCCCGCCGCGCAAGAAGGCGGCGGCCCCACCTCCTGCGCCGCCGGAGCCGCCGCGAGAGACTGAGATCCTCCATCCCTACGTTCCGGAGGCGCCGGTGAAGCCCGCGGCCCCCAAGCCGAAACCCGCCCCTGCCGTTGCCGAGCCCGCTCCCGCTCCTGCCAAGCCGGCGCGCAAGCCGTCTGCCAAGGGAGCCACACCCGAGGTCACGGTCACGCTGGTGACGACGGGCGAGGGCGAGTGGACGGTCGAGGTGCTGCAGGGCACGCGCAAGGCGGTCCGCCCGACCCCGGTGTCGCCGGCCGCCGTGGCGCAGGCCGCGAAGCTGCTCACGCCGGAGGTCGCCGAGATCGTCGAGGGCGTTCTGAACGCGGCGCGTGCTCAGCAGCTCGCCCGCGTGGAGCAGTTGCGCGCCGAACTGGAGGCCGCGCAGAAAGCTCTGGACGAGCTGGGCGCGTAGCGCGGTCACGGGCTGCGACGCCTCGGTGGTTGTGCCGGCGCGTTCGGGTGAGGGGGCTTCCCAGGTCTGGTGCCGGGGCGGACCGTGGGACTCGCGGATGTCCCGCGCAGGTCCGGCTTGGAGGACGGGGAGGCCCTGATGGGTACGTGTGGGTGCTGTTCCGGGTGCACGGGGCCCGGCTGCGGCTGCTGTTCGAGCTGCTGACACGAGATTCGCTCGGAGAGCCTTCCGCGTTCTGGCCGCGGGAGGCTCCCCGACGTCCTATCCGCGTTCGAGAGCTTCGAGTTTCCCGGCCACGTCGGCGGCTTGAGGCGCACCGAGGTCGCGGAAGATCGTGAGCGCTTGCGTCCACGCCTCGCGTGCCTCGCCGGCCTCACCGAGGCGGAGCTGGATGTTCCCGACGCAGGACAAGAGCTCGGCCTCACCGCGCCGGTCGCCGATCTCGCGGCGGACGGCCAGCGACTGCCGGTAGGCGTCCATGGCCTCGTTCAGCTGACCGAGCTGCTCGTAGGTCGCGCCGATGCTGTGGAGCGCGAAGCCCTGTCCGTGCAGATCGCCGATCTCGCGCCTGATCGCGAGCGAGGAGTTCAGGTGCTCGAGCGACTCGTCGAAGCGCCCGAGATCGCGGTACGTCGAACCCAGCCGGTTCAACGTCACGGCCACGCTGCGCTGATTGCCGTCCGCGAGCCGGAGCGCGAGCACGGCCCGGTGGCATTCGAGCGCCCGGTGGAACTGCCCTTGCTTGCGGTAGGTGGAGCCGAGCCTGTCGAGACTGCCGGTGTCGTCGTCGCCGACGGTCCGGCTGACCGCCAGTGACTCCTCGAAGAGCGCGGCGGCCTCGTCGAAGCGCTGGAGGTCGTAGTAGGCCACGCCGAGCGCACTGGTGATCCTGGCACGCTTCCTCTCGTCGCCCAGCAGGCGCGCGGACGACAGCCCGATCTCGTGGGTCGCGATCCAGTCGGTCCACGGCTTGCGCAGGTCGTAGTAACCCCACAGCGCGCCGGGCAACTGCACCGCGAGCGCGTGCTCGCCGAGCTGGGCCGCGCAGCGGACAGCCGCCGCGAGGTTGGCGGCCTCCGTCTCGCACCACGCCAGGGCGTGACCGCGGGTGGTGAAGGGAGCCGGAATGTCCGGCGGTTCCGGCAGAACCACCGGGTGTGGCGTGAACAGCGGCAGGAGGAGGTGGTGGGCGGCGCTGGCACAGTGGAGGTACCAGCAGAGCATGCGACGGGCCGCGGTGTGCCGGATCTCCTCCGCCTCGACGAGTTCGGCGGCGTAGAGGCGCAGCACGTCGTGAAACCGGTAGCGGCCCGCACCGCTCGCCTGCACGAGATGCGCACCCGCGAGCGACTGGAGAAGCCGTTTCGCTTGCGGCAAAGGCACATCGGCGAGCACGGCGGCCACCGGCACACCGAAGTCGGGGCCGGGATGCAAGCCCAGCAACCGGAACAGCCGTGCCTCGGCCGGAGGCAGATTGCGGTACGACCACGAGAGAACCGCGCGGACGGCACTGCTCGCATCCCCGTCGTCACTCGCGAGCAGGTCCAGGCGACCGCGCTCGTCCCCGAGGTCGAGAGCCAGTTCCCGCAACGGAAGGCCGGGCTCGGCCGCGGCTCGTTCGCCCGCCACCCGCAGCGCCAGCGGCAGCCGCCCGCACTGGTCGGCGAGCGTCGCGGCCGACTGCGGTTCGGCGTCCACCCGGCCCGCACCGACGACCTCACGCAGCAGCCGGAGGGAGTCGTTGCAGGACAACAGGTCCAGGGTCAGTCGGTGTGCTCCGTTGCGCGCCACGAGACCGGCGAGGCCACTGCGGCTGGTGACGAGCACGAAGCAGCTGCTCGAACCGGGCAGCAGCGGACGCACCTGGTCCGGTGAGCTCGCGTTGATCGGTAGAGAGCGGCCTGGTCGTCGAGCTGTGGCGTTACCGCGTCACCGGACACGCCGAGTGCGTGCAGGAAGCCTTCCAGCGCCTGGGCCGGTGTGAGCGGAGCAGCCGAGCAGGTCGGCGTACAGCTGGCCGTCGGGGAAGTGGTCGCGGACGCGGTGGGCCCAGCGCACGGCCAAGGCGGTCTTTCCGACTCCTGCGGTGCCGGTGATCGCGCAGATGACCACCGCGGCAGGCGCTTGGGCCAGCAGGCCGTCGAGGTGCTCCAGCTCGTCGTCGCGGCCGCTGAACGGACGGACGGATGGACGGCTGGTGCACGTACAGATCGCCGTGCACGTCCCGGACCTGAACAACGTTGTTCGCGTCGCCGTGAAACAGGTTCGCCGTCTCACCGTCCATGGACGCAACTCAACCAGATCAGGGCGGGCAGACGGTTCCGTTCGACGGCACCTTCGCGTCGATCAGGTAGTCGCGCACGGCCGTCGTGGCGCAGCCGGACAACGTCAGCGCGCCGTGCCCGCTGCCCTGCCAGCCGATCAACGCCGAACCGGGCAGCCGCTGCGCCGCGTGCTCGGTGCCCGCCGCGGGCGTGAGGACGTCGTTGGCCGTGCTGAGCACCACGATCGGCGGGGCGCTCTTCAACGGGTCTACCTTCTCGGTCTTGGGCGGCGGGAACGGGTTGCAGTGCAGCAGCTGGCGGGCGAACAGCGCGCCGAACATCGCGTACTTGCCCTGCCAGTCGGCGGTCAGGGCCTTCACCCGGTCGGGCGGGATTCGGGTCGCCGTGTCGTTGCAGCCGATCACGAGGCCAGAGTCGAAGCGGGGCGGGTTCTCGTCGAGGTCGTTCACGAGCGGGTCGAGCAGCGTGAACAGGCCGCTGCCGTCGCCCCCGCGGGCCTTCCCGATCGCGTCGGCGAGCTGTGGCCAGCGCGCCCGGTCGGCGAGACCGGCCATGATCGCGTTCAGCGCGGAGCCGGGGGTGAGGTCCACGTACTCGCCGCGCAGCCGGCCTGACCGCAGCTTGGTCAGCAGCGCCTGGACGTCCTCGCGCGGGTTCGCCAGTGCGCAGCCGCGGGTCTTGCAGTCGCGCGCGAACGCCTCGAACGTCGCCTCGGTCGCCGCGGCACGGGACTCCAGCACGCCGACCTGGTCGAGCGTCGGGTCGGGCGCGCCGTCGAGCACCGTGCGGCCGATGCGGTTCGGGTAGCGCTGGGCGTAGGTGGTGAGGACGCGGGAGCCCTCGCCCAGGCCGATGGCGTTGAGGCGGTCGGTGCCGAGGTAGTCGCGGAGACGGTCGAGGTCGGCGGCCGCACGCCACGAGTCGAACGCGGTCAGCCGGCCTTCGAGGTCGAGCACGCACTCCTGCGACGCCTCACCGGCGGCGACGACGAGGCTCGACTGCTCCGCCTCGGCCGGGTCGTACTCGACGAGCTGTGCGCGCGTTGCGGGCGGCACGCACGACACGCCGTCCGAACGGCCCGTGCCGCGCCGGTCCATGCCGATGATCGTGTACGTGCTGAGGACGTCCTTCGGCAACGACGCCGCGAGCCGCGCGGCCTTGACCGTGCCCGGCTCGCCTGCGGGGTCGTTCACGACGACCAGCGCGCTCTTGCCCGTGCCGACGCGCATCAACGCGATGCCGAGGGTGCCGCGGCCAGGACGGCCCGGCGGGTCGAGCACGACCGTCATGCGCGCGCATTCGTAGGTCTGGTCGCCCTGCGGAGCGTTGGCGCCGAGGCGGTCCTTCATCTGCTCGTTGCACGGTGACCAGCCGAGCGAGTCCTTCTTGTACTCGCTCAGCGGCGGCACGGGCTGCGGCCCCGCGAGCGCGCTCTGGTCGACCGGCTGGTTGTCCTCGCCCTTGACCGCGATCACCGGCCGGGTCGAGGGTCCCGCGCTGCACGCCGTCAGCACGCTCACTGCCAACAGGGCCAAGGCAGCGCGACGCACAGATGTCCTCACTCTCATTCACACTCCGACACAGCGAGCCTCGCATGTTCAAAGTGAGGCGGAGGTGAGTGTGATCCGTGTGTGTTGGCTCACCGGTGCGCATATATCGGATGCCTCGCCCGAAAGCCCTGAGTCAGGATGGGCCCATGGCTCACGCTGATCGGCTTCCCGTCGCCCGCTTGATGGGCGGCATCCCGCCGACAGCGCTCGTGCTGCTCGGCATCGTCAGCGTCCAGGTGGGCGCGGCCGTCGCGAAACAGCTGTTCACGGTCGCGGGCGCGGCGGGCACCGTCACGCTGCGGCTGGTCGTCGCCGCGCTCGTGCTGGTCGCGATCTGGCGGCCGTCGCTGCGCATGGACCGCCGCACGCTCGCGGTCGTCGTGTCCTACGGCGTCGTGCTCGCCGCGATGAACCTCTGCTTCTACCTCGCGCTCGAACGCATCCCGCTCGGCGCCGCCGTGACGATCGAGTTCCTCGGCCCGCTGGCCGTGGCGGTCGCGGGTTCGCGGCGCTGGCTCGACGGCCTGTGGGTGCTGCTCGCGGGGGTCGGCGTGGTGCTGCTGACCCGCGTGCAGGGCGGTCTGGCGTTGTCGGGCGTGCTGTTCGCGCTGGCAGCGGGAGCGTGCTGGGCGGCGTACATCCTGGTCACGGCCAAGCTCGGCGCCAAGACCACCGACGGCAAGGGCCTCGCGCTCGCGATGGTGGTGGGCTCGGCGGTCGCGTTGCCGTTCGGCATCACGTCCTCCGGCACCGCGATGCTCGACCCGGTCGTGCTCGCGGCGGCGTTCGCGGTGGCGCTGATGTCGTCGGTGATCCCGTACTCGCTGGAGCTGGAAGCGTTGCGGCGCATGCCTCCGCGCGTGTTCGGGATCCTGATGTCGCTGGAGCCCGCGGTGGCCGCGCTGGCCGGTCTGGTGCTGCTGGGGGAGCAGCTCAAGCCGGCGCAGTGGGTCGCGGTGTGTTGCGTCGTCATCGCCTCGGTCGGGGCGACGCGGTCGGCGCGGCCGGACGTCTAACGGGCGCGGAGCTCGCCCTTCAGCACCGAGGCCACGTCGTAGCGGGCCGGGATCTCCAGCTGGTCGTAGCGGCACGACAGCGGCTCGCGGTCGGGACGCCACCGCGCGAACTGGCCGTTGTGCCGCAGCCGCACGGGGTGCTCGCCCTCGGTCTGGGTGTAGTGGATCTCCAGCACCCGCTCGGGGCGCAGCGCCACGTACTCGGCCTGCTTGCCGCGCCACCGGTTGATCTCGCCGGGAATCCGCTGGCCCGGCTGGGGATTCGCCCACGGGTGGTCGTCGGACTCGGTGATCAGCGGCGCGAGCTCGGTGGCGAGCTCGCGGCGTTCGGCGGCCTTGAACGAGCCGCAGACGCCGATGTGGTGCAGCAGGTCGTTCGAGTCGTAGACGCCGAGCAGCAACGAGCCGACAGCGGTGCCCGGCTCGGTGTCCTTGTGCCAGCGCAGGCCCGCGAGGACGACATCGGCCGTGCGCGCGTGCTTGACCTTGATCATCGTGCGCTTGCCCGGCGTGTACGGGCCGTCCGCGGGCTTGCCCATCACGCCGTCCAGGCCGGCGCCCTCGAACAGCGTGAACCACTCGCGCGCGGTCTCCACCGAGGTGGTCGCGGGCGTGATGTTGAGGTCGGGGATCTTCAGCAGAGCCTCGCGCCTCGCCACGGTCGGCGACTCCAGGAGCACCTCGGATCCCAGGGCCAGCAGGTCGAACGCGACGAACGTGGCCGGCGTCGACTCGGACAGCAGCGCCACGCGCGAGGCCGCCGGGTGGATGCGTTCGGACAACGCGTCGAAGTCGAGCTCGTCGTTGCGCGCCACGACCAGTTCACCGTCGACGACCGCGCGCTCGGGCAGCACCTCCAGCATCGAGGCGACGACCTCGGGGAAGTACCGGTTGAGCGGCTTGCCGCTGCGGGACTGCAGGAAGACCTCGTCACCGGAGCGGAACACCACGCAGCGGAAACCGTCCCACTTCGGCTCGAACACCAGGTCCGAGGAGTCCGGGATGCCGTCCACCGCGGTGGCGAGCATCGGCTGCAGAGGTGGCGTCAACGGTAGGTCCACGCGCACATCCTGCCTCTTCAGCTGGAATTTCGCCGCTGATACCGCAGCAACAGCACGTCGTCCGCGCGCAGCACCGAAGCGAGCGCGAGATCCACGGGCGGCACCACGGGCCCGACCGCGATCCGCCCAGCGTCACCCACCGCCAGCAGCGGCGACACCGTGAGGTTCAGCCCGTCCACCAGTCCCGCGGCGATCATCGACCCGAAGAGCTTCGGCCCGCCCTCCAGGTTGATCTTGTGCAGCCCTCGTGCCGCGAGCTCGGCGACCGCGACCTCCAGGTCGACCGCCTCGTCACCGGTGACGATCACGTCGGCGGGCAGTTCCGGCAGCTGCGCGCTCGCGCAGGTGATCACGATCGGAGGCACCGCGCTGTTCGTGAACAGCGGCAGGTCGGGCGTGAGCGTCCCGCGTGCCGTGACCACGGCGATCGGCAGCGGCCGCTCCCGCCGCGCGGGCCGATATCCCTCGACCAGCACGGTTCCGGCCCCGACCAGCACGACGTCCGCGAGTTCGCGTCCGAGCAGGTAGATCTGCTTGTCCGCGGGCGAACCGAGCCCGGCGGACCGTCCGTCGACCGACACCGCACCGTCCACGCTGGACACGAAGTTCGCGATGACCCACGTGCGGCCCTCGGGATACGCGTAGAGCGACTCGAGGGCTGTGTCGGTCATCTCAACGCCCGGTGAGGGCCACAACATCTGCACGAACACATCCCATCACGCCGATAGGCTGCGGGCATGCGCTTGTCCGACCGGGATCCCCAGATCGGGGCTGACGAACTGATCGAGAACCTGGTGCCGCCACCGAGGTTCGACCACGTCAGCTTCGACAGCTACATCCCCAACCCGGACGAGCCGAGCCAGGCCGCCGCCGTCGAGGCGTGCCGCCTGTTCGCCGCGCGGGTGAGCGTTCGCCGCAAGAAGTGGTCGCTGTTCGGCGGCAAGGAGGACGAGGGCAAGCTCGGCCTCTACCTCGACGGCGGCTTCGGCGTCGGCAAGACCCACCTGCTCGCGTCGCTGTGGCACGCCGTCCCCGGCCCGAAGGCGTACGGCACGTTCGTCGAGCTGACCAACCTCGTCGGCGTCCTGACCTTCCCCGAGGCCGTGAAGCGGCTGTCGAACCACAAGCTGCTCGCCATCGACGAGTTCGAACTCGACGACCCCGGCGACACCATGCTGATCACCCGCCTGATCAAGGAACTGACGGCGCAGGGCGTCTTCATCGCCGCCACCTCGAACACCCTGCCGGACAAGCTCGGCGAGGGCCGGTTCGCCGCCGCCGACTTCCTGCGCGAGATCCAGTCGATGTCCTCGAAGTTCGACGTCGTGCGCGTCGACGGCCCCGACTACCGCCACCGCGGCCTGCCCGACGCGCCGCCGCCGATGTCGTCCGACGAGCTGGAGACCAAGGCCGGTGCGCTGCCGGGCTCGACGATCGACGACTTCGACGACCTCTGCAAGGCGCTCGCCCGCATCCACCCGTCGAAGTACGGGCGGCTGCTGGACGGGGTGACCGCCGTGCACCTCAAGGACGTCAAGCCGGCACCGGACCAGAACGTCGGGCTGCGGCTCGTGGCGTTCGGCGACCGGCTCTACGACCGCGACATCCCGGTCGCGGTGTCGGGGCAGCCGCTGTCGGAACTGTTCACCGACGAGATGTTGCGCGGCGGGTACCGGAAGAAGTACCTGCGGGCGGTCTCGCGGTTGGTCGCGCTAAGCCGCTGACCAGGCGATGTCCCGGCCCGCGCGGGCGTAGAACCGGTGCAGTTCTGCGTCGATCTTCGCGGAGTCGGCATCGCTGAGCACCACCGCGGGGTCGGTGTGCGGCCATGACCGCACGATCCGCGCCCGCAGTCCCGTCTTCGGTGACGGACTTCTCCAGCGCCTCCGCCGCGTCTCGCGCGGCCCGCCAGGCGTCCGCCGCCTCCCGCCACCGCGCCGCACCCGGATGGTTGCGCCGGGCCGTCTCGGCATTCGCCTGCGTGCCGCGTTCGGCGGCCGCGATCGCCCCGGACAACTGCCCGGCCATGGCGAAGTCGATCATCAACGCCGCCACCGCCGAGGTCCCTGCCAGGCGCACGGCGAGGGCGTCGGCGCAGTACTCCGCCCGCTGGTGGTCCCGCGCCGCGACGGCCACGACACCGGTGCCGATCAGCACGAACACCCTCTCCAGCAGCAGCTGGAACGGCCACAACGCCCGCTCGGCGAGCTGGGTCCACAGGTTGTCGCCGACGAACGACTCGGAGGGCCGCACCAGGTCCGCCAGGATCAGCGGCGTCCTCACCGCGGGGGAGGTCAGCACGCCACGCGCCGGGTCGCCGTTCACGAAGTGCCCGAACTCGTGCCCGAGCACCGCCACCCGCTGCTGGGGCGTGAGCACCCCGAACAACGGCAGCCCGACGATCAGCGTCCGTCGCCGCCGCAGCCCGTGGGTCCCGGCCGAGGCGTTGAAGCGGGCGTCGAGCGCCACCCGGTCGGGCAGCGGGGCTCCCGCCGCGGCGGCGACCCGGTCGAGCAGCGCGAAGAACGTCGGCGCGTCGTCGCGGCGCAGTGCGTGCCACACGTCGCCCGCACGCCCCAGCCTGGGCCGCAGCGCCCACGCCACCAGCAGGACCGGGATGCCGGCGACGATCGAGAAGAACGACGGGAAGTCGCGCAGCACGAGCCAGCCGCCCAGCACGGCGAGTCCGGCCACCAGCGCGACCAGCACCGCGGACACCGCGACCAGCGCGGCCCGCGCCGCGGTCCACTCCGGCCGGGTGGGCGGCGTGCCCTCGTAGGCGGCGTACTGCGCGGCGTCGAGTCTGATCGCGAGCTTCTTCGAGAATCCCCCCAGGCATGCGCGGGAGTATGACTGACTGACTGCGGGTTTGACTGCGGCGGCATCCGAGTATCCACTGGGTGACGAGCGGGAACGATGCCGTCCCGATGTCTTCCGGAGGCACCCATGCTGAGTGAGGCCGAACGTCGCTCGCTCCAGGAGATCGAGCAGCGGCTGCTAGCCGAAGAACCCAGACTCGCGCGCACCATGAGCCGCCAGGTCCGGCCGTGGCTGTTCTACCTGCTGCTGCTCGTGTTCGGCGGACTCACCGTGCTCCTGATGGTGATCAGCGCGTTCGGTCCCGCGTTCCAGTGCCTGCTGGTCACGGCCGCCGCGCTGGTGTTGCGCCGCTACCCGATCCGCCTCCGGTAGCCGGAAACTCGCTGGCGTCCGCGCCGGGCGACCCCGGACCATCACCGGCGTGGGTTATCTGGAAGCGAACGGGCTCGCGTACGCGCTGCCGGACGGCAGGGAGCTGTTCCGCGACGTCTCGTTCAGGGTGGGCGCCGGCACCGTCGTCGCGCTGGTGGGCGCGAACGGCGTGGGCAAGACGACGTTGCAGCGCATCCTGTCCGGCGAGCTCGCGCCGAAGCAGGGCAGCGTGCACGTGCAGGGCGGGCTGGCCGTCATGCCCCAGTTCATCGGTTCGGTCCGCGACGACTCGCTCGTCCGAGACCTGTTGCTCTCCGTCGCGCCACCGGCGCTGCGCGACGCCGCCGAGGAGCTCGACCAAGCCGAGCTCGCGCTGATGGACACCGACGACGAAACCACCCAGATGCGTTACGCCAACGCCCTCACCGCCTACGGCGAGGCAGGCGGGTACGACATCGAGGTTCTCTGGGACACCGTCACCGTTCTCGCGCTCGGCCTGCCCTATGACCGCGCACGGTTCCGTGAGGTGCGCACGCTTTCCGGCGGCGAACAGAAACGCCTGGTCCTGGAAACCCTGCTGCGCGGCCACGAACAGGTGCTCCTGCTCGACGAGCCGGACAACTACCTCGACGTGCCCGGCAAGCGCTGGCTGGAAGAGCGACTCAAAGCCACCGACAAGGCCGTGCTGGTCGTGAGCCACGACCGCGAGCTGCTGGCCAACGCCGCCACGCACGTCGTCACCGTCGAAGCGCACTCCGCGTGGACGCACGCCGGGTCGTTCTCGACCTGGCACGGCGCCCGCCACAAGCGCATCGAGAAGCTGAAGGAAGATCACCGCCGCTGGAACGAGGAACACGAGCGCTTGAAGGAGCTCGTGCGCACGTTGCAGCAGCAGGCCAAGTACTACGAGTCGATGGCACCGAAGTACCGGGTCATGTGTGGTCGTCTCGAACGGTTCGAGGAAGCCGGCCCACCGCCGGAGATCCCCACCGACGAGAAGGTCAACCCTCGGCTGAAGGGCGGTCGCACCGGCGTTCGCGCGATCACGTGCGAGCAGCTGGAGCTGACGGGGTTGATGAAGCCGTTCTCGCAGGAGATCTTCTTCGGCGACCGCGTCGCGGTGCTGGGCTCGAACGGCTCGGGCAAGAGCCACTTCCTGCGGCTGCTGGGTGGCGACGACGTCAGGACCTCCGGCACGTGGAAGCTCGGCGCGCGGGTTGTGCCGGGCCTGTTCGCGCAGACGCACGAGCACCCCGAGTGGATCGGCCGGACGCTCGTGGACATCCTCTGGCACGGCGACGACCAGCGCGCCGGCCGCGATCGGGGCGCCGCGATGTCCGTGCTCAAGCGGTACGGGCTCGACAAGGCGGGCGACCAGCGGTTCGAGAACCTCTCCGGAGGTCAGCAGGCGCGGTTCCAGATCCTGCTGCTGGAGCTCTCCGGCGCCACCTTGCTGCTGCTGGACGAGCCGACGGACAACCTCGACCTGGCGTCGGCGGAGGCGTTGCAGAACGCGCTGAACGACTTCGAGGGCACGGTCGTCGCGGTGACGCACGACAGGTGGTTCGCGCGGTCGTTCGACCGTTTTCTGCACTTCCGGGCGGACGGCCGGGTGTCCGAAGTGGACGAGCCAATGTGGACGTAGTGTCCGAAACTGCCGAAAGATCTTGCGAACGCCTTGTGGGAACAGGGAACGCCAGCGAATGTGATCACGCATTCGTTGGTGTTCTCCTTGGAGGTAGTTGTGCGCAAGAAATCCGGCAGGACCGTGCGGACGGTGGGCGGTGCGCTCGCCCTCGCGCTGGGAGCCGGGGTCGTTCTGGGGACCGTGCCGGCGCAGGCCGACTGGTCCATCTATCCGATCCAGCTCGGTTACCGCGGCAGCGCGCGGCCTTCGGACGCCGCCGCGCAGAACGAGACGCGACCTGCCGCTGACCGGGAGTGCTTCTCGAAGTACGGGTTCCGTGCTCGCGGAGTGACGCCTCTCTGGCTGGTCAGCAACAGCGGCAACTGGTACCAGTACTGGCGCTGCGACACCAACTGACGGTCTCAGCGTTTTCACCCGAACGAAGGCGCTGCTGGGAGTGACTCCAAGCCATAGCGTCAAAGGCTATGACTGCGTTCACCTCCACCGCCTACAGCCGGGACCTCGGCGATGAGCTGCGCCGGTTGCGTGAGACCTGCACGGGCCTGAACGGCCGTAATTTGGCCAAAAAGCTTGGATGGGATCCAAGCAAGGTGTCCAACATCGAGCACGGTCGGGCCCGTGCCAGCGAGATCGACCTGGTGCAGCTCTTCACTGTCGGGCTTCAGGTGATGGTTGACGGTTTGGCTTCACCTGATCCTTGACGTCGGACCT
>NZ_BMRE01000043.1 GCF_014648475.1 Lentzea flava | reverse complement strand
ACACTGCAACCCCTGCACAACTCAGGTGTTGCAACGATCCCTAGAACCCAAGAGGTGGATGAAGGAGCCCTTCATCGTGCTGGTCAGCGGTGGGCGACGGCGGTTGCGATGCCGTCGAGGATGAACTCCAGGCCGATCGTGAAGTCGTTGTCCTCCGGGGTCTCGACGGGTGCCTCGAACACCGCCGACGCGAACAGCTTCGCCACCTCGGGGAACCGTTCGGGATCCACGAGCTGGGCCAGTGCGCGGCCGTAGTCGCGTTCGGCGTTCACCTTGTCCACGCCGGGGACCCGAGCCGCAGCGAGGTCATCCGCCTGCACCGCGGCGTGCCGCACGTAGCCGCCGACGAGGTTCAGCACGCCGACCTTGCGCGTCCAGTCCAGGCCGGTGTCGCGCAGCACCGCGAGCGCGGACTCCATCCACGCGATCTGGTTGGGCCCCGACGGTGAGCCGGAGAGCGGCATCCGCGCCAGCCACGGCCTGCGCCGGTACAGCTGCCATTGAGCGAATGCCCACTGCGTGAGGCCATCGCGCCAGGACGGCTCATCGATCCGCGGGGGTGTTCCCACCGCGGCGTCGGTCATCAGCACGAGCAGCTCGTCCTTCGACCCGACGTAGCGGTACAGCGACATCGGCGTGAAGCCCAGCGCCTTCGCGACCTTGGGCAACGTCACGCCGGCGAGCCCCTCGGCGTCGGCCAGTTCGACGGCGGTGCTGACGATCCGCCCCAGGTCGAGCGCGGCGGGCCTGCCCAGCCGTGAGGGTTCGGCGAGGCCCCACAGCCTGCGCAGAGCGTCGGGAACGACATCGGTCACCCGCCCATCCTGTCACGACCAGCATTTGTTTACGCGACATAGTATCTCTGATATACAAACTAACGTGACGACGACCCACACTGAGTTTCAGCCGGTCAGAGGGCCGGTTCAGCGAGCCGAACGAGCGCTCGCACCCGATCTCGCCAGAGGGGCGATGTTGTTGATCATCGCGCTCGCCAACGTGGCGGGAGTGGTGTTCGCCGGTGAGCCCGGCGCGGATCCGGCGCCGGAGGGAGCCGACCGCGGCTTCAACCTGATCATGTTCACGTTGCTGCACGCCCGCGGATATCCGGTCTTCGCGGTGATGTTCGGCTACGGCCTGGTGCAGCTCGCGCGGCGGCAACGGGCGGCCGGCGCGTCACCCGAGGCAGTTCGGTCCGTGCTGCTGCGCCGCAACGGATGGCTCGTGGCCTTCGGGTTCGTCCATGCCGCGCTGCTCTACTACGGCGACTTCCTCGGCGCGTACGGCCTGGTCGGCATCGTGATGACCCTCGTGCTGCTGAACCGCACCGACAGGCCGGTGCTCTGGCTGTGGGGGCTCGCCACCGTGGAGATCGTGGGCCTCGGCGCCGTGGTCGCCTTCTCCGGCGAAGCGGGAACCGCCCCGCTGAACCTGAAGCACGTCGACTCGCTCGCGGCCACCGGCTACCCGCAGTCCGTGCTCGACCGGCTCGGCGAGTGGCCGCTGCACACCCTGACCGTCCTGCCGGTGATCATCATCGCCTGGCTGGGCATGTGGGCGGCACGTCGCCGCGTGCTGGAGAACCCCTCCGAGCACCGGACGCTGCTGCGGTGGACCGCGGTGATCGGACTCGGCCTCGCCGTCGCGGGCGGTCTGCCGATGGCGCTGGCCTCCGCCGGGTGGCTGCACGTCGACGAGTCGACCGCGGAGCTCATGTCGTACCTGCACGGGGGAAGCGGCATGTTCGCCGGGCCCGGCTACGTCGCGTTGTTCGGCCTGGTCACGTTGCACGTGCGGCAGGGACGTGTGGTGCGGGCACTGGCGGCGCTCGGCCAGCGCTCGTTGTCCGGCTACCTGTTCCAGTCCGTCGCCTGGCTGGTTCTCCTGTTGCCGTTCACCCTCGACCTGAGCGACACCTTCGCGACGCCCTCGTTCGCCGGGGCCGTGATCGCTGCCGCCGTCTGGCTCACCACCGTCGTGCTGGCCGCGTGGCTGGACCGCCTGGGCCGTCCCGGACCTGCGGAGAAGCTGCTCCGGCGGCTCACCTACCGCTGAAAAACGGCACGCGGGGACCTTTCGCACTCTCGGAGAGTACGAAAGGTCCCCGCGTGCGCTCAGCTCAGCGCGTCGAGCAGGTCGGCCACCAGGTCGTCGCCGGACTCGATGCCCACCGACACGCGCACCAGGTCCGCAGGGACCTCCAGCATCGAGCCCGCCGTGGAGGCGTGCGTCATATTGCCGGGGTGCTCGATCAGCGACTCGACGCCGCCCAGCGACTCGGCCAGCGTGAACAGCTTGGTCCGCGCGCACACCTCGAGCGCGGCCTCCTCGCCACCCTCGACGATGAACGACACCATGCCGCCGAACCGGCGCATCTGCTTGGCCGCCACCTCGTGGTTCGGGTGCGACTCCAGGCCGGGGTACAGCACCTTCTTGACCTTCGGGTGCCGCACGAGGGCCTCGGCGACGAGCTCGGCGTTGTCCGAGTGCTTCTCCATGCGCAGCTCGAGGGTCTTGAGGCCGCGCAACGTGAGGAACGCGTCGAACGGGCCGGGCACCGCGCCCGCGCCGTTCTGCAGGAAGCCGAACGCCGCGTCGATCTCCTCGTCGGACGTGATCAGCGCGCCACCCACCACGTCGGAGTGACCGCCGACGTACTTCGTGGTCGAGTGCAGCACCACGTCCGCACCGAGCTCGAGCGGCGTCTGCAGCGCGGGCGAGGCGAAGGTGTTGTCCACGACGAACTTGGCGCCCGCGGCGTGCGCCACCTCGGCGATCGCGGCTATGTCACCGATGTTCAGCAACGGGTTGGTGGGCGTCTCGATCCACACCAGCTTGGTCTCGGGACGCACCGCGGCGCGGATCGCGTCGATGTCCGTGACCGGCGCAGGCGAGTGGGTGACACCCCACTGCGAGAAGACCTTGTCGATCAGCCGGAACGTGCCGCCGTACGCGTCGTTCGGGATGACGATGTGGTCGCCGGGCTTGAGGAACGTGCGCAGCGCCGCGTCGGTCGCGCCCATGCCGGAGGCGAACGCGCGCCCGAAGCGGCCCCGTTCCAGCGAGGCGAGGGCCGTCTCCAGCGCGCGGCGGGTCGGGTTGCCGGTGCGCGAGTACTCGAAGCCCTGGCGCAGCCCGCCCACGCCGTCCTGCGCGTAGGTCGACGTCGCGTAGATGGGCACGTTCACCGCACCCGTGGTCGGGTCCGGGTCCTGGCCGGCGTGGATCGCCCTGGTCGCGAAGCCGTAGGGGGTGCTCATCACCCAAGGGTACTCACCCATCTGGCGGTCGACGGCATGAGTCCAACCGGTGAACTCACATGCGCGCACGGCCGAGGAGGAGTACAAGGCCCCGCGGAAAAACGATGAACGGCGCTTTTGTCCACCTGAAGTGGACAAAAGCGCCGTTCATCGTTGGCTGTTGGGGTTACCAGCCCTGCTGCTGGCCGTAGCCCTGCTGCGGCGGCTGGCCGTAGCCACCCTGCTGCGGCTGCTGCGGGTAGCCACCGGTCTGCGGCTGCCCGTAGCCCTGCTGCGGCTGGCCGTAGCCGCCGGTACCGGGGTAGCCACCGGTCTCCGGCCAGTTGATCACGACGGTGCCGACGATCTTGTCCGAGTAGGTCTCGTTCTTCGGCTTGTTCCACAGCGGCGACAGGTAGTTGATCAGCGAACCGATGCCGCACGCCAGGCCGAAGGCGTAGTTGATCAGCAGGCGGAGGAACGCCACGCCACCGCCGGGCGGCTGCTGCGTCTCCTCCTTGATCAGCTTGATCTTGGCGACCTTCTTGCCGAGCGACTGGCCCGTCGAGCCCTGGCGGACCACCGAGTTCCAGATGTAGAACCCGAGGAGACCACCCCAGCCGACGAGGAACCCGGCCACGCCGAGGATGCCGGCGGCGTCAGGGGATCCCGCGGAGCTGGCGATCAGGCCGACCACGAAGAAGATGATGTACGCGACGACGGTCGGGGCCGCGTAGTCGATCAGGCCGGCGACGAAGCGCGAACCCCACTCGGCGTAACCGGTGGGAGGCGGCGGCGCCATGCCGGGCATGCCGTAGCCGGGCTGACCGTACGCACCGGCGGCCGGCTGGCCGTACGGGTTCGACTGCGGAGCACCGTACGGCTGCTGCGGCTGACCGTAGGGCTGCTGCTGCTGCGGCTGGCCGTACGGGTTCGACTGCGGAGCACCGTAGGGCTGCTGCTGCGGAGCGCCGTAGGCCGGCGGCTGCGGTGCGCCGTACGGGGGCGGCTGCTGAGCGGGGAACCCGCCAGAGCCGGGTCCCTGCGCAGGGAAGCCACCGGAGCCGGGGGCTGCCGGCGGCACCTGTCCGGGGCTGACGACCTGGGTGGCGTCCGCGTTCGGCTGCGGTGCGGCAGGAGTCTGACCAGGCGAGACGACCTGCGTCGCGTCCGGGTTCGGGTTTGCCGCAGAGGGCTGCCCACCTCCCGGGACGATCTGCGTCGCGTCCGCGTTGGGCTGCTCCTGCTGCGGCTGACCGCCGAACTGGTTTCCTGGCGGCTGCGGAGCGTTCATCCGGTTTCCAACCCCCTTGGCTGGGCCGTGTGTGAGTAAGACTGGTTGATCTGGGGCGTCACGCTATCGGACGCACCCGCTTCCACGCTCAGCGACCAGCCAAGAACCCCAGAATGTCCTGCCGGGTGACCACTCCGGCGGGCTTTCCGTCCTCCAGCACGAGCGCGCCGTCGGCACTCGACAGCGCGTTCATCGCGACACCGACGGGTTCGCCGGCGCCGAGCGTGGGCAGCGGGGCGCCCATGTGCTTGTCGAGGCGGTCCGAGAGCTGCGCCTTGCCGGTGAACAACGCGTCGAGCAGGTCGCGCTCGTTGACGGCACCGGCGACCTCGGCGGCCATGACCGGGGGCTCGGCGTTGACGACGGGCATCTGCGAGACGCCGAACTCGCGCAGGATCGCGACCGCGTCACCGACGGTCTCGTTCGGGTGCGCGTGGACCAGGTCGGGCAACTTGCCGCCCTTGCGGCGCAGCACGTCGCCGACGGTCGCACCGGTCGAGTCCGGCGGGAGGAAGCCGTAGGAGGCCATCCAGCGGTCGTTGAAGACCTTCGAGAGGTAGCCGCGGCCACCGTCCGGCAGCAGCACGACGACGACGGCGTCCTCCGGCAGGTCCTTCGCGACGCGCAGCGCGGCAGCGGCCGCCATGCCGCACGAACCGCCGACCAGCAGGCCTTCCTCACGGGCGAGGCGGCGCGTGATGTCGAACGAGTCCGCGTCGGAGACCTCGACGATCTGGTCGCAGATGGTCTTGTCGTAGGTCTCCGGCCAGAAGTCCTCGCCGACGCCCTCGACCAGGTACGGACGGCCGGTGCCGCCCGAGTAGACCGAGCCCTCCGGGTCCGCGCCGATGATCTGCACGGCGCCGTTCGAGACCTCCTTGAGGTAGCGGCCGGTGCCGGAGATCGTGCCGCCGGTGCCGACGCCCGCGACGAAGTGCGTGATCCTGCCCTCGGTCTGGCGCCAGATCTCGGGACCGGTCTGGTGGTAGTGGCTCGCCGGGTTCTCCGGGTTCGCGTACTGGTTGGGCTTCCACGCGCCGGGGATCTCGCGGACCAGCCGGTCCGAGACGTTGTAGTAGGAGTCCGGGTGCTCCGGCGCGACGGCGGTCGGGCACACCACGACCTCGGCGCCGTAGGCCTTCAGGACGTTGCGCTTGTCCTCGCTGACCTTGTCCGGGCAGACGAACACGCACTTGTAGCCCTTGCGCTGGGCGACCAGCGCGAGTCCGACTCCGGTGTTGCCCGAGGTCGGCTCGACGATCGTGCCGCCGGGCTGCAGCTCACCTGAGCGCTCGGCCGCCTCCACCATGCGCAGCGCGATGCGGTCCTTCACGCTCCCGCCGGGGTTCAGGTACTCGACCTTGGCCAGCACGGTGGCCTTGATCCCCGAGGTCAGGGAGTTGAGCTTCACCAGCGGCGTGTTGCCGACCAGATCGACGACGTGCTCGACGTACTCCACCGGTATCTACTCCCCACTCCCACTCTCCGAGACAGCGAAACGAAGCCTAGCTCTAGTGGCCGCGGAGGTTAATTCGAACAGCGCTGCTGACGATTTCAGTGGAAAGGGGGTGTTGCGGATGATCGGACTGAGGACGCTGCGAGCGGTGGCCATGACCGCCGCGACGCTCGGCGGGCTCTCCGGCGCGCTCGTCGGGTTGCTGAGCGAGCAGGGCAGACGTGCCCGGATCGCCATCGGCGTGCTGGAACACCTGTGGCCCGCGCCCGACGGCGTCTACCTCGACGACGGCAGGGACCCGCTGCGGTTCGCCGTGCTCGGCGACTCGATGGCGGTGGGCGTCGGTGTGACGCATCCCTCGCAGATGCCGGGCGTGCTGCTGGCCCAGGCGCTGGCCGAGGAGGCGGGACGGCCGGTGCGCCTGTCGACCTACGCCGTCAGCGGCTCGACCACGCGGGACCTGGTGGCGCAGGTCGACGCGGCCGTCCGGGACGCACCCCAGGTTGCACTGGTCGTCATCGGCGCGAACGACGTGACGTCCCGGCTGGGGGTGCGCGAGTCCGCCGCGCTGCTGGGCGAGCAGGTCCGCAGGCTGCGCGCCGCCAGGTGCGGTGTCGTCGTCGGCACGTGCCCCGATCTCGGGACCGTGCGGCCGATTCCGCAGCCGCTGCGGTTCGTCGGGCACCAGTACAGCCTGCGGCTGGCGGCGGCGCAGACCGTCGAGGTGAAGCGGGCGGGAGGCGTGCCGGTGTCGTTGGGGAACCTGCTGGCGCCGGAGTTCATGGCGCGGCACGCCGACATGTTCAGCTCCGACCGCTTTCATCCCAGCGCCGTCGGCTACGAGGCGGCGGCCGGCGTGCTGCTCGCGCCGTTGTGCCAGGTGGCGGGACTGTGGCCGGGCTGGGTCGCACCCGCGTTGCCGCTGCGGTCGGCGGCGGCTCTCGCGGTCCGGCCGTCGCGCGTGCCGTGGTGGCCGCAAAGACGGCACGCGTGAGTTTCGAAATTCGCGTCACGTGCGCTGGCCGGGGTGAGCGGGCGTTAACTACGCTCAGGCGCAACCTTGACTCTCAACGAGGAGTTTCGTGATGCCTGAGGCCGTGATCGTCTCCGCTGCCCGCTCCCCCATCGGCCGCGCGGGCAAGGGCTCGCTGAAGGACGTGCGGCCGGACGACCTGGCCGCGCAGATGGTGCGAGCAGCGCTCGACAAGGTCCCCCAGCTCGACCCCGCCCAGATCGACGACCTGATGCTCGGCTGCGGCCTGCCCGGCGGCGAGCAGGGCTTCAACATGGCGCGCGTCGTGGCCGTGCTGCTCGGCCAGGACTCGCTGCCCGGCACGACCGTCACCCGGTACTGCGCCTCGTCGCTGCAGACCACGCGCATGGCCCTGCACGCCATCAAGGCGGGCGAGGGCGACGTGTTCATCTCGGCCGGTGTCGAGACCGTCTCGCGGTTCGCGAAGGGCAGCTCCGACTCGTGGCCCGACACGCACAACCCGATCTTCGGTGACGCGGAGGCCCGCACGGCGTCCGTCGCCGCGTCCGGTGCCTCGGAGTGGGTGGACCCGCGCACGCTCGACGTCGTGCCGGACATCTACATCCCGATGGGCCAGACCGCCGAGAACCTGGCCCTGCTGAAGGGAATCTCGCGGCAGGAGATGGACGAGTTCGGCGTCCGCTCGCAGAACCTCGCGGAGAAGGCGATCGCGGACGGCTTCTGGGCCCGCGAGATCACGCCGGTGACGCTGCCGGACGGCACCGTGGTCTCCACCGACGACGGCCCGCGCGCCGGCGTGACGTACGAGGCCGTTTCCCAGCTGAAGCCCGTGTTCCGCCCCGACGGCCGGGTGAACGCCGGCAACTGCTGCCCGCTGAACGACGGCGCCGCGGCCCTCGTGATCATGTCCGACACGAAGGCGCGCGAGCTCGGCATCACCCCGCTCGCCCGCATCGTCTCGACGGGCGTCTCCGGCCTTTCTCCGGAGATCATGGGCCTCGGCCCGGTCGAGGCCTCGAAGCGCGCTCTGGCGCTGGCCGGACTGTCGATCTCCGACATCGACCTCGTGGAGATCAACGAGGCGTTCGCGGCTCAGGTCATTCCGTCCTACCAGGACCTCGGAATCGATTTGGACCGCCTGAACGTGAATGGTGGCGCCATCGCCGTCGGTCACCCGTTCGGCATGACCGGTGCGCGCATCACCACGACCTTGATCAATTCCCTGCAGTTCCACGACAAGCAGTTCGGTCTCGAAACCATGTGCGTCGGCGGCGGTCAGGGCATGGCGATGGTGATCGAGCGCCTGAGCTGAGATTTCTCAAGATCTGCAAATTGACGGCTGCAAGTAGCTCCGCTTCACCCGAACGGAGCTACTTGCCTGCCACCTTTCTGCCGATGACGTAATTCGTCGCGCAACGGCGTCATCCGGCGAGGGGGAGTCCGTCCCTACCGATGAGTTAGGAGGGCCGGACATGCCGTACGTGTGGTGGCAAAGCGAATACGACCTGCAATGCCATGCTTTCTCCCTCGACCAAGCCGATGGTCCCCGCAGCTTTTACGAGGCCGTCTGCGAACACTCGGTGCCCGGTGAGCGGGTGTCGCGTGACCAGGTGGGCGCTCTCTGCACGACCTGCCTGATCAAGGTGGGCACCGAACTGCCAGACGTGCGCTGGCGGGCCTGACGCCGGAAACGCCGGAGGGCGCCCCGCCGAAGCGAAGCGCCCTCCGAAACGAGAACCCCGGCTGTCAGTCCGAGTTGAAGTACGACAGCAGGCGCAGGATCTCGGTGTACAGCCACACCAGGGTGACCGTGAGACCGAACGCGATCTGCCACGCGAACTTGGCCGGCACACCGGCCCGGATCGCCTGGTCCGCGGCGTCGAAGTCGATCAGGAAGCTGAACGCCGCGAGCCCGATGCAGACGAGGCTGAAGATGATCGCGAGCGTGCCACCGTTGCGGAGGCCGAGGCCGCCGTCGGTGAAGAAGCTCATGATCAGGTTGAACAGCATCAGGACGGCGACGCCGATGATCGCGCCGGTGATCCACTTGGTGAACTTCGGCGTGACGCGGATCGCGCCGGTCTTGTAGACCACGAGCATGCCGGCGAAGACGCCGATCGTGCCGATGATGGCCTGGCCGATGACCACGACACCCTGGCCCGGGTTACCGGTCCAGCGGTCGATCATCGAGCCGATGATCCCGCTGAACGCGCCGAGGAAGATGCCCTCGACGGCGGCGTAGGCGATGACGAGCGGCGGGCTCGGGACTCGCTTGAACGAGATGATCAGGCCGAGCACCAGACCGATGATCGCGGCCGGGAACAGCAGGAACCACGCCTGCATGAGGTACGTGACGACGGCCGTGACGGCCACCACTGCCAGCGTGATGCCGGTCTTGGTGACGACGTCGTCGATCGTCATGGGCCGCTCGCTGGTCAGCGGCGGCGGAGCCTGCTGGTAGCCGGCTTCGGGCTGACCGAAGCCGGCATAGCCTCCGTACCCGCCGCCGGTCGGCAGGTTACGGAAAGCCGGGTTGCTGCTGGAGCGCACCTGGTCCTCCTGGGGCGTTGCTTTACGCCGTCACGGGTACAACGAGCACGCTCGGTGCCAGGTTCCCCGTCGGTAAAGGCGACTTTACCCCTGACGACGATCACACGTGCGCAAATACTGCGCTAACTCCGGAGCGTAGTGAGACTACGGCGTGTCGCGGCGTGTCACTCACAAACCGAGTAAGGCCCGTCACATTCCAATCACGTTCACACCCAGAGTGACGACACACTTCCCCCTCGTGGCGGCTTGTCGCCGATGTGGGGTACCGACAAGCTCGCACGCGGTGATACCACAGGTCAGAGGGGATCAAGATCCAAAATGGGCTGGAAACGTCTGGCCGCCGTGGCGGTGGTCTCGGGCCTCGCGCTCCTGACCTCACCCACGACGGCGACAGCAGTCGGCGTCAAGGGCATCGGTCACAACGCGTCAGAACGTCAGCCCCACGCCGTGCCGGGCAGCGAGTGGCACGGCTCATACATCTGGCAGGACAAGCACGTGTGGTGCGTGCAGTACGCACTGCCCGCGCCGGACAGCAACACGCCTTACCGGGAAGGCGACCAGCTGCGCACGAAGGCGGGCAAGGAGCTGCAGCCCGACATCGCGGCGAACATCTCCTACCTCCTGCTGCGCTACTCCACGACCAAGTCCGCCGACGAGGCCGCCGCGCTCGCACACCTGCTGCACACCTGGACCTCCCCGGTCGACGGAGCCGTGCGCCTCGACACGGACGACCAGAGGTTCCTCGCCTACGACTCCGCCTTCTACGCCTCGAAACTGCCGCCGTCGGTCATGGACGCCGTCGCGCGCCTGAAGGCCGACGCCGAGGCCAACCGCGGCCCGTGGACGCTCAGCGTCACCGCGCCGAAGGAACCGCTGATCATCGGCACCGAGTCGAGCTGGACCGCGTCGCTCGTCAAGGCGAACGGCAAGGGCGTGCCGAACGCCCCGATCGAGTTCACGCTCAACGACGCCACGCTGGTCGACGGCAGCGTCGGCGGCAAGGTCACGACGGACGCTGACGGCAACGCGGTCTCGATCAAGGTCGTCCCGACCGGCCCGAAGCCGTCGATCACGGTGAACTCCGACTCCCCCGCGGACAAGCCGGTCGTGCACCAGCCGATCCCGACGGACAACATGCAGCGCATGGTCACCACCGGCGGTGAGAAGAAGCTCAGCTCCAACGCCAGCGGGCAGGCCAAGACCGCACCCGGCGCGGTGAAGATCACGAAGATCGACTCCGAGACCAAGAAGGCCATCGCGGGCGTCGCGCTGCGCGTCACGGCCAAGGACCAGACGAGCCCCGCGAAGAAGCAGGACGACACCGACCTGGTCGGCACCGACGGCAAGCCGCTGGTGCTGCAGACCGGTTCGGACGGCACGGTGACCGTGCCGGACCTGCGCACCCCGCAGGAGATCTGCCTGGTCGAGGTGGCCGCGCCGAAGGGGTACGAGGAGTTCTTCGACCCGAAGGCGCCGCCTGCCGCGTGCGGCACCGTCGCGGCAGGACAGACGCTCGCGCTCGAGCTGGTGAACAAGCCCAACAAGCCGGTCGTGCCCAGCACGATCCCGGCCGGTCAGGACGGCGGGACGCCCGTCGCGACCGCGTCGTTCGACACGCAGCTGCGTCCGGGTCTGATGCTCGCGGTGGGTGGCCTGGTGCTGCTCGGCGCGGCGCTGGCAGGCTTCCTGGTGTGGCGCAGGCAGTGAGTCCCAAGGCGTTTCTGACCGGCGTGCTGGTGGCGGGCGTCGCCGCCACCAGCGTGCTGGTCACCACGTCCGAGACGGAGGTCCTCACCGGACACGCGATCGCGGACGCGATCCCGGTGGTGGGGCCGGGCCCGGTCGCCGACAGCTTCAGCACCGGCCGCGGCGCCGACCTCACCGGACTGGTCGGCGGGGCGAACACGGTGGGCGCCAAGCCCGCCGACCCCACCCAGCAACAACCCGCACCGCCCAAGGCCGGCCCCGGCTCGGTCCGGCTGCCCGCGGGCGGCACCGCCACGCTCGTGCGCCGCGAGGTGAAGGACGGCGTGCTGCCCGTTCCCGACGGCATCGGCGAGGCCACCTGGTGGGGCACCGAGCTGGCCGGGCAGGAAGGCGCGACGGTCCTCGCCGGGCACGTCGACTGGAAGGGCGCCAAGGGTCCCTTCGCCGAGCTGTGGCAGGCGCAGAACGGCCGCGAGGTCGTGATCACCGACAGCGCGGGCAAGGAGTTCCGGTTCCGCATCAAGCAGATCGAGACGGTCCGCAAGGAAGAGCTGCCCGCCCGCGCCGTCGAGTTCTTCGGCCCGCGCGGCCCGCACCGGCTGGTGCTCGTCACCTGCGGTGGCACGTGGATCGGCGGGCAGCAGGGCTACGAGGCGAACCGCGTGGTGATCGCCGAACCCGTTGGGTGACGAAGCAACCCGTCCGGGTGACCAGTCGTCTTCTTGAGTGTGAAGCGCTGGGGATGGTTGACCACGGGCGTGGCGCTTGCGCTGGCCCTCGTACTGGTGATGACTCTCGGTCCGACCAAGGACGAGCAGAACCAGGCGGACTCCGGTCCCCTGCCGATGGCACCGCGGCTCCCGGCCCCCAAGGACGTCGGCCCGACGCCGACGGTGCCCGCGCCGACCCCGGAGCAGGTGCAGAAGCAGCCGTGGATGCACAAGCTCGCGCCGGGTGAGAAGCCACCGCAGTTCGTGCTGTTCTCCTTCGACGGCGCGGTGTCCAAGCAGCACTGGGACAAGGTCCTGCCGATCGCGAAGCGGAAGAACGCACACGTCACCGGTCTGCTCTCCGGCGTGTACATGCTGTCCGACCAGGACAAGATGCAGTACCAGCCGCCGGCCGGCCTCAAGCGCGGTGTCTCCGACATCTCGTTCGGCGGCACGCCCCAGGACATCGCGGCCAGGATCGGCTACCTGAACCAGGTGATCGACGACGGCCACGAGATCGGCACGCACTACAACGGCCACTTCTGCTCCGGCGGCACCCAGCCGTCGGTCGACAAGTGGGACAACAAGGCCTGGAACGACGAGCTCGCCCAGTTCAAGCAGATCGTGGACAAGGCGCGTGCCGCCGGGTTCAAGCTGCCCGCCGATGCCGTCCGGGGTGGACGGACGCCGTGCCTGGAGGGCAACTGGGACCAGGCTTTCCCCGCGATGGCCGCGCACGGCCTGGTCTACGACACCAGCAAGGTCGCGCTGGGCGTGCAGTGGCCGACCGTCCAAAACGGACTGTACGAGTTCCCGATGCCCGAGGTGCGGGTCCCGGCGCTGGGCAAGCAGGTCGTCATGATGGACTTCAACCTCTGGTACTCGCTCAACGGTGCCAAGGACGAACCCTGGCGCTCCCCCGAGTTCGCCCAGATCGTCTTCGACACGTACAAGTCGGTGCACCAGGCCGCGTTGAACGGCAACCGCGCGCCGCTCGTGATCGGCAACCACTTCAACGAGTGGAACGGCTCGGCGTTCTCCAACGCGATGGAGCAGTTCCTCGAGTACGTGTGCGACAAGCCGGAGACGGTGTGCGCCACCTACACCGAGGTGATCCAGTGGATGCAGCTGCAGGACCCGGCGGTGCTGGACCAGCTCCGCCGGATGCCCGCAGCACGCAACTAACGTCACCCACCCGTGTTTGCTGACGGCAGCACTCGATCGGGTGGTCAGCCGTCGGTCGAGATGATCCGGTCGTCGTTCGCACCCGGCGAGCCGTTGTTGTCCTGGTTGGACGTTCCGAGCCACAGCGTGCCGTCCGGTGCCGGAGCCACCGCGCGCACGCGGCCGTAGCCCGTGAACACCGCCTGCGGGGTGCCGAGCGACGTGCCGTTCACCGGGATCTTCCACACGCGCTTGCCGGTGACCGCTCCGATGTACAGCGCGTTCTTGTAGAAGGCGATGCCGGCCGGACCGGCCTGGCTGGTGCTCCACGTCTTGACCGGGTTGGTCATGCCCGCGGTGTTGCAGTTGCCCTCACAGGTCGGCCAGCCGTAGTTCTTGCCTGCCTCGATCCTGTTGAGCTCGTCGGTCTTGCTGTTGCCGAACTCGGTGGCGTACGCGGTGTTGCCGACCCACGTGATGCCCTGGACGTTGCGGTGGCCGATCGAGTACACGATGCTGCCGGAACGAGGGTTGCCGGCGGCGGGCTTGCCCGCCGTGTCGAAGCGGAGGACCTTGCCGCCCAACGAGTTCCAGTTCTGCGCGTTGTTCGTGTTCTGGCCGTCGCCCGTGGTGGCCCACAGGTAGCCGTCCGGGCCGAACTCGAGACCGCCGCCGTTGTGGTAGCGGTTCTTGGGAATCCCGCTCACGATCACCTGCGGGGTACCGCCCAGCTTGAGCTTGGCGATGCGGTTGTCGCTGGCCGTCGAGTAGTAGATGAAGACGGAGTTGTCGGTCGCGAACGTCTTCGACACGGCGAGGCCGAGGAGTCCGCCTTCACCACCGGTCGTCTGCGCCTGCTCCACGGTGTCCAGTTCGGTCACGGTGGTGCCCTTGATCTTCTTGATCTTGCGGGTGTCCCGCTCGGTGAAGATCCCGCTGCCGTCCGGCAGGAACTCGATGTCCCACGGGATGTCCAGCTTCGTGGCGAGAGTCCTCTCGGCGAGCGCCGACGGGCCGTCCTGGGCCGACGCCGGCATGACGCAGAGGGTTGCGGCCACAGCAGTGCAGGCTGCCGCGGCTGCGATACGACGAGCACGCATGTGTGCTCTCCTTCGGGTCCGCTCGTGATTGGGCTGCGGCGGCGGCGTTGCAGGGCGTGTTTACCCAATCACAGATCGAATTAACCCACAACAGTGATCGGATGTTTCGGAGCGGCCCTCGCCTCCGAGTGGGTGAGGCGAGGACCGTCCTCCGACTACGCCAGGTAGCCGAGTCAGCTGCCGTCGGCGATGTGGATGCCGCCCGGCGTGATCACCCACAGTGAGCCGTCGGGGCCCGCGACCTCGTCACGGGTGCGGCCGAGGTTGGTGTAGATCTTGCCGCCCTCGCCGTTGGCGGTGAGCTTGTACGTGCCGCCCTTGAGCGAGGCCATGTAGAAGTGGCCCTTGTAGGTGGTGAGGCCGGACGGGGTCGCTGACGAGGTCGGCCATTGCTTCACCGGGTTGGTCATGCCGGCGGTGTTGCAGGAGCCTTCGCAGGTCGGCCAGCCGTAGTTCTTGCCGGCGTCGATCTTGTTGAGCTCGTCGACCTTGCTGGCGCCGATGTCGGACACGTAGAGCTGGCTGCCGAGCCAGGTCAGGCCCTGCACGTTGCGGTGGCCGTAGGAGTAGACGAGCGAGTTGAACGGGTTGCCCGGCGCGGGTTTGCCGTCCTTGGTCATCCGCAGGACCTTGCCGCCCAGGGAGTTCTTGTTCTGCGCGTTGTTGCCGTTCTGGCCGTCACCGGTACCCGCGTAGAGGAAGCCGTCCGGACCGAACTTGATGCGGCCACCGTGGTGGAACTGCGAACCGCGCGGGATGCCGGTGACAATGGGCTTCGGGGCCGCGTCACCGATCTTCCACGTGGCGATCCGGTTGTCGGAACCGGTGGTGTAGTAGAGGAAGAGCGTCTTGTCAGCCGCGTACGTGGGCGACACCGCGATGCCCAGCAGGCCCGCTTCCTTCGTCACCGAGACGCCGGGGATGTCACCGACCTTGGTGACCTTGCCGTCCTTGGTGATGGTGGAGACGGTCTTGGCGTCCTTCTGCGTGAAGATGCCGGTGCCGTCCGGCAGGAAGTCGATGCTCCAGGCCTGCTTGAGGCCGGTGGCGATCGTTTTGACGGCCATCGTGCCGACTTCGCTCTCCGCCGCGGACGCCAGCGGGCTGCTGGACAGCCCGACCGCGAGCGCGAGGACGCCGACGTACGCACTTCGACGAGCACCCATTGGGTTGACCCCTCAACTTTCGCGTCGTGCGGCGACGGCGTGGGGGCCTCCAGATACAACCACGGTGTGTAGTCGGGGATGCATCCGCCAATCGGGTCACCCCTCCGATGACTTTAGGTAACTTTATGTACGGTCTGGACCTCGGCCACTCGAACGACATAACGTGTGGTTCGCCGCCGCGCCCCACGGAAAGTGCCGCGCGCCCCGGCAATTGGGGCACGCCGGCCGGAGACCCGAGGAGTTGCGCCATGAACGTTGTCGTCACCACTGCCGAGCAGAAGCTTCCCGAGGTCAAGCGCGAGTGGGTCAAGCCCGACTTCCGCGACTTCCAGACGCCGATGGAGGTCACCGCCTACGCGGCCCGCAGCTGACGTCAGGCTTCGCGCCGGGGTTCCCGCCTCTCCTGCCGGGAACCCCGGTCCCCGCGTCTTTTCCTGGCAGACCGAGGAGTCTGAAGCCATGACCGCCCTTGCCCCCGAGGAGTTCGTCGCCGAGCTCCGCGCCCTCGCGCCCCGCTACTGGGACAGCCACCCGTTCCACCTGCGCATGCACGCGGGTCAGCTGAGCAAGCACGAGCTGCAGGCGTGGGCCGCGAACCGCTGGTACTACCAGCGCTGCATCGCGCAGAAGGACGCCGCGATCCTCTCCAACTGCCCGGTGCCGGACATCCGCAGGCAGTGGCGTGAGCGGATCATCTGGCACGACGGGACGAAACCCGGCGAGGGCGGCGCCGAGAACTGGATCCGCCTCGCGGAAGCCGTCGGGCTGACGCGGGAAGAGGTGCTCGACGAACGGCACGTGCTGCCCGGCACGCGGTTCGCCGTCGACGCCTACGTGAACTTCGCGCGCACCAAGCCGTGGGTGGAGGCGATCGCCTCCGGCCTCACCGAGATGTTCTCGGGTGCCTTGATGCGCAGGCGTCTGGCGGCGTTGCGGGAGCAGTACCCGTGGATCGCCGAGGAGGGCTTCGCCTACTTCACCAACCGCATCCAGGCGGTCGCCGGTGAGGGACGGGCCACTTTGGACATCGTGGTCGAGCACTCGCGCACCCGCGCCCAGCAGGAGGCCGCCGTCGCCGCGCTGGCGTTCAAGTGCGACGTGCTGCGGGCCGTGCTGGACGCCGTCGACTACTACTCGGGCAAGGGAAAGCCGTGACGACTGTCGTCGCGCTCGACGCCGTGCCGCGCATCCGGCGCGGCGTGAAGTGCACCTACGACCAGATCCGCGAGGCGCACGTCGTCCTGTTCCCCGAGGGTGTGCTCGTGCTGAACGAGACCGCCGCTTCCGTCGTGTCCTTGTGCGACGGGGTCCGGTCGGTCGGGGACATCGCGCTGGCACTGGGTGATCTCTACGCGGGTGTGCAGCCCGAGGACGTCGCCGAGCTGGTGGCGCGGCTCGTGGGGCGGAGGGTGGTGGACGTCGATGGCTGAGGCTCCGTTCGGTCTCCTGGCCGAGCTGACGCACCGGTGCCCGTTGCAGTGCGGCTACTGCTCGAACCCCGTCGAGCTGGTCCGCCGCGACGCCGAGCTGGACACCGAGTCGTGGCGCCGGGTGTTCGACCAGGCGCGATCGCTGGGAGCACTGCAGATCCACCTGTCCGGCGGAGAACCGTTGCTGCGCCCGGACCTGCCCGAACTGGTGACGCACGCGAACAGCCTCGGCTGCTACGTCAACCTGGTCACGTCGGGAGTGGGGCTTTCCCGGGAACGGTTGCGGGAGCTGGCTTCGCGCGGTGTCGACCACGTGCAGCTCTCGTTGCAGGACGCGACCCGCGCCGGCAACGACAGGATCGCGGGCATCAAGGCGTTCGACCGGAAGGTGCAGGCGGCGGCGCACATCCGCGAGGAAGGCCTGCCGCTCACCGTCAACACCGTGCTGCACCGGCAGAACCTCGACAACATCGCCGGGATCATCGCGATGGCCGAGGAGATGGGCGCCGAACGGCTGGAGCTCGCCAACACCCAGTACTACGGCTGGGCCCTGCGCAACCGGGCGGTCCTGCTGCCCACCCGTGAGCAGCTCGCCCACGCCGACCCGATCGTCGCCGCGGCGCAGGAACGCCTGCGCGGGCGGATGGAGATCGTCTACGTCATCGCCGACTACCACGAGGCCCATCCCAAGCCCTGCATGTACGGGTGGGGTGCGCGGCAGCTGACCGTGGCGCCGAACGGTGACGTGCTCCCCTGCCCGGCCGCCACGGTGATCTCGTCGCTGAAGATCGAGAACGTGCGGGAGTCGTCGTTGCACGACATCTGGCACAACTCGCCGTCCTTCAACGCCTTCCGCGGCTTCGAGTGGATGAGGGACCCGTGCCGCTCGTGCCCGCGCAAGGAGATCGACTTCGGCGGGTGCCGGTGCCAGGCGTTCCAGCTCACCGGCGATGCCGCCAACACCGACCCGGTGTGCACTCTGTCGCCGGAGCGGTCCACTGTGGACCTGATCCTGGAGACCGAGATGGCGCCAGCCGAGGTGCCCGCGATGGCCATGAGGAAGATGAGTTGAAGGCTGTTCTGCTCGGCACCACGGCCGGTGGCGGTTTTCCGCAGTGGAACTGCGCGTGCGCCCTGTGCGTGCGGGCCCGTTCCGGCGAGTTGCCGGCGCGTTCGCAGGACTGCCTGGCGATCAGCGGCAACGGCACCGACTGGTGGCTGGTCAACGCGTCGCCGGACATCCGCACGCAGATCGCCGCGTGTTCACTGCTGAACCCCGGTCCCGGTCCACGGGACACACCGATCCGCGGTGCGTTGTTCACCGACGCCGAGCTGGACCACACGCTGGGACTGCTGACGTTGCGCGGCGGAGCCGGGCTGACGGTGTGGGCGCCCGGCCCCGTGCTGCACGCGTTGCGGGACCAGTTCGACCTCCGCACGGTGATCGACGGCTACGCGCCTCTGGCGTGGCGGCAGGTGGCGGCGGACGAGTCGTTCGACCTCGGCGGTCTCCAGGTGACAGCGGTCCCGATCAGCGGCAAGAAGCCGAAGTACGCCCGATCGTCCACTGTGGATGGTCATTGGGTGGTCGCGTACCGGTTCACCGACCCGGCCACGGGTGGCGTGCTGGTCTACGCGCCGTGCCTGGCGTCGTGGCCGGCGGGCTTCGACGACGTGGTGGCGGGGGCGGACTGCGTGCTGCTCGACGGCACGTTCTACGCGGCGTCCGAGATGGGGTCGGCGACCGGCAGCTCGTCCGGCCAGGCCGCGATGGGCCATCTGCCGATCACGCACAGCCTGCAGGAGCTGCGGCGATTTCCCGAGGTGCGGCGCATCTACACGCACCTCAACAACACCAACCCGGTGCTGGACCCGGAGTCCGCGGAGTCGGCGGAACTGCGCGAGGCGGGGGTCGAAGTGCCACTGGACGGCACCGTCATCGAGCTCTGATTCGTCACCCTTTCGAGCAAACTCACTCCACTTTCGAGCGATAAATAAACCGCAATTCTTGCGTTGAGTTGTCACATATCCCTCTAATGGGGAACGCCCTCGCGGCTCCGTATTCTTCGGGGCCTTGACGAGGGAGGTTCTGCATGTCCGGATACCTTGAGCTCGTTATCTCCACGACGCTCTACGGCCTGGGCATCGTCGCCCAGACGGTGGCCGCGCAGCGGGCGGACAGGAGGCCGGGAACCGGACTGGGACTTCTCGCCCGACTGGCCAAAGACCGCCTTTATCTGCTCGGGTTCGCGGGCCAGGTGGGTGGTTTCGGGTTCGCTTTCCTCGCCCGCGCCGAGCTTCCGCTCTACCTGGTGCAGGCGGGGTCGTCGTGCGCCGTCGGACTCGCGACCGCGTTCGGCCTGCTGGTGCTGAAGTGGCGCGTGCGGCCGCTGGAGATCGGCGTGCTCGTGATGATGGCGGCCGGGCTCGTCCTGCTGGTCACCGCGTCCGAGACGTCGGTGGCGAAGGACATCCCGACGGTGCCCGGCCTGGTCTTCCTGGGGCTGCCGTTGCTCGTGATCGTGTTCTGCTCGCGGGCAGCGCAGGGCGCGAACGCCGTCGTCGTCTCGGTGCTCGCCGGAACGGCCTTCGCGGTGGTGGCGATCATCGGCCGGTCCGTCGCGGACGAGCAGTTGCCCGCGATGCTGCTGAACCCGTTGACGTGGTTGATGATCGTGGCGGCGCTGGTGGGTCAGTCCTGCCTCGCGGTGGCGTTGCAGCGCGGCACGGCCACGTCGTCGGTGGCGGCGATGGACGCGACGACGGTGGTGCTCACGTCGGTCGTCGGCATCGGGATGCTGGGCGACCGGATCACGCCGGGCTGGGAGTGGGCCGTCGGGTTCGGGATGACGCTCGTCGTGGCCGGTGTGCTGGTGCTGGGCTCGCCGACCCGCACCACGGCGGAGGTGACCGGGTGAGACCCGCGAGCGTCTCGCTGGACCTGGACAACCTGTGGGCCTATCTCAAGACCCACGGCGACCCCGCCTGGGAGAGCAGACCGAGCTTCCTCGCCACGGCGGTGCCGCGGCTGCTGGACGTCTTCGGCGAACACCGGCTCACCACAACGGTGTTCGTGGTCGGGGCGGACGCCGAACGCGACGACGGGGCGCAGGCCGTCCACGACGTCGTGGCAGCGGGGCACGAGGTGGCGAACCACTCGTGGGGCCACGAGCCCTGGCTGCACCGGTACTCGCGGTCCGAGCTGGAGGCGGAGCTCGTCAGGGCCGAGGACGCGATCGTGGCGGCCGGTGCCCCGCGGCCCGTCGGCTTCCGCGGGCCCGGCTACAGCGTCACCCCGGCGCTGCTGGAGATCCTGGCGGCGCGCGGCTACCGCTACGACGCGAGCACCCTGCCGACGTGGATCGGCCCGCTGGCCCGCGCGTACCACAACCGCACCGCCGCGCGAGGCGCCGCGGAGGACCTCTTCGGCGGCTTCGGCAAGGTGCTGGCACCGAACACCCCGTTCCGCTGGCACGGCACCGGTCTGGTCGAGCTGCCGGTGACGACGATGCCGTTGCTGCGCGTGCCGATCCACGGCGCGTACCTGTTGCAGCTGCACCAGATCTCGCCGCGGCTCGCGCGCGGATACTTCCGCGCCGCGCTGCGCCTGTGCCTGCTGACCGGCACCACGCCGTCGTTGCTGCTGCACCCGACGGACGTCCTGAGCGGCGCCGAGGCGCCGGGGATGGAGTTCTTCCCCGGCATGGCGGTGCCGGGCGCGGAGAAGGCCGCGTTGCTCGGCTGGGTGCTCTCCGTGCTGCGCGAGCACTTCGACGTCGTCGGCACCGGTGCGCACGTCGACCGGTTGCCGGGGCTGCTCAGGGAGCGCCGGACGGAGCTGTGCGGATGACGTGGCTGCTGCGCGTGCTGGCGTGCGCGACGGTCCTGCTGGCTCCGCTGGAGGGCTATCTGCAGGAGGTGCACCCGCACCTCGCCAAGGTGGCGCCGGGGCTGCTGATCGTGTCGTGGGCCGTGCAACGCGTGCGCGAACGTCGTTTGCCCGCAGCGCATCCGCTGCACGCGGTGCTGGCGGTGTTCGCCGTGGTGTTGCTGGCGTCCGCGGCCGTGCACGCCGGCGATCCGTTCACGCTGGACTACGCCCAGCGCTTCCTGCCGTTCCTGGTGATCACCGCCGTGCTGGTCGACGTCGTGGTCCGCGAGGTGCCGGTGCGGGCGGTGCTCGCGGCGGCGGTCGGCGGTGCGGTGTTCGCTGCGGTCGGCGCGTTGTACAGCCTGGTGTTCGAAGGCGCGCCACGAGCGACCGGCCCGCTGGAGGACCCCAACGATCTCGCGTTCTTCCTGGTGGCGGCACTGCCGTTGCTGATCGCCCTGCCTTTTCGGAAGTTCCTCCTGCCGGTCGGCGCGGTGCTGGCCGCGGGGGCGGCGGCGACGTTCTCCCGCGGTGGCGGTCTCGCTCTGGCCGTCGCCGCCGTGTGGCTCGTGGCGCGGCGCGGGGTGTCGATGCGCGCGGTGGGGGCGACGGTGGGCGGGCTCGCGGTCATCGGGCTCGGCGCCGCGGTGTTCGCGGGCCCGGTGCTGGACAGGGCGCTCGCGGAGAAGAAGTACATCGCCGCGACCAATGTGGACACTCGGGAGCTGCGCTGGCAGGCAGCCGCCCGCATGCTGGCCGACAACCCGGTGCTCGGCGTCGGACCTGGCGGGTTCCGCAGCTCGTACGCGGCCGCCTCGCGCAACGCCGAGATCGACGAGCAGTCACCGGTGGCGCACAACATCTACCTGGAGATCGGCGCGGAGCTCGGCCTGCCCGGCCTCGCCTGCTTCCTCGGCGCGATCGCGCTGGCGTTCGTGTCGGCGGAACGCGCGCTGCGCGCCGGTGCCGTCCGGTCGATGCTCGCGGTCCAGGCATCGCTGATCGCCGCGCTGGTCGCGTCGACCTTCCTGTCAGAGCAGTACTACCTGCCGATCTGGTCGCTGGTCGCGGTGGCGATCGCGGCCGACCTGCGCCGTGAGGAGCGTGAGCGCGATGCGTGTGTTGCACGTCATCAGTGAGATGGGCGCCGGAGGAGCCGAGGCCGTCGTCGCGGGGATGGTGCGGTCCGGCGGTGATTTCGGCTGGGAGTCGGGTGTCGCGAGCGGGGGCGGGCACCGCGCGGAGGCCCTGCGGGCGCAGGGCTTCTCGACGTTCTACGTGCCGGTGCCGCGCCGCAGGGCTCTCGGCGTGCTGCGAGCTGTTTCCGCTGTGCGGTCGGCCGTTCGCAGTTTTGCGCCTGATGTCGTGTTGGCGCACAACGTGTCCGCGAGCCTCGTGGCCCGGCTGGCGGCGGGTGGCCGTCCGGTGGCGACCGTGTTCCACGGCGTCTCCGAGTCGGATCTCGGTGGTGCCGCACGGGTTCTGCGCCGCACGTCACGCGCTGTGGTGGCCGTCGCGGAGGCGAGCGCGGACCGGTTGCGCGCGCTCGGTGTCGGCGTCGAGGTGATCCCGAACGCGGTGTTCGCCGAACCCCCGCGGGTCGACCGGTCCGCGATCCGCGGCGTGCTCGGCATCGGCCCCGACGTGCCGGTCGCGTTGTGCCCTGCCCGCCTCGAACCCCAGAAGCGGCACGACGTGCTGCTGGAGGCGTGGTCGAGGGTCGCGGGCGCCGTCCTGCTGCTGGCGGGCGACGGCAGCCTCCGCGCGGACCTGGAACGGCGCGCAGAGGAACTCGAAGTGGCCGACCGGGTGCGCTTCCTCGGCACCAGGTGCGACGTTCCCGATCTGCTGGAGGCCGCGGACGTCGTGGTGCTCACCAGCGACTGGGAGGGCATGCCGATCGCGGTGCTGGAGTCGCTGGCCGCGGGCCGCCCGGTCGTCGCGTCCGATGTGGACGGTGTGCGCGAGGCACTGGCCGGCGGTGGCGGTGTGCTGGTCCCCCGGCGCTCCCCCGCCGAGACCGCGGCGGCGCTGGCCTCGTTCCTGTTCGACGCGCGGGCGTGCGCGGTGGCCGGTGCCGCCGGCCGTGCCGCCGTCGAACGCGACCACGACCCGCACACCTTCATGAAGTCCTACGACGAACTGCTCCGAACCATTGCGGGAGAACGACGGTGAACAAGCGCACGCTGCTGGAGGCGACGGCCGTGGCGCTGGTCGTCGCGGTGCTCGTGCTGGCGGTGACGTCACTGCGCGGCGAGCAGTACGAGAGCCGGGTGGCCGTGCTCGCCGTGCCCGCCACGCAGACCGACTCCGCGGCCCAGTACGGCGAGGTGGCCTCGCTCGCGATGCCGGCGATCGTCCAGCTGGTGCACAGCCCGACCGTCCTGGAGGCCGCCGCGCGCGCTTCTGGCAGCACCGCCCGTGAGATCGCCTCTGGCATCGGCGTGGAGCTGGTTCCGGCGTCCGGTCTCGCCCGGCTCTCGGTGCGAGCGGGCTCGGCGGACGAGGCTTCCGCCGCCGTGACGGCGGTGGCCAAGGCCGTGGGAGACGCGAACCTCCTCGCTCCCGCCGGTCGGTTGCGGGTGCTCGACGAACGCCCGGACACCGCGCGGGTGGCGCCCGACTGGAAGCTCGCGGCCGGGCTCGCCCTCGCAGCGGCGCTGGCGGCGGGCATCGCGACCGCGGCGGTGCGGACTCTGCGCAGGCCTCGCACCGGGGAGGCGGCGGTGCGAGCCGCCGTCGCCGCGGCCGGGGTGCGGCACCCGGTGGCGCTGGTGCGGGAGGACGACCCCGGCATGGTCGACCGACTGACCGCGTTGTGCGTGGCGGCTGCGCGGCCGGTGCGGGTGATCCCGGCGGATCACGGGCTCACCGCGCAGGCGGAGTCGCTCGCGGAGTCGTTGCCGGACAAGGCGGGTGAGCCCGGTGAGGGCACGGCGGTGATCGCGGTCGCCGACGGTGAGGGCGAGCCGGGTGACCTGGCGGCGGCTCTCGCGGTGTTGCCGGTGTCCGCGGTGCTGGTGGCGGTGGTGCTGACGTGATCACCACGACCAGGCCCAACACCCGCACCTTCCTCACGATCGCCGACGGTGAAGGCGAGCCGGGCGACCTCGCGGTGCCGCCGGCTTCCGCGGGACTGGTGGCGGTGAGGCTGACGTGATCACCACGACCAAGCCCAACACCCGCACCCTCCTCACGATCGCCGTCGCGGTCGTCGGTGCGCTCAGCGCGGTACGCGCGTTGCGCCCGTCGTGGGAGGTCCCCACCCCCACCGAGGCGAACCTCCCCGAGGAACGCCTGCAGGACTTCCGCGACGCGCTGTACTTCCCCATCCGCGAGTTCCTGGCGGGCGGCAACCCGTACGACCCGGCCGCGATGTTCGACCACTGGCCGGTGCGGCAGAACTTCAACCTCTACCAGCCGTACCACCTGGTGCTGCACCTGCCGTTCGCGTTGCCCGAGTACCGGATCGGCGCGATCGCGTTCACGCTGGCGTCGTTGCTGCTGCTGGGAGTTCTCGGGTTGCTGGCGGCCAGGCGGGCGAAGCTCCCGCTCGTGCTCGGCACCGTGGTGATCGCGACGCTGCTGGTGACGAGCCAGGTGGGCAAGGCTCAGCTCTACGTGGGGCAGGTCAACCCGTTGATCGCGGTGGGCGCGGCGGCGGCGTTGATGGCGCGGTCGAGCCATCCGCGGGTGGCGGCGCTCGGGCTGGCGGTGGCGTGGCTCAAGCCGCAGTTCGGGCTGCCGCTGGCGATTCTGCTGTTCGCCCGTGGATCGCGGCGGGTCGCGCTCGGTGGCACGGTCATCGCGGCGCTCGCGAGCCTGCCCGTGGTGGGGCTGCTCGTCTACCGGGGCGGAGGTGTCGGGCCGTTCCTCGACGTGATCGCGGCGAACCTCGCGCACGCCAGCGGCACCAGCTACGGCGCCGTGGATTCCCCTACGGCGCAACGGGTCGACCTTCCGGCGGTGTTCTTCCGGGTCACGGACTGGCTGCCGCCCGCGGCCGAGCTCGCGGCCCTGGTCGGCGTGCTGGCGGCGACGGCCTACCTCGCGAGGAAGCTCGACCGAGGTGACGAGGACGGCCGGTCGGTTGCGGAACTCATCACGTGTGTCGGCGCTGTCGTGGCGATGGTGCACCAGCCGGGTGACGTGTTGATCGCGGTGCCCGCCATGACCGCCGTCGCCGCGGTGTGCTGGCGACGCAGGAAAGAACGCGACTGGCGGATCGCCGGCGTCGCGGTGCTGGCGCTGCTGGTTCCGTTCGCGCACCTGTACTTCGTCAACAGCGCGATCATCGGGACGTTCGGCCAGCGGGTCGACGTGACGGTGGACGGCGTGGCGATCGTCGTCGCCTGGGTGCTGCTGGTCGTCGTCGCGGCCAGGAAACGCGCGTGACCAACGGAGTCGGTGAGCGGGCGGTCCGCGGATCGCTGTGGCTCTTCGCGGTCAACGTCGTCAGCAAGGGCTGTCAGGTCGCGGTCACGCTGGTGCTCGCGGCACTGCTCACCGAGGACGGCCTGGGCGTGGTGTCGCTCGTGGTGTCGCTGGTCAACATCGGCCAGGTCGTGCAGTCGGCCGGCGTCTACGACGTGATCAGCCGGACGAACCGCGATCCGGGACGGCTCGCGGGCACCGTGCTGACGTTGAGCATCGGTGGCGGCACGGTGCTGACCGCGGTCCTCCTGCTCACGGCGGAACCGCTCGGCGCCGCGCTCGGGGCACCGGCCTCCCTCATCAGGATCGCGGCGCTCAGCCTGCCGTTCACCGCGATCGGCGGCGTCCAGATGGCGATGATGCACCGCGATCTCGACTTCCGGCGCCGGATGCTGCCGGACGCGGGCGGGACGGTGCTGGGCGCGACCGCCACGATCGTCCTGGCAGCTCTCGGTTCCGGCCCGCTCGCCGTGGCGGCCGGGCTGGTCTGCACGGCCGTCGCGCAGCCCGTGCTGGCGGTCGTCGCGGGGGCACGGGTGCGGCCGCGCTGGGACCGCGAAGCCGCGAAGGAAGCCTTGCGGTGGACGGCGGTCGTCGGCCCTGGTGCCGTCGTCGCCACGCTGCTGATCAACGTGGACTACCTGACGATCGGGCACGTGCTCGGCCCGTCGGCCGTCGGCGTGTACTCGCTCGCCTTCCGGATCGCCTGGACGCCCTACATCCTCGTGGCCGTCGTGCTGGGCGGCGTGATGTTCCCGGTGTGCGCGGAGCTGGTCCGAAGTGGACAGAGCGTGACGGGTGCCGTCCTGCGGTTCACCAAGGCCACCCTGATGATCACCGGTGGACTCTTCACGGTCCTCGCGCTGCTCGCGGACCACGTCGTGCTGTTCGGCGAGCGCTGGGCACCGGCGGCGCCGGTGCTGATGGCGTTGTGCGCGTACGGACTCGGCCTCGGCCTGCTGCACACCTGGTACCAGGTGATCCGCGCGGCCGGGCACGCGCGGTGGTACCTGGCCCTCGAAGTGACGCATCTGATCGCTCTGCTCAGCGCGCTGGCCCTGACCACGCGGCACGGCGTGCTGGCCGTGGCGATCGCCCAGGCCGTCATCGTCTGGCTGCTCGTGCCCCTCACCTGGTGGGTGCTGACGCGGCACGGGCTCGCGTTCCCGCCACGCGAACTGGGCCGCACCACCGCCGGGCTGCTCACGGCCTGCGCGAGCTGCGCGGTCGCCACCCGACTGCTACCGGAGACCGGCGGGATCGCCGGCGCAGTGCTCTCCGGACTGGTGCTGCTCGGCGTCTACGCGGCGGTCGTGCTGCCGCTCAACCGCGAAGCCGTCCGCGAACTGCGAGGAAGCCTGTGAAGATCGTGCACGTGACGCAGCCGGTCGAGGCGGGCGTCGCCAAGGTGGTCCTCGATCTCGCGCTGGCACAACAGGCAGCCGGATGGGACGTGCACGTGGTGTGCCCGCCGCACGGCTGGCTCCCCGCGCAGATCCACACCCACCCGTGGCCGGCGACCCGCTCACCGGGACCCGCCACCCTGCGAGAAACGCGAAAGCTGCGCAAGCTGCTGGACGAACTGCGTCCCGACGTCGTGCACCTGCACAGCTCGAAGGCAGGCCTGACCGGCAGGCTGGCGGTGCGCGGCCGGATCCCGACGATCTTCCAGCCGCACCTGTGGTCGTTCCGCCTCTCCGCCGGTCTGCTGCGCCGGGCCTGTGTGCGCTGGGAAGCGTTCGCCTCGCGGTGGACGCATCAGCTGGTGTGCGTGAGCGACGACGAACTCGCGTCCGGCCGCGCGGCTGGGGTGACCGCACCGGCCGAGGTCGTGTGCAACGGCATCGACACCACGCGACTGCGCCCGGCGGACCGAAGCGCCGCACGGCAACGGCTCGAATTGCCGGAACGGCCGACGGTGGTGTGCGTCGGCAGGCTGGCACCGCAGAAGGGCCAGGACCTCCTGCTCGCCGCCTGGCCGAAGGTGCTCGCGAACGTCCCGGACGCCCAGCTCGTCCTGGTCGGCGACGGTCCGATGAGGACAGAGTGGCAGCAGGGTCAGGAATCCGTCCTGTGGTGGGGTCACACCGACGCCATCGCGGACTTCTACGCGGCCGCTGATGTCGTCGTCCTGCCGTCACGCGCGGAGGGCATGGCTTTGGTGCCGCTGGAAGCCATGGCCTGCGGGCGTTCCGTGGTCGCGTTCGACGTGGACGGCGTGCGGCAGAGCCTGGGGTCGGCAGGCGCCGTCGTGCCGAAGGAAGACGTGGCCGCGCTGGGTCAGGCACTCGTGGCGCGGCTCGCCGATCCGTCGCTCGCGGACCGGGAAGGCCGTGCCGGACGCCGGCGTGCCGAGACGTTGTTCGACCGCGCCCGGATGACCGACCAGATCATCACGCTGGTGGAGAAGCTCGAAGGAGATGCCCGATGAGGGTCGCGTACCTGCTGACCCAGGACCGGGGTGGCCCGGTCGACGTCGCCGTCCGGCTCGCCGCGGCGCTGCAGGCGAGCGGTGAGGCCGAGGTCAAGGTGTTCGGTCCCGTTCCGGCACGCGACGCGCACCTCGTCGAGCACGAGGAGGTCTCCGTGCCGCGCAAGGGTGATCTGCGCGCCAGCCGGCAGGCCCGTGCGGCTTTGCGGGCGTGGCAACCGGATGTCGTGCACGCGCAGGACCGCCGCAGCGGCCTCGTCTGCGCCGGGCTCGGCGACATCCCGGTCGTGCACACGTATCACGGCGTGCCGGACGACGTGAGCGAGCCGTGGTTCCGCGGCGCCGCACGGGCACCGAGGCCGTCGACCTACACGATGACCGTGCTCGCCGCGGACGCCCTCGTCGCGCGCCGCGTCGACCGCACGGTGGTGCCCTCCCCCGCGATGGGCAAGTTCCTCCGCGAACGGTTGCGCGTGCCCGCCCACCGCATCGCCCACATCGACAACTGCGTCCCGCTCGGCGCCGCCGAGCCGCCCACCACGCCGGTGCGCCGTCTGCTGTTCGTCGGTCTTCTGGTGGAACGCAAGGGCTTGCCCACGCTGCTCGAGGCACTGCCCGGCGCGATGCCCCCGGACGCGACGCTCACCGTCGTCGGCGACGGCCCGCTGCGCGCGAGGTGCGAACAGCTCGCGGAAGGTCTCCCCGTCGAGTTCCTCGGCTTCCGCGCGGACGTACCGGAGCTGCTGCGCAAGCACGACGCACTGGTGCTGCCGTCCACAATGGAGCAGCAGCCACTCGTCGTCGCCGAGGCGATGACGGCCGGAAAGCCGGTGGTGGCAACGGACACCGGCGGTGTGGCGGACATGCTCGACGTTCCGGGCACCGCACTCCGCCTCGCCTCACCGGGTGACGCGACCTCGCTGACGAAGCAGCTGCGCGCGCTCTTCGCCGACCCCGACCCGGCCTGGACGGGCCGGCTGCTGGCCGAGCGGGCGAAGGAACGCTTCAGTCCCGAGGTCTGCGCCCAGCGGCACCTGGAGCTCTACCGCGAACTCAGCTGACCGGCGTCTCCGCCGGTTTCGGAGGAACCGGCGGGGTGGTCGTCGTCGTGGTCGTCGGCACCGTCGGCGGCTTGACCGGCGGAGTCGTGGTGACGCCGGGAGCCTTCGGCTTGACGAGCACCTTGGCGTCCGCGCCGGGCAGCTCGAACGGCCCCGGCACCGGCACCCCGTTGATGTCCACCAACCCGGCCGGCGGCGTCACCTGAGCCGGTTTGCCGGTCGGGTTCACCGCCACCCAGCCGTTGCTGAAGCCGCGGGTCCACACCCCGTTGGACAACCGGTTCGCCGTCTCGACCGCCTCGCCGAGACCGGCCTCCTGGTACTGCGACCACGCCGGGTTCTTGTAGTCGGGAGCCGCACCGTTCCAGCACGTGTACGGCCCGGCGAGCAGCGCCGCCGTGGCGTAGCCGACGCGTTCCTCGCGCGAGCTCGTGGTGTGCGTGACCAGCAGCAGCCACGACTCGCCGAGCGCGGCCTGGGCGCGCAGTTCCTTCCACTCGTTGCCGCGGAACGTGAGCAGCTCGCCGGTGCCGCCGTCGTCGCGCAGCCCGAAGTTCTCCTCCATCGCGCCGTCGTACCGGGAGTGCGCGGTCCACCGGCCCGGCCGCAGGTGCGACTCGGACACGTTGGGGATCAGCATCTTCCCGGCCTTCTGCAGCTCGTCACCCGCGATGCCGAGGAACGAGTCGAAGCCGTCGCGCAGCAGCCGGTCGGTGGCCTCGACGTCGGCGGTGCCCTTGAGCACTGCAGGCGAGTAGAACCTGAGCGAGCTGAAGTCGTTGTCCGCCAGCACTCCGTCCCAGCCCTCGCGGACGACCTCCTCGACCACGGCCGTCGTCCACGCGCGTTGGTAGGCCTCGGTCCACACCGTCATCTGCCAGTGCTTCTCGTAGCCCTTCCACTCGATCCGCTGGTCCGCGGTGTCGACGGCGAACCACTCGGGATGGGCCTTCTCCGTGGCGACGTACCCGAGCCCGGTCGGCAGGTACTTCGCGTCGACGCCGTTGTCGACGGTGCCGGGGTAGTTGCGGGTGCTGGAGAAGTCCTTGTACACCAGCACTTTCACCTTGGGGTTCAGCTGACGCAGCCGCCTGAGGGCCGCCGTCTCCCACGAGTTCAGCACCACGAGGCTGAAGTGCTGCGCGGCGAACTTGAGCTGGAGCGACGTGGGCTTCGCCCCGATGCCGTACCACCACGCGCACGGCGCGAGCGGTTTCGGCGGAGGACCGCTGACGATCGACGGTTCCGGCGGAGCGAGGCTCTCCTGCGCGGCTCTCTCGTCGACCGACAGGAACGTGCAGGCGGTCGTGGAGAACACCAGCAGTGCCACCAGGGACCGCGCGAGTGCACGACCTGTCAGCGATTCCTTCGGCAACACAGCTCACCCACCGTCAACAGCACGATTTTGACGTCCAGCCACAGCGACCAATTTGCGATGTAGTAGTTGTCGTACCGAGATCTGTCCACGATCGAGGTGTCCCCTCTCAATCCGTGAACCTGGGCGAGCCCGGTCAATCCGGTGGGTACTCGATGGCGGGCCCAGTATAGTTCGTGGATCGCGGAGAACTGGCGAACGAAACCCGGCCTTTCCGGCCGCGGCCCGACAATGCACATGTCACCGCGCAGGATGTTCCACAGCTGCGGCAGCTCGTCGAGCGAGGTGCGGCGCAGGAACGCGCCGACGGGCCCGACCCGCGAGTCGCCGACCACCGACCACCGGACGTCCGAGTCGTCCACGCCGGTCTGCCGGACGCTGCGCAGCTTGTAGATCACGAACTTCTGGTCGTCCATGCCGACGCGGACCTGCTTGAAGATGATCGGCCGGCCGCTCTCCAGCAGCACCGCCAGCGCGCACAGCCCGATCACCGGCGCCAGCAGCACCAGCGCGACCAGTGCGAGCCCCCGCTCGACCAGGCGCTTGATCCACCACGTCGGCCTGGTGGTCGGCGCGGTGCTCAGCCTCAGCAACGGGTAGCTGCGCAGCCGTTCGACGTCGGGCCCGTCCTGGTGCAGCTCGAACATCCTCGGCACCACGAGCGTCGAGCAGCCGAGCCGGTGCGCCGTCACGGCCGCGTCGACCAGCGGTGAGTCGACGGCGTGCGAGAACGCGATGACCACGGTGCCCACCCCGAGGCGGTCGATCGCCGTGGCCAGGTCGTCGCGCAGCAGGGCGACCGGAAACTTGCGGTCGCCGGGCGGGTCGGGGTCGATGAACCCGACGGGGCGCAGGCCGTACTCGGGGTGACGCAGCATGACTTCGGCGAGGTCCACGCCGACCTTGCCCGCGCCGATCACGATGGTCCGGTCGCAGCGGTCGAACCGGCGACGGCACCACCGCCCGAACGCGAACACCGCCAGTCTGGCCGGTTCACCCACCAGGGTGAAACTGACGACAGCCACCTTGAGCTGCAGCAACACCTCCGGCGGCCACCCCGCGGCCAGCAGCAGCACGCTCACCGCGGCGAACGCGATCGCCGTCGTGGCGAGCGAGCGCGGCAGGTCGTGCAGCCACGACAGCTGCAGCCGCCTGCGGTAGATCCGCCCGGACGCGCGGACGCCGAGCAGCACGCCCGCAAGCAGCACCGCCACGGCCGCGCTCACCGCGGTGGACGACGCCGTCGCGACCAACGCGACCACGTCGACCACGACGAGCAGCACCGCCACCCCGTTCACCCGGCCGAGCAGACCGCGCGGCCGGGTGCCGTCACGAACCGGCTCCATCGGCGCGGTCAGCTCTCCCGCGAACCACTCTTCCAGGGGAAGACCCACGCTCGACTCCGCCTCAGCGCTTTGTCTCATCCGAATTCACCCGATCGAGATCATCTTGCAGGAAAATGTCCCGAGAATGACGGCAGCGAGCCCCGTCGTCACCCGTTCGAGGAACACTCGTACCCCTTTCGAATTACATCCGAAATCAGTCCAGCCTTCCGCTCCCCGCCGCCGAGCGAAAGTCAGCCAGGGGTCGCCCGCAATTTACGGCCGGGCGTGCGAATAATTCTCGCCGCCGCACTGAGACCCGATGAAATGGGGGCTCCATGTCAGTCGCCGGACGCGAGGTCCACACCTCGCCGACACCCGGTCCAAGACCCGCCACAACGGTCACCGCGCCGGTGCGCGGCCGGGCGCACGTCGTGCTGCCCGCCTACAACGAGGCCGCGTCGCTGCCGTCGTTGCTGCGCCGCATCGCCGAGGTGAGCCGCACCGAGCGGGTCACGGCCTGGGTCGTCGACGACGGGTCGTCGGACGGGACCGCTGACGTGGTCGACGCGATCGACGTGGCGGGCCTGGACGTCCGGCTGGTGCGCCACCCGGTGAACCTCGGCCTGGGCCAGGCAGTCCAAACCGGACTGAAGGCGGCGTTGAGCGACGCCGAGGAGGACGACTTCATCGTCGTCATGGACGCCGACGACACACACGACCCCGCGCTGATCACCAAGCTGGGCAACGAGATCCTCGCCGGGGCCGACGTGGTGATCTGCTCCCGGTTCGTCGACGGCGGTGACGACAAGACCGCCCCGCTGTTCCGCCGGATGCTCTCGCGCGGTGCCGCCGTGCTGTTCCGCCGCGTGCTCGGGCTGGTCGACGTGCACGACTTCACGAGCGGCTTCCGCGCCTACCGGGTGAGCCTGCTGACCCGCGCCAGCACGCACTGGGGCGAGCGGCTCGTCGAGGAGCGCGGATTCGCCTGCATGGTCGAGCTGCTGCTCAAGCTCCGGCACTGCCACCCGGTGATCACCGAGGTGCCGCTGGAGCTGCGCTACGACCGCAAGCAGGGCCCCAGCAAGCTGAAGCTGCGCCGCACGATCGTGCAGTACGTCCGGCTGCTGGCGCGCGACCGGCTCACCCCGGCCCCGTACCGGGAGCTGTGATGACCACGGTCGTGATCGGCGGCGGCATCTGCGGCCTCGCCGTGGCGCACCGCCTCGCCCGCGCCGGCACGCCGGTGACGTTGCTGGAGGCCACCGGCCAGCTCGGTGGCCTCGGCACGTTCTTCCCGTGGCACGACAGGTGGCTGGAGCGCTTCTACCACTGCGTGATGCCGACGGACGACGATCTGCTGGCCCTGCTGGGAGAGGTCGGGCTGCGCGACGACGTCCGCTGGGAGCGCACCAGCATGGGCATGATCGTCGAGGGCCGCCACTACCCGTTCAACTCGGCCCTGGACCTGATGCGATTCACCGCATTGGGTGTCGTCGACCGCATCAGGTTCGGCGCGGTGTCGGTGCTGCTGCGCAGGCTCGGCAAGGGCAAGGACCTCGACAACCTGCGCACCGAGGACTGGTTGCGCGGCCTGTACGGCGACCGGGTCTGGCGTGATCTCTTCGGTCCCCTGTTCGGGTCGAAGTTCGGTGCGGCGTTCGGCGACGTGCCCGCGTTGTACCTGTGGCAGCGGCTGGGCAGGGAGAGCAACGTCGCCGTGCGCGGCTATCCGCGCGGCGGCTACAAGTCGATCATCGACGCGCTGCGGGCCTCGATCGAGGCGCACGGCGGGATCGTGCGCACGTCCGCTCCGGTCCGGGTGGTGCGCAACGGAATCATCGAGCTCGACGGCGAGACGATCGAGGCCGACCGGATCGTGTCCACGCTGCCGCTGCCCGCGTTGCGGCAGGTGGCCGACGCCGAGCTGGCACCGCTGCTGCCGCAGGTGAGCCTGCGGTACCAGGGCGTCGTGAACGCGCTGTTCGTGCTGCGTCAGCCGTTGTCCGGCCACTACTGGACGCCGGTGCTGCGGTCGGGCACCGAGTTCGACGGCGTCGTCGAGATGTCACCGCTCACCGGGCCGGTCGACGGGCGGCACCTCGCGTACGTCATGCGCTACACCGACCGGGACTCCGCGCTGTTCTCCGAGGACGAGCACGCGATCGCCGCCAGGTGGACCGAGCAGCTGCGGTTGCTGCACCCCGGCGCGGATGTCGAGGAGGTGCACGTCTTCCGCGCGCCGTTCGTGGAACCCGTCTACCCGGTGGGATACCTCGCCCAGCAGCCTGCGGTGGAGGTGGCGGGCACGCGGCTGCTGCTCGCCACCACCGCGCACGTCTACCCCTCGGTGACGAGCTGGAACTCCAGTGCCGGGCTGGCGAACCGGGTGTCGGAGACCATCCTGCGCACCGCGGCCTCGATGAGCCCGGACGGCGAACCGGTGCCGTAGGGCGACGCGATGCCGGCCAGCCGGGTGCGGTGCCCGCTCACGTCGTCGAGCCACTTGAGCACCTCGGCCCGCACTCGGGGGCCCGGCGGCACGAGCGTGCCGAACGTGCCCTCGATCTCGGGCCGTTCGGTGCTGCGGCGGACGACGACGACCGGCCGTTTGAGGACGCTGACCTCCTCCTGCACGCCACCGGAGTCGGAGACGAGCACGGCAGCCCAGCGCGCGAGCGACAGGAAGTCCTTGTACGACTGGGGTTCGAGGACGTGCAGCCCGGCGAGCAACCGGCCGAGGCCGAACGCCGCGACCTGCTTCGCGGTGCGCGGGTGCAGCGGCAGCACGACCGGCAACGGCAGCCCGGCGAGCTCGCCGAGGATCGTGCCGAGGTTCTCCCGGCAGTCGACGTTCTCCGGCCGGTGGATCGTGGCGAGCACGTACGAATCCGCTTCGAGCCCCAGCCCGGCGATCAGCGCCCGCGACTCGTCGGCGCCGGGAAGGGCTTCCTCCAGCGCTTCCACGACCGTGTTGCCGGTGACGGTGATCCGGTCCGCGGCAACGCCCTCCGCCACCAGGTTGGTGAAGTTGATCGGCGTCGGGGCGCAGCAGAGGTCGGCGAGGTGGTCGATGGCGACCCTGTTGTGCTCCTCCGGCATCGCCCGGTCGTAGCTGCGCAGGCCCGCCTCGACGTGCACCAGCGGCACGTCGTTCGCGTTGGCGGCCAACGCACCCGCGAGCGCGGAGGTCGTGTCGCCCTGCACGATCACCACATCGGGTGGTTCTTCGGCGAAGTGCGCGTCCAGTGCCGCCACGGCGTTGCCCAGCTGCGCGCCCCGGCGCCCGCCGCCGAGGCCCAGCTCGACGAAGCTGCCCGGTTCCGCGATGTCCTGGCGGATGCGCGAGTACATCGACTGGTCGTAGTGCTGTCCTGTGTAGACGACGGTGGCGTCCTCGCCGAACCGGCGGATGAGCGGAGCGAGCTTGATCAGTTCGGGCCTCGTGCCGCACACCAGGGTGATGGAGCCTCTTCTCACCGGCCGCACACTAGTTCTCGGCACGCCTGTTTCCGTTGTCCTGTCAGTCGATCGGGTGAGGCGTTGTGTCGATGGTGAGAGAAACCGTTGCAGCGCAACTAATGTGTGACGGTGTTCAAGAGACCCGTCGCGGTGGTCATCGCCGCGATCACCGCTTCCGCACTCACCGCGTCGTCCCACGCCGCCACGCCGATGCTGCCCGACCTGAGGCAGGCTCCCGTCGGCTGCCCTGGCGGATACGACGGCGACGCGAGCAAATGCGAGGCCTGGGACGTCTGCCTGGTGACCGACCCGTCCTCGCCGGGTGGCCCCTGCGTCGACGAGGGCGACATCAGGGCGGTGCGCCTCAGGTTCACCACTTCGGTGGACAACATCGGCGACGGACCGTTCCTCGTGCACGCCCACCGCGACAGCACCGCCCAGCCGCGCATGGCCGTGCGCCAGGCGATTCAGTCCGATGTGGACGGACCGATCCCGATGACGTTCGCCGAGGCGCAGCACCACACCTCCACCTGGTCGTACTACGAGCCGGCCGCCGCCCACGAGCACTGGCACCTGATGGGCTTCGAGTACTTCCAGCTGCGGACCCCGTCCGGCGAGACGGTCGTGACCGACCGCAAGAACGGCTTCTGCCTGGGCGACCGCTACACCAACGCCGACGCGGGATCGCTGGCCCACCGGCCAGGCGACCGCGACAGCTACACCGGCGCGCTCGCACACGAGCTCGACGGCCACAAGTGCCAGCACCACAACCCGGAAGCGCTGGACGTGTTCTTCGGGATCTCCGTCGGCAAGGGCGACGACTACAAGTACCGGGTGGAGTTCCAGTGGCTCGACATCACCCGTGTCGCCTCCGGGATCTACGACGTCGTCACGGTCGCGAACCCCGACCGCGTGCTGCTGGAGAAGAACTACGACAACAACGCGTCGTCCATGGCCATCAAGGTGCAATGGCCGGGCGGCGCGACGCACGCACCGGAGAAGATCACCCGGCCGCCCGTGGTGAAGCTGCTGCGCGGGTGCCCCGGCAAGATCCGTTGCGCCGGCGAGCCCTGGCGCGGGTCGCGTTAGCCGTCAGAATCGGCTGATGTCCTATGTGATCGGTGGACGGCCGGTGGCCGACCGGCTCGCCGTGGAGATGCCCTCGTTCGTGCGGCAGGTGCTCGCGGAGATCGTCGAACGCGTGCCCGCGTACCGGCAGCTGCCAGCCGAGGAGCTGTCCGGCGACATCGCGCGCGTCACCGAGCACGCGCTGCGGGCGTTCGCCGCGGTGCTCGGTTCCGGGCAGCTGCCGTCCGAGGAGGAGCTGCGGTTCCTGCGCGAGTCGGCGGCACGTCGAGCCGAGGAGGGTGTGCCGATCGACGTGGTGCTCACCGCGTACCACGTGGGCATCCAGGTCGTGTGGGAGGCGCTGGTGCCGCAGGCGCGGCCGGAGGAGGTCGGCGACGTGTTGCGGCTCAACGCGTTGGCGCTGCGATACCTCCAGCTCGTGACGCCGGTGGTGAGCGCGGGGTATCTCGACGAGCGGCAGACGATGTTCGACGACGAGCGGTCCGCACGGCACACGTTGCTGGCGGAGCTGCTCGCGGGCACGCGTGAGGCGTCCGGGCCGCACGTCGTGCTGGCGCTGCACGTTCCGCCGCACCCCGACGAGCTGCTCGACGGTGTCGACGCGGTGATCGCGGCCCGCCGCAAGCTGAGGAGGCTGCGCACGGAGCTGGAACGGCACAGCCGCGAGCCGGTGCTGTCGTCGCTCACCCCGGACGGCGGCATCGCGTTGCTGCCCGGCGAGGACGAGCGGGTGGACCGGATCGTGGCGGACGTGGCCCGTGCCGCGGGAGTTCCGTTGACGGTGGCGGCGGTCGCGGCCCCGCCCTCCGGGATCGCGGCCGCCGCCGGGCTCGCGCGGGAAGTGCTCGACGTCGCGGTGCGGGCCGGTGAGCCGGGCGTGTACCGGCTCACCGACGTCCTGCTGGAGTACCAGCTGTCCAGGCCGAGCGCGGCGCTGGAACCGCTCGCCGCCGTCGTGGCGCCGTTGTCCGGCGAACTGGTGCAGACGCTGGAGGTCTACCTCCGGCGCGGGTCACGACGGCCTGCCGCGACCGAGCTGCACGTGCACCCCAACACCGTGGACTACCGGTTGCGCCGGGTCGCAGAGCTGACCGGACTCGACCCGACGCGGATCGAGCACGTCACGCTGCTGGCTGCCGCGCTTGCTGCACGGCGAGCGCGACCGTAGCGCCGAACGCGGCCATGCCGGCGGCGTTCGGGTGCAGCGGCGCGGCGATGGAGGTCGGAACCAGGCCCTCCAGGTACCGGTCCGCGGGCGCGGCACAGGTGTCGTGCCCGACGCTGACCGCCGCGAGATCGACGAACGTCGCGCCGCGCTTGACCGCCTCGGCCTTGGCGGTGGCGCTCAGCAGGTTCACCGAAGCCTGCAGGTAGTCACCGTCACGAGCCCAGATCGGCTGGACCGGATGGCACCCGCCGGGCCGGATGTACGTGCCGTAGCCCGTGACCACGATCTGCGCGTGCGGCGCGCGCCGCTTGATCTCGTCCAGCGCCGCACCGAACTCGGGCGCCCACTTCTCGACGGCCGCGGCCACCTGGTCGCCGTTCGCCGTCAGCCGGTCCTTGCACGAAAGGCCGACAGGCTCCGGGAACAGGTTGATGCAACTCAACGCGGTCTGCACGAGCCCGACGTCGTTGCCGCCGATGGTGATCGACACGAGGTCGGTGCTCGGCTTCAACGCGTCGTACTGCGGCGCCACGAACCCGAACTGCCGCCCGCTGAAGTCCTCGGTCTTGGCCCCGGAACAGGTCACGTCGGTGAGCTGGGCCCCGAGCTTCTTCGCGGCCACCCGCGGGTAGTTCTGGTCGCTGCGCAGGCACCACAGCGCCGGGTCCTGGTTCGGGATCAGCGGACCGGCCGCCGCCGAGTCACCCATCGCCACGTACTCGAGTGTGTCCGCGTGTGCGGCGGTTGTTCCAGCGACCAATGCCGCGACGAACGCCAACCCGGCCACGATTCGCATCCCGAACCTCCAACATCATCGTCAGGTCAGCTCATCGTGGTGGCTCAGGTCACTGCCGCGCGTTGGACGTTGCCCAGACTCACCCCGTCGTGTTTGTGACAGATGACAATGGGCCCCGTGACTCCTGGGGATCTGCTCGCTCTGGCCACGCAGTCGTGCGTGGACGCCGCCAAGCTGCTGCACGAGGCTCGCGTCGACGTCGCCCTGAAGGGCACGTTCGATCAGGTCAGCTCGGCCGATCTGGAGGTGGAGACGTTCCTGCGCGCCTCGTTGACGGCCGGTGCCCCCGGCTCGGCGGTGGTCGGCGAGGAGCTCGGGTCGTCGTCCGCGCGGATCACCTGGTACGTCGACCCGATCGACGGCACGCGGAACTTCGTGCGCGGCATACCGTTGTCCTGCATCTCGGTGGCGGCCGCCGTCGACGGCTCGCTGGTCGCGGGCTGCGTGCTGGACCCGTTCCGCGACGAGCTCTTCACCGCCGCGCTGGACGTGCCCTTCTCGGTCCGCTCGTCCGGCCTGACGATCACTCCGGGCGTGAGCCCGCGGCCGCTCGTGCTGACCGACATCCCGTTGCCCGGCAGCGCTTACAGCGGCGAGATGGAATTTCTCGGCGAGCTGATGACCATCGCGGACGTGCGCCGCGTGTACGTGACCGCCCTGTCGCTCGCCTGGGTCGCGGCGGGCAGGGCGGACGCGGCGGCGAACCTGGGCATCCACCCGTGGGACGTGGCGGCGGGCGCGGTCCTCGTCCGCGCGTCCGGCGGCGAGTTCGTCGACGTCGGCCGCGACGGCTTCGTGGCGGGCCGAGGTGAGATCGTGCCGTGGTTGGTCGAACGGCTGGAGGGCATCGTCTCGTGATCGATCTCAGCGGCAAGGTCGTCCTGGTCACCGGCGCGGGCGGCGGTCTGGGCGCGGGCATCGTCGCGCGGTTCGAAGCCGCCGGCGCCGTGGTCGTCCGCCACCGCGGCCGCGCGGACGGCGACCTGCGCACCTCGGCTGTTCGCGTGGTCGCCGACGCGGCTGCTGTGCACGGGAGGCTGGACGCGGTCGTCAACAACGCGGGCGTGCAACCCGTGGAACCGTTGCCGGACATGACTGTTGCGCAGTGGCAGTCCGTTGTGGACACCAACCTGACCGGCCCGTTCGCCGTCACCCAGGCGGCAGTGCGTTTTCAGGTCAGCTCGATCACGCACATCGCGTCCATCGAGGGCTCGCACCCGGCACCGGGCCACGCCCACTACGCCGCCTCGAAGGCCGCGCTGATCATGCACGCCCGTGCGGCGGCCCTGGAGTACGGCCCGCGCGGCATCCGCGTGAACACCGTCTCGCCAGGGCTGATCTCCCGGCCGGGCATCTCCTCGGAGTGGCCGGAAGGTGTTGCGCGGTGGGAGGCGGCGGCGCCGTTGCGGCGGCTGGGCACGCCGGAGGACGTCGGCAACGCGTGCGTGTTCCTGGCGAGCGACCTGGCGTCGTGGATCACGGGCCACGACCTGGTCGTCGACGGCGGCGTGACGGCCCGTCCGACCTGGTGACCCGGCAAACAAGCTTGCCACCCCCTGCCAAAGTCTGCCACTATTTGCCATACTCTGCCGAAACCCGCCAGTGGAGTTGCCGTGAGCCTGCCACGTTGGAACGACCCGAGGCTCAACCTGGGCTCGATGGTGCGGGTCGCCCTGTGGTTGGCCACGGAGGTAGGCCAGGGCAACACGTTCACGCAAAAGGATCTACGGGACGCGTTCCCAGGGGTCGCGCAGATCGCTCGACGGATGCGAGACCTGCGTGATTACGGCTGGGTTCTCGAAACGAGCAGGGAAGACCCGACGCTGTCGACCGAGGAACTCCGACTCACGACGATCGGAACTCCAGTCTGGAACGCCCAGGAACGCCGCACCGCACAACTAGTCCGCGCCGCACCGCCGTTCAGCGCGACACAAGAGCGTGTGCACCGCAGGTCGGTACAGCCATCCGACCCCGACGCGGTGCGAAAGCAGGTCGCCGCCCTGCCGCACGACGACAAGGTTCTGGTTCTCGCGTGGCTCGTGAAGGGCCGTCGCGACCACACGCCCGCCGAACAGGCCTTCAACGCGGCACAGGCGCTGCCGCCGGAGGCTCGCCAGGCGCTCATGACCCAGCTCGCCGACGACCTCGTCGGCCAGATCAAGGAGACCCGACCGATGACCGACTGAGGTGCGGCGGCCGCGTTCTTGCACAACGCGACCGCCGCGATCGCGAAACCACCCCGACCGCTCGTCAGAGAAGGAAATCCGCGTGCCCAACCCTAACCCGCACCGCCCGCCGCAGCGGCGGACGACCTTCTGGGACCTGCTCGATCGGCGTGAGCCGTTCCGCCGGCTCCTGCTGCTCCTGATCACCTTGGGGATCATCACGCTGGCGCTGACCCACGGGCCGGAAGCGGTTCCCGTGCTGCTGAGCCGATGACGAACGAGGTAGTGGCAGGCCGGAGCCCCGGCCTGCCACTACCTCACACCCCAACCGTGCGTCCCGAACGCGTACCCAGCGACATTGGCGAGCCCGGACGCCGGCGTGCTCGATCAGTCCGGCCCGGCAGGTCGTCGAGTCGGAACCAGCGCACGCCAGAGCACTTCTCAAGCCTTCCAACGCCGTGACGAAAACCACACCGCTCGACACGCCGGGGCCAAACAAGCCACTGCGGAACGCCCGGCACGGCTGGGTGCGCTCCCATGCCCCTTGACCTGCTGCGACGATATCCGACCAAGATCACTCAGGTCAGCGTCCACCTGACGATGACCATGATCAACTTCTGGTTACTCTCCGGCTCCCCTCCAAGCTCCTTTCGGAGGTAGCGGGTACCGCCGAACGGGGCGGCAAAGCCGTGCCGAGGAAGCGCAAAATGCCTGTTCAGGCACCACATCCACGATGGTGCCCCCGACGGGATTCGAACCCGTACTGTGATCCTTTTAAGGGACCTGCCTCTACCGATTGGGCTACGGGGGCGACGGGGAGCCTAGGCCTTGATCGTCGGCTTGTGTGAGCGGATGGTCTTTTCTCGCCCGCACGGCCCAGCGAATTGGACTAGAGCGAGCAATTCGGTAAGCGTCGAACGGACCCGAACATCAGCGTGCCCTCCCCGCGCCGAGCAGCTCCTTGAAGCGCAGCGCCACCCAGTCGTGCACGGCCGCGGAGACCGAGTTGTCGCCCGCGCGGTGCTCGAACCAGCGCCAGTCGCAGTTGACGTTGATCTCCAGGAACACGTGGTCGGTGCCCGTGACGAGCAGGTCGAAGGCCGCCACCTGGACGCGCCAGTGCCTGGCCAGCGCGAGCAGGCGGTCCGACAGGGAGGAGGAGATCGACGTCGGCGTCACGCGGACGGCGTCGGGGTCGACCCACAGCTGGGCGGGGTCGAGCTTGTCGACCTGGTAGGCCAGGCACCGCTCGCCCACGACGAACACGCGCAGTTCGGTGTCGGACGGCACGTACTCCTGCACGATCACGGGTGCGGGCTCGGGGGCGTCGGAGGCGCGGGACGTCTCCAGAGGGCGCGGGAACAGGCCGTGTTGCACGCCGGGGCGTGGCTCGAGCAGATGGCGGCCTGCGGTCTTCACGATGCAATGGGCGCCGCCTGGGCGCGTACGGCCTGGACGGGTCGTCACGGCCGTGCGTGGCACACGCAAGCCGAAAGCAGATGCGTCGGAAAGCTGCGTCAAACGGTCCAGGTGCGTCGAAAAGCGCGACGGGTTCACGTGGGCCCAGTCGGAGCGGGAGGACAGCCAGTTGGCCGCTGAGGCCCACTGGTCGACCGCGTAGGCGCCGGCGAGGGTTCCCGGCTCCACGGGGACCGCGGAGAGCTCGAAGTGGCGGCGCCAGACCAGCAGGGGGCGCAGCAGCCAGCGGTCGAGTTCGATCAGGGGCTGGTCGGTGTAGACCGACAGCGGGAGGTCGACGCAGCGGTCGGCGTCGATGCGGGCCATGCGGATGCCGCGTTCGGCCAGTGCGATGGAAAGCTCGTTCATCTCCATGTCGGCGGCGCGCGCCAGCACGAGGACGCACGGCTGCGGGTTGCCGTCGCCCTCGTCGACCATGCCGAGGCGGTGCACCTGTTCCTGGAAGTCCAGGCACTTGGGCGGCGAGCGGAAGAGGTAGTCCTGGCCCTGCAGCAGCAACGGCCTGGCAGCCTCGGACGGGGCACCCGGCACCCGCCCGTCAGCCGACCTGCTCAATCGTCCTTCTTGCTGCGGAAACTCTTCCCCGCCTGCGCGTACTCTGCGGCGTACTGCGCCAACGCGGGGTCCTCGATCTCGCCACGACGAAGCTGTGCGGCCAGCTCCTCGAGAGACATCGGGATCACCTCTCTCCCCACACAGGCGAATCACGCATTCAGGTGATGCACCAGCGGTAGTCTCTGGTTCACGTAACGCAATGTCAAGGCAGCCCTGTGAGCTTTACTCCGATTGGGCGCTTAAGTTCCGCCTCCGGACCAACGAAGTGCCCCGAACGTGATAACGCTCGGGGCACCTCACCACTCACACAGAGTAAACAATCAGCAGTGACACTTCTAGAAGCGGTCGGACGTTGTCGACACACGAGAAAAGCGCTCGTGTGTCGACAACGTCAGCTCTGGACAGCGCGGTCGAACTCCGACTTCGGGTCGTTGATCTGACCGAGCGCGACGACCTCGCGACCGTAGAACAGCGCCTGCGTCCAGTCCATCAGCACGCGCAGCTTGCGGTTCACGGTCGGCATGAACGCCACGTGGTAGCTGCGGTGCATGAACCACGCCGGCAGGCCCTTGAAGCGCAGGCCGAACACGTCCGCGACGCCCTTGTAGAGGCCGAGGCCCGCAACCGAGCCGAGGTACTTGTGGAAGTAGTCCTTCGGCTTCTGGCCGCGCAGCGACGCGACGATGTTCTTGGCGAGCAGCTTCGACTGACGGATGGCGTGCTGCGCGTTGGGCACGCACGTCGCCGTCGGGTCCTCCTCGATGCGCGAGAGGTCCGGCACCGCGGAGCAGTCACCGGCGGCCCACACGCCGTCGAGGCCCTGGACCTGCATGGCGGCGGTGCACCGGACGCGGCCGCGCTCGTCGAGCGGGAGGTCCGTGTTGCGCAGCACCGGGTTCGCCTTCATGCCGGCGGTCCAGATGATGGTGTCGGAGTCGAACTCGGTGCCGTCGTCGAGAACGACGTGACCGTTCTCCAGCGACTTCACGCGGGTGTCGAGGTAGATCTTGATGCCGCGCTTCTCGAGCGCCTCGACGGTCCACGCGCCGAGCTTCGCGGACACCTCGGGCATGATCCGGCCGGCGGCCTCGACCAGGACCCAGTTCATCTCTTCGGGCTTGATGCCCTCGTAGTACCGAAGCGCATACCGCGTCATGTCCTCGAGCTCGGCGAGCGTCTCGATGCCAGCGAAGCCACCGCCGATGACGACGAAGCTGAGCAGGCGCTTGCGCAGGTCCGCATCGTTCGTGCTGGCGGCCTGGTCGAGGCGCGAGAGCACGTGGTTGCGGACGTAGATCGCCTCACCGATCGTCTTCATGCCGATGCCGACCTCGGCCAGGCCGGGGATCGGGAGCGTGCGGGAGATCGCACCCAGCGCGGAGACGAGCACGTCGTACTCGATCTCCTCGACGTGGCCGTCCGACAGCTCGGCGGTCACGGTCTTGCGCGCGTGCTCGATCTTGGTGACGCGGCCGGTGACGACGTGGCAGCGCTTGAGCACCTTGCGCAGGGGGGCGACGACGTGGCGCGGCTCGATGGAGCCGGCCGCCGCCTCAGGCAGGAAGGGCTGGTAGGTCATGTGCGGCTGCGGGTCGATGACGGTGACAGATGCCTCACCGGAGCGCAGTTTCTTCTGCAGTCCGAGAGCCGTGTACATCCCGACGTACCCACCGCCGACAATCACGATCCGCGTGGGTTGCGACTTCACAGCAGCCATACACATATGGTTGCACCGAGACCCCTTTTTTCGCGCGTCCAAGTGGCCCGTTGTGACTACCGTCGCCAGGTGATGCGCAACACCCAGCCGGGTGACCTGGGCTTCAGGGTGAACGCGAGCCAAACTCGCTGAGAGGAGCGATTCAGATCCTCAGCGCCACGACCGCGATCACGACCGTCAGAGCCCCCAGTCCGAGGAGCTCGACAACCCCGGTGGGAGGCCCGGACGGGACGATCGCGGCGAACGCCGCGACAAGGAATGAGATCGCCTGGACAATGGCGAACCGGCGTGCCGGAGCTTTCAGAGCGACGAGCTCGATTTTCGTTTTCACCGGAACGACCGCCGCGAGTGCGGACGTCACGTGAATGAGGTGCAGCGCCGGGATCATGAGCAGGACCCCGAGCCGCAGCGGATGCCCCTCACCGAACGCCATCGCGACCGCCGCGTAGCCGATCAGCAACGCCGGCCCCGCGCTGCCCGGCATCAGCACCGACACCACCGTCAACGCCACGACGATGACCAACGGCGTGATCGTCTCCGACTCCAGGTGCAGGATCAGCGCCACGGGCAACGCCGCGAGCACGATCGCCAGTCGCATCAGCATTCCCGCGTCACCGCCACCCCGTGCTCTGCCATGCGGCGCAGCCGCAGCCGGTGCTCCGCCGCGATCATCTCGGCGGCGACCTCACCCCACGGCGTCTCCTGATCGGGTTTCAGGGGCAACGGCAGCGTGTTGATCGCCAGCACCACGTGACCGTGCTTGCGGGTCTGCACGGCCAGCTCGGCGATCTCGTCGTCTAGGAACGGCGACAGCAGCACGACCACGCTCCCGTGCGGCAGCTTCCGCAACGCCACGCGGGACGCCCACCCTGCCGCCTGCACGCACACGACGAGCTGCGTGCGGATGCGCATCAGGTGCCGCCTGCCGACGCCGGAGCGAACGTTGAGCTGCGGCCGGCTCAGGTCCATCAACGCCACCCGGTCGCCCTGCCTGAGGTAGCCCGCCGCCATCGACGCCGCCCGCCGCACCGCGCGGTCCAGGCTGCCGTCCGGGCGCGTCGTGGACCCGTAATGGGGAGACGACCACTCCGCCACGTCCGCACCGACGTCCGTCCTGGTGTCGATCGCCAGCACGATCTCCGCGTCGGCCTCGGCGTGCCGCTCGCGGACGTGGAGGGTGCCGGTGCGGGTGGTGACGCGCCAGTCGATGCGCTTGAGCTTGTCGCCCGGCTGGAACGCCCTGATGTCGCGCAGTTCCGTCGAGTCGCCCGCGCGTGGTGAGCGGTGGATGCCGACCAGACCGGCGGGGCGTGGCGGCAGCGGTCCGGACGGGTGGTGCTCGACCGGCGGCAGGATCGTGCGGACGTGCTCGGTGCCGACGATCGGGCCGTAGACGTGCATGCCGTCCGGTCCGGCGAAGAGGTGGTCCAGGCGGAGGTCGATGCCTGGCCCCCACGCGTCGCGCCGGATCTCCACCGGCAGGTCGGGCGAGTGCGCGGGGACGGCCCGCGGGCCACCCGGCAGCTTGATCACCGCGATCTCCGCGTCCGCGCCGTCGACGTGCGCGACGGTGTGCACGATCCCCGCGCCCGCTCCTCGCGGCACCGGACGGACCTTCACCTCCGGCGTGCCCTTCGGTTTGTGCGTGAGCAACACGGAAAGGATCAGCGGGACGCCGAACAGCACCAGCTCGACCTGGTGCAGGAACATCCCGGCGACGACGAGCCCGGCACCGAGCCAGACGGCGCGCGAGTACGCGTCCGTGGGGTGCCAGTGCGCGCCGTGGGACTCGGCGAACGCCTCCCTGATCCTGTCGGCCCTGCTCATGAGCTGGGCGGGCCCGGAACCTTGCCGAGCAGCTCGGTGACGACCTGCACGCCGCTCACGCCGGACGTCCACGTCTCCGGCTTCATCACCAGCCGGTGCGCGAGCACGGCGACCGCGCACTCCTTGACGTCCTCCGGCGTCACGTACGACCGTCCGTCCAAAGTGGCCAGTGCACGGGCCACGAGGACCAACGCCTGCGCACCTCGTGGTGACGCACCGACCTCGACCGACGGGTGCTTCCGCGTCGCGACGGCCAGATCGACGCAGTACCGGAGGAGATCGTCGTCCACTGTGGTCTGTTCGAGCTCGGCCTGCAGCTCGGCCAGCCGTCCCTGCGCGAGGACCGGCGGCACCTCGGTCTCCTCCCGCTGCCGCGCGATTCGCCGCCGCAGGACCTCGACCTCTTCCGCCGCGGGCGGATAACCGATGTCCAGCCGCACGAGGAACCGGTCGAGCTGCGCCTCCGGCAACGGGTAGGTGCCCTCGTACTCGACCGGGTTCGACGTCGCGAGCACGTGGAACGGCCTGGGCAGCCCGAACGTGCGGCCCTCGACCGTGACCTGCCGTTCCTGCATGGCCTCCAGCAACGCGGACTGCGTCTTGGGCGGCGTTCGGTTGATCTCGTCGGCCAGCAGCAGCCCGGTGAACACGGGTCCCTGGTGGAACTCGAACTCGCGGCTGCCGGGGTCGTAGAGGAACGACCCGGTGACGTCCGCCGGCAGCAGGTCCGGCGTGCACTGCAGGCGGCGGAACTCCAGGCTGAGCGCCTGCGCGAGCGACCGCGCGATCAGCGTCTTGCCGAGTCCCGGCACGTCCTCCAGCAGCACGTGCCCGCCCGCCAGCACGGCCGCGAGCGCGAGCCGCACAGTTCGCGTGCGCCCGACGACCACCTTGCCGATCTCGTCGAGAACGGCCTTGGCCTCCAGTGCGACGGTCACTCGACCCTCCTGAGCTTGTCGGCGAGTTCCTCCTGGCCGGGCATCTCGGACGCCTCGATCCCCAGTCGTTGCAGCCTGGCGCGGAACCGTTCCTGGTAGCGCCGCGGGTTCTCGGCCGCCTCGGCGAGCCTGCTCGCGAGCGTGCTGGCGTGGGCGGTGCTGATGGTGCCGGGCGGCGGCGGTTCCGGGCTCCACACGATGTCGGTGGCGCGCGGCAGCCTGGTGATCAGCACGCCGAACGCGGTCGGCGGCACGGCGAGCGCGGCCGCCCAGAACGGTTCGGCGCCGAGGAACCAGATGACGACGCCGATGATCACCCCGACTCCCAGGGCCAGCGCGGTTTTCATGCGAGCTCCCGGATGATGCGGCCCAGTTCCTGTTGCGCTGCTTCGGCTTGCTCGGCCGTCACGTCCTCGTGCCCGAAGCGCGCTCGCTGGTAGAGGTTCCTGAGCACCGTCGCGTCGACGCCGAGCTTCTCGGTGAACTCGGTGGGCGTCTGGTGCGGCTGGCGCGGCTCTGCCTCCTCGAGCGCGAGCCAGGCGGCGATCACGGCGTCCCGCGGCGGCCGTTGCGGGTGGTTCGTGAACTCCTGCAACGCCTTCTCGACGCGCTGGACCGCTGATGCGGACGCGCCGATCTCGAAGTCCTCGATCTCCACCCCGCGCACGCCGCGGCGGCGCCAGCGGGGCAGCTGAAGCGCGAGGACGAGCCCGACCAGTCCGAACAGGACCAGCCCGGCGAGCAGCAGCAGGTACACCGTGAACGGCGCGGCGATCACCGCCGGCAGCTCCTGCGGAATCGGCACTTCCAGCGTCTGCTGGCCGTGCTGCGGCGGCGGCCGGTCCTCCAGGCGGTTGACGAGCGTGACCGGCGACGAACCGCTGGCCGCGACGACGACGATCAGCAACGCCGCCACCGCCACCCCGGCTCGCAACCACCTCATGCGGATCAGCCTTACACGGTTCGGCACCGTTCGGATGATCCTTTGGCCAACTTGCGGGTGTGGCACTCAGGCTGAAGCCGGCCGAACGCGTGTGGAACCACGTCCACCGGCCGTTGACGTCGAGCGTTCAGCTCTCATGACCCGGCGTCCGGCGGCTGCCGGTGAAGGCCGGCACCAAGGCCTGTCTCGCCACCGCGGGCAGACGGATCGGCCGGCTGGAGGTCGCCCAGATCGGCGGGCCGGGCAGGATGAAGAGCGACGTGACCGTGTGGGACCTTGCTGCCGGCTGATCACCCCGCGTTGAGACGATCGAACTCATCCAGAAGATCATTGACCAGCAACACCATCGACATCTTGATCTCGTCCGGGTCGCTGACCGGCGAGTTCGCGGAGACCGTTGGTCGCACTTGCCGCCGCCGTACTCGACAGTTGGTGAGAGGCGATGCTCACCAACCTTCCCGCCAGGGAGGCTGTGTCAACGGCACGGAGCAAACGAAGCACATCGAGGCCGTCCTTGGGCTTGAGCCGATGTGACTGCTGATCCCGCCGTTCAGCGATCTTGACCACCTTCGAGACGACCAGGGCCGCCGGCTCCAGCCCGAACGTGCGCCGAGCCGTGGCTTTGCCCTCGTGCGGAGGTTGGAGGCGAGCAGATCTGCGGCCTTTTTGACCGCACAGTGCTTCTGGAGCCATGAGATCGACAGTGATGTCGCCTGGGCCGATCCAGCTTCCAGGTTGCCTGCCTGGCGCGAACCCGGCCGCGCTCATCGCATCGATGATCGACGGTTCATCCGCGAGCCGGCCAGGCACCAGCGCGAGATCCGCATCCGTCGTCGTAGGCGCGGTGGCGAAGTCCGCCTGGTTCGCGTGCAGGTAAACCGCCTGTGCGCCGACAAGGACGAGAGCGTCTCGGTGCGGCCCGAGTCCGTCCAGTGCGTCGAGGAGCACCGATCGAGCCTTGACGTACTCCTGCGAGATCATTTTTCCCAACCGGAATCACTTGTCTCGAGCGCTGCCATCAGCTGCTCGGCTTCCTCGGTCGACCGTCCTGGTCCGGTCAGCAAATCCGCGACAACCTGAGCAGGAGACGCGTAGTTGATGCCGTCGACGAGCCGGGCCTTCGCGTGAACCACGTCGTCGAAAGGCCTCATGACCAGAACGTTGGCTCCACGATCAGCCTTTTTCAGACCGATCTGTTTCATCAGTCCGATTGGGTCCTCGGCGTACAAGCTCACCGAGACCATCGGCGACACAGGGGTCACGTGGTCAGGCAGATACGCCCGCGCAGCCGCCGAACCCGTGACGACGACCCCTGTGCCGAGCGACGACAAGGCTTTGAGCGCGTGACTCAACCCTCGCGGATCCAGCGTGGAGATGACTTCGTTCGACTCCATGACCCTGTAGTCCTGCACCCAGCGCTCAACGAGCAACCGCTTGCGGACGGAGGTGGCCGCGCCGTCCTCACTTCTCACGACCACCGCTTCCCGGTCCAGCAGTTCAAGAACTCTCGCGCTCGTCGCTGCTCCCACATGCGCACGTTCAGCGAGTTCCCGGACCCCCACCGGCAACTCGGTCTCGGCCAGTTCGAGCACGACCTTCGCGGCGGCAGGCCCTCGGAGAGTCTTGAGCAACCGGTCTGAGGGATCGCGAAACCCACTGCGCTCGGCACCTTTGCGGTCGAGGAAAACCGCGGGCCTGTCAAGTCTCAGGCGCAGATTGCCGGTCAGATCGAACCAACCCATGCCGTGCTGTTCCAACTGCGCACGGGTCGTCGGAGACACGAACGGCACGGCAAGCACCGTCCCGCCAACGGGCGTGCCACGGCCTGCCATGACGGAGGCATATCTCTCGATCTGATGAGCTGCTCGTGTGACGTCCCTCGGAACGACGGCCCCCTTGCATTCGACCAGGACCACTGCGCGGCTGCCGTCTGGCGCCTCGATCACGACCTGAGCATCGGGCTCAGTGCTTCGACCGCCGTCAGCGCGTGGAAGGAGGTCAAGCTGAACAGACCAACTGGACGGCAACAGCGAGCGCAGCACCTGCCCAAAGGCACCCGCAAGCTCGGCCGTTCCACTTATAGCTCTGTTCCGCGACACATGGAACATGTTAGTTCATGGAACAGCTCCAAGTCGGGATCCGGCGTCACACGGTTGGCTGATTCGGCTTGCGGTCGACCTCCTTGCTCGCGTCCCAGGCGCGCCTGAGCACGTCCTGCAGCATCTCCTGGGTGAGCTTCCCGGTGAACGTGTTCTGCTGAGAGACGTGGTAGCAGCCGAAGATCCGCAGCCCGCCGATCTCCACCTCCACCCCGTGTCCGAACTTGGGCCGCGCGGGTCCCAGCAACGGCAGGAACGCCTGCCACCCGAACGCCCCGAGCACGACGACGGACCGCAGCGACTTCATCAGCCCGAGCTCCTCGCGCAGGAACGGTGAGCAGCGGTCCCGTTCCTTCGGCGTCGGCTTGTTCTGCGGCGGCGCGCACCGCACCGGCGAGGCGATCCGGACGCCGTACAGCTCCAGGCCGTCGTCGATCGCCCACGCCTCGGGCTGTGAGGCCAGCCCGACCTCGTACAACGCCCGGTAGAGGAAGTCGCCGGACCTGTCGCCGGTGAACATCCGCCCCGTCCTGTTCGCGCCGTGCGCGGCGGGTGCGAGGCCCACGATGAGCAGCGAGGCGTCGATCGGGCCGAAGCTCGGGACCGGCTTGCCCCAGTAGGTCTGGTCGCGGAAGGCGGCGCGTTTCACGGCGGCGACGGACTCGCGCCACGCGACCAGGCGCGGGCACGCTCGGCAGGCCGTAATTCGATCGTCGAGTTCCGTAGTGTTGCTCCTATGTCCGAGGAGAAGACCGAAGAGAAGCCCGAGTCTCCTGCTGATGACCTGGTCACCACCCAGCACAGCATCACCGTCAAGGGCCGCGAGCTGAACTACACCGCCACCGCCGGGCGTGTCGTGCTCAGGGAAGAAGTGCTCAAGGACGGCGTGTTCGAAGGCCACAAGCCCAAGGCAGAGGTGTTCCTGACCGCGTACACGCTCGACGGCGCCGACCCGCTGAAGAGGCCGGTGACGTTCGCGTTCAACGGCGGACCGGGATCCGCGAGCCTCTGGCTGCACATGGGGCTCCTCGGGCCCCGCCGGGTGCTGAGCGGTGACGTCGGCAACCTGACCCCGCCGCCGTACGGCATCGCGGACAACGAGGAGTCGCTGCTCGCCGAGAGCGACCTCGTGTTCATCGACCCGGTGTCGACCGGCTTCTCCCGGGCCGCGAAGGGCGAGAAGCCCGGCAGCTACCACGGCTACCAGCCCGACATCGACTCCGTCGCCGAGATCATCCGGCTGTGGACGTCGCGCAACGGCCGGTGGATGTCGCCCAAGTTCATCTGCGGCGAGTCGTACGGCACGCTGCGAGCGGCCGGTCTCGCCGAGCACCTGCAGAAGAAGTACGGCATGTACCTCAACGGCCTCATGCTGATCTCCTCGGTGCTGGACTTCGCGACGCTGGAGTTCAACGAGGGCCACGACCTCGGCTACACGCTCTTCCTGCCCACGTACGCGGCCATCGCGCACTACCACGGCCTGCACGGCGACCGGCCGTTGAAGGAGGTGCTCGCCGAGGCGGAGGAGTTCGCGGTCCGCGACTACCCGTACGCCCTGGCCCGCGGCAACAGGCTGAGCGACGTGGAGCGCGCCGCGACGATCGAGAAGCTGGCGCGGCTCACGGGCCTGTCCGAGGAGTACGTGGACGCGGTCGACCTGCGCATCGAGCACATCCGGTTCTTCACCGAGCTGCTGCGCCGCGACCGCAGGACCGTCGGCCGTCTCGACGGCCGCTTCACGGGCTGGGACAAGGACTACGGCCGCGAGGAGATCTCCGCGGACCCGTCCATCGACGCGATCCTCGGCCCGTACTCGGCGACCATGAACCACTACCTGCACGCCGAGCTCGGCTACTCCAACGACCTGCCGTACGAGATCCTCTCGCGCGCCATCGAACAGTGGTCGTACAAGGAGTTCGAGGGCCGCCACGTCACCACCGCGGGCAAGCTCTCGGCCGCGATGCGCGCGAACCCGCACCTGAAGGTCCACGTCGCGTTCGGCTGGTACGACGGCGCCACGCCGTACTTCGCGGCCGAGCACCTCCTCGCGCACCTGCAGATCCCGAAGGAGCTCACGGCGAACATCGAGTCGGCCTACTACCCGGCCGGCCACATGATGTACGTGCACGAGCCCTCGCGGATCCAGCAGTCCGAGGACCTCGCGGCCTTCGTGCGGAACTCGTCCAACACGTGATCCTCGACCTGTCCGACGACGCCGTCCTGCACGAGCTGTGGACGGTGCAGCGGCTGGCCTACGCCGTCGAGGCCGAGATCATCGGCTTCGACGGCATCCCGCCGTTGCACGAGTCGCTCGACGACCTCCGGGCTTCCGGTGAGACCTTCCTCGGGATCTACGATGAGGAAGGTCTCGTGGGCGCGGTGTCGTACCGGCTCGACGGGTCCACTGTGGACATCTGCAGGCTGGTCGTGCACCCGCGGGCGCACCGGCGTGGCATCGCGACGCGACTGCTCGACGCGCTTCCCGGTGGCCCGCAGACCGTGAGCACGGGCACGAAGAACGAGCCGGCGCTGCGGCTGTACCGCAAGCGCGGGTTCGTGGAGATCGGGGAGCGCGAGGTGGCGCCGGGTGTGTCGCTCACGGACCTCGCGCGGGCACACCGTTGATGACGAACTGGAGCGGCGCGAACGGGCGCGGGGTGACCGCGTGCCCGGCCAGGCCGCCGCGCAGCTCGACGAGGTCCACCGGCACGGGCTCGACGGCTTCGAGGTCGACACGAGCAGAAGCAGCCCGCGCGAGTGCGCGCAGGCATCCGCTGAACACGATGAACGGCGCATTCGTCCACCTCAGGTGAACAAATGCGCCGTTCATCAAAAAACGGTTCAGACGACCGAGCGCTCCTCGGCGAAGTGGCACGCGGCCGGGTGGCCCCCGTTCCGCGGCACCAGCTCCGGCACCTCGGTCGCGCAGACGTCCTGCGCCTTCCAGCACCGCGTGCGGAACCGGCAGCCCGACGGCGGGTCGATCGGTGACGGCACGTCACCCGTCAGGCGGATGACGTCACGCCGGCCGCGCTGGGTCGGGTCCGGCACCGGCACGGCGGACAGCAGCGCCTGCGTGTACGGGTGCATCGGCCGCTCGTAGATCTCGTCCTCGGTGCCGATCTCCACGATCTTGCCGAGGTACATCACCGCGACGCGGTCGGACAGGTGGCGCACCACCGACAGGTCGTGGGCGATGAAGACGTACGACAGGCCCATCTCGCTCTGCAGGTCGCCCAGCAGGTTCATCACCTGGGCCTGGATCGACACGTCCAGAGCGGACACCGGCTCGTCGCACACGATCACCTTGGGCTTCAGCGCCAGCGCACGCGCGATGCCGATGCGCTGGCGCTGACCGCCGGAGAACTGGTGCGGGTACCGGTTGATGTGCTCCGGGTTGAGACCCACGATCTCCAGGAGTTCCTGGACCTTCTGCTGGCGCGAACCCTTCGGCGCCACCTCGGTGTGGATCTCGAAGGGCTCACCGACGATATCGCCGACCGTCATGCGCGGGTTCAGCGACGTGTACGGGTCCTGCAGCACGATCTGGATGTCGCGGCGCAGCTTGCGCAGCTCCGCGCCCTTCATGCTGAAGATGTCGCGGCCCTCGAAGCGGGCCACGCCGGACGTCGGCGGCTCCAGGCGCATCAGCACCTGGGCCAGGGTGGACTTGCCGCAGCCGGACTCGCCCACGACGCCCAGGGTCTCGCCCTTGTTCAACGAGAACGAGACGCCGTCGACGGCCTTGACGTGGCCCACGGTGCGCTTGAACAGCACGCCGACGCGGACCGGGAAGTGCTTGACGAGGTTCTCGACCTCGAGGATCGCCTCAGCCACGAGCGACGACCTCCTCCGCGATGTGGCACCGGCTGGTGCGGCCCATGCCGAGGTTGTGCACGGCAGGAACCTCCGTGACGCACCGGTCGAACGCGCGCGGGCAGCGCGGGTTGAACGGGCAGCCGGGCGGGATGTTGGTCAGCGACGGGGGCAGACCCTTGATCGTCTTGAGCTCCTGGCCCTTGAGGTCCAGGCGCGGCAACGATTCCAGCAGCGACTCGGTGTACGGGTGGCCCGGCGCGCGGAACAGCTCGTACACGTCGGCGTGCTCGACGATGCGGCCCGCGTACATGACCGAGATCCGGTCCGCGACGTCGGCGACGACGCCGAGGTCGTGGGTGATCAGGATCATGCCCATGTCGCGTTCCTTCTGGATCTCCGCCAGCAGGTCCATGATCTGGGCCTGCACGGTGACGTCCAGAGCGGTGGTGGGCTCGTCCGCGATCAGCAGCTCCGGGTCGAGCGCCAGCGACATCGCGATCATCGCGCGCTGCCGCATACCGCCGGAGAACTGGTGCGGGTAGTCCGAGACGCGGCCCTTGGCGTTCGGGATCTTGACCTGGTCGAGCAGCTCCACAGCGCGCTTGCGGGCGTCCGCTTTGGACATTCCGCGGCGGACCTTGAGCTGCTCCTCGATCTGGAACCCGACCGTGAACACGGGGTTCAGGGCGGACAACGCGTCCTGGAAGATCATGGCGATGCCCTCGCCACGAACCTGACGCCGCTCCTCCGCCGACTTGGTCAGCAGGTCCTCACCGCGGAACTTGATCGAGCCCTTGGTGATGAACGCGGGCGGCATGTCCAGGATGCCCATGATCGTCTGCGCGGTCACGGACTTGCCGGAGCCGGATTCACCCAGCACCGCAAGGGTTTCGCCCGCCGAGACGTGGTACGAAACGCCGTTGAGCACCTTCGCGACACCGTCGCGGGTGCGGAATTCCACGTGGAGATCCTCGACCTCCAGCAATGGCTGAGTCACGAGATCTCCCTATCGGGACTTGGGGTCGAGAGCGTCGCGCACGGCGTCGCCGAGCATGACGAAGGCCAGCACGGTGACGGTCACGAAGCCCGCGGGGAACAGCAGCATGTGCGGTGCCGACTGGAAGTAGTCGCGGGACTCCGAGATCATCACGCCCCACGACACGACCGGCGGACGCAGGCCGATGCCGAGGAACGCGAGCGTCGCCTCTGCACCGATGAAGGCACCCAGGGCGATCGTCGCGTAGACCATCACCGGCGCGACCGTGTTGGGCAGCAGGTGCCGGAACACGATCCGCAGCGGGGAGGCGCCGAGACCGCGCGCGGCCTTGACGTAGTCCTGCTGCTTCGCCACCAGCGTCGCGGACCGCATGATGCGCATCGCGACCGGCCACGACAGCACCGCGATCGAGAGCACCACCTGCGTGACGATCCGGACCACACCGGGGTTCTCCGACGGTGCGTTCAGCGTCGTGAGGATGACGATCGCGCCGAGCACGAACGGGATGCCCGCGAAGATGTCGGCGAACCGGGACAGCACGCTGTCGATCCACGTCTTCGCGTAGCCCGCGATGATGCCGACGAACGAGCCGATCAGCACGGTCAGGATCGTCGAGAAGATGCCCACCAGCAACGACGCCCGCGCGCCGTACATGGCACGGGCGTACACGTCGTAGCCCTGCAGGTCGTAGCCGAACCACGCCTCGCTGGACGGTGTGGCCAGCGACTTGTCGAGGTTGGCGTGGCGCGGGTCGACCGACGTGAAGAGCGACGGCCAGATCGCCATCACCACGACGATCACGATGATCACCAGCGAGATGATGAACGTGGGCTTGCGCCGCAACTCCTGCCACGCGTCGCTCCACAGGGAGCGCGGCCTGCGCTGCTTCTGCGACGAGTCGTCGAGGTGGCTCGCCTGGTCGACGCCGGCGGCCGCGGCCGCCTCGAGTCCGGTTCCGCCGGACACGGATCCTGGGTCACTCATAGCGAATCCTCGGGTCGAGAACGGCGTACAGGAGGTCGACGAGAAGGCTGGCCAGCAGGTAGACGAGCACCAGCAGGGTCACGATGCCCGTGACCATGACGCCTTCCTTCTCCTGGATGCCGCGGAAGATCAGGCCACCGATGCCGTTGATGTTGAACACGCCCTCGGTGACGATCGCGCCGCCCATGAGGCTACCGAGGTCGGTGCCGAGGAACGTGATCACCGGGATCAGCGAGTTGCGCAGCAGGTGGATGCCGACGACGCGCGTCTGCGGCTGGCCCTTCGCGATCGCCGTGCGCACGTAGTCGGAGCGGCGGTTCTCCACGATGCTCGTCCGCGTCAGCCGGGCGACGTAGGCCATCGAGAGACTGCCGAGCACGAAGCCGGGAAGGATCAGCTCCCCGATCGTCGGATCGGTGCTGACCGATGTGTCCATGATGTCGAAGCCCTGCGGGCCGAGGTAGAGCCTCAGCACGAAGCCGGTGACGAACACCGGCAGCGAGATCAGGAACAGCGTCGACACCAGCACCAGGTTGTCCAGGAAGCCCTGCTTGCGCAGACCGGTGAGGACACCGGCGATGATGCCGATGAGCGCCTCGATGATCACCGCGATGATGCCGAGCTTGAAGGTGATGGGCCAGGAGGTGGAGATCTGCTCACCGACGGAGACACCGTTGAACGTCGTGCCGAAGTCGCCGGTCAGCAGGTTGCCGAGGTACTTGAAGTACTGGATCAGCAACGGGTCGTTGAGGTTGAGCTTCGCGCTCATCTCGGCGATGTACGACGGGTCGCACGGCCGCTGGCCGCACTTGCCCGAGAACGGGTCCTGCGGAATCGCCCACACCAGGGCGTAGATCAGAAAAGTGGTCCCCAGGAAGACCGGTATCAGCTGCAGCAGACGGCGCAGCACATAGCGACCCATGAGGTCGGCTCCTTGCGTGGTGGGGGGCGCCTGGCCTGAGCCTGAACACCCTTCCGGCCCCGCGTCCGTAACGCTTGGCGGACGCGAGGCCGGAAAGGGTTACTGCTCAGAGATCACTTGCTCAGGTTCAGACGTGTGCTTCGTCGGCTGTCAGCTCTTCGCCTTCACGCGGAACGCAGCGAGCTCGGCGTCACGGGTGAAGGTCAGCTTGGCGGCGAGGAGGTTCTTCGACCGCGCGCCGATGCCCTTCTCGTTCCACGTCGGGATCGACGGCATGTCCTTCGCGATCAGGTCCTCCGCCTGCTGGTAGAGCTTGATCGCCTCGTCCGGGTTCGCCGTGCCGTCGGCCTTCTCCAGCAGCGCGTCCACCGCGGGGTTCGAGTAGTTCGAGTCGTTCGACGAACCACCGGTGCGGTACAGCGGGTTGAGGAAGTTCTCGATCGACGGGTAGTCGGCCGACCAGTCCGAACGGCTCATGCCGGTCAGCTGCTTGCCGTCGACGATCTGACGGAACGCACCGAAGTTGGTGGCACCGACGAACTCGCACTCGACGCCCAGCGCCTGCTTGATGCTGTTGCACGCCGCCTCGAGCGGCTCCTTGCGGCCACCGTCCTGGTTGGACTGGATGGTCAGCTTGCCGGTGAAGCCGGACTCCTGGAACAGCTGCTTGGCCTTCTCCGGGTTGTACGTGCAGTACTCGCCGCAGATGCCCTTGCGGTAGCCCTTGATGCCGGGCGAGACCCAGCCGTCGGACGGCACGTAGGAGCCGGCCAGCACGGTCTTGGTGATCTGCTCGCGGTTGATGGCCATCGAGATGGCCTGGCGGAGCTTCACGTTGTCCTTGAACGCCGGGATGTAGTACGGCAGAGCGATCGCGCTCTGGCTCAGCAGGTTGGCGTTCAGGACCTGGTCACCGAGGTCCGCCTTGTACTTCTCGCCGACCTTGGCCGACGGCGGCAGCGCCTCCATGAAGTCCAGCTTGCCCGCGACCAGGTCCTGGTACGCGGTCTCCTGGCTGGAGTAGATCTTCACGTCGAGGGTCTTGAAGTGGACCTTGTCCTCGAGCTTGTAGTCGTCGAAGCGCTCGAGCTTGATCAGCGCGTTCGGCGTGCGGGAGACGAACTTCATCGGGCCGTTGCCGATCGGCTTCGCCTCGAACGCCTTCGGGTCCGCGAAGAACGCGTCGGGCAGCGGCGCGAACGGCTGGTAGCCGATCATGATCGGGAAGACCGAGTTGGGCGCGCTCAGCGTGACCTCGAACTCGGTGTCGCTGACGACCTTCAGGCCGGACATCTTGTCCTTGGCCGGCTTCGCGGCCTCGTCGGCCGGGTGGACGTCCTTGTAGCCCTCGATCGGAGCCATGAACGAGCCCGCCTGCTGCGCGTTCGGCGCGTACGCGGCGTAGTTCCAGGCGTCGACGAAGTTCTTGGCCTTGACGTCGGTGCCGTCGTGGAACTTCTGGCCCGGCTTCAGCTTGATCTTGTAGACCTTGGCGTCGCTCGACTCGATCGACTCCGCGGCCAGGTTGAACGTGGCGCCGTCCTCAGGCTTGTACCCGACCAGACGCGTGAACAGAGCGTCGGTGATCTTGCCGCCGCCCGCCTCGGTCGTGTTGGCCGGGAACAGCGTGCTCTTGGGCTCGGTGCCGTAAATCGACACGGTGCCGTCCGGGTCTTCCTTGCCACCAGCGGTGGAACTACCACCACCGCCACCGCACGCGCTGAGCGTCATGGCCAGCGCGACTGGCAGAGCCACCCACGCAACCCGTGATCGCGACATCAGTCTCTCCCGCCTTTCCCCGGCGTCGCCGCAGTTATTGCGTGCGCACGCCTCCCCGGGAGGTCTCGTCCACCTCCCAAAACGTGAGAGGACGTTAACCGGGGTGTCCAGGAGTACGCGCACCGAAAGCGGTCACAAACTCGTCACGATCACCTCAAGTCGACCTTAATTCGGCGCTAGACCAGGGCAAACGCGATGCCGTCGAGGATGTCGTGCTCACTGCACACGAGCGTGCGAATACCCGCGCGATTCTCCAGCTCCTCGGCAATCGCGCGTAGAACGAGCGCTCCACCGCAGATCACGTCCACCCGACCGGGGTGCATGGGCCCGAGCGAGGCACGCTCATCATGCGTCATGGAGAGGATACGGTCGGTGATTTCCCGAACATTGTCAAGTGTGATCCTGCTGAGGTGAATAACGTCGCTGTTGTACACCTCCAGCCCTTGGACCAGGGCTGACAACGTTGTGACGGTCCCGGCGACGCCAATCCACGTCTTCGCCTTCTCGACCGGCACGATCTCGAAGGCTTCTTTGATCGCGGCGCGCGCAAACGCTTCCGCTTCCGCGATTTCGCTCTTACCGGGCGGATCGGAGTGGATGAACCGCTCGGTCAGCCGCACGCACCCGATGTCCATCGACCGCGCGGCCTCGACCTCCAAGCCGCCGCCGAGGACGAACTCGGTCGAACCTCCACCCAAATCGGTGACGAGGAAGGGTCCCTCGTCCGGGTCAAGATCGGCCACCGCGCCGAGGTAGGAGAGCCTCGCCTCCTCGTCCCCGGTGATCACCTCCGCGGGCGCGCCGAGGATCTCCTCGGTCATGCCGAAGAACTCGTCGCGGTTGCTCGCGTCGCGCGTGGCGCTGGTGGCGACCATGCGGGCCACTTCGACGCCCTTGCGCTGCATCGTGCGCGCGTAGTCGAGGAGCGCTTGTTTCGTCCGCTCGATCGCGTCGGGGTGCAACCGCCCGGTCGCGTCCACACCCTGCCCGAGGCGAACGATCTTCATCTCGCGGTGCACGTCCCGCAGCCACGCGGTGCCGTCGTCGCGCTTCGTCACGTCCGCGACGAGCAGTCGGATCGAGTTGGTCCCGCAGTCGATCGCCGCAACCCGCGACATGATCACCCCTACTTCAGCGTCCGGTACTCCTCCGCAAGCATGGCGTACACGTAGAGGTCGCCCCACTCGCCCTTCAAGATCCCGAAGTCCCTGAAGTGGGCTTCCCTGCGCATGCCCAGGCGTTCCATGAGGCGCCAGGACGGTTCGTTGCGCGGATCACACTGGGCGATGATCCGGTGCAGGCCGAGCCCTTCGAAGCCGAGCTTCAGCATCGCGCCGGCCGCCTCGGTGGCGAGGCCCTTGCCCTGGAACTCGGGGTTGAAGCCGTAGCCGATCTCGCCCTGGCGGTCGGTCTCGCTCAGCCACTTGAGGACGACGTCCCCGACGACCCTGCGTGCCTCCGGCCAGTAGACGGCGAGCGCGAGCCGCTGCCCCTCCTCGGTCAGCTCGTCCTCGGTCATCCGCCTGGCGAGCAGCTCCGCGCACGCCGCCCGGTCGGGGACCTCGGTGAAGAGGTAGCGCTGGACGTCCGGACGGGCGCGGTAGGCGAAGAAGTCGTCCAGGTCGCGCTCTTCGAAGGGGCGCAGGAGCAGGCGCTCGGTCTTCAGCGGGTAGTCAGGACGCACGCACTCGCTCCGGCATCACCCCCAGGACCAGGTGCTCCAGCCCTTCGTCACCGGCGCCGAACGACGCCAGCCAGTCGGCGACGAGGTAAATCACGCTGTTCTCATCGATGCCGAGGAAGAACCTGCCCCGGTCGAGCTCGCCGAGCGGCGCGATGACCCTGCCGACCGAGGCTCCCCATTCGCCGAACCTGTCGTCCTCGCCGAGTGCGAGCAGCGGGTCGAACTCGAACGGCTCCTTCGCCCGCGTGAGTCCTGGGCCGCCGTGGTCGACGGACAGGCCGCCGAACTCCGCGAGGAACCGTTCTGCTGCTTCGGGGAAGACGAAGCCCGACTCCTCCAGCGGGACGCGCCACACCGCGGTGTCGACCGTCCTGCCTGGGTACCAACCGGCGCCTCTGAGCGTTTTCTCGGTTTCGCGCGTGAACCTTGAGGTCACGGGGTCTTCACGAGGTGTAGGAAGGCCGTCCAGGCCTCCTCCGACACGGGGAGGTGAGTGGCGGGAGCCTTGCTGTCACGGATGCCGATGCCGTGGCCGACCTCAACGCACTCGCTTCCATCTGCGCTGTAGCTGCTCTTGCGCCAGTTCGGCATGCGGAACGCCTCCTCAGAACAGGATGCTGGTGATCAGCTCCCTCGATTGTTCCGTGTCCAAGGCATCCCGATCCAGCCCATTAAGCGCGTTGGCGTAGGTCTCAAGCGAACCCTTGTCCTCCAAGAAGAGGCCGGTGTTGTGGTTCTCGATGTAGATGACCGGCTCGAACTTCTCGTACATCAGCTGGGTGAAAGAGCTGGCCAACCCGGCGTGTGCGCCGATGGCCGTCGGCACAACCCGGAAGGTGATGTACTGGCGTACCAACATGGTGCGAATGTGAGTTAGCTGCGCCCGCATCACATCTGGTCCACCGACAGGCAGGCGCAGGGCTTGCTCGTGCACGTAGAAGATGAACTCGTGACCAGGCCTCAGGATCATCTGCCGGTCCAGCTTCGTCTGGATGAAAGCGTCGATGTCCGCGGGGTTGAGCCGAGTCGACTTCTCGGCCACAGCACGCATGTAGGCGGCGATCTGCAGCAGACCCGGAACGAGGTTCATCGTCCACACGGAGATCTTGCTGGCGAGGCGTTCCTGCTCGATCAGGCTGCGCAGCCGCTCTGGCACGCCGTCCTCGGGGAAGAGCAGCCAGCCCTTCTCCCGCGACTCGCGGAACAAGGCGACCAACCGCTCGACTTCGGCGGCGGGCGTGCGGCAGTACGACAGCAGCCGCACGAGGTCGAGCTCGGTGACGCCGCCCTTGCCCTGCACCAGATCGGAGATCTTGGCTTCCTGCCAGTCCAACAGCCCGGCCAGTGCCCGCTGGGTCAGACCGCTTTGCTCGATGGCGGCGCGGACGCCGTTGCCGAACTCCCGGCCCACCACGCTTGAGTTGCGCTTCGGCATGGAAAGGAAGCTAGGAGACGAAAACCCTGTCGCTCCAACGTTTCTGCCCGAATCGCCCCGAACGAAGTACGACTTGGAAACGTTCTAACGCGACACGCCGGACTAGCTCGGCGTGCTCGTTACCAGGCTGCTGCTCGGCGTGGCGCTGTTCGTCGTCGGCTGCACCGAGCTGGTCGTGGTCAACGACTTCTCGGTCGACGACGTGGACGACGACTGCGAGGTGCCGGACGACGTCTGCTGCGGCGGCGTGGACGGGTCGGTCTGCGGCGGGTTCGACGGAGGGGTCGACGAGGGCGGGGTCGACGAAGGCGGCGTCGACGACGGCGGGCACGACGTCGACGGGGTCGACGACGGCGGGGTGGACGACGCGGGCGGCGTCGAGGTCGGCGTCGGGCAGTTCGGCGTCGAGGACGGCGGGGTCGAGGACGGCGGCGTGGAGGACGCCGGCGGGTTCGACGTGCCGGAGTTGTCCGGGGGCCTGGTGGCCGGGTCGGTGCCGGGGTTGTTCGGCTTCGGGTTTTGCACGTTGTTGCCGTTGTCCGGCAGCGTGGGCAGGGCGGTGACGTTCTCGCTGTACTGCTTGGCCCACTTGAGGACCGTCTCCACGTACGACGTGGAGTTGTTGTAGCGGAAGACGGCCGCGGCGCGGTCGCGCTGCCTGGTCATGTCGCCGCCGCCCGCGCAGAGGTAGCGGCCAGCGCCCAGGGCGGCGTCGTAGACGTTGTTCGGGTTGACGTTGCCGTCTTCGTTGCCGTCGGCGCCGAAGCTCGCCCAGGTGGCGGGGATGAACTGCATCGGGCCCACCGCGCGGTCCCAGGCGGTGTCGCCGTCGAGGCGGCCGCCGTCGGTGTCGCGGATGGCCGCCATGCCGGGGGCGCCGTTCAGGACCGGGCCGAGGATCTTCGGGGTGGCGTCGCCGACAGCGTTCACGCGGCCGTTGCCGGCGTGGTTGGACTCGACCTTGCCGATGCCCGCGAGCAGCGCCCAGTCGAGCTTGCAGCCGGGGACGAGCTCGGCCATCTTGTCCTCGGCGCGGAGGTAGGCCTCCAGCACGACGCCGGGGATGCCGTAGTCGCCGGGGAAGTCGTCGATCACGCCGGGGTCGTTGTCGAGCAGGTCGTCGTCGTCGAGCTTGCCGTCCTCGAGGTCGGCGAGCAGGGCCGCGCTCAGCTCGTCGGACAGCGGCAGGCGACCGGACGCGCCGAGGTCGGCCGGGTCGTAGCGCAGGGCCCCGAAGACGTCGGCCGGGCCGAGTGAGACAGCGATGTCATTGTGCTTCGACAGGTTGACCCAGTCGACGAGCTTGGTGCCGACGACCAGGGCGGGAGCGAGCATCGCAGCCAGCGCGGCGACGGCGAAGCCCCTTTGCCTGGGGGTCATCGCCACGGGTCCGCGCAGTTTGGCCATTGCCACGAATACTCACCTCTCGTGCGTCATCGCGGCGCGCCGTCCGGTAGTTACGGCGAGCGCCCCCTCGCTGACCCGTTCCACCCTGCCCCAACTCCGAGCCCAGGTGTACCCAAGACGGAGTGAAGCCTACGTTCGGTTCCTTTGACTGTTAACCGACGCAGTCACCAGTTGGCCAGAGCTCCTGCTCCTTCAAGATTGCCAAAGCCTCGTCCCCCATGGGATTGACCCCTGGGCCCTTCGCAAGGGCATGGGCGACGTGCACGTGAAGGCACTTGACCCTGCCCGGCATGCCGCCCGCGGTGACTTGAGTGCCCAGCGACTCGATGGCGTCACGCTCCGCGAGGTACGACTGGTGCGCGCGCAGGTAGGCCGCCCTGAGCTCCTCGTCGGTCTCCAGCCGCTCGGTCTGCTCCTTCATCAGCCCGCCGCTCTCCAGCGTGCTGACCAGGGAGTTCAGCTTCGGGCAGGTCAGGTAGTAGAGCGTCGGGAACGGCGTCCCGTCGGGCAGCCGCGGGGCCGTCTGGACGACGTTCGGGTGCCCGCTCGGGCACCGCGAGGCGATCGCACGTGTCCCGCGCGGCGTGCGGCCGAGCTGCTTGGCGACCGTTTCCAGGTCAGCAGCACTTACTTGTGCGTCACCGATTCCCACAGTTCCTCGTACCAAGACCTTTGTGCCGCGGGCTTGCCCGACGGCCTCTCCGATTCCGTGTTCCGGTTCTCGTCGCCCGGCAGCTGCACGATGTAGGGCGTCTCGCCCGGCCGCACCCAGTGCAACCGCTTGCGCGCCTCGATCTCCACGTACGCCGGGTCGTTCAACTGCGCCTTGCGCTGCTCCAGCGCCGCGACCTGCTCCCGCAGCTTCTGCTGAGCGGCGCCCACGTCGCGCAGTTCGTCGCGCTGCGAGAGGTAGGTCCGCAGCGGGACCGCGATGCTCAACGCCAGTGCGCACAGCACCATCGCGAACATCGCGGCCCGCCGCGTACCCGTCATGCCGAACGCGCCACCCGTGCCGTCACTGCGCCGCGACGGAGCCTTGGGACGCGGTGGCTTCCGAGCGCGCGCGGGCCGCGCCTCCCGCTCTTCGCGGGGGCGGCGGGGACGACGCGCGCGCTCGGCCATGCTCGAAGCTTCTCAGCTCTCCGGCGTGTAACGCGGGAACGCGAGCTCACCGGCGTAGCGCGCCGCGTCACCGAGCGACTCCTCGATGCGCAGCAGCTGGTTGTACTTCGCGGTGCGCTCACCACGGGCAGGGGCACCGGTCTTGATCTGGCCGGCACCGGTCGCGACGGCGAGGTCGGCGATGGTCGTGTCCTCGGTCTCGCCGGAACGGTGCGACATCATCGACTTGTAGCCGTAGGAGGTGGCCAGCGAGACAGCGTCCAGCGTCTCGGACAGCGTGCCGATCTGGTTGACCTTCACCAGCAGCGCGTTGGCGGCGCGGCGGGAGATGCCCTCCTCCAGGCGCTCCGGGTTGGTGACGAACAGGTCGTCGCCGACGATCTGGACCTTCTCGCCCAGCTCGGCGGTCATCTGCACCCAGCCGTCCCAGTCGTCCTCGGACAGCGGGTCCTCGATCGACACCAGCGGGTAGTCGCGGACCAGCTCGGAGTAGTAGCCGATCATCTGCTCGGCGGAGCGCTTGGACTTCTCGAAGGTGTAGGCACCGTCGTTGAAGAACTCGGTGGCGGCCACGTCGAGCGCCAGCGCCACATCACGGCCCGCCCGGTAGCCCGCCTTCTCGATGGCCTCGAGGATCAGGTCGAGCGCGTCGCGGTTGCTGGACAGGGACGGCGCGAAGCCACCCTCGTCGCCCAGGCCGGTCGCGAGGCCCTTGCTCTTCAGCACGGACTTGAGCGCGTGGTAGACCTCGGCGCCCCAGCGCAGACCCTCGCGGAACGTCTCCGCGCCGATCGGCGCGATCATGAACTCCTGGATGTCCACGTCGGTGTCGGCGTGCGCGCCACCGTTGAGGATGTTCAGCATCGGCACCGGCAGCACGTGCGCGTTCGGGCCGCCCACGTACCGGAACAGCTCGAGACCGCTGCTCGTCGCGGCCGCCTTGGCCACCGCGAGGCTGACACCGAGGATCGCGTTGGCGCCCAGGCGCGACTTGTCCGGCGTGCCGTCCAGGTCGACGAGCTTCTGGTCGACGACGCGCTGCTCGACGGCCTCGATGCCGACCAGCTCCGGGCCGATCTCGTCGAGCACCGCGGTGACCGCGCGCTCGACACCCTTGCCCAGGTATCGCTTGGCGTCGCCGTCCCGCAGCTCCACCGCCTCGTGCTCACCGGTCGACGCGCCCGACGGAACGGCCGCACGCTCCAGCGTGCCGTCGTCCAGAGCCACCTCGACCTCGACGGTGGGGTTGCCGCGCGAGTCCAGGATCTCGCGTGCTCCGACCTGCTCGATGACCGCCACTTGCGCTCCCTGTTCGTCCTGCGTCTCGTCTCGCGACGAGCCTACTTGGGCCCTCTGACAGGCAGGTGCTTGACACCGTTCTGGAAGTTGGATCGCAGCCTGTCGACGGGACCATCCAACTGAATCGTGCCAGAAAGGTCCAGGACCGCTTCGAAAATCGCGCGCATCTGGGTCCTGGCCAGCTGCGCACCGAGACAGAAGTGCGGTCCGTGCCCGAAGCTCAGGTGATCGGCTTCGCGCCGCCCGACGTCGAACTTCATCGGTTCTGTGAAAACGCGCTCATCCCGGTTGGCGGACGAGAACCAGACGACGACCTTGTCCCCGGCCTTGATCTTCTGCCCGCTCAGCTCCGTGTCCTGGACCGCTGTGCGCCGGAAGTGCATGACGGGCGTCCACCACCGCAGCATCTCCTCGACGGCGGTCGGCAGCAGCGAGCGATCGTTCCGCAGCCGCTCGTACTGGTCCGGGTGTTCGAGCAGCGCGATCATGCCGCCGGGGATGCCGTTGCGCAGGGTCTCGTTGCCCGCCACCGAGAACAACCAGAAGAGGTTCTCGAACTCCTCGATCGAGATGTCCTCCCGCATGAGGTTGCTGAGGACGTCATCGCCAGGGTGCGCGCGCTTGTACTCCCCCAACGCGTGCGCATACGCGTAGAGGTCCGGCATGCCATCCCGGGCGCGCGGGTCGCGGCCGTCGTCAGGACGGCGTTGGAGCGCCTCCAAGGCCATGTCGGTCATGCCTGCCGTGGAGCTGGACGACAGCGCGTACTCGGAGTCCTGGAAGCCGATCACGCGGTTGCTCCAGTCGTAGAGCAACGCGCGGTCCTGCCGTGGCACGCCGAAGACGTCGGCCAGGGTCAGCAACGGCAGGTCGGCGACGTCAACAGCGAAGTCGCCGGACAGGTTGGCGACGATCTCGCGGGCGTTCGCGCGGATCCCCTCTTCCAGCCGCGCCACGGCCCGAGGGGTGAACGCCCTGGTCAGCATGCGTCGCAACCGGGTGTGCTCCGGCGGGTCCTGGTTGAGCATCATGCGTTGGACGTACTTCAGGTCGTCTGGCTGCGGATCGCGGATCTGCGTCGCGCCGCGGTGCGAGGAGAAGACAGCGGGCGTCTTCAACACCGTCCGGACGTCGTCGTAGCGGAAGACCGCCCAGAAGTCGTCGATGCGCACGACGTTCTTTTCGCGCAGCCGGGTGAGTGCGTCGTGCGGGACACCCGAGGTATACGTGTCCGGGTCGACGATCAGCTCGGCATCGGCAACATGTCCTTCTGGCCGCATAGAACGGGATTCTGACGTGCTCCATGTCGAACGTGGTGGAAACGGACCGCTGCTGGTGCTGCTGCACGGCCTGGGCGCGACCGGCGAGGTGTGGAAGGACGTCGTCGCAGGCTGGCACGGCAGCTGGCTCGTGCCTGATCTGCCTGGTCACGGGCGGTCGGCACCGATCGAGCGCTACTCGTTCGGCTCGCTCGCGGCCGCCGTGGCAACCGTCATCCCGCGCGAGCCGGTCACGATCGTCGGGCACTCGCTGGGCGGCGTGGTCGGGCTGGCGCTGGCGAGCGGGTGGTTCGGCGTCGACGTGACCAGGTGCATCGGTGTGGGCATCAAGGTGCAGTGGAGCGACGAGGAGCTGCAGAAGGCCGCGGCGCTCGCCGCGAAACCGGGCAAGGTCTTCGCCACGAGGGAAGAAGCCGTCGAGCGGGCGTCGAAGATGGCGGGCGTGCCGCTGGAGCACGCTGTGTCCGAAGTGGACGGCGGATGGACGCCGTCGCTGGACATGAGGGCCTTCGGCGTCGGCAGGCCGGACATGCCCGGACTGATCATGGCGTCGAAGGCCCAGGTCGTGCTGGCAGCGGGCGAGAACGACCCGATGAGCCCTCAGGAGCACCTGAAGGAGCTGGTGCCCGAGCCGGTGGTGTTCCCTGGCACGGGCCACAACGTGCACGTCGAGTCGCCCTCGTCCCTCTCCCCGCTGCTGGTTCAGGAAGCCACGTAGCCGCCGTCGGCGGTGATGACGGTGCCGGTGATGTAGCTGGACCTGTCCGACGCGAGGAACAGCACCGCCTCCGCGATCTCCTCCGGCTCGCCGACGCGCTTCAGCGCGGTGAGCTCCGTGATCGCGGTGAACATCTCGCCGGCACCCTCGACCGCGGCGTCGGTGCGGATCGGGCCGGGCGCGATCGAGTTGACCCGGACGCCGGCCTGGCCGAACTCGACGGCCCACGACCTGGTCAGCGCGTCCATTGCGGCCTTGGAGGCGTTGTAGACGGAGCCGATCGGGGTGCCGACCACGGCGGCGATCGACGAGACGTTGACGATCGAGCCCTTGCCCTTGGCCACCATCGCCGGGGCGAGAGCCGCGGTGAGGAAGTAGGTGCCGCGCACGTTGACGTCGAACACCCGCTGGTAGTCCTCGAGCGACTGCTCCGGGGTCGGCGAGAACGGGAAGATGCCCGCGTTGTTCACGAGCACGTCGACCTCGCCGACCTCAGCGGCGAGCTTGCGGACGTCGTCGATGCTCGCGATGTCCGAGACGATGAAGTGGCCCGTGCCGCCGGCCTTCTCGATGAGCTCGACGGTCTCCTTGCCGAGCTCGGCGCGGCGGCCGGTGAAGTAGACCGTCGCGCCCTCCTCGGCGAGCTTCACCGCGATCGCGCGGCCGATTCCCGACGTGGCTCCGGTGACGAGTGCCTTCTGGTTCTCCAAAGTTCGCATGTCTACGAACTTGGCCGCGCCGGATCATTTCGGCATAAATTTCGGATATACACCCAGGTCAGGTCGCGATGGCACCGCCGTCCGCCGTCACGATCGACCCGGTGAGGAAGCTCGACCTCGGCGAGGCGAGGAACAGGACGGCCTCCGCGATCTCCTCCGGCTCACCCGCGCGGCCGAGCGGGGTCGGCGCGACGATGTGCTCGATGGCGTCGCCGAGATTCTCCTCGACCTTCTCGGTGCGGGTGAGGCCGGGCGCGACGGAGTTGACCCGGATGCCGTGACCACCGAACTCGACGGCCCAGCTCAGCGTCAACGAGTCGAGCGCGGCCTTCGACGCGCCGTAGACCGACATGATCGGCGTGCCGGTCCGCGCGGTGACCGACGAGATGTTGACGATGCTGCCGCCGCCCTTCGCGATCATCTTCGGCAGCAGGGCGGCGGTGAGGAAGTACGGCCCGCGCACGTTGACGTTGAAGACCTGCTCGTAGGTCTCGACGTCCTGCTCGAGCGTCGGCCCGAACGGGAAGATGCCCGCGTTGTTGACCAGCACGTCGACCTCGCCGACCTCGTCGGCGAGCCTGCGCACGTCGTCGAGGTCACCGAGGTCGGCGACGACGTGCTGCGTGCCGCCGAGCGCGCGCCGCCCCGTGGTGATGACGGTCGCGCCCGCCTCGGTCAGTTTCCGCGCCACCGCACGGCCGATGCCGGACGTCGCGCCGGTGACGAGCGCTCGTTGTCCCTGGAGTTCCATGGCCCCGACGGTTCCGGCGGTCCGTCGTCAGGCCGTAAATCCGGAGTGAATCAGCTGGTCAGCGCTGGTGACCGGATGCCGAAGTAGATGCGCACGAAGTGCGGCAGCCGATAGCGGCCGAGCACGAGCGGTTCGATCAGGTGCACGTCCGCGAGCGACTCCAGCACCATCTCGATCGCGCCGGGATCAGCCCCGGACATCTCCGCGGCCTCGTGGATGTCGATCACGTCGGTGTCCCGCCGGGCGAAGCACATGAGCACGTGGCGTTCCTCGTCGGACAGGTCCTTCTCGGCGGAGATCAACGGGGCGAGCGTCGCGGCGCAGTCGACCGGAACCGCGTTGCCGAGCTTGGTGTCCCGCTCCATCTGCTCCAGCAGCATCCCGATCGTCCAGTGCTGCCGTGCGCGAAGCTTGCCGCCGATCACGCGGATGGGGGTCGGCAGCCGCGACACGCGTTCCAGCAGCACCTCGGCGTTCTCCGGTTCCGCGTCGATCCGGCCGCGGTCGAAGACCTTGCCGAAGAACTCCCGCGCGGCCTGCTCGGTCAGCCCGGCGATCTTCACCCAGGTCACCCCCGGCAGCTCGTTCAACTGCCGGACGCTGGTGAGGACGAGCGCCGAACCGGGCGTGCCGAGATCCTTGACCGACGCCGCGTCCCGCACGTCGTCGATGACGATCAGGAACCGCTTGCCGCGCGCCTTCTCCCGCCAGAGCGCGGCCTTGTCCCCGCTGGGGTTCTCCACCCCGACCGCGCGCAGCAGTTCGTTGGCGACGTCGTGCGACCGGACGAAGATCTGGCCGTCCGGAAACCGCTTCTTGGCCAGATGACCGACCCTGGTGGCCAGCGCGGTCTTGCCGCTGCCGCGCATCCCGGTGATGCCGACCGTGCCGGGAAGCGCGTCGAGAATCCGCGCGATCTCGGCGTCGCGACCGGTGAAGTCGGGGAGGTCCGGCGGCAGCTGCTCCGGCCGGCGAGGCAGGTGGAGGTCGCCCTTGAGGATCTGCGCGTGCACCTTGCGCAGCTCGGGCCCCGGTTCGATGCCGAGCTCCTCGTTCAGCAGAGCGCGCGCCTGATGGAAGTGGTCCAAGGCCTCCGCCTGCCTGCCCTCCCGGAAGAGGGCGTACATCAACAACGCGCGAGGCCGTTCGCGAAGTGGATGCGCGGCAACGTGTTTCTGCAACTCCAGGACGTCCAGCTCCCGTTCGAGCCAGTCCTCCCGAGCCTTGAGCCGGTGCTCGCCGAGCCGGACGCGCTGCGCGTCGAAGTAGGAACCTTGGAGCCCCTCCAAGGGCTCGCCGCGGCAGTCGTCGACAATCTCGGCCCTGACCGTGTACCCGCCGTCCTTGGACCTGAGGTCCAGCTCGGGGAGGGCCTTGCGGATCTTGTACATGTAGGTCCTGAGCGCCATGACCGCACTGGGCGTCGGATCGTCCCAGACCATGCCGATCAGCTGCTCTTTGCTCAGCCGGATGCCGTTGTTCAGCAGCAACGCCGCCAGCACCGCGCGTTGCTGGCGCGGCCCCAGATCGATCTCCTCGTCGTCTCGCCAGGCTCGTACCGGACCCATCAGTGAGAAGCGCAGGCTCATGCAACAGCACAACGCCCGCGAGCATTCCCCGCTTCCCAAGGAACGAGTATTATGAACGTAGGCTCGTAGCCTACGGAGGTCGTAGTGAAGGGTCATGTCACCATTCCGACCGCTCTCGCCAAGAGGGCGAACAAGGTGGTGCGCCCCAGGGATGCCGCCGACGTCTACGCCCATCCCCGCAGCGAGTTCGAACGGCTGCTCGAACAGGCCGTGCTCCGCCGCATCAGCACCGGCTACTACGCGCTGGCGCCGATGGAGCGGCTGGGTGACCCTCGCTGGCGCCCGGACCTCGCGGCAGCGGCACTCGGCATCGCCCAGGCCGACTACGGCAGAGACGCGGTAGCGCTCATGAGCGTCACAGCCGCACGGCGCCACGGCGCTCTGCCGCGGGCCATCGGCACCGCGGTCGTGGCCGTGCCCAAGCAGCGGCCCCAGCTGCACACCGACCTGGGTGAGATCGTCTTCGTCAAGCGCGACGTGGGACGCCTTGACCTCGAACGCGTGGAAACCGAACTCACGACGGGCTGGATGACCACGCCGGAGCAGACGGCCCTCGACATCGCCGCCCGGCCGCGGCTCGGCGGCATCGAGGAAGCCGACGCCGGGCCGATCCTGCGAGCGCTGGCCCGCAGGATCGACTGGGCGGTTACCGAGGAACTCGCACGCGAGCAGCACAGGCCAGGAGCGTTGGCTCGAGTGAGGAAAGAGGCAGCAGGTGCTTGAGCACGACGAGCTCGTCGCGGTGGCCGAGGAGTTCGGAGTCGCCGAAGACCAGGTCCGGCGAGACCATCTGATCAGCCACGTGCTGGCAGCCTTGCCCGAGATCGCGCCCGAGGTCTTGTTCGTCGGCGGCACCGCGCTGGCCAGGACACATCTCTCAGACCCGGCGGCAGGCGGCAGGTTGTCCGAGGACGTCGACCTGTGGGCGCCTGAACGCGATGCCGTGGCCACCGCGCTCGACGAGCGGCTGCCACGACGACTGCGCAGAGAGTTTCCCGGAACGACCTGGGATCCTCCCCTGCGATCCACGAAGTCGGTCGAACCCGGCCTGCTCGTCACCACCACGGATCTCCGCGTCCGCGTTCAACTTCTCGACCACGAGGACTGGGCGCGGTGGCCGAGCGAGGCCGTCCGGATCGAAACCCGATACAGCGATGTCACGCGAGAGGTCGTGCTCAGAGTTCCGACGTTGCCCGCTTTCGCGGCGATGAAGACTCTTGCCTGGGCAGACCGTCACGCGGCACGAGACCTGTACGACCTCGCACACCTGGCCGAACTCGGTGCGCTGACACAGGAAGCGGCCGACCTGGTCCGCGAAGCAACGGGTGCTTCGGTGCAGAAGTACGAATTCACGTCGCTTCCCACCGGACTCGAGTGGCAGTCGCAGCTGGCCCACCAGACCCGCGAACTTCCCGAGCCGCAACGATGCCTGGACGTGGTCCGAAATGCCTACGGCGAGGTACTCGGCTGGTAGGCACATCACGGTTGCGTCGGCAACGGCCGCGGCTCGATCACCTGCTTCATCACGATCGTCGACGTCAGCCCGCGCACCCCTGGCAGCTTCGCCAGCGTCTCCTCGTACAACCGCTGGTAGGACGCGAGATCGGCGGTGACCACCCGCAGCAGGTAGTCGGGGCTGCCGAACAACCGCTGCGCCTCCACCACGTTCGGCACCTCGGCCAGCGCGCGGTCGAAGTCCGCCATCGTGTCCAGCCGCAGCTTCGCGAAGACCAGCGCCTCGAACCCGAACCCGAGCGCGGCGGCGTCCACGACGGCGCGGTAGCCGCGGATCACGCCCGCCTTCTCCAGGTCGCGCAACCGGCGCTGGCAGCGGGAGATGCTCAGCTGCACGCGGCCGGCCAGCTCCGTGACGGTCAGCCGGCCGTCCGCCTGCACCTCGGCAAGAATTTTGCGGTCCAGAGCGTCCATGCCGCAAAGAATCGCAAACACTTCCTCGGCCAAGAAGCTTAGGTTTGCCCCATGAACCCGTTACGTCAGCTCACTCTGGAGCAGCTGAGGCAACGCACGAGCATGAAGTGGCGGTACTACCCCGAGGACGTGCTGCCGCTGTGGATCGCCGAGATGGACGTCCTCCTGGCCGAACCGGTCGCGCGGGCCATCACCGACGCGGTCGCGCGCGGCGACACCGGCTACCCCAGCGGCACCGCGTACGCCGAAGCTCTCGCCGAGTTCGCGAAGAAGCGGTGGAACTGGGAGCCGGCCGTGGACCGGATGGCGATCGTGCCCGACGTGATGACGGGCGTCGCCGAGATGTTCCGGCTGGTGTCCCGCCGGGATGCGCCCGTCGTGGTCAACTGTCCCGTCTACCCGCCGTTCTACGAGGTCGTCGAGACGCTGGGGCGGACCGTGGTCGAGGCGCCGCTCAGCGCCTCCTCGCGGCTCGACTTCGCCGCGCTGGAGGAGGCGTTCACGCGGGCGGGCCGCGGTGCGGTGTACCTGCTGTGCAACCCGCACAACCCGACCGGCACCGTCCACAGCGCGGCTGAGCTCGAACAGGTCGCCGAACTGGCGCGCAGGCACGGAATCCGGGTCGTGGCGGACGAGATCCACGCGCCTCTCACGACCGCCGGCTTCGTGCCGTACCTCAGCGTCGCGGACGACGACGGCCTGTCGCTGACCTCGGCCTCCAAAGCGTGGAACCTCGCCGGTCTCAAGGCCGCCCTCGCGATCGCGGGCCCGGCCGCCGCCGACGATCTCGCGCGCCTTCCGGAAGAAGCGCGCTACAGCGCGAGCCATGTCGGAGTTCTCGCGCACACCGCGGCGCTGCGGGATGGCGTCGAATGGCTGGACGCCCTGCTGGAAGGGCTCGACGAGAACCGGAGGTTGCTCGCCGGCCTCCTGGCCGAACAGCTCCCGGCGGTCCGCTACCAACCGGGTCAGGCCACCTACCTCGCCTGGCTCGACTGCCGCGACCTCGGGCTCGGCGACAACCCGGCCAAGACGTTCCTGAAGCGCGGCAAGGTCGCGCTGAGCTCGGGAATCCCGTTCGGCACCGGCGGTGCGGGGTTCGCGCGGATGAACCTCGCGACCTCGCCGGAGATCATCACCGAGGCGGTCCGCAGGATGGCCGTGGCCTGGCACGAAAGCTCGTCCTGAGCACCGCTGACTGGTACGCCTGGAGACCGTGAGGATCAAACCCGGCTTCGCGGCGGGCACCGTGCTGGTCTGGGCCTCCGGTTATCCGGTGGGCGCGCTCGCCGTGGCCGTGGCTCCCCCGTTCCTGATGACCACGATCCGCTTCGCCCTCGCGGCAACGCTCATGGCTCTCGTGGCGATGGTGACGAGCGCACGCTGGCCTCGTGGGTGGGCGCTCGTGCACACGTGCGTGGCGGGGTTGCTGGTGCAGGCGTGCCAGTTCTCGGGCGTCTATCTCGGGCTGCGGCTGGGTGTGCCCGCGTCGGTGACGGCGTTGGTGATCTCGTGCACGCCGGTGCTCACCGCCGTTGTGGCTGCCAGGGTGTTCCGTGTCCGAATTGGACTGACGCGGCTCGCGGGCCTGGTGCTCGGAGTCGCCGCCGTGCTGGCCGCGTTGTCGGACCGGCTGGGGTCGTTCGGGTTCGGCGCGGTGTTCACCGTGCTGGGCATGCTGGGATTCGTCGCGGGCGGCGTCTACCAGCAGAAGTTCTGCCGGGACACGGACTTCCGCAGCGGCAACGCCGTGCAGCACGCCGTGTCGGTGCCCGTGGTCGGGTTGCTGGCGCTCACCGAGAACGCCGGCGTGACGGACTGGCGGCAGTTCTGGCTGACCGTCACGTTCCTGGTGCTGGTGAACTCGATGGGCGGTGCGTCGCTGTTCCTGGTCGGCGTGCGCAACGGGGGCGCGGCGGCGATGACCACGCTGTCCTCTGTGGTGCCGTCGGTGACGGCGTTGATCGCGTGGCCGTTGCTGGGACAGGTGCCGACGGCGGGCGTCGGGGCCGGACTGGTGCTCGGGTTCGGGGCCTGCTGGCTCGGGGCGGCCACTCCAAAGAGTTCTGTCGCCCGGACGGCAGTCGAAGAACCGCGGATCGGTGGGTAACGTTGATCGAATGACGGACAGCACCTTCGAGGCGTTCCGGAAGGCGGAGGCGTTGCTCGCACAGCGCCGGCCTCTCGACGCGCTGCGCGAACTACAGCAGGTGCTGGACGAGGCCGGGGAGGCGCCGTCCGTTCAGCTGCTCGCCGGTCGGGCCTATCTCGGATCCGCGCAGCTCAACAGGGCTGAACAGGCGTTCAGGAAGGTGCTCGACCTCGATCCGAGCGACCACTACGCGCGGTTCGCGCTCGGCAAGACGCTGCAGCGGCTCGGGCGCCTCGCCGAGGCGCTCGCCCAGTTGCGGATGGCGGTCGCGATGAACCCGTCACCCGAGTACCAGGAAGCGCTCGGCGAGGTCAAAGCCCGGATGGCTCTGGGAAGCTGATCACCGGAAGAGGGTGTCGCCCCAGAACCCTCCCTCCTTCACGCCCGGCGGCACCGCGAAGTGCCCCGAGCCCGTGTGTTCGACGTACTCCATCATCTCGTCCTTAGTGGACAGAGCCTGCTGCATCGGCACGAACTGCTTGCGCGTGTCGCGGTTGAACGCCACGAAGAACAGGCCGGCGTCGAGGTGGCCGAGGCCGTCCGAGCCGTCGGTGAAGTTGTAGCCGCGGCGCAGGATTCGCGCCCCGTTCAACGACTCCGGCGACGCGAGGCGGATGTGCGAGACCTCGCCGATCAACGGCACTCCGCCCGCGCCCCTGACGTGCAGGTCGGGCTCGTCGAACTCCTTCTGCTGCCCGAGCGGCGCGCCCTCGCCCTTGGTGCGGCCGATGATCTGCTCCTGCTCGGCGAGCGACGTGCGGTCCCAGATCTCGATGTGCATGCGGATCCGGCGCGTCACCAGGTACGTGCCGCCGACGAGCCAGTCCGGCCCGTCCTCCTTCGAGACCCAGACGTGCTCCTTGAGCAGTTCGGTGTCCTCGGCCTTGATGTTGCGCGTGCCGTCCTTGAACCCGAACAGGTTGCGCGGCGTCGCCTGCGAGCGCGTCGTCGACGACGTTCGGCCGAACCCGAGCTGCGACCAGCGGACCGCGACCCGGCCGAAGCCGATGCGGACCAGGTTGCGGATCGCGTGCACCGCGACCTGCGGGTCGTTCGCACAGGCCTGGAGGCAGATGTCCCCGTTGCTGCGCGCGGGGTCCAGGTCGTCCTGCGGGAAGCGCGGCAGGTCGATCAACCGCTCCGGCCGCTTGTCCTTCAGCCCGAACCTGTCGTCGAACAACGACGGCCCGAAGCCGATCGTGATCGTCAGCGCGGACGCGGGCAGGTCGAGCGCCTCACCGGTGTCCTTGGGCGGCGCCTCGGCGTTGCCACCGACGGCACCGTTCTCCGCGGCCTCCTGGCCGGCGGTCATCCGTTCCGCGGCCACCGTCCACTGCTTGAGCAGGTCGATCAGCTCGTCGCGGCTGGTCGTCTTCACGTCCAGCGCGACGAAGTGCATGTGGTCCTGCGCGGGCGTGGTGATGCCCGCCTGGACGTCACCGCGGAACGGAACCTTGGCGGCGGCGACGTTCTCGACCTCGGGAGACTCCTTGGTCGCGAGCACCCCCGCGGTGGCGCCGGCACCCGCGAGCGCCACACCGGCGCCCGCGTACCCCAGCAGCCTGCGCCGCGACATCCCGCTCACTTGGCAGACACCACTTCCGCGACCTTGCTGACCGGCTCGCCGAGCGCGTCGACGGCCTCGGCCAGCGCCTTGACCTCGTCCTTGGACAGCTCGGTGTAGAGCTTGAAGCCGTCACCCTTGCGGTGCTTCTCGAGCGCCTCGTCGAGAGCCTTGAACTTGGCGTCCAGAGTGGACACGAGCGCCTTGTCCTTCTGCTCCACGACCGGCCGCAGCGCCGCGATGGCCGCCTGCGAACCGTCCACATTGGCCCGGAAGTCCCACAGGTCGGTGTGCGAGTAGCGGTCCTCCTCACCGGTGATCTTGCCGGTGGCGACCTCGTCGAGCAGTTCCTTGGCACCGTTGGCCAGCTGCACCGGGGTCAGCTCGACCGACTTCGCCTTGGCGACGATCTCCTTGACGTCGACGAGGAGCTGATCCGCGATCTTCTCGGAGTCGGCCTGCAGCCCGGACTCCCACAGGTCCTTCTCGAGGCGGTGGTAGCCGGTGAACGCCATGCCCTCCTCGATGACGTCCTCGCGGCCGTCGATCTTGGGGTCGAGGTCGCCGAAGCTCTCCGCGACGGGCTCGATGCGCTCCCAGTAGATCCGCGACACGGGGAAGAGCGCCTTGGCGTCGTCGACCTTCTTGGCCTTGACGGCGTTGACGAACTCCTCGGTCTTCACCAGCAGCTGGTCGGCCTGCGAGTTGACGTAGCGCTGGTAGCTCTTGGTCGCCTCCGCCAGCAGCGCGTCGCCCTCGGTCGACTTCTTGCTGTCACCCTTGACCGTGAAGTCGCCGCGGATGCCGTCGCCCTTCATGCCGGGCTTGCAGGCGGTCTGGAACTTGCCCGCCTCCGTCACCTCGACGATCAGCTTGCGCGTGAGGCCGGGCCCGATGTTCTCGACCTCGCCGAGGATCCGGTCGCCCTCCGCGTAGAGGTAGAACTCCGTCACCTTGGTGCCCTTGTTGGTCACCTCGAACGTGACGTTGCCGGTGCTCGCCTCGGTCTTGGCGACCTTGCACGCGTCGTCGCTCGCCTCGACGGCGATGGCACCACTCGCGCTGTTCGTGGTGTTGCTGCTACACGCCGCCAGCACCGCGAGCGAGCCGAGAATCACTACTGCCTTGCGCACGGTCACTACTCCATTGATCAGTTGGGCACGGCGGCGCGGCGGCGCGGCCGGACGAGGAACACGGACAGGACAACCCCCACGTAGGCGACCCACGCGATGGCCTGCAGCACGGACGTGCGCTGCGAGTAGTTGAAGAACCCCTTGAGCAGCGCGCCGTACCAGGAGTCCTCGGGCACGGTGTCGCTGATGTCGAACGCGAGCGTGTCGAGCCCCGGCAGGATCGCGGCCTCCTGCAGGTCGTGAATGCCGTAGCTCAGCACCCCGGCCGCCACGAACACGAGCAGCACACCCGTGACCGTGAAGAACTTCCCGAGATCGAACCGGATCGCCCCCTGGTACAGCAGCGCCGCGATCACCACGGCCACCGCGATCCCTGCCAGGAACCCGAGCAGCGGCTCCGTGGTCCCCCCGCCCGCGGCCTGCACGCTGGAATAGAAGAAGACGGCGGTCTCGAGCCCTTCCCGACCAACGGACAAAAGGGACACAACGATGATCGCAAGCGGCCCGATTTTGAGCGCTTCGTCCATTTTCCCGCGCAGGTCGGCCGCGATCGTCTTGGCCGCCTTGCGCATCCAGAAGATCATTCCGGTGACGAACGCGACGGCAATGATCGACATGATCCCGCCGAACGCTTCCTGCTGCTCGAACGACATCCCGGCAGCACTGAAGGTGATGATCGCCCCAGCCGCTACGGAGAGTGCCACAGCGGTCGCAACACCGACCCAAACCCACTTGAGCGCGTACCTTCTGTCCGTTTTCACGAGGAATGCGATCAGGATGCTCACCACGAGCGCGGCCTCCAGGCCTTCCCGCAGCCCGATCAAGCCATTGCTGAACAACATCCCGACGCCTCCGTGAATTAGGTCGGCCTCATTTAAGGTAAGCCTCACCTGAATGTCCAGCCGCCATCGGTGCCGGTTTCATCACTGTTCACCCGTTCGCCGCTCTCGCGAACCACGTAGCCTGGGTTCCGTGGTCCCGCCGCAGCCGCCAAAAGACCCAGCCCGCCGCCCCAACTACGGCAACATCTTCGGCCGCCTGGTCCTGGTGCTGCTGCTGATCGTCGTAGTGGCCGCCGCAGCCTGGGGCCTGGGCGCCCTGAACCGCCGCGACGCGGCCCCGCTGGGCCCACCCCCGTTCCTGGTCCCGATCCAGGAGGTGGAACCAGGCGCCGCCGCCCCCGGCAACGCCTCAGCCCCGGGCAACACCACCACCACGGACACCAACCCGTTGTCCGAGTGGGCAACCCGCGTGGCGTCGAAAACCGACATCCCAGTCCGCGCCCTGCACGCCTACGCCGCAGCCGACCTGGCCATGCAACGCGAGGCCCCAGCCTGCCGCATCTCCTGGGCCACCCTGGCGGGCATCGGCCGAGTCGAATCCCGCCACGGCAGCATCAACGGCTCCCGCCTCCAGGAAAACGGCCTCCCAACCCGCCCGATCATCGGCGTCCCCCTGAACGGCGCCCCAGGAGTCCGAGCCATCCGCGACACCGACGGCGGCCGCCTGGACGGCGACCCGACCTGGGACCGAGCCGTGGGCCCGATGCAGTTCATCCCAGGCACCTGGAACCGCTGGGCCAAGCGCGCGGCCAACGACGGCCTCCCCGCAGACCCGCAGAACATCGACGACGCGGCCCTCACCGCCGCGCGCTACCTCTGCGCAGGCGGCGCACGGGACCTGGGCACGGGCCAGGGCTGGTGGGCAGCGGTGATGGCCTACAACAACTCCGTGGAGTACGGCCAAAACGTGTTCAGCGGCGCCGACGCCTACGCACGGGCAAGCGCCACCCAGTAACCGCCTCCGCCCCCCGGCCCCGGCCCCAGGCGGATGTCTCGCGAAGGCGAAGCCAAGCGGCGAGGCCGGAGGCGAGCCCAAGCGATGGCGCAGCCGAGCAGTCCTTGGCATACCGGGCTGGTGGGGTGGGTCCC